>NZ_JAINVH010000001.1 GCF_020400825.1 Streptomyces sp. HPF1205
TTTTTTGCGGCTGGGGCAGCCCGTTTTCTTCGGGGACCCCAGCCCCTTTGCTGCGCTCCTTCGGCGAGGCCCGGGGACCGGTTGTGCATCCCCGTAGCCCCGCCGCTCCGCGGCTCAGCTGTCCTTCGCGGCCTGGATGAGCTGGAGGTCCAGGGATTCCCGGCGAATGCGCTGGTCCATGTACAGAAGGCCGGTCACGCCGGCGCTGATCGGGAGCGTGAGGGTCGAGGCGATGACGGCGCCGACGCCCGAGAGGATGAGAAAGGACCAGCTCGGCGAGGAATCGCCGGACAGGAAACCGCTGAAACCACCGTCACCGGTCAGCCACAGCGAGAGAAGAGTAAAGGGCAGACTGACGAAGGCCGTGACGAGGTAGGACAGCAGAAGGCCCAGGAGTTGGACGCCGAGCACGCGCCACCAGTCGCCCCGTACCAGTTTGGCCGACCGTTTCATGGCCGCCGCGATCCCCTGCTTCTCCAGCATCAGGGCGGGCGCCGCCAGACTCCACTGCACCAGCAGCCAGACGAGGACGACGAAGCCCCCCAGGAGGCCCAGCGAGGCGAGGGCGGCGCCCCCGTCGGCCGCACCCGCGAGGGACACGAGTGCCCCTGGCAGCACGGAGACGGCCAGCACCGCGGCGCCGATGAAGGGAAGGAGCAAGGCCAGGCCGAAGAGCTGCCCCACACGAGGTGTGGCATCACCCCGCACCTCGGCCGCGGCGACGGGACGGCCCAGCACCGCGCGGCTGATGACCAGGGTCAGGAACGCGGTCGCCGTGCACCATCCGATCATGACTGTGATGAAGGCCAGGCCCATCCAGCCCATGGTGCCGCCGAGCGCGTGCACGATGTCGCCCACGCTCGGATCAGGGTTGTCCTGGAGCCTGCGCAGGCGGTCGTCGTCGTTCCACAGACCCTGGACGACGACTGCGACGGCTTGCGTGACCAGTGCGATGGCGAAAGTGACCCCTATGACGGCCCGCCAGTGCAGCCGAAGCGTGGCGATGGCGCCGTCCAGTATCTCGCCCGCGCCGAGCGGTCGCAGCGGAATGACGCCCGGTTTGGGCGCGGCCGGTCTGCTCCACGCGCCGGGTGCCTGCCAGCCGCCGCCAGGCGTCTGGCTTCCCCACCTCGGGCCGCCGTGGGCGGGCGGCGCCGAGGGAGGCGTCCACCGGGCCCACCCCGCGACCGGCGGCGGTTGCTGCCGCGACCAGCCGCTCTGCGGGCTCCCAGGGCCCTCGGCGGCGGATTGCGGCGCGTCCTCCCGCGTCGCCTGCTCGGCCTCCGGCTTCGGCGGCGTCGCACCCGGATCCGTACCCCGTCCCGTATCCGAGGCGGGCGGGCGGTTCTCGGACGGGTCGGACGGGGGACCGGGATCGGGGGTGGAGGAGGGGGCGGAGCTGTCGCCGGCGTCCGGCTCGGAGGAGCCGGAGGATCCGGGCGTTGCCCAGCCCGGAGTGTTCGTCATCGGTGGCCGCCCCTTCGGGTGTGCGTGCGTAGGACCAAGCCGCCATCGTGCCATGGGCTGCCTTTGAGGCGGTCCGGGAGGGCAGACTGAGGGAATGGGTGATCAGTTCGCGCGACCTGAGTCCGGTGTGATTCCCGCGTTGCGGTGGGAGGAGCCGCCGGAAGGTCCGGTACTCGTGCTTCTTGACCAGACCCGGCTTCCGCAGGAGGAGGTCGAGTTGATGTGTACGGATGTGCAGGCTCTTGTCGGGGCGATCCGCGACCTTGCGGTACGGGGGGCTCCGCTGCTGGGGCTTGCCGGCGCCTACGGGATCGCGCTCGCGGCGGCCCGCGGATACGACATCCACGAGGCCGCCGAACTCCTGGCCCGGGCGCGGCCCACGGCGGTGAACCTGGAGTACGGGGTGCGCCGGGCTGTGGCGGCCTTCGAGGGGGCGCAGGACGGCCGGCGGGCCGAGGCCGTGCTGGCGGAGGCCCGGGCGCTGCACGCGGAGGACGCGGCGGCGAGCACGGCGATGGCCGCGCACGGGGAGCGGCTGCTGGCGGAACTCGTACCGGGCGGCGGGTACCGGCTCCTGACGCACTGCAACACGGGCGCGCTCGTGTCCGGCGGCGAGGGGACCGCGCTGGGGGTGGTGATGGCAGCGCACAAGGCCGGGGAACTGCGCCGGCTGTGGGTCGACGAGACACGGCCGCTGTTGCAGGGGGCGCGTTTGACGGCGTACGAGGCGGCGCGCGCCGAGATGCCGTACACGTTGCTGGCGGACTGCGCGGCGGGGTCGCTGTTCACCGCGGGCGAGGTGGACGCGGTCCTGGTGGGGGCGGACCGGATCGCGGCGGACGGCTCGACGGCGAACAAGGTGGGGAGCTATCCGCTGGCGGTGCTGGCCAAGTACCACCACGTGCCCTTCGTCGTGGTGGCGCCGACGACGTCGGTGGACCTGCGCACGCCCGACGGCGCGTCGATCGAGGTGGAGCAGCGTGCGGGCAGTGAGGTGACGGACCTGGCGCCGTCGCCGCTGGGGACGCAGGCGTACAACCCGGCGTTCGACGTCACGCCGCCGGAGCTGATCACGGCGATCGTCACGGAGAAGGGCGTCGTCTCGCCGGTGACCGGGGAGCGGCTGGCCGAAATGTGCTCGCAGCAGTGACCGAGTGCCGTTACAGGACGTAGCGGCAGGTCACACCGTTCGGTGCCGCGGCGGATCCGGACCGCCGCGACACCGAACGGTGGCGTCCCGGACGAGTTGTCCACAGGCGTCGGGGCTCGAAGGTGCCGCGGGTGCCCGGGGCGGGCCATACTGGCGGCATGATCCAGGGTCGCGGCCGGCGGCGGAGTGAGATCCACGGCTGACATCGGGGCGACGGATTCCGCTGGACGTCCATGGACATTCATGGACAATGGCCCTTTCCGTGACCTCGGTCACCCATGGTCACGGGAACCGATATGCAAATGGGATGATGGTCGGTATGAAGGGACGTGTCCTGGTCGTCGACGACGACACCGCGCTGTCGGAGATGCTTGGCATCGTGCTGCGCGGAGAGGGTTTCGAGCCGTCGTTCTGCGCGGACGGCGACAAGGCGCTGGCGGCCTTCCGGGAGACCAAGCCGGATCTGGTCCTCCTCGACCTCATGCTGCCCGGGCGGGACGGCATCGACGTGTGCCGGCAGATCCGGGCGGAGTCGGGCGTGCCGATCGTCATGCTCACCGCAAAGAGCGACACCGTGGACGTGGTGGTCGGCCTGGAGTCGGGCGCCGACGACTACGTGATCAAGCCGTTCAAGCCGAAGGAGCTGGTGGCCCGGGTGCGGGCGCGGCTGCGGCGGGCCGAGGAGCCGACGCCCGAGCAGCTCACCATAGGCGACCTGGTGATCGACGTGGCCGGGCACTCCGTGAAGCGGGACGGACAGCCCATCGCGCTGACCCCGCTCGAGTTCGACCTGCTGGTGGCGCTGGCCCGAAAGCCGTGGCAGGTGTTCACCCGTGAGGTCCTCCTGGAGCAGGTGTGGGGCTACCGGCACGCGGCGGACACCCGGCTGGTGAACGTGCATGTGCAGCGGCTGCGGTCGAAGGTGGAGCAGGATCCCGAGCGTCCGGAGATCGTCGTGACGGTTCGCGGGGTCGGCTACAAGGCGGGCCCGGGCTGACATGCGCGCGTCCTACGAGCGTGAGCGGCTGGAGAGCCGGCTGGCAGGCCCCATGCGGGGCCTGCTGCCGGTGATCCGCTCCTTCCTGCGCTGGGCACGGCGTCCCGTGCAGCCCGCGACGAGGCTGTGGCGGCGCAACATCCAGTTGCGGGTGGTGGCGTTCACGCTCCTGATGTCGGTCGGGGTGGTGCTGCTGCTGGGCTTCGTCGTCATCGGCCAGGTCAAGAACGGCCTGCTGGACGCCAAGGAGAAGGCCGCGGAGAACCAGGCGACCAGTGGTTTCGCGCTCGCCAAGTCGATGGCCGAACGGGGCACCCAGACGCAGGACACAGCCGGGTCCGGCACTCCGAACACGGGAGTGGACTCCGGGAACTGGGTGACCAACCTGGTCGACCAGTTCTCCAGCGGCGGCAAGGGCGTCTACTACATCGTCACCCTCAGCCCGGCGGCCGACTCCGGGAAGTCGTTCGGCGAGGGCGGCGCCTACCTGCACGGGCCGCGCGGCTCGGGCGGCGTGCTCCCGGTGCCGAGCATCCCCAAGAGCCTCAGCGACGCGGTCGAGACGCACACCGGCGCGCTCGAGGAATACACGGTCATCAAGACCGACACCGGGACGCAGCGGGGCCTGGCGATCGGCAAGCGCATGACCGACATCAACGGCGGTACCTACCAGCTCTACTACCTCTTCCCCTTCGACCAGGAGGAGAAGACGCTCGGCCTGGTCAAGGGCACGCTGGCGACCGCGGGGATATTCGTCGTGGTGCTGCTCGGCGCCATCGCCTGGCTGGTGACGCGGCAGGTGGTCACGCCGGTCCGGATGGCCGCGGGCATCGCCGAGCGGCTGGCGGCCGGCAGGCTGCAGGAGCGGATGCAGGTCACCGGCGAGGACGACATCGCGCGGCTCGGTGAGTCCTTCAACAAGATGGCGCAGAACCTGCAGGTCAAGATCCAGCAGCTGGAGGACCTGTCGCGGATGCAGCGCCGGTTCGTCTCCGACGTGTCGCACGAACTGCGGACCCCGCTGACGACCGTACGAATGGCCGCGGACGTGCTGCACGACGCCCGGACCGACTTCGACCCGGTGACCGCCAGGTCGGCGGAACTGCTGCAGAACCAGCTCGACCGCTTCGAGTCGCTGCTGTCGGACCTGCTGGAGATCAGCCGCTTCGACGCGGGCGCCGCGGAGCTGTCGGCCGAGCCGATAGACCTGCGCGAGGTGGTGCGCCGCGTGGTGGAGGCCGCGGAACCACTGGCCGAGCGCAAGGGCAGCCATGTCACGGTGCGCGGGGACGCGCAGCCGGTGATAGCCGAGGCCGATCCGCGCCGGGTCGAGCGCATCCTGCGCAACCTGGTGGTCAACGCGATCGAGCACGGCGAGGGCCGGGACGTGGTGGTGCGGCTGGCGACGGCCGACGGCGCGGTCGCGGTCGCGGTGCGGGACTACGGGGTCGGGCTGAAGCCCGGCGAGGCCACCCGGGTGTTCAACCGCTTCTGGCGGGCCGACCCGGCGCGGGCACGCACCACCGGCGGCACGGGCCTCGGGCTGTCCATCGCGGTGGAGGACGCGCGACTTCACGGCGGCTGGCTGCAGGCGTGGGGTGAGCCGGGCGGCGGCTCGCAGTTCAGGATGACGTTGCCGCGCACGGCCGGCGACAGCCTGCGCGGTTCGCCGATACCGCTGGAGCCGGACGATTCGCGGCGCAACCGCGGACTGAACACCTCCGGCCTGCCGGCCAGGGCCTCGGGGCCGCCGGGTCTGCCCGTCCCGCGTGCCGTGTCGGGGAACGGCGCCGTCGGCGGCGCGGCGGCCGGACCGGTGCGCGGCATGGCGGGCGGCGGCCCGGGTACGGGCGGCCCGGGGTACGCAGGCGTTCCCGCCGCGCGCGGCCCGGCCGACCCCGGCGGCTCTGCCGCGGGTGACGGTGCGCCCGGCGCGAATGGCGCGAACGGCATGAACGGTGTGCCCGGCGCCGGTGGGTTCGCCGGCACCGGTACGGGCGGAGTCCGCCCGGTGGCCGGGCGGACTCCCGCGCCACGGATACCCGCCATACCGCCCATACCGCCGAAGCCGAGCGTGCCGCCGTGGCCGCCGGCCGCCGACCCCGCGGCGATGCCCGGCAGCGGCGCGCGCGTGGTGGAGCGCAGGGAAACCGCTCGGGAGGACGACGTCTGATGCGTGCTTTGGGGGGTCGGCGGTCGCTGCGCCATGGCTGGCTGCCGGTCTGCGCGGTGCTGCTGGCCGGCTGTGCCTCGATGCCCAGCAGCGGCGAGGTGCGCAAGGTGGGCGACGGGCAGCGGCAGGACAGCGGACCGTCGCAGACACGGGTGTTCGGCCTGCCGCCGCACGCCGGTGAGAGCGCGCCCGACATCGTCAACGGCTTCCTGGAGGCCACCACCGGCGACGAGACCGACTTCGCGACCGCCAAGAAGTACCTGACGGCCGAGGCCGCCGCGAGCTGGAACCCGTACGCCAAGATCACCGTGTACGCGGGAGGTGAGCCCGACACCAAGGAGGACACCGGGATCAGCCGCAAGGACGGCTGGGTGCGGGTGAACCTGTCGGGGCAGGAGGCGGCCGTCGTCGACGTCCAGCACGCCTACCGGCCGGCCCAGGGCTCGTTCGAGACCTCGTTCCACCTCAGCCGGGTGAAGAACGAGTGGCGCATCGACGAGCTGGCGGACGGCCTGGTGATGTCGCTGTCGAACTTCCAGCGGCTGTACCACTCGGTGGACATGTACTACTTCGCCGACGTCGGCACCGACGCGCAGCGCGCCGGCGGTACGGCGGAGCCGCTGGTGGCCGATCCGGTGTACCTGCGCAACGACAGCGACCCGCTGGTGCCCACGGTCTCCGCGCTGCTCGCCGGTCCCACCGAGTGGCTGGACCCGGTGGTGTCGACAGCGGTGCCGCGGCAGGCGCGGCTGTACGACAAGGGGGACGACCACGGCGTCACGCTGGACGACTCCCAGCACCTCAAGGTGCGGCTCGACCACGCCGCCGACGGTCTGGGCGGGCAGCAGTGCGTACGGTTCGCGGCGCAGTTGTTCGCCACCGTCCACGAGGAGGCGTCTCCGAAGCTGGCCTCGGCCGAGGTGGACCACGCCGACGGGTCCACGGCCTGCGTCATGACCGCGGCCCAGGCGCAGCAGTACGGTCCGCCGAAGACGTCCGGGACGCCGGCCAGGGAGTACTACATCACCTCCGACGCCCAGCACCAGCTTGTCTCGGTGACAGGGGAGGACACCAAGGCGTATCCGGTGCCCGGGCCCTTCGGCACGGGCAAGGCCGACCTGGACGCCGTCGCCGTACGGCAGGACGAACGGGAGGCGGCCGCGGTCAGGGCCAACGGTAAGTCACTGGTGGTGGGATCGCTGGTGGACGGAGGGTCGTTCGGCGCGCCCGTGCTGACCAGCCATGCCCAGGACACCAAGAACGACGGACTGAGCGCCCCGAGCTGGGACGGCTTCGGCGATCTGTGGGTGGCCGACCGGAACCCCGCGGCGCGGCAACTGCTGATGCTGCGCGGCGGCACCGGGCAGCCGAGCGAGGTCGCCGTTCCCGGGCTGACCGGCCGGATCGAGTCGCTGCGGGTCGCCTCCGACGGGGTACTGATCGCGCTCGTGGTCAAGCAGGGCGACTCCTCGACCCTTGAGCTGGGCCGGATAGCGCGCGGCGGCACCCTGGACGACCCGCAGTTCGCGGTGACCGGCCTGCGCACGCTGACACCGCCCGACGAGAAGGTGACCTCCGTGTCCTGGGCGGGTTCCAGCAGGCTGGTGGTCCTGGGCGGCGTCATGGGCGGTGTGCAGCAGATCCAGTACGTCAACACGGACGGCTCCGCGGGCGCCGCTCTTCCCGGTGTGAGCGAGGCGGCGTCCGTCGCGGCCTCCGAGGACCAGAGCAGGCCGCTGCTGGCCTCCTACAACGGCTACGTGTACCGGCTGCCCGCGGACGTGGCCTGGAAGCAGCTCCTGCCCAAGGGCACCAGTCCGGTCTATCCGGGGTGACCCCGGGCCATCGGGGCGACGCGGCCCAGCGCGAGGCGGCCGTAGGTTGTCCACAGCCCCCGAACGGGTGACTGGCGGCGCGCCCGCGGCGGCCGTCACTGTGGAGTCATGCGGGGCTGGTGGCAGGAGATCGCCGGACTGGTGCTGCCGGTGGACTGCGCGGGTTGCGGGCTCCCGCGGACGGAGCTGTGCGAGCGGTGCCGGGGACTGCTGGGCGGGGCGGTCCCGGCGCGGCGCGTGCGTCCGTCACCCGAGCCGCCCGGCCTGCCTCCGGTCTGGGCGGCCGCGCGGTACGGGGACGAGGTGCGGGCCGTCGTCCTGGCGCACAAGGAGCGCGGTGCGCTGGGCCTCGCCCGGCCGCTGGGCACGGCACTGGCCGCCGCCGTCCAGCGGGTGGGCGTGACCGGCCCCATGCTGCTGGTGCCCGTGCCCTCGTCGCGGATGGCGGTGGCCCGGCGCGGGCACGACGCCACCGTCCGTATGGCCCGGGCCGCGGCCCGGGAGCTGCGCGGGCGAGGGATTCCGGCCGAAGTGGCGGCCGTGCTGCGGCAGCGGCGCCCCGTAGCCGACCAGTCCTCGCTGCCCGCTGCCGCCCGGTCGGCGAACCTGTCCGGCGCGGTGGTGGCGGCCGGGGGCGCCACCGCGCTGCTGCCCGCCGCGCCGGCGGTGCTGGTGGACGACCTGATGACGACCGGGACGTCACTCACCGTGGCGGCCAGGGCCGTCACGGTCGCCGGCGGGCTGGTCGCGGGGGCGGCCGTGGTGGCCGGCCCGCGTGATCCCGAAAACCGCTCGTATGTCTATTACCGCAGGTAGCAAAGGACAGTTTCACCCGAATGGAGGCAAGGCGGTGTTGGGGATGCCGACTTCCGCGCCGCGGGTCTATGTTCGGGGGTAAGGGAAGCGAACACTTGGGGTGTCGATCTTCCCGGTGGGGCATGAGGAGGTGAAAGCCGCGGCTTCGTGGTACCCGGAGAGCCCCGGGAGGCGAAGCGGCAGCAGACGCAGCGCCGGCCCGGGCGCGATGTCCGGTCGGCCTCAGGAAAGGGATCGCCCCGCACTGAGGGGGCGGTCCGGGAACGGAGTTCTGCGTGGACATCGTCGTCAAGGGCCGCAAGACAGAGGTTCCTGAGAGGTTCCGGAAGCACGTGGCCGAGAAACTGGACAAGATCCAGAAACTCGACGGCAAGGTGATCAGCCTCGACGTCGAGGTGTCCAAGGAGCTCAACCCCCGGCAGGCGGACCGCGCCGACCGAGTGGAGATCACGCTGAACAGTCGTGGCCCGGTGGTCCGTGCGGAAGCCGCCGCCGCGGACCCGTACGCCGCTCTCGACGCGGCCGTGACCAAACTCGAGGCGCGGCTGCGCAAGGCCGCCGACAAGCGGCACACCCGCCGCGGGCCCGGCCGCATCCCGGCCGCGGAGGTCGCCTTGAGCGTCCCGGGGGTGGCCACGATCAACGGGGACGGCACGTTCGGCGCCGACGCCGAAGGGGAGGCCACCGTACCGACCACGAAGATCGGCCGCCTCGAAGTGCGCGGGGAGGGCCCCCTCGTGGTCAGGGAAAAGACCCACGCCGCCGCGCCGATGGCGCTCGACCAGGCGCTCTACGAGATGGAACTGGTCGGGCACGACTTCTATCTGTTCGTCGACAGTGAGACCAAGCAGCCGAGCGTGGTCTACCGCCGGCACGGCTACGACTACGGCGTCATCCATCTGAACACCGACGAGACGGGGTCGGAGGCTCCGTCCGGGGCCGGCGGCGCACTGCACCGCTGACCGAGTCGGCGGACGAAGTTCCGTCAGGTGCCCCCGGGTTCGTCCTGGGGGCACCACCATGCTGCGACGTGAAATGCTGGACCAGTGGCCAACTCTGGTCTGAGGGGGAGGATCTGATGCCGGACGCCGAACACCGAGCCCCTGGGGAGCGCGGCCCGGCCCCCTACCAGGAGGCCACCGGCCCGGTTCGCGCGGAACCCATCCGGGTGCTGGTGGTCGACGACCACGCGCTGTTCCGCAGGGGCCTGGAGATCGTTCTCGCCCAGGAGGAGGACATCCAGGTCGTCGGCGAGGCCGGTGACGGTGCCGAGGCGGTGGAGAAGGCCGCGGACCTGCTGCCGGACATCGTGCTGATGGACGTCAGGATGCCGCGCCGCGGCGGGATCGAGGCCTGTACGTCGATCAAGGAGGTCGCACCCAGCGCCAAGATCATCATGCTGACGATCAGCGACGAGGAGGCCGACCTCTACGAGGCGATCAAGGCGGGGGCGACCGGCTACCTGCTGAAGGAGATCTCCACCGACGAGGTGGCGACTGCGATCCGGGCGGTCGCCGACGGCCAGTCGCAGATCAGCCCGTCGATGGCGTCCAAGCTGCTGACCGAGTTCAAGTCGATGATCCAGCGCACCGACGAGCGCAGGCTGCTGCCCGCGCCCAAGCTCACCGACCGCGAACTGGAGGTGCTCAAGCTGGTGGCCACCGGGATGAACAACCGGGACATCGCCAAGGAGTTGTTCATCAGCGAGAACACCGTGAAGAACCATGTGCGCAACATCCTGGAGAAGCTGCAGTTGCACTCCCGGATGGAGGCCGTGGTCTACGCGATGCGGGAGAAGATCCTGGAGATCCGCTAGACCGGCCGACGGGCCCCGTCCGCCGGCCGGGCGACCGGACACGACCGCTCGGCGGGCGGACCGGGACCGCCACGCCGGATCGCCGGATCGCCGGATCTCCGTATCTCCGTATCTCCGTATCGCGGTCAGCGGCGGTCGTGGGTGGCCTGGACGGCGGCCGCGAGGGGTTCGCGCAGTGTCTGCGGCAGCACCGCGTCCACCCGCACCTCGTCGCAGCCGACCCAGCCGGCCGCCTCGGCCAGCGCGTCGGCGGCGGCCTGCACGGCCTTGGGGCCGTCCAGCGTGACCTGCCGCGCCACCAGCGTGCGGCCCTCCCGGCCGGGGTCGATCCGCCCCACGAGGCGCCCGCCGGCCAGCAGCGGCATCGCGTAGTAGCCGTGGACCCGCTTCGGCTTGGGGGTGTAGGCCTCAAGCCGGTGCGTGAAGCCGAAGATCCGCTCGGTGCGCGGCCGGTCCCAGACCAGGGAGTCGAACGGGGACAGCAGGGTGGTGCGGTGCCGGCCGCGCGGTTCGCTCGCCAGCGCCGCCGGGTCGGCCCAGGCGGGCTTGCTCCAGCCCTCGACCTCGACCGGCACCAGCCCGGTGTCGGATATCACGGCCGAGACCTGCTCGCCCTTGAGCCGGTGGTAGTCCGCCAGGTCGGCGCGGGTGGCCACCCCCATCGCGGCGCCCGCCTGTGCGACCAGGCGCCGTATGCACTCGGCGTCATCGAGATCGTCGTGCAGCAGACCGGGCGGCACGGCCCGCTCGGCCAGGTCGTAGACCCGCTTCCAGCCGCGACGCTCGGTGACCACCACCTCGCCGGTGTCCAGCAGCCACTCCACGGCGATCTTCGTCTCGGACCAGTCCCACCACGGGCCACCGTTCTTGGCCCCGCCCAGTTGGGTGGAGGTCAGCGGACCCTCCGCCTTCAGCTTGTCCAGAACGGCGGCGGTGGATTTGTCGGCGTCCGCCAGCACGTGCCAGCGGTGGCCGCGCGCCCGCCGGGCCCGGCGGCGGAACGCGAAGTGCGGCCACTCCTCGATGGGCAGGATGCACGCGGCGTGCGACCAGTACTCGAAGGCGTGGTTGTCGGTCCAGTAGGCCCGCTCCACCGCCTCGCGGCCGACCGCGCCCAGCCGCGCGTACGCGATCAGCTCGTGCGACCTGGCCAGCACCGAGATCGTGTCCAGTTGCACCGCGCCGAGCGAACGCAGGACCCCGCGCGTCCCGGCCCGCCGGTCCGGCGCTCCGAGCAGCCCCTGGGCGCGCAGGGCGATCCTGCGGGCCTCGTCGGCGGACAGGGAGAGCTGGGGCGGTGGCTGGAGCGTCATGACCGAAAGCGTAGGACGGCCCGCTGACAATCGGCCCCGACCTGCGCGAACCCCTGAGCGAAGGGGCCCGCCGAGCAACGGAACCACTGAGCGACGCGAGCCGTTCAGCGCGCGGAGCCCGCCGCCGACCCGCCGTGGGGCAGATACGGGGTGGCCGTCGGCAGTCCCCAGTCCGAGGGCAGCAGCGCGCCGCCCCAGATGTCGCGGCGGACCCCCTCCCTGACGACCTTGGAGCGCGCCGTGCCCTCCATCACGAAGCCGATCCGCAGGGCGACGGCACGCGAGCCCTCGTTGCCGGCCTCGGCGTACCACTCGATGCGCTCGGCGCCCAGCGACGTGAAGGCCCAGCGGCACAGCTCGCGGCCGGCCTCCGCGGTGTAGCCCTTGCCGCGTGCCTGCTCGGCCGTCCAGTAGCCCAGCTCGGCCTGGCGGGTGGGCGGGGGCAGGGTTCCGGCCAGCCGCACCAGGCCCATGCAGCCCACCAGGGCGCCGCCGTCGCGGGCGAAGACGCCGAAGTTGTACACCGCGTCGTCCCGCCAGCCCTCGACGCAGATCCGCTCGATGAAATCGGCGGCGTGCTCGCGCGTGTACGGGAAGGGGACGGTGGTCCAGCGCGATATCTCCGGATCCTGGCAGGCGGCGTACACCGCTTCGACGTCCTGCGGCCCCAGGGCCCGAAGGAGCAGGCGGTCGGTGGTGAGAGTGGTCGGCTCCATGGGCGACGTGCCTTCCTGTCGGGGTCCGGGAAAAGTGGCGGGCGGCATTCCGGGTGGAACGCGGATATCCGGAGGAAAAGGGGTAGAGTCGAGCGGATATCCCCCGGAACGGGGGTCCCGCGGGGAGTATCGCCGAGTCCCGGGCGCTGCGGAAAACCGTTTTGCCACAGCCGGGCCTCCCGGCTCGCTGGTCTCCTCGCTTACGATGGCCGTTGCAGCGTGGGCCGTGACACACCGAAGAAACCCCGCTGTGCCAGCGCGGGAGTCGCGCCAGGCCCGACCGGCAAGGAGCCAGCCTACGTGTCCGTCTTCAACAAGCTCATGCGTGCAGGCGAAGGCAAGATCCTGCGCAAGCTGCACCGCATCGCGGACCAGGTCAATTCCATCGAAGAGGATTTCGTCAACCTCTCCGATGCCGAGCTGCGGGCCCTCACCGACGAGTACAAGGAGCGGTACGCCGAGGGCGAGACACTGGACGACCTGCTTCCCGAAGCGTTCGCCACCGTCCGTGAGGCCGCCAAGCGCGTGCTCGGACAGCGCCACTACGACGTGCAGCTCATGGGCGGCGCGGCGCTGCACCTGGGTTACGTCGCCGAGATGCGCACCGGTGAGGGCAAGACCCTCGTCGGCACGCTGCCCGCGTATCTGAACGCGATCTCGGGCAAGGGCGTCCACCTGATCACCGTCAACGACTACCTCGCCGAGCGCGACTCCGAGTGGATGGGCCGGGTGCACAAGTTCCTCGGCCTGACCGTCGGCTGCATCCTGGCGAACATGTCGCCGGCCGAGCGCCGCGAGCAGTACGCCTGCGACATCACGTACGGCACCAACAACGAGTTCGGCTTCGACTACCTGCGCGACAACATGGCCTGGTCCAGGGACGAGCTCGTCCAGCGCGGCCACAACTTCGCCATCGTCGACGAGGTGGACTCGATCCTGGTGGACGAGGCGCGCACCCCGCTGATCATCTCCGGCCCCGCCGACCAGGCCACCAAGTGGTACAGCGACTTCGCCCGGCTGGTGAAGCGGCTCAACCGCGGCGAGGCCGGCGGCCTCGGCAAGGAGGAGACCGGCGACTACGACGTCGACGAGAAGAAGCGGACCGTGGCCATCCATGAGTCCGGCGTCACCAAGGTCGAGGACTGGCTGGGCATCGACAACCTCTACGAGTCGGTGAACACCCCGCTGGTCGGCTACCTCAACAACGCGATCAAGGCCAAGGAGCTCTACAAGGCGGACAAGGACTACGTCGTCATGGACGGCGAGGTCATGATCGTCGACGAGCACACCGGTCGCATCCTCGCCGGCCGCCGCTACAACGAGGGCATGCACCAGGCGATCGAGGCGAAGGAAGGGGTGGAGATCAAGGACGAGAACCAGACGCTCGCCACGATCACCCTCCAGAACTTCTTCCGCCTGTACGACAAGCTGTCCGGCATGACCGGTACGGCCATGACCGAGGCCGCCGAGTTCCACCAGATCTACAAGCTCGGCGTGGTGCCGATCCCGACCCACCGCCCGGTGGCCCGCGTGGACCGCCCCGACCTGATCTACCGCACCGAAGAGGCGAAGTTCGCGGCGGTGGTCGAGGACATCGTCGAGAAGCACGAGAAGGGCCAGCCGGTCCTGGTCGGCACGGTGTCGGTGGAGAAGTCCGAGTACCTGTCGGCGCAGTTGTCCAAGCGCGGCGTCCCGCACGAGGTGCTCAACGCCAAGCAGCACGACCGTGAGGCCACGATCGTCGCGCAGGCCGGCCGCAAGGGCGCCGTCACGGTCGCCACCAACATGGCCGGCCGCGGTACCGACATCAAGCTCGGCGGCAACCCCGACGACCTGGCCGAGGCGGAGTTGCGGCAGCGCGGCCTCGACCCGGTCGAGCACGTCGAGGAGTGGGCCGCGGCTCTCCCCAAGGCGCTGGAGCGCGCCGAGGAGGCGGTCAAGGCCGAGCACGAGGAGGTCGTGGACCTCGGCGGCCTGTACGTGCTGGGCACCGAGCGGCACGAGTCCCGCCGTATCGACAACCAGCTGCGCGGCCGCAGCGGCCGCCAGGGCGACCCCGGCGAGTCCCGCTTCTACCTCTCACTCGGCGACGACCTGATGCGGCTGTTCAAGGCGCAGATGGTCGAGCGCGTGATGTCCATGGCCAACGTGCCGGACGACGTGCCGATCGAGAACAAGATGGTCACCCGTGCCATCGCCTCCGCCCAGTCGCAGGTCGAGCAGCAGAACTTCGAGATCCGCAAGAACGTCCTGAAGTACGACGAGGTGCTCAACCGGCAGCGCGAGGTCATCTACGGCGAGCGGCGCCGCGTCCTGGAGGGCGAGGACCTGCACGAGCAGGTGCAGCACTTCATGGACGACACCATCGACGCCTACATCGACGCCGAGACCCGTGAGGGCTTCGCCGAGGACTGGGACCTGGAACGGCTGTGGGGCGCGTTCAAGCAGCTCTACCCGTGCAAGGTCACCATCGAGGAGCTGGAGGAGGAGGCCGGCGACCGGGCCGGGCTCACCGCGGAGTTCATCGCCGAGGTGGTCAAGGAAGACATCCACGAGCAGTACGCGGAGCGGGAGAAGCAGCTCGGCGAGGAGATCATGCGCGAGCTGGAGCGGCGCGTGGTGCTGTCGGTCCTGGACCGCAAGTGGCGCGAGCACCTCTACGAGATGGACTACCTCCAGGAGGGCATCGGCCTGCGCGCCATGGCGCAGCGCGACCCGCTGGTGGAGTACCAGCGCGAGGGCTTCGACATGTTCACGGCCATGATGGACGGCATCAAGGAGGAGTCCATCGGCTACCTGTTCAACCTGGAGGTCCAGGTCGAGCAGCAGGTCGAGGAAGTGCCGGTGGCGGTTCCCAGCGACATCCAGGAGGCGCCTCCGTCGCTGGTCAAGGAGCGGCCCGAGATCCGGGCCAAGGGCCTGGAGCAGCCCAAGCGGGCCGACAGGCTGCACTTCTCCGCACCGTCGGTCGACGGTGAGGGCGGCATCGTGGAAGGCGACTTCGAGGATGCCGCCGGCGCCCCTGGTGACGAGGAGCCGGCCGCGGCGGGAACCACCCGTGCGGAGCGCCGCCGGGCCCAGAAGGGCGGACGGCGCCGCAAGAAGTAGCAGCGGTGACCGGGGCCCCGGCAGGGCCCCGGCGCCGAGGGCGGTGCGTCCCTGTAAGGGGCGCCCGCCAGGGTCGCCGCCTGTTACGTGTGACCTTTCGTACGGCCGGGGGCCGGGCCGCGCAGGCCCGGCCCCCGGCCGTTGCGCGTGCGGGGGCGCGGGAGCGTCCGGAACGGGGCTCATCGGGCGGTCACGGCCGTGCAGCGCCAGCGGGCGGCGCCGTAGCCGGGCCCGGAATCGGCGTCGCCGGGCTCCAGACGGAAGGCGAGCGCGCGGAAGACGTCGCTGTCCAGCGCCACCACGGCGACCACTTCCAGGGCGCCGTCGGCGGTGGGGAACGCCCGGCAGCGGTACACGTAAGGAGTACGGCCGCGCACTCTGCGGCGCCAGTCCGCGCGGGCCGCGCGCAGCTCCCACAGCGACTGGTACGCCTCGTCGCGTACGCGGCCCGCCAGCGCGGTCAGCGGCTGCCGCCCGGTCAGGACGTCCAGCAGGCGGCCGGCGAACCACACATGGGGCGGCAGGGGCCGCAGAGCGGGCCTCGTGCGAACGGCTCCCGGCAGCGGGGCCGGGCGGGATCCCGGCCCGGGACGCCGGGTGTCACGGCGGCCGGGCGGTCCCCCGCGGCCTCCCGGGCGGCGGGTGGCGGAAGGGGCCTTGCCGGGGCCGCTCGCGGGCGGCACAGGTGCGGCGGGTGTGATGGGCACGGGACGTCCCCCAAGGATTGTTACCGGCTGGTAGGGCGGTTCTAGGGGGACCGCGCGGGGTCGGGCAAGGAGGGCCGGGGGCAGCGGTGCGCCCCGGCGGAATTCACCTATCAGCGTGGTGGTCGCCGTATGCTTCACGCCATGCGCGTCTACATTCCCACCACACTCGCGGGGCTTGCCGAGGCTTACGAGGCGGGTGCGGTGGGGCCGGCGCCGCTGGACGCGTACGCCGTGACGCCCAGCCTGCGGGAGTGGTACGTCTCGGACGACCTGGAGGAACTGGAATACGCGGCGCTGACCCGGGCGGCCCAGGCGTCACTGCGGCTGCTCGCAGTTCACCCGGAGGTGGCGCGCCGCCGGGTGGTGATCGCGGTGGACGTCGCCGACGGCACCGTGCGGTACGACCCGGACCGCGGGCTCGATCCCGCCGCGCTGGGCGAGGTGCGGCTGGAGCGGGAGGTGCGGCTGGCCGACGCGGCGGCCGTGCACGTGGACGGCGGCGGCGCGGAGGCCGACGTGAGCGCGGCGGCCGAAGCGCTCGGCGCGGCCGACGCCGGCGACGACGACGCGCAGTTCACGGTCGACGGCGCCGAGGACCACGAACTGCTCTGGTACGCCACCCAGGAGATCCCCAACCTGATCGGTCCCGCGACCGTCTGATCCGGCGTCATCCCCCCTCCGACCTGCGCAAAAAAGAGTTTTCCACAGGGCCGGAACGGGCCGTGCCGCCGCGCGGGTACCGTTCTTTGTGTGAACGCGCATCTCGTGTGGGACTGGAACGGCACCCTGTTCCACGACATGGACGCGGTGATCGGGGCCACCAACGCCTCCTTCGCCGAACTCGGCCTGCCACCGATCACGCTGGACCGCTACCGCGAGCTGTACTGCGTGCCGGTGCCCAGGTTCTACGAGCGGCTCATCGGCCGGCTGCCCACCGACGCCGAGTGGGCCGTGATGGACGCCGCGTTCCACCGCCACTACTGGACACTGGCCGAGAGCTGCGGACTCGCCGAGGGCGCCGCAGAGCTGCTCGCCGCCCGCCGCGCGGCCGGTGCCACCCAGTCGCTGTGCTCCCTCGCCCAGCACGATCGGCTGCTGCCACTGATCACCCTGCACGGCATCACCGACCATTTCGTGAGGGTGGACGGCCGCACCGGTCCCTCCGGCGGAGGCAAGGCCGCCCAGATGGCCCGCCACCTCGCCGGGCTGGACATCGCGGTGGAGCGGGTGGTGGTCATCGGCGACGCGCTCGACGATGCGGCGGCGGCCGAGCACGTCGGGGCGCACGCGGTGCTGTACACCGGGGGTTCCAACAGCAGGGCGAGCCTGGAGACGGCCGGGGTGCCCGTGGTCGACACGCTGAGCGAGGCCGTCGAGCATGCCGAGCGTATAACCGGCTGAGGCGCGCGCCCGCCCGCGCCCCCCGCGCCCACCCGCGCCCGAGGGTGCGCCGACCGATCCCTGGCCTACCGACCGATCCCTGGCCTACCGGCCGGCCCCGCCCATCGGCCGGCCCCGCGGGGCCGACGGCTCCGGGTACGCCGCCCCCACCGGCCCGGCCCGTCGGCCGCCTCATGGCCGAAAAGGCCTGGTCGTCGGCCGGTTTCTGGCCATCGAGGCCAAGGGGAGGGGTGCATTTGTACGAAGGCGTCGCCTGACAGGCACCCCGGCCCGAGCGATAGCCTTACTGGCGTGATCACCGTTGATCCGCGCACCCGGGGCCGATACGTGCTGACGGGCACGGCGAACCCCCTTTCCGGCATAGCGTCGTCCCGAAGCGGAAACCCCGCGCCGCGCGACGCCGTGCCATCACCCGACGTCACGCAACGGCGCGCGACAGGAGTCAGAGGACATGCAGACCAAGCTGGACGAAGCCAAGGCCGAGCTGCTGGAGCGAGCAGCCCGGGTAGGTGAGAACAGCCCGGCGGGCGGCAAACCCGGCCAGGGCCTCGACGCAGAGGCGCTGACCGCGTTTCTCCTCCGTTATTACCTGCACACCGCGCCCGAGGACCTGGTCGACCGCGACCCGGTCGACGTCTTCGGTGCCGCGCACTCGCACTACCGCCTCGCGGAGGTACGCCCGCAGGGCACCGCGAACGTACGGGTGCACACTCCGACCGTGGACGAGAACGGGTGGCAGTGCAGCCACACCGTGGTCGAGGTGGTCACCGACGACATGCCGTTCCTGGTGGACTCGGTCACCAACGCGCTGACCCAGGCGAACCGGGCCATCCATCTCGTGGTCCACCCCCAGTTCAAGGTCCGGCGGGACGTCACCGGGAAGCTGCTGGAGGTGATCGGCTCGGTCAGCGGGCCCGAGGACGAACCGCTGCCGCACGACGTGCTGATCGAGTCCTGGATCCATGTCGAGATCGACCGCGAGACCGACCGCGCCGATCTGAAGGAGATCACCGCCGACCTGCGCCGGGTGCTGTCCGACGTGCGCGAGTCCGTCGAGGACTGGGCCAAGATGCGGCAGGCCGCGCTGTCCATCGCCGACGAACTGGCCGCCGCCCCGCCGCCGCTGCCCGAGCAGGAGACCGCCGAGGCGTGGGAGCTGATGCGCTGGCTCTCCGACGACCACTTCACCTTCCTCGGGTACCGCGAGTACGAACTGACCACGCAGAGCGGCCCGGAGGGCGGCACGGAGGACGTGCTGGTCGCCGTTCCCGGCACCGGCCTCGGCATCCTGCGCTCCGACCCCAAGCACCCGCACGCCGACGGTACCCACCCGGAGCACGGCGGCCACCCCAACTCGCCCTCGTTCAGCAGGCTGCCCGCCGACGCGCGCGCCAAGGCCCGCGAGCACAAGCTCCTCATCCTGACCAAGGCCAACAGCCGTTCCACCGTGCACCGGCCCTCGTACCTGGACTACGTCGGCGTCAAGAAGTTCGACGCCGAGGGCGACGTGATCGGCGAGCGGCGTTTCCTCGGGCTGTTCTCCTCGGCCGCCTACACCGAGTCGGTGCGCCGGGTGCCGGTCATCCGCCGCAAGGTCGAGGAGGTGCTCGACGGCTGCGGCTTCTCGCCCGACAGCCACGACGGCCGCGACCTGCTGCAGATCCTGGAGACCTACCCGCGCGACGAGCTGTTCCAGACGCCCGCCGACGAGCTGCGCTCGATCGCCACCAGCGTGCTGTACCTGCAGGAGCGCCGCAAGCTGCGGCTCTTCCTGCGCCAGGACGAGTACGGCCGGTACTTCTCCGCGCTGGTCTACCTGCCCCGCGACCGCTACACCACTGCGGTGCGGCTGCGGCTGACCCGCATCCTGCAGGAGGAACTCGGCGGGATCAGCGCCGACTTCAGCGCGTGGAACACCGAGTCGGTGCTGTCCAGGCTGCACTTCGTGATCCGGGTGGGCCCCGGCACACCGCTGCCGGTGCTCACCGACTCCGACGTGGAGCGGATCGAGGGGCGGCTGGCGGATGCCACCCGTTCGTGGGCCGACGGTTTCGCCGAGGCGGTCAACGCCGAGTGCGGCGAGGAGCGCGCGGCCGAGCTGACCCGGCGCTACGCCGACGCCTTCCCCGACGGTTACCGCTCCGACTTCACCCCGCGCTCGGCCGTCGCCGACCTGCAGCGGATCGAGAGCCTGGGCCCCGACGACTTCGCCCTGAGCCTGTACGAGCCGGTGGGCGCCGCTCCCGAGGAGCGCCGCTTCAAGATCTACCGGACGGGCGCTCCCGTGTCGCTGTCCGCCGTGCTGCCGGTGCTCCAGCGGCTCGGCGTCGAGGTGGTCGACGAGCGGCCGTACGAGATGCGGATCGGCGAGGGCTCCAGGGCCTGGATCTACGACTTCGGGCTGCGCCTCGACCCCCGGCTCGGCGACCTCGGCGACGACGCGCGCGAGCGGTTCCAGGAGGCGTTCGCCGCCACCTGGACCGACCGGGCGGAGAACGACGGCTTCAACTCCCTGGTGCTGCGGGCCGGTCTGGACTGGCGCCAGGCGATGGTGCTGCGCGCCTACGCGAAGTACCTGCGGCAGGCCGGTTCCACCTTCAGTCAGGACTACATGGAGGACACCCTCCGCACCAACGTCCACACCACCCGGCTGCTGGTCAACCTCTTCCAGGCCCGCCTGTCGCCCGACCACCAGCGGGCGGGCAGCGAGGTCGTCGACGGCATCATGGAGGAGCTGGACGGCGCGCTCGACCAGGTGGCCAGCCTGGACGAGGACCGCATCCTGCGGGCCTTCCTCACCCTCATCAAGGCGACGCTGCGCACCAACTACTTCCAGCGCGCCGAGGACGGCAGGCCGCACCCGTACCTGTCGATGAAGTTCGACCCGAAGGCCATCCCCGACCTGCCCGCGCCCCGCCCGGCGTACGAGATCTGGGTGTACTCGCCCCGCGTCGAGGGCGTCCACCTGCGGTTCGGCAAGGTGGCCCGCGGCGGCCTGCGCTGGTCCGACCGCAGGGAGGACTTCAGGACCGAGGTGCTCGGCCTGGTCAAGGCGCAGATGGTCAAGAACACCGTCATCGTGCCGGTCGGCGCGAAGGGCGGCTTCGTCGGCAAGCGGCTGCCCGACCCGGCGGCCGACCGCGACGCGTGGCTGGCCGAGGGCATCGAGTCGTACAAGACGTTCATCTGCGGCATGCTCGACATCACCGACAACCTGGTCGGCGGCGAGGTCGTGCCGCCGCGGGACGTGGTGCGGCACGACGGGGACGACACCTACCTGGTGGTGGCCGCCGACAAGGGCACGGCGTCCTTCTCCGACATCGCCAACGAGGTGGCCGGCTCCTACGGGTTCTGGCTCGGCGACGCCTTCGCCTCCGGGGGCTCGGTCGGGTACGACCACAAGAAGATGGCCATCACCTCCAGCGGCGCGTGGGAGTCGGTGAAGCGGCATTTCCGCGAGATGGGCCACAACACCCAGGAAGAGGACTTCACCGTCGTCGGCATCGGCGACATGTCCGGTGACGTGTTCGGCAACGGCATGCTGCTGTCCGAGCACATCCGGCTGGTCGCGGCCTTCGACCACCGGCACATCTTCATCGACCCGAAGCCGGACGCGGCCGTCTCGTACGCCGAGCGCCGCCGCCTGTTCGAGCTGCCGCGCAGCTCCTGGGCCGACTACGACACCTCGCTGATCTCCTCCGGCGGCGGCGTGTTCCCCCGCACCGCCAAGGGGATCCCGCTCAACAACCACATCAGGGCCGCCCTCGGCATCGAGTCCCCGGCGAGCAAGATCACCCCGGCGGAGCTGATGAAGGCCATCCTGCAGGCCCCGGTGGACCTGCTGTGGAACGGCGGCATCGGCACCTACGTCAAGGCGTCCACCGAGACTCACGCCGACGTCGGCGACAAGGCCAACGACGCCATCCGCATCGACGGCGCCGACCTGCGCGTCAAGGTGGTCGGCGAGGGCGGCAACCTGGGCTTCACCCAGCTGGGCCGGATCGAGTTCGCGAGGGCCGGCGGGCGGATCAACAGCGACGCCATCGACAACAGCGCGGGAGTGGACGCCTCCGACCACGAGGTGAACATCAAGATCCTGCTCAACAGCGTGGTCGGCAACGGCGACCTGACCCTCAAACAGCGCAACACGCTGCTGGCCGAGATGACCCACGAGGTCGGCGACCTGGTGCTGCGCAACAACTACGCGCAGAACGTGGCGCTGGCCAACAGCATGGCCCAGGCGCCCAGCCTGCTGCACGCCCACCAGCGGCTGATCCGCCGGCTGTCGAAGGAGGGGCGGCTGGACCGCGCCCTGGAGTTCCTCCCCACCGACCGGCAGATCCGCGAGCGGCTCGCCGCCGGGGGGAGCCTGACCCAGCCGGAGATCGCGGTCCTGCTGGCGTACGTCAAGATCACCGTCGCCGACGAGCTGATCCTGACCGACCTGCCCGACGACCCCTACCTGCGGTCGCTGCTGCACGCGTACTTCCCGGTGCCGCTGCGCGAGCGGTTCGCCGAGCAGATCCACCGCCACGCCCTGCACCGCGAGATCGTCACCACCCTCCTGGTCAACGACACCGTCAACTCCGGCGGCACCACCTTCCTGCACCGCTTCCGCGAGGAGACCGGCGCGACGGCCGACGAGATCGTGCGGGCGCACACCGCCGCCCGGGCGATCTTCGATCTGGGCCCGATCTGGGACGAGGTGGAGGCCCTGGACAACGTGGTGCCGGCCGACGTGCAGACCCGCGTCCGGCTGCACTCGCGCCGGCTGGTCGAGCGGGCCACCCGCTGGCTGCTCAACAACCGGCCGCAGCCGCTGCAGATCGCCGAGACCATCGAGTTCTTCGGCGACGGCGTCGCCATGGTCTGGTCGCAACTGCCCAAGCTGCTGCGCGGGGCGGACCTGGAGTGGTACCAGCAGGTGCACGACGAACTGACCGGTGCCGGGGTGCCGGAGGACCTGGCCGGCAAGGTGGCCGGGTTCTCCTCGGCGTTCCCCGCGCTGGACATCGTCGCCGTGGCGCACCGCAGCACGTACGAGCCGCTGGACGTCGCCGAGGTCTACTTCGACATCTCCGACCGGCTGCAGGTCACCCAGCTCCTCGACCGGATCATCCAGTTGCCGCGCACCGACCGCTGGCAGTCGATGGCCCGCGCGGCGATCCGCGAGGACCTGTTCGCGGCGCACGCGGCGCTCACCGCGGACGTGCTGGCCGCGGGAGGCACCGACGCCACCCCGGAGCAGCGGTTCCTGGCCTGGCAGGAGCAGAACGCCGGGCTGATCGGCCGGGCCCGCACCACTCTGGAGGAGATCCAGGGCGCGGAGGAGTTCGACCTGGCCAGCCTGTCGGTGGCGATGCGCACCTTCCGTACGCTGCTGCGCACGCACCACTGAGGCTGGGTCCGCCCGCCGGCACGAAGGGCGCGGGGTCCCCGGGGCAATCCCCGGGGACCCCGCGCCCGTGCGTCCGGTCTTGCTGGTGCCCGCGCGCGTACCGGTCCCGCCTTACCCGTCCGGCCTGCCCGCCCGCCTGTCCGACCCGCTACCCGCCCGCGGCTATCCGTCCGCCAGGCGGATGAGCCGCTCACCCGTCGACGGGTTCGTGGCGACGATCCGGCCCTCGTAGTGGAGGTTCTGGCCGGGGCGCAGCAGGAGCCACTGGACGGCGTAGCGGCGGCCGATGCGGGCGCGCGCGTCGGGGGCGGTGCGCGGGTCGAGGTAGGCACGGGCGTCGGCCAGGCGGCGGGCGCGCTCGGCGGCCGGGGTCGACGGATCGGGCCAGGTCGGGGCGACCAGGAAGACACCGTAGGCGGGCAGCGCGTGGGGCGCGTAGTAGCCGTCGGCGAGCAGGACGTCGCCGGACTGGACGTGGCGGGCCACCCAGGCGTACGAGGGCCAGCGCACCGGGTGCGGGACGGTGACCGGAAGGTACCGCTGCGGGACGACGGAGCCGATCTGCGCGGCCGCGCCGAAGCAGAGGGCGACGGCCGCGACGGGAGCCAGGACCTTGCGGGTCCGGGTCCACGGCGGGGCCTCGGCGAGTTCGACGGCCAGCGCGAACTGCGGCGGGACCATCAGCAGCGCGAAGACGCGGCCGTAGGTGTAGTGGCCGCTGACCCAGCCGTAGCCGACGAGGACGCAGAACGCGAGGAACATCAGGACCAGCGGGTCGAGCAGTCGCCGGCGCGCGCGCAGGGCCAGGGCCGGCACGCCGAGGACGAACGCGAGCCCGTACCACCGCCAGGGATGGGTGTAGAGGAACCGGTGGACGGCGTCCACGGTGGTGTCGCCGGCCAGCGAGAAGACGTCGGAGTACGGCCAGACCAGCGCGACCAGCACCGCCGCCGCGCACGCGACCGCCCACCGGCCGGCCATCGGCCACCCCCACGTGCGCTGCCGCCCGGCCACCACGCACCCCATCCCGACCCACGCGGCCAGCGCGGTGATGGGATGGATGAGCAGCAGCACCCCGCCCGCCGCCCCCAGACCGGCGAAGGACCACAGCCCCTGTCCGCGAAGCCGCCCCGCCGACGGCCACCCCGCGAACAGCCCCGGCCGTGCCCGGGCCGCCGCTCCACCGTCACCGCGCGCTCCCTCGCCCTCGGGCCTCCTGTCGGCCGAGCGAGCCCCGCCCCCCGCGCCGCCGGCGCCCGCCCTGCCGCCCCCCGCCCCGCCGGCGCCAGCGAACTCCCGCCGCGCCAGCCGGTCCGTCCACGCCCACAGCAGCAGCGCCAGCCCCACGGCGAAGCAACTCGGGTACACCGCACCGTGGGTGAGCGACCACAGGCCGCAAAAGCCGCTCCACTCCTTCTCCCGCACCCCCCACAGCAGCGTGAAGGCCGCCAGCGCCAGGACCGGGGCCCACCGCCGCGCGCTCAGTGTGCGGGTGAACGCCCCCACCCCCCACAGCAGCACCGCCAGGTTCAGCGCCGCGCACAGCTTCACCACCCGCCACGCCGCCAGCCCCGTCACCTTGGCGAACAGGCCGAGCGCGACGATGTACGGGGAGTAGTAGGGGCTGCCCGTGTCCGGTTCCTTCAGGAGCGGGTTCATCGGGTGCAGCCAGGAGTCCTTGATCCGCTGGACGGCCGAGGCGTGCTGGCCGAAGTCCGCGGCGATCGGGGCCCGCCAGGCGGTGATCGTGACGACCAGCCAGAACGCGGTCCCGACGAGCAGGTACGGTGTCGGCCGCCAGTGGCTCGCGCGTTCGAGCAGGGCGGGGCGCGCGGCGCCCGCTCCGTCGTCGTCGGCCGTCAGCGGCCCGGTGGTCAGTTGTGGCACAACGCCTTCTCCGCCATGACCGGGTCCCCGGGGTACCGGAAGCCGGTCCGGGCCCAGGAACCGGTGAGGTTCTTCCAGAATCTGTCGAGCGTCAGCGGGTCCCGCACCGACGCCTGGAGTTCGGCCAGGCGTCCGCAGCGCAGCGCGTGGCGGGCGGCGGCCACCCGGGCGGGGGAGATCCCCGCCGGGACCGGGGTGCCGGGATCGGTCCAGTCGGCCACGATCCAGGCCAGGTCCACCGGTTTCTCGTGCCCGGCGCGGCCCGAGGTACTCGCGGTGGTCCGCTGCTGGTGCGCCGCCAGCGGATAGGCGAGCCCGAGCGTGTCCACCGAGATCGCGTCCAGGGGCAGTACGAGGCCGCTGCCGCCCAGGGAGCCGGAGGCAGCGGCCAGCCGTACCCGCCCGTGGCCGCCGCCGAGCGGCAGGGTCACGAACCGCCCCGCGGCGCCCGGCTCCGGCATCACCAGCACCGGCCGGCCGCGGGGATCCGCCTCGGCCGCCGCGACCGCCGCCCGGAAGCCGGGCGGCACGTTCTCGCGCGCGGCCGTGGGGACCAGGCGCGCGTGCCCGCCGGAGCCGGTGGACGAGCGCTGTTCGTCCATGACCGCGTACGGGTTCCCGCCGGCGGCCGCCGGCCGCCACAGCAGGGCGCAGCACACCGCCCACGCCAGCAGCCCGGCGCCGGCGGTGAACGTCACCCGGGTCAGCGGTACCGCGCACAGCGGCAGCATGAGCAGCAGCAGCCCCGGCAGCAGCATGCGCCCGTGCATGGCGTCGCCGCCCGCCCGGCACACGTACGCCCACGACAGCAGCCCCGCGACCGGGGGCGCCACCAGTTCGGCCCGCATCGCGCCGCGCGGCGCCCAGGTGACCAGCGCCAGCAGGAGCAGCAGCGGGATCCACAGGCGGTAGGGCTCGGTGAAGTTCGCGAAGTAGGCCAGCCCGCGCCGCCACACGGGATCGGCGGCCTCCCTGGTGAGGGCGGGCAGCGGCACCAGCACCCCGTAGAACCCGGCCCGCAGGACCTCGCAGGCGGCGGGCAGGGCGAGGGCGGAGCCCAGCATCTTCAGCGTGTTGACGGCGCCCGGGACCACCACGCACCACAGCGCGGCCATGAACACCACGGACACCAGGGCGAGTTCGGGCCGCACCAGCGGCCCCAGGCCGATGACGAACGCGGCCGCGTACGGTCGGCGGCGGGGGCGCGAGACGCGCACGGCGACCAGGTGCCACCAGGCGAGCGCGATCCACGCGGTCGTCAGGCCGTTCTCCAGGCCGGAGGTCGCGTAGTCCCAGTCCGCCTTGACCGGCAGCAGCACCAGCATGCCCAGCGGCAGCAGCGGCGACGTGCTCAGCGGGCGGACCGCCTTGCGCGCGGCGGCCACCGCCAGCGCGTAGCCCGCGCCGGTCAGCACGATGCCCAGGCCGACCGCGACGACCGCCGGGTCCCGGCCCGAGACGAAGGTGCCGCCCGCCACCAGCCACTGCCACAGGGTGCCGGTGGCCGCCTCCGCCCGCTCGCCCGCGTTGAGGACCGGGCCGTGCCCGGCCAGGAGCTGACGGACCGTGCGGGTGTAGACCAGGCCGTCGTCGCTCACCCAGCGCTGCCGGTAGCCGAGCACCATCACCGCCAGCGCGGGCACCGCGGCGATCGCGATCTCGCGCGGCCGCCACCGGGGCAGCAGGGCCGGCACCTTGCCCAGGACACCGGCCGCCCGGCCGCGGATCCCGCCCGGGCCGGCGTCGGAAGCGCCCGCCGGCCGGGCGTCGGGAACCAGATCGGGTGATGACACGGGCAGCTCCAGGGTCGGCACGGCAGCGCGTTCCAGCAGCCCAGCGTGCCAAGGAGTCAGCACAGCAGCAGATCCGCCACGCGGGCGGCGGCGCGGCCGTCGTCCAGGTGGCAGAAGGCGGCGCGGAAGGCCGCGTACGCCGCCTCGCGGGGGCGTACCGCCGCCACCGGATCGCGCAGCGCCCCGATCAGCTCGTCGGCCGAGGACAGCAGCGGGCCCGGCGCCCGCTCCTCGTAGTCCAGGGTGAAGCCCCGCAACTGGTCGCGGTAGCGGGCCAGGTCCGGGGTGTGCAGCAGGATCGGGCGGCCGGTGACCGCGAAGTCCGCCATGACCGCCGAGTAGTCGGTGACCAGCACGTCGGCCGCGAGCAGCAGTTCGGCCAGGTCCGGGTGGGCGGACACGTCGCGCACGAAGCGGCCGTCGGCGGGCACGGTGTCGGCGACCAGCGGGTGCGCGCGCACCAGCAGGACATGGCTGCCGGACAGTTCCCGTTCCAGTGCCGCCAGGTCCAGCGGCAGGTGCAGCCGGTGGTGGCCCGCGTCGTAGGCCTCGTCGTCGCGCACGGTCGGCGCGTACAGCACCACGGTCCGGTCCGCGGGCAGGCCGAGCCGGGCCCGTACCTCCTCGGCGACCTTGTCGCGGTCCTCGGCGGCGAGCAGGTCGGTGCGGGGCAGGCCGGTCTCGGCGATCTCGCCGTGGTGGTGCAGGGCGCGGCGAAGGACGGGGGTGGAGGGCGTGTTCGGGGAGAGCAGCACGCTCCACTGGTCGCCGCGCCGGGGCTGCGGCCACATGTGCGGCAGGTCCGCGCACAAGGTGCCCTCCAGGTCCAGGCCGATCCGCTTGATGGGCGTGCCGTGCCAGGTCTGCACCACCCGCTGTCCGGGCCGGCGCTCGAACCAGGCCGGCAGGTGGGTGTTGGTGACCACGTAGCGGCTGCGGGCCAGCGCCTCGTACCAGGCGTGGCTGCCGCGCACCACCGCCCGCGCCGCCGGCGGCACCGGCGCCGCGGGGTCCGTGACCACCCACAGGTGCTCCACGGCGGCGCCGCGCCGCACCAGCTCCTCGTGCACCGCCCGGGGCGAGTCGCCGACGCCCCGGCCGTCGAAGTCGCTGTAGACGACGGCGGGCCGCGGGGCCCGCTTGCGCAGCACCGGGTAGCGGCGCTCGCGCAGCAGCCGCTGGCGGTACGGGCCCCGGTCCGCCGCCGGCACGAAGTCGCCCGCCACGATCGCCGGCAGGTCATGGACGTGCCGCTCCACCCGCAGCGGCCGCCCGCCGCCGGGGCCGGGGCCGGGGCCGGGCGGCAGGGCGGCGGGTGTCCCCGGCGCCATCCGGACCGGCGCCTGAAGCCCGCCCACCCGCACCCACGGGTACCAGTGGCCGGGGTGCGGCAGGCCCGCCGGGTCGAGGTCGGCGCGGAAGCGGGTCCCCTCGGCGGTGAGGGGGACGGCGTACTCGGCGGCGTAGGTCGCGTGGCGCAGCAGCAGCCGGGCGGCGCCGGGGCCGGTGCCGGGGCCCGCGTCGGGGCCGCCGTAAGGGCCGCCGGTCCGCGTGCCCGCCGGCAGCTCGCCCTCCAGCCGCAGCCGGCCGTCGTCGGCGCGGGTCAGCGCGTCGGCGAAGGCGCACGGGGGAGCGTCGTGGAGCAGCAGGCCGGCGGTGGGGCCGGCGCCGAGGGTCAGTTCGCGGGGGAGGCCGCCGGGGCCGGGCGGGAGCGGGTGGCGGCCGGGGGCGAGGCGGGCGTCCACCGCGATGCGGGCGGTGCCGCCGTCGGCGAAGAGGACCTCGGCCGACCAGGCCGCGGTCGTCTCGGGGGCCACCTCCCGGGGCAGGCCGTCGGCGGGCGGCCGGCCCCGCGCGAGGTCGCCGGGGTCCACGGCCGCCGTCGCCCGCGTCCAGCCGTCGTCCTTTCCGGCCGCCTCCGGCGCGTGCCGCACGTCCAGCGGGCAGTCCAGGACCGCGCCGCCCCGCTCCCGCAGCCGCACGGCCACCGGCGGGCGGCGGTCACGGACCTCCAGCTCCAGCTCCACCTGCCCCCCGGGCAGCGCGCGGTGCCCGACGAGCCGCCGCCGTACCGGCTCGACCGACAGCTGCAGGCGCCCGTCGTGCACCCAGGGCACCAGCCGGGTGGTGCCGTCGAGCGCGAACGCCGGGTACGCCGGGTGCGGGGCCGAGGACGAATCCGAGAAGTACGAGGAGTACGAGAAGGACGGGAAGTACGAGGAGTACGAGAAGGACGGGAAGTACGGGTACGAGGGGTTCGACGGGTGCGCGGGCGGCGGCGGGTACGAGGGCGGCGGGCCTGGCGGGCGCGGCGGCGCGACCGCGGCGGGGCGCAGGGCCGCGGCGCGCACCAGCGTGCCGGCGGCGACCACGACGCCGATCCGCCACTGGCCCGGCCGGAAGGCGCCGCCGCGCCGCAGCCGCCGCGGGTCGAGGGTGATCTCGAAGCCCGACCAGTCGTAGCAGTGCCGTTCCTGCCCTGACTCGTCCGTCACCTCCGGCGCGGCCACCGTGCGCACCGGCAGCAGCACACGGCGCCGGCCGCACACCGCCACGGCGGCCTTGAGGGACGAGCGGCGGGTGCGGGCGTCCACGTTGCGGATGTAGGCGTACCCCTTGAGCAGCAGCTTGCCGTCCCGCCAGGCGACCTCGCGCAGCCGGGCGGTCACCGGCAGGTCCCTCGCGGCGACCGCGGACGCGGACCTCGGCAGCGGCACCGGGGAGCCGTCGGGCCGGGGCAGCACGGCCCGGCGGCGCAGGAACGGCACGGGCGGCCCGCCCAGGTCGAACACCCCGCGCCCGCCCGCCCGCTCGTGCTCCAGCAGCACCAGCAGGTCGGCGAGCCGGCCGGCCCGGACCAGCTCCCAGCGCATCCGCAGCTCCACCGGCAGCGTGCCGGGCAGCGACGGGTCCACCCGGGCCAGCCAGTCGCGGGCGCCGGCCATGAAGACCTTGCGGTACTCGGAGCCCGCCATGGGCAGCGCCTCCATGAAGTACAGCAGGTCGTCGGCGAGCACCGACCGGTCGTAGTCCCGCTTGTGCGCGGGGAACGACCGGGCCAGGAAGCGCGAGACCCGGTCCACCCCGGCGATCCGGTCGCGCACCCCGGTCACGTCGCCGCGGCGCCGGGTGATGGAGCCCTCGCGCAGCCGCCAGTAGTAGACGTGCTCGTGCAGGACGTCCACCGCCTCGGCGAGGAAGTGCGCGGGGATCGTCAGCGGCGTGTCCTCGTACAGCACCCCCTCGGGGAAGGCGAGCGCGTGCCGGTCCCAGAAGCTGCGGCGGAACACCTTGTTCCACGCCACCCGGTCCGACAGCAGCCCCAGGTCGCGGGTGATGTGGGTACGGGTCACGGTGCGGGTCATGCCGCGCTGCTGCCACGCCTGGACGCGGCCGCGCCGGTCGAGCCGGTAGACGTTGCCGGTGGCGAAGTCCGAGCCGGACTCCTCCAGCAGGCCGGTCAGCGACTCGTAGGCGCGCGGCGGCAGCACGTCGTCGCTGTCGACGAAGGCCAGGTACGCGGTGCCCGGATCGGCGTGCCGCACGCCGGTGTTGCGGGCGTGGCCGAGGCCGCCGTTGGCCTGCCGGACCAGCCGGAAGCGCGGGTCGCGCCGGGCCCAGCGCTCGGCCAGGGCGGGGCCGCCGTCGGTGGAGCCGTCGTCCACCATCACCACGTCCAGGGCGGTCAGGGTCTGCGCGGCGATCGACGCCAGGCAGTCCTCCAGGTACTGCTCCACGTTGTGGACGGGCACGACGACGGTCACGCGCGGATCCATGGGGGCTTCGCGGTCCTTCCGGCTGCGGGCCGCGCCGGGCGGCCGGGGGTGCCGCCGGCCACCCGTGGCGGCCGGCGGATGCCGCTGGTTCAACCCGCCGTCCACCGTCCGGGTCACCGCCCATGAGCCGAACGAGCGACAGCGGCGGATCGACACACCGTGTCCGGGTGATTACCCTCGGACGCCACGGCCGCCGCCCTGCGGCCGTACCCCCGCGGACCCCCTCCCCGCGTTCGCCCGCTCCAGGAGCGCCATCGCCATGCCCCGCTTCAGCGTCGTCGTCCCGGCCCACCGCGCCCAGGGCTTCCTGCGCGCCTGCCTGGACTCGGTCCTGGCCCAGTCCTTCGGCGACGTCGAGGTGGTCGTGGTGGACGACGCCTCACCCGACGCCTGCGGGCTGATCGCCGAGGAGTTCGCCGCCGCCGATCCCCGGGTGCGGCCGCTGCGTCTCGACCGGCACGGCGGCGCGGGCCCCGCACGGGACGCGGGCGCGGCCCGCGCGAGCGGCGACTACCTGCTCTTCCTCGACGCCGACGACCTGCTCGCCCCCGGCGCCCTGGCCGCCGCCGACGCCCGCCTCACCCGTACCGGGGACCCCGATGTGCTGCTCGTTGACCACGAGCGCTTCACCGTCCGGGGGGACGCCGAGTCCGGCGGCGACCGCGACGCCCTGGCCGAGGCGGGCGGCGTGGTCACCGCGTCCGCCCACCCGGGGCTGCTCACCGTCCACCCCGCGATCTGGAACCGGCTGGTCCGCCGGGACTTCTGGACCGGCCACGCCTTCCGCTTCGGCGACGCGCCGTACGAGGACCTCGCCGTCGCCAACCGGGTGCTGCTGACCGCCGGGCGCGTGGCCTGCCTGGCGCGGGTGTGCGTACGCCGCCGGGTCCGCCGGGCCGGCAGCCTGTCCACCACGCCCGGCCGCCGCCACCTCGCCGTACTCGACCGGTACGAGTCGCTGTTCCCGCAGGTGCCGGGGGACGGGCCGCGGGCCGCGCTGTACGCGCAGATGGGGGCGGTGCTGGCCGCGGTCGGCGGACCGCGGGGGCCGCTGGGCGCCGCCGGGCGGCGCGAGTTCGTCCGCCGGGCCGGCCCGCTGCTCACCCGGTACCGCCCGGCCGGCCGGCCCTGGCCCGAGGGCGACCGGGGGCGCTGGCTGCGGGGGGCCGCGACCGGCTCGTACGCCCGCCACCGGGCCCGCCTCACGGCCGCCGCGTGGCGCGCCGCGGCGGCCTCGCGGGCCCGCGCCGGCCGCCGCGCGCTGGCCAGGGTCGCGCTGCGCGGCTACTACCGGCTGCGGCGGCTCGCCCGCCTCGACCCCTGCCTCGTGGTGTACGCGGCCTACTGGAACCGGGGAGTGGCGTGCAACCCGGCCGCCATCGAACGCAAGGCCCGCGAACTGGCCCCGCGGCTGCGGGCGGTGTGGGTCGTCAACCGCGCCGACCGGGACCGGCTGCCGCCGGGCACCGCGCACGTGGTGGCCGGCTCCCGCCGCTACTGGGCCGCCATGGCCCGCGCCACGTACCTGGTCAACAACGCGGGCTTCCCCGGCGCGGTGGTCAAGCGGCCCGGCCAGGTCTACCTCCAGACCCACCACGGCACCCCGCTCAAGCACATGGGCATGGACCTGCTCGACCGGCCGGCCGCGGCCTGCGCCATGGACTTCGCGCGCCTGCTGGAGCACGCCGACCAGTGGGACTACTCCCTGGCCGCCAACCAGCACTCGGCCGAGACCTGGGAACGCGTCTACCCCAGCGACCACCTCACCCTGCCGGCCGGCTACCCGCGCAACGACGTCTTCTACGAGGCGGGCGCGGGCGACGTCCGCCGCGCCCGCGAGTGCCTGGGCCTGGCCCCGGACACCCTCGCGATCCTCTACGCGCCCACGCACCGCGACTACCTGCGGCGCTTCACCCTCCCCCTCGACCTCGACGCGCTCAGCCGCGCGCTCGGCCCCGGCCACACCCTCCTGGTCCGCGCCCACTACTTCTACGACGGCGTCCCCGGCCTGCCCGGTGTTCCCGACGCCCTCGACGCCCCCCAGGACCCGCACGCACGCGCCGCCGTCGTGGACGTCTCGCACCACCCGAGCGTGGAGGCCCTGTGCCTGGCCTCCGACGCGCTCCTGTGCGACTTCTCGTCCCTGATGTTCGACTACGCCAACCTCGACCGGCCCATCGTCGTCCACGGCGCCGACTGGGAGGCCTACCGGGCCGCGCGCGGCGTCTACTTCGACCTGCTGTCCGGCCGCCCCGGCGAGACGCCCGGCGTCGTCGCCCGCGACGAGGCGGCGATCGCCGAGGCGTTCCGCGGCGGCGCGTGGCGCGGCCCCGAGGCCGCCGCCCTGCGGGCCGCCTTCCGTGCCCGGTTCTGCGCCTACGACGACGGGCTCGCGGCGGAGCGGGTCGTGCGCCGCGTCTTCCTCGGCGAGACCGAGCTCCTGCCCTACCGGGAGCTCGACGAACGCCGCCCCGCGCCCGCCGGCGGGCCGAAAGCCGCGGCCACCGCACCCGCCGGGCGGTGACGGGGCGCGGGGGCGCCCCCGGCCGGGCGCGCCGGGGACACCCCTTCCGCGTCAGCGGGAGACGGGCAGGGCAGCCGCGGGAGCGGGGGCCGGGCGGCGCTGCGCGAGCGGGACGACGGCGGGCAGCCCGCCGGTCTCGCGCAGGAAGACCCGGCGCACCACGCGCTCGGCGGCGTGCCCGTCGTCGTACGGGCAGAAACGCGCCCGGAAGGCGGCCCGCAACTGGGCCGACTGCGGGCCGCACCAAGCTCCCGTGGCCAGGATGTCGGTGAGGTCGTCCTGGCCACGGGCCACCAGGCCGGGCGGCTGCTCGGTGATGTCGAAGTAGGCGCCGCGGGTGGCCCGGTAGACCTCCCAGTCCGGGATGTGCAGCACGATCGGCCGGTCCAGGCCCGCGTAGTCGAACATCAGTGAGGAGTAGTCCGTGATCAGCCCGTCGGAGGCCAGGCACAGCTCCTCCACCGACGGGTGGCCGGACACGTCGAGGATCCCGGCGGCCGGCGCGCTCCCGCCCGCTGCGGGGGCGTACCGGTGGTGCGTGCGCAGCATCAGCACGGTGCGCGGGCCGAGTTCGGCGGCGAGCGCCGCGAGGTCGAGCGCGGGCACGTATCCGCGCCGGTAGTCGCGGTGCGTGGGCGCGTACAGCAACGCGGTGGTGCCGGGCGGGATGCCGAGCCGCTCGCGCAGTGCCCGCACCTCCTCGGCGCCGGCCCGGTGGAAGACGTCGGTACGCGGCTGCCCGTATTCGAGGGTGGTGTACGAGGAGGGGTACGCGCGCTCCCACACCAGTGTCGCGTGGCGGTTCGCGGACAGGCTGTAGTCCCAGCGGTCCACATGGGCGAGCAGGCGGGCGAAGTCGGTGGCGCCGGCCGCCGCGGGGTGGGGCATCAGGTCGATGCCCATGTGCTTGAGCGGGGTGCCGTGGTGGGTCTGCACATGGACCTGGCCGGGCCGCTTGGCGTACCTGCGGTGCAGGTTGACGTTGCTGACCAGGTAGCCGGCCCGGGCAAGTGCCGTCCAGTACGCGGCGGACTCCGGTTCCAGCCGGGTCACGCCGGGCGGCAGGGTGTGCGCGTGCTCGGCGGTGGTGATCCAGGCGCCACGGATGTGCGGGGCCAGTTCGCGCAGCGCGCCGTGGATCGCCGCCGGGTTGCACACGTAGCCGCGGTCCCAGTACGCGCAGAACACCGCGAGGTCCGGGTCCAGGGGGCGGCGCCGCTGCAGGAGGTAGTGGGCGTGCAGCGCGGCCGTGCGCAGCCGGGCCCGCCACCCGGCCGCCGTCCGCACGGCGCGCGTGCGCAGCCGCCGCAGCGCGCCCAGCGTCTGGAAGGTACGGCGGGCGCCGAGCGCCACCAGCAGGTAGCGCGCGCCGCTCGGGCTGACCGGCGCCGGCCGGAAACCGCGCGGCCGCAGCCTGGCGTACTGGGCGCGGCAGCGGCGGAAGAACTCCGCGCGCGAGCGCCTCGGCAGCCGGTGCGGGAGCGTGAACACGGTGGTGAGGTGGTCCAGCATCCGCCGGAACAGCACCGGCCGCCACCGCTCCAGCTCCGGGTGGCTGTCGAGGAACGCGAACAGCAGGTCGTACTGCCCGAAGAGGTCGAAGTGGCGGCGGCTGGTGGTGCACAGGATGCTGCCGGAGCGCCGCTGCCGGTAGCGCACGCACACCCGGTCCAGCACGGTGATCGACTCGGCGGCCATCAGCGCCGGGTACGTCCAGGGGGTGTCCTCGTACCAGCCGGGGGGAAAGGCGAGCGGCAGCCCCGTGATGAAGTCCCGGCGGTACGCCTTGTTCCAGGCGACCATGATCAGCCGCAGCATCTCGGGCCGGTCGCCGAGGGTGAACACCTCGGGGCCCGCGGCGGCGGCCGTCAGGATCGACGCCAGGTTGTTCCGCTCGGCCCGGCCGTCCCAGTACGTGCGCTCGTAGTCGAACACCAGCAGGTCCGGGTCGCCGGTCCGCTCCAGCCTGGCGGCGACGGCGGCCAGCGTGCCGGGGGTGAACTCGTCGTCGCTGTCCAGGAAGAGCAGGTAGTCGCCGCTCGCCTCGGCGAGCCCCGCGTTGCGCGCCCATCCCAGGCCCACGTTCCGCGGCAGGTGCAGCACCCGCGCCCGCGGGTCGGTGGCGGCGACCGCGTCCGCGATCTCGCCGCTGCCGTCCGGTGAGCAGTCGTCCACCACGATCAGCTCGAAGTCGCGGTACGACTGCGCCAGTACGGATTCCAGGCAGGCGCGCAGGTACGCGCGCACCTTGTACACGGGGACGATCACGCTGAAGCGCGGCACGGCACATCCAGGTTCACCAGGAAGGGGCCGCCCCGAGGGGCGGCCGGGCGCGGGAGGATGCGCGCCCTTCTTGCGAACGCGCCTGCTTCGCCCCGGTTACGCCCTTCCGTTCCCCTCGGCCCTTTCGTGCCGCTCGGCCGGTGTGCGCCGCTCGGCCCTTCCGCGCCTTGTGTCCTGTCCGCCCGTGCCGCTGCTTCACCCGCCCGACCCGCTGCACCCGCTGACCCGGTGGTCCACTCACCCGCCGGGCCTACTTCACCGCGCCCGCCATCACGCCCGACACGAACTGCCGCTGGAAGGCGAAGAAGACCACCAGCGGGACGATCATCGACACGAACGCGCCCGGCGCGAGGATGTCGATGTTGTTGCCGAACTGCCGCACCTGCTGCTGCAGGGCCACCGTGATCGGCTGGGAGTTGCTGTTGGCGAAGATCAGCGCCACCAGCATGTCGTTCCAGACCCACAGGAACTGGAAGATGCCCAGGGAAGCGATCGCCGGTCCGCCCAGCGGGAGCACCACCCGGACGAACAGCCGCAGTTCGCCGGCGCCGTCCAGACGGGCGGCCTCCAGCAGCTCGCGCGGGATCTGCGCGAAGAAGTTGCGCAGCAGGAAGATGGCGAAGGGCAGGCCGAAGGCGGTGTGGAAGAGCACCACCCCGGAGATGTCGCCGAAGATGCCGATGTCGCCGAACAGCTTCGCCACCGGCACCAGCGCCACCTGCACGGGGACGACCAGCATCGCCACCACCGCCAGGAACCACCAGTCGCGGCCCCGGAAGTCCATCCAGGCGAAGGCGTAGCCGGCCAGCGCGCCGATCACCACGACCAGCACGGTCGCGGGCACGGTGATCAGCGCGGTGTTCCACAGCGAGTCCGTGATGGCGTGGTTGTCCAGCAGGGTGCGGTAGTTGGAGAACGTCAGCTGCGAGGGCGAGGTGAACACCTTCCACCAGCCGCTGGCCGAGATGTCGGACGGGCTGCGCAGGCTGGACAGCAGCAGACCCACCGTCGGCAGCAGCCAGAACAGCGCCACCACCAGCAGGAAGACCTGTGCCGCACCGCTGCCGGCGCGGGCCGCGAGCCGCGCGCCCAGGCCGCGCCGCGCCCGCACGGCGCCCGTACCGCCCGTGCCGCTCGAACCGCCCCTGCCGCCGCGGCCCTTGCGGGTGCGGGCCGGGGCGGCCGCCGTCGTTCCCGCCGTTCCGGCCGTCGCGTCCGCGCTCATCGCCGTCCCTCCCTGCGCAGCCGCCGGATGTTGAAGATCATGACCGGTACGACGAGCAGCAGCAGGATCACGCCGATCGCGCTGCCGACGCCCTGGTCGTCACCGCCGCCGAACGACGACAGGTAGAGCTGGAGCGCCAGGACGTTGGCGTTCGACTGGGTGTTGCCCGGGGCGATGATGTAGACGAGGTCGAAGATCTTCAGCACGTTGATCATCAGGGTGACCATGACGACCACCAGCACCGGCGCCAGCAGCGGCACGGTGACCCGGCGGAAGACCTGCCACTCGTTCGCGCCGTCCACCCGCGCCTGCTCCAGCAGTTCCCTGGGCACTCCGGCCAGGCCCGCGGCGATGAGCACCATCGCGAAACCGGCCCACATCCATACGTAGCTGGCGATGATCGCCGGGGTGACCAGGGTCGGCCCCAGCCAGTTGATGCCGTCGTACTTTCCGTTGAAGTTCGAAGCGGGCAGCCGCAGTTGGGCCCCGGCGGCCTTGGCCGGCAGCGTGTAGGTGCCGTCCTTGCCGGACGTGGCGGAGGCGATCACCTTGCCGTCCTTCACCGCCTGCACCTTCACCCCGGACAGCGCCTTCTCGCCCGGGTCGATCACCCCGGGTTCGCCGGTGCCGCCGGGCCGGAAGTCCAGCCACACCGTGCCCGTCACGGCGTCCGCCTCGGGCGCGGCGGGCTTGGCCTGTCCGGCGTCGCCCGGCAGATTCGTCTGCGGGATGCCGATCAGCGGCAGGTCGTTGGGCCGGCCCATGGCCGCCGTCGACCGCGAGGTGTACGAGCCGCCGGCCGTCGGCCTCAGGTCGCTGTTCGGCCGCGGCCGGGCGCCCGGGTAGGCGGAGTTGCCGGTGAACGTGTCGTGCACGGCCACCACCACGGCGTTGGCCACCCCGCGGCTGGGGTCCTGCTCGTACACCAGCCGGAAGATGATGCCGGCGGCCAGCATCGAGATCGCCATCGGCATGAAGACGACCAGCTTGAACGCCGTGCCCCAGCTCACCCGTTCGGTGAGCACCGCGAAGACCAGGCCGAGCGCGGTGGCCACGGTCGGGGCGACCGCCACCCAGATCGCGTTGTTGCGCACCGCGACGAGGATGTCGTGATCGCTGAAGACGGTGTGGAAGTTCTTCAGCCCGACGAAGCCGCTGCCGTTCGCGTCGTACAGGCTGCGCCAGACCGTGTAGCCGATCGGGTACGCCACCAGGGCGCCCAGCAGGACCAGCGCGGGCAGCAGGAACAGGGCGGCGATCCACGGGCGGGTGCCCATGACGCTCTTGCGCGCGAGGACGCCGCGGGGCGGCGGGCCCCCGGAGCCGCGCATGGCGGGACCCCCGGGGGCGGCGCCGGCGGCGCCGCCCCCCGCCGTCCCGGTCAGGGAGGCGTCGGCCATCGTGCCTCAGCCCCCGTACGCCTTGGCCGCGTCGGACTCCAGCTTCGCCTCCGCGCCCGAGATGTTCTTCGGGTTGGCGAGGAAGTCCTGCAGGTCCTTCCACTCGCCCTCGCCCTTGGTGCCGCCGAACGCGGCCGGCGCCTGGTCGGACATGTCGAACCTGAAGTCGTCACCGGCCGAGATCAGCGCCTGGGCGATCTTGCGCTGGACGTCGTTGGGGTACGCGGAGAAGTCCAGCGACTTGTTCGGCGACAGCACACCGCCGCCGCTCACCCAGATCTTCGCCGCGTCCGTGGACGCGATGAACGTCAGCAGCGCCTGCGCGCCCTTGGAGTCCTTCAGCGCGACCGCCACGTCGCCGCCGCTGACCACCGGCGCCTTCCCGCTGCCCACCGCCGGGAACGGGAACACCTTCGCGTCGGTACCCACCTGCGCCTTGGTGTTCGCCGTGATGAACGGCGCGACGAAGTCCGCCTCGTACACCATGGCCGCCGGGTTGGAGCCGGTGAAGACCTGCGTGACGGACTTCGGGAAGTCCGCGTTCAGCGCGCCCTTGGTGCCCCCGGCGAGCAGGCTCTTGTTGCCGAACAACTGGCCCAGCGTGGTGAGCGCCTGAGTGACCGACGGATCGGTCCACTTGATCTTGTGCTGCGCCAGCAGGTCGTACTTCTCCGGTCCCGCCTGGCTGAGGTAGATGTTCTCGAACCAGTCGGTGAGCGTCCAGCCGTCCGCGCCGCCGACCGAGACGGGCGCGGTGCCCGACTCGAAGACGGTCTCGGCGGTCTTCAGGAAGTCCGCCCACGTCTTGGGCTCGCTCACCCCGGCGTTCTCGAACGCCTTGGCGTTGTACCAGATCAGCGACTTGTTGGCGGCCTTGGCGTAGATCCCGTACTGCTTGCCCTTCCAGGCGCCGAGCTTCTGCCAGCCCGGCGAGAAGTTCTGCTGCAACTGTGCCTGCGCCTGCGGGCCCAGCGGCTTGAGCCAGCCCTTGTCGGCGAACTGGTGCAGCACCCCGTTCTGGGCCAGGAACGCCACGTCGGGCGGCGCCCCGCCCTCGATCTTGGTGCCGAGGAACGTCGACTGGCTGTCACCGGTCGGTACGAACGTGGTCTGCGCCCCCGTGCGCTTGTCGAACTCGTCCAGGACCTTCTGGAAGTTCTTCTGCTCGGGGCCGGTCCACACGGCGGCGACCTCCAGGTGCTGCCCGTGCAGATCGGGCAGTTGCAGTCCGCTCGTCGTGGCGCCCGCCGACGACGAAGGCGACTGCGACGACGTGGAGTTGTCGTCCTTCTTCTTGCCGCCGCCGCAGGCGGCGGCGGTCAGCGCGAGCGCGGACGCCGCGACCACGGCGACCGCTATGCGCGTAGTGCGGCTGGTGCGTGTGCGCTTCAAGGTACGCATCTGGCCATCCCCTCAGTCCCGTGGCGTCCGTCCTACGCCCGCCCCGAGAGGCGATGCAAGACGGTGAACGGGTGCCCGGCGGGGTCGTGACCATGCCGTGATCTTGAGTCAAACCTGTTGCCGGGGGCATGTTTTGAGTCCCCTGGTGCGCACAGGGGAGCGCGCGGGCCCGCATACGGGCGGATGTGCCGGTGATCCGGGGGCGCGGGCGGCGGTTCCGCGGTTCGTGAATACGGCCGCGGCTCGTCGGTCCGGCGACGCGGGCGGGCGGCTCCTGGGCCCGGCGCCGGGGCGGCTCGTCGGTCCGGCCGTACGGGCGGATTTGCCGGTGATCCGGGGACGCGGGTGGCGTACCGCGGTCCGGGGACGCGGGTGGGCGGCTCCTCGCGGCGCCGGTGGCGCCGCCCGCCCCGGCGTCAGACCGACGGCAGGGTGAACGCGGCCGGCGCCGCGGCCGGGTCGTCCGGCGCCGCCGCCCTCTGCAGCGCGCTGGCCAGCAGCGCCAGGTCGGTCGGCCCGTTGCCCAGTTCCCGCAGCGGACGGCGGGTCGGCGGGTCGCCCATGCGCTCCCACTCCAGGGGTACGACGGTGGGCCGCAGCGTCGCCGTCCGCGGGATGCGCGCGCTCACCCGGGCCGCCTGGAAGACCGTCACCGCGCCGCCCGGCCGGCGCAGGTACCCGCGGCCGGGCAGGTCGTCCAGGGCCGCGGGGTCTTCGACGTGCACGACCAGCGCGGCCGACTCCGGGTCCTGGGCGCGCAGGCTGATCCTCAGCCGGGCCTGCCCGTCCGCGTCCGTGCCGGTGGTCCGCTCGGGGCGGCCGGTCGCGGCCACCAGGTGGACGCCGAGCGCCTCGCCGTCCCGGGCCACCGCCTCCAGCGCGCGGACCACGGAACCGGCCGAGGGCCGTCCCGGACTGCCCAAACCCGGGGCGACCAGCGCGTCGAAGTCGTCGACGACCACCACGAGTCGGGGCAGCGCGGCTCGGGGCACCGCGCTCTGCCGCTGCCGCTGCCCGGGGGCGGACGCGGACGGTCCGCGCCCTTCCGCGGGCCGCGCCCCGGGTGCGCCCTGCCGGGGCACCGCGGCGGTCACCACCCGCTCGGCGTGCCAGGCGGCGAAGGACCGCCCGCCCAGCACCTCCGCCCGGCGCTTGAGCTCGGCCGTCAGCGCCTGCGCGAACTCCCGCATGCGGACCGGGTCGGAGGCCACCAGGTGCGCCGAGACGTGCGGGAGGTCGGCGCAGGCCAGCAGGCCCTCGCCGTGCTCCTGGCCGGCCCCGTCGACCAGCACCAGGGCCAGCCGCTCGGGGCGCTCGCCCGCGGCCAGCCCCGCCGCCAGGGACCGCAGCAGTTCGGTCTTGCCCGAGCCGGGAGCGCCGCCGATCAGCAGGTGCGGCCCCTCGGCCACCAGGTCGACGCCCACCCGCCCGCCCGGGCCGACCCCGAGGACGGCGCCGGCCCCCGGCACGGCCGCGGGCGCCTGCGCCCACCGCGAACCGATCCTGGCGGGCGTGGCCAGCGCCAGGTCCAGCTCGTCCAGCAGGCGCACGGCCGCGGGCAGCGCGTGCCGGGAGCGGGCCGGGCCCGCCTCGCCGTCCGCCTCCCGCAACGGCGCCAGCGCCCGCGCGAAGTGCTCGGCCCAGGCCGCCGACACCGCGTCGAGCACCACCTCCTCGTACCAGTCCCCGCCGTCCGCGTCCTCGCCGCTGTCCTCGGGGGCGCCCTCGCGCGGCCCGTCACCGCCGGCGGACTCCAGCCGCAAGGTGGTGGCCACGTCGCCGGACAGCCGGGCGACCACGCCCGTGGAGACCGCGGGGCGCTCGCCCGCCTCGGCCAGGCACAGCACGTGGACGCCCGCCGAGGGCCCGGCGAACGCCAGCCGGTCCACCGCCTCGCGCACCTGCGCCGAGCCGGGATCACCGTCCACCACCAGCACGGTGAACGGCCCGTCGTAGGCGACGGCCGCCGCGGCCACCAGGTCCTCGGCGGCGCCCGGCCATCCGGGGCCGAGCGGACCGGCCTCGACCCGCCGCACCAGTTCCGCGGCCCGCGCCTCGGCCTGCTCGCGGTCGAAGGCGAGCAGCAGCCGGCAGTCCTGGCCGTGGACGGGCCGCAGGTGCGGCAGCCAGTTCAGCCAGGACCACTCCTCCGCGCGCTGGTCGGCGGACCGGGTGCGGTCGGCCGACACCAGCACCACCTCCAGAGCGCCGGGGGAGTGCAGGGCGCACAAGTGCGCGAGCACCGCCCGGGCCAGTCCCGACAGCCGGGGGCGCGGGCCCGCCAGGGTCAGCGCGGCGGTGCGCGGCGCCCGCAGGTCGATGGTGAACGGCACGCCGGGCAGCCGCCGTCTCCCGTCCTGCGAGGGCAGGTCGGCGGTCCCCAGCCGCACGGTCATCGCGTCGGGATGGTCCACCCCGCGCTCCCACAGCCGCCGCCCGGGGCCGAGCGCGGTCAGCAGCACGGCCGACGGGTCCGGCCAGCGCTCGCGCAGCACCTCGGCCTCAAGGCCGCCGTCCGCCGGGCCCTCCTCGACCCGCGGTCCGCCCCCGCTCAGCCGGCGCCGCGCCCACGCCCCTATCGAGCCGACGACCCCGCCGCGCGCCTCGCCGCCCGCCGCCGTCCCGGCGCCACGCCCCGCCGCCCGCCGCTCGCGCTCCCCGGTCGCGCGGCGCCTGGCCTCGGCGGGCAGCCCGCGTCCGAAGGTGTCGTGCGCCCCTGGGGAATACGGGGAGGGCTCCGCGTCCGCCCTCTCCGCGGCCGGCGTGCCCGCGGCGGGGCGCGGCGCCGGGACGGCGGGCGCCGCGGGGGGCGCGGCCGGAGCGGAGGGTGCGGCCGATGGCGCGGGCGGCGGTGCGTCGGACGCCCCCGCGCCCTCCGGGGACCTCCCGGGGGCGCCGAACGGCCGCTGCACGTCCCAGGCACTCCCGGCGTCGGCGTGCTGCCCCGCGGCAGCGTCGCCCGCCGTGGTCCGCGGGCCCGCCGGGGAAGCGCCGGCCCGCGGGGCCGCGCCGGGCGATCCGTCCTGCCGCCCGGCCGGCGGCACCTCCTGCGGGACGCTCCCGCGGGCGCCGTCGCGGACGGCGACCCGCAGATGGCCGTCGCCGTCCGGCTGCGTGGGCAGCGAGGGCGGGGACGAGGCGGGCCCGCCGGCGTCGAGGCGCAGGGTGGACTCACCGATGCGCAGCAGGCTCCCGGCCGGGAAGGGCTCGGGGCGCGGGCCGACGGGCCGGCCGGCCAGCGCGGTGCCGTTGGTGGAGCCCAGGTCCATCACCGTGACCGTGCCGTCCGCGCCCACGGCGACCTCGCAGTGCAGCCGGGACACGTCGGGGTCGTCCAGCGGCACGTCCGCGTCCGCCGAGCGGCCGATCCTGGCCTGGCCGCCGGGCAGCAGGTGCACCCCGCCCGCGTCAGGACCGCCGACCACGTGCAGCCGTGCGAGCTCGGCCGGGGGGCGGCCGTACTGCCCGAAGCGGCCGTACTGCCCGTGGTCGCCGTCGGGCGCCTCGCCGACCTGCCCGGCCGGGGCGTGCAGGGACAGCAGCGCGCCGTCCACCAGCGGCGGCGTCCCGAGGACGGCGGAGGGCGCGAGCCTCTGCCCGCCCGCGTACAACGCCACGGAGGAGGACCGCCCGCCCGGCTGACCGGACCCGGCGGCGGACGCGAGCGCGCCGGCGACCGCGCTCAGCGCCGTGCCCGCGGGCGCCGTGACGAGCACATCGCAGCCGCGAGCGGTACGGCCCCCGCGCGGCCCGAGGACGGTCAGCCGGATCTGCATCTCGTCCGCGGTCCCTTCTGCCCGGCCCGGGCAGCGTCGGAGAGCCCCTCCCCGGCCGCGCGCGGGCGCGTCGACGTAAAACCGCTGGTCGGCCAGCGGCAGCCGGACCAGCACAGCAAGCACGGACGGCTGGACCCCCGTCCCCTCCGGCCGACCGTACGGATGCATCCTCCCACCCGCCACCGACAGTCCTGCGCCGGTACCGCCCCCGGTGATCTTGACCGACCGGATGACGATCATCTCGTACGACGGCGGCGCTGGAAACCGGGCGTGCGGTTCGCCCGCGCCTTTGAGGGGGGCACCCTTACCCCACGCGTGTGACATCTCAGGCAACCGTTGACGGCGTCCCTGCGTCCTACCTGGGGCTTGCCGGGGAAGCGGGCGGCGCGGCCGCGGCCCTTCGGCGGCGCCACCGGGACGCGACAGGGCCGCCCGGCACTACGCTTGCCGGAATCGGGCACGTCCGGTCACGGCCGATCGCGTCCGGCCGCAAACGGACCGCACCGGCCCGTGAGCCCAGAACGCAGGATCCACCCACGCACACGCCCGCACACTGGAACGCGGACAGAGCATCAGAGGCGGCGGGCGAAGCAGACGAATGAAGCAGACGCAGAAGGAGGGCGAGCAGGAGGCGGGGCAGGAGATGAGGCACCGGAGCAGGCGGGACACCGGGCACGAGACCGGGAGCCGGACCAGGCGCCGGAGCGGGCACCAGGGCAAACGGACCGAGTGGACCGAGCGGACCGGGCAGCGGACGATGCGGCAGACAGGGCAGCGGACACAGACACAGCGGGCGGACGCGCGAGCGCACCGTCCATCGAGCAGGGAGCACACGACGTGCGGCCGGTAGGCAGCAAGTACCTCCTGGAGGAGCCGCTGGGACGCGGCGCCACAGGCACCGTCTGGCGCGGCCGGGTCCGCGACGACGAAGGCACGGCCGTCGCAGTGAAGGTGCTCAAGGAAGAACTGGCCGGCGACCCGGACGTGGTGATGCGCTTCCTGCGCGAGCGCTCGGTGCTGCTGCGCCTGCGCCACCCGCACATCGTCAGGGTCCGCGACCTCGTCGTCGAGGGCGATCTCCTCGCGCTCGTCATGGACCTGATCGACGGTCCGGACCTGCACCGCTACCTGCGCGAGAACGGCCCCTTCACGCCGGTCGGCGCCGCCCTGCTCACGGCCGCGGTCGCCGACGCGCTCGCCGCCAGCCACGCCGACGGCGTCGTCCACCGTGACCTCAAGCCCGCCAACGTCCTGATCTCCACCGTCCGCGGCGACGACGGCACCGAGCACATGCACCCGATGCTCACCGACTTCGGCATCGCCCGGCTGGCCGACTCGCCCGGCGTCACCCGTACCCACGAGTTCGTGGGCACCCCCGCCTATGTGGCGCCCGAGTCCGCCATGGGCCGCCCCCAGACGTCCGCGGTCGACATCTACGGCGCCGGGATCCTGCTCTACGAGCTGGTCACGGGCCACCCGCCGTTCCGTGGCGAGAGCGCCATCGAGGTGCTGCACCACCACCTGAACGACGAGCCGCGCCGCCCCAGCACCGTTCCCGAACCGCTGTGGACGGTCATCGAGCGCTGCCTGCGCAAGGACCCGGACCAGCGGCCCAGCGCGGAGAACCTCGCCCGGGGCCTGCGGGTCGTCGCGGCCGGCGTCGGCGTGCACGCCAGCCCGGCGGCGGCCGAGGCCGCGCTCGCCGTCGGCTCGCTGCTCGGCCCCGACCCGGACCCGGCCCCCGTACCCGGCACCCAGCAGCGGACCAGCGACGCCGACCCCACCCAGGTGCTGCCGTCCGGCGCCTCGCACGTGCCGGGCTCCTCCGTTTCCGCCACTCCTCCGGCTCCGCCCGCCCCGCCCGTCCCCTCCAGGTACGACCCCGACGCGGTGACCGGCGTGCTGCCCGGCGCCGGCGGGCAGGCCCAGGACGAGGACGGTACGCGGGTGCTGCCGCCGGTCGAGGAGGAGCAGCGGCCCCCGCAGGCCCAGGGCCCGCACCCGTGGGAGTCCCAGCTCAGCGCGGCCCGGCACCGCAACGAGCAGACCCAGGTCGGCTACCTCGACCCCGAGCAGGACCCCTTGAGGAGGCGTCCGCGCCGGCAGCCCCAGCCGCCGCAGCAGCCCCAGTCCCCGCAGCACCCGCAGGCGCACCCCGGGCAGCAGGGCCAGGGCTACGGCTACCCGCAGCGGGGCCAGCAGCCCCCGCCGTACCGGCAGCCGCAGCCCCGGGGGTACGCGCCGCAGCCGCAGCCCGAGCCCTACCGGCCCGAGCCCCAGCACTACCGGCCCGAGCCGCAGCGGTACGACCGGCCGCCCGTCGCGGCCCCGCCCGCGAGCGAGCCGTCCCGCGGCCGGGAGCCGCGCGAACCCCGTGAGCCGCGCCGCCGCAGCGCCAACCCGATGCGGATCCCGGGCCTGGGCTGCCTCAAGGGCTGCCTGACGGTGATCCTCGTCCTGGTCGTGATCTTCGTGGTGGTCTGGTACACCACCCCGCTCCCCGACTGGGTGAACAGCACCCGGAACTTGTGGGACGCCACGTCGAGCTGGGTGCACACCGTCTACGACAAGATCTCGTCGATCACCGGTGACTCGGGCGGCGGTTCGTCGGGCGGCGGTTCGGGCAACGGCTGATCGGCCGACTGACCGGGTAGAGGCAACGGCTGACCGGCCGACTGACCGGGTAAGGGCAACAGCTGATCGGGCGACGGCCGTTCGGGCGACCCCGACCGCCCCACCGCCCGACCGCCCACCGCCCACCGCCCGAGGACCGCGGTCGCCCCGGAGCCGCGGCCCGCCCCGGAGCCGCGACCGCCCCGACGGCCCGACCACCCGGCCGCATTGGGGATTTGTCGACTTCCAGAGGGTGATTTCTCCCGCAGAACGCCCACTCACCGGCGCCCCGTCCCCCGAACGGCCCGTCATCCGCGTAGCTTTGTCGCCAACACCAGTGGCGAGCGGCTGGGGTCACCCCTGGCGAAAGCCAAGGGGAGGACCGTCGAAGGAGTCGGAGAGCAGCCTTGGCCAGGAAGATCGGCAGCCGGTACACCGCCCACCAGGTGCTGGGGCGGGGATCCGCGGGCACCGTGTGGCTCGGCGAGGGTCCCGAGGGCCCGGTCGCCATCAAGCTGCTGCGCGAGGACCTCGCTTCCGACCAGGACCTCGTCGGCCGCTTCGTACAGGAGCGGACCGCGCTGCTCTCCCTGGACCACCCGCACATCGTGGGCATCCGCGACCTGGTCGTCGACGGCACCGACCTCGCCCTGGTGATGGACCTGGTGCGCGGCACCGACCTGCGGTCCCGGCTGGAGCGCGACCACCGGCTCGTCCCCGAGGCCGCCGTGGCCGTCGCCGCCGACGTCGCCGACGGACTGGCCGCCGCCCACGCCGCCGGAGTGGTGCACCGCGACGTCAAGCCGGAGAACGTCCTGCTGGACTCCGCCGCCCCGCCCGGCCCCGGCGGCGCCCCGCCCGCCCTGCTCACCGACTTCGGAATCGCCCGCCTCGTCGACTCCCCGCGCCGCACCCGCGCCACCCGGATCATCGGCACCCCCGACTACCTCGCCCCGGAGATCATCGAGGGCCTGCCGCCGCGCGCGTCCGTCGACATCTACGCCCTGGCCACGGTCCTGTACGAACTCCTGGCCGGCTTCACGCCCTTCGGCGGTGGACACCCCGGGGCCGTCCTGCGCCGCCACGTCACCGAGACCGTGCAGCCGCTCCCGGACCTGCCGGAACCGCTGTGGCAGATCCTCGCGCAGTGCCTGGCCAAGGCCCCGGCCTCCCGGCTGACCGCGGGCGAACTGGGCGCGCGGCTGCGCGAATTGCTGCCCGGCCTGGCCGGCCTGCCCGCCCTGGAGGTGTCCGCGCCCGGCGCCGACGGCGCGGTCACCGAGCCCTACGGCGACGAACCCGGCCCCGCCCCCTCCGACACCGCCCCGCCCGCCCCCTCCACTCCCGGCCGCCGCCGCGGCGCCGTGCCGCTGGTACGGGGAGCCGCGCCCGACTCCAGCCGCGACACCCACACCAGCATCAAGCTGCCCACCGCCGACGAACTCGCCGCCGGCCGCCCCTCCAGGAGCGCGGGGGCCGCCAGGGGCACCGGGGGCGCCGCCGCGGCCAGGGCCCGCGCCTCCGCGCCCGGCCGGCCCGCGAGCCCCCGGCACCGGGCGGTCTCCGACGTGATCCGGCAGCGGCGGATCAAGTTCGCCGCCGCCGCGGCGGCGGCCCTCGCGGTGGCCGGGCTCGGCGGCTGGGGCATCGCCGCCGCCGGCTCCTCCGGCTCCGGCAGCGGTACCTCGCGCGACGACCACGTCCCGACCCCCGAGCCCACTCGTACCGGGGGCCACGGCACGCCGACCGCCCCCACCGCGGGCGCGGCGGCCCCGCAGGGCCGCACCGGAGCGCCCGTCACCCTCCCGCAGTGGTCGTCCTTCCACGCGCTGCCCGCCGCCGGGACCGCCCTCACCGGCGGCCCCCGCGCCCTGACCGTCGACGGCGCCACGTACGTCTTCGCGCGCGGCGCCGACAAATGCGTCTGGTACGTGGTGCGCGACGCCTCCGGCTTCGGCTCCTGGCACCGGCTCACCGGCATAAGCACCACCGGCGACCCCGCGGTGGTGTCCGCCCGGCCCGGCCGTATCGACCTGTTCGCGCTGGGCACCGACGGGCTGCTGTACCGCCGCACCCTCGCCGGCGACCACTGGAACCCCTGGTCCCAGGTGGACGAGCGCACCCACTTCGACGCCGCCCCGGCCGCGGCCTCCTCCGCGCCCGGCCGGATCGACCTCGTCGGCCGGGTCGGCGGCGAGCTGCTCACCGCCTCCCTGGTCGACGGCCGGTGGAACGCCTGGGCCCTGGTCCCCACGGCCGGCCGTATCACCGCCGCCCCGGCCCTCGTCTCCCGCGCGCCCGGCACCCTCGACGCCTTCGTGGTCCGCAAGGCCGACGGCGCGGTGCTGCGCCTGCCCTACTCCGGCGCCGCCTGGCGGCCCTCCATGGTCGTCCCGGGCCTGGACACCACCGCGCGCCCCGACGCCCTCCCGGTGTCCGACCGCCTCTACGTCTTCACCACCACCTCCCAGGCCGCCGCCACCAGCGGCTCCTGGTCAACCACCGCCCTGCCCGCCCCCCTGCCCAACCCCACGGCCACCACGTCCACCTCCGACCACACCCTCACCCTGTACACCATCACCTCCAGCGGCACCCTCACCAGGGCCACGGCCACGGTGTGACGCCCCGCGCGGGCGCCTGGCGCGGGGCTCTCCCCGGGGGCTCCCCACACCCCGCGGAAGGGCTCCCGCCGCCCGCCGCGCCAGCCGGTACGCTGGTAGGCGTGGCGATCGTCGATGTATCCGAAGAACTGAAATCCCTGTCCACCACCATGGGCTCCATCGAGGCCGTCCTCGACCTGGACCGCATGAGGACGGACATCGCCGCGCTCGAAGAGCAGGCCGCGGCCCCCTCCCTCTGGGACGACCCGGAGAACGCCCAGAAGATCACCAGCCGCCTCTCGCACCTGCAGGCCGAGCTGCGCAAGGTCGAGGCCCTCCGCGGCCGGATCGACGACCTCGGCGTACTCTTCGAGCTGGCCGAGGCCGAGGACGACGCGGACACCCGCGCCGAGGCCGAGTCCGAGCTCACCTCGGTCCGCAAGGATCTGGACGAGATGGAGGTCCGCACCCTCCTGTCCGGCGAGTACGACGGCCGCGAGGCGCTGGTGAACATCCGCGCCGAGGCCGGCGGCGTGGACGCGGCGGACTTCGCCGAGCAGCTCCAGCGGATGTACCTGCGCTGGGCCGAGCGCCACGGCTACGCGACGGAGGTGTACGAGACCTCGTACGCGGAAGAGGCCGGCATCAAGTCCACCACCTTCGTGGTGAAGGCCCCGTACGCGTACGGCACCCTCTCCGTCGAGCAGGGCACGCACCGCCTGGTGCGCATCTCGCCCTTCGACAACCAGGGCCGCCGCCAGACCAGCTTCGCCGGCGTCGAGGTCCTCCCGGTCGTCGAGCAGTCCGACCACGTCGAGATCGACGAGTCGGAGCTGCGGATCGACGTCTACCGCGCCTCCGGCCCCGGCGGCCAGGGCGTCAACACCACCGACTCGGCGGTGCGCATCACCCACCTGCCCACCGGCATCGTCGTCTCCTGCCAGAACGAGCGCTCGCAGATCCAGAACAAGGCCAGCGCCATGAACGTCCTGCAGGCCAAGCTCCTCGAACGCCGCCGCCAGGAGGAGCAGGCCCTGATGGACTCCCTCGGCAAGAGCGAGGGCGGCAACTCCTGGGGCAACCAGATGCGTTCCTACGTCCTGCACCCGTACCAGATGGTCAAGGACCTGCGTACGGACCACGAGGTCGGCAACCCGCAGGCGGTCCTCGACGGCGACATCGACGGCTTCATCGAGGCGGGCATCCGCTGGCGCAAGTCCCGCGAGAAGACGGCCGGGTAACCCCGGCGGCTGTCCCCGATGTCACAGAGCTGTGCAGAAGTGCCCGTCAAATCAGGGCACTTCGCGCACTACCGTGCCTAACGACCTTGACGCTGTCCGGTAAACCCACAAAGGTGTTGGGCGGCATGCGCACGATCGGAGGCGTAGGCGCACGGGGGGCAAGCGCAGTCGCGTTCCCGCAGTGACAAACCGCCTGTTCCATGGCAGCGCAGCCGGAGACAGACACCAACTGGGGGTACTCGACACAATGAGCAGGCGCAAAACCAAGAGCTCAACGCGGGTGCGTGTCACCCGTATCGCGGCGGCGGCGGTGATCGCGGCCGGCGCGTCCCTCACCGCCGTGGGCGCCGCCCAGGCCGTGACGAACGACGGCGGCGTGCAGGTCAAGGCCAAGGTCACCCTCGACGGCACCATCGCGGGCGTGACGGAGGGCACGACCGGTCAGACCACGGGTGACCCGGGTACGTCCGGTGAGACCACGGGCAACCCCGGTACGTCTGGCGAGACGACCGGCAATCCGGGTACGTCGGGTGAGACGACGGGCAACCCGGGTACGTCGGGTGAGACGACCGGTAACCCCGGCACCTCGGGTGAGACGACGGGTAACCCGGGTACGTCCGGTGAGACGACGGGCAACCCCGGCACCTCGGGTGAGACCACGGGCAACCCGGGTACGTCGGGCGAGACCACCGGTAACCCCGGCACCTCGGGTGAGACCACGGGCAACCCGGGTACGTCGGGCGAGACCACCGGTAACCCCGGCACCTCGGGTGAGACCACCGGTAACCCGGGTACGTCCGGTGAGACGACGGGCAACCCCGGCACCTCGGGCGAGACCACCGGCAACCCCGGCACTTCCGGTGAGACCACCGGTACGCCGGGCACCTCGGGTCAGACCACGGGCACCCCGGGCACCTCGGGTCAGACGACGGGCACCCCGGGCACCTCGGGTCAGACCACGGGTACGCCGGGCACGTCGGGCTCGACGAGCTCGGGCACCAACGGCAACACCTGCACCCTGACCGGGGAAAGCGTCGACTGCGGCAACAACAACACCACCACCGACAACACCCAGCCGGTCACCCAGAACAAGTCCACGACCCAGCTCGCGGAGACCGGTTCCAACGGCATCACGTTCATGCTCATCGGTGCCGCCACCCTGATCGCGGGCGGCGTCGGCTTCCGCCTCACCCCGCGCCTGGCCAACCGCCGCACGGCGGCCTGACACGGCCCCAGGGTTCACCTCAAAGGCGGGGTCCGGAACGCACAACGCGCTCCGGACCCCGCTTTCTGTGCCGCCTCGCAGGCGATCAGGGCTGAGTGGATGACGGCATGAGTATGGTGAGGTCGTTGATGAGTGCCTGGCTCACGGCGTGATATCCGTCCACGGACAGGTTCACATGGTCCCCGGAGTCCAAGTCCAGCGGCGCGGTCTGTGCGCTGAGCTGCTGCTCGGGTGGTACGGCCGTGCTGTTGGGGTCGTCCACTCCCACTGCGGCACTGGTGTCCACCGTGGTGACTCCGGGAGCGTTTTGTTCCACGCAACCTGCACTCGTACACCGACAGCGCGGCCGGCCCCTCCCACCAGCCGGGCGCCAGGCCCCAGAAGCTGCCCACCACCTGGCACCACCCCTTCTGGGACGCCACCCACCACCGCTGGACCGACGCCCACAACCTCACCCCGGGCACCCGCCTCCTCGGCCCGGACGGCACCCCCGTCACAGTCACCGCCGTCCGCAACTACCACCGCCAGGCGGTGACGTACGACCTGACGGTCGCGGACCTGCACACGTATTACGTGGAGGCGGGCACGACGCCGGTGCTGGTGCACAATGATGATGGCGCCGTCGGCACAGTGTTCCGGGATGGGGCCTACAAGTTCCAGATTTTCTCCAATGACCACGGGCCCGCCCATGGCCATCTCATGGGCCCGGGCATAAAGGGGCATGGCATTCAGATCGGACAGAACGGCAAGCCATTGGACTCCAATGTGACATTGAACCGAGCCCAGCAAGAAATCATCGACAGGAATCTGGGCTCCATACGCAGAGCGATTCGCAAAAGCATGGCCGCGTACAGGCTGAACGGGGGCTGCTGAATGCCCGGCGGAACTGGTCCGGCCGTTGAGACGATCGCAGCGTGCCTCGGCGCCGACGTATCAGGGCTCGGCGACGAACATGCGCGGTGGGCCGTCTACCGCCGTGCGATGGGTGTCCCGAAGATGTGGGAACGGCTGGCGGATGCGGTTCGGGAGGAGCCGGACCAGGCGGTGGCGCTGTCGGTCGTCCTGTGCATGCTGGAGCGGGTGCCGACGGCTGACCGTGAGCGCTGGCCGCAGGTGATCGCGTCCTTGCAGAAGCGGGAGTTCGCTCAGCGTCGGGCGGAGGAGCTGGCCGTGCTGGAGCGGGCGATGGCAGGCGCGGATTCGCACGAAGCCGAGTGGTCCCGCTGGCTTCAGGAGCGGCTGTCGGAACGCGCGACGTCCGTGGACCTGCTGGAGAGACTGGCAGCGGAAGGTGCCACCAAGCGGATCAGGCGAACAGCTGCCGAACGCCGGCGTATCTTGCGGACGTCCTCAATGAAGTAGATGCGCTTCAGTGATGGCTGCTGGGCCGACCGCCCCGAGAGCAGGCATCCTTGCCGGCGTCATACGGTGTCATACGCTTGCTGACATGGCCAAGCATCGTGTGACGCTCACGCCTGAGGTGGAGGAGGAGGCGGCGGTTCGGGCCGCGGCCGAGGAGGCGGGGCTGGATCTGTCCGCGTTCCTGCGGGTGGCCGCGCTTGCGGAGGTCGCGCGGATCCGGCGGGTGCGAGAGAACTTCGGCGAGATCGACCGGCTCAGCCGCGAGGCGGAGGAGGCCCCGGCGCAACCGGTCGGCGAGGAGTCGCGGAACGACGACGCTGCGATGGACGCGTATCTCGATGCCATCGACGCCGGTCTCGGCAGCCGGGGCGGTGGTGCCGCCGCGTGACGGTCTTCGTCTACGACACCGGTGCTTTGATCGCGCTTGAGCGCAAGGACCCGGAAGCTCACCGCTTCCATGATCGGCTGGTGAAGCGTCCTGGGGCGCACCCCCTGTCGTACTGGTGCCAGTGCTCACGCAGGTGTGGCGGCCGCAACCCGGGCACCGGACTCCGCTGGCGCGGGTGCTGCCCGCGTGCACTCTCTTCGCCGTCGAAAGGGACACGCCCGCCTGCGGTGTGTGCCAGGCGGGTCATACCGTGGACGACCCCAAGCGCGCGGGCGTCCTTTGCGCGCTCGCATCCTTGCCCGACAAGAAACGACCGGACGCCGTGGACGCGCTCGTCGCCGTGGTGGCCGCCCGCCACGAAACCGCCGTCATCGTGACGTCCGATCCGGATGACCTGTGCGCCTACCGAGACGCGCTGGGGCCCGCCGGGCGGGGAGTCGCGGTGCTTGCCGTGGACGCGCTGGGGGAGTTCCGCTCGGGCAAGCCGAAGCTCCTTCAGCCGGCCTCGCGGGACCTTCGGCGTGCGCGACGGCGCCGCTCAGGGTAAAAGGTACATAGCGGAATGCTACGGCCCCTCGGGGAACCCGGGACCTCGGAGGAATGTCAGGCCGTCGCGTGCTCGACGACCAGGAGGACGGCCAGGAGGGCGACAAGCAGGCCTATCAGGGCCGCCGGGGTGATCGCGGACCAGGGGTTCTCCTGCTGCATACGGGCACGGCTCGCCCGGCACACCGGGCAGCGGCCCTCACTCACCGGGCCGGCGCAGTTCGCACACACCAGTCGGTCGCATGTCATGCGATCTCCTCCTCCGTCCGGTGAAACGCGCCGGGTGCCCGAATGGTTCCCGGGGTCTGCGCGGTCCACTCCTCGCGACGTGGATTCGCTCCCCTCTTCCACTGTGCCAGGTTCCGAGGGATTCGGCGCCCCCGCCCGCCGGAAACCGGCCTCCGGGCCGCCCCGGGGCCGTCGGGACGGCTGTACGCGGACCGGTTCGGGTCCGCCCCGCCCGCACGGCCCGTGGCGGCCCCTGTCCAGCTCCCGCGCCGACCCCTCCGTACACCGTCCGCGGTCCCGCGCCCCGCCTCCCGTACACCCACCGTCCGCGGTCCCGCACCCCCCGCCCCCGTACACCCGTGCCGTTCCGCCAAACCTCCGCTAAACCTCCGGGCGTCAGGAATCTGCGCCGCCTTTGGCCCGCCTTGCCCTGACATGCCCTGTGGGCAAGGCCACCAACCCCCTGCGGCGACTGCGCGCCCGCTCGCCGTTCGCGTAGTGTCGCCCCCACATCCCCTATCCGCTCACCCTGCAACCTGACTGAACACTGGTGCGAACGTGATCCGATTCGACAGCGTCTCGAAGACCTACCCCAAGCAGAACCGTCCTGCCCTGCGGGACGTGTCGCTGGAGATCGAAAAAGGGGAGTTCGTCTTTCTGGTGGGTTCGTCGGGCTCGGGAAAGTCGACCTTCCTGCGCCTCATCCTGCGCGAGGAGCGTACGGACACCGGGTCGGTGCACGTCCTGGGCAAGGATCTCAACCGGCTGTCGAACTGGAAGGTCCCGCAGATGCGGCGCCAGCTCGGCACCGTCTTCCAGGACTTCCGGCTGCTGCCCAACAAGACGGTCGCCGAGAACGTGGCCTTCGCCCTCGAGGTGATCGGCAAACCGCGCGGCACCATCCGCAAGACCGTGCCCGAAGTCCTCGACCTGGTCGGCCTGGCCGGCAAGGAGGACCGCATGCCGGGCGAGTTGTCCGGTGGTGAGCAGCAGCGCGTGGCCATCGCCCGGGCGTTCGTCAACCGCCCCATGCTGCTGATCGCCGACGAGCCGACCGGAAACCTCGACCCCCAGACGTCCGTCGGCATCATGCGCCTGCTCGACCGCATCAACCGGACGGGCACCACCGTGGTGATGGCCACCCACGACCAGAACATCGTCGACCAGATGCGCAAGCGCGTCATCGAGCTGGAGAAGGGGCGACTGGTGCGCGACCAGTCGCGCGGTGTCTACGGCTACCAGCACTAGCGGCCCCCGCCGCAGCCCCGCCGTACACCCGCCCCCTTCTGAGAGGAACCCGACACCATGCGCGCCCAGTTCGTCCTGTCGGAGATCGGCGTCGGTCTCCGCCGCAACCTCACGATGACCTTCGCCGTCATCATCTCCGTGGCGCTCTCGCTCGCCCTCACCGGCGGCGCCCTGCTCGCCAACAAGCAGGTCGACTCGATGAAGGGCTACTGGTACGGCAAGGTCCAGGTCACCCTCTACATGTGCAACAAGGCGGACTCGTCGACGACGCCGAGCTGCGCCAAGGGCGCGGTGACCGACGACCAGAAGAAGCAGATCCTCGCCGACCTCGACAAGCTGCCGATCGTGCAGAAGGTGTACTACGAGTCGGCGGAGCAGGCGTACAAGCACTACAAGGAGCAGTTCAAGAACTCCCCGCTGGCCAGCTCCATCACCCCCGACCAGATGCAGGAGAACTACCGGGTCAAGCTCAAGGACCCGACCAAGTTCGCCGTCGTGGCGAGCGAGTTCAGCGGCCGGCCCGGCGTCCAGTCGGTCGAGGACCAGCGCAAGGTGCTGCAGAACCTCTTCAGCCTGCTCAACGGCATGACCCGGGTCGCCTACGTGGTGCTCGCCTTCATGCTCACCGTCGCCATGCTGCTGATCGTCAACACCGTGCGCGTCTCGGCGTTCAGCCGCCGCCGCGAGACCGGCATCATGCGGCTGGTCGGCGCGTCCAGCTTCTACATCCAGATGCCGTTCATCATGGAGGCCGCCTTCGCGGGACTGGTGGGCGCGGGACTGGCCTGCACGATGCTGCTCGGCGGACGCTACTTCATGATCGACCACGGTCTGCGGCTGCAGGACAAGATCCCCCTGGTGTCGTTCATCGGCTGGGACTCCGTGGTCAAGGTGCTGCCCCTGGTGCTGCTCATCGGCATCGTGATGCCCGCCCTCGCCGCGTTCGTGGCGCTGCGGCGGTACCTGAAGGTCTGACGTCCGGCCCGGCGTACCGGGGGGCTCCGGCCCGGCGTGCGGGGGCGGCCAACGGCCGTGCGGCGCTCGCGACTTCGTACGGCGTGCGGCGTGTCCTCGGCCACGTCGCACGTCAACCTCCCGTGCACCGCCCCGTTCTCGCCTAGACTTCCCGCCATGTCCGGCCCGTCGCTGTTCGGGACGCCCCGCCGCATTCGCCGCGGGGCGACGTGGACGTTGGTGCTCGGCGCCGTACTGGCCTCCGGCGCCACCGCGGGCGGCATCACCGGACCGCCCGGACCGGCGGCCGATCAGCGGGCGGCCGCGCACGGCGGCCGCGCCCGTGTCACCACCGTCGCGGACGCCGACGCTTCGTCCGGGCGGTCAGGGGCCGGCTCGGGGTACGAGTCCGGGACCGGTACGGGGTCCGGCGCCGCGGCGAGCGACGGCGAGGGCACCGGGACCAGCGACGAGGCCCTCGTCGACAGCGCCCGCATCGCCGCCGAGATCGCGGCCGGCACGGTCGGACCGCAGGCCGTGCAGAAACTCGTCAGCCGCAGCGGCGACCGGTGGTCCTCCTTCTACACCGCCCAGGAGTACGCCGGGCTGCAGCAGGCGCTCGACGGCAAGTACGTCGGGGTCGGCCTGTGGGTGCGGCGGATCGACGGCGGCAGCATCCAGATCGCAAGGGTCCAGCGGGCGAGCCCGGCCGACCGCGCGGGCCTGCGGGTCGGCGACGTCCTGACCGCCATCGACAGCACCCGCTGCACGGGGCTGGCGGTCACCGAGGTGGTCGCCGACCTGCGCGGCGACGGCCGGCCCGGCAGCGCGGTCACGCTGGGTGTACGACGGGACGCGCGCTCCTGGGCGGTCACCCTGCACCGCGCCACCCTCGCGACCGACGCCGTCACCGTCACCCGCGACGGGAACGGTCCGACAATCGTCAAGATCGACGCCTTCAGCCGGGGAGTGGGCGCCCAGGTCCGGGAGGCGGTACGCGGCGCCCGGCACGGCGTCCTGCTGGACCTGCGCGGCAACTCCGGCGGGCTGGTCACGGAGGCCGTCGCGGTCGCGTCGGCCTTCCTCGACGGCGGGCTCGTCGCCACGTACGACGTGCACGGCCGCCAGCAGGCCCTCTACGCGACTGAGGGCGGCGACACCGCGGTCCCGCTCGTCGTACTGGTCGACGGCGGCACCATGAGCGCCGCCGAGATGCTGGCCGGGGCGCTGCAGGACCGCGGCAGGGCCGTCGTCATGGGCTCGCGCACCTTCGGCAAGGGCTCGGTCCAGATGCCCAGCGCCCTCCCGGACGGCTCGGTGGCCGAGCTGACCGTCGGCCACTACACACTGCCGGACGGCAGGGAAGTGGACGGGCAGGGCATCACCCCGGACGTCCAGGTGCCCGCGGGTGAGGACCCGGTCGCCGGCAGCCGCGAGGTATTCGCTGGCCTCGGAGCCCTCTCGTAGTGCGAGAATGGCCCCGCTATGGCTAAAGAGACCGGTCGCAAGATGATCGCGCAGAACAAGAAGGCGCGGCACGACTACCACATCCTCGACACGTACGAGGCGGGCCTGGTGCTCACCGGCACCGAGGTCAAGTCGCTGCGCCTGGGACGCGCGTCCCTGGTGGACGGCTTCGCCCAGCTCGACGGCGGCGAGGCGTGGCTGTACAACGTGCACATTCCCGAGTACACCCAGGGCACCTGGACCAACCACGCGGCCCGCCGCAAGCGCAAGATGCTGCTGCACCGCTCCGAGATCGACAAACTCGCCCAGAAGACGCAGGAGACCGGCAACACCGTCGTCCCCCTCGCGCTGTACTTCAAGGAGGGCCGGGTCAAGGTCGAGATCGCCCTCGCGAAGGGCAAGAAGGAGTACGACAAGCGGCAGACGCTGCGGGAGAAGCAGGACCGGCGCGAGGCCGACCGGGCGATCTCCGCGGCCAGGCGCAGGCAGCGGGCGTGACGTCGTCGTCACTCCCTCGCACTCCCACGTCACTCTTTCGTCACTCTTCGTGGTGAACCCGCGTCCCACCTCGGGGTGACGTCCGGGTGACCGCGGCGGGAATGCGCTGGCACGGCGCCTTGTTCTGACCGTATGATGGCTGTGAGCCGCCCACCGCGGGATGCCTTGCGGGAGGGTGGTGCACCTTGAAAACACCACATGGGGATGATCGGTTTCGACTGGGGATGTCGAAGCAGGGGAAGCGAGCCGAGGAAGCGGCAATGATCTCGTAAACCATATGCCGAAACCAATAATCGCCAACAACAAGCGCGATTCCTTCACCCTCGCTGCCTGAGTAGCGACTCGTGAAGTGTCAGCCCGGGGCTGTTCCCGACCCGGATCCTGGCATCATCAAGGGAACTAAACCTTAAGGACCGGTCACGGGTCCTTAAGGGAAACCTCACAGTGACTGAGCCCGTCGGCGGCTTGTCCGCGTGACCGCCGGGGCCGAGAAAAGCACAGCGGACTGCGCTCGGAGAAGCCCTGATTTGGCACCACAGGACGCGGGTTCGATTCCCGCCATCTCCACTCGTCGAGAGGCGAGGTGTGTCCGCGGAAAGCGCGGACCACCTCGCCTCGTCGCTTTCTGCGCGGGCTTCGCCCGCGCGAGGCGGGGGGCCTGCGGCCCACCCGCACCCCCCGCCGAGGGTGGCCGCACCTCCGACGGTTCGCCGGCGTGCGGCTCGCCCGGAAGGGGCGGGGCCTTGCGGAGCGCCCGCGCCCCCTGCCAAGGGTGCCGTACTCCCGACGGTGGGCCTTCTTCCGGGCTCACCCGGTGGGGCGGGGGCCTTGCGGGCAGCCGGCACCCGGGGTGGGCGTGCGTTCGGCGGTTCACCGGCCGTGGGGTCACCCGGTGGGGCGGGGGCCTGCGGTCACCCGTACGGAGCATCGGCGACGGTGTGCGGGACTGTGACGTTCTACGCGTTCTACATTTGCGGCATGAGTGCGCGCGTATCCGTGCGAGAGCTGAATCAGAACACGTCGGGCGTCATCGCGCGCGTCAAGGCGGGCGAGACCATCACCATCACGCAGGACGGTGAAGAAGTCGCCACCATCGCCCCGAAGGGACGGCCCGTCGGCACACTCGTCTACCCCTTCCGAACCGATCCGATGGGACCCTTTGAAGACCTGCCAGTCCTCGAAGGCGAGGCCCCCGGCGACGACGAGCTCAGCAGGATGCTGCGCGAGCTGGGCAGTCACGATCTTGTCGCCACGGACGGCGACTTCGGGATGGTCCGTCCCCTGGACGCTCATGACGCCTTCCGGCTCCTGCCCGCAGATCTCTGAGCCGCCGGCCGGCACCCTGCCGTATCCGTTCGTCCCCCGCTGTCCGGCTCGTGGGTAGAGTTTCGGGGGCGTCCGGGACTCTGGCGGGAATTGGAGTGACGACGACATGTCCACTCGTATCGACTACTTCGACGACCCGCGCGCTCCGAAGGCCAACAGCGTCGTCCCCTCGGCGAATGTCATCGTCACCCACGCCGAACGGATCCTGATGATCCGTCGCAGCGACAACGGCAACTGGGCGGACCGCCGAGCTGTTCGGCGAGCTGGTGGCCCGGCTGCAGGATGACTTCGCCGCTGGATGCGAGACCGAGCAGGATGTTCAGGACTCCAGCGAATATGGACGCGTCACCGTTCCCGCGGAAGCAACCGTGTGCGGGACGCGGCTCGTGGTCTGCGTGAGCAAGTTTGGGTCCCTCGCCCTGGTCTGCGCTGACAACCCCGGGGCGTTCCTCGGCACGAATGACGCCCAGGCCGAAGGCGAGCTGGACGCTACAGATCTTGCCAAGGTCAACCTTGTGCTGGCCGACCTCGGGTATGCCGTTGTTCCGGAAGAGCTGCTGGAACGTGACTACGACGGACCGAGCCTGCTTCCCCGGCATGTCCAACGGCCCAGTTGGTGGCATCGCTTCTTCGGGATGTTCTGAAGATCAGCCCCTCGTCCCAGTCCCGCGGGCCCGATTGCCGTCAGGCCGTGGGGGGTTCGCCCTCTTTCACGCCCGTGAGGAACGAGCGCCAGGCCGCTTCGGTGAAGGTGAGGGCGGGGCCGTTCGGGTTCTTGCTGTCGCGGACGGGGACCAGGCCGGGGGTGCCGAAGGCCACTTCGACGCAGGCGCCGCCTTCTTGGGCGTTGCTGTAGCTGGACGTGCGCCAGCGCGCGGTGCTCAGGTCAGGGATGGCTCGCATGTCTGTGGTCCTCGATGGCAGCCTCGATGAATGATGCGGACGCACCTGGCGACAGTGCGCACGCCTTCATCCGATCGTACTGCCGGACACGCCGGTTGACGGTCTGCTGATCTTCGAAGACCTCCCCGTTCTCGTCGCCCTCCTCGTAGACGGCCGTGGAACCGTCCGGGAGCGTCAGCAGGATGAGGGTGCCGGACATGATCGGGTAGTCGTTGTGGGTGAAGGGCACGACCTGGATCGTGGTCCGTGCCGTGTTCACGTACGGGAGCAGTGCCGTCAATTGCTCGCACATCACGGCGTGGCCGCCGACCGCGCGCCTGAGTACCGCCTCGTCGATGACGGCCCAGAAGTCCGGTGGGTTGTCGCCCCGGAGAATCTCCTGGCGGCTCAGGCGGGCCGCGAGGAGGTCGTCCAGCTTCTCCTGATCCGCGTCCTGGTGCACCGCGCGGCACAGCGCTTCGAAGTACGCCCTGGTCTGCAACAGTCCCGGCACCAGACTCGCGCCGTACTCCTGGATCCTGGCCGCCTTCGCCTCCAACTCCAGGCAGTGGTCGAAGCGTTTGGGTGTGCGCTCGCGCTTGATCACTTCCCACAGGCCGGTGAACAGCTCGCCCGTGTCGAAGGTGACGTCCAGCTTCTCGGGCAGCGGGGGCAGGGGCAGGCGTTCCGCCACCTCCACCCCGTGGAGGTGCGACTTGCTGTAGTTGACGATGTCCGCCAAGCGGTCCAGGGACATGGCGGCGGTGACGCGCAGGCGCCGCAACTCCGCGCCGAAGAGCGCCCGGGCCGAGGAGGACGGTTTGAGTTCGCGTGGCGTCGGCGACATACCCGGCAGCGTAGTGCCTCAGCGCAACCGGATTGCTACCTACGGTGATTCGCTTGTCCCCTTCCGTGTGATGGGACAAGCAGGCCGGCGTCCTGCCCGGTGACTGGCCGCAGCAGCGGCCGCGTCGCGCCGGGCGCCGTGTGCGCGGCGGTTCGAGGAGACAGCGGGCCCCTGGGAAGCGGGCGGACGGGCGGTCACGATGGTGAGCCCGAGCACACGGAGCGTGACCGCTCGCCGCACGTACGTCGTCGTATCCCGGAGCCGATGCCCCATGCACATGCCCGCCACCCCGAAGACCGAGCCGGCCGCGGACGTCGAATGGCGTCTGTCCCGTCATCCCCGCAGCGTGGGCCGGGCCCGCGCTCTGCTTCGGGCGCAAGCCGGGGTCTGGCGGCTTCCCGACGACACCGCGGAGACCGCCGTGCTGCTCCTGAGCGAACTGGTCACCAACGCCGTACGGCACTCCCGGGTCAGGGGCCGCTACATCGGCACCCGGTGTGTGCTGCGGGCCGGTGTCCTGCGGGTCGAGGTCTGCGACGCGGGGGACGGCCTGCCCGCCCTTCGTACCGCTCGGGACGACGAGGAGGCAGGCCGCGGGCTCGCCCTGGTCGAAGCCCTCGCCACGGCCTGGTCCGCCGACCCGCGGCCCGGCGGGATCGGCAAGACCGTGTGGTTCGAGCTGCCCGCCCGGCCGTCAACCCGCGGGCGGGGCTGAGGTCCGGGGCGCCCATCAGGCCGGCGGCCTCAGCTCCGCAGCGTCAGCGCCTCCCCGGAGACGATCTCCGCCGTCCAGCCCGCCGGGGCGTCCGCCGAGGTCACCGTCACCTCGGAGCCGGAGCGGGTGACCGTGAAGGTCGCCGCCGTGGTGCCGTCGGGGGAGGGGACGCGGCATTCGACGGTGGCGCCGTCCGCCGGCTCGTAGACGCGCAGGGTCACCCCGGAGGCGTACGCGTAGTCCGGGCGGGTCGGGGCGGTGCCCATCGGCAGGACGGTGCCGGGGCGGACCAGGAGGGGGAGGCTGTGGAAGCCGTGGGTCTCCTCGTGCCAGGCGGGGCCCTCGACGGTCTCGCCGGTCAGCAGGTGGGTCCAGCGGCCGGCCGGGACGTAGTAGCGCACCTGGCCCTCGTCGGAGAAGACCGGCGCCACCAGGAGGGAGTCGCCGAGCATGTACTGGCGCTCCAGGTGGGAGCAGGCCGGGTCGCCGGGGAACTCCAGGGCCATCGCGCGCATCATCGGTACGCCCTCGTCGGCGGCCTGCCGCGCCGCCTCGTAGAGGTACGGCATCAGGCGCAGCTTCAGGGCGGTGAAGCGGCGCAGCACCTCGACCGACTCCTCGTCGTACAGCCACGGCACGCGGTAGGACTCGCTGCCGTGCAGCCTGCTGTGCGAGGACAGCAGGCCGAAGGCGACCCACCGCTTGAACAGCGCGGGCGTCGGCGTGCCCTCGAAGCCGCCGATGTCGTGCGACCAGAAGCCGAAGCCGGACAGGCCCAGCGACAGGCCGCCGCGCAGCGACTCGGCCATCGACTCGTACGTGGCCTCGCAGTCGCCGCCCCAGTGCACCGGGAACTGCTGGCCGCCGGCGGTCGCCGAGCGGGCGAACAGCACCGCCTGGCCCTTCCCGCGCCGGGTCCGCAGCAGGTCGTGGACGGTGCGGTTGTAGAGGAAGGCGTAGTAGTTGTGCATGCCCTCGGGATCGGAACCGTCGTGCCAGACCACGTCGGTGGGGACCCGCTCGCCGAAGTCGGTCTTGAAGCAGTCCACGCCCATCGCCAGCAGCGCGTCGAGCTTGGCGGCGAACCACTTGCGGGCGGCCGGGTTGGTGAAGTCCACCAGGGCCATGCCCGGCTGCCACCGGTCCCACTGCCACACGTCCCCGTTCGGCCGCTTCACCAGGTAGCCGGCCGCCTTGCCCTCGGCGAACAGCGGGGAGCGCTGCGCGATGTAGGGATTGATCCACACGCTGACCTTCAGGCCCCGCTCGTGCAGCCGGCGCAGCATGCCCTCGGGGTCGGGGAAGGCCCGCGGGTCCCAGACGAAGTCGCACCAGTTGTACTCGCGCATCCAGAAGCAGTCGAAGTGGAACACCGACAGCGGCAGGTCGCGCTTGGCCATGCCCTCGATGAAGCCGGAGACGGTCTCCTCGTCGTACGAGGTGGTGAACGACGTCGACAGCCACAGGCCGAAGGACCAGGCCGGGGGCAGTGCCGGACGGCCGGTCAGCGCCGTGTACTTGCGCAGGATCTCCTTCGGCGTCGGGCCGTGGATCACCAGGTACTCCAGCGACTGGCCCTCGACGCTGAACTGCACCTTGGAGACGGCCTCGGAGCCGACCTCGAAGCCCACCCGGCCCGGGTCGTTGACGAACACGCCGTAGCCGGCGTCGGTCAGGTAGAACGGGACGTTCTTGTACGCCTGCTCGCTCGACGTGCCGCCGTCGGCGTTCCAGATGTCCACCTCCTGGCCGTTCTTGACCAGCGGGCCGAACCGCTCGCCGAGGCCGTACACCTGGGTGCCGACGTTCAGCAGCAGTTGCTCGCGCATGAAGTGGCGGCCGTCGCCGGTGGTCATGATGCCCATGGACTTCGGGCCGCTCGCGGTCAGCAGCCGCCCGCCTGCGCGGAACTCCATCCGCCACGGGCCGCCGCGGGCGAACCGCACCGACAGCTCCCCGGAGGTGAGGACCGCGTGGTCGGGGTGGTCGGTGACCACCGCGCCGCCGGGCCGCCGTTCGAGGTCGAAGCGCGGTCCGCGCTCGGCGCCGCCGGTCAGGTGGGTGAGCCGGACCGCGATCACGCCCGGCATGGGCGCGGTGCAGGAGATCGTCACCATGGGACCGTCGAGCAGGTCGCCGCGGTGGCGTACCGGCCGGGTGGTGGCGTGGACGTCCAGGCCGCCTGCGTGCGCGCTGACGTCCAGGACTTCGACCGGGTGCGCGGCCGTGACGCCTTCGCGCAGCAGCCAGTAGCCGTCGGTGAATTTCACGAGGGTGTCCTTCTTCGCAACGTGGGAGGTTCGGTCGAGGGGCCGGCCGGCGTCACTTCACGGCGCCCACCGCTATGCCGCGGGTCAGGGTGCGCTGGAAGAGCAGGAAGAACACCAGGGCGGGCAGCACACCGAGCAGGGCCGCCGCGTTGGTCATGGTGGCGTCCATCAGCCGCTGGCCCTGCAGGACGCCGAGGGCCACCGACACCGTCTGGTTGTCGTTGGAGATCAGCATCACCAGGGGCAGCAGGAACTCGTTCCAGGTCCAGATGAAGAAGAACACCAGCAGCACCCCGAGGGTGGACCGGCTCATCGGGACCACGATCCGCCACAGCACCTGCCAGCTGTTCGCCCCGTCGATCCGCGCCGCCTCGATCACCTCGCGGGGGAAGGCGGACAGGACGGAGGAGAGCAGATAGGTGCCGAAGGCGCTCTGGATGACGGTGAAGACGATGACGACGCTGAGCCTGGTGTCGTACAGCCCCACCTGCTTGGCCAGGTAGTACAGCGGATAGACCAGTGCCTCCTGCGGCAGCATCGTCGCCATCAGCAGCACGGTCAGCAGCCACACCCGGCCCTTGACCCGGCCGATGCCGAGCGCGTAGGCGTTGAGCAGCGACAAGATGACGGCCAGTACCGCGACGCTGCCGGATATCAGGACCGAGTTGAACAGCTTCTGCCCGAAGTCCACCCGCTGCCAGAAGTCCTTCAGACCCTGGAAGTACAGGTGGCGGGGCAGGCTCAGCGGGCCGTGGGCGGAGTAGTCGGCCGGGGACTTGAGCGCGTTGAGGACGACCACCGCGAACGGCAGCACCATCACCAGCGCGAGCAGTCCCAGGGCGACCAGCACCGGGAATCTGGCGGCGCCCGCTTTGCGGGGGCGCCGGGCGGGGACAGTGGAGGTCCCCCCGCGGGACGTGGCAGTGGCGGTCATGCGATGTCGTCCTCCGCCCTGGCCTGCAGCCGCAGCGCCACCACGGCGATCGCCATGATGAGCACGGTCAGGACGGTGGAGACCGCCGAACCGTAGCCGACCCGGGTCTTTTCGAAGAAGTTCTGGAACGAGAAGTACGAGGGGACGTCCGTCGCCCCGCCCGGGCCGCCGCGGGTCAGCACGTACACCGCGCCGAACACCTTCAGGGCGGCGACCGTGCACCACAGCAGCGCCACCGAGATCTCCGGGCGCAACTGGGGGATGGTGACGTGCCAGAACCGTTGCCACCAGGAGGCGCCGTCCAGCTCGGCCGCCTCGTGCAGGGCGGGGTCGACCCGCTCCAGGCCGGCCATGAAGATCACCAGCGGGAAGCCGAGCTGCACCCAGACCATCACGCCCATCAGGCTCCACAGCGCGACGTGCGGGTCGCCCAGCCAGTCCTGCCGCCAGGAGCTGAGGTGGAGCTTGGTGAGCAGGGTGTTCAGGGAGCCGCTGTCGGGGGCGAGGATCCAGCTCCACACGATGCCGGCCACCGCGATCGGCAGCACCTGCGGCAGGTAGAAGCAGGCCCGCAGCACCGAGGCGGTGCGGCTGCCGATGTGCTTGGCCACGTAGTCGAACAGCGCCGCGGCCAGGAGCAGGCCGAGGGCGGTGGGGACGACCGCCATGGCCACGACCATGGCCACGCTGTGCCGGAAGGACTCCCAGAACGCCGAGTCGTGGAGCAGTTCGCGGTAGTTGGCCAGGCCCGTCCAGTGCGGGGAGCCGACGCCCTGCCAGTCGGTGAAGCCGGTGCCGACGTTCATCGCGAACGGCACGCCGATCACCAGCAGGAAGCCGAGCAGGCCGGGGATCAGGTACAGGGGGTACGTGGAGCGGGGGCGGCGCGGCGCGCGGCCGCCCCCGGTCACGGAGCCCGTACGCACCTTTGTGCGCAGGTTCATGAGGCGGGCTTGCCCTCGTCGTACGCCTTCTGCAGGTGCGACAGGTAGGCGTTCGGGTCCTCGCTGGAGGTGATCAGCTTCTGGGTCTCGGAGACGAGGACGTCGTAGAAGCCGGGGACCGGCCAGTCGGGGTAGAAGGCCAGGGCGTCGGACCGGGACAGGTCGGCGAAGGTGCTGTTCAGGTCCTTGGCCTTGGGGTCGGTGATGGCCGCGGGGTCGGCGGCGACGGGGACGCCGCCCTTGTTGCCGAGGATGTTCTGCACCTGCTTCTTCATGGTGATGTCGATGAAGTCGTAGGCGAGCTGCTTGTTCTTCGCGCCCTTCGGCACCACCCACAGGTTGCCGCCGGAGCCGGGGGTGAGGTTGCTGTCGGGCCAGCGGAAGGTGCCCCAGTCGAACTTCGCCTCGGACTCGAAGCGGCCGAACCACCAGGTGCCGGAGAAGAGGATCGGGGTCTTGCCGGACAGGAACGCGGTGCCGGCGTCCTCCGCCTTCAGACCGGAGGAGGTCTTGCCGAAGTAGCCCTTCTTCACCCAGTCCGCGAAGGTCTGCGCCGCGTACGTCCAGGCGGCGTCGTGGAAGTCGGTCTTGCCCTTGTAGAGCTGGTAGGCGTCCACCCAGGAGCGGTCCGCCTTGGACAGGGCGAGCTGGTAGAGGTACTGCTGGGCTATGTACTCGGCGCCCGCGTTCGCCAGCGGGGTGATGCCGTGGGCGACGAAGACGTCCATGTCGGCGGTGAGCTCGGCGAGCGTCTTCGGCGGCGCGAGGTGGTACTTGGCGAAGAGGTCCTTGTTGTAGTACGCGAGGGTGAACTCGGCGTAGTTGGGGACGCCGTACCAGTTGCCGGAGCCCATGACGCCCTTGGCGTCGTACCGGCCGACGGCGGCGACGCTCGGGCTGATCTCCTTGTCCCAGCCGTGCGAGGTGACCTGGCTGCTGAGGTCGGTGAGCAGGCCCTGCTTGGCCAGCAGGCCGGCGGTGGCGTTGCCCTTGTTGTACTCCATGACGTCGGGGGCGTCGTGGGAGTTGAGGACCATCGAGGCGGTCTTCTGGATCTGCTCGAAGCCCTTCTCCTCGAACTTCACCTTCACGCCCGGGTGCGACGCCTCGAACTCCTTGATCGCCTCGTTCCAGGCCGTGCCCATGGCGCTGTCCGGGCTCTCGTAGTGCCACAGGGTCAGGGTCTTGCCGTCACCCGACCCACCGCCCCCGCCGGACCCGCCGCAGGCACTCGTGCTCAGCAGGGCCACCACAGCCAGGGCCGCGCCCGCGAGCGCCGTCCTGTTCCTTCGTCCGGTACGCATCGCCAGACCTCCACAGTTCGTATCGAGACAGATCGCGCCGTTCCTCGTGGGGGGATGTTCGTCGAATGAGGTGTCGAAGCGATTCGACACAGGAACGTAGAATGCCCTCCGACCTGTGTCAATGGTGTGAACTGAAAAGGTTTGTCCCGACTGCGCGCCGACCATGATCACCACGTTGTGAGGGGTCGCGGCGGATGAAGCGCTTCATCGAAAATTTCGCGGACGAGGTTTGAAGCGCTTCGCTCCGGTTCCGCGCCGCAACTGCGAGCGGCCCCGGCAGTCTTGGCCGATGGCGGCTCACAGCCCTGCCGCCCCCCGGGTGAGTGCATGGTTGCGCCCGCGTCACCTGAAGCCACGGGTCGGAAACTCCCCGTTCCTATCGTCGGCACCAGCCGGCACGGGAAGAGCGCGGGAAGAGCGTGGGAAGGGTGGGCGTGATGAGTCGCTGGATCGAGCAGTGGGACCCCGAGGACGAGCGGTTCTGGAACGAGGGCGGAGGCAGGCGCGTCGCCCTGCGCAACCTGGTGTTCTCCGTGGTCAGCGAGCACATCGGCTTCTCGGTGTGGAGCCTGTGGTCGGTGATGGTGCTGTTCATGGGGCCCGGGTACCACGTCGACCCGGCCGGGAAGTTCTTCCTGGTCGCCATGCCCACCCTGGTCGGCGGCGTGCTGCGGGTGCCCTACACCTTCGCGGTGGCGAAGTTCGGCGGCCGCAACTGGACCGTGGTCAGCGCCCTGATGCTGCTGGTGCCGACGGTGACGGCCGCGTTCGTGATGAAGCCCGGGGTCTCGTACACCACCCTGATGCTCGTCGCGGCGCTCACGGGCGTCGGCGGCGGCAACTTCGCCTCCTCCATGACCAACATCAACTCCTTCTACCCGCTGCGGGAGAAGGGCTGGGCGCTCGGCCTGAACGCCGGCGGCGGCAACGTCGGCGTGGCGGCGATCCAGCTGGTGGGGCTCGCCGTGATCGCCGGGGCCGGCGCGGGCCACCCGAGGATCGTGCTGGCCGTCTACATCCCGCTGGTCGTCGTGGCCGCCACGCTGGCCGCGCTGTTCATGGACAACCTGGCGCCGGTGCGCAACGACACGGGCGCGGCGATCGCCGCCGCCAGGGACCCGCACACCTGGATCATGTCGGTGCTGTACATCGGCACCTTCGGCTCCTTCATCGGCTACAGCTTCGCCTTCGGTCTCGTGCTGCAGAACCAGTTCGGGCGCACCCCGCTGCACGCCGCGTACCTCACCTTCATCGGGCCGCTGCTCGGCTCGCTGGTACGGCCGATCGGCGGGCGGCTGGCCGACCGGTTCGGCGGCGCGCGCATCACGCTGTGGAACTTCCTGGCGATGGCCGCGGCCACCGGACTCGTCGTGGCCGCCTCGCAGACGCGCTCACTGGGGATGTTCCTGCCCGGCTTCATCGTGCTGTTCGTCCTCAGCGGCCTCGGCAACGGCTCGGCGTTCAAGATGGTCCCGGGCATCTTCCACAAGAAGGCCGAGGCCCGGGGGCTCACCGGCGAGGCCGCGGCGGCCTGGAGCCGGCGGCTGTCGGGCGCCTCCATGGGGCTGATCGGCGCGGTCGGGGCACTGGGCGGCGTCGCCATCAACCTCGCCTTCCGCGAGTCCTTCCTCAGCCAGAAGTCCGGCACCCCCGCGTTCGTGGCCTTCCTCGCCTTCTACGGGGTCTGCTTCCTGGTCACCTGGGCCGTATACCTGCGGCGCGGCGCCCCGGCGGCGGCCGGCCGCGAGCAGGCCGCACCCGCCGGGACCGCGGCGTACGCCGAGGTGTGACCGGCCCGCCCCGGCACGTAACATCCGGGAAATCCCGGCGAACCGCGTCCGACACCCCGCCTTGGCACCATGCCGGGGTGCGGGGCGGTGCCGGTGCGAGTGCCGGTGCCGGTACGCGGGCCGGGCGCGCCGAGCGGGCGCGGGCGGCGCGGGGGCGGGAACGGGACAAGGCGGCGACGAGGAGATCAGGAGACGCGGCAGCCGGGCATGACGGGTACGGATCGAAGCGCGCGAGCGGAGCCGGGCGCGGTCGAGCACAGCCGAGTACGAGCGGGAGGCACGCGCCTCCGGCACAGTGGGGCAGGGCCTTGATGCACACCAAGAGGATCTCCGGACCGGGCGAGGTGCCGCCGCTCGCGGGGTTCACCGTGGGCGTGACGGCTGCCCGCCGGGCGGACGAACTGGCGGCACTGCTGGAACGGCGCGGCGCGGCGGTGCTGCGCGCGCCGGTCCTGCGGATCGTGCCGCTGTCCGACGACGCGGAACTGCTCGCGACCACCAAGCGGCTGCTGGACGACGGCCCCGACGTGGTGGTGGCCACCACCGCGATCGGGTTCCGCGGCTGGATCGAGGCCGCGGACGGGTGGGGCCTGGGCGAGGCGCTGCTGCGCCGGCTCGGCGAGGCGGAACTCCTCGCCCGGGGGCCCAAGGTACGCGGGGCGGTACGGGCGGCCGGGCTGACCGAGGCGTGGTCGCCGGCCTCGGAGTCCATGGCCGAGGTGCTCGAACGGCTGCTGGAGGAGGGGGTCGAGGGGCGGTGCGTGGCGGTGCAGCTGCACGGGGAGCCGCTGCCGGGGTTCAGCGAGACACTGCGGGCGGCCGGCGCCACGGTGGTCGGCGTGCCCGTCTACCGCTGGATGCCGCCGGAGGACCTCGCGCCGGTCGACCGCCTCCTCGACGCGGTGTTCGCCCGCGCCCTCGACGCGGTCAGCTTCACCTCCGCCCCGGCCGCCGCCTCGCTGCTGGAACGCGCCGAGCGCCGCGGCCGGCTCGGCGAACTCCTCGACGCCTTCCGCGGCGACGTGCTGGCCGCCTGCGTCGGACCGGTGACGGCGCTTCCGCTCCAGGCGCACGACGTGCCCACCCGGCAGCCGGAGCGCTTCCGGCTCGGCCCGCTGGTCCAGCTCATCGCGAGCGAACTGCCGGGCCGGGTGCGGCCGCTGCCCGTGGCCGGGCACCGCGTGGAGATCCGCGGGCACGCGGCCGTGGTCGACGGGGTCCTGCGTCCCGTGCCGCCGGCCGGGATGGCCCTGCTGCGCTGCCTGGCCCGCCGCCCGGGCTGGGTCGTGGGCCGCGCCGAACTCCTGCGGGCGCTGCCGGGCGCGGGCCGCGACGAGCACGCCGTCGAAACGGCCATGGCACGCCTGCGCTCGGCCCTGGGCGCGCCCAAACTCGTCCAGACCGTCGTCAAGCGGGGCTACCGCCTGTCCCTCGACCCGCACGCCGACGACAAGTACGGGACGGCGGACGCCTGAGGGCCGCCGCCGGGACCCGCCGCCCGCGGCGGAAGGCTCCGGCGCACGACTCCGGCTTACGGCTCCGGCTTACGGCTCCGGCATACGGCTCCGGGCCTGCGGGGCGGCGCACGGCCACGGAGGCGGCGGCCCACGCGGGCCGCGTACGGCGCCCGCGTACGGCATCGGTGTACGGCATCGGTGTACGGGGGCGCCGTCGTGGGGTAGCCCCGGGCGGGCGGGCGCGGGCACTGTAGGGGGTGGAGTGCGACCGGTGCGGCGGGGAGGCGGTGTCGCGATGCGGTTCGACAGTGGGCGGGTGTCGCTGGACCTGGTGGCCACGCGCGCCGGACGCCACCCGGTCGAGGAGGAGCTGACGGGCCCGGAGGCGCTGGGGGCGTGGATCCGCGGCGCCGGTCTCGTACCGGCCGGCACCGCCCTGGCCGTGGACGCCGGGTGGCTGCCGCCGTTCACACGGTTGCGGGACGTCGTGCGGCGCATGGTGACGGCGGAACTGGCCGGGCGCGGGCAGGACCCGGCCGACGTCGCGGCCCTCAACGACGCGGCCCGGCCGGCCCCGCCCGCCCTGTGCGCGCTGCTGGCCGCCGGCGGCGCCCTGACGAGGGGGCTGGCCACCCCGCCGACCCGCGAGGCGCTGCTCGCGGCCGTCGCCAGGGACGCGGTGGAGCTGTTCACCGATCCGCCGGCCCGCTCACAGTTGCGCCGCTGCGCGGGCGAGAACTGCACCCTGGTCTACCTCGACACCAGCCGCGGCCGGCGCCGGCGCTGGTGCAGCAGCGAGGTCTGCGGCAACCGCGAGCGGGTCGCCCGCCACCGCCGCCGTACCACCCTCAGCACCCCGCGCGGGTGACCCGCCGGGCCCCGCCGCGGCCGGTGTGCGGAGCGCGGGCGGAGGTGTCCGGGTGGGCAGAAGCGCGCAGGTCGCGTACGGTTGCAGGCTGCCCCTCCGACGGGAAACGGATTGGCGTGGGGGCCGCCCCGCCGACGGCCGGGTGGAGGGGCACCGCACGGGAGAAGGAAGAAGGGGGTCCTGCGTGGCAGCGCAGACCACAGCACCGGGGGTCCGGGAGCGGGAGATCGCCGCGGAGCAGGCACACCTCGACCGGGTGTACCGGCGCCTGGCGGAGAAGATCGACGAGGCGGAGTTCCTGATGAGCGACGCCGCCAAACGGGGTCAGGTCGGCACGCCCGGCGCGCTGGCCGAGCGCGACGCGCAGGTCTTCCGGGCGGGCATCCACCTCAACCGGCTCAACAGCGAGTTCGAGGACTTCCTGTTCGGGCGGATCGACCTGCTGCGCGGCAAGGACGGCAAGAAGGGCCCCGACGGCGCCTACACCTCGGTGGACCCCGCCGACGACGCGATCCGCGACGACGCCACCGCCGACATCGCCGAGACCCTGCACATCGGCCGCATCGGCGTGCTGGACACCGAGTACGCCCCGCTGGTCATCGACTGGCGGGCACCGGCCGCCGCGCCCTTCTACCGCTCCACCCCGGTCGCCCCCGGGCGGGTGGTGCGGCGGCGGGTCATCCGCTCCAAGGGCCGCCGGGTGCTCGGCGTCGAGGACGACCTGCTGCGCCCGGACCTGGACACCGGGCTCCCGGTCGTCGGCGACGGCGCCCTGATGGCGGCGCTGGGCCAGGCCCGCACCCACACCATGCGGGACATCGTCTCCAGCATCCAGGCCGAGCAGGACACGGTGATCCGCGCGCCCGCGGCGTCCGTCACCGAGGTCACCGGCGGACCCGGCACGGGCAAGACCGCGGTCGCCCTGCACCGCGCCGCGTACCTGCTCTACCAGGACCGGCGCCGCTACTCCGGCGGCATCCTGTGCGTCAGCCCGACCCCGCTGCTGGTCGCGTACACCGAGGGCGTGCTGCCCTCGCTCGGCGAGGAGGGCCAGGTCGCGATCCGCGCGCTGGGCTCCCTGGTGGACGGCGTCACCGCCGACCTGTACGACGAGCCGGCCGTGGCCCGCGTCAAGGGCAGCTCCCGGATGGTGAAGGTGCTGCGCAACGCCGCCCGCGGCTGCCTCGACCTCACCGAGGGCCGCCCCACCCGGCTGCGCGTGGTCGCCTTCGGCCGCCGTATCGAGCTGTCCGAGCAGGAACTTGCGGCGGTACGGCACCAGGCGCTCGGCGGCACCGCCCCGGTCAACATGCTGCGGCCGCGGGCCCGCCGGCTGCTGCTGGACGCGCTGTGGCGCAAGGCCAGCCGCCGCTTCGACGACTCGGAACTGGCCGCCGAGGAGCGCCAGGGCTTCGACGAGGACGTCTCCACCGAGCCGGACTTCACCGACTTCCTCGACGCGTGGTGGCCGGTGCTGCGGCCGCGCACCGTGCTGGCCGCCCTCGCCGACGAGCGGCGACTGGGCCGCTGGTCGCGCCGGGTGCTGACCCCGCCCGAGGTCAGGCGGGTGGCCCGCTCGCTGCGCCGGGACGGCGTCTCGGTGCACGACGTGGCGCTGCTGGACGAGCTCGACGCCCTTCTGGGGGCGCCGCCGCGGGAGAAGAAGCGGGAGATGGACCCGCTGGACCAGCTCACCGGTCTGGAGGAGCTGATGCCGGTGCGCGGCGAGACCCAGCGGGAGCGGGCCGAGCGGCTGGCCCGGGAACGCACCGAGTACGCGCACGTCATCGTCGACGAGGCGCAGGACCTCACGCCCATGCAGTGGCGCATGGTCGGCCGCAGGGGACGCACCGCGACGTGGACGGTCGTCGGCGACCCCGCGCAGAGTTCCTGGACCGACATGGACGAGGCCGACCGCGCCCGCGACGAGGCCCTGGGCACCAGGCCGCGCCGCCGCTTCACCCTCACCGTCAACTACCGCAACCCGGCGGAGATCGCCGAGGTCGCCTCGACCGTCCTCGCCCTGGCCATGCCCGGCACGCCCTCGCCCCGCGCGGTGCGCTCCACCGGGCTGCCGCCGCGCTACGAGGTGCTCGACGCGGACACCGACCCGGGGCCCCGGGTGCGGGCCGCCGCGGAGCGCCTGCTCGGGGAGGTCGACGGCACGGTCGGCGTCGTCGTCGCCATGAACCGCCGCGCCCAGGCCCGCGCCTGGCTCGACGGCCTCGGCGCCCGCGTCGTCGCCCTCGGCAGCCTGGAGGCCAAGGGCCTGGAGTACGACGCCACGGTGGTCGTCTCCCCGGCGGAGATCGCCGAGGAGTCCCCCGCGGGCCTGCGCACCCTCTACGTGGCCCTGACGCGGGCCACCCAGCGCCTGGTCGTCCTGGCCGGCCGGGACGACCTCCCCGACGGGGACGGCGTCCCGGACCTGCTGCGCCGCGACTGAAGGACGGCGCCGAGGGCTCCCGCCCGGCCGCTTCGGCCCGCCCCCGCCCTGCCCCGTCCGACCCGGAGGAAGAAGTTCGCGGCGACGGGAAGAGGTTCGGGGAGGCGTTTGTTAGTCTGAATACGGCACCGGCTCGATCCAAGCCCCCGGGCCCAACCTTAGGCGCTGCGAGCGCCCACTTGCCGCGAGGCGAGCATGGCGGGTCGGTGTCGTCAGCGTGAACGGGCGCCCCCTTCTGCGGAAGGGGGCGCCGTCCGTTTTCCGGTGTTCGGGATCCGGTTACCGTTTACGCGGCAGTAGGTGCAACGATCGACGGGTCCGGCGGCGAGCAGCACCGGTACGCACCGGAGCGGTCACCGGAGCGCCACCGGACACGCATCGACTGTCACACCGGCCGCCCGCGGCGGCCGAGCGGGAACCGGAAGAAGGTCGTCATGGCAACGGCGCCAAGCGTCTCGTACTCGATCACGGTGCGGCTGGAGGTGCCCGCGAGCGGAACCGCGGTCAGCCAGCTCACCACGGCCGTGGAGTCCTCGGGCGGGTCGGTGACCGGCCTGGACGTCACCGCGTCGGGGCACGAGCGGCTGCGCATCGACGTGACGGTCGCCGCCACCTCCACCGCGCACGCCGACGAGATCGTCACCAAGCTGCGCGGGATCGAGGGCGTCGCGATTGGCAAGGTGTCGGACCGTACCTTCCTGATGCACCTCGGCGGCAAGATCGAGATGGCGTCCAAGCACCCGATCCGCAACCGCGACGACCTGTCGATGATCTACACGCCCGGCGTGGCCCGGGTCTGCATGGCGATCGCGGCCAACCCGGAGGACGCCCGCCGGCTGACCATCAAACGCAACTCGGTGGCCGTGGTCACCGACGGCTCGGCGGTGCTGGGGCTGGGCAACATCGGGCCGAAGGCGGCGCTGCCGGTGATGGAGGGCAAGGCGGCGCTGTTCAAGCGGTTCGCCGGGATCGACGCCTGGCCGCTGTGCCTGGACACGCAGGACACCGACGAGATCGTGGCGATCGTCAAGGCCATCGCGCCCGGGTTCGCGGGCATCAACCTGGAGGACATCTCCGCGCCGCGCTGCTTCGAGATCGAGGCGCGGCTGCGCGAGGCGCTGGACATCCCGGTGTTCCACGACGACCAGCACGGCACCGCGATCGTGGTGCTGGCCGCGCTGACCAACGCGCTGCGCTGCGTCGGCAAGGAGATCGGCTCGCTGCGGGTGGTGATGTCCGGGGCGGGCGCGGCCGGCACCGCCATCCTCAAGCTGCTGATCGCCGCCGGCGTCAAGCACGCCGTGGTCGCCGACATCCACGGCGTGGTGCACGCCGGCCGGCCCGACCTGGTCGACGCGGGCCCCGGCTCGGCGCTGCGCTGGATCGCCGACAACACCAACCCCGAGGGCGTCACCGGCACCCTGAAGGAGGCCGTGGTCGGCGCCGACGTGTTCATCGGCGTCTCGGCGCCCAACGTGCTGGACGGCACGGACATCGCGCGGATGGCCGAGGGCGCCATCGTCTTCGCACTGGCCAACCCCGACCCCGAGGTCGACCCGGGCGTGGCCCGCGAGACCGCCGCCGTGGTCGCCACCGGCCGCAGCGACTTCCCCAACCAGATCAACAACGTCCTCGTCTTCCCCGGCGTCTTCCGCGGCCTGCTGGACGCCCAGTCCCGCACCGTCAACACCGAGATGATGCTGGCCGCCGCGCGGGCGCTGGCCGGCGTGGTCGCCGACGGCGAGCTCAACCCGAACTACATCATCCCCAGCGTCTTCAACGACAAGGTCGCCGGCGCGGTCGCCGACGCCGTACGCGACGCGGCCCGCGCCCAGGGACCGGCGGTCGCGGCGTCGGGTTCGTCGGCCGTCCCCGCGTAGTCCGGTCCCGCGGTCGGACGGTCCGGCGATCGAACGATTCGACCCCCGGACGGTCCGACAATCCGACCGTCCGGCCGTCCGACGAAAGGATGCTCGGGGCGGCGCGGCCGAGTGCGTGACCGGGTGGCTACCGGATGTCGCCGGGGCGGAATCCCAGCGTCCACCGGGGGACGACAATGCGTCATCACCGGGCTCTCCAGCGTCTTTTTCCGCGACTCGCGCGGGCAGGCGATTGGCTTTCCCCCCATATATGGGGGCAGGATGCACACCTGGGCAGTGAGGCACACAGCATCAGCTTCGAGCTCGCGCCCCCATGGCAGAAAGAACACGGGAGTACAGATATGAACCGCAGTGAGCTGGTGGCCGCGCTGGCCGACCGCGCCGAGGTGACCCGCAAGGACGCCGACGCCGTTCTGGCCGCGTTCGCCGAGACCGTCGGTGAGGTCGTGGCCAAGGGTGACGAGAAGGTCACCATCCCCGGCTTCCTGACCTTCGAGCGCACCCACCGTGCCGCCCGTACCGCCCGCAACCCCCAGACGGGCGAGCCGATCGACATCCCGGCCGGGTACAGCGTGAAGGTCTCCGCGGGCTCCAAGCTGAAGGAAGCCGCCAAGGGCAAGTAAGCGGCCCGGGCGCGCTGAGCGTACGAGGGCGGCGGCCCCCCTTCCGGGTGGGCCGCCGCCCTTTCTTCGCCCTCTTCGCCGCCTTGGCCGCCGCCTCCGCCCTCCTGGGCGCCTTCCCCGGTCTTCCCGGCTTCCGGGCCCGTCCGGCGCCTTCCGGCGTCCTCGGCGTACGGTCAGGCGACCGCCGCCGCCTCGCCCCGGCGGTCCCCGCCGGTCCCGCCGTGCTCGCCCGGCGGTTCGATGTTCGCGCCGAGGTCCCGCAGCTTCTCCAGGAAGTTCTCGTAACCGCGGTTGATCAGGCTGATGCCGTGCACCCGCGAGATGCCCTGGGCGGCCAGCGCCGCGATCAGGTAGGAGAAGCCGCCGCGCAGGTCGGGGATGACCAGGTCGGAGCCCTGCAGCTTGGTCGGCCCCGACACCACCGCCGAGTGCAGGAAGTTGCGCTGCCCGAACCGGCAGGCGCTGCCGCCCAGGCACTCGCGGTAGAGCTGGATGTGCGCGCCCATCTGGTTCAGCGCGGACGTGAAGCCGAGCCGCGACTCGTAGACGGTCTCGTGCACGATGGACAGCCCCGACGCCTGGGTGAGCGCCACCACCAGCGGCTGCTGCCAGTCGGTCTGGAAGCCGGGGTGGACGTCGGTCTCCAGCGCGATGGCGTTCAGCGGACCGCCGGGGTGCCAGAACCTGATGCCCTCGTCGTCGATTTCGAAGGCGCCGCCGACTTTCCGGTACGTGTTCAGGAACGTCATCATCGACCGCTGCTGCGCGCCGCGCACGTAGATGTCGCCCTCGGTCGCCAGCGCCGCGCTCGCCCATGACGCGGCCTCCAAACGGTCCGGAATGGCCCGGTGTTTGTAGCCGCCCAGCTTCTCCACTCCGGTGATACGGATGGTGCGGTCGGTGTCCATGGAAATGATCGCGCCCATTTTCTGCAGGACGCAGATCAGGTCCTCGATCTCCGGCTCCACCGCCGCGTTGGTGAGTTCGGTCACGCCCTCGGCGAGCACGGCGGTCAGCAGCACCTGCTCGGTGGAGCCCACCGACGGGTACGGCAGCCGGATCTTGGTGCCGCGCAGCCCCTTGGGCGCCTCCAGGTACTGCCCGTCGGCCCGCTTCTCGATGACCGCGCCGAACTGGCGCAGCACGTCGAAGTGGAAGTCGATCGGCCGGCCGCCGATGTCGCAGCCGCCCAGGCCCGGGATGAAGGCGTGGCCGAGCCGGTGCAGCAGCGGCCCGCAGAACAGGATGGGGATACGGGAGGAGCCGGCGTGCGCGTCGATGTCGGCCACGTTGGCGCTCTCCACCCGCCTCGGGTCGAGCACCAGCTCGCCCGGCGTCTCGCCGGACTTGACCGTCACCCCGTGCAACTGCAGCAGCCCGCGTACCACCCGTACGTCGCGGATGTCGGGGACACCCAGCAGTCTGCTCGGCTCGCTGCCCAGGAGGGCGGCGACCATGGCCTTCGGCACGAGGTTCTTCGCGCCTCTGACCCGGATCTCTCCCTCGAGTGGGGTTCCGCCATGGACAATGAGTACATCGGCGATGTCGGTCATGGTCTCGCGATCGTCGGACGGTCAGGAACGGTCTTGAACGGTGGGACTCAGCCGCCGGACGGTCCGGTCCGGACACGGTCCGGGACCCGGGAACGCTCGGTCGGGCGCGGGGAGATGAGCCCGCTCTCCGCACGCGCGGAGGTGAGCCATGGTAATCCGCTTGACGGGCCGGTCCGTGCGACCGCGCGATGCGGGATCATGTCAAACATGACCGAGGTGTCCTCGCTCACCGGCCGGCTGCTCGTCGCCACCCCGCGACTGGCCGACCCCAACTTCGAGCGGTCGGTCGTGCTGCTGCTCGACCACGACGCCCAGGGGTCGCTGGGCGTCGTCCTCAACCGCCCCACCCCCGTCGGCGTCGGCGACGTGCTGCGGCCCTGGGCCGCGCTCGCGGGCATGCCGCAGGTCGTCTTCCAGGGCGGGCCGGTCTCCCTGGACTCCGCGCTGGGCCTGGCCGTGGTGCCCGGCGGGCCCCGGGCCGGCGAGAACACCGAGCTGCTGGGCTGGCGCCGGGTGCACGGCGCGATCGGCCTGGTCGACCTGGAGGCGCCGCCGGAGCTGCTCGCCGCGGAACTCGGCTCGCTGCGGATCTTCGCCGGCTACTCCGGCTGGGGCCCGGGCCAGCTGGAGAAGGAGCTCGACGACGGCGCCTGGTACGTGGTGGAGTCCGAGCCGGGCGACGTGTCCTCGCCCGCGCCGGAGACGCTGTGGCGCTCCGTGCTGCGCCGCCAGCGCAGCGAACTGGCCATGGTCGCCACATATCCCGACGACCCGTCTCTCAATTAGCGCGGTTCCTCATTTACGCTTGACGGTTATGAGCACTCTTGAGCCCGAGCGCGGGGCGGGCACCGGCACCCTGGTCGAGCCGACCCCGCAGCTCTCCCACGGTGACGGCGACCACGAGCGCTACGCGCACTACGTCCAGAAGGACAAGATCATGGCGAGCGCGCTGGAAGGCACGCCCGTCGTCGCGCTGTGCGGCAAGGTCTGGGTCCCCGGCCGCGACCCGAAGAAGTACCCGGTCTGCCCGATGTGCAAGGAGATCTACGAGGGCATGCCGCTGGGCGGCGGGAACGGCGACAAGTCCGGCTCCGGCAAGGGCAGCGCCTGACCGCCGTCGGCCTTCAGGGGAGGACGTGAACGGCGAGGGTGACGGCGGCGTGTCCGGGACGCCGGACGCGCCGGACGACGACGCCAGCAGCGGCGAGCGGGTGCACGCCCTGGTCCGCCAGGGCAGGTACGCCGAGGCGCACGCCGTGGTCAGCGACGCCTTTGTGGAGCGCAACGGCAGCGCGGGCTACCTGCTGCGGGCCTGGATCCTGGCCCAGGAGCGGCGGCCCGCGCAGGCCCGCGAGGCCGTCGACTGGGCGCTGGCGATCGCCGGCCCGGCCGAGGCCGCGGACGTCTTCGTACTGGCCGGTGTGGTCCTGCTGTCCCTGGACGAGGCGCACGCGGCCCTGACCGTGGCGCTGCGGGCGAGCGGCGGCGCCCCCGACGGCTGGGAGCCGGCGGTCCTGCTGTCCGACGTCTACCGGCGGCTCGGCCGGGTGCCCGACGCGGTGGCCGCCGCCCGCCGCGCGGTCGCGCTCGCCCCGCGCGAGGCCGAGGCGCAAGTCGCCCTGGCCCGCTCGCTGGCCGCCGGCCGCGGCGTGCTGGGCCGCATACCCGGGCGGCTGCGCCCGGAGTACGAGTCGGCCGTCGAACGCGCTCTGCTGCTCGGCGCCGACCCCGGCGAGCTGACCGCCCCGCGCGGCGGCGCGGCCGTGGGCGCGGTCGCCCTGATGCTGCTGGTGGGCATCCAGCTCTTCCACATCGCGGGCGGCGACGTGTGGCAGCTCGCCGCCGCCGGGACGGGCGTGGCCGTGTCGGTCGCCGTGGTCGGCACGCTGGCGGTACGCGCCGGCCGCCGCACCGGCGTCCCGCTGCGGCACCGCCTCACCGGCATCCGCGCGACCGTACGCACCGAACTGGCCGTCGACCCGGGGCTGCGCCGGGTCCGCGAGACCACCGCGGTGGCCGCCCTGCCGCTCGTGCCGCTGCTGACCACCGCCGTCCCCTCCGACCGGGCCAGCCGCGGCCACCCCTGGCCGCAGTGGGCCGTGGCCGTCGTGGCCGGAACCGCGCTGCCCCTGCTCCTCCTGGTCGCCCTCGCGGTCGGCTGGTGGTACGGGGCGCGGTTCGCCCGCCGGGCCTTCCTGCACACCTGGACCGGCCGCCTGCAACTCGCCGGCGCGGTCGCCCTCCTGGTCGCCACCTTGACGGTCTCCGCCGTGGGCGTCCCCGGCCGCGCCCCCTGGACCGCCCTCATCCTGGCCCACCTCACATGGCTGGTGCTGGCCGCCGTCCTCACCGCCGTCCGCGGCAACCGGGCACGCGCCTCCCGCTGGCAGGAGCACCCCGCCGGGTGACGGCGGTCGGCACGGACCGGACCGAGGGCCCCTGACGGACGCGAGTGGTCCATGCCGATCGGCCCCACGGGGGCAGGATGACCTCATGGACCTCATCCCCCACCCCCGTCACGCCGCCTACGTCACCGACGACGGCTTCACCCTGCGGCCCGGCACCGTGCTCGACGTGGGGCCCGGCGCCGAGCGGGCGGGACGCTGGGTGAGGAGCGTGCTGGGGGCCGCCACGGGGCTGGAGTTCCCCGCCGGGGAGCCGGGCCCGGACGGGGCGGTGCGGCTGGCGGTGGACGCGACCGTGCCCGGCGGCCCGGAGGCCTACCGGATCACCGTGGACCCGCAGTGGGGGGTGCGGGTGACCGGAGCGGGGCCCGCCGGCGTGTTCTGGGGCGCCCAGACGCTGCGGCAGCTCCTGGGGCCCGAGGCGTTCCGCCGGGCGCCGACGGCCCCGGACCGCCGCTGGCGGGTGCCGGCCGGCCACCTCCAGGACGCGCCCCGGTTCGGCTGGCGCGGCTTCATGCTCGACGTGGCACGCCACTTCATGCCCAAGGACGGCGTCCTGCGGTACGTCGACCTGATGGCCGTCCACAAGCTGAACGTCCTGCACCTGCACCTGACCGACGACCAGGGCTGGCGGGTGGAGGTCGGGCGCTACCCGCGCCTGACCGAGGTCGGCGCCTGGCGCACCCGCACCAAGGTGGGCCTGGGCGCGCCCGACGTGTGGGACGAGCGTCCGCACGGCGGCTACTACACGCGGGACGACCTGCGCGAGATCGTCGCGTACGCCGCCGAGCGGCACATCACCGTCGTCCCCGAGATCGACATCCCCGGGCACTCGCAGGCGGCCATCGCCGCGTACCCGGAGCTGGGCAACACCGACGTCGTCGACACCGCCGCCCTCCCCGTGCTGACCGGCTGGGGCGTCAACCCCAACGTCCTCGCGCCCACCGAGCACACCCTGCGCTTTTACGAGAACGTCCTCACCGAGGTGCTGGAGATCTTCCCGGGGACGTTCGTCCACATCGGCGGTGACGAGTGCCCCACGGAGCAGTGGCGGTCCTCGCCCGCGGCCATGGAGCGCGTCGCCGAACTCGGCCTGAGGGACGCCGGCGAACTGCAGAGCCGGCTGATCCGGCACTTCGACCGGTGGCTGGCCGAGCGCGGCCGCCGCCTCATCGGCTGGGACGAGATCCTGGAGGGCGGCCTGGCGCCGGGCGCCGCCGTCGCCTCCTGGCGCGGCTACGCGGGCGGCATCGCGGCCGCCCGCGCCGGGCACGACGTGGTGATGTGCCCGCAGAGCCATGTCTACCTGGACTGGCGGCAGTCCGAACACCCCGACGAGCCCGCGCCGATCGCGCACGCCCGCACCCTGGAGGACGTCTACCGGTTCGAGCCGGTCCCTGACGAGCTGACGCCGCGGGAGGCCGCGCGCGTCATCGGCACCCAGGCCAACGCCTGGACCGAGGTGATGGATTCGGTGCGAGTGGTGGACTACATGGTCTTCCCGCGGCTGGCCGCCTTCGCCGAGGTCGCCTGGTCCGCGCTGCCCCCGCCCGCCGAGCGCGACTGGCCCGGCTTCGAGCGCCGGATGAGCGCCCACTACGCCCGGCTCGACGCCCTGGGCGTGGAGTACCGCCCGCCCGCCGGGCCGCGTCCCTGGCAGCGCCGCCCCGGCGTCACCGGCCGGCCCAAGGCGGGCCCGCCCCCGATCGTGTGAGCAATTTTCGGACTTTCCCCGTCTGCCGCACGGGCCCCGCGCGGAACTGGCACCGTGGTCCCCGTACGTACTGCGGCACCACCTCCCGGCACCGCTGATCGACGGCCAACCCGGCGCGGCGGCCGGTCCCGGCCCGGCCGTACGCGGCCGTACGCGGCCGTACGCCCGATCGGCGGGTACGGGCCGGTACGCCGGGGACCACGGGCACTTCGCGGACCCTCGCGTCGATCACCGGGGAACGTGTGCCAGAGTTGCCACGTCCGGGCTGTCAGCACGTACGGTACGGCTACCGCGTGACGGAGGAAGCCGGGAAGGGGCAGCGGCGTGAGCACGTATGCAGGGCAGGCGGCGGAGCACGTCACGCTGCCGTCCTCGCTCGACGAGGCCGTGGAGGCGCTCGCCGCCATGCCGACCGCCGTGCCCGTCGCCGGCGGCACCGACCTGATGGCCGCCGTCAACTCCGGGCTGCTGCGGCCCGCCGCGCTGGTGGGCCTCGGCCGGATCAGCGAGATCCGCGGCTGGCAGTACGCCGACGGCGCCGCCCTGCTCGGCGCGGGCCTCACCCACGCCCGCATGGGCCGCCCCGACTTCGCCGCCCTGATCCCCGCGCTGGCCGCCGCCGCCCGCTCCGCCGGGCCGCCGCAGATCCGCAACGCCGGCACGCTGGGCGGCAACATCGTCTCCGCCGCGCCCACCGGCGACTCGCTGCCGGTACTGGCCGCGCTCGAGGCCCATGTGATCGTGGCCGGCCCCGAGGGCGACCGCGAACTGCCGGTCAGTCACCTGCTGACCGGCATGGACCCGCTGCGCCCCGGGGAACTGGTGGCGTTCGTGCGCATCCCGCTGCTGCACGCCCCGCAGACCTTCCTCAAGGCCACCGGCCGCACCGGCCCCGGCCGCGCGGTCGCCTCGGTCGCCCTGGTGGTGGACCCGGCGCGGCGCCAGGTGCGCTGCGCGGTGGGCGCCGTCGCCCAGGTGCCGCTGCGTCCGCTGGAGGCCGAGCAGTGGGTGGCCGGGCTCGTCGACTGGGACGGGGACCGGGCGATCGCCCCCGAGGCGTGCACGGCCTTCGGCGAGTACGTGGCGGCCGCCTGCATCCCGGACCAGCCCGGGGTCGAACTGCCGCCGGCCGCCGTGCAACTGCGGCGTACCGTGGCGGCACTGTCCCGTCGAGCGCTCGGGAGGGCACTGGCATGACCGACCAGCCGCAACCGGGCGGGCCCGGCAACTCCGGCGCCTGGCAGCCCGTACCGGGCGGCGGGGACTACGACCCCGACCAGACCATGCACGTCTCCTTCGCCGCCCAGCTCCCGCCGCAGCCGCGCCCTGGGGAGGACCCGCTGGGCGCGCACGGCCCGGCCGGGCCGGTGGGCGGCGCCGAGAGCGGCGACCCGGCCACGCAGTGGACGATCCCGGTCATAAGGGATGAAGGGGAGGCCGAGTCGGGGGACTACTCCCTCGGCTCCGTCGGCGCCTTCCCGGCGTCCGCGTGGGACCGGGCGCCCTCTCCCGCCGCGCCCACGCAGTCCTTCCCCGCGGGGATGTTCGGGCAGGGCGCGGCGGCCGCCCAGGCGGCCCAGGCCGCGCGTGCCGCCGAGGCCGCCGCCCAGGGGTACGAGACGGGCCGCGAGCACCTGGAGCAGCGGCAGGACCCGGACGCGGGCCGGCTCCTGCCCGAACGGCCGCCGGCCGGCGAGTCCTACACCGGCCAGTGGCCCTCGCCCTACGCCGCCCACGACAACGGCGGCCCCTGGCTGCCCGCCCACGCCCCGGCCGCCGACGCGGCCTGGTCCGGCGTGGTCGACGACCCCGAACGCCCCGACACGGCCGCGGCCCACCCCGACCAGGCCTCCCACATCTCCCAGGTCTACGGCGGCGCCCTCGAGGCGCCGGCCGCCGAGCCCCCCGGCCCCTTCGCGGGTGACACGCCCGGCGGCTACGGCGGAGGCACGCAGGACCCGGCCGCCGACCCGGCCGCCTCCGGCTTCGCGGATCCGGCCGCCGCTCACGGGGAGCCCGGCGACGGCCCCGTACCCGGCGCGCGCCAGGAAGCCGAGGCCGCCGGTACGCCGTATGCCGACCCCGCCGCCGCTGCCTACGAGTCCGCCGACCACGCCGACAACGCCGGCCCCGCCGGCCACCCCGAACCCACCGACGGCGACACCCCGCGGGCCGTCGCGGCCGACGGCGAAGGCGACGCCGGCTCCGTACCGGCCGCCGGGCAGGAGCAGGCGCCCGCCGGGGCCGACGGCGGGCCGGACGCCCCTGCCGCCGGCGAACAGCCGCCGTCCGCGGCGGCCGACGACGTACCCGGGCCGGACGAGGGGCCCGGGGCCGCCGTGCCGGAGCCCGGGCCCGAGCAGCCCGGGCCGCGGCCCGATCCCGTGCCGCCGACCCGCAGCGAGCACCCGGTCGCCTCCTACATGCTGCGCGTCAACGGCAGCGACCGTCCGGTCACCGACGCCTGGCTGGGGGAGTCGCTGCTGTACGTGCTGCGCGAGCGGCTGGGACTGGCGGGCGCCAAGGACGGCTGCGAGCAGGGCGAGTGCGGGGCGTGCTCGGTGCAGGTGGACGGGCGGCTGGTGGCCTCGTGCCTGGTGCCCGCGGCCACCGCGGCGGGCAGCGACGTCCGTACCGTGGAGGGCCTCACGGTGGACGGCAGACCGTCCGACGTGCAGCGGGCGCTGGCCGACTGCGGGGCCGTGCAGTGCGGCTTCTGCGTCCCGGGCCTGGCGATGACCGTGCACGACCTGCTGGAGGGCAACCACCGGCCCAACGACCTGGAGGTGCGCCAGGCCATCAGCGGCAACCTGTGCCGCTGCTCCGGCTACCGGGGGGTGCTGGAGGCCGTGCGCCAGGTGATCGCCGGGCGGGCCGGCGACGAGGAGGCCCAGTCCGACCCCGACCAGGCCCGCGTCCCGCACCAGGGCCGCCAGGGCGCCCCGGAGGCGCAAGGATGACGGCGGCCCGCCCCACCACGCACGACACCCCGCAGGACGGAGGCGCCGCATGAGCATCATCGAGGGCGTGCCCGCGCCCGGCGGACTGGCCGCGGAACCCGCGCCGCACGGCATCGGCGCGTCCGTGCCGTCCGCCGACGCGCTCGCCAAGGCCCAGGGCACGTACCCGTACGCGGCCGACCTGTGGGCCGAGGGCCTGCTGTGGGCCGCCGTGCTGCGCTCGCCGCACCCGCACGCGCGCATCGCCCGCATCGACACCTCCGAGGCACTGGCGATGCCCGGGGTGCGGGCCGTCGTCACCCACGAGGACGTGCCGGGCGAGCCGATGCACGGCCGCCGTGTCGCCGACCGCCCGGTCTTCGCCCGCGACCTGGTCCGGCACCACGGCGAGCCCATCGCCGCCGTCGCCGCCGACCACCCCGACACCGCCCGGCTGGCCGCCGCCGCGATCCTGGTCGAGTACGAGGTGCTGGAACCCGTCACCGACCCGGAGAAGGCGTTCGCCGCCGAGCCGCTGCACCCGGACGGCAACCTGATCCGCCACATCCCGCTGCGCTTCGGCGACCCGGAGGTGGTCGGCGAGGTCGTCGTCGAGGGCCTGTACCGGGTCGGCCGCCAGGACCCGGCGCCGATCGGCGCCGAGGCGGGGCTGGCCGTGCCCCGGCCCGACGGCGGCGTCGAACTGTACGTGGCGTCCACCGACCCGCACGCCGACCGCGACCTGGCCGCCGCCTGCTTCGGCCTGGAGACCGACCGCGTCAAGGTGGTGGTCACCGGTGTGCCCGGCGCCATGGCCGACCGCGAGGACCCCGGCATCCAGCTCCCGCTCGGGCTGCTGGCGCTGAAGACCGGCTGCCCGGTGAAGTTCGTGGCCACCCGCGAGGAGTCCTTCCTCGGCCACGCCCACCGCCACCCGACGCTGCTGCGCTACCGCCACCACGCCGACGCCGAGGGCCGCCTGGTCAAGGTCGAGGCGCAGATCCTGCTCGACGCGGGCGCCTACGCCGACGCGTCCTCCGACGCGCTCGCCGCCGCGGTCGCCTTCGCCGCGGGCCCGTACGTCGTCCCGCACGTGTTCGTCGAGGGCTGGGCGGTGCGCACCAACAACCCGCCCTCCGGCCACGTCCGCGGCGAGGGCGCCCTGCAGGTGTGCGCGGCCTACGAGGGCCAGATGGACAAGCTGGCCGCGAAACTCGGCCTGGACCCGGCCGAGTTGCGGATGCGCAACGTGATGGCGACCGGTGACATGCTGCCCACGGGCCAGACCGTCACCTGCCCGGCGCCGGTCGGCGAACTGCTCAAGGCCGTCCGCGACGCCGACCTGCCGCCGCTGCCCGACGGCGACGACGAGTCGCAGTGGCTGCTGCCCGGCGGCATGGGCGGCGCGGGCGAGCCCGGCGCGGTGCGCCGCGGGGTCGGCTACGCGCTCGGCATGGTCCACGTCCTCGGCGCCGAGGGCACCGACGAGGTGTCGACGGCGACCGTGCGCATCCACGACGGGCAGGCCACCGTCATCTGCGCCGCCGTCGAGACCGGCCAGGGATTCTCCACGCTGGCCCGGCAGATCGTCCAGGAGGTCCTGGGCGTCGAGGACGTCCGCGTGCTGCCGTCCGACACCGACCAGCCGCCCGCCGGGCCGGCGGCCCGCAGCCGGCACACCTGGGTGTCCGGCGGGGCGGTGGAGCGGGCCGCGAAGATGGTGCGCACCCAGCTGCTGCAGCCGCTGGCCGCCAAGTTCGGCATGTCCGTCGAGCTGCTCTCCATCGCCGACGGCAAGATCACCTCCTACGACGGGGTGCTGTCGACCACCGTCGCCGAGACCCTCGACGGCAAGGAGCTGTGGGCCACCGCCCAGTGCCGCCCGCACCCCACCGACCGCCTCGACGACACCGGCCAGGGCGACGCCTTCGTCGGCCTGGCCTTCTGCGCGATCCGGGCGGTCGTCGACGTCGACATCGAGCTGGGAGCGGTGCGCGTGGTCGAGCTCGCCGTTGCCCAGGACGTCGGCCGCGTCCTGAACCCCCGCCAACTGGCCGCGCGCATCGAGGCCGGGGTGACGCAGGGCGTCGGGCTCGCCCTCATGGAGGACCTGCGCTCGCCGCGCGGCATCGTCAAGCGGCCCTCGCTGACCGGCTATCCGCTGCCGACGGCCCTGGACGCGCCCGACGTGCGCATCGTCCGCCTGGTGGAGGAACGGGACGTGGTGGCGCCCTTCGGCGCCAAGGCGGTCTCCGCGGTGCCGGTCGTGACGTCACCGGCCGCGGTGGCCGCGGCGGTGCGGGCCGCCACCGGGCGGCCCGTCAACCGGCTCCCGATCCGCCCCCAGGCGGCGATCGTCAAGCCCCCGGCCTGACACCACGCGGAATCCGCGCGGCGGGGGCTCTCACGCCAGCCCCTCCGCGAGGCGCCGCACGGCGTCGAGCGCCTGCGTGTGCAGGCCGCCGCCGAAGGTGACGCGGGTCGCGCCGAACACGCCCAGCTCCCGGGGCGCGGGCCCGCCCGCCTTGCACAGGGCGTTCACCGGGGCGCCCACCGCCTCCGCGATCGGCCCGAGCTGCTCGGGCGGCGCCAGGATCGGGTACACGCAGTCCGCGCCCGCCGCCACGTACAGCCGCGCCCGCTCGACCGCGGCGCCCAGCGTGCGGTCACCGCGCAGGTAGGTGTCGACGCGCGCGTTGACGACCAGCGCGTCCCCGGCGGCCTCGCGTACCTCGGCGAGCCGGTCGGCCTGCTCCGCGGGATCGCGCAGCCGCTTGGTGACGCGGTCGCTGTCCTCCAGGTTGCAGCCCGCGGCCCCTGTCGCGAGGAGCCGTTCGACCAGTTCACGGGCGGGCAGGCCGTAGCCGTCCTCGATGTCGGCGGTCACCGGCACGTCGACGGCCCGGACGATCCGGAAGACCGCCTCGAACATCTCCCCGGCCGGGGTGTGCCCGTCCTCGTACCCCAGTGACGCCGAGACCCCCGCGCTCGGCGTCGCCAGGGCCGGGAAGCCGGCGTCGGCGAAGACGCGGGCGCTGGCCGCGTCCCAGGGCCCGGGCAGGACCAGGGGATCGCCGGGCGCCCGCCCGTGGTGCAGTGCCCGCAGCACCGCCGCCGCGTCGCTCATGAGCGGCCCGCCGGCGGGGTGCGGAAGGTGACGTTGAAGCGGTTCCAGGCGTTGATCGCGACGATCGCCGAGACCAGCCTGGCCAGTTCCCTCTCGTCGAAGTGCGCGGCGGCCCGCTCGTACACCTCGTCCGGCACGAAGCCGTCGGTCAGCAGCGTCACCGCCTCGGTGAGGGCGAGCGCGGCCCGCTCCTTGTCGGTGTAGACGCCCTCGACCTCCTCCCAGGCGCTGAGCAGGAAGATGCGCTGGTCGGTTTCGCCGGCCTTGCGGGCGTCGGCGATGTGCATGTCGAGGCAGAAGGCGCACCGGTTGATCTGCGAGGCGCGGATCTTGACGAGTTCGGCGACGACCGGGTCGAGCCCCTCGGACGACACCTGGCTGAAGGCGAGCATCGCCCGGTGGACGTCGGGCGCCTGCCGCACGTAACGGGATCGCTGTGTCATGCGTACGACGCTACGGCCGTATTGCTCCGCGCCGTTGTACCAATCGGGGCCTCGATTCATGGGCCAATCCGGGCCGCCCGGGTGCCGCGCGCCCCGCGTGGTCCGCCGTACGGGCGGCGCCCGCGTCACTCGGCGACGAGCGCCTGTGCCAGCCCATCCAGGATCGCGTCCACCGTCTCGTCCGGTGACTGGTCGGTGCTGTCCACCCACAGCCCCAGCCTGGGCGTCTGCTCCCGCAGCACCTGGTCCAGGCCGCCGACCGTCCACGAGCCGTAGCCGCTCTTGGCGCGGGCCGCCTCGCGCCGCGCCACGGACTGCGCGCTGGGCGCGAGTACGACCAGGTACAGCGGGCGGGTGCGGATCGCGCGCAGATAAGGCTCCAGGTGCTCGCCGAGCACCACGTCCTGCACGACGGCGGTCCAGCCGGCCCCCGCGTACAGGTCGGCGGTGGCGGCCGACGCCTGGTAGCGCAGCCGCAGTTGCTCGGCGGCCTCCTGGTCGCCACCGGGCTCCTGCTCGCGGCGCCCGGAGACCATCATCCGCCGGAACACGTCACCGCGTACGTGCACCGCGCGCGGCAGACGCTCGGCCAGCAATTGCGCCACCGTGGACTTGCCGGAGGCCATGACTCCGGTGATCACCACGACGGCTCGTTCGAGCGACGCCTCGTCCATCGGGCGCGCCCCCTTCCCCGTGAGTCCTCGGGTCCGCCGGCTTCCCGGCGACGGTCCCGACCGGAATCCGAGCATTCCAGAATTCCGTTGATCGCGTGGTGTTCATCCGATAGCAATACCGGATGATCCGTGGTGAAAAAGTAGCCCTGCGCGCGCAGCGCGAGGACGACGTACCGATTCTGCACGAGGAGCTCTACGAGGACGTGGTCACGCGCTCGCGTGGCGACAACCGGCCCTGGCTCCCGCTGCCGCCCTCGCAGTCCCCGCTGGCGGCCGGAGAGCCGTCGGACGGGCACGCGTTCTTCGCGGTCGTCGAGCTGGCATCCGGCGAACTCGCGGGGCAGGCCGGGCTGTGGGGCATCAACACCCACAGCCGCTACGCCCACGTGGGCCTCGCCATGCGCCCCGCCTTCCGCGGCCGCGGCCTCGGCGCGGACGCCGTCCGCGCCCTTTGCGTCTACGGCTTCACCGTCCGCGGCCTGCGCCGCCTCCAGATCGAGACCCTGGCCGACAACCCCGCCATGATCGCCGTCGCCGAGGCCACCGGCTTCCGGCGCGAGGGCACCCTGCGCCGCGCCGCCTGGGCCTACGGGCGGGAAGTCGACGAGGCCCTGTTCGGCCTGCTCGCCGACGAATGGACGGGCGCGCCGACCTGATCGCGCGAGGGCGGTGGGCGCGAGCGGCCCGGCGCCGCTCCCCGCGAGCCCGGCCCGGTGATCGGGACACGGCAGGGGCATCGGGCACGGTTGCCCCTTACGCTGAGCGGATGGCCGAGGTCAGGACGCGCGGTGAGCGGGGGACACCCGGGGTCGGGGACGAGCGCGAGGGCGTGCTCGGGCGGCGGTACCGGGCGCTGACGCTGGGCATCGTGTCCGTCGTGCTGCTGATCGCCTTCGAGGCGACGGCGGTCGGCACCGCCATGCCCGTCGCCGCCCGTGAGCTGCACGGGCTCGGGCTGTACGCCTTCGCCTTCTCCGGCTTCTTCACCACCTCGCTGCCGGCCATGGTGGTCAGCGGGCAGTGGTGCGACCGCAAGGGCCCGCTCGCGCCGCTGTCGGCGGGCATCGCCGCCTTCGCCGCCGGACTCGTCGTCAGCGGCACCGCCCGCGCGATGTGGCCGTTCCTGCTGGGCCGGGCGGTCCAGGGCCTGGGCGGCGGACTGGTGATCGTCGCGCTGTACGTCGTCGTGGGCCGCGCCTACCCGGAGCGCCTGCGCCCCTCCGTACTCGCCGCCTTCGCCGCGGCCTGGGTCGTCCCCTCGATCGTCGGCCCCCTGGTCTCCGGCACCGTCACCGAACAGCTCGGCTGGCGCTGGGTGTTCCTGTCCATCCCGGCCCTGGTCGCCCTGCCGCTCGCGGTGATGCTGCCGCCCCTGCGCCGTGCGCGGGCCGAGGACGAGGGCCGCGGCGCCGCCGAACCGGCGCCCGTCCCGCCCGCAGGTCCGCGCCCCGACCCGGGCCCGCGCGTCCGGCTCGCCGTCACCGTGGCCCTCGGGGCCGTCCTGCTGCAGTACGCCGGGCAGGACCTGCGGCCGCTGTCGGCGGTGCCCGCGGTGGCCGGCGCCGCGCTGCTCGGGCCCGCGGCGGTACGGCTGCTGCCGCGCGGGACGTTCCGGGCCGCCCGTGGGCTGCCCACGGTCGTGCTGATGCGCGGGGTGTGCGCGGGCACCTTCATGGCCGCGGAGAGCTTCGTCCCCCTGATGCTGGTCACCCAGCGGGGGCTGTCGCCGACCCTGGCCGGGCTGTCGCTGGCCGGCGGCGGCTCCACCTGGGCGCTGGGTTCGTACGTCCAGGCCCGGCCCCGTTTCGCCGCCGCACGCGAACGCATGGTCCAACTCGGCATGCTGCTGTCGGGGTGCGCCATCGCCGCGGTGCCGCTTGCCCTGTGCCGGGCGGTCCCGCCGTGGACCGTGGCGGCCGCGTGGTGCGTGGGCGGGTTCGGCATGGGCCTGTCCATCGCCGCCATAGGGGTCCTGCTGCTCGACCTGTCGCCGCCGCGCGACGCCGGGGCGAACTCGGCCGCCCTCCAGGTCTGCGACGCGCTGTCGACCATCCTCCTCACCGCCGCGGCCGGCACGGTCTTCACCGCCCTCGGCGGCGGCTCCGTCGCCCCCTCCGCGACCGGCGCCACCGCCCACGCCGGCCACCCGGCGGCCTTCGCCGCGGTCTTCCTCCCGGCCGCGGCCATCGCCCTGGCGGGCGCGGGGATCGCGGCGCGGCTGCGGGTGGATGACACCCGCAAGTAGTACCAGAATGGTACCGCTAGGTGGTACCATTCCGGTATGGCCATGAACCTGCGTCTTCGCGACGACCAGACGGACGCGCTCAAGCGGAGAGCCGAGGAGGAGGGCACCAGCATGCACGCCATAGTGCTCAAGGCGGTGGACGACTACCTGGCGCGTACGGCCAAGCAGGCCATGGTGCGCAGGACGGCGATGGAGCAGGCGGCCAAGTGGCGCGAGCTGATGGAGCGTCTCAAGTGACCTATGTCTACCTGGATGCCGAGGACGCCCTCGTGATCGGGGAGGCCGCGTGCGACGACATGCAGATCGTGGTGCGGGACGCCGGACTGCTGGAATCCGCCGCGCACCGGCCGCGGGCCGAGATGTTCGGGCAGGAGGCGTATCCCGACCTGTTCGAGAAGGCCGCGGCCCTCCTGCAGTCGCTGGCCGTCAACCATCCGCTCTTCGACGGCAACAAGCGCACCGCGGTCCTGTCCTGCTTCTCCTTCCTCGCCATGAACGGTGTGCAGTTGCGGCCGGACATCGACGCGGCCGAGCGCCTGGTCGTCGACGTGGCCACCGGTGAACTGGACGAGGTCAAGTCCATAGCGGAGGTCTTGCGCGCCCTCGCCCCGCCGGAGCCGGGTCTGTGACCTCGGTCGCACCGCCGGGCGCCTCTCGCGTGGGCGCCCGGCGGCCGCGCGCGGGCCCGGTACGCTGAGGCGGTTTTCGTACGGTCGCGGCCGCCGCCGGGGCCGTACGGTCCACCGGCCCCGACCCGACGTACCGGAGACCGTGACTACCACCGCCTCGCATCCGCACCACCATCTCTCGCCCGCCTTCCCCGGCCGCGCCCCCTGGGGAACGGCGAACAAGCTGCGGGCCTGGCAGCAGGGGGCCATCGACGCGTACGTGGCCAAGCAGCCCAGGGACTTCCTCGCGGTGGCCACGCCCGGCGCGGGCAAGACGACCTTCGCGCTGACGCTCGCCTCGTACCTGCTGCACAACCACCTGGTCCAGCAGATCACCGTGGTCGCGCCGACCGAGCACCTCAAGACGCAGTGGGCGGACGCCGCCGCGCGGATAGGGATCAGGCTGGACCCGGAGTACAGCGCGGGGCCGGTCGGCCGCGACTACCACGGGGTCGCGGTGACGTACGCGGGCGTGGGCGTGCGCCCGATGCTGCACCGCAACCGGTGCGAGCAGCGCAAGACGCTGGTGATCCTGGACGAGATCCACCACGCCGGCGACAGCAAGTCGTGGGGCGAGGCGTGCCTGGAGGCGTTCGAACCGGCCACCCGGCGGCTGGCGCTGACCGGCACGCCGTTCCGCTCGGACACCAACCCGATCCCGTTCGTGACCTACGAGGAGGGCGCCGACGGCATCCGCCGCTCCTCGGCCGACTACACGTACGGGTACGGCAACGCGCTCGCCGACGGCGTCGTCCGCCCGGTGATCTTCCTCAGCTACAGCGGCAACATGCGCTGGCGCACCAAGGCCGGCGACGAGGTCTCGGCGAAGCTGGGCGAGCCGATGACCAAGGACGTCACCTCCCAGGCCTGGCGGACCGCCCTCGCGCCGACGGGGGAGTGGATCCCCAACGTCCTGAAGTCCGCCGACCAGCGCCTGACCGAGGTGCGCAAGGCCATCCCGGACGCAGGCGGCCTGGTGATCGCCACCGACCAGGACTCGGCCCGCGCGTACGCCAAACTGCTGAAGGAACTCACCGGGACCCGGCCCACCGTGGTGCTGTCCGACGACACCGGCGCCTCCAAGCGGATCGAGGAGTTCAGCTCGGGCCAGGACCGCTGGATGGTCGCGGTCCGCATGGTCTCCGAGGGCGTGGACGTGCCCAGGCTGGCCGTCGGGGTGTACGCCACCACCATCTCCACCCCGCTGTTCTTCGCGCAGGCGGTGGGCCGTTTCGTACGGTCGCGGCGGCGCGGCGAGACCGCGAGCGTCTTCCTGCCGACCGTCCCGTCGCTGCTGGAGTTCGCCGGCGAGATGGAGGCCGAGCGCGACCATGTACTGGACCGGCCCAGGAAGCAGGGCGAGGAGGACCTGTTCGCCGAGGAGGACAAACTCCTGGCGGAGGCGGAGAAGGCCGACGACGAGGTCACCGAGGACGACCAACTGCCCTTCGAGGCACTGGAGTCGGACGCGGTCTTCGACCGGGTGCTCTACGACGGCGCCGAGTTCGGCATGCAGGCGCACCCCGGCAGCGAGGAGGAGCAGGACTACCTCGGCATCCCCGGCCTGCTGGAGCCCGACCAGGTGCAGATACTCCTGCAGCGGCGGCAGGCCCGGCAGATCGCGCACAGCCGCAGGAAACCCGACGAGGAGGCCGACCTGCTCGAACTGCCCGCCGACCGGCGGCCGGTCGTCTCCCACCGCGAACTGCTCGAACTGCGCAAACAGCTCAATACGCTCGTCGGCGCCTACCACCACCAGAGCGGCAAACCGCACGGCGTGATCCACAACGAACTGCGGCGGGCGTGCGGCGGGCCGCCGAGCGCGGAGGCGAGCGCGGGGCAGCTCACCGAGCGCATCAAGAAGGTTCAGGAATGGGCGACCCGCATGCGCTGAACGGCGGGCCGCGGGCCCGCCGCACACCGTAAATGCGGTGGTGCGCACGGTGTTCGCGATGGCAGGATCCTCAAAGGCGGGTCAAAGTGGCGCCCGGATTGTGGACGACCTCTTCCGCTCAGCGGTACCCGCCGCTACGGTGCCGCTCACGCACGCGCCGTGGCAGTGCAGCCGCGTAGCGCAGCCGGTATGCCGACACCGGCGGCCTCTCCGCGTACTGCCCCGGGACCGGCAGTGCGTGCGACCCGTGAGATGCGCCGCTGATTCACGAGAAGGGGGCGTCGTGACCGCGGAGACGTCTCAAACGCTCGACCGGGGCCTGCGGGTCCTGAAGCTGCTCGCCGACACCGACCACGGGCTGACCGTGACCGAGCTGGCCGCCAGGCTCGGCGTGAACCGCACGGTGGTCTACCGGCTGCTGGCCACGCTGGAGCAGCACTCGCTGGTCCGCCGGGACCTGGGCGGGCGGGCCCGCGTCGGGCTCGGCGTCCTGGGCCTGGCCCACCAGGTGCACCCGCTGCTGCGCGAGGCCGCGCTGCCCGCCCTGCGGTCGCTCGCCGAGGACATCGGGGCCACCGCCCACCTCACCCTGGTCGACGGCAGCGAGGCGCTCGCGGTCGCCGTGGTCGAACCGACCTGGACCGACTACCACGTCGCCTACCGCACCGGCTTCCGCCACGCCCTCGACCGGGGCGCGGCCGGCCGCGCGATCCTGGCCGGCCGCGGCATGCAGCCCGCCGCCTGGGGCCCCGACGGCAAGCCGCAGGCGGGCGACGACGCCTACACCGAGACGGCCGCGCCGTCCGGGCCCCACGACACCCTGGGCAACCAGGCCCGCTACGTACTGACGCACGGCGAGCTGGAGGCCGGCGCGAGCGGCGCCGCCGCCCCCCTCCTCGGCGTGCCCGGCGTTGAGGGCAGCGTCGGCGTCGTCATGCTCGCCGAGTCCGTACCGGAACGGGTGGGCCCGCGGGTGGTGGAGGCGGCCATGGAGGTCGCGGACGCCCTGAGGTGACGCGGGCGCGCGGCACCTCCCCGGCCCGGCGCCGGCCGGCCCCCGGCGGACCCGCGCACGCCAACGTCGAGCGGGCCGCGGCAAACCCGCGCACGCCAACGCCGGCCGGGCCCCCGGCGGACCCGCGCACGCCGCCGTCGGCCGGTGTCATAGAGTCACCGCATGCCGAACGTCTCGCGCCGCACCGCGATCCTCGCCGCCTGCGCGGCCCTCATCGCGGCGCTCCTGGTCGTCGCCGCCTTCGCCCCGCTGCCGGTGTCGATCGTCTACCCGGGCACGACCGCGAACGTTCTCGGCTCGTACAAGGGCGCCCCGGTGATCACGATCAGCGGCGCCCCGGTCCGCCGTACGACCGGTGAGCTGCGGATGGTGACGGTGGAGGCGACCGCGCCCAACGCCTCGGTGCACTTCTCCGACGTCTGGCACGCCTGGTGGAACAAGGACGTGGCCGCGATGCCGCGCGACGCGGTCTACCCCAGCGGGGGTTCGGTGAAGGACGCCGCCAAGGTCAACCGCCGCGAGATGCTCCAGTCGCAGCAGGCCGCCACCGCGGCCGCGCTGAAGCAGCTGGGCCTGTCCCCCTCGCAGGTGAAGGTGAGCCTGCAGCTCGGCGACGTCGGCGGCCCCAGTGCCGGCCTGCTGTTCACGCTCGGCATCATCGACAAGATCGACGGCGACGGCCACGGCGGCGACCTCACCGGCGGCCGGACGATCGCGGGCACCGGCACCATCGACGCCTCCGGCAACGTCGGCGCGGTCGGCGGGGTGCCGCTGAAGGAGTTGGCCGCCCGCCGCGACGGGGCGACCGTCTTCCTCGTGCCGCGCGACGAGTGCTCGGACGCCAAGGCCCAGCTCCCCTCCGGCCTGCGGCTCGTCCCCGTCCGGACGCTGGACGGCGCCCTGTCCGCCCTGTCCGCCCTGCGGGCCGGCAAGCAGACCCCGACCTGCTGACGGGGGCGAGCGGGGCCCGAAATCCGGGCCACGCGGCTCAGTCCCGGGCCGCCTGCTCGACCAGCGGGATGATCCGCAGCGGCACCGGGTTCTCCATCACGATCGCCGTCGAGGCCCGCACGATGCCCTCGAAGCCCACGACCCGGTCGATCACCCGCTGGAGGTCCGCGTTGGAGCGGGCCACCAGGCGGCACAGCATGTCGCCCTCGCCGGTCGTGGTGTGCAGTTCGAGGACCTCCGGCACGCCGTCGAGGTGGTCGCGCACCTCCTGGCCCATGCCCTGCCTGATCTCCAGGGTGGCGAAGGCGGTCACCGGGTAGCCCAGGGCGGCCGGGTCGACCTGGGGGCCGAAGCCGCGGATCACGCCGTTCGCGCGCAGCCGGTCCAGCCGGGCCTGGACGGTGCCGCGGGCCACGCCCAGCCGCCGGGACGCCTCCAGCACGCCTATCCGGGGCTCGCGGTCCAGCAGCGTGATCAGCCGGCCGTCCAGCGCGTCGATTCCCATCCCCGCCCGCCTTCCATGGTCATACTGCACAGATTGACCCCCCGATCCTGGCCCGCGCTGGACAAGGTGTCCACCCGAAACCGGAACTGTTGCGCACTGTGGAGGGCGGGGAGACGCTTTTCCCATGACTGAGACCAAGGACGCTTTCCCCGTCAAGGGCATGGACGCCGTCGTCTTCGCCGTGGGCAACGCGAAGCAGGCCGCGCACTACTACTCGACCGCGTTCGGGATGCGCCGCGTCGCCTACGCCGGCCCGGAGAACGGCAGCCGCGAGACGGCCAGTTACGTACTGGAGTCCGGTGGCGCCCGCTTCGTCTTCACCTCCGTCATCAAGGCCACCACCGACCACGGCCGTTTCCTGGCCGAGCACGTCGCCGAGCACGGCGACGGGGTGATCGACCTCGCCATCGAGGTGCCGGACGCGCGGGCGGCCTACGCGTACGCCGTCGAGCACGGCGCCACCGGCCTGGAGGAGCCGTACGAGCTCAAGGACCAGTACGGCACCGTGGTGCTCGCCGCCATCGCCACCTACGGGCAGACCCGGCACACCCTGGTCGAGCGCTCCGGGTACGACGGCCCGTACCTGCCGGGCTACGACCCCGCGGAACCGATCGTCGCGCCCCCGCAGAACCGCTTCTTCCAGGCCATCGACCACTGCGTCGGCAACGTCGAACTCGGCCGGATGGACGAGTGGGTGACCTTCTACAACAAGGTCATGGGCTTCACCAACATGAAGGAGTTCGTCGGCGACGACATCGCCACCGAGTACTCCGCGCTGATGTCCAAGGTCGTCGCCGACGGCACCCGCAAGGTCAAGTTCCCGCTCAACGAGCCCGCCGTCGCCAGGAAGAAGTCGCAGATCGACGAGTACCTGGAGTTCTACGGCGGCCCGGGCGTCCAGCACATCGCGCTCGCCACCAACGACATCGTCGCCTCGGTGCGGGCCATGCGCGCGGCCGGCGTGGAGTTCCTCGACACCCCCGACTCGTACTACGACACCCTCGGCGAGTGGGTCGGCGACACCCGTGTGCCGCTGGACACCCTGCGCGAGCTGAAGATCCTCGCCGACCGCGACGAGGACGGCTACCTGCTGCAGATCTTCACCAAGCCGGTCCAGGACCGCCCGACCGTCTTCTTCGAGATGATCGAGCGGCACGGCTCGATGGGCTTCGGCAAGGGCAACTTCAAGGCGCTGTTCGAGGCGATCGAGCGCGAGCAGGAGCGGCGCGGCAACCTGTGACCCGCGGGAGGGCGCGGCCCCGGCCCCGCCTTCCCACGCGGCCGGGGCGGTGACACGCTTGGCGCATGCGCGACGAGCTGATCTCCGCCCTGGCCGCGGGGCTTCCCGAGGACACCCTGGTCACCGACCCGGACGTCATGGCGTCCTACGCCCGCGACATGGCGAGCTTCTCGCCGGCGGGCGCGCCCGCGGTCGTGGTGCTGCCGCGCACGGTCGAGCAGGTCCGGCACGTCATGCGGACGGCCACCGCGCTGCGGGTGCCGGTCGTCCCGCAGGGCGCCCGCACCGGCCTGTCCGGGGCGGCCAACGCCGTCGACGGGTGCGTCGTGCTGTCGCTGACCCGGATGGACCGGATCCTGGAGATCGACCCGGTCGAGCGCATCGCGGTGGCCGAACCCGGCGTGGTCAACGCGGTGCTGTCCCGCGCGGTCGCCGAGCGCGGCCTGTACTACCCGCCGGACCCCTCCAGTTGGGAGCAGTGCACCCTCGGCGGCAACATCGGCACCGGCGCGGGCGGACTGTGCTGCGTGAAGTACGGCGTCACGGCGGAGTACGTGCTCGGGCTCGACGTGGTGCTGGCCGACGGCCGGCTGCTGCGCACCGGCCGCCGTACCGCCAAGGGCGTGGCCGGCTACGACCTGACCCGGCTGTTCGTCGGCTCCGAGGGCACGCTGGGGATCGTGGTGAAGGCGGTGGTCGCGCTCAGGCCCGCCCCGCCGCGGCAGCTCGCGCTGGTCGCGGAGTTCGGTTCGGCCGCGGCGGCGAGCGACGCGATCTGCCGGATCATGGAGAGCGGCCGTACGCCCTCGCTGCTGGAGCTGATGGACGGCACCACGGTGCGGGCGGTCAACGCGATGGCCAGGATGGGGCTGCCGGAGAGCACGGAGGCGCTGCTGCTGGCCGCCTTCGACACGGCGGATCCGGCGGCCGACCTGGCGGCGGTGGGCGCGGTGTGCGAGGCGGCGGGCGCGACCGAGGTCGTCCCGGCGGCCGACGCGGCCGAGTCGGAGATGCTGCTGCAGGCCCGGCGGCTGTCGCTGACCGCGCTGGAACGGGTCTCCACCGCGACGATGATCGACGACGTGTGCGTGCCCCGCGGCCGGCTCGGCGACATGCTCGACGGGGTCGCGGCCATCGCGAAGAAGTACGACCTGACCATCGGGGTGTGCGCGCACGCGGGCGACGGCAACACCCACCCCGTGGTGTGCTTCGACGCGCGCGACGAGGACGAGACCCGGCGGGCCCGCGAGTCCTTCGACGAGATCATGGAACTCGGCCTCGGCCTCGGCGGCACCATCACCGGCGAGCACGGGGTGGGCCTGCTGAAGAAGGACTGGCTGGCCCGGGAGCTGGGCCCGACCGCGGTGGAGTTGCAGCGCGGGGTCAAGGCCGTCTTCGACCCGCTGGGACTGCTCAACCCGGGCAAGGTGTTCTGAGCGGCGGCGGGCAAGGTGTTCCGGGCGGCGGCGGGGGAAGGCCGCCCTCACGCTCCCGCGTCCGGGGTCTCGTCCCCGCTGGTACGGGCCAGCAGGCGGCTCAGACCGTCGTCCAGCCCGAGCTGCTCGTGCTCGGTGCCGGGGGCGACGGCCCGCAGGGTGCGCTCCAGCCAGGCGGCGACCGGGGTCGCGGGGACCTCCAGCAGCGCCTCGCCGTCCGGTGAGCTGAGCGCCAGGCAGACCACGGCCCGCCCGCCGACCTTGGTCGGCCAGATCCGCACGTCGCCGTTCCCGCACGGCCGGAACACGCCCTCGACGATCAGTTCGCGGGCGAACGTCCACTTCACGGGGGCGTCGGAGCCCACGTGGAAGGTGATGTGCACGGCGTAGGGGTCGTCGGTGCGGTAGGCCAGCCGGGCCGGAACCGGAATACTGCGTTCCGGCGACAGCACGAGTTGCATTTCGAGTTCGCGTTCCACCACGGTCTGCATGAGTCGACGTCCTTTCCCTGGCGCGGTGGCCCCTGGACCGGTTGTCGCGAGCGGGGCCGCACCTGGAGAGAGCGCGTGCCTGTCCCACCATTACGCGAGTCGCGGGATTTCGTTTCAACTTTCCGGAACCTGGGGGCGCGCGATGGCGCATCCGGGTAAGGACGAGTCATCAGGGTGGTGTGCGCGGGGCCGGACACGACGGGTCCGCGGGTCTGGTACATGTGGACGGCACACCGCCGGCCGAGCAGATACGGAATCCGTGAACCATGAGCGCACCCACGTCTGGCTCCTCCGGTTCTTCCGCCGCTTCCCCGGTCCCCGGCTACTACCCGGACCCCTCGATCCCGAACTACATCCGCTACTGGAACGGTTCGGCCTGGGTCCCGGGCACCAGCCGGCCTGCGCCCCTCGACGGTGAGATGCCGCCCGCGCCCGCGGGCCCGGCCCCCTCGCCGCCGGGGCCGGCCCCGGCGGTCGACGAATCGGGCCTGATGTACCTGGACGAGGACCCCTCCGCACCGCGGTCCGAGGGTCCGTCCGCGTTCCCGCCGCCGCTCGTGGCGGGCGACGCTCCGGCCGTGCCGGGCCAGGCCGGCCCCGCGTCGGCGCCGGAGGTACGGCGGGACCCGCGCGCCGCACCGGGGGCGGCCGACGCGCCGCCGCTCCGGGACCGCCCGGGTCCCGACCGCCCGGGTTCCGCCGGGGGAGCCGCCACCGCGCCCGTGCCCGGGACCGTCCCCGCCCCCGCTCCGGCCCCGGCGTGGCCGGAACGGGGCCCGCGGCCGGAACCGCCGCCCCTCACCTGGGGCGTACCGCGGCAGCAGTCGGCCGAGCCCGCGCAAGGGGGCCCCGGCGCCTACCGGGCGCCGGCGTCCCCGCCCCTCCAGCCCGGCCCGCAGGCCCAGCCCCAACCCCAGCCCGGCCCGCAGCCCCAGCCCGGCCCGCAGCCCCAGCCCCCACCGCACGTCCAGCCGCAGCCCCAGCCCCGGCCCGAACCCCGGCCCGAACCGCGGCCCGAGCCCCAGGCCGGGCCGGCGGCCGGGGGGCAGGCACCGCCCTGGGCCGCCCAGGTACGGGAGCTGGCGCAGCAAGGAGGCGCGGGCGCGGAGCCCGTCGTGCCGTGGCGCCCCGTGGCCGCCGATCCGTTCGCGAGCGCGGCGGGGCACGACCGGCCCGGGGGCCTGGGGCGCCGGCTGGTCGCGCGGCTGGTGGACAGTGTCCTGCTGGGCGCCGTGACGGCGGCGGTCGCCGTGCCGCTGGGCAGGTCCGCGTACCACCACGACAAGGCCAAGGTGGACGCCGCGCGGCAGAGCGGGCGGATGGTCAGGGTGTGGCTGCTCGACGGCACGACGGGGGCCCAACTTGCCGCCGTGCTCGCCGTGGTGCTGGTCGCCGGGCTGCTGCTGGAGGTGCTGCCGACCGCGAGGTGGGGCCGCACCCTCGGCAAGAAGCTGGTGGGCCTGAAGGTGCTGGACATCGAGGCCCAGCTGCCGCCCTCGTTCTGGGCGAGCCTGCGCCGCTGGCTGACCAGGACCGTGCTGAACGCGCTGGTGGTGGGCGTGGCCGGAGTGGCCTGGTGCCTGTTCGACCGGCCCTGGAAGCAGTGCTGGCACGACAAGGCGGCACGTACCTTCGTCGCCGCCGCCTGAGCGGGCGGCCGGGAGGACGGCCCCGGTCGCCCGAACGGATCTTCGCGGCGGGCGGGGGCGCGGCCCCCGCGTTTGACTCGACGTATGAGCACCGAGCCGCCGCCCGAGCCGCCGCCCGACCAGCCCCCGCCGGGCAGCCCGTACGGCGGCGGCCCGCACGGCGCGCCCCCACCCGGGGGCGGCGGCCCCCGCAACCCGTACGAGGGCGGTCCCGGCGGTCCCGGCGGTCCCGGCGGTTCCTGGGGGGCCGGCGGTCCGTACGGGCCTTACGGGGCCCCCGACCCGCTCGCCGACATGCCGCCGCTCGCCGGGGGCGGCAGGCGCCTGCTGGCCCGGATCATCGACATCATCGTGGTGCTGATCCCGGCCGGCCTGCTGGACTGGGCGGCCGGCGGCATCCACGGCAACGACTTCAGCACCGGCCGTTCCGCCCTCGGCGGCGTGTTCACCGCGGGGCTCGGCTTCCTCTACGAGTGGTACATGACCATGACCACCGGCCAGACCCTCGGCAAGCGGGCCACGGGGCTGCGCGCGGCCATGCTCGCCAACGGCGACGTCCCGCCGTCCTCGGCGGCCGCGGCGCGGGCGGCCGTCCTGTGGCTGCCGGCGTTCTTCTGCAGCTGCTTCTGGTTCGTGATCATCGGTATGACGGTGCTGTTCGACCGCCCCTACCGGCAGGGCATCGAGGACAAGGCGGCCAGGACCGTGGTCGTGGTCGCCGTCTGACGCCGCTCGCGCGGCACACCGCCGCGAACGCCGCCGACTGCCGCGAACCGCCGTCAACTGCCCTGTGCCGCCCCGGGCCTGACGGCCCGGCGGGCCGGCCGGAGGGCTCAGCGCCGCAGGGAGTGCTCGCCCACCCGGGTGCCGCTCGCGCCGGGCACACGCGCCCGGGGCAGGTCGACGGTGGCCGGGGGCGCGCTCGTGACCGCGGGGGGCGCGGCCGCCGCGGCGGTCCGCCGGCCGCCGCGCGCGGTGACGGCGAAGGCGACGAGCAGGCCCAGGACCAGGCCGGCCGCCGCGATGGCCACGACACCGGCGCCGCCGCGGGCGCCCGACAGCAGCAGCATCGCGAAGGTGGACACGACGACGGCCAGGGAACCGTAGCCGACTTGCGCGGGCGTAGGACGTGGCATTGGGGGATCCGTCCTCGGGAGTACGCCGGTGCGGGGGCCTTGCGGACACCGGCGGGTGGCTCAAGGGCTGACGCGCTGACTCTACGGTCGGCATGCCCGGCGACGGCACCGGGTAAGCGGCCCCTCACCCTTTGTGCGGTGCACAGGGGGGCGCACGGGGTCGCACGCGTGACCGATCTCTCACCCGCGTCTCAGCACTCGGACGGCGGAGTCCGGGACTGGTGGGCGGCGGCCGCACGGCTGATGATGTGAGCATGGCCGTCGGTGGTTACAGCAGGCTTCCCAGCGGGACGGTGATCGTCGCGATCGCCCTGCCGCACCCGGCGGGCACGGGCCGGACGGTACGGCTGGTCGTGCACGCCCTGAACCGGCAGCGGGCCATGACCAGGCTCAGCAACCTCGGCTTCCGCGGCGCCCGCCTGAGCGGCAACGTCGAACCGCCCACCCCCGACGAGATCACCGCGGTGCTGCACCACCCGGACGGCCTGATCTGGCGCGACTACCACGCCGGCGCGGCCGAGCCCTGGCACCCGATATCGACGCTCGACCGCTTCACGCCCTGAGCGGCCGGCCGGCGCCCCACCGCGCGCTGGCACCCCACCGAACCGGCGCCCGACCGCGCACCGGCGCACCCCCGTACCGCCGGACCCCGCGCCGCCGCCGGCCCGACGGGGGCGCGGGGGCGCGGGGCGCGCCCTACCCGGCCACCACCGGCTCGCCGGTCAGCTCCACCCCCGCCTCGCGCATCTCGTCCAGCGCGCGGCGGGTGGTCTCCGGCGCGACGCCCGCGGTCAGGCCGAGCAGCACGCGGGTGGTGAAACCGGCCCGGGCCGCGTCGAGCGCGGTCGCCCGTACGCAGTGGTCGGTCGCGATGCCCACGACGTCCACCTCGGTCACGCCGCGGTCGCGCAGCCAGTCCGCCAGGCCCCGGCCGTCGTCGTCGGCGCCCTCGAAACCGCTGTAGGCCGCCGCGTGCGCCCCCTTGGAGAAGACCGCGTCGACCGCTCCCGAGGACACGGCGGGCGCGAAGTTCGGGTGGAAGGCGGCACCCGGCGTCCCGGCCACGCAGTGCGGCGGCCACGTAGCGACGTAGTCCGGGTGGTCGGAGAAGTGGGCGCCGGGGTCGACGTGGTGGTCCCTGGTGGCCACGACGTGCCGGTACGCGCCGGCCCCGCCGGCCTGCCCGATCAGGTCCGTGACGGCCGCGGCCACCGCGGCCCCGCCGCCGACGGCGAGACTGCCGCCCTCGCAGAAGTCGTTCTGGACGTCGACGACGATCAGGGCTCTTTCCGTGTGCGTCATAGGTGCCTCCGCGGGTTCCGGGTGGTTCGGTCCGGGTGGTTCACAGCGTCTCCGTGGGCAGGACGGGTTCGCCGCGGGAGAGCTGGGTGGCCGACAGGGGGAGGTTCGCGCGGGCGGTGATGTGGCGGGCGCGCGCGGCCTCCAGGGGCTCGCGGCCGACGATCTCGCCGGCGCGCACGAGGGGCACCAGGAGTTGGCGGCCGGCGAGGTCGCCGGGGACCGGGCCGGTGCCGACCACCTCCGCCTCGGCGACCCCGTCCGCGTCCAGTCGCCGCGCGGCCCACTTGCGGCCGCCGACGCTGGTCTTGCCGCCCAGGGACTTCTTGGCGACGGGGAGCAGGGGCGCGCCGGGGTCGTCCGAGGCGGCGCGCGCCACGAGCTTGTAGACCATCGAGCACGTGGGGTGGCCGCTGCCGGTGACCAGGGAGGTGCCGACCCCGTAGGCGTCGACGGGCGCCGCGGCCAGCGAGGCGATGGCGTACTCGTCGAGATCGGAGGTGACCACGATCCTGGTGTCCTTGGCGCCCAGGTCGTCCAGTTGCTGCCGTACCCGGTGGGCGAGCAGCAGCAGGTCGCCCGAGTCGATGCGGACCGCGCCCAGCCGCGGCCCGGCCACCTCGACCGCGGCGCGGACCGCCTCGGCGACGTCGTACGTGTCGACCAGCAGGGTGGTCTCGCGGCCGAGGGACTCCACCTGGGCGGTGAAGGCGTCGCGTTCGGTGTCGTGGAGCAGGGTGAAGGCGTGCGCGCTGGTGCCGATGGTGGGCAGGCCGTAGCGGAAGCCGGCCGCCAGGTTGGAGGAGGAGCCGAAGCCGCCGACGTACGCGGCGCGGGAGGCGGCGACCGCGGCCAGTTCGTGGGTGCGGCGGGCGCCCATTTCCATCAGCGGCCGGCCGCCGGCCGCGACGGCCATCCGCGAGGCCGCCGCGGCGATCGCCGAGTCGTGGTTGAGGATGGACAGCACCACCGTCTCCAGCAGGACGGCCTCGGCGAAGGTGCCCTCCACCCGCAGGATCGGGGAGCCGGGGAAGTAGACCTCGCCCTCGGGGTAGCCCCAGATGTCGCCGCGGAAGCGGTAGCCGGCCAGCCACTGGAGGGTGTCGGCGTCGACCACGCCCTCGCGCTCCAGGTAGTCCAGTACGGGGGCGTCGAAGCGGAAGTTCTCCACCGCGTCCAGGACCCGTCCGGTGCCGGCCACCACCCCGTAACGGCGGCCCTCGGGCAGCCGGCGGGTGAACGTCTCGAAGACCGAGCGCCGGTTCGCCGCGCCGCTGCGCAGGGCGGCCTGCAGCATGGTCAGCTCGTACCGGTCGGTGAACAGGGCGGTGGACGGCACGTCCACCGGCAGCCCCAGGTCTGCTGTGCTCATGCCGACGATGCTACCCCCGATTTCGTCAGTTTGACGAGATGTGGTCCGCCGGCGTCCGCCGTGCGCTGCGCCACACCGCCGCCGCGGCTCCCCGCGCCCGGCGCGTCGCACCCGTCACACTCCCCGCACACCCGCTCACGCGCCCATTTGTGCGAGACGCCACAACAGCGGCAGCATGGAACCTGTGAGTGTTGCGCCTGTCGAGATCGAACGCACCGAGTCACGCGAAGAGGCTTTCGCGGTCCCCGAGCCGGACGTTCCGTGGGTGACCCTCGTGCACAACGACCCCGTCAACCTCATGAGCTATGTCACCTACGTCTTCCAGACGTACTTCGGGTACTCGAAGAGCAAGGCCACCAAATTGATGAAGGACGTCCACTACAAGGGACGGGCCGTGGTCTCCAGCGGCACCCGCGAGGAGATGGAGCGGGACGTGCAGGCGATGCACGGCTACGGTCTGTGGGCGACGCTTTCGCAGGACCGCTGATGAGCCGACGACGCGCCCGCGCCGGCTACTTCGAGCCGGTGCCAGGCGGCGGTGCGGCCATCGCGCTGGACGAGGTCGAGATCTCCATCCTGCGCAGCCTCACCGTCCAGTTGCTGGAGCTGATCGGCCCCGGCGAGGGCCCGGCGGGCGAAGCCGAGGACCCGCTGGCCCAGCTGTTCAGCGAGGGCCCGAGCAAGCCGCCGGACGACCCGGCGCTGGCCCGGCTGTTCCCCGACGCTTACGAGGACGCCGACGAGGCCTCGGAGTTCCGCCGCTTCACCGAGAACGACCTGCGGGCCCGCAAACGCGAGGACGCGCTGGTCATGGTGCGGGTGCTGGACTCCGGCGGCCCGGTGCTGGAGCTGACCGCGGACCAGGCCCGGCACTGGCTCGGCGGCCTCAACGACCTGCGGCTGACCATAGGCACCCGCCTGGAGGTCACCGAGGACGAGCACGACGAGATCTACCGGCTGCCCGACGACGACCCGCGCAAGCCGCTGGTGATGGCCTACCTGTGGCTCGGCGGACTGCAGGAGTCGCTGGTGGAGGCGCTCGGCGGGTAGCGCGCGGCCTCACCCGCACGGGTGACAGCCGCGCCGCCCGCCCCCGGCGGCGTGGTACGAATCCGGGCATGAACCCGGACAAGGCGGACGGCATCGGCGCGGGCGGCGGCATCGGCCCGAACATCGGCGCCGGCCCAGGCACCGGCCCAGGCGCCGGCCCAGTCATCGGCATCGGCACCGACCCAGGCATCGGCACCGCGGCGGCCGGGGGCACATCCGCCGACGGCGGCGAGGGCGACGAGGGGTACGCCCGGGGCCTGGGCAGCCGCCAGGTCCAGATGATCGCCATCGGCGGCGCCATCGGCACCGGCCTGTTCCTCGGCGCGGGCCGCGCCATCCACCAGGCCGGCCCCAGCCTGCTCCTGATGTACGCGGTGGCCGGCCTGGTCGTCTTCGCGATCATGCGGGCGCTGGGCGAACTCCTCACCTACCGCCCGGTCTCCGGCTCCTTCGCCGACTACGCCCGGGAGTTCCTCGGCCCGTTCGCCGGCTTCGCCACCGGCTGGACGTACTGGCTGATGTGGGTGGCCACCGGCATGGCCGAGGTCACCGCCGCCGCCACGTACGTCGCCTACTGGTGGCCCGCCGTGCCGCACTGGATCAGCGCCCTGTGCTTCCTGGCGCTGCTGCTGGCCGCCAACCTCATCTCGGTGCGGCTGTTCGGCGAGGTCGAGTTCTGGTTCTCGATGGTCAAGGTCACCGCCATCATCGGCATGATCCTCGTCGGCCTCGGCGTGCTCACCCTGGGCCTGTCCGCGGCCGGCCGCACCGCCTCGGTCGGCCACCTGTGGCGCGACGGCGGCTTCTTCCCGCACGGCGTCGGCTCGTCCCTGCTCACCCTGCAGATCGTCATGTTCGCCTACCTCGCCGTCGAACTGGTCGGCGTGACCGCCGGCGAGGCGCGCGACCCGCGCGAGACCCTGCCCAGGGCCATCAACACCCTGCCCTGGCGGATCATCCTGTTCTACGTGGGCGCGCTCGCGGTCATCCTGTGCGTGGTGTCCTGGACCCGCTTCCAGCCCGGCGTCAGCCCCTTCGTGGCCGCCTTCGCCGCCATCGGGATCCCGTTCGGCGCGGGCATCGTCAACTTCGTGGTGCTCACGGCGGCGCTGTCCTCCTGCAACTCCGGGATGTACTCCACCGGCCGCATGCTGCGCGACCTGGCGGCCAACGGCCAGGGCCCGCGCGCCTTCACCCGGCTGACCGCCCGCCGCACCCCGGCGCTGGGCACGGCGGCGTCGGTGGCGCTGATGTGCGCCGGGGTGTGGCTCAACTACGCCGACCCGCAGGGGGCGTTCACGTACATCACCGCCTTCGCCACCGTGGCCGGGGTGTGGACGTGGGGCGTCATCCTGGTCTGCCACATCCGCTACCGGGCCGCCGTGCGCGCCGGGCGGGCCGCCCCCGCCTGGTTCACCGCGCCCGGCGGCGCCGCCGCGAGCTGGTGCGCGCTGGCCTTCCTGGCGCTCGTCGTCGTCCTGATCGGCGCCGACTCCGACGCCCGGGTCTCGCTGTACGGGTTGCCGGTGTGGTGCGCCGCCCTCGCGGCGGGCTACCCCGTGCTCAAGCGCCGCCGGCCCGCCGCTTTCGCCCGCCGCCCGCACCTGGCGCCCGGCGGCGTGCCCCTGCCGGACGACTCCGTGCCCGCCCCCGAGGCGGCCGGTGCCGGTCCCGAGGCGTTGCCCGGCACCACCATCCCCTGACCGCGCCGCGAGCGGGCTTTGTTACGTTGCCCGCATGCTCACCATCACCCAGGACCTGTACGACGCGATCGTGGCGCACGCCCGCGCCGACCACCCCGACGAGGCGTGCGGGATCGTGGCGGGCCCGGAGGGCAGCGACCGGCCCGAACGGTTCGTGCCCATGCTGAACGCGGCCCGCTCGCCGACGTTCTACGAGTTCGACTCCGCCGACCTGCTCAAGCTCTACCGCGAGATGGACGACCGCGGCGAGGAGCCGGTGGTCGTCTACCACTCGCACACCGCGACCGAGGCGTATCCCTCGCGCACCGACATCAGTTACGCCAACGAGCCCGGCGCCCACTACGTGCTGGTGTCCACCGCGGAGGAGTTCCAGTTCCGCTCCTTCCGCATCGTGGCCGGACAGGTCACCGAGGAGGAGGTGAGCGTCGTCACGTCCTACGCCTGAGCCCGCCGTCCGCCGTCCGCCCGGTTGTCCGCCCGGTTGTCCGCCTGGTGTTCTCCCGCGTCCCGGATCCTGGGACGGCCGCCCCTGGCGGGGGCCGGGAATCGATACGATGACCCCATGGTTCTCTTCGACGTGGGTGGCAAGGCGCCGGGCACTGTGCTCGTGGCGCGGCTGCACGTCGACCTGTGCCGCCGCACCAGTGCGGCGTGTCCGCGCGTCTGATCGACCGAGCCCCGCCCCCCAGCAGCACCACGCCCGCCTTCACCCACGCACTCACAGGAGCCCCGCCATGGCCATCGAGGTCCGCATCCCGACCATCCTCCGCACCTACACCGACGGCCAGAAGTCCGTGCAGGGCAGCGGCACCACCCTCGACGAGCTGTTCGCGGACCTCGACAGCCGGCACGCGGGCCTGCGCGACCGCGTGGTGGAGAACGGCGGCCTGCGCCGCTTCGTGAACGTCTACCTCAACGACGAGGACGTCCGCTTCCTCAAGGGCATCGACACCGAGCTGGCCGACGGCGACAGCGTGACGATCCTCCCCGCGGTGGCCGGAGGCATGCGCTGATGCGCTACGACAGCCCGCTGGCGGCGGTCGGCAACACCCCGCTGGTCCGCCTGCCGCGCCTGTCGCCGTCCGACGAGGTGAGCGTGTGGGCGAAGCTGGAGGACCGCAACCCCACCGGCTCCGTCAAGGACCGCCCGGCGCTGCACATGATCGAGCGGGCCGAGGCCGACGGAGTGCTCACCCCCGGCTGCACCATCCTGGAGCCCACCTCCGGCAACACCGGCATCTCGCTGGCGATGGCCGCGAAGCTCAAGGGCTACCGCATCGTGTGCGTGATGCCCGAGAACACCTCCGCCGAGCGCCGCGAACTGCTCGCCATGTGGGGCGCCGAGATCATCTCCTCGCCCGCGGCCGGCGGCTCCAACACCGCCGTGCGGGTGGCCAAGGAACTCGCCGCCGAGCACCCCGACTGGGTGATGCTGTACCAGTACGGCAACGCGGCCAACCCGGGCGCGCACTACGCCGGCACCGGCCCCGAGATCCTCGCCGACCTGCCCACCATCACCCACTTCGTGGCGGGTCTCGGCACCACCGGCACCCTCATGGGCGTCGGCCGCTACCTGCGCGAGAAGGCCCCCGGCGTCGCGATCGTGGCCGCCGAACCCCGCTACGACGACGTGGTCTACGGCCTGCGCAACCTCGACGAGGGCTTCGTCCCGGAGCTGTACGACGACTCGGTGCTGACCACCCGTTTCTCCGTCGGTTCCGAGGACGCGGTCCGCCGTACCCGTGAACTCCTCGCCGAGGAGGGCATCTTCGCCGGCGTCTCCACCGGCGCCGCGCTGCACGCCGCCCTCGGCGTGGCCCGCAAGGCGGTGGCCGCGGGGGAGCGCGCCGACATCGTCTTCGTGGTCGCCGACGGCGGCTGGAAGTACCTGTCCACCGGCATCTACACCGCCGAGTCGACCGAGGCCGCCGTGGCCGCCCTGCACGGCCAGCTCTGGGCCTAGGAGCGCTGCCGGGATCCGCGCCGCGCCGGCCGCGGTCCCGGACGCGCCGGCCCGTCGACGGCGCGTCCGCGCGGGCCCGGATCCCGCCCGCGAAACGGGTTTTCGCCGCACCCACCCGGACTGGTGATTCCGCCCACAACCCGGAGCCGTAACGGAGCACGGGCGGCGAACTCGCTTACCCTTCCAGGACAGGCAGGACAGGGCGGGCGCGGTCCCGCCACCCCCCCCAGGCCGTCCGGATGGGGTGATGCGGCGCGCCCACGGAGGTGTTTTCCGGATATGAAGCTGACCGTCGTCGGCTGCTCGGGTTCGTTCCCGTCCGCGGACTCGGCGTGCTCCAGCTACCTCGTTGAGGCCGACGGCTTCCGGCTGCTGATCGACATGGGCAACGGCGCCCTGGGCGAACTGCAGCGCCACTGCGGACTGTACGACCTGGACGCCGTCCTGCTGAGCCACCTGCACGCCGACCACTGCATCGACATGTGCGGCTACTTCGTGGCCCGCTACTACCGCCACGACGGCGGCCCCGCGGCCGCGATCCCGGTCTACGGCCCGTCCGGCACCGAACGCCGGCTCAGCATCGCCTACGGGGACGTGCCCGACGAGAAGTGCATGAGCGAGGTCTTCGACTTCCGCACCCTGCGGCCCGGCACGTTCCGGGTGGGCCCGTTCACCGTCACCGCCGCCCTGGTCAGCCATCCGGTCGAGGCGTACGGCTTCCGGCTGGAGAGCGAGGGGCGGGTGCTCGCGTACTCCGGCGACACCGGCCCCTGCGAGGAGCTGCGCGGCCTGGCCGAGGGCGCGGACCTCTTCCTGTGCGAGGCGTCCTTCACGCACGGCAAGGAGGACATCCCCGGCCTGCACCTCAACGGCCGCGAGGCCGGGCAGGCCGCGACCCGCGCGGGCGCCGGCCGGCTCGTCCTGACCCACATCCCGCCGTGGACCAACCCGTCGGTCAACCTCCGCGACGCGAAAGCCGTCTACCCGGGGCCGGTCGAACTGGCCACCGCGGGCGCCGTCTACGAAGTGTGACCGCGGCGCGGCCGGCGACCGTACCCGCGCCGTACTCGTGTGCCGTACCCGCGCCGTACCCGTGCCCTACCCGCGTACGCCCACCGGGCGCGCCCGGCCGTCCGGGTCTCCCGCGCGCCGTCTGCCGCGCCGCTTCGGGGGAAGGCGTGCGGCAGGCCGCCTCTCCGGCCGGACCGGGGCGGGCGGCGTTGTGCGGCGGCGTGCGGCGGCGTCCGCCACGTGCCCGCGGGGGCGGGGCCGGACGCCAACCGCCTGTGAAGGTGGGCCAACCGTGCGTTAACGTGACATAACGGGACCCGCCGGTGGGTCAGGGAGTCAGGAGGCACAGATGGCCACCAAGGCTGAGAAGATCGTCGCCGGTCTCGGCGGACTCGACAACATCGAAGAGGTCGAGGGCTGCGTCACCCGGCTCCGTACCGAAGTCAAGGACCCCGGCCTCGTCGACGAGGCCGCCCTCAAGGCCGCCGGCGCCCACGGCGTGGTCAAGATGGGCACCGCGATCCAGGTGGTCATCGGCACCGACGCGGCCCCGATCGCCACGGAGATCGACGGCATGTGGTAATCCCGGCACGGCCCGCGGGCGGCGCCGGCCCGCCCGCGGGGACGCCCGGGCCGGCGAGGGGGTCCGCCGTCGCCGGTAGGCTCGCCCCATGTCACGATTCGACGGCCGCACCCCCGACCAGCTCCGCCCGGTCACCATCGAGCGGCGCTGGAGCAAGCACGCCGAAGGCTCCGTCCTGGTCTCCTTCGGCGACACCCGAGTGCTGTGCACCGCCAGCGCCACCCAGGGCGTGCCCCGGTGGCGCAAGGGCAGCGGGGAGGGCTGGGTCACCGCCGAGTACGCGATGCTGCCCCGCGCCACCAACACCCGCGGCGACCGCGAGTCCGTCCGCGGCAAGATCGGCGGCCGCACCCACGAGATCTCCCGCCTGATCGGCCGCTCGCTGAGGGCCGTCGTGGACTACAAGGCGCTCGGCGAGAACACCGTCGTCCTCGACTGCGACGTGCTCCAGGCCGACGGCGGCACCCGTACCGCCGCGATCACCGGCGCCTACGTCGCCCTCGCCGACGCCGTCGCCTGGATGCGGGCCAACCATCTCGTCCGCGCCAAGGCCCAGCCGATCACCGGGACCGTCGCCGCCGTCAGCGTCGGCATCGTCGACGGCGTCCCCCTGCTCGACCTCGCCTACGAGGAGGACGTGAAGGCCGAGACCGACATGAACGTCGTCTGCACCGGCGACGGCCGCTTCGTGGAGGTCCAGGGCACCGCCGAGGGCAAGCCCTTCGACCGCGCCGAACTCGACACGCTGCTCGCCCTCGCGGTCGGCGGGTGCGAACGCCTCACCGCCGCCCAGAAGGCCGCCCTGGAGGAGACCGCCGTATGACCCGCCGCCTCGTCCTGGCCACCCGCAACGCCCACAAGGTCACCGAACTGCGGGCGATCCTCGAACAGACCGGGCTCGACGTCGAACTGGTCGGGACCGACGCCTACCCCGACGTACCCGACGTCAAGGAGACCGGCGTCACCTTCGCGGAGAACGCGCTGCTCAAGGCGCGCGCCCTGGCCGACGCCACCGGCCTGCCCGCGGTCGCCGACGACTCCGGGCTGTGCGTCGACGTGCTCGGCGGCGCCCCCGGCATCTTCTCCGCCCGCTGGGCCGGCCGGCACGGCGACGACGCCGCCAACCTCGACCTGCTGCTCGCCCAGCTCGCCGACATCGACACCCCGTACCGCGCCGCCCACTTCGCCTGCGCCGCCGCCCTCGCCCTGCCGGGCGGCACCTCCCGCGTCGCCGAGGGACGCCTGCGCGGCACCCTGCGCCACACCCCCGCCGGCAGCGGCGGCTTCGGCTACGACCCGATCCTCCAGCCCGACGGCGAGACCCGCACCTGCGCCGAACTCAGCCCCGCGGAGAAGAACGCCATCAGCCACCGCGGCCAGGCCTTCCGCGCCCTGGCCCCGCAGATCGGCGAACTGCTCGGCTGACCGCGGGGCCGGCATCCGGACCGGCAGCCGGACCGCCACCCGGACCGGCACCGCGATCGGCCCCTCGACCGGCATCCGGGCCGCCATCCGGACCGCCACCCGGGCCGGCACCCGGACCGGCCCCTTCGCCCGGCCCCCGGGCCGGGGCGGTTCAGGCGGACGCCTCCCCGTACATCCGGGCGATCACGTCCTCGATCGCCGGCTCCCGCACCGACAGGTCCACCAGCGGGTAGCGCGCCGCCAGGTCCGCCACCAGCGGGGCCGCGCTCGCCGAGGTCGGGAAGGCCAGCCACTGGCGGGGCCCCTCCGCGCGCACGAAGCGGGCCCCCGCCACCGCCACCGGCGCAAGCTCGCGCTCGAAGTCGACCACCAGGGTCCGCTCACTGTCGCCGACCGCGTGCAGCCCCGCCAGGTCCCCGTCGTACATCAGCCGGCCGTGGTCGATGACCATCACCCGGCGGCACAGCGTCTCGATGTCGGTCAGGTCATGGGTGGTCAGCAGCACCGTGGTGCCGCGCTCGGTGTTCACCGTACGCAGGAAGTCCCGCACCCGCGCCTTGCTGACCACGTCCAGGCCGATCGTCGGCTCGTCCAGGTAGAGCACCTCCGGATCGTGCAGCAGCGCCGCCGCGATGTCCCCGCGCATCCGCTGGCCCAGCGACAACTGCCGCACCGGCACGTCCAGCAGCGGCCCGAGGTCCAGCAGTTCGGTGCAGGCCGCGAGATTGGCGGCGTACCGCGCCGGCTCCACCCGGTACATGCGGCGCACCAGCTCGTACGAGTCGCGCAGCGGCAGGTCCCACCACAAGGTGGTGCGCTGCCCGAAGACCACCCCGATCCGGCGGGCCAGCCGGGTACGGTCCCGGCTCGGATCGATCCCGCAGATCCGGATCCGGCCCGAGCTGGGGTACAGGATCCCGGTGAGCATCTTGATCGTCGTCGACTTCCCGGCCCCGTTGGGCCCGATGTAGCCGACCACCTCGCCGCGCGGCACCGTGAACGAGATGCCGTCGACCGCCCGCACCTCCCGCCGCTCCCGCCGCAGCCCCTTGCCGGCCTTGCGGCGCACCTCGAACACCTTGCGCACGCCGTCGAGTTCGATGACCGGTTCCCCCGGCCCCTGCCCGCCCACGTACTCCACCACCCGTCAACTCCCTGTACTGCGGTACGAACGAAGGCCCGCCCGCCACGCCAGACCCGCCAGCGCGCAGCACAGCGCGGCCACCAGCGGCGAGCAGAAATCCACCCAGCCGGGCAGCGCCAGCGGGTCCGGCCGGCCCAGCACGCGCAGCGCCGGCAGCCAGTTGACGAACGCCAGCGGCACCACGAAGGTCACCCCGCGCACCAGCTCGCGGGAGAACACCCCCGGCGGGTACTGCAGCATCGTGTTGCCGCCGTACGTCACGGAGTTCTGCACCTCCGAGGCGTCGCTCGCCCAGAACTGCAGGGCGCCGCCCGCCACCCACACGGCACCGAAGATCGCCGCCCCCGACACCACCGTCACCGGCACCATCACCACCTTCACCGGCGTCCACGCCACGTCCACCCGGGCCAGCGCCCAGCACAGCACCAGGCCGCCCTGCGTGATCCGGCCCAGCCGCCGCAGCGCGAACCTGTCCGCCGCGACCTGCGCCAGCACCGGCACCGGCCGCAGCAGCAGCGTGTCCAGTGTCCCGTCCCGCACCCGCCGGCCCAGCCGGTCCATCGACCCCAGCAGCAGGTCCGCCAGCCCGAACGAGGTGCTCGTCGTCCCGTACAGGAACGCCACCTCCGGCAGCGAGAACCCACCGAGCACCCGGGTGTGCCCGAACATCAGCAGGATCGTGGCGAAATCCAGCCCGGTCGCGGCGAAGTTGCCCAGCGCCGTGATGAAGAACGACGTCCGGTAGGCCATCGTGGAGCGCACCCACATCGCCACGATCAGGCCGTACGCGCGCAGGCCCTCGGCGACGCGCGAGCCGGGCCCGGCCCCTGCCGCGACTCCCGCCGCCGGGCGCTTCCAAGCCGGCGGCCCGGCCTCCTCCCGGCCCCCCGCGGAAGCCGTACCCGACGCCGCCTCAGCCACCCTGCACCACCACCCGCCGCGTCGCCACCGACTGCAGCGCCCGCCCCGCCGCCAGCAGCGCCACCGCCCACCCGGCCTCGAAGGCCAGCGCCAGCAGCGCCCCGCCGCCACGGTGCCGGCCCAGCAGCACATCCGCCGGGACCTGCAGCATCGCCGACCACGGCAGCGCGCGGGCCAGAGTGCCCAGCCGGCCCGGGAACACCGTCAACGGCAGCAGCATCCCCGAGAAGAACAGCCCCGCCAGCCACGCCACCTGGCTCACCCCGGTCCCGTCCAGCAGCCAGAACGCGCTCAGCGCCACCAGGTACCGGATGCCGAAGCTCACCACCAGCCCCAGCCCCACCGCCGCCAGGAACAGCAGCCACGTCCACGGATCCGACGGCAGCGCCAGCCGGAACGCTACCGCCCCGCACACCATCGGCACCACCCCGCGCGCCATCAGGTGGAAAGAGCCCCGCCCCAGGTCGGAGGCCAGCCACCAGCCCTGCAGATCGGCCGGCCGGTACAGGTCCACCGCGATGTCCCCCGACCTGATCCGCTCCATCAGCTCGTCCTCGAAACCACCGCCCATCAGCGACAGCGGTACCAGCAGCGCCTGCCCGGTCCACACGTACGTCAGCGCCTGCGCCTGGCTGTACCCGCCCAGGTGCGGCCGCAGCCCCCACAGGGCGACAAAGGTGTACGAGATGATGAAACCGAACACGGTGTTCGTGAAGACGCCCGCGGCGGTGGCCCTGCGATACGTCGCGTACCGCCGGAAGGCCCGGACCGCGACCGCCGCGTAGAAGGCCGGACGGAACGGCCCCATCGCCTCGAACCCCCTCACATCCCTCCGGCACACAAGCCGCCGAGCCTAGTACGGCCCGCCCACCGGCCACCACCGGATTACCCCCGGCCACCACCCGATCGGGCGGCCGCGGTGCGCCGTCCGGCCTGTCACAGACCTGTCACGGATGCGTCGCGCTGATCCACCGCTTACGGGGGATGCGACAGTGTGGAGAACGGATTACGTGTCCGTACGGGAGCGTACGCACCGAAAAGTCCATCATGTTTCGCCGTGGACCGACCAACCCCGGCGGCGGCGGAGGAGTCCCACACGACATGAGCGAAGTGCACAGCGCAACGGGCCGCACCGGCCGGACCGGATGGCGCCGGCTGCTGCCCACCTGGAGGGTCGTCACCGGAGCCGTCCTCGGGGTGCTGCTGGTCCTCATCGGAGGCTTCTTCCTCGGCTACGCCCTCGTGTCGATCCCGGACCCGAACGCCGCCGCCGTCGCCCAGAACAACGTCTACCTCTACGCCGACGGCAAGACCGAGATCTCCGTCGACGGAGCCGTCAACCGGCAGAACGTCCCGCTCAGCGCCGTCGCCAAGACCGCCCAGTACGCGGTGCTGTCCGCCGAGGACCGCAACTTCTACCACGAGTCCGCCGTCAGCCCGAAGTCCATGGTGCGCGCCGCCTGGAACACCGCCACCGGCAAGGGCCGGCAGTCCGGCTCGACCATCACCCAGCAGTACGTGAAGAACTACTACCTCAACCAGGCGCAGACCGCCTCGCGCAAGCTGAAGGAGTTCTTCATCGCCATAAAGCTGGACCGCAACGAGACCAAGGACCAGATCCTGGAGGGCTACCTCAACACCAGCTACTACGGCCGCAACGCCTACGGCATAGAAGCGGCCTCCCGGGCCTACTTCGACAAGGACGCCGCCGACCTCACCACCGCCGAGGGCGCGTACCTCGCCACCCTGCTCAACGCCCCCAGCGAGTACGACCTGTCCGCCCACCCGGAGAACGCCCACGCCGCCAAGGCCCGCTGGAACTACGTCCTGGACGGCATGGTCAAGGAAGGCTGGCTCACGCAGTCCCAGCGCGACGCCACCGCCTTCCCGGCCATCGGCCGGCCCAAGCCGGTCGCCAGCAAGGCCGGCCAGCGCGGCTACATCATCGAGGCCGTCAACAAGTACCTCACCGACAACCACATCGTGGACCCCGACGCCCTCAGGAGCGGCGGCTACCGCATCGTCACCACCCTGCGCAAACCCGCCGAGGACGCCTTCGTCAAAGCCGCCCAGGACAACGTCTGGGACAAACTCGGCCGGACCAGGGCCGACGCCTACGTCCGCACCGGTGGCGTCTCCATCGACCCGGCCACCGGCGACGTGATCGCCCTCTACGGCGGCCTGGACTACACCAAGCAGTACGTCAGCAGCGCCACCAACGCCACCTACCAGCCCGGCTCCACGTTCAAGCCGGTGCTGCTCGCCTCCGCGGTGGAACTCGGCTCCCTCACCCAGGACGGCCGGATCATCACCCCCGACACCGTCTACAACGGCGACAACAAACGCCCGGTGCAGGGCCCCGACGGCCCGGTCGGCTACGCCCCGGAGAACGAGGACCAGCACTCCTACGGCGACATCACCGTCACCCGCGCGATGGACAAGTCCGTCAACGCCGTCTTCGCCCAGATGGCGCAGGACATCGGCACCGGCAAGGTGATCGACACCGCCCACGCGCTCGGCATGCCCGACGACGTGGACATCCCCAAGACCCCCGCCATGGCGCTCGGCGCCTTCGGCGCCAGCCCGCTCGACATGGCGCAGGTCTACGCCACCCTCGCCGACCACGGCAGGCGCGTCCCGTACTCCCTGGTCAGCAAGATCACAAAGGACGGCGACAACCTGGAGCTGCCCTCCCGCCACCCGGTCCAGGCGATCCCCCGCCAAGCCGCCGACACCACCACCGCCGTCCTGCGCAGCGTGGTCGACAGCCCCGGCGCCACCGCCACCGCCGCGCAGGCCTCCGGCTGGCCCTCCGCCGCCAAGACCGGCACCGCCGAGAACGACAAGGCCGCCTGGTTCGCCGGCTACACCCCCAAGCTGGCCACCGTGGTCGCCGTCCTCGGCCTCAACCCCGACAACGGCGCCCAGGAATCCCTCAACGGCGCACTCGGCCAGTCCCGGGTCAACGGCGGCGGCCCACCCGGCGAGGTCTGGGCCCAGTACACCGCCGACGCCCTGCGCGGGCAGACCCCGCAGGACTTCGACCTCCAGGCGATGAGCGGCGACCCCTCCCAGACCGGCGACACCGCCACCCCGACCGACACCGGTACGACCCCCGCCACCACCGGCAGCCGGCCCCCGACCACGGCCTCCACGCCGCCCACTTCCCCCGCCACGACCCCGCCGACCACCAGCACCCCGCCCCCCACGACGCCGCCCGCCACCACGCCCCCACCGACCGGCCCCCCGACGATGAACCCCGTGGGCGGCACGACCGGTGCGGCGACCGGCGGGAACGATACGGGTGGCACCACCGGCGGGACGAGCGGCGGCACCACCACCGGGGGCACGGGCGCCGACGGACCGGGCGCGGGCTCGGCCGGCACCGGTTCCGGCACCGCGTCCGGCGGATCCGGGGGGACAACGACGGGCACGGGCTCCGGCGCCCGGCAGGCACGGACGGCGGGCACGCGCTGACCCGGCGCGGGACCGAGAGGTTCGGACGCTCAGGGGCTCAGAGGTTCAGGGGCAGGGGCTCAGGGGCTCAGAGGTCCACAGGCCACAGGTGCAGAGGTTCGCAGGTCCACAGGGTTTACAGGTCCAGAGGATTACAGGTACAGCCCGGTGGAGTCGTCCGTCCCCTGCAGGCGCTCGGCGGCCACCGCGTGCAGGTCGCGCTCGCGCATCAGGACGTACGCCACCCCGCGCACCTCGACCTCGGCCCGGTCCTCCGGGTCGAACAGCACCCGGTCGCCGACCTCGACCGTCCGGACGTTCTGACCCACCGCGACGACCTCGGCCCACGCCAGGCGCTTGCCGACGGCCGCCGTCGCCGGGATCAGGATGCCGCCACCGCTGCGGCGCTCGCCCTCCCCGGACTCCTGCCGCACGAGAACGCGGTCGTGCAGCATCCGGATGGGCAGCTTGTCGTGCTCACTGTTGGGACTCACGGCCACGACGTTACCTGTGCCGCCGCCGCGCCGAGGCTGCGGCCGCCGCACCGACCAGCACCACCGCGGCCACCGCGACCGGCACGATCCGGCCGGCCCGCGGCCTGCCCCCGTCCGTGACGAACTGGGCCCGGACCTGGGTCACCGCGCGGTTCGCCGCCACGTACGCCTGCCCCACCGTACGGTCCAGCGCCGAGACCGCCTTGGCCTTGGTGTCCCGCGCGATCGTCGCCGGGTGCACACGAACCGCCAGCTCGTCGAGCGTCGCCGCGAGCTCCTGCCGCCTGCGGGTGATGTCCGCCTCGATCTGTGCGGGCGTCCTGGCCTCCGCCACCGCATGCCTCCATCGCCTGATTCGGTACCGTTCGGACAGTCTGTCAGTACGACGCGGCCCCCGCCCCGTCGGCACCCCGATTGCCCAGGAGCCACCCATGGCCGAGCGCCTCGCCCCCGGCGACACCGCCCCCGACTTCACCCTGCCCGACGCCGACGGCAAGCCCGTCTCGCTGTCCGACCACCGCGGCCGCAAGGTCATCGTCTACTTCTACCCCTCCGCCATGACCCCCGGCTGCACCAAGCAGGCCTGCGACTTCACCGACAACCTCGATGTCCTGGCCGCCGCCGGCTACGACGTCATCGGCGTCTCCCCGGACAAGCCCGAGAAGCTCGCCAAGTTCCGCGAGAAGGAATCCCTCAAGGTCACCCTGGTCTCCGACCCCGACAGGACCACCCTCACCGCCTACGGCGCCTTCGGCGAGAAGACCAACTACGGCAAGACCTACACCGGCGTCATCCGCTCCACGGTGGTCGTCGACGAAAACGGCACGATCGCCCACGCTTTCTACAACGTCCGCGCCACGGGCCACGTCGCGAAGCTCCTGCGGGATCTGGGGGTGTGACCTTCCCGGCCTCCGTTCGGCGCGTCCGGGCGGCGGTTCGGACCGGTGTGACCTTTTCATCGCCTCGTCGTTGATCCGGGCGGAGGTCGAACGCCAGTCCGACGCGGGGGGATCGCATGCCACGTACGTACGAGCCCGCGCAGGTGGCCCGGGCGGTCGCTGAAGCGACCAGCTGGGCCGAAGCCATGCGCGCCTTGGGGATGATCAACAGCGGCGGGGGCCGCAGGGCGCTCCAGCGCCGCGTCGCCGAGCTGGGCCTGGACACGGGCCATTTCCGGCGCGGACCGTTGCGGGCGTACTCGGACGAGGCACTGGCCGAAGCGGTCAGGGGCGCCAGGACCCTCGTGGACGTCGCCCGGGCGCTCGGCGCGGTTCCGGCCCCGGGCACGCTGTCGCACCTGCGCCGTCGCATATCCGCGGCGGGCATCGACGTCAGCCGTTTCCCCGGACTGAACCGGGCCGTCGCGGACCTGCCGTTCACCCCGGAGGAACTCGCGAGTGCCGCCGCTTCGTCGGACAGCCTCCGGGCGGTGGCGCGTGCCTTGGGCGTGCCCGATGACGGACGCAGGCGAGCGGCACTCGGCCGCAGGCTACGGGAGTGCGGCGTGAGCACCGCCCACTTCCGGCATGCGCGAAAGCCGATCCCCGAGCCGGCGCTGCGGTCCGTGCTGCCCACCGCCGGCAGCTACGCGGACGTCATGCGAGCCCTCGGCCTCCCCGTGAACGATGCCAACCACCGCCGACTGCAGCGGGAGGTCACCCGGCTGGGACTGGACACCACCCACTTCAGGAGGCAAGCCCGCAGGACAGTGCCGCAACCCCGCCCGAGGAGCATTGCCGCGGACGTCCTCGTCGTGCGACCGGCCGGCTCGGCTCGTGTCAACCGGGACCGCCTTCAGCGGGCACTGGCGGAACTGGGCGTCCCCTACCGGTGCGAGGCCTGCGGGAATCCCGGCGAATGGCTGGGCAGGCCGATCACCCTCCAGATCGACCACATCAGCGGGGACTGGCTGGACAACCGGCGGGAGAACCTGCGCTACCTGTGCCCCAACTGCCACGCGCTGACCGCGACCTGGTGCCGTGGCGCCGGGCGGGCACAGCGGGATGCGGCAGCGGGATACCGCCCCCTGCGGGAGGCACCGAGCCGATAGCATGGTCGTGCCCGGCGGCCGTTGCTGAATTGGCATAAGCGCGAGATTTAGGTTCTCGTGGGAGCAATCCCATGTGGGTTCGAGTCCCACCGGCCGCACCTGCCGAAGGCCCGCTCTCCCGGCGAGAGCGGGCCTTCGCATCTCGGGCGGGCCCGGCCGCCCCGGGCGCCCGTCATCGCAGGGACTTCAGCGCCGCGTCGACGCGTTCCACGGCTGAGTGGGGGGTGGAGGCGTGGGCCGAGAGGCGGACCGTGGGGGCGCGGACCGAGGGGGTCACGTCGTGGGCGTGGAGGGCCTTGGCGACGTCGGCGGGGTCGGTGCCGGGGAGGTGGAAGGAGACGATGCCGGCCCGGCGGTCGGGGTCCGTGGGGGAGAGGATCTCGCCGCCGCGGGCGCGGACGGTGTCGATGAGCTGGTCCACCCGCAGGGCGATGTGCGCCTCGATGGCGGGGACGGTCGCGGCCTCGACCAGTTCGAGGGCCGCCGCGAAGGCGGCGGCGGCGACCGGGCTGAGGTTGGTGATGCTCCAGCGCCCGGCTCCGGGCGCGACAGGATGCTCGGTGTCGTCGAAGACGGCCACGTCCGTGACGCCGGTCCAGCCGGTGAGGGTGGGTTCCAGGCGTTCCAGGGCCCGGTCGGACAGGGCGGCGAAGCCGGTGGACCAGCTCGCCCGCAGCCATTTCTGCCCGCCGGTGACGAGCACGTCGGCCGCCGGCCAGGGCAGATCGGCCGCGCCGAAGCCCTGGATGCCGTCCACGACGAGCAGCCGGTCCTCCCCGATCACCTCGCGCAGCCCGGCCAGGTCGGCGCGTGCTCCGGTGCGGAAGTCGACGGCGCTGACGGCGAGGGCGACCACGTCGTCGGTGAGCGCGGCCCGTACCGCGTCGGGGGTGATCAGGCCGCGCGCGTCGGCCCGCAGCCAGCGCGGCACCGCCCGGCCGAGCGCGGCGCTGCGGCGCCAGGGGTAGTGGTTGGCCGGGAAGTCCGCCGCGGGCACCAGGACCGTGCCGGAGGGGATGCCGAAGGCGGCGTGGAACAGCCCGGTGGAGGCGTTGGGGAGCAGCACGGTGTGCGCGGCGTCCGTTCCGGCCAGCCGGGCGGCGGCCGCGCGGGCCCTTTCGTCGGCGCGCATCAGCTCGTCGACCGTGTCCCGGCCGGCCCGCGCCGAGCGGCCCAGCGCCTCGGCGGTCGCGGCCAGCACGTCGCGCGAGGGGGGCCCGTACCGGGCGAAGTCCAGGTAGCCGGCGGGTTCCTCGAAGTGCTCGGCGTATCCGGGCAGTCCCCCGCTCGGGTCGGGCTGGGCCATGCTGTTCCTCCGGCCGGGGGCGGCGCGCCGGCGGCTCCGGGCGACACCGGGAGCCGCCGGGAACCCCTCGTTCGTTCCAAGACTGGCAGTGGCGGTGAGAATACGCGGGTGGAGCGCATGGACGCGGGTGGCGCGGGGCGAACGAACGGTGTGGCAGGTCCGGCGCCGGGACCTGCCGTGACGGGTGCCGACCAGGGGCCGACGGGACGGGTGGGGCGGGTGGAGCGGACGGGGTCGGTGGGGCCCGAGCCTGCCGAGCGCGGCCCGGGGGGCGGTCCCGGCGGCCCGGGGGGTGGTCGCCGCGGGGCCGGCCCGGCCGCCTCCGGCCCCTCCGGACCCCTCGGTACGCGCCCGGGGAGCGCCGAGCTCGACGCCGCCCGGCGCCGCGGCGTGCGGCGGATGAAGCTGATCGCCACCGGTTTCCTGCTCGCCGCGACTGCGGTGTACGTGATCGCCAAGGTGGCGGGCGCGCACGGCGCCGGGCCGTGGGCGGGTTACCTGGCCGCCGCGGCGGAGGCCGGGATGGTGGGCGCGCTGGCCGACTGGTTCGCGGTGACCGCGCTGTTCCGCCGCCCGCTCGGCCTGCCCATCCCGCACACCGCGATCATCCCGACGAAGAAGGACGCGCTCGGTGCGAGCCTGGGCGAGTTCGTCGGCGAGAACTTCCTGTCCGCGGACGTGGTGCGGGCCCGGCTGCGCGCGGTCGGCATCGGCGCGCGGCTCGGCGGCTGGCTGGCCGAGCCGGGCAACACGGACAAGGTCACCGAGCAGGCCGCGGCGGCGCTGCGCGGCGTGCTGACGGTGCTGCGCGACTCCGACGTCCAGGCCGTGGTCGGCGAGGCCATCACCAGGCGGGCCGACGCCCAGGAGATCGCGCCGGGGCTGGGCAAGATGCTGGAGCGGATCGTCGCGGACGGCGGCCACCGGCGGATGGTGGACCTGGTGTGCGTACGGGCGCACGACTGGCTGGTGCTGCACGGCGACTCGGTGATGGAGGCCGTGCAGGGCGGGGCGCCGGGCTGGACGCCGCGGTTCGTGGACCGCAAGGTCGGCGAGCGGGTCTACAAGGAGCTGCTGCGGTTCGTCACGGAGATGCGGGACTCGCCGGGTCATCCGGCGCGCGGCGCGGTGGACCGTTTCCTGCGCGACTTCGCGGTGGAGCTGCAGTCGGACCCCGACACCCGCGCCCGGGTCGAGCGGCTGAAGAAGGACCTGCTGGCGCGGGGCGAGGTGCAGGACCTGATCGCGTCGGCCTGGGGTTCGGTACGGGCCATGGTGGTGGCCGCCGCCGAGGACGAGCGCAGCGAACTGCGCCTGCGGGCCCGCGCCTCGCTGCTGTCGCTGGGCGGCCGGCTGGCCACGGACGCGCGGCTCCAGGGGAAGGTGGACACCTGGCTGGAGGACGCGGCCACGTATCTGGTGACCACGTACCAGGCCGAGATCACCTCGCTGATCAGCGAGACGGTGGCCGGCTGGGACGCCGACCAGACCTCGCGGAAGATCGAGGCGCACGTCGGGCGCGATCTGCAGTTCATCCGGATCAACGGCACGGTGGTGGGCGCGCTCGCGGGCCTGCTCATCTACACGGTGGCCCGCGCGGCGGGCGGCTGAGGCGGCCGGGGACGGCTCGGACGGCTCGGATGGCTGGGACGACTGGGGACGGCTCGGATGGCTGGGACGGCTGAGGCACCTCCCCGTGTGTCCGCGGCCCACGGCCCCGGTGTCCACCTGGCGGGAGGGGGTTGCGCGGGCGGCCCGCGCCCTTGAAAGATCGCACGAGACATCCGATGACCGTCCCTCGGGCCCCGGGCGGCGGCCCCATGCGATGCGCAGGGATACACGAGACCCGCAGGACCCGCAGGACCCGCAAGACGCACAAGACAACGGAGTTGTGACGGTGAAGCTGCTGCGTGTCGGACCCGCCGGGGCGGAGCGCCCGGCCGTGCTGGACCGGGAGGGCGTGGCGCGCGACCTGAGCGGTCTCGTGCCGGACATCGACGGGTCGCTGCTCGCCGACACGTCCCGGCTGGCCGCGGTGGAGGCGGCCCTGACGGCCGGGTCGCTGCCCGCGCTGGACCCGGGGCTGCGGGTCGGACCGCCGCTGGGCCGGATCGGCAAGATCGTCTGCATCGGCCTCAACTACCACGACCACGCCGCCGAGACCGGCGCCACCCCGCCCGCCGAGCCGGTGGTCTTCATGAAGGCCCCCGACACGGTCGTCGGACCCGAGGACACCGTGCTGGTGCCGCGCGGGTCGGCCAAGACCGACTGGGAGATCGAACTCGCCGTGGTGATCGGGCGGGAGCTGCGGTACGCGGCCTCGCACGAGGAGGCGCTGGCCGCCGTGGCGGGCTACGCGATCGCGCACGACGTGTCCGAGCGCGCGTTCCAGATCGAGCGCGGCGGGCAGTGGGACAAGGGCAAGAACTGCGAGACGTTCAACCCGCTGGGGCCCTGGCTGGTCACCGCCGACGAGGTCGCCGACCCGCAGGCGCTGCCGCTGCGGCTGTGGGTCAACGGCGAGCTGAAGCAGGACGGCAGTACGGCCGACCAGATCTTCCCGGTGGCCGAGGTGGTCCGCTACCTCAGCCACTTCATGACGCTCTACCCGGGCGACGTCATCAACACGGGTACGCCCGCCGGGGTGGCGCTGGGCCGGCCCGACCCCAAGCCGTATCTGCGGCCGGGCGACGTGGTGGAGCTGGAGATCGAGGGCCTGGGCCGCCAGCGGCAGGAGTTCGGGTCCGCCTGACGGGGCCGGCCGCAAGGACGCGACCGGCGGGGGCCGCGCCCCTGGGCCCTCCCGGCCGGCGGTCCCCTCCCGGCGGACCGTCGCTCACATCTCGACCGCGCGCCCCGTGGCCGCCGACGTACGGGCGGCTTCCAGGACCTCCAGGCAGGCGACCGCCTCCAGGGCGGTGACGGGCGCAGGTGTGCCGTCGCGCAGGGCGGTGGCCACGCCGGCGTAGAAGGCGGGGTAGTCGCCGGGCAGGGACGGGACGGGCCGGGGTCCGTCGTCGTCGGTGCCGAGGGTGCCCCAGGCGGACTCCGGTACGGCGCCCCAGGAAGAGCCCTCGGCGCCCGCCGTGCCCGGCCGTGAGCCCGCCCGCAGGGCCGCTTCCTGCGGGTCGAGGCCGTGGGTCACGTAGCCGCCGCAGGTGCCCAGGGCGCGCAGGCGCGGGCCGAGGCGGGAGGCGGTGGCGCTCATCCACAGGTGCGAGCGGACCCCGCCGGCGTGGGTGAGGGCGAGGAAGCAGTCGTCGTCAGCGGCTGCCCCGGGGCGGCGGACGTCGGCCTCGGCGTAGACCCGCACGGCCGGGCCGAACAGCGTCAGGGCCTGGTCGACCAGGTGGCTTCCGAGGTCGTAGAGCAGTCCGCCGATCTCCGCCGGGTCGCCCGACTCGCGCCAGCCGCCCTTCAGCCGCGGCCGCCAGCGTTCGAACCGCGACTCGAAGCGGAGCACGTCGCCGAGCCGCCCCTCGGCGAGCAGTGCCCGGAGGGTGCGGAAGTCGCTGTCCCAGCGGCGGTTGTGGAAGACGGTGAGCAGCAGTCCGCGCGCCTCGGCGAGCGCCGCCAGGGCGCGGCCCTCCCGCGCGGTCCCGGCCAGCGGCTTGTCCACGACGACGGGCAGCCCGGCCTCCAGGGCGGCGGTGGCCAGGGGGACGTGGGTGCGGTTGGGGGAGGCGAGCACGACCAGGTCCAGCTCGTCCGCGCGCGCCCACACCTCGTCGGCGCCGGCGGCGAACCGTACCCCCGGGTGCTCGGCCAGCGCCGCCGCGCGGCGCCCGGCGTCCCCGGTGACGACCGTGTCCAGGACCAGGCCGGGCGTCGCGGCGATCAGCGGGGCGTGGAAGAAGGACCCGGCCGGGCCGTATCCGACCAGGGCGACGCGCAGGGGGCCGGGGCCGGGGGTACCGGAGGGGGTGCCGGGAGCGCTCATGCGCGCCACTTTGGCAACAGTGTTGCGAAAGTGCAAGCGCGGGCGACAATGGGCGGGTGAACCCGTCCACCGCAGGCGCCAACCTTCCCGCCCTGCGCAGCCACAACACGGCCCTGGTCCTGACGCTGCTGCGCGAGGCGGCCGGCGCACCGGGCGGCGGCGGGCTCAGCCGGCCGGAGCTGGCCGAGCGCACCGGCCTCACCCCGCAGGCGGTCAGCAAGATCGCCGCCCGGCTGCGGGCCGAGGGACTGGTGGAGGAGGCGGGCAGGCGCGCCTCGACCGGCGGCAAGCCGCGCACCGACCTGCGGCTGGCGGCCGGCTCGCGGTATGCGGCCGGCGCCCACCTCGACGGCGAACGCCTGACCGCCGTCCTCACCGACCTCGCAGGACGTGCCGTCGCCGACCGCACCCTGCCGCTCGACCTGGGCCGCCCGGTGGAGGAGGGGCTGGCCGCGATCGCCGCGGGCCTGCGTACGGTCCTGGCGGCGGCCCCCGCGCCCGTCCTGGGGGTCGGCGTCGGCATGCGCGGCCCCCTCGACCACACCACAGGTGTCCTGCACCGCGTCACAGGGCACCCGCACTGGGCGGGGTGCCCGCTGCGCGCGGAACTGGCCGCCCGGCTCGGCCTGCCGGTGGTGGTCGACAAGAACACGAACGCGGCGGCGCTGGCCGTCCTCGCCCACGGCTCGGCCGGGCCGGCCGGCTCGTCCTTCGCGTACCTGCACCTCGGCACGGGCCTGGGCGCCGGACTCGTGCTCGGCGGCGTCCTCCACCGCGGCGGGCGCACCGGGGCGGGGGAGTTCGGGCACCAGGTGGTGCGGCTCGACGGGCCCGAGTGCCGGTGCGGCAACCGCGGCTGCCTGGAGGCGCTGTGCCTGGCCGCCGCCGGGGCGGGGGACCTGCGGGGCGCGGCCCGGCTGCTCGGCGTGGGTGCCGCGAACCTGGCCGCGCTGCTGGACATCGACCAGGTCGTCCTGGGCGGCGGCACGGTCGCCGCCGACCCCGCCCTGTTCCGCGACGAGGTCGCCGCGGTGCTCTCGCGGTACGGCAGGCCGCTGCCGGTGGCCGTCGGCGGCCCCCGTGCCGTCGCCGAGGGGGCCGCGCTGCTCGCCCTCGCACCGCTGTTCGGCGGATCCGCCGCGCCCGGCGGAACGACGCCCGCCGCGACGCCCGGGCCGTGACGCGCGCCACCGCCCCGACCAGCAGACGAGACGCCCGGGGCGGCGCCGGACGGCCCCGGCTACGCTGGGGCTCCGCACGCGCGTGCCGAGGACAGGAGAAACGATTCCGTGTCGACCCGCAAGCCCATCGAGTCGTGGCTCACCGACATGGACGGAGTGCTCATCCACGAGGGCACTCCCGTCCCGGGGGCCGACGCCTTCCTCAAGGGACTCAAGGAGTCCGGCAAACCGTTCCTCGTACTGACCAACAACTCCATCTACACCCCGCGCGACCTGCACGCGCGCCTGTCCCGCATGGGCCTGGACGTGCCGGTGGCCAACATCTGGACCTCCGCCCTGGCCACCGCGAAGTTCCTGGACGACCAGCGCCCCGGCGGCACCGCCTACGTCATCGGCGAGGCCGGCCTGACCACCGCGCTGCACGACGTCGGTTACGTGCTGACCGACCACGAGCCGGACTACGTCGTCCTCGGCGAGACCCGCACCTACAGCTTCGAGGCGCTCACCAAGGCGATCCGCCTGATCAACGGCGGTGCCCGCTTCCTGTGCACGAACCCGGACGAGACCGGTCCGTCCCCGGAGGGCGTGCTGCCCGCGGCCGGCTCGGTGGCCGCGCTGATCACCAAGGCCACCGGCAAGGCGCCGTACTTCGTCGGCAAGCCCAACCCGCTGATGATGCGTGCCGGGCTCAACGCGATCGGCGCTCACTCCGAGTCCAGCGCCATGATCGGCGACCGGATGGACACCGACGTGCTGGCCGGCCTGGAGTCCGGGATGACGACCTTCCTCGTCCTGACCGGGCTGACGCAGGCCGGGGACATAGACCGCTACCCGTTCCGGCCCTCCCGGGTGGTCGACTCGATCGCCGACCTGGTCGCCGAGATCTGACGGCGTTCACGGTAAGTGTCCGAGCCGTCACCCGGGCGGCGCAGCACCGCGTGCGCCGCGCCGCCGGCCCGGGGATCTTCGTAGACACCGGGCGCGAGTCCGCGCGCCCGGCCGACGCGGAGGTCCTGATCCCATGTTCGGTCCCACACCGCCCGCCCTCGCCGCCGCCGGCGCGGCCGTGGTGCTCGCCGTCGGAGGGCTGACCGCCCTCCCGGTGCCGGCCGCCGCCGCGATCGGCGCCCCGGGGGTGAGCAGGTCCACGACCACCGACAGCCCCGGCGGCGCGTCGGTGTCCTCCGGCGAGGCTCCCACGGCCCCGGCGGCCGGAACCGGCAGCGATACCGGGACCGGCACCGGCACCGGCACCGACGCGGGCACGGACAGCGGCGCCGGTACGGACGCGGCGGGCGATCCGGGCGCCGCCGACCCCGGCTCGGCCGACCCGGGCTCCATCGGGCCCGACGCGGCCGCCGGCTCCTCCACCGGCCAGGGGGCCGGTACGGGCGGCTCCGCGGGATCGGGCACGTCGGGATCCGGTACGTCGGGATCCGGTACGTCGGGCTCGGGATGGCACGGCATGGACGTCACCCCGCGGACGGCCGCGCCCGGCGCGGAGGTCACCGTACGCCTGACCGCCTCCTGCTCGGGCGCCCATGAGGCCAAGGCGAGCGCGGACGTGTTCGTCAGCCCCGTCACCCTGGCCCCGGCGCGGGACGGCAACGGCCTGGAGGGCCAGGCGTTCGTCAAGTCCGACGCGACCCCCGGTTCGTACACCGTCTCCGTCGAGTGCGACGGCGTGGCCGCCTCGGCGACGGCGACCCTCACGATCGGGACGGGCGGCGGCACCACCGGCACGCCCGCCGGCCCGGGGGGCCCGCAGCGCCCGGAACCGGCCGGCGGCGGCGGTACGGCGCAGCTTGCGGCCGGTCCCGCGGTGGCCGGTACGAGTACGGGCGCGCTGCTGGCCACCGGCGGGTTCGCGGCGGCCGGGCTGACCGGGCTGGTCCTGCACCGGCGGCGCGGCGCGAACCGCGGCTGACGGATGTTCGGCCCGGACGACGAGGCCGAGCCGCGGCCGGACAGCAGGACGTGGACGGCCGTCGCGGTGGGCATGCTGCTGCTGGCCGCGTGGCTGACCGGGCACGGGGCGGTCGGGGGCGGCGCGAGGGCGCTGCCGGCCGCGGCCGCCGCCGCGAGGCCGGCCGGCGCGGGCCCCGCCGCCCTGCCCCACCCGGCCCACGCGCCCCTGCCCCCCGCGCGTCCGGTCCGCCTCGACATCCCCTCCATCGGCCTGCACGCCGACCTGGTGGGCCGGGGCCTGCGCGACGGGGCGGTCGACCCGCCGCCGTACGACACCCCCGACGTCGCCGGCTGGTACCGCGACGGCCCCGCGCCCGGGGCGCCGGGCGCCGCCCTCATCGTCGGCCACGTCGACACCGAGACGCGCGCGGCGGTGTTCTACCTGCTGCCCACCGTCCGTACCGGCGCGCGCATCGACGTCACCCGGGCGGATCACACGGTCGCGCGGTTCACCGCGTACGCGGTCACCACCGTCCCCAAGGCCCGCTTCGACCCGGCCCTGGTCTACGGCCACGGCCCCACCGGCCGCCCCGAGCTGCGCCTCATCACCTGCGGCGGGCCCTTCGACCGCGCCACCCGGACCTACTCCGCCAACGTCGTGGTCGCCGCCGCCCTCACCGGCTCCCGCCCCGCCTGACCCGGCCCCGCGAACCGGCCGGCCCGGCCCCGCGAAGCGGCCGGCCCGCCGCGAACGTCACGCCGCCGGGTCGGGGGTCAGGTCGACCGAACGCGACAGCACCTCCCGCGCCAGGTCCGCCAGCCGCATCCGCCGTGCCCGCGCGTGCCGCCGCAGGATGAGGAACGCCTCGTCGACGCCCATGTCCCAGCGCTCGGCGAGCAGCCCCTTGGCCTGCTCGACCAGGACGCGGCTGTCGAGGGCGGACTGGAGCTGCGCGGACAGCAGCTCGTAGCGGTGCCGGGCGCGCCGCTGGAGCACGCCGACCGTGGCGGCGTCGGCGAGGGCTCTGGCCAGGGCGGCGGCGTCCGGCGTGAGCGGCCCCGGCGAGGCCCGGAAGAGGCAGACCGCCCCGATGACCTCCTCCTGGCGCCTCATGGGCACCGCGAAGACCGCCGCGTAGCCGCACTCCAGCGCCTTCCCGGCGAACGCGGCCCACCGCCCGCCGTCCGCCGCCAGGTCCGGCGCCTCCACCGGCTCGCCGCCGCGCAGGCAGTCCAGGCCCGGGCCGGCCCCGAACTCCTGCTCGGCCAGGCCCAGCAGCCGCGCCCGTTCGCAGGAAGCCGCGGCCACCCGCGGCTGCCCACTGCCGTCGGCGAGCAGCAGACCGGCCGCCTCCACTCCCACCAGCTCCACGCACCGGTCGGCCAGCAGCGCCGGCACCCCGGTGGCTTCGCTGTCCTCCTCAAGGGTGTCCGCAAGGGCTACACACGCGGCCAGCAGCCGTGCCCCCGATTCACCGCCCACGGCACCGTCCCCCTCGCTCCGCGCACCCCGCCGTCGGTTCACCCCGAGTATCGCCGCCCCGTGCGGCCGCCGCGGCACCGGCTCGCTCGCCACTTGCCGCAATCCATGTCCGGATCAGTGCCCCGGAACCACGCCCGCAACCCGCCTCCCACGAGCACCGGCAGGCACCAGGAAGGCGCACCGCGAACACACCGCGAAGGCACCACCCGGCTCCCGAGCGGGCGGTGCCGGGCATACGACCGGCCGGGCGGACGCGGCCGGTCCGGCATATCTTGGCAAACGGTGCGATCCCCTCAGGAGGTCCCGATGCCCGTGCGTGAGCCGAAGGCCGGGTCACTGCGGCCGCCGCCCCCGGAGCGGCCCGCCCCGGACCGGGTCGGGGACGAAAGGGCCGGGGGCACCCCGGCAGGACTGCGGGACGGCCTGGCCGCGCTGCTCGGCCCGGACAAGGTGCTCGGCGGCGTCTCCGACCTGGTGAGGTACGCGTCGGACGCGAGCCCGTACCGCTTCGTGCCCCAGGTGGTGGTGGTCCCGCAGAGCGTGCAGGACGTGGTCAGGCTGATGGAGTACGCCAGGCGGGAGCGCCGCAGCCTCGTCTTCCGGGCGGCCGGCACGAGCCTGGCCGGGCAGGCCCAGGGCGAGGACATCCTGGTGGACGTGCGCCGCCACTTCAGCGGGGTCGACGTGGAGGCGGCCGGCACACGCGCCCGCATACTGCCCGGCACCGTGCTGGCCAGGGCGAACGCCGCGCTGGCCCGGTACGGCAGGGTGCTCGGGCCCGACCCCGCGAGCGCCGCGGCGGCCACCGTGGGCGGCGTCCTGGCCACCAACGCCTCGGGGCCGGCGGGCGGACCCGCCCACGACTCGTACCGCACGGTCGTGTCGCTGACGGCCGTGCTGCCGTCCGGGACCGTGCTGGACACCGCCGACCCCGACGCGGACGCGGCGCTGGCGGCCGCCGAGCCCGAACTGTTCCAGGGGCTGCTCGACCTGCGCGACGAGATCGAGGCAGACCCCGCGCTGACCGCCCGTATCCGCGCCAAGCACGCGATCCCGAACGCCGGCGGCTACCGGCTGGACGCCTTCCTCGACGCCGAGACCCCGGCGCAGATCCTGCGCGGGCTGCTGATCGGCTCCCAGGGCACCCTCGGTTTCGTCGCCGAGGCGGTCTACGCGACGCTGCCGCTGCGGCCCGCGGTCACCACGGCCGCGCTGTTCTTCCCCACGCTGCCGGCCGCCGCGGCGGCCGTACCGCTGTTCGCGCAAGGGGGCGCGGCGGCGGTGGAGCTGCTGGACGGCCGCACCCTGCGGGCCTGCGCGAGTGTCGAGGGCGTGCCGCCGCAGTGGGCCGCGCTGCCCGCCGAGTGCGCGGCGCTGCTGGTGGAGTTCCGCGCCGCCGACGAGGTCGAACTGGCCGCGTACGAGCGGGTCGCCCGGCGTCTGTGCGACGACCTGGGCCTGGTGCGGCCGGTGCCCTCGGCGGTCAACGCGTTCACCCGCGACCGCGAGGCGACGGCCGCGCTGTGGCGGGCGGCCCGGCAGGCGTTCGTGGCCGCGCCGGGCGCCGCCCGCCCGCCGGGCACCACGCTGGTCGGCGCGGACTTCGCGGTGCCGCCCGACCGGCTCGCGCACGTCTGCGCGGAACTGGTCGCACTGCAGCGGCGGTACGGTTTCGCCGCCGCGGTCGCCGGCCACGCGGCCCAGGGCGCGCTGCGCTTCCCGCTGGCGTTCGACCCCGCCGACCCGGCGGACACCGAGCGGTACGCCGCCTTCCTGGACGACTTCTGCCGGACCGTCGTCGAGCGCTTCGACGGCTCCCTGACGGCCCGGCACGGCACGGGCCGGGCACTGGCGCCGTACCTGGAGGCGGAGTGGGGCCCGCGGGCGAGCGCCCTGATGTGGCGGGTCAAACGCCTGCTGGACCCAGACGCCGTCCTGGCCCCCCGGGTGGTGCTCGACCAGGACCCGCGCGGCCACCTGCGCGGCCTGAAGACGTTCCCGGCGATCGAGGCGGTCGCCGACTCCTGCGTCGAGTGCGGCCTGTGCGAGCCGGTGTGCCCCAGCCGCGACCTGACCACCTCGCCCCGGCAGCGGATCGTGCTGCGCCGCGAGATGTTCCGCCAGCCGCCCGGCTCCCCGGTCCTGGACCGGCTCCTGGACGCCTACGGGTACGACGCCGTCGACACCTGCGCCGGCGAGTCGCTGTGCCGTACCTCCTGCCCGGCCGGCATCGACACCGGCGCGCTGATGCGGGACTTCCGGGCCGGCCGCCACACCCGCGCGCGCGAACGCGCCGCCACCGCCCTGGCCGGCCACTGGCGCGCCGCCGAGCGCGCCGCCCGGACCGCGGCAGCCGGCGCCGCCGCGGCCGCTCCCGTACGGCGCCGGTCCCCGGCCCGCCTGCTCACCGGGCCGCTACGGGGAGCCGGACGCGGCCGCGGGACGGCGGCCGGAGACGGAGGCACGGGCGGAGCCGCGAGCACGGCCGGGGCCGGGAGCACGGGCGGAAGCGGGGGCGCGAGCGCAACAGGGAGCGGCGGGCCCGCGGACGCCCGGCCGCCGGGCCTTCCCGGGCCCGCGCCCCGGCTGCCGCGCACCGGGCAGCAGGGCGCGGCAGCCGTCTACTTCCCCTCCTGCGCCTGCCGGATCCTCGGGCCGCCCGCGGGCTCCGCCGGGCCGTGGCTGCCCGAGGCGCTGGTCGCCGTCTCCGCGCGCGCCGGACTGCCGGTGTGGATCCCGCCCGACGTCGCCGGCACCTGCTGCGCCGCCCCCTGGTACGAGCAGGGCCTTGACGAGGCCACCGTGGTGATGGCCAACAGGGTCGTGGAGCAGGCGTGGACGTGGACCACCGGGGGACGGCTGCCGGTCGTGGTCGACGCCGCGTCCTGCACGCTGGGCCTGACCCAGCAGGTCGTGCCCTACCTCACCGACGCCAACCGCGAACTGCACGGCGAGCTGACCGTGCTCGACTCCGTGGTGTGGGCCGCGGAGCACCTGCTGCCCCGGCTCACCGTCCGCGACCGCGTGGACTCCGCCGTCCTCCACCCGGCCTGCGCGGCCCGCCACCTGGACGCCGACGGCGCCTTCCTCGCCGTCGCCCGCGCCTGCGCCCGCGAGGTCGTCCTCCCCGACGACGCCGGCTGCTGCGCCCTCACCCCTCGCGCCGTGCGCCACCCCGCCCTGAGCGCCGCGGCCACCCGCCGCGAGGCCGAGGAGGTCGCCGCGCGGGCCTACGACGCCTACCTGTCGGCCGGGCGCCTGTGCGAATGGGGGATGGAACGGGCGACGGGGGAGCCGTACGAGTCGGTGATCGTCGCACTGGAGCGGGCCACCCGCTGAGGCGCGCGGCTCACGGCGCCAGGAAAAGGAGGACCACGTCGTCGGACAGGGAGCCGCCGGCGTGCGCGAGCAGGTCCTCGTAGACGCGGTCGACCGCGGCGTCGAGGTCGTCGGCGCAGCCCGCGACGAGGGGGCCGATGCGGGCGGCCAGCGGGTAGAACCCGCCGTCCGGACCGCCGCGCGCCTCGACGACGCCGTCGGTGCACAGCACCAGGACGTCGCCGGGCAGCAGCGGCACCCGCCAGGGCTTCGGCTTGCCGGGCACCAGCTCCGCCAGGCCGAGCGGCACCCACGGCTCGGCCGGTTCGAGGGTGTCGACCTCGCCGTCGCGGGAGACCCGCAGCGGCGCCACGTGGCCGTAATGGAGCAGCTCGACACCGGCGGGCTCGCCGAACTGGGCGAACAGCGCGGTGACGAAGTCGCCGTCGCCGATCTGCCGGCCGAGGCTGGTGTCGACGCGGGCGGCCACGTCGTCCAGGGCCGCCTCGTCGAACGCGGCCTCGCGGAACGCGCCGAGCACCACCGCCGCCGTCTGCACCGCCCCCAGCCCCTTGCCGCGGACGTCGCCGACGAGGACCCGCACCCCGAAAGGCGTGTCGAGCACCGCGTACAGGTCGCCCCCGATCTGCGCGTCGGTGGCGGCCGACACGTACCGTACGGCCAGCCGTACCGGGCCGACCCGGGAGGCCGGCGGGCGCATCAGCGCGTGCTGGGCCGCCTCGGCGACCGAGGTGATCGCCGTGAACGCCTTCGCACCGGTCTCGCGGCGCCACGCGATGTAGACGCTGAAGATGCTGACGAAGCAGTACGCGAAGACCTGCCCGATCACGACGCTCTGGCCCGCCGGCCCGATGTCGACGACCCCGTCGTACGGCGCCAGCGCCCCCTGCGCCGCGGCGCCCAGGACGCAGACCAGCACGGTCCGCTGCCACGAGACGGTGACGGACGCCAGCGCGGGCGCGGCCACCATGCCGGGCGCGATGAAGTGGTCGCGGCCACCCACCAGATCCGCCGCGACGACGACCGCGATCGCCGCAAGCGGCAGTGACAGGCCCATACGGGCGAGGTAGCTGTTCTCCACCCGCTGGATCGCTCGGAGCCAGAGATTCTTCACACGGTGAACCCATCTGGCCGGGACCGGCCGGTGCGGATCCGCCGGCCGCCGCGGCAGGCCGACCGTCACCAGCGTTCCCGCGATCCCGGGCGATCGCAAGCGCGGGCCCGCCCACCCGGCGTACGCGGGGCGGCCGGGCAAGGGTCGCATTCCGGCCGCCTGTGTTGCGCCGGGTGAATGTTCTGCGACAGCAGGGGGCCACGGGGTGGCTGTGGCGTCCGGCCCTTTCTAGGGTCGGCGTGTACCTGCCACCGATCACCGACGCGGGTCACCGCGTCCCGCACTGGAGGACCCCTGTGCGCAAAAGACTGATCGCGTCCGCCGCCGCCACCACAGCGCTCGGCCTGCTGCTGGCGATCCCGGCGGCCTCGGCCGGCGCGGCCGGAGCGGGCCCGGGCGCCCCTGGCATCGGCGACCCGTACTACCCCACCTACGGCAACGGCGGCTACGACGTCTCCCACTACGACCTCGGCCTCGACTACCAGCCGGCGACCGACACCCTGACGGGCACCGCCGTCCTCACCGCCACCGCCACCCAGGGCCTGACCGGCTTCGACCTGGACTTCGCGCTCACCGTCTCCAAGGTCACCGTCGACGGCCGCCCGGCGCACTTCGCCACCAGCGGCGAGCAGGAACTGGTCGTCACCCCGGCCCGCGTGCTCCCGCGCGGCCACCGCTTCACCGTCGCCGTCACCTACTCCGGCGTGCCCTCCACCGTGAAGCGCTACGGCTTCACCTCCTGGCAGCGCACCCCCGACGGCGCGGTCGCGGCCAACGAGCCCGAGTCGGCCTGGTGGTGGTTCCCCAGCAACGACCACCCGCTGGACAAGGCGACCTACGACGTACGCGTCCGGGTGCCCAGCGGCGAGCAGGCGATCAGCAACGGCCTGCTGGTGGGCCGCCACACAACCGGCGGCCGCACCACATACCACTGGCGGGAGAGCGAGCCGCAGGCCACGTACCTCGCCACACTCGCCGTCGGCCACTTCGACATCACCCACGGCCGCACCCGCACCGGCATCCCGGTCATCAACGCCTACAGCACCGCCCTGGGCGCCAACGCCGCGAACGCCAGGGCCAGCGTCGAGCGCACCGCCGAGATCGTGGACTTCCTCAGCGGGTACTTCGGCCCCTACCCCTTCGAGTCGGCCGGCGGCTACGTGCCCGACGTGCCCACCCACTTCTCGCTGGAGGAGCAGACCCGCGTCTTCTACAGCCCCGCCACCTTCGCCAAGGGCGTCAACACCTCGGTCGTCGCGCACGAACTCGCCCACCAGTGGTACGGGGACGACGTGTCGCTGGCCCGCTGGTCCGACATCTGGCTGAACGAGGGCTTCGCCAGCTACGCCCAGTACCTGTGGGCCGAGCACGAGGGCACGGGCACCCCGCAGGAACTGGCGCGGCAGACGTACGACGCCCACCCGGCCGACGACCCGTTCTGGACGGTGAAGCCGGGCGACCCGGGGCCCGACAAGCAGTTCGACGACGCCGTCTACGACCGGGGCGCCGTCGCCATCCAGGCCCTGCGCGACACCATCGGCGACCACGCCTTCCTCACCCTGCTCAAGGCGTGGCCGGCGCTGCACCGCTACGGCAACGGCACCATCGCCGACTTCCAGCGCCTGGCCGAGCGGCTGTCCGGCAAGGACCTGACGTCGTTCTTCCAGGTCTGGCTCTACACCCCCGCCAAGCCCGCGAGCTTCCCCGCCGGCACCTGACGCCGCGGCCCTGCGGCACCATGGACCGCGGGCGGGCGTCCTCCGGGCGGCCCGCCCGCGGCACCGGCCGCACCCAGCGGTAGTCGAGGAGAGCGACGCACTGTGGACACGACCGGCCTGCGGGCCGACTGCGCGAACTGCTTCGGGCTGTGCTGCGTGGCACTGGCCTTCACCAGGTCGGCGGACTTCGCCGAGGACAAGAAGGCGGGCGACCCCTGCCGCCACCTGTCCGCCGCGCACACCTGCGGCATCCACGCGCGGCTGCGCGAGAGCGGCTACCGGGGCTGCACGGTCTACGACTGCTTCGGCGCCGGCCAGAAGGTGTCAAGGATCACCTTCGGCGGCGCCGACTGGCGGGACGCCCCCGCCGGGCACGGGGCGGCGATGTTCGCCGCCCTGCCGGTGATGCGGCAGCTCCACGAACTGCTGTGGTACCTCACCGAGGCGCTCGCCCTGCGGTCGGCCGCCCCGCTGCACGGCGAGATCGTGCGCCTCAAGACCCGGGTCGAGGCCCTGACCGAGGGCACCCCGGACGACCTGGCCGCCCTCGACGTGGCCGCCGAACGAGCCGTGACCGGCGACCTGCTGGCCCGCGTCAGCGCCACGGTACGCGGGCGCCTCCCCGGCAGACGGCGCGACCGCCGCGGCGCCGACCTGGTCGGCGCCAGGCTGCGGGGCGCGGACCTGCGCGGCGCCGACCTGCGCGGCTCCCTCCTGATCGGCGCCGACCTGCGCGGGGCGGACCTGCGCGAGGCCGATCTGCTGGGCGCGGACCTGCGGGACACCGATCTGCGCGGCGCCGACCTCACCGGGGCGCTCTTCCTCACCCACCCCCAGGTGAACGCCGCCCGCGGCGACGCGGCCACCCGCGTACCCGCCCACCTGACCCGCCCCCCGCACTGGCCCCGCTAGCCCCCGGCGGCCCCTGCCCCCCGCTCCCGCACACCTGGTTTGGGCCACCCCTTTCCATCAGGTACGATCATCCTTGTCAGCAGGCGCCGCTAGCTCAGTTGGTTAGAGCAGCTGACTCTTAATCAGCGGGTCCGGGGTTCGAGTCCCTGGCGGCGCACGAGGGCGATGGGCGAGGTGTGTTCGCGGAAAGCGCGAACCGCTTCGCCCTCGTCGTTTCTGCTCGGCTTCGCCTCGCGCGGCGGGGGCTTCGCCACCCGCACCCCCCCGGCGCACCGCCACCCGCACAGTTCGGCCCACCGCCCCCCGGCGCACCGCACCACCGCACCGTCACCGACCACGCACAGTCACCCCAGCCGGCGTGCGCACCACCGCACCGTCACCCCACCCGGCGCACCGCACCACCGCACCGTCACCGACCACGCACCGTCCGGCTGACCGGGGGAGCACAGGAGGGACGGGGCCACGGGAGGGGCCGCAGGGGTGGGGGTCTGAAATGCTGATGTGTATTTGTGGGCCGCCAGGCCCGTAAATAGACGATTTCAGACCCCCACCCCGGAGGACCCGACCCACCGCACCCCCCGCACCCCCGGCAGGGACACGCTCAAAGGCTCATCGTGAGCAGGACGGGCGCTGCCCGTTCGTTCAGCGTGTCCACGGCCGGGCGCAAGCGGTGCGCCCGGGCGACGGGCATGGACAGCGCGAGGCACGCCACCGTCTTCCCTATCGTCACCGGAATGGCCGCGCAGACCGTACCGACCGCGTACTCCTGCAGGTCGAGGGTGGGGACGCTGGCCGGCTGGCGTTCGAGCTTGGTGAGCAGGACCCGGTCGTCGACCTCGGTGCGCGAGGTGAACCGGGCCGGGCGGTGCCGGGACAGGTGCTCGCGGCGGCCGTCGTGGTCGAGCTGAGCCAGCAGGCACTTGCCGACCGCGCTGGCATGGGCCGCCGAGCGGAAGTCCACCCACTCGTTGACCTTGGGCGCGTCGGGCCCGTCGGCGAAGTCGATGATCCGCACCTCGCCGTCGTCGTACCGGCTGAAGTACACGGCCGCGCCCACCTCGTCGCGCAGATCGGCCAGGATCGCCTTGAGCTTCTCGGCCAGCACGCCGTCCCGGGCGGCCGAACCCAGCAGCACCGTGGATTCGCCTATGACATATCCGCCGCCCGGCACCATTCCCAGATAGCGTTCGCGCCGCAGCATCGCCAGGACCTGGGTGAGATATCCCAGGGGCACGCCGATTTCCCTGGCAAGCTGTTCCGCGGTGACACCGTTCCGGTGCGTGTCCACGGATTCCAGCACGCGCAGCGCGTACTGGACCGCGTACACCGGCCCCAACTGTCGGTGCTCTAGCGCCACGGTAGCCCCCTGCGGGTGTGAGCCGGACCGGTCTCCACGATAGCCCCAATACGCTTTCCGGAAGAGTCGGTTGGCGAGTATTCGACGGCCCCTCAGGCGTATACGCAGGAAGGCGCCACGCTGGCATATGCCAGAGGTATTGCCCCTTCCTTTCCGGGCGGGCATATACGGCGGGGAATAACCGGAAGCGGGCTCCGGTTGCCGCTGCCGGGGAAGAACGCGATCGACGATCAAGGAGGCGCCCGCCGTGGGTGAGCGACGACAGGGCGGCGACAGCGCCGCCGCGCACGGGATCCACGGCAGGGCCCGCGGCAGCGCGCCCGTGCCGCTGTCCGTGCTCGACCTGGCCACGGTCGGCAGCGGGTACACCGCCACCGACGCGCTGCGCACCAGCGTGGAGATCGCCAGGACCGCCGAGACCCGCGGGTACCACCGGATGTGGGTGGCCGAGCACCACTCGATGCCCGGCGTCGCCAGCTCCGCGCCCGCGGTGATCCTGGCCCACCTCGCCGCCCACACCCGCACGCTGCGGCTGGGGTCGGGCGGGGTGATGCTGCCCAACCACGCCCCGCTGGTGATCGCCGAGCAGTTCGGCACCCTGGAGGCGCTCGCGCCGGGCCGGATCGACCTGGGGCTGGGCCGCGCGCCGGGCACCGACGGCGCCACCGCGGCGGCCCTGCGCCGCACCGACTCGCTGCGCGAGGGCGCGGACGACTTCCCGCAGCAGCTCGCCGAGCTGATCCGGTTCCTGGACGACGACTTCCCGGACGCGCACCCGTACTCCCGCATACACGCCGTCCCCGGGCCCGTGCAGGCCGGCGCCCCCGGGGGAGTGCAGTCGCCGGACCGGCCGAGCATCTGGCTGCTGGGCTCGTCCGGGTTCAGCGCGCAGCTCGCCGGGCGGCTGGGGCTGCCGTTCTCCTTCGCGCACCACTTCGCGTCCGCCAACACCGTTCCGGCGCTCGCCCTGTACCGGGACTCCTTCCGCCCCTCGCCGGTGCTCGACGAACCGTACGCCTCGATCGGCGTGTCCGCGCTGGCCGCGGACGACCCGGCCGAGGCCCGCCGCCAGGTGCTGGCCGGCGCCCTGGCGATGCTGCGGCTGCGCACCGGGCGGCCCGGTCTCGTACCCACACCGGAGGAGGCGCAGCGCCACGCGTTCAGCCCGGCGGAGCGCGACTTCGTCGACTCCTGGCTGGCGAACATCGTCCACGGCGACCCGGAGACGGTCCGCGCCGGCTTGGACGCCCTCGTGGCCCGTACCGGCGCCGACGAACTGGTGATCACGGCCAACGCCCACACCCCCGCGGTCCGGCTGCGCTCGTACGAGCTCATCGCCGACGCCTACGGCTTCCCCAAGGACGCGGCGGCGGCCGGGGACTGACACCACCGCCGACCACCGCCAATCACCGCCGACCACCGGCAGCACCGCCGACCACCGGCAGCACCGGCAGCGGGGCGGCCGGAGCCGCTCGCGTCACCCCCGCGAGCGGCTCCGACCGTCGCCGGAAGGGCGCGGGCTCCTCCCGCGGCGTCACGCCAGCAGGCGTGAGATCGCGTCCGCGCCCACCGGGCGGGACCAGTGCCAGCCCTGACCGGTGTCGCACCCGATCCGGCGCAGCCGCTCGGCCTGCTCCGCGCTCTCCACGCACTCCGCGGTCACCGTCAGGCCCAGCCGGTGGGCGAGCTGGACCAGCGCCTCGACGATCGTCTCGTCGGCGGGATTGGGATGCTCGGCCGAGCGGAAGCCCTGGACGAAGGAGCCGTCCAGCTTCAGCGCCGACACCGGCAGCCGGCTCATGTACGCGAGGTTGGAGTAGCCGGTGCCGAAGTCGTCGATGGCGATCCGCACCCCCATCTCGTGCAGGGCGTGCAGCGCCTGCAGCGGGCGGCCCGCCGAGCCCATCAGGGCCGACTCGGTGAGTTCGAGCTGCAGCAGACGCGGCGGCAGGCCCGTCTCGGCGAGGATCGCGGCCACGTCGGCCACCAGGTCGGAGTCCCACACCTGGCGCACTGCCACGTTGACGCTGACCACCAGGGCCGTGCCGGGGTGCGCCCGCTGCCAGGCACGGGCCTGACGGCACGATTCGGCGAGCACCCAGCGGCCGAGCTGGACGATGGAGCCGTCCTCCTCGGCCAGCCCGATGAAACGTCCCGGCGGGAGCCGGCCGAAGTGCGGGTGCTCCCAGCGGACCAGGGCCTCCACCCCGCGCAGCTCGCCGGTGTCGAGGGCGACCAGCGGCTGGTAGTCCAGCACGAACTCGCCGCGCTCGATCGCCTGGCGGAGGGTGCGGGACAGCGCCTGACGGGTCATCCGGTGCTCGTTGCGCTCGGGGTCGAACAGCGTCCAGCGGGCCTTCCCGTCGGCCTTGGCCCAGTACAACGTGGTGTCGGCGGCCTGCATCAGCCCGGTCGGCGAGGTGCCGGCCGCCTCGCGCTCGACCACCCCGATGCTGGCGGAGACCGCGAGCCGGTGCCCGGCCACGTCGAACGGCTGCTGGAACGCCGTCAGCACGGACTCGGCGAGCGCGGTGGCCTGCCCGGTGCCCGTCGACTCGCGCAGCAGCAGGGCGTACTCGTCGCCGCCGAGCCGGGCGACCAGGTGCCCGCCGGGTTGCGCGCAGGCCAGCAGCCGGCCGGCCACGGCGGCCAGCAGCGCGTCCCCGATCCGGTGGCCGAGGGTGTCGTTGACCGCCTTGAAGCCGTCCAGGTCCAGGTAGCACAGGCCGACCCGCCCGCTGCCGGCTCCGGCGCCCGCGGCGGCCTCGCAGGCGGCGGCCAGCCGCTCGAAGAACAGCGCCCGGTTGGGCAGCCGGGTGACCGGGTCGTGCATCGCCAAGTGCCGCAGCTGCTCGCGCAGCGCGTCGCGTTCGCCGACGTCCTCGACGGTGAGCAGCAGCGGGCGGGCGCCGCCGGTACGGGACAAGGTGAGCTCGGCGCGCAGGCTGCTGCCGTCCGGCCGGGTCAGCAGCCGGGTGCAGCGCAGCCGGTCCCGCTTCCCGGCCGCCACCTCGCGGAAGACGGCGCGGGCGTGCGGGTCGCCGGTCAGCCCGAGCAGGGTGTCGGCGTCGAGCGAGCTCATCCGTTCGGGTGAAGTCCCGAGCAGGGTGCCCAGCGCCCCGTTCCCCGCCAGCACCACGCCGTCCGGGGCGATCAGGGCCATGGCGGAGCGCGCGACGGCGAAGGCCGCCCGGTAGTCCCGCAGCTCAGCCTCGCGATCGCGTGACCGCGGGGCACTGCTATGACTCTGCGTGACGACGTGTGCCGTGCTGCCGGGTTCGACGCCGGGGCCGCCCGAGGGTCCGCCCATTGCCCGCTCCCTGTTCGCGCTCGTCTCACTCGCGATCATATGGGCTGGCGGAGTTGGGGATCCAGCGTCGCCGAGGTGATTCGCGGCATGAATGACCGGCGGTGGCCGAATCCGCCGTCCGGGTTCGAGCACCTGCTCGCCGGCCGTACATCGTTACGTACGGTAGTCGGACATGGCCGGTTCCCCCCGTTGCCGCGGGAGACCCCCGCATGGCGCACGCGAACACCGCATCAGGCAGTAAGTCATAGCAATGTAGGGGAAGTGTTGCGAAAGGGTCATTCCGAACCCTCCCCGGAGGTCCAGGTGCGGAGGTCAGGCAACCCGAGCGGCGTCCCGTCGGGTGCGGCGGACTCGATACGCGGCAGGCGCCGGACACTGCGGTCCGCCGCGGCGGCGGTGGCCGGGTTCGCCGGTCTGGTGGCCTGGACGCTGATGACCGGGCCCGCCGCGCACGCCTCGGCCGTCGGCGCCTGCCTGCTGCCGCGCACGTCCGTGCACCACTCGGAGGGCGTGGACGGCTGGGAGAGCGGATACGCCAGGCCGCTGGGCGACGTGAACGCCCTGATGGTCTTCCTGTCCTTCCCCGACGCCCGGCCCGAGCTGACCCCGCAGGAGGTGCTGGCCGATCACTTCCCGGCGACCACCCGGTTCTTCGACCGGGCGTCGTACGGGAGGTTCCGGCTGCACGTCCACGCCGTACAGCGCTGGCTGCGGATGCCCCGCCCGTCCACCGAGTACGTCATCAACCGCGACTGGGACGCCACCGACCGCACCGACTACCTGCGCGACGCGCTGCGCGTGGCCGACCCCGCGGTGGACTTCCGCGGCTACGACGTGGTCTACCTGGTCGCCGACCCCGACGCGCCCGGCGTGGACTCCGACGCCACCAAGGTCGTCAACCTCGCCACGCCGCTGACCGTGGACGGCAACCCGCTGCACCGCCTGGTGACCGTCTTCGAGCGGCACCCGCCCGACCGCAACGTCCTCGCCCACGAGACCGGCCACGTCTTCGACCTGCCCGACCTGTACTACCGCCCGCCGGCCGGCAGCAACGCCGACTGGGACACCCACGTCGGCGACTGGGACCTCATGGGCAGCCAGTTCGGGCTGGCCCCCGAACCGTTCGCCTGGCACAAGTGGAAGCTCGGCTGGATCGGCGCGGACCAGGTCGGCTGCGTCTCGCGCACCGGCGTCACGTACCACGACCTGAGCCCCGACGAGACGCCCGGCGGCACCAAGCTGCTGGTGCTGCGCACCGGCGCCGACGAGGTGCTCGCCGTCGAGGCCCGCACCGCCACCGGCAACGACGCCGCCGCCTGCACCCAGGGCGTGCTCGTCTACCGGGTGCGGTCCGACCGCGAGTCAGGCGACGGCCCGATCGACGTCGTCGACGGCCACCCCGGCACGTCCGCCTGCCCCGCGACCTCCGTCTACCCGCCGCTCGCCGACGCCCCGCTCGGCGTCGGCGACTCCTACGCCCTCCCCGACGGCTCCGCCCAGATCACCGTCACCGGCCGCGCCTCGGACGGCACCTGGACGGTCCGCGTCACCGAACGCGGCCCGGACGCGGCCCGCCGGAGCTGACCGGTGACCGCCCGCGCGGGGCTGCCGCGCTCGCTCCTGCGGGTGGCCGCGGCCGGGACCCTCGGGCTGCTCGCCGTCGGCTCGACCGTGTCGACCGGGCCGCGCGCCGCCTCGCCCAGCGCCTCCCCGCCGCCCGCCGGGCGGCCCTGCGCGCTGCGGGCCGTACCGGGCGTCGCGATGTCCGAGGGCTTCCCCGACCACACGCTCAACGGCCACGGCGACGAGTTCGCCCCCTCCACCGGCCAGGTGCGCGCCCTCACCCTGCTCATCGACTTCCCCGACGCCAAGGCCCCCTACAGCGCCCGCGAGCGCTACGGCGAGTTCTTCCCCGCGGTCCGCCAGTGGTACGCCCGCGCCTCCTACGGCAGGCTCGACTACCGCTCCACGCCGGTCCTGCGCTGGATACGCATGCCGCGGCCCTTCTCCGCCTACGGGATAGGCCGCGGCTACGGATGGGACGCGCACACCGCGATGATGCGCGACCTGCTGGGCGTCGCCGACGCCGGCATCGACTTCCGGGGCTACGACCTGGTCAACATCCTCGTCACCCCCAACGCAGGACCACCCGCCGAGGAGTCCGTGCTGTCGGTCACCTGGACCGGCGCCTCGGCCGCGACCACCGACGAAGGCGCCCGCCTGGACAAGGTCTCCCTGATCTACGGCCACGACCAGTCCGGATTCCGGGTGCTCACCCACGAGAACGGCCACGCCTTCGGCCTGCCCGACCTCTACGCCGCCGACGACTTCCCGCGCACCGACGCGCTGGCCGGGCAGTGGGACAGCATGTCCCTGGACTGGGGCATGCAGGGCGACCTGCTGGCCTGGCACAAGTGGCGGCTCGGCTGGCTCACCGACCGCCAGATCGCCTGCGACACCGGCCGCGGCGGCCGTACGTACACCCTGCGCCCGCTGGAGACACCCGGCGGCCGCAAGGCGGTGGTCGTCCCGTACGACGCCACGCGCGCCTACGTGCTGGAGGCGCGCGAGGCGCTCGGCGACGACCGCGACGCCTGCCGTACGGGGGTGCTGGCCTACCGGGTGCGCACCGACGTCGACTCGGGGCAGGGCCCGGTGACGGTGCTGGACGCCCATCCGCGCACCAGCGCCTGCGACTTCAGCAGCGGCGCCTTCAACTCCCTCAACGACGCGCCCTTCGGCGTCGGCGAGAGCGGCGCGGACCGCGCCGCCGGGCTGTCCTTCACGGTGCTGGGACGCACAGCGGCGGGTGACTGGAGGATCCACGTCACCCGCCGCTGACGGCGCGTGAACGCGCCTGAAGGCGTCCGCGCGCCCGGGGTACCGGCGTCAGTCGAGCAGTTCGGCCTCAAGGGTGATGGTGGTGCCGGTGAGCGCCTTGCTGACCGGGCAGTTGGCCTTGGCGTCCTGCGCCGCGGCCTCGAACGCCTCGGCGGTGATACCCGGCACGCGCGCCTTGACCGACAGCACGATGCCGGTGATGCCCTCACCCGGCTGGAACGTGACGTTCGCCTTCGTCTCCAGCGACTCCGGCGGGGTACCCGCGCCGGCCAGGCCGTGCGAGAGCGCCATCGAGTAGCAGGAGGAGTGGGCCGCGGCGATCAGCTCCTCGGGGCTGGTCTTGCCGTTCGCGGCCTCGGCCCGCGACGGCCAGGACACCTCGTAGGTGCCGACGCCCGAGGTGTCCAGCGAAACGGTACCGGCGCCGCCGATCAGCGGGCCCTTCCACTGGGTCGTCGCGGTGCGGGTCGTTGCCATGATGAAATCCTCCATCTGTTCGTCAAGCAAGGCCGCGGGTGTGGGCCCGCCGCTCCCGTGAACGCTACCTCGCCCGGGTGGCCGCCGCGCGGACACGGGGGCGGTGTGAAAAACACCGCGCCCGGGGTTTGGACGCAGGTCGCGGCCTTGCGGGTGCGGGGCGGTTGCGGCCGTGCTTCCTTGGATGAATGACCGCTGTGCGTCTGGCGCTCGCAGGAGGGCTCGCCGCGGGACTGCTGGCCGCGGGAGCGCAGGCCGTAAGCCCCGTGGCGCACGCCCGGCCCGCGCAGGTCCCCCGGGGACCGGCCGCGGCCCCCGGCGCGCGGGCGGCGCGCGGGCACCAGCCGGACCTGCGCCCGTACTACCGGCAGACCGTCGAATGGGGCGGCTGCCCCGGCCTCCAGCCGCCGACCGCCCGCTGCGGGACGGTGACCGTACCGGTGGACTACGCCGACCCCGACGGGCGGACCGTGCAGCTGGCTGTCAGCCGCATACCCGCCACCGGGCCCGGCCGCCGGCTCGGCTCGCTGCTGGTCAACTTCGGCGGCCCCGGCCTGCCCGGCATCGCCGGACTCGGCCTGCGCGCGGGCGACATGGCCCGGCTCGGCCGCCGCTACGACCTGATCGGCTTCGATCCCCGGGGCACCGGCGCCAGCGCCCCCGTCGACTGCGGCGACCTGTCCCGCGTCACCGGACCCGCCCAACTGGCCCGCGCCTGCGCGGCGGTGTCCGGCTGGCTGCTTCCGTACCTGAGCACCGCCAACACCGCCCGCGACCTCGACGTCGTCCGCGCCGTCCTCGGCGACAGCCGGCTGACCTACCTCGGCTTCAGCTACGGCAGCTCGCTGGGCGCCGTCTACGCGCACGAGTTCCCCAGCCGGGTGGGCCGGATGGTGCTCGACGGGGTGCCCGACCCGACGCTCGACGATGTCGGCACGGCGCTCGCGCAGGCCCGCGCGTTCCAGACCGCGCTGCTGCACTTCGCCGCCGACTGCGCCCGGCGCGGCTGCCCGGTCCCCGGACGCACCGGCGCCCAGGTGGTCGCCGCCATGAACGCCGCCGGGCAGCGCTACGCCCGCCACCCCCTGACCACCGGCCAGGGCGAACTCGACCGGACCGGCTACCTGCAGGGCGTGCGCAACGCCCTGTACTCCCAGGACGACTGGCCCTTCCTGCGCACCGCACTGGCCCGTCTGCGGCACGGCGACGGCGAACTGATGATGCAGATCGCCTGGCCCGGCGGGCCCGGCCAGGCCGTCGGGGACTTCGGCGCCCACCCGCAGGCAGCCGTCCAGACCGCCCGGGTCGCCATCGACTGCCGCGACACCCCCGAGCGCCGCACACCCGCCGGACTGCGCCCGCTGGACGGCCGCTTCGCCGCCGCCTCCCCCGTCTTCGGCCGCGAGATCGAGCAGTCGCTGCTCGCCTGTACGGGATGGCCGCGGGGTACCCCCGACACCCGCGACGTGACCGCCCGCACCGCCCCCCAGGCCCTGCTGGTGAGCACCACGGGCGACCCGGCCACCCCTTACCGGGGAGCGTTCGACATGGCCCGCGCCCTGGGCGACGACAGCCGCGTGCTGACCCGCCGCGGCGAAGGCCACGGCGCCTACTTCGCGCACAGCCCCTGCGTACAGCGCGCCGTCGACGCCTTCTTCCTCGACGGCGCCCTGCCGCCCGCCGGGGCCGCCTGCGACTGAACGGTTCCCGCTGAGCGGATCCTGCTGAGCCGATCCTGCTGAACGGCTCGCCCTCGAAGCCGTGCCCGTTCGGGCGGAATCGGCGTCAACACGCCATCCGATTCCCGGTGGAGCGGTCATCATGGAACCTCCCGGAACATGGGAGAAGCGGGGCGCGCGGGGCACGGCATCCGGAGGTGACGTACGTGATCCAGACGGTCTACCGGAGTGAGGACCACCCCTTATCCGAGCGGTTCGACGCATGGCAGAGCATCACCCATCTCCACCTGCCGATGCTTCTCCACCCCGACGACCCACGGAACTTCACCGCGACCATCAGGCGGGCCGCCGTGGGCGCGGTCAACCTGACCCAGCTCCAGTTCACCCCGCACCGCGCGGTCCGCGACGCGACGATGGTCCGCCGCTCCGACCCCGAGGTCTACGTCCTGGCGCTGTGCGTACGCGGCGGGCTGGTCATGAACCAGCGCCGCACCGACCTCCACCTGAGACCCGGCGACCTGACGCTGTACGACACCTCGCGCCCGTTCAGCTCCGAGGCGGGAGCGATCACGGGCGGCATGACCGAGGCGCTCAACCTCAATATCCCCAAGCAGTTGCTGCCGCTGCCCGCCGACAAGGTCGACTCGCTGCTGGCCACCCGCCTGCCCTCGGACCAGGGCCTGGGCGCGGTGGTGGCCGACACGCTGCGGTCCATCCGCACCCAGGCGCCGTACTGCACCCCCGCCGACGCGGCCCGGCTGGGCACGGTGGCACTCGACCTGGTCACCGCCCTGCTGTCCCGGCACTTCGACGAGGACCAGCCCATCGCGCCGGAGTCACGGCAGGTCGCGCTGCTGACCGCCATCGAGGACTTCATCCAGCGCAACCTCGGCGACCCCGCGCTCACGCCGGCCGCCGTCGCCGACGCCCACCACATCTCCACCCGCTACCTCCACCGGATCTTCGAGCAGCGCGACATCACCGTCGCCGCCCTCATCCGCGCCCGCCGCCTGGACCGCTGCCGGCGTGACCTCGGCGACCCGGGCCTGGCCCACGTACCGATCCGGGCCATCGCGGCCCGCTGGGGCTTCCCGCAGCCGGGTGAGTTCAGCCGCGCGTTCACCAAGGCCTACGGGACACCGCCGAGCGCCTTCCGGCGGGCGGCGTTCGGGCCCCTGTCCGGCGGTGAACGGCCCGCGGTTGTGCGCGCAGTGCCAAGTGCTGTGCGCTGACCGCCATGGAACGGGGCGCCGCCGGGGCCCACACTGAAAGGGCAAGGCAGGCGCGGTTCCCGGAAGCGTCGGCCCCGGCGGCTCAGCCGACGGGGGAGGGGCCGAATGCGACCGGGAACCGGCCGACCGTTTCACGCATACCCGGGGAGACCGGACCGGCTCGGGGTCGGGCCGGTCCCGTCGGGGTGTTTCCGGCGTCCTCTCGGGGAGGGGGCGCCTTTTCCGTTTGCCGGGCCCGGGCCGGGGTTCGGTGGGGGGTGGGTCGGGTCCTCCGGGGTGGGGGTCTGAAATCGTCTATTTACGGGCCTGGCGGCCCACAAATACACATCAGCATTTCAGACCCCCACCCCTGCGGCCCCTCCCGTGGCCCCGTCCGCTCCTGTGCTCCCTGCCGCTCCTGTGCTCCCGGCCCCTCCTGTGCTCCTGCGGTCAGCCGCCGGTCAGCCGGACGGTGCGCTGGGTGGGGTGACGGTGCGGTGGTCCGGGACGGTGCGGTGGTGCGGTGCGCCGGGTGGGGTGACGGTGCGGTGGTGCGCACGCCGGCGCGGTGACTGTGCGGGGGTGCGGTGCGCTGGGGGCGGTGGGCCGAACTGTGCGGGTGGCGGCGCGCCGGGGGGGGGTGCGGGTGGCGAAGCCCCCGCCGCGCGAGGCGAAGCCGAGCAGAAACGACGAGGGCGAAGTGGTTCGCGCTTTCCGCGAACACACTTCGCCCATCGCCCTCGTGCGCCGCCAGGGACTCGAACCCCGGACCCGCTGATTAAGAGTCAGCTGCTCTAACCAACTGAGCTAGCGGCGCCTGCTGACGTCGTAGACATTAGCATCAGGTCCGCGACGAGGGGAAATCGATAGGGCTCAGAGCCCGCCGGGGGCTCTGACCAGGGGCGGAGTGGTCCTGGCGGGGGTGCGGCGGGCGGCCCGGACGCAGGCCCACAGCAGCACGGCCGCGCCCGGCAGCCACGGGCCGCGCTCGCCCGGGAGGCCGCCCCGCGGCGCGACGACCCAGCGGTCCTCGGCATCGGGTGCGCAGCCGCGGGGCGGTGGCACCGTGACCGCGTCCCCGGCGCCGTGGAACAGCAGCGGCGGCACCGCGCGGGCCCACTCCTCCCAGCCCAGCAGGGACGGCAGCCGCTGCGCCGTGCCCGGGGCGGCGAAGACCAGGACCCGGCCGCGCCGCACGGCGACAGGGCCGCGGCCCGGACCCGCCGTCCACAACTGCTCCAGCATCCGGCGGCCGAAGAGCGCCGGCAGGTCCACCACGTCGAACACGGTCCCGCACGGCAGGACGGCGGGCGCCGTCGGCCGGGCCGTCCACCGCGCGGCCACCGTGCGCGGGGACGGATCGGCGGACGCGAGCCACGCGGCTCCCGCCGGGTCGGCGTGCGCGGCGTGCGTCCGCCGCCTGACCTCCCCGAAGACGTCCAGGGCCGCCGCGGGGAACCCGGGGGCCGTGGAGTCCGTGGGTGTCGTGGTTGCCAGGGTGCCGGCCGTTTCGCGGGCGGGGTCGCCCGTCGTCCGCGCGGGGTCCTGCGGGGCGGGCCCATGCCATGCGTCCATGCCGTCTACCTGTACCGATCCGGCGGACGGCGGCCGGGCGTTTCAGTCGAAACCGGGACGCGAGCACGGTCGGGGGAGTACCGTGCGCGCCCCGCGTCAGGGTGTGACGCCGCCGCCCCTGATCAGGCCCTCCCCGTACTCGACCATCCGCCTCGCGTAGTCCTCGGTCCACCCGGCGCGTTCGGCGAGGGCGGCGGCGGTGAGGCGGTCGAAGCGGCGCGGGTCGGCGAGCTGGGCGGCGGCTATCGCCTGGAACTCGGTGGCGCGCTCGGCCGCCGCGCGGAACGCCACGGCCAGCTCGGTGGCCCGGACCAGCAACTCCTGCGGATCGTCCATCGACTCCAGGTCGAAGAAGCGGTCGGTGCCGGCGCCGCTGGGGGCCCCGGGTTCGAACAGCAGCGAGGCGGGGCGTCTGGGCTGGCCGCGGCGGGCCTCGTCCTCGCGCGCCAGCCGTTCCCGTACCTCCTCCGCCGGGGTCGCGGGCTCCTCGTGCGGGTCCTGCGGGTCGTGAGCCGGTCGCGGCTCGGGCATGCGGTTACCTCCGGGAATCGGTCGACGCCTTCCATTGTCCCGCCTGCCCCGTCCGGCGGGCGGCGTCCCGCGGCACATCCGGGACAACCTTGACCCGTGGGTCCCGCTACGGCCGCCAGCTCACCCGGTGCTCGGCCAGGTGGGTCAGCACCGCGTGGTTGGCCTCCCAGCCGTCGGGGAACTTGACGGTGACGCCCAGGCGGACCGGTTCGGAGGACGGGTGCTCGTCGAGGAGTTCCGCGACGCCCGCCCGGCAGACGACCACGCAGGCGTGCCGGTGCCGGGAGGCGAGCACGCACAGCCGGCCGGTCTCCAGGTGGAAGGCCGTCGCGTCCGGGCGCCCGGACAGCGGGTGCAGCACCACGGTGACGTCGAACTCCCGGCCCTGCAGCCGGTTCGCCGTGTCGACGGCCACCCCGCCCGGACCGGCGGCGACGCCCACGGCCGCCAGCGCCCCCCGTACCGCCGCCGCCTGGTCGCGGTGGGCCGTGCCGACCGCGATCCGGTCCGCGGTCAGCGGCGCGGGCAGCGGGTCGGGCGCGGAGTACGTCAGGCCGCCGCGGTCCAGCAGCCGCCGCACGATCAGCGCCACCGTGCGGACCGCCTCGGGATCGGTGCGCGGGGTGTGCCGCGCCGGCAGCTCCAGCAGCCCCCATCCGCTCTCGGCCGCCTCGTCCAGCACCCGGTCCGGGCCGCTGCCGTCGCCGCTCACCCCGAACCGCAGCCGCCGCTCGCCCAGCGCCGTACCGCTGCGGAAGGGCGTGTACGGGTAGAAGGCCCGCGACACCAGGGGCGCCGCCGTCGCCGGGAGCCGCCACGACACGGGCAGCCGGTGCTGCGGCAGCCCCGGGTTGTGCGCGAGCAGCGTGACGACCGCGCTCGCCGAGGGGTCGTAGCTCAGCCCGGCCCACTGCTCGGCGCCGACCACGCTGAACGGGTCGAGCTGCCCGGGGTCGCCCACGAACAGCGCCCGCTCGAACAGCCCGGCCACCCGCAGCAGCGCGTCGGAGCGCATCTGATAGGCCTCGTCCACGATCGCGTACCGCCACGGCTCGGTGTCCTTGACGTACGCCCACTTCGCGGCCGTCGCCAGCACCACCGCGCGGTCGCGCAGGTCCGCCACCGAGGCGGACTTCGCGACCTGCGGGTGCCGGTCGAGCAGCGGGTCGGGCGGGGAGTCGGCGCCGTGCAGCCGGCCGACCGGCAGGTCGGGGTCGGCGGCGGCCAGCCGGTCGGCGAGGTCGTCGACCTGGGCGTTGGTCTGCGCGACGATCATCAGCGACTCGCCCGCGGCGGCCAGTTCGCGGGCCGCGCGCACCACCAGCGTGGACTTCCCGGCGCCGGGCGGCGAGTCCACGACCACCCCGCGGGCGGTGCCGCGCACGGTGCTCTCCAGGATCGCCGCGGTCGCGGCGGCGGCCTCGGCCGCCGGATCGAACCCGTCCGTACGGGCGGCCGGCGCGTGCTGGGTCACAGGTAGTCCTCCGCGGTCACCGGGTCGGGCGGCTCCGGTACGGGCGCGGCGGCGCCGGGCGGGCCGCCGTGCGTCCAGGGCGTGTTCTCGGCCTCGGGCAGCGCGGGGCCGCCGCGCGGTTCGTGCTCGAAGAAGGTGAAGGTCACGGTGTCGCCGGGCGAGGGGACCGAGCCCTCCTTCGGGGTGCGGCCGCTGCCCATGCCGCCGGTGAGCCGGACGGTGACCAGCCAGGCGCCCCGCGGCTGCCCGGGCCCGTCCGCGCTCTCGACCGCCACCAGTTGCGCGCTCTGCGCCGACTTCGCCGTCGGCAGCGCCCGGTACGCCTTCGCGCCCGGCTCGGCCTGCGGCAGGTCGGCAGTCTCCACGGTCACCAGCGGGCGCGGTGTGGGCCGCTTGCTGTCGGAGTACGCCATCTCCACGCCGGTCACGCGGCCGGTGAACGCCTCGCCCGCCAGCCGCCGCTCCGCCATGGCCAGCGGGTCGTCCAGCGCCTCCTGGGCCAGCAGCCTGGCCTGCGCCGCCTCCCGCCCCGCCAGCTTCTGCGCCGCCGTGATCGCGTCGTCCCGCTTGGGCTGCGGGGGCTCGCCCGCCCGGACCCGGTCCCGGTGGCCGGTGAACGACCAGCGGTCCCGCCGCCACCGCTCCTCGGCGTGCGCCGCCTCGGGCAGCGTCCGCAGCAGGTCGATGCCGCGCCACACGTCCTCCCACGTGGGCCGCAGCTGCGACGCCACCAGCTCGCGCACCTCGGCCTCGGCCGCCCGGGCGGCCGCGCCCCCGCCCCGCGCCGCGTCGTAGCGGGCCAGGGCCGGGGCCAGTACCCGGTTGTCGAAGGCCGGGTCGGTGGCCGGGCCCGCCGGCGGGCTGAACAGCAGGCCGTCCGGGCCGCGGCCGGTCTCCGCGCGGGCGGCCGCCGCGGCGCCGTCCATGCCGGGCGGCGGGTCGATCCAGCCGAGCAGGGCGCCCAGGTGCTGGTCCTCCATGGCGGACTGGCCGGTGGTCCAGTGCCGGGTGAGCTGGTCGGTCACGGCCCACAGCAGGGCGCTGCCGGGCGTGCGGGCGCGTTCGGCATAGTGCGTCAGCCAGCGGCCGAGCAGGGGTACGGGGGCGGGCACGGGGTGCGGCGCGTCCGGGTCGTCGGCGGTGCGCAGGAACCGGGTCGAGCGGCCGATCAGCCGTACGTACTCCAGGGTCGTCGAGTTGGGCACCACGATCTGCGGCGCGTCGGCGCACAGCTCGACCGGGTCCCCGGCACGGGCCCGGTCGCCGGCCGGTTCGGCCTCCACCCGGTCCTCGTACTCCGCCAGGCGCGGCAGCAGCACTCCCGCGAGGTCGGCGAAGAAGGCGAACCGCAGGTCCCGGTTCAGCGGCTGCGGCACCACCAGCAGCTCCGGTGCCTCGCGCCGCCACCCCACCATGGCTCCCAGCGGCGCCCCGGCCTCACCCGCGGTCGTCAGCAGCACCAGGACGACGGGTTCCGCGGCGAGCCGCAGGTGCCGCACGGTCGCCGCCGGCACGGCCCGCCCCCGGACCGCGGCCTCCGCCCGGGCCAGGGCCTGCATCACGCTCACACGGGCCTCCCGTTCGTACCGCTCCCGTACCGTCCGCCGGACCCGGTACGCGCCCTCACCGGGCCCCGTCCTTCGCCGCGAGCGCCTCCGCGCGCAGGGTCGCCGCCCGGCGCAGGGCGGCGACCGCCGGATCGGAGGCGTCGCCCTCCTTCCCGGAGGCGGCCGCCAGGACGGCGTCGACCGTCGTCAGGTCGCCCAGGTCGCCGCGCAGCGCCCGGCCGCACGCCTCGATCCGGCCGGCGGCCTGTGCCGCGTTCCGGCAGTGGAAGGAGAGTTCGCACGCGGACAGGCACTCGGGGGCGTACGCGGCGGGAACGGCGTCGACCGCGGCGCGCAGCTGCGCGGGCGGCCTGGTGGGGCCGCGGCCGTCCGGGCCGCGGCCGAGGTCGAACGTGGTGCCGGGCGGGAGGCCCGAGGCGATCTCCTCGATGCGGGTGAGCCGGGCGAGCTGCCGCCGGGTGACCGAGAGCTGGCGCCGGACGTCGACCCAGGAGGCGGTGGGCAGGTTGGAGAAGTCCTTGGGGCACACCAGCAGCACGTCCGTGCGGGTGCGGCCCGCGGCGAGCATGTCGAGCGCGAGGACGTACACCGCGGCCTGCCGCGCCGCCGCGCCGACCTTCACCGCGTCCGCGCCGCCGTCCAGGATCGGGAAGGACTTGATCTCGGCGACCGTCCACTTCCCGTCCGGCCCCACGGCCACCGCGTCGGGCTCCAGGTAGGCGACGGACCCGGCCACCTCCAGGGCGAGCAGCGGGTGGTCCAGCAGCGTCCAGCCGCCGGCCGCGGCCTGCTCGAACGCGAGCCGGGTGCGGGCGGCGCGGCCCTCCGGCCCGGGCGCGGACAGGTCGGGGACCGCGGCGGCCCGCGCCTGCTCCTCGTCCGCGCCGAGCAGCCGCAGCAGTTCGGCACCCCCGTCGGCCTTGACCCGGGTCTCGAAGGCATGCCCGCGCGAGAAGGCGAACCGGGACTGCCCGAACGGCGCCGGCGCCCCCAGCACCTCGGCCACCGCGCCCTTGTCGACCCCGGCGGCGTCCAGCAGGGCGCGCCTGCGGCAGCCGGGGTTGGCGGCGAGCGCGGCCAGCGCCCGCGCGTCCAGGGGGCGGGGGGCGCCGCCGCCGCGCAGTTCGGCCAGCCTGTCCCGCAGCGAGTCGTGCGTAGTACTCACCCGCGAAAGTGTGGCACCCGGCTAGGACATCCTGCCGCGCCCGGCGTGTTCTCCGCGGGCGGCGGCGTCCGGTCCCGGACCGTCCTCGTCGTCGCCGCCGGGCTCGCGCCCGGCCGCGGGTCCCTGCGCGCGCTCCTTCGCGGCCGGGGCGTCCCCGGCGTCCCTGCTGTTCCCGGCGTCCTTCGTGTCCCGCGTGACCTGTACCGGCAGCGTGACGGTCCGCCGCGCGGACTCGCCCGCCGGGACGAGGACGGGCGCCACCCGCGCCCCGGTAAGCGTGCCTTCCCCGGCGGCGGCGGACGCGCCGCGCGCCCCGCGCGCCCTCGCCTGGAGCACGTCCACGACCCGCAGGGAAGGCCGGGCCAGCACGTAGCCGACGCCCATGACGGCCACGCCCGCCGCCACGTCCATCAGGTAGTGGTTGGCCGTGCCCATGACCACGATCGCGGTCGTCACCGGGTACAGCACGCCGAGGACGCGCAGCAGCGGGTTGCGGCCGTAGCGCCACAGCTGGATGCCGCACCACAGCGACCAGCCGACGTGGAGGCTCGGCATGGCCGCGTACTCGTTGGTGAGGTGCCCCATGCCGCGCGGGGCGCTCGCGTCGGTGCCCCACCAGCCCCAGTCGCCGTACTGCGCCATGGTGTCGATGAAGCCGTGGCCGCCGGTCAGCAGCCGGGGCGGGGCGGTGGGCAGCAGGGTGAAGCCGATCAGGCCGATCAGGGTGGAGATCAGCAGCCAGGTGCGGGCCACCCGGTAGTGGGTCGGGCGGCGGCGCCACAGCCACACGAGTATGGACGGCGTGACGATGTAGTGCAGCGAGGCGTACGCGAAGTCGGCGGGGACGCCCAGGAAGGCGTGGTCCGTGAAGAGGGTGTTGAACCAGCGCTCGGGATCCAGGTGCAGGACCTGCTCGAAGTGGAGGATCTTGGCACCGTGCCCGACGGCGTCGTCCACATCGCCCCGCACCAGCAGGCGGGCGCCCGAGTAGAGCGCGTACATGACGGCGATGAGCGGCAGTTCGGTCCACCAGCGCAGCCTGCCCCGGTACGCGGAGGCTCGCGGCGCGGCGGCGGTGATCGTCATACGGACGTCTCTCCAGGTTCTCCGAAAGGCCGCGGGCGGCGGTCATGGACTTGTGTCGTAGGCTTAACCGTACGACGTACGTTATCCCTCCCGTGCACCGCCCCGGAAATCAGGCGGGAGACACCGTTCGTACGGTGTTCAACCGCCCGTTGGCAAGGGTAGGCACCGATGAAGGACGCCGCACCGCCGCCGCGGGTTGCCGCCGCGAGAGGTATGACAGACAGAGAACCCGAGAATCCCATGTCCGTGACCCAGCCGGTGCGCGCGCCCCGGCGCCGCGCCCCCCGCAACTCCCTCAACGCCGACCGCATCCTCGACGCCGCGATCACCCTCCTCGACCGCGACGGCGCCGAGGCGTTCACCATGCGCGCCCTCGCCGGGCAGCTCGGTGTCGCCACCATGGCGGTGTACTCGCACTTCCGCGGCAAGGAGGAGATCAGCGACGCCGCCGCCAAGCGGCTGCTGGACACCATAGAGCTGCCGCCCGGCGGGACCGCCGACCCGGCCGGCGAGCTGCGCGAGGTGTGCCGCCAGGTGTACCGGCTGTTCACCGAGCACCCCTCGGCGCTGCAGCTGCTGACCGCGCGCCCGGTGCGCGGGGACGAGGCCATCGCCGTCATCGACCGGATGCTCGCGCTGCTGCGCCGGGCCGGCCTGTCCGGGCCCGACGCGGCCTGCGCCCACGTGGCGCTCATGCAGTACACCGTGGGCGCCGCGCTGTGGAACATCCGGCGGCGGCGCGCCGTGTGCGAGGAGGGGCTGGGCGAGCGGGTGCGGACCGGGCTCGACTCGCTCCCTCCCGACCGCTACCCCACGCTCGTCCAGCTCGCGCCCGAGCTGGGCCGCGCGCACGACAACGCGACGGCGCAGTACGAGGCCGGGCTGGACGCGATGCTGCGGGGGGTGCTGGCGGGCCCCCGGGGGGACGGGGCGTAGCTTGGCCCTTCGCATCCCCTGACGAAAGGTCCCGCATTGGCCGCCCGCATCATCCTGGTCCGGCACGGGCAGACGCAGTGGTCGCTGTCCGGCCGCCACACCGGTCTGACCGACGTCCCGCTCACCGACGAGGGGCGGCGCACCGCGCTGCTGCTGGGCGCCCGGCTGGCCCGCGCGCCGTGGGCGGACCTGGCCGAAGCCGAGGTGCGCACCTCGCCGCTGTGCCGCGCGGCCGAGACGGCGGCGCTCGCCGGCTTCGGCCGCGCCAAGGAGTGGGACGCGCTGGTGGAGTGGGACTACGGCGACTTCGAGGGGCTGACCCCGGCGCAGATCGAGGCGCGGCGGCCGGGCGGCAGCATCTGGCGGGACGGCGTGCCGGGCGGCGAGTCCCCCGCCGCGCTCGCCGCGCGCGCGGACGAGGTGGTCGCCTGGGCCCGCTCGGCGCCCCGCGACGTCATGGTCTTCGCGCACGGGCACATCCTGCGCACCCTGGGGGCGCGCTGGCTCGGCCTCGACGTGTCCTTCGGCGCGTCCCTGCGGCTGGACCCGTGCTCGCTGTCGGTCCTCGGCTGGGCCTACGGGGAGCCCGCTCTGGAACGGTGGAACGACACGGGGCACCTGGGGTAGTCGGGACAGGTGGGGAACCCGGGGCGGGCGGGGTCGTACTGATGCGACCAGATGCCCGCCGCCGCCGCGAAACGCCACACAACGCCACCCCTCGGGGCGGGGCGCGGGCGTAGCCGTCCGCGGGGTCGGGGCGTTGTAGTGGACGTGGTGCCGGTCACCGCGTGGCACCGCACTTCGCCGACATGAGGAGGCAACCCCGTGAGGCAGCGCACAGGTTCGCATACGTCGGAGCCGACGCCCGAGGGCAGCGCGTCGCCGCCGGACTGCGACATGGTGACCGTGCCGGCCCGTCAGGGCCTGGAGGCGGCCGACCTGCTCCGGCTGAGCCACGGCGGGGTCGGCCCGGTGCTGCACGACCGCACCGGCGACAGCCTCGCCTTCCTCGTACCGCCCGGCACCGCCGAGGCCTGGGACGTGCCCGGCAGCGAATGCACCCACCCCGGCGGCCAACCGCCCGCCCCGCACGCGGGCTGGCTGGTCCCCCCGCGCACCGACATCGCCGTGACCGATCCGGCGGTGCTGCGCGCCGCTCTGGGCGCGGCCGCGCGGACACTGCGGCTGGCGGACGGGATCGGGTGTGCCGGCGGGCGGGAGACGCCGGGGTGTACGACCGGGCGGGAGGGGGCCGCCGCGGGCGGTTCCGGGCCGGACGGGATCGGGGCGGGCGGCTCGATGCCGGTCGGCTCGGGGACGGGGGGCTCGGGGACGGGCGGCTCGATGCCGGTCGGTTCCGGGCCGGACGCCGGCGGCGGCAAGGAGCGGCGGGCCGCCGCACCCGGGGATGCGGACCCGCGATGAAGCGATAATCGGACCATGGCCAGAAACCGCCGCAGCCCGGAGCCGCGCACCGTCCCCGTGGCCGGCGGGACCGCCGCGCTCGTACCCGATCCGGACCGCCCGCGGGCCTGGACGCTGACGGTCGACGGGGCGCCCCAGTCCCATGTCGACCTGGACGACCCGGGCCACCTGGACTTCCCCTACCAGCGGCGGCTCGGCCACCTCGTCGACCTGGCGGCCCCGGCCGGCAGACCGGTCACCGCGGTGCACCTGGGCGGCGGCGCGCTCACCCTGGCCCGCTACCTCGCGCACACCCGGCCCCGCTCCACCCAGCAGGTGGTCGAGGTGGACGCGGCACTGACCTCGCTGGTCCGCGAGGAACTGCCCTGGGAGCGGGGATGGCGGATCAAGGTCAGGACCGGGGACGCCCGCGAGGCGCTGGGGAAACTGCCCGACGGCTGGGCGGACCTGGTGATAGCGGACGTCTTCAGCGGCGCCCGCACCCCCGCGCACCTGACGACCGCGGAATTCCTGGCCGCGGTACGGCGGGTGCTGGCGCCCGGCGGCGTCTACGCGGCGAACCTCACCGACGGCGGCCCGCTGTCCTTCCTGCGCGGCCAGGTGGCCACGCTGCGGGCCGCGTTCGCGGAGACCGCCCTGGTAGCGGAGCCCGCGGTGCTGCGGGGGAAACGGTTCGGCAACGCCGTGCTGTACGCCGCCGACGGCCCCCTGCCGCTGTCCGACCTCGCCCGCCGGGCCGCCACCGACCCGGCCGCCGCCCGGCTCGAACACGGGCGCGCCCTCGCCGACTTCGCGGCGGGGGCGCGCGTGGTCACCGACGCGGACGCCACGTCCTCACCGGCGCCCCCGCCGCGCACCTTCGGCTGACCGCCGGGGCGGCTGACCGCCGGGCGCTGATCGCCGGGGAGTTCCCGGGGTGCGGGAGGGGAAAAAAGTGCGGTGCGGTTGCGGCAGCACCCTCAAACCGCCGCAACCGCACCCGTGCCTTCAGGACTTCCCGTCCTCCTCCGGTAGGTCCTGAAGGACGTTGTCGCGCGCGACGCCCGCGTACCACTGCGCGCTGCGCTTGGGGATCCGGCGCTGCGTGGCGAAGTCCACGTACACCGTGCCGAACCGCTTGCTGTAGCCGTAGGCCCACTCGAAGTTGTCCATGAGCGACCACAGGAAGTACCCGCGCACGTCCGCGCCGTCGCCGATCGCCCGGTGGACGGCCGACAGGTGGCTGTGGACGTAGGCGATGCGCTGCGGGTCGTTGACGGTGCCCTCGGGGGAGACGTAGTCGTCGTACGCGGCGCCGTTCTCGGTCACCATCAGGGCCAGGTCGGGGTGCTCCCGGGTCAGCCGCATCAGCAGGTCGTACAGGCCCGACGCGTCGACCGCCCACCGCATCGCGGTGGTCTCGCCGGGCGGCAGGTGGAAGGCGACGTGCTCGGAGCCGGGCCAGGGGGAGTGGTCGCCCCCGCCGTGGCCGTCGTTGCGCGGCACCTCCACGCCGTCCTGGCGGACGCGGCCGTCGGAGACCAGCGTGGGCGTGTAGTAGTTGACGCCCAGCAGGTCGATCGGGCGGGAGATCTCCGCGAGGTCGCCGTCCTTGACCAGCGCGTTCCAGTCGACCACGTGGGAGGTGTCGGCCATCAGGTCGGCGGGGTACTCCCCATCGAAGAGCGGGCCGAGGAAGACCCGGTTGCCGACGGCGTCGATCCGGCGGGCGGCGTCCAGGTCGGCCGCGGACTCGCTCAGCGGGCGGATCTGGTGGAGGTTGAGGGTGATCGAGGTCTGCGCGGTAGCGGGGAGAGCGGAGCGCAGAGCCCCGATCGCCCGGCCATGGGCGAGGTTCAGGTGGTGAGCGGCCTTGAGGGCCGACTCCGGGTCGGTGCGGCCGGGGGCGTGCACACCGGAGCCGTAGCCCAGGTACGCCGAGCACCACGGCTCGTTGAGCGTGGTCCAGAACGGGACCCGGTCGCCGAGCGCGCCGGCCACGATCTCCGCGTAGTCGGCGAACCGCTCGGCGGTGTCCCGTACCGTCCAGCCGCCGCTGTCCTCCAGCTCCTGCGGCAGGTCCCAGTGGTACAGGGTGACCAGCGGGGTGATGCCGCGCTCCATGAGCTCGTCGGTCAGCTTGCGGTAGAAGTCCAGTCCGCGCTGCACGGCCGGTCCGCGTCCGGTGGGCTGCACCCGGGACCAGGAGACGGAGAAACGATACGCCCCCAGGTTGAGGTCACTCATGAGGGCGACATCGTCCCGGTACCGGTGGTAATGGTCGGCCGCGATGTCGCCGGTGTCCCCGTTCAGCACCCGGCCGGGGGTATGGCTGAACGTGTCCCAGATCGATGGGGTGCGGCCGTCCTCGGCTGCGGCACCCTCGATCTGGTAGGCGGCGGTCGCCGCCCCCCAGAGGAACCCGGGTGGAAAACGGAGCGAGCGCGAGGTTTCTGCACTCTCGGACTGGACGGCTGTCACAAGGACTCCAACTCATGCATCAGGAAGGCAACAGGGGCATGCGGGGATACGGTGCCGGGCCGGCGGGTCAGCTCTTGACGGCTCCCGCGGTGATCCCGCCGACGATCTGCTTGCCGAGCACAACGAACACCAGCAGCAGCGGCAGGGTGGCGACGAGGCAGCCGGTGACCACGATCGCGTGGTCCACGGCGTGGTTGCCGTTGCCGAGTCCGGCCAGGGCGACCTGGACCGTCGGGTTCTGCTGGCTGAGCGCGATGAAGGGCCAGAAGAAGTCGTTCCAGGACTGCACGAACACGAGCATCCCGAGCACCGCCATGGCCGGCCGGGCGATGGGGAACACCACGCTCCAGATGATCCGCAGGCTGTTCGCCCCGTCCACCCGGGCCGCCTCGATCAGTTCGATGGGCAGTGCCTCGGACAGGAACTGCCGCATGAAGAACACGCCGAACGCGGCCACCAGCGACGGCAGGATCACCGCCTGGATGTGCCCGACCCAGTGCACGTTGGTGATGATCTGGTACAGCGGGATGACGCTCAGCTGGGGCGGGATGGTCATGGTCGCCACCACGACGGTCAGCAGCGCGTTGCGGCCCTTGAACTCCAGCTTGGCGAAGGCGAACCCGGCCAGCGTCGCGAACAGCACCGTGCTCAGGGCGACGGTTCCGGCCACGATCGTGGAGTTGATCAGGGCCTTGGTCATGTCGACCTGGTCCCAGACGATCTTCAGGTTGTCGATCAGGTGGCTGCCGGGCAGCAGCGGGGTGGGCGGGGTGACGATCTCGGTGTCCGTCCGGGACGCCGCGACCACCGTCCAGTACAGCGGGAACAGCGACAGCAGGGCCGCGAAGGACAGGATGATGTACGCGATCGGGCCCGCGTTCTGCTGCTTGCCGGCACCGTCGGCGCCGAACCTGCGCCGGCCGCGGCGCTTGCCCGCCGCGGAGTGCCGGGGGCCGGGCACCGCCCGGGAGGTGTCGGTGAGTTGTGCCATGGGGTCAGCCCCCTACCTTCCGGCGGTTGAGCCGCATCACGAACAACTGGATCGCACCGATGAGCAGCAGGATGAGCAGCATCACCCAGGCCACGGCGGACGCCTGGCCGAGCTCGTTGTTGTTCCAGCCCTTCTCGTACATGTAGAGGCTCAGCGTCTGGTACTGGTGGGCCGATCCACCGCTCACGCCGACGCCGCCGCCGTAGAGCAGCGGTTCACCGAACAGCTGGGTGGCGCCGATGGTCGACACGATGATGGTGAAGAAGATGGTCGGCCGGATGGACGGGATGGTGACGCTGAGGAACTGGCGCCAGCGGGAGGCGCCGTCCAGCGCCGCCGCCTCGTACAGGTCGCCCGGCACCGCCTGCATGGCGGCCAGGTAGATCAGGGCGTTGTAGCCGGTCCAGCGCCAGGTGACGATCGCCGAGATGGCGATCTGCGCCGGCCACTTGGAGCTCTCCCAGTCGATGTGGTGCACCCCGACGTGGCCCAGCAGCTGGTTGGCGATGCCGTAGTCGGGGTTGAACAGCTGTACGAAGACCAGGGACGCGGCGGCGATCGAGGTCGCGTACGGGGCGAGGATGGCGACGCGGAAGAAGCCGCGGGCGCGCATCTTGTAGTTGAGCAGGTGGGCCAGGCCCAGCGCCATCATGAGCTGCGGGACGGTGGAGATCACGCCCAGCGTGAAGGTGTTGCGCAGCGCGTTCCAGAAGAAGGTGCTGTCCCACAGCCGGGTGTAGTTCTTGAAACCCACCCAGTGCGAAGGGGCGCCCAGTTCGGCCTGGTGCAGGGAGATCCAGCCGGTGTAGATCAGCGGGAACAGCCCGAAGGCCGCGAAGATCAGGAAGAAGGGCGCGATGTAGGCGTAGGGGGACGCCTTGGTGTCGAACCTGTAGAGCTTGGTTCGCCAGCTCGGGGGAGGTCCGGGGTCCGGCGGGGAGGTGGGGGCGGTACTGGCCTTCGGCGGGTAGCCATCGGCAGTAGCCCTTACGGAGGTGGCCACGAGGGCGTCCTTCCGGTCGGGGTGTACGGACCGCCCGGCAGGTGGGAGTCACTGCCGGGCGGTCCCGCAGGTGGCGGTGTGCTAGTCGGAGATCTTGTCCTTGACCAGGGCCTTCACGTTCGCCCAGGCCTTGTCCTTCGACGTGCCGTGCTGCTCCATGTCGAGGATGCCGTTGTCGGTGATGAACGTCTTGACCTGGCCGTCATTCGGGCCGATCGGCGCGGGCTGCACGCCGGCGGCGGCACCGGCGAAGATCTTGCCGACGGGGGTGCCGGGGAAGTAGTCGTTCGTGGCGTTCAGCACTGCCGGGTCGTTCAGGCCCGCCTTGGTGGACGGCAGGTTGCCGAACTTCTGGAAGACCTTGACCTGCTGCGCGGGAGCGGTCAGCCACTCCGCCAGCGCCTCGGCCTCCTTGACGTGCTTGCCGCTGGCGGGCACGGACAGGAACGAACCGCCCCAGTTGCCGGCCTGCGGCGGAGCGGCGATGTCCCACTTGCCCTTCAGCGCCGGGCCGGAGTTGGTGGAGACGATGCCGACCATCCAGCTCGGGCACGCCACGGTGGCGAACTTCGACGTCTTGAAGGCCGCGTTCCAGCTGTTGTCGCTGTTGAACTGACGCAGCTTGGCCGTCAGGCCCTCCTGCACCGCCTCGGTCGACAGGTCCCAGGCGGTCTGCACGCCGGCGCTGGTGTCGTAGACCAGCTTGCCGCTGGCGTCGCTGTACTGCGTGGGCTGGCTGGCCAGCACCGCGTTGAACAGGCCGCTGCCGGAGTCGGTGAACGCCACGCCGTGCGGGGCCTTCTGCTTGAACTGCTTGCCGACGTCGACGAACTTCTGCCAGTCGCCGGCCCACAGGCGCGCGACCGCGTCACGGTCGGAGGGCAGGCCGGCCTGCTGGAACATGTCCTTGCGGTAGCAGATGGCGGTCGGGCCGATGTCCGTGCCCAGGCCGATCACCTTGCCGTCCGACGTGGTGGCCTGCTTCTCCTTGTAGCTCACCCAGTCGTTGACGTTGACGCCGGAGACCTTGCTGAAGTCCACCAGCTTGCTCGCGATGTTGGGCTGGATCGCCTCGGCGATGTAGCCGACCTCGATCGCCTGGATGTCGTCGAGGCCGCTGTTCTGCGAGAGGTGGAGCTTGAGGGTGTCCCAGTACTGCTGACCGTCGGAGGTGGCGTCCTCGACCACAGTGATGTTGGGGTGCAGCTTGTGGTACTCGGCGTACAGCTTGGCGCCGGTCTTGTCGTCGTAGCCGAACGACCCGAAGTCACCGACGTGCAGGGTGATCTTCTCGTTGGAGCTGCCGCTGCTGCCGTTGTCCTTCTTGTCGTTGCTGCTGCTACTGCAGCCTGTGATCAGGACCGCGCAGGTCGCGAGACCCGCGACCGCGATGACAGCGGTCTTGCGGGTTCTGCCGGAAATGCGCATTCCACTCTCCTTGTCAGGGTGGGTCATGAGCGTGGGGGTGTTGCGAAAGTTCCCCGGGAAGGTGCGGTGTGGGAGCGCTCCCACTTAGGCTTTCCGGAACATTCACGCCTCGGAGGGGTCAGTGTCAAGATGTGAAGTCCATTTCGTTGCCGGAACGTGTCCGGCGGCGACGGGCGATCAACTCTTGAACAAAGGCAACCTCCGAGGCCGGATGCTGTGGGAGCGCTCTCACGCGGCTCTCACCGACGGTCCAGCCGAGCGCTAAGGTGGCGCGAAGTGAAGTCAGGAGGCGGCAGTGGCCATGAACGGTCGGCACAGCGGGCGGCCCACCTTGGAGGAGGTGGCCGTACGCGCCGGAGTCGGACGCGGTACGGTCTCGCGTGTCATCAACGGGTCCCCCCGCGTCAGCGACCGGGCCAAGGCCGCGGTCGAGGCGGCCATCGCCGAACTCGGCTACGTTCCCAACCGGGCGGCCCGGGCGCTGGCCGGCAACCGCACCGACGCGATCGCCCTGGTCATCCCGGAGCCGGAGACCCGGCTGTTCGCCGAGCCGTACTTCTCCGACATCATCCGGGGCATCGGCGCGGAGCTGGCCGACACCGACATGCAGCTCCTGCTCACACTGATCCGCACGCCCAAGGAGCGGGCCCGCTTCGCCCAGTACCTGTCCGCCCACCGGGTGGACGGCGTGCTGCTGGTGTCCGTCCACGAGGACGACCCGCTGCCCGACCTGCTGGAGCAGCTCGACATGCCCGCCGTGCTCAACGGCCGCCGCTCCGACCTGGAGTCGGTGAGCTACGTGGACGCCGACAACGTCGGCGGCGCGCGGGCGGCCGTCGCGCACCTGCTGGACCGGGGCCGCCGCCAGGTCGCCACGATCACCGGCCCGCCCGACATGTACGTGGCCCGCTGCCGCCTCGACGGCTACCGGCAGGCCGTCCGGGACGCCGGCCTCGTCCCCCGCGAGAGCCTCGTCGCGCACGCCGACTTCACCGAGGAGGGCGGCCGGCGGGCCATGCGCGAACTGCTCGACCGCGAGCCCGGCATCGACGCCGTCTTCGCCGCCTCCGACCTGATGGCCGCCGGCGCCCGCGCGGTGCTGCGCGAGTACGGCCGCCGCGTGCCGGGCGACGTCGCCCTGGTCGGCTTCGAGGACTCCGCCATCGCCCGCCACATGGACCCCGCCCTCTCCTCCGTGCGCCAGCCCACCGAGGAGATGGGCCGCACCATGGCCCGCGTCCTGCTGGAGGAGATCGCCGAACGCGCCTCGGTGCGGCGGCACGTGGTCCTCGCGACCGAGCTGGTCCAGCGCGACTCGGTGTAATGCGGCCCGGGCGTGCCGGTGCCCGCGTCCGCCGGGCGGACGCGGGCACCGGCGCCGCAGCGTGGGCGGCGAGCCCGGGGCGTACTCACGTGCCCGGGTGCAGCACCACCTTGGTGTAGCCCTCGATCCGCTTGTCGAACTTGTCGTACGCGGACGGTGCCTGCTCCAGCGGCAGCTCGTGGGAGACCACGAAGCCCGGCTTCGCGCGGCCCTCGATGATCATGTCGCGCAGCCGCCGGTTGTAGCGCTTGACGTTGCACTGGCCGGTGCCCAGCCGCAGGCCCTTCTCGAAGAGGCGGCCGATCGCGACGCCGAGCATGCCCTGCTTGGCCTGTTCGTCGGGGCCGCCCGGGTCGCGCGGCACGTAAAGGCCGGGTATGCCGAGCGCGCCGGTCGGCCGTACCGTCTCGATCAGCGAGTTGAGCACGGTGGCCGGCTCCTCGCGGTCGGCCGACTGGGCCTGGGCCTGGTAGCCCACGGCGTCGACGCCCTTGTCCGTGCCCTCGCCGCCGGTCCGGTCCTTGATCTGCCGCACCGGGTCGCCCTGGGAGAAGTCGATCGGGACCGCCCCGATCTCGCGTGCCTTGGCCAGCCGCTCGGCCACCCGGTCCACCACGAACACCTGCTTGGCGCCGCGCAGCAGCGCCGAGTACGCGGCCATCAGCCCGACCGGGCCGCCCCCGTACACCGCGACGCTGTCGCCCGGCGAGACCCCGGCCAGTTCGCAGCCGTGGTAGCCGGTCGGGAAGATGTCGGCGAGCAGAATGAAATCGGTCTCGTGCTCGGTGCCCTCCGGCAGCTTCAGGCAGTTGAAGTCGGCGTAGGGTACCCGCAGATACTCGGCCTGGCCACCGGGCCACGGCCCCATCGACACATATCCGTAGGCACCGCCGGCGAATCCCGGATTCACCGTGAGGCAGAATCCCGTGTAGCCGTCCACGCAGTTCTTGCAGAATCCGCAGGCGACGTTGAAGGGCATCACCACGCGGTCACCCTTCTTCAGCGAGGTGACCCCCTGCCCGGTCTCCTCGATGATCCCCATGTTCTCGTGGCCGAAGACGATGCCGGGCTCGGCGCCCGTCCGCCCCTCGTACATGTGCAGGTCGGAACCGCAGATCGCGGTGGACGTGACACGGACGACGACGTCGTTCGGATGCTGGAGGGCGGGTTTCCCGACGTCCTCGACACTCACCTCGAACGGTCCCTTGTAGACGACGGCCCTCATCCTGTCCTCCGATCTTCGTTCGCCCCCACGTGACCCACTTCTCATGCTCCACCCGGGTTATTTTCCCGACAACTCGGATAGGCTGGCGCGACACCTTCAACCTTCATCCTTTTATCGCCGCCCCGGCCCCGGCCCCGTGTTCTCGTGAACGAGGTGAATGACGTGACATCCCGCCGCGGAACCCTTCTCGTCCCGGTGCCCGGCCTTTCCGGCACGGTTTATCCGCCGGGTACGCCGGTCGCCGTCACCGGCCGCGGCTCCAGCGTGGACGCGTTCGTCGAGGGCGACTGGCTGCCGCTGTCGTGGTGGGAGTTCGCGGAGGGTGTGCAGGAGGCCGCCCCGGAGGCGTGAGGAGCCGGCGCGGCTGTCTCCCGTCCTTCCCGCCCGGCCCGAGGGCGCCGTCCCGCCCGTCCTTCCCGTCCGGCTGGCAGTGCGGGCACCACATCGTGTGCCGCCCGGCGATGCGCCCGCCGCGCAGCGCGGTCCCGCAGCGCGGGCAGTCCGGCTCGGGCCGGTCCCGGTGGCCGGTCAGCCAGCCCGGGCGGTCGGGGACCCGGCCGGCCCGCGCCGCCGAGCGCAGCACCCGGCGCATCTCGCCGTGCATCCGGTGGCCCTCGCGGGCGGTCACCTCGCGGGCCGGGCGCGCGGGGTTCACACGGGCCCGCCACAGGATCTCGTCGGCCAGCAGGTTGCCCAGCCCGGCGACGGCCGACTGGTCGATCAGGACGGCCTTGACCCGCCCGCGCCGCCCCGCCAGCACGTCCTCGAACTCGTCCTCGCCGACGCTCATGGCGTCGGGCCCGAGCCGCGCCAGCGTCCGCTCGGCCGTCTCCTCGTCGACCAGCCGGATGCCCTGCAGCTTGCGCTGGTCGCGGTAGCGCAGCTCGCTCCCGTCCTCCATGACGAGGACCACCCGGTCGTGCGGATGCCGCTCCCGCCCGGCCGGGCAGGTCAGCAGGCCGCCGGTCATCCCGAAGTGCAGCATCACGACCCGGACCCCACCGACGCCCGCCTCCCGGTCCCGGCCGTCCTGGGCGGTCGGCGCGACCAGCCACTTGCCGTGGCGGTACGGGTGCCCGAGGCGGCGCCCCTTCAGCCGCCGGGCGAAGGCCCGGGCCGTGATCCCGCGCAGCACCCCGGCGTCCGCCACGTCGACACGCGCGATCCGCCGCCCGGCCACGCCGTCCAGTGTCCGGCGGAACCCCTCGACATCGGGCAGTTCCGGCATACGCGAAGCCTTGCCCGTCACGCGCCGGCCATGCGGCCGGCCGCCGGCTCCTCCCGTACTTCCCCGTACGCCCGTCCTCCCCGTACCGGGTGGCGTCCCGCGTGCCGGACATGGTGAGGGGCGGCCCCGTGCACGCCATCCATGCACGGGACCGCCCCGCTCGTGGGGCCGGACGTCAGCCCAGCGCCGCCAGGTGGTCCCGCAGCCCGATCCCGTAGGAGGTCGGGGTGCCGTCGTAGGCGGAGATCAGGGACGGCCCGGAGGAGCAGTCCCAGGTGTTCCAGGTCCAGCCGAGGTAGGACAGGTCATGGGCGTCCAGCCACGCCATGTACTGGTCGATGAAGGAGTGCCCGCAGTCGCTCTCGCCGAGTTCCGTGGACACCAGCGGGACCCGCGCGGCGACCGGCGCCAGTTGGGAGTCCCAGCAGGACGCCGAGGAACAGGAGTTGAAATTGTATACGTGTACGACCGCGCCCAGGTTGCCGGCCGGGTCGGTCGGCTCGTGCGTCAGCCAGCCGGTCAGGTCGTTGGAGTACGCGACGCCGCCGAGCAGGATGACGTTCCGCGCCCCCGTACCGCGCACCGCGTCGACCAGCGACTGCATGCCGGCCACCCGGTAGCCGATGCCCGGGCAGGTGCCGCCGTCGCGCCAGCAGGTCCACGCCTGGTCGGCGGTGGCGGCGGCCCGGTCCGGGAAGGGCTCGTTGAACATCTCGAAGACCACGGACGGCTCGGACTTGAAGGTGCTCGCCACGCTCTTCCAGAACGGGATCGCGTACTGGGCGTCCGGCATCGGCTTCTGGCAGGTCGCGTTCACGTCCGGGCAGCCCGTCGAATTGCCGGTGTAGGTGCCGTGCGTCCAGTGCAGTTCGAGGATCGGCGTGATGCCGTGCGCGACCAGGCGGTCGACGAAGCCGCTGATCGCGGAGACGTAGTTGGCTCCCGCGTCGGCCGCCGGCACGTAGGACAGCCCCTCCCAGCAGTCCTCGTTGAGCGGGACGCGGACCGCGTTGACGCCCTTCCAGCTCCGGATGGCGTTGATGGCGGTGTCGTCCACCGGCCCGTCGAAGATGCCGCGCCCCTGCGCGCACATGAACTCCGAGCCCGAGCGGTTCACGCCGTGCAGCACCACCTGCTTGCCGGTGGAGTCCACCAGCCGGTTGCCCGACACGTGCAGCTCGGGCGGGGCGCTGTCACCGCCGCCCGGCGGTGTCGTGGGGGGCGTGGTGGGCGGTGTCGTCGGGGGTGTGGTCGGCGGGGTGGTCCCGTCGGTGTTGCAGAGGGTGCCGTTGAGCGCGAACGAGGTCGGCGCCGGGTTGCTGCCGGACCAATCGGCCAGGAAGCCCGCGCTGACACTGGCGCCGGTGGCCAGCGCGCCGTTGTAGGACATGCTGCTCGCGGTGACGGTCGTCCCCGACTGCGTCCAGGTGCCGTTCCAGCCCTGGGCGACCTTCTGGCCGCCGGGGAAGTCGAAGGTCAGCTTCCAACTCGTTGTGGGGGCCGCGTTGTTGGTGACGACCACGTTCCCCTGGAATCCGCCGTCCCACTGGTTGGCGACCGAGTAGACGACCGCGCAGGCGGGAGCCGCGCCCGACGCGGAACCCGCGGCCAGGGTCGGCACAAGGGCGGCCGCGGCCGCCGCGGTCGTCACCGCGGCAACCGATACCGCCGCGGCGCGCGTTGGTCGTCGCATGTGCGAATCCTCGGTGTGGGGGAGAGGACGGGTGTGGACGCGCTCCCACTGGTCCGCGGCGAACCTTAGCGCCAAGTGGGCCGTACCGGTAGGGGTGATGTAAAGAGGTCTAACAGTGGGTCCGGCAACGCCCTCGTGAACACGGGGTTTCCCTTCGACTCTTGACACCCCATCGTCAAGCAACCGATGGTGGGAGCGCTCCCACTGGTCCAGCTCCACATCATCCCCCCACATCCCCCCACACCGAACCGCGAGGAGGACGTCTCGCATGCCCAGAGGAAGACCGTTCAGGAAGCGGACACGGAGGCTGGCGACGGCACTTGCCGCGGCCCTCGCGATCCCGCTCGCCATGACGGCGGCCGGCGGCGGCTCCGTGGCGCACGCTGACACCCTGCAGTGCAGCGTGGACTACTCGACCAACGACTGGGGCTCCGGCTTCACCGCCAACGCCAAGATCACCAACCTGGGCTCCTCCGCGATCGACGGATGGACGCTCACGTACTCGTACACCGGCAACCAGACGCTCCAGAGCGGCTGGAACGGCACCTGGTCGCAGTCCGGGAAGAACGTCACTGTCAAGTCGCTCGACTGGAACAAGACAATCGCGGCGGGCGGCAACGTCACCACGAGTGCCAATTTCAACTACAGCGGCAGCAACACCGCTCCGACCAGTTTCTCCGTGAACGGTACGGTCTGCGGGGGCGCTCATCAGCCGCCGCTGCCGGTCCTGACCAGCCCGGCGGCGGGCGCCACGTACTCGGCGGGAGCCACGATCCCGCTGGCCGCCACCGCCGTCGCCGCGGACAGCGCGACGATCACCAAGGTGGAGTTCTACAGCAACGACACCTTGCTGGCCACGGACACCACGGCCCCGTACTCCTTCGACTGGCCGGCCGTCGCCGCGGGTGACTACTCGGTCTACGCCAAGGCGTACGACAGCCTGGGCGCCTCGGCCGAGTCGACCCCGGTGGGCATCCACGTCGCCTCAGGACCCTCGCTGGTCGTCTCGCCCTCCACCTTGACGGTGCAGCAGGGCAAGACCGGCACCTTCGGGGTGAAGCTGTCCAGCGCGCCCAGCGGCAACGTGACGGTGGCGGTGGCCCGCAAGTCGGGCAACACCGGACTGTCCGTGTCGGGCGGGGCCGTACTGACCTTCACCTCGTCGAACTGGAGCACCGCGCAGAACGTCACCCTCGCGGCCGACTCCTCCGGCACCGGCGCGGCCACCTTCTCGGTGAACGCCACCGGCTACTCCGAGGTGGACGTCACGGCCACCGAGATCGGCGCGGCGAGCGACTACGACCAGCGCTTCCTGACCCTGTACAACAAGATCACCGACCCGGCCAACGGCTACTTCTCCAAGGACGGCATCCCCTACCACTCGGTGGAGACGCTGATCGTGGAGGCGCCGGACTACGGGCACGAGACGACGTCCGAGGCGTACTCGTACATGATCTGGCTGCAGGCGATGTACGGCCAGGTCAGCGGTGACTGGAGCAAGTTCAACGCGGCGTGGGCGACCATGGAGAAGTACATGATCCCCCAGCACGCCGACCAGCCGACGAACAGCTTCTACAACGCGAGCAAGCCGGCCACCTACGCGCCGGAGCACCCGCTGCCGTCGGACTACCCGTCGAAGCTCGACTCCAGCGTGCCGGTGGGCGTCGACCCGATCGCGGCCGAACTGAAGGCCGCCTACGGGACCGACGACATCTACGGCATGCACTGGCTGGAGGACGTCGACAACATCTACGGCTACGGTGACACGCCCGGCGGCGGCTGCGAGACCGGCTCCGGCAGCGGCCCGTCGTACATCAACACCTTCCAGCGCGGCTCGCAGGAGTCGGTGTGGGAGACCGTGCCGCAGCCGACCTGCGACGCCTTCAAGTTCGGCGGCACCAACGGCTACCTGGACCTGTTCACCGGGGACTCCAGCTACTCCAAGCAGTGGAAGTACACCGACGCACCCGACGCCGACGCGCGCGCGATCCAGGCCGCCTACTGGGCGGACACCTGGGCCAAGGCGCAGGGCAAGGAGTCGGACGTGTCCGCCACCGTCGCCAAGGCCGGCAAGATGGGCGACTACCTGCGGTACTCCTTCTTCGACAAGTACTTCAAGAAGATCGGGAACTGCACCAGCCCGACGTCCTGCGCGGCGGGCACCGGCAAGGACAGCGAGCACTACCTGCTGTCCTGGTACTACGCCTGGGGCGGCTCGTCCGCCACTTCCGGCGGCTGGGCCTGGCGCATCGGTGACAGCGCCGCGCACTTCGGCTACCAGAACCCGCTGGCCGCCTACGCCCTGACCACCGACCCGGCGATGGCGCCGAAGTCGGCCACGGGCAAGACGGACTGGACCACGAGCCTGCAGCGCCAGCTGGAGTTCTACCAGTGGCTGCAGTCCAGCGAGGGCGCCATCGCCGGCGGTGCCACCAACAGCTGGGACGGCGCGTACGCGCAGCCCCCGTCCGGTGACTCCACCTTCTACGGCATGGCGTACGACTGGGAGCCCGTCTACCACGACCCGCCGTCGAACCAGTGGTTCGGCATGCAGACGTGGTCGATGGAGCGCCTGGCCGAGTACTACCAGCAGACCGGGAACGCCACCGCGAAGGCCATCCTGGCCAAGTGGGTGAAGTGGGCCATCTCGCAGACCACCATCAACGCGGACGGCACCTTCCAGATCCCGTCCGACCTGCAGTGGACCGGTCAGCCCGACACCTGGAACCCGTCCAGCCCCGGCACCAACGCCGGCCTGCACGTGACGGTCTCCGCGTACGGCACCGACCTGGGCGTCGCGGCCTCCCTGGCCAAGACGCTGGCCTACTACGCCGCCAAGTCCGGTGACACCGCGGCGCAGAGCACGGCCAAGGCGCTGCTGGACGGCATGTGGAAGAACTACCAGGACCCGCTGGGCATCGCGACGCCCGAGACGCGCAAGGACTACAGCCGGTTCAACGACCCGGTCTACGTCCCGTCCACGTTCAACGGCACGATGCCCGACGGCGACAAGATCAACTCCAGCTCGACCTTCCTGGAGCTGCGCTCCTGGTACAAGAACGACCCCAACTGGTCCAAGGTGCAGGCCTACCTGAACGGCGGCACGGTGCCGTCCTTCACGTACCACCGCTTCTGGGCCCAGGCGGACATCGCGATGGCGATGGGGGCGTACGCGCTCCTGTTCAACTCGTGAGCCGCTGACCGACCCCCGGGTGCGGGGGCGGCGGGAGATGACCCGGGCGTCCTGACAGGCCCCGGCCCGCCGGCCCCGTCACCCGGACCGGCACCGGGGCCCGCCCCTCACGGAGAGTGCGGGGGGCGGGCCCGTGGTGCGTTTCCGCGTGGACACCCGCCCGCTCTTCCCGGGGCGCGGAGACGACGAAGGCCCGCCCTGCTTCCGCAGGCCGGGCCTTGATCCTTTGGGGTGAGTGACGGGACTCGAACCCGCGACATCCTGGACCACAACCAGGTGCTCTACCAGCTGAGCTACACCCACCATCAGCGACGCTTTCCCGCCCGCAGGGGCCGTGGTGGCGTCGCCTGGAAAAGTGTACAGGGTGGGGAGGGGTGGTCGCGCCCGGCTTTACGGGGCGGCGGCCGGGCGTCGGCGGAGAGCCGCCGGGGAGCGCACAGGGAGCCGCCGGGGAGCTGCCGGGGAGCTGCCGGGGAGCCGGCAGGACGGTCCGGGGCGGCGGCGGGACGGGCCGTTCAGCCGGCCGGCAGGACGTGCTTGGCGGCGATCGCGCGGGCGGTGTCGGTGTCCGGGCCGGGGGAGGGGACGAAGACCGCCTCGCGGTAGTAGCGCAGCTCCGCGATGGACTCGCGGATGTCGGCCAGGGCCCGGTGGTTGCCGTTCTTCTCCGGGCTGTTGTAGTACGCCCGCGGGTACCAGCGCCGGGCCAGCTCCTTGATCGAGGACACGTCCACGATCCGGTAGTGCAGGTGCTGCTCCAGTGTGGGCATGTCACGCGCGAGGAAGCCGCGGTCGGTGGAGACCGAGTTACCGCACAGCGGTGCCTTGCGCGGCTCCGACACGTGGGCGCGCACGTAGTCGAGCACCAGCTCCTCCGCCTCGGCCAGCGCCACCCCGCCGGCCAGCTCCTCCAGCAGCCCGGAGGCGGTGTGCATCTCCCTGACGATCTGCGGCATCGACTCCAGCGCCCCGGCGGGGGGGCGGATCACGATGTCCACCCCCTCACCGAGGACGTTCAGCTCGGAGTCGGTGACGAGGGCGGCCACCTCGATCAGCGCGTCGTGCGCCAGCGACAGCCCGGTCATCTCGCAGTCGATCCACACCATCCGGTCGTTCATGTGTCTCACCCTACGGGGCGGTCCCGTGGTCCGGGCAGAGCGGCGCCCAGACCGCGTCCGGCGCGCAGCCTGCCGCGCGGCGGCCCCTCCGTGCCGTCGCCCCGCTCGGGTCCGCGGTCCGGGCCCCGCTCGGCCCGGTCCGGCCGCAGGCCTTGCTCCGGCACCCGGGGTGCGGTGTGCGCGGTGTGCGTGGCGTATCCGTCCGGGTCCTGCTTCGCGGGCGCGGCCAGGACGGCCGACACCGGGCCCCGGCGCAGCGCGGGCAGCTCGGGGCCCGGAGCGGGCCGTTCCCGCTCCCGTTCCCGGTCACGGTCCTGTGGGTCGTCCTGCGGCCTGCGCGCCCGGTAGGCGGCCCGGTACGAGGCGGGCGAGGACCCCAGCTGCCGCCGGAAGTGCCCGCGCAGGGCGACCGGCGAGCGGAACCCGCACCGCCCCGCGACCTCGTCCACCGAGTAGTCCGAGGTCTCCAGCAGCCGCTGGGCCTGCAGCACCCGCTGGGTGATCAGCCACTGCAGCGGAGCGCTGCCGGTCAGCGACCGGAACCGCCGGTCGAAGGTCCGCCTGCTCATGTACGCGCGCGCGGCCAGCGCCTCCACGTCGAACTGCTCGTGGAGGTGCTCCAGCGCCCAGGCGACGACCTCGGCCAGCGGGTCGGAGCCGATCTCCTCGGGTAAAGAGCGGTCCAGGTGCCGCTGGCCCGGCGCCTGCCAGTCCGAGCGGCGGGGCGGGACCACCAGCCGCCGTGCGAGCGCCGCGGCGGCCTCCGCGCCGTGGTCGGTCCGCACCACGTGCAGGCACAGGTCGATGCCCGCGGCGGTGCCCGCCGAGGTCAGCACGTCCCCGTCGTCGACGAACAGCTCCCGCGGGTCCACGTGGACCGACGGGTAGCGCTTGGCGAGCGTGGGCGCGTACATCCAGTGGGTGGTGGCCGGCCGTCCGTCCAGCAGGCCGGCGGCGGCCAGTACGAAGGCGCCGGTGCACAGGCCGATGATGCGGGCGCCCTCCTCGTGGGCGCGGCGGATCGCGTCGAGCGCCTCGGGCGGCGGCGCCTGGGATATCGAACGCCAGGTGGGCACGACCACCGTGCCGGCCCTGGACAGCGCCTCCAGGCCGTAGGGGGCGCTCAGCTCCAGGCCGCCGGTGGTGCGCAGCGGTCCGTCCTCACCGGCGCACACCAGCAGCCGGTAGCGCGGCACGCCCGCGTCCTGCCGGTCGATGCCGAAGACGGACAGCGGTATGGAGCTCTCGAAGATCGGGCCACCACTGAAGAGCAGCACCGCGACCACTTCCGGTCGGCGTCGCGCGGAGAGTTTGCGGATGGCGCGAGGCGATGCCGATGGTGCTTGCGACGGAATGTCCGTCGCCGTTGCGGAACTGGACTCCTGGCTCATGGAGCTCAAGCCCCCCTCGAATCGACGCGTCGTCCTCTCGGTTCTGCACGTACTCCCCCGTGAGGCCACCATGATCAAATCTACTGTGTCAGGTGGGGCGTTCGTGACAAGTTCACCATCTGACGCTAAGTCGACAAGACAACGTGGCGTAAAGCATTCGATCACGAAGCGTTTCACTCTGCGGGCCCGCTGGGAAGTGCGCCTCCCGTCACTTGGGCCCCGGAAACCACCTTCCGCGTCACCGCGCATCGTAGAACCGCAGGTGGGGGACGTGTTAGCCGGCGCCCGGGCCAACGGCCGCCCGGCGCGCAGAAGTTGGCCGAAAATCGCCGTTCGGAACGCGCGTGCGCGCTAAAGGCGTTCAGTGGCCGCCGGCCGGGGCGCTGAGTGCCTGATCGACGGCGTGCGACCGGTGCGCCCCCGGTGTGCGCCCGTGCGCCGGGCCGTGCTCTGCGTTGGCGGGAAGACACGGGTTGGCGTGATGGCGTTGCGCTGACGGCCGCACTCCGGCATTCTCCAGGGAACTCGGGGTACGACAGCCTGTGAAGGCCCCGTCCGGTCTGTGCAGGCGGACTTAACGGCCGTACTCTGGAGGAGGTGGGACGGGAAGTGGCGAACCGGCCGAAACCGGCGGCGCTGCCGGCCCGCTCCGCCTCAACATTCGTGTCCGCTGCTCGGCGCTCCAGCGCCGCCCTCGCCGAGAATCCGCATCATGGCCGGTCATGAGTTTCCCGAGTCCGCCGACGGCAGGCCGCTCGCCGAATCGGCGGCCGTTCCCGAGCCGGCTCCCGCGTCGCGGCACGCCTGCGACCCGGCCTTCCGCCACGGTGTCGTGGTGGGCTTCGACGGCTCCGTCTCCAGCGAGCGGGCCCTGTCGTACGCCATCGGGATGGCCCGCAGGAACCACTCGTCGCTGATCATCGTGCACGTCGCCAACCGGCTGCCCGCCACCGTCTGGGCAGGCTGCGAGCCCCCCGTCTTCGTCGACGTGCCCGACCACCGCACCGAGGTACTGGGCCTGGAGCTGTCGTGCGCCGACCACCTCGCCGAGATCTCCTGGGTGCTGGTGGAGCGGGGCGGCGACATCTGCCACGAGCTGGAGGAAGTCGGCCGGGAGTACGAGGCGGACGCCATCGTCGTCGGCGGCACCCACGGCCTGGCGGGCCGCATCTTCGGCTCGGTGGCCGGCCGCCTGGCCCGCCGCGCCCAGCGCCCGGTGGTCGTCGTCCCATAGGCGAGCCGGCGGCAGCAAAAGGGGCCTCCACCGATCGGCGGAGACCCCCTCGTACGCGCGTACGAGCCGCGGCTACTCGACCGTGACCGACTTCGCCAGGTTCCGCGGCTTGTCGATGTCGCGGCCCAGCGCCAGGGCCGTGTGGTAGGCGAAGAGCTGCAGCGGGATGCCCATGAGGATCGGGTCGAGCTCGTCCTCGTTCTTCGGCACCACGATCGTGTGGTCCGCCTTCTCCTGCTCCTGGTGAGCGACGGCGAGGATCCGGCCGCTGCGCGCCTTGATCTCCTCCATCGCGGCCCGGTTCTTCTCCAGCAGGTCGTCGTCCGGCACGATCGCCACCGTCGGCATCGCCGGCTCGATCAGCGCGAGCGGCCCGTGCTTGAGCTCACTGGCCGGGTACGCCTCGGCGTGGATGTACGAGACCTCCTTGAGCTTCAGCGACGCCTCGCGGGCCACCGGGTAGCCACGCACCCGGCCGATGAACAGCATCGACTTCGCGTTCGCGAACTCCTGGGCCAGCTTCTTGATCTCCGCCTCGCCCTTGAGGATCTCGTCGATCTGGCCGGGCAGTCGCCGCAGCCCCTCGATGATGCGCCGGCCGTCGGCCACCGACAGGTCCCGGATCCGGCCCAGGTGCAGCGCCAGCAGCGCGAAGGCCACCACGGTGTTGGTGAAGCACTTGGTGGACACCACGCACACCTCGGGCCCGGCGTGCACGTACGTGCCGCCGTCCGCCTCGCGGGCGATCGCCGAGCCCACCACGTTGACCACGCCCAGCACCCGCGCACCCTTGCGCTTGAGCTCCTGCACGGCGGCGAGCACGTCGTAGGTCTCACCGGACTGCGACACCGCCACGTACAGCGTGTCGGGGTCCACCACCGGGTTGCGGTAGCGGAACTCCGAGGCCGGCTCGGCGTCCGCGGGGATACGGGCCAGCTCCTCGATGAGCTGCGCGCCGATCTGCCCCGCGTGATAGCTGGTGCCGCAGCCGAGGATCTTGATCCGCCGCACCCGCCGCGCCTCGCCGGCGTCCAGGTTGAGCCCGCCCAGGTGCACGGTGGCGAACCGGTCGTCGATGCGCCCGCGCAGCACCCGGTCCACGGCCTCGACCTGCTCGACGATCTCCTTGTGCATGTAGGTGTCGTGGCCGCCCATGTCGTACGACTCGGCCTCCCACTCCACCGTGGTCGGCGTGGCCGTCGTGCTGGAGCCCTCACGGGTGTACGTGCGGAAGTCGTCGGCCTTCAGCGTGGCCATCTCGCCGTCCGCGAGGGTGACCACCTGGCGGGTGTGGGCGACGAGCGCGGCCACGTCCGAGGCGACGAACATCTCCTTCTCGCCGATGCCCAGCACCACGGGCGAGCCGTTGCGGGCCACCACGATCCGGTCCGGGAAGTCCTGGTGCAGCACCGCGATGCCGTACGTGCCCTCGATCGCCCGCAGCGCCTCGCTGACCCGCTGCTCCAGCGTCTCGGCCTCGGAGCGGCCGATCAGGTGGGCGAGCACCTCGGTGTCGGTCTCGGAGACGAAGGTCACGCCGTCGGCGACGAGCTTGGCGCGCAGCTCGGAGGCGTTGTCGATGATGCCGTTGTGGACGACCGCCACGCGGCCCTCGCCGTCCAGGTGCGGGTGCGCGTTCTCGTCACTCGGGGCGCCGTGGGTGGCCCACCGGGTGTGCGCGATGCCGGTGGTGCCGGCGAAGCGCTTCGGGATGCGGGACTCCAGCTCGCGGACCCTGCCCTTGGCCTTGACGGTCCGCAGATCGCCGGACTTCCCGGTGATGACGACGCCCGCCGAGTCGTAGCCCCGGTACTCCAGCCGCTGCAGCCCCTCCAGCAGCAGGGGCGCCACGTCGCGCCTGCCGATGTATCCGACGATTCCGCACATGTGCCGTCCGTCCCTCTCGGTCGTTCACTTCTGTCAGATGTGCCCGGCGGCCGCTTCAGCCGTAGACGATGCGGCGGAGCTGGCGCAGCGAGAGCGTGGCCGGGGCCACGGCCCGGTGCGGCAGCTCCTCGCCGATCCGCTCGAAGATCTCCGCGTTGACCAGGCCCTTGCCCTGGAGCTCGCGGTGTCTGCGGCGGACGAACTCCTCGGTCGTCTCGTCGAAGTACGCCAGGACGTCCAGGACCACCCGGCCTGCCTCGCCGCGTCCGAGCGGCGTGGTACGCACCAAGTGGTCGATCAGGTCTTCGTAGGTCGTCCGGCGTTCGAGCACCCGTTGATACTGATGTGATCATCTTTGCTTTGCAAGAATTCTGCCCGATTTCGGGCAGGAGCTCCGCATATCCTCGGCTGAACGGGTGATTCGTGTCCAGCGCACGGGTGGGCTCGGCCCGGCCGCGGGTACGTACCTTGACCGGCCGGTAGGGCGGCGATGTCATCGGGGGATGAGACGACTGGACGCCCTGAGGCTGCCGCGGATGGGGCGGGGTGCGGTGGCGAGGGCCGGGCGGGGTGCGGTGGTGAGGGCCGGGCGGGGTGCGCCGGTGAGGGTGCCGCGGGGGGTGTCGGTGAGGGTGCCGCGGGGGGCGCGGACGCGGGTGCTGCTGTGCGCGGTGATGCTGGCCGCGGGTGCGTCGGCCGCGGGGGCGCGGGTGGCTGGGGCGTCGGTGGCGGGCGGCCCGGTGGCGGCGCGGGCTTCTGCCCAGGCCACGCGTACGGGCGGCTCGGGCGGCTCGGCCTCGGGAACGGGCGGCTCCGCCTCGGGAACGGGCGGCTCGGCGGTCCGGACCGTCTCCGGCCGGGTGATCCCCGTCCCGGCGGCCGTTCGGCCGGGCGGGGGTGCGTACCGGATCACGGCGGACAGCCACGTCGTCGTGGCGGGCGGTGACGCGCGGGCCCGGCGCGTCGCCGAATACGCGGCCGGGCTGCTGCGGCCCGCCACCGGCTACGCCCTGCCGGTCGAGACGGGCAGGGGAGCGGGTGCGGGCGCGGAAACCGGAACGGACGGAACGGCAACGGGCGCGGCAACGGCAACTGGCGCGGGACGGGGCGCGAGGAGAGCCCAAGGCATCGTGCTCACCCTGCTGACCGGCGACCGCCCGCTCGGCGACGAGGGCTACCGGCTGCGTACCGGCCCCCGGTCCGTCGTCATCGCCGCCCGTACCGCCGCCGGGCTCTTCCACGGCGTGCAGACCCTGCGCCAGCTCCTGCCGGCCGCGATCGAGAGCCGGACGGCCGTCGCGCACGCGGCCTGGATCGTGCCCGACGCCGACATCACCGACATGCCGCGGTACGCCTACCGCGGCATGATGCTCGACCTCGCCCGGCACTTCCTGACCGTGGCGCAGGTCGAGCGGTACATCGACGAGCTGGCCCGGTACAAGTTCGACGTCCTGCACCTGCATCTCACCGACGACCAGGGCTGGCGTATCGCCATCGCCTCCTGGCCCCGGCTGGCCTCCTACGGCGGCTCCATCGAGGTCGGCGGCGGCCCCGGCGGCTACTGGACGCAAGCCGACTACCGCGAGGTCGTCCGCTACGCCGCCGACCGCTTCCTGACCGTCGTCCCCGAGATCGACGGCCCCGGCCACACCAACGCGGCCCTGGCCTCGTACGCCGGCCTCAACTGCGACGGCGTCGCGCCCCCGCTCTACACCGGCACCAAGGTGGGCTTCAGCTCCCTGTGCGTAGGCCTGGAACGGACCTACGACTTCGAGTCCGACGTACTGCGCGAGGTGGCCGCCCTCACCCCCGGCCCGTACCTGCACATCGGCGGCGACGAGGCCCACGCCACGAGCCGGGCCGACTACGTGACCTTCGTCGACCGGGTCCAGCGGATCGCCGGATCGTACGGGAAGAAGGTCATCGGCTGGCACCAGATCGACGCGGCCCACCCCGTGCCCGGCGCCCTCGCCCAGTACTGGGGCACCGGCGGCGACCAGGCCCAGGTGGTGGCCGCCGCCCGGGCCGGGACCGGAGTGATCATGTCACCGGCGAACAAGGCGTACCTCGACATGAAGTACACCCCGGCCACCGTGCCGGGCCTGACCTGGGCCGGCACGGTGGAGGTGCGCGACTCCTACGACTGGGACCCGGCTACCTACCTGACCGGCATGCCCGCGGGCGCCGTCCACGGCGTCGAGGCGGCGCTGTGGACGGAGACGCTCGCCACGACCCCGCAACTGGAGTACATGACCTTCCCGCGGCTGCCCGGGATCGCCGAGATCGGCTGGTCCCCCGCGGCCACCCACGACTGGGCCGCCTACCGGGTGCGGCTCGCGGCCCAGGCCCCGCGCTGGACCGCCGCCGGCATCGACTACTACCGCTCGCCGCAGGTCGACTGGCCCTGAGCGGTCACCGGCGTCAGCCCGGCCGCGGGTCCTGGCGGGGGCGCGGGCCCTGGCAGCGCGCGGGTCCTGGCGGGGGCGCCGGTGCCGGGTGAGGCCCGCCCCTCAGGCCGTCACCCCCAACTCCCGTGCGATGAGCATCCGCTGGACCTCGCTCGTGCCCTCGCCGATCTCCAGGATCTTCGAGTCCCGCCACATCCGCGCCACCGGGTACTCGTTCATGAACCCGTAGCCGCCGTGGATCTGGGTGGCCTCCCGCGCGTTCGTCACCGCGATCTCCGACGAGTACAGCTTCGCCAGCGCCGCCTCCTTCTTGAACGGCTCACCCCGCACCAGCCGCGAGGCCGCGTCCCGCCAGGCCAGCCGTGCCGTGTGCGCCCGCATCTCCATGTCCGCCAGCTTGAACTGGATCGCCTGATTCGCCCCGATCGGCCGGCCGAAGGCCTCCCGGGTCCGCGCGTACTCCACCGACTGGTCCACGCAGCCCTGCGCCAGGCCGGTCGCCAACGCGGAGATCGCGATCCGCCCCTCGTCCAGGATCCGCAGGAACTGCGCGTACCCCCGGCCCTCCTCGCCCAGCAGGTTCGCGGCCGGCACCCGGCAGTCGGTGAAGGACAGCTCGCGGGTGTCCGAGGCGTTCCACCCGACCTTGCTGTACTTCTTCGACACGGTGAAGCCGGGCGTCCCGGCCGGCACGATGATCGACGAGATCAGCGGCCTTCCGTCGTCCTTCCGCCCGGTCACCGCCGTCACCGTGACCAGGCCGGTGATGTCGGTACCTGAATTGGTGATGAAGCACTTCGTGCCGTTGATGACCCACTCGCCGGTCGCCTCGTCCAACCGGGCCGTGGTCCGGGTGGCCCCGGCGTCGGAACCGCCCCCCGGCTCCGTCAGCCCGAACGCGCCCAGCATCTCCCCCGAGCACAGCTTCGGCAGCCAGGTCCGCTTCTGCTCCTCCGTACCGAACCTGAACACCGGCATCGCGCCCAGCGACACCCCCGCCTCCAGGGTGATCGCCACCGACGAGTCCACCCGGGCGAGCTCCTCCAGCGCCAGGCCCAGCGCGAAGTAGTCCCCGCCCATCCCGCCGTACTCCTCGGGGAACGGCAGCCCGAACAGCCCCATCCGCCCCATCTCCCGCACGATCTCGTACGGGAACTCCTCCTGCTCGTAGAACTCGCCGATCTTCGGGGCGACGACATCCTGCGCGAACCGGGCCACGGTCGCCCGCAGCTCCTCGTGCTCGTCGGACAGTCGGTGGTCGAATGCCATGGCTACTGCTCCTGGTGGGTCAGGGCGCGGACGGTACGGGACGGGCTCGGCCGTCCCAGGTGCTCCGCCATCCAGGCGCTTGTGGCGCTGAGGCGGACGATGTCGACCCCGGTGTGGATGCCCAGCCCGTTCAGCATCCAGACGAGGTCTTCTGTGGCGAGGTTGCCGGTGGCGCTCTTGGCGTACGGGCACCCGCCGAGCCCGCCCGCCGAGGCGTCCACCACGGTGACGCCGAGCCGCAGCGCGGCCAGTGTGTTGGACAGCGCCTGGCCGTAGGTGTCGTGGAAGTGGACCGCGATCCGCTCCACCGGGACGGCGCCGCCCTCCCCGGCGGTCCCGCCACCGGTCGAACCACCGGTCAACTCCGCGAGGAGCGCCGCCACATGGCCGGGTGTGGCCACACCGATGGTGTCGCCCAGGCTCAGCTCGTCGCAGCCCAGTTCGTACAGCCTGCGGGCCACCGCCGCCGCTTGGCCGACCGGGACCGGGCCCTCCCACGGGTCGCCGAAGCACATCGACAGATAGCCCCGCACTCGCGCACCTGCCGCCTTCGCCCGGGACACCACCGGCTCGAACATCGCCAGCGACTCGTCGACCGTACGGTTCAGGTTCGCCCGGGCGAAGGACTCGGTGGCGCTGCCGAACACCGCGATCTCCCGCACGCCCATCTCCAGCGCGCGGTCGAGGCCGCGTTCATTGGGCACCAGCACCGGCAGCCGCACTTGCGGGTCCCGCCGCCCGGCGAGGTCGGCCAGCAGCGGCATCAGCTCCCCGGCGTCCGCCAACTGCGGGACCCACTTGGGGTGCACGAAACTGGTCGCCTCGATCGTGGTCAGTCCGGCGTCGGCCAACCGGTGCACGAACTCGGCCTTCACCTCGGTCGGCACGGTCGCCTTCTCGTTCTGCAGCCCGTCGCGCGCCCCTACCTCGTGGATCCGCACCCGCTCCGGCAGCCCGTCCATGGGCACGGTCATCGGCAGCCCCGACTCGACCGGCCCGCCCCCCTCCCGCGCCCCGGCCCCCTGCGCTCCGCCCCCTTGAGGCCCACCGGCCCCGGCCCCGCCGGTGCGGCTGCCGCCGGCCCCTGCCTCGCCGGTGCGGGTGCCGCTGACCCCGGCCTCGCCGGTGCCGGTGCCGCCGGCTTGCGGTCGGCCGGACCGGGCCGCGTCGGCCCCGGCTCGCCCGACCGCGGCCCGGGCCGCCTTCGCTGCCTCGGTCATGCTCCCTCCCCGACCGGCTCGACGGGATTCCCGGCGCCGACCCCGGATCCGTCGTCGTGCGGCCCGGCCTCGGCTGCCAGAGGCGTCACCACCGCCAGCACCTGGTCCATCGCCACCGCCGCCCCCACGGTGACGTCGATCTCCGAGACCGTCCCGTCGTGCGGGGCGGTGATCACGTGCTCCATCTTCATCGCCTCCACTACCAGCAGGCTCTGACCGGCCACGACCTCGTCACCCTTGGCGACCTTCAGCACCGTGACCGTGCCCGGCATCGGCGCCGTCAGGGCGCCGCCCCCCGCACCGGCCGCCGCACCGCGCAGAGCCGCCGCCACCGGGTCGTACGGCCGCACCCACCAGACGTCGCCGTCCCGGCCCAGCCACTCACCGGCGTGGTGGAAGGCGGTGACCGTGCCCTCGCGGTGCAGCAGCACCCGCTCCCCGTCCACGGACACCCGGGCCGCCACGGGCGGCGCGTCCCCGATCCGCACCTGACCGTCCCGAACCCGCACCGTCACCGGGTCGTGCCCCGGCACCCGCAGGTGGTGCACCGTCCAGGCGGGCTCGCCGCCCAGGCGCCAGCCGCTGGGCACCGAGAACGGGTCGGTCCAGCCGTCCCGCGCGGGCCCGGCGGCCAGCGACTCCTGCCGCAGCAGCGCCGCCGCCTCGTACACCTCGTCGGGCACACCGGCCTCCAGCAGCCCCGCCGCGTCCCGGTCGATGAGCCCGGTGTCCAGCTCGCCCGCCGCCACCGCGGGGTGGGCGAGCAGACGGCGCAGGAACCCGGTGTTGGTGTCCACGCCCAGCACCACGGTCCCGGCGAGAGCGGCCCGCAGCCGGCGCAGTGCGGTCGCCCGGTCCGGCCCGTGCGCGATCACCTTGGCCAGCATCGGGTCGTAGGCGGTACCCACTTCGGTGCCCGGCGCCAGCCCCGAGTCCACGCGCACTCCGGGGCCGGACGGCTCCACCAGCCGCAGCACGGTGCCCGCCGACGGCAGGAAGTCCACCCGGCCTTCAGCGGCCCTGGCCGTCTCCGCGCAGATCCGGGCCTCGACCGCGTGGCCGGTGAGCGTGACGTCCTGCTGGCCGAAGTCGAGCCGCTCCCCGCACGCCACCCGCAACTGCCATGCCACCAGGTCGATCCCCGTCACCAGTTCGGTGACCGGGTGCTCCACCTGGAGCCGGGTGTTCATCTCCATGAAGCAGTACGCGCCCGGGTCCGCCCCCGGCACGATGAACTCCACCGTGCCCGCCCCGGTGTAGCCGCAGGAGCGGGCCGCACGCACCGCGGCCTCGCCCATCGCCTCCCGGGTCGCGGGGTCCAGCAGAACCGAGGGCGCCTCCTCGATCACCTTCTGGTGGCGCCGCTGCAGCGAGCACTCCCGCTCTCCCAGGTGGACCACATTGCCGTGCCCGTCGGCCAGCACCTGGATCTCGATGTGCCGTGGCCGTTCGATCCACCGCTCCACCAGCAGGGTGTCGTCCCCGAACGATCCGCGGGCCTCCCGGCGCGCCGCCGCGATCTCCTCGGCCAGCATCGCCTCGTCCCTCACCAGCCGCATGCCCTTGCCGCCGCCACCCGCCGAGGGCTTGAGCAGCACCGGCAGCCCGATCGCGCGCGCCGCTTCGGCGAGTTCGGCGTCGGACAGGCCGCTGCCGCTGCTGCCGGGCACCACCGGCACTCCCGCGGCCCGAACCGTCTCCTTGGCCCGGATCTTGTCGCCCATCAGCTCGATCGCCTCGGCGGGCGGTCCGATGAAGACCAGCCCCGCCTGGGCGCAGGCCCTGGCGAAGCCCGCGTTCTCCGCCAGGAAGCCGTAGCCGGGGTGCACCGCCTGGGCTCCGGCGGCGCCGGCGGCCCGCACCAGTTCGCCGGCCGAGAGGTAACTGTCCACCCGCACCGCGGTGTCCGCCTCCGCGACGTGCCGGGCACCCGCGTCCGCCGCGGTGAACACGGCCGCCGAACGCACCCCGAGCTCCCGCAGGGTGCGCAGGACCCGCACCGCGATCTCGCCGCGGTTGGCCACCAGAACGGTGTCGAACATGCTGCTCCGCCTCGTCGTGGTCGTCATGGCCCTCACATCCGGAAGACGCCGTAGCCCGGCGCGGTCGGATCGGCGGCGGGCAGTGGGGCGTTGGCGCACGCCGTCAGGGCCAGGCCCAGCACGGTGCGGGTCTCCAGCGGGTCGATCACTCCGTCGTCCCACAACCTGGCGGTGGCGTAGTAGGCGTTGCCCTGCGTCTCGTACTGCTCCCTGACCGGGGCCTTGAACGCCTCCTCTTCCTCCTCGCTCCACTTCTGTCCGGCGGCGGCCAGTTGGTCGCGCTTGACGGTGGCCAGCACGGAGGCGGCCTGCTCGCCGCCCATTACCGAGATCTTGGCGTTGGGCCACATCCACAGGAACCGGGGGCTGTAGGCCCGGCCGCACATCGAGTAGTTGCCGGCACCGTAGGAACCGCCGATTACCACCGTCAGCTTGGGCACCCGCGCGCACGCCACCGCCGTCACCATCTTCGCCCCGTGCTTGGCGATGCCGCCCGCCTCGTACTGCCGGCCCACCATGAAGCCGGAGATGTTCTGCAGGAACACCAGCGGGATGCCGCGCTGGTCGCACAGCTCGATGAAGTGCGCGCCCTTGAGGGCCGACTCGGCGAACAGGATGCCGTTGTTCGCGACGATGCCCACCTGGTGCCCCTGGACGTGGGCGAATCCCGTGACCAGCGTCGTGCCGTACTCCGCCTTGAACTCCGCGAAGCGGCTGCCGTCCACCAGCCGGGCGATCACCTCGCGCACGTCGTAGGGGGTGCGGGAGTCCACCGGCACCACCCCGTAGAGCTCCGCGGGATCCACCGCGGGCGGTTCGGCCGGCCGCACCTGCCACGGCGGGGCGCCCTTGGCCGGCAGGGTGGCCACGATGTCGCGGACGATGCTGAGGGCGTGCGCGTCGTCCTCGGCCAGGTGGTCGGTGACGCCCGAGGTCCGGGCGTGCACCTCGCCGCCGCCCAGCTCCTCCGCCGTCACGACCTCCCCGGTGGCGGCCTTCACCAGGGGTGGCCCGCCGAGGAAGATCGTCCCCTGGCCGCGCACGATCACCGCTTCATCGCTCATCGCGGGGACGTAGGCACCGCCCGCCGTGCAGGAACCCATGACCGCGGCGATCTGCGGGATGCCGCGGGCTGACATGGTGGCCTGGTTGTAGAAGATCCGCCCGAAGTGGTCGCGGTCGGGAAACACCTCGTCCTGCCGGGGGAGGAAGGCGCCGCCGGAGTCCACCAGATAGACGCACGGCAGTCGGTTGTCGAGCGCGACCTCCTGGGCGCGCAGATGCTTCTTCACCGTGATCGGGTAATAGGTGCCGCCCTTGACCGTGGCGTCGTTCGCCACCACGACCACCTCGTGCCCGGAGACCCGTCCGATACCGGCGATCACGCCCGCTGCCGGGGCCTGCCCGTCGTACATTCCGTCGGCGGCCAGTGGCGCCAGTTCGAGAAAGGGCGAGCCGGGGTCCAGCAGCCCGTCGACCCGGTCCCGGGGCAGCAGTTTGCCCCGGGCGGTGTGCCGCGCGCGGGCCCTCTCGCCGCCGCCGAGCCGGGCGGCGGCGAGCTTGTCGCGCAGCGCGGCGCTGAGCGCGGTGTGCGCCTGGACGTTGGCGCGGTACGCCTCCGACGCCGGATCTGCGGCGCTGGACAGGGCGGGTGCTGCCATGGTTCGGCCCCCCGGATGTTAGCGGTCGTTAACGTGATGACTCCACGTTAACGCCCGCTAACCGGATTGTCTAGACTCGATCCCATGAACCCGACGAAGCCTGTGGAAAACCGGCGCGAGCAGATCCTCAGGGAGGCGGCACGGCTCTTCGCCGAGCGCGGATTCCACGGGGTCGGCGTGGACGAGATAGGGGCCGCGGTCGGCATCAGCGGTCCCGGCCTCTACCGGCACTTCCCGGGCAAGGACGCCATGCTCGCCGAGCTGCTCGTCGGGATCAGCGACCGGCTGCTGGCCGCGGGCCGTATGCGGGTGGCTGAGACCCCCGACCCGCTGCGCGCGCTGGACGCCCTCATCAGGGGGCACATCGACTTCGCCATCGACGACCGTCCCCTCATCACGCTGCACGACCGCGAGCTGGACCGGCTGCGCGAGTCCGACCGCAAACTTGTCCGCCAGCTTCAGCGGCAGTACGTGGAGGAGTGGGTCGGTGTGGTCCGCCGGGTCTATCCCGGCGCCACGGAGCTGGAGGTGCGCGCCGCCGTCCACGCGGTGTTCGGCCTGCTCAACTCGACCCCCCATCTCGGTGGGCAGGGCGCGGAACCCGACCGGGCGGCCATGGCGGCCCTGCTGCACCGCCTGGCGCTGAGCGCTCTGGAGGCTCTGGAGGGCGGCCCGGCGGGTCTGCGGCCCTGGACAGCCGACCGGACCGGCGGGTAACTTACTGAGCGCTTGCTTAACCGGTCGAGGGGAGGCGCGCCATGCGTCGTACGGTGTTCAACGAGGACCACGAGGCGTTCCGCGAGACGATACGTGCCTTCATCGAGGCCGAGGTCGTGCCCGTGTACGACGAATGGCTGACCGCCGGCCAGGCGCCGCGCGACTTCTACTTCAAGCTCGGCGAGCTGGGCGTCTTCGGTATCGAAGTGCCCGAGGAGTACGGCGGCGCGGGGGAGAACAGCTTCAAGTTCCAGGCCGTCATCAGCGAGGAGTGCGCCCGGGCCGGCGTGAGCTTCGGCGGCAGCGGCGTCCACGTGGGCCTGTGCCTGCCGTACCTGATGGCGTATGCCACGGACGAGCAGAAGAAGCGGTGGCTGCCCGGCTTCGTCAGCGGCGAGATCATGTTCGCCATCGCCATGACCGAGCCAGGAACGGGCTCCGACCTGGCCGGCATGAAGACCACCGCCAGGCTCGCGGCCGACGGCAGTCACTACGTCCTCAACGGCGCGAAGACCTTCATCACCGGCGGCGTCCACGCCGACCGCGTCATCGTCTGCGCCCGCACCGCGCCGCCCTCCCCCGAGGACCGCAGGGCCGGCATATCCCTGTTCGTGGTCGACACCAAGGCCGCGGGCTACGCGGTCGGCCGCAAACTCGACAAGCTCGGCCTGAAGGCGTCCGACACCGCGGAACTGTCCTTCACCGACGTCAAGGTGCCCGTCGAGGACCTGCTCGGCGAGGAGGGGAAGGGCTTCTCGTACCTCGGCCAGAACCTTCCCCAGGAGCGCCTCGCCATCGCGGTCGGCGCCTACTCCCAGGCCGCGGCCGCCGTCCGTTTCGCCCGGACGTACGTCAAGGAGCGCACCGTCTTCGGGCAGAGCGTCGCCTCGTTCCAGAACACCAAGTTCGAGCTCGCCGCGTGCAAGGCCGAGGTCGACGCCGCCGAGGCAGTCGTCGACCGCGCCCTGGACGCTCACGACAAGGGTGAGCTGACCGCCGCCGACGCCGCTTCCGCCAAGCTCTTCTGCACCGAGGTCGCCTCGCGCGTCATCGACCGCTGCCTCCAGCTCCACGGCGGCTACGGGTACATGAACGAGTACCCGATCGCCCGCCTGTACGCCGACAACCGTGTCAACCGCATATACGGCGGCACCAGCGAGGTCATGAAGACGATCATCGCCAAGTCGATGGGCCTGTGAAGGATCCCGCGTCCGAGCCGGCCCGCGCGTCCGGGAGCGGCGCGCGGGCCGTCGGCGGCACCGCCTGCGAGCCCCGTTCCCAGGCCTGGTTCCGCACCCGGGGCAAGCCCGCCGACGACCCTCTGCTCGCGTCCCGTGCTCCTGACGCGGCGGGCTCGGCTCCCCGCCTTCGTCACTGATCGTGACGACCGCGCCGGAACGGCATCAGCTCTGTGCGTCCAGCCCGGCCGCCGCCAGCAGGTAGGCGGTCATCGGCGCGTACAGGTGCGGCGCCACATTGTCGTCGAGCGGGACGGTGACCAGGAGACTGCCCTCGGCTTCGCCCACGAAGAGCGCCGGGTCGTTGCTGTCGGCGAACCCCACGGTGTCGATGCCGCGCCCGCCGGCGCATCCCGCCCAGCCGTGGTCGGCGATCACCAGGTCGGGCTGCGGCTCGCCCTCGCGCTCCAAAGCGACGAGGATCTCACGCATGGGGTCGGGGGAGTGCGTGTGCACCAGGCCCGCGCCCCTGTGCAGCATGAAGACCCCCGCCAGGTGGCGGATCTCGCCGCCGTCCGCGTACAGGTTCTCCCTCGGCTCGACCAGGGTGCAGCCGGCGGCTCTCAAGGCGGCGGCCAGCGCGTGGTGCACCGCGAACAGACCGGCGGGGTGACCGGTGGCGAGCAGCACCCTTGAGGTGTTCTCCGCGGCCTTGTGCAGCACGGCGGCCATGCGGTCCAGCGCGTCGACCGTCAGTTCGGGGTCGATGGTGTCCTGGCCCCGCCGGTGCGCCGGGTCGGCGACGACACCGCAGCGCTCGGCCATCAGCTCCAGCACGTCCGCCGGGTCCCGCCAGCGGTCGCCCAGTTCCAACCCGAGCCAGAAGTACCGGTTCCCCTCGGCGAGCTCGCGATAGTGGTCGAGGTTGTTCTCCCGGGAGGTGGCGACGTCCCCCGCTATACGGGTACGTACCAGGTGAGCGGCGAGGGACTGGCGCGAGGGCGCGGCGGGCGCGGGATCCATGGGCATGCCGACATTGTCCCGCCCCGCCGCACGGGCGTGCGACGCCCGCCGCATCGACGCCAAGGCGTAATCGACGCCAGGGATTGGAGGAAAAGTACATTTCGGCGCGTTCGGGAGAGCCCGTATGGTCGGCGTCCTGGGCGCACGCGACACGCCCTCGCGCGCCCACCCCGTACGCCCGCCCCCGTACTCCTACCGGAGTCCACGCAGGAAAGAGGCAGCATGAGCAGCGAACCACGCGGCCCCGTCGACTCCTCGCGCATACCGCGCTACGCAGGACCCGCGACCTTCGCCCGCCTGCCGAGGCTGGACGAGGTGGGCACCACGGACGTCGCCGTGGTGGGGGTGCCGTTCGACTCCGGCGTCTCCTTCCGCCCCGGCGCCCGCTTCGGCGGCAACGCTGTCCGCGAGGCGTCCCGGCTCCTGCGCCCGTACAACCCCGCCCAGGACGCCGCGCCCTTCGCCCTCGCCCAGGTCGCGGACGCGGGGGACATCGCCGTCAACCCCTTCGACATCGACGAGGCGGTCGAGACCGTCCAGGCCGCCGCCGGCGAACTGCTCGACACCGGCGCACGACTGGTGACCCTGGGCGGCGACCACACCATCGCGCTGCCTCTGCTGCGTGCCGTCGCCCGCAGGCACGGCCCGGTCGCGCTGCTGCACTTCGACGCGCATCTGGACACCTGGGACACCTATTTCGGCGCCGCGTACACGCACGGCACACCGTTCCGCCGGGCCGTCGAGGAGGGCCTGCTGGACACCTCCGCCCTCTCGCACGTCGGCACCCGCGGCCCGCTGTACGGCAAGAAGGACCTCGACGACGACGCGAAGATGGGTTTCGGCATCGTGACCTCGGCCGACGTCATGCGACGCGGGGTCGACGAGGTCACCCAGCAGCTGCGGGAGCGGATCGGCGACCGGCCGCTCTACATCTCGATCGACATCGACGTGCTCGACCCCGCCCACGCCCCGGGCACCGGCACGCCGGAAGCCGGCGGCCTCACCTCGCGTGAACTGCTGGAGATCCTGCGCGGCCTGGCCGACCGCAGGCTGGTCTCGGCCGACGTGGTGGAGGTCGCTCCGGCCTACGACCACGCCGAGATCACCTCGATCGCGGCCTCGCACACCGCCTACGAACTGACGACGATCATGAGCCGGCAGATCGCGGCCGGGCGCTGAACCGGGTAGTTCACCCGAAAAGACTACGACCAAGGTCGCACTCATGTGCGACCTTGGTCGTTGGATGTGATGAGGGAGGATGAAAGGCACGGCCCGGGGTGTTGTCGCCACGGAGCGGATGGCGGCAGTGCCGCGGGACCGGGCGACGACGGGAGGGAGGACCGCGTGACGACGGCGAGGCCGGAAGCAGCGGTGAAGAACGGTCCGGAGCCGGGGTGGCTCCGGCGGCTGACCGCGTACTGCTGGCGGTACAAGCGCAGCGTGCTGCTCGCGCTCGGGGCGTCGCTCGCCGGGATGGCGGTCACCGCCCTGATCCCTCTGGTGCCGAAGCTGATCATCGACGACGTCATCGTCAAGCACGACAAACCGCTCGCCCCGTGGGCCGCCGCGCTGATCGGCGCGGCCGTGGTGGTCTACGCCCTGACCTACATGCGCAGATACTACGGCGGGCGGCTCGCCCTCGACGTCCAGCACGACCTGCGCACCGACATGTTCGGCACGATCATGCGGCTCGACGGCCGCCGTCAGGACGAGCTGAGCACCGGCCAGGTCGTCGGTCGTGCGACGAGTGACCTGCAACTGATCCAGGGGCTGCTGTTCATGCTGCCCGTCGTGCTGGGCAACCTGCTGCTGTTCCTGCTCTCGCTCGTCGTCATGCTGCTGCTCTCGCCGCTGCTGACGCTGGTCGCCCTGGCCGTCGCGCCGGCCCTGTGGTTCATCGCGGACCGCTCGCGCAAGCGCCTGTTCCCCGCGACCTGGTACGCGCAGGGACAGGCCGCGGCCGTTGCCGGAATCGTCGACGGGTCCGTGACCGGCGTGCGGGTGGTCAAGGGCTTCGGCCAGGAGCAGCAGGAAATGGACAAGCTGGAGGCCGTCAGCCGCAGGCTCTTCGCCGGCCGGCTGCGCGGTATCCGGCTGTCCGCCCGCTACGGCCCGGCTCTCCAGGCGGTCCCCTCGCTCGGCCAGGTCGGCATGCTCGCCCTGGGCGGCTGGATGGCCACCCGCGGCGAGATCACCCTGGGCACGTTCGTCGCCTTCTCGACCTACTTGGCGCAGCTCACCGGCCCGGTCCGGATGCTCACCATGATCCTCACCGTCGGCCAGCAGGCCCGGGCGGGCGTCGAGCGCGTTCTCGAACTCATCGACACCCGGCCCGCCCTGGAGGAGGGCACGCAAGCGCTGTCCCCGGACGCCCCCGCCACCGTCGAGTTCGACCAGGTCACCTTCGGCTACAGCGCGGACCGGCCGGTCCTGGACGGCTTCGGCCTGCGCGTCGCCCCTGGGGAGACCGTCGCGCTGGTCGGTTCCTCGGGCTCGGGGAAGTCCACCGTCTCGCTGCTCCTGCCGCGGTTCTACGACGTGACCGGCGGCGCGGTGCGGATCGGCGGCACCGACGTGCGGGACCTGACCTTCGAGTCGCTGCGCTCGGCGATCGGCATGGTGCCCGAGGACAGCTTCCTGTTCTCCGACACCGTGCGGGCCAACATCGCCTTCGGCAAGCCGGACGCCACCGACGACGAGATCCGAGCCGCGACTCGCGCCGCCCAGGCCCACGACTTCATCATGGCGCTGCCCGACGGTTACGACACGGTGGTCGGTGAACAGGGCCTCACTCTCTCCGGCGGCCAGCGGCAGCGCGTCGCCCTGGCCCGCGCCATCCTCACCGACCCCAGGCTGCTGCTGCTCGACGACGCCACCTCGGCGGTCGACGCCAGGGTCGAGGCGGAGATCTTCGACGCCCTGCGCGAGGTCATGCGAGGCCGCACCACCCTGCTCATCGCACACCGCCGTTCCACGCTCGAACTCGCCGATCGGATCGCGGTCCTTGACGCCGGGCGGCTGTCCGACATCGGGACGCACGAGGAACTCGAAGAGCGCAGCCCGCTGTACCGTGCCCTGCTGACCGACCCGGACGCGCTCGGCGCGGACGTGGTCGAGCCGGACCCGGCCGGCGCAGTGGCCGCGCTGACCGGGGCAGGAGCGGGCGCGGGCAGCGTCAGCGCCGAGGCGGAGCAGGTCCTGGCATCGGAGGACGGGACCGGCGGCGGGACAAAGGGGGCGGCCGGTCGGGCGCAGGGCACCGGCCGGAGCCCGGACGATCGCGGCCAGGTCACCCCTGAGCTGTGGCCGCAGGACCGCCGGGCGCAGGACGGAGACGTGCCGGGCGTGGGCGGGGCCGCGGCCGGGGCCGGCGCCTCCGGCGTTCCCGGCGGAGCCGGCGGGCAGGGCCGCGGAGGCATGGCGGGTGCGCTGGCCGGAATGCCCGCCACCCCGGAACTGCTGGCCAAGGTCGCGGCACTGCCACCCGCCCTGGACACCCCTGACGTGGACGAGAACCGGGCACGGGCCGCCGAGCCCGATTTCGGCCTCGGCCGGATGCTGCGGGGCTTCCGGGGTCCTTTGCTGGTCAGTCTCGTGCTGGTGGCGATCGACGCCGTCGCCGGACTGCTGCTCCCGGTGCTGATCAGGCACGGCATCGACGCCGGTGTCCGCCGTGAGGCGCTCGGGGCGGTCTGGGCGTCGTCGCTGCTGGGCCTGGCGCTGGTCCTCGCGCAGTGGGCCGCCGAATGGGGATCGACGCTGATCACCGGCCGCACGGGGGAGCGCGTCCTCTACAGCCTGCGGGTGAAGATCTTCGCCCACCTGCACCGGCTGGGGCTGGACTACTACGAGCGCGAACTGACCGGCCGCATCATGACGCGGATGACCACGGACGTCGACGCCCTGTCGACGTTCCTGCAGACCGGCCTGGTCACCGCACTGGTCAGTGTGCTCACCTTCGGCGGCATCCTGGTGGCGCTTCTGGCCATCGACGTCGAACTGGCTCTGCTCGTCTTCGCCTCGCTGCCGATCCTCGTCGCCGCCACTTGGGTGTTCCGCCGCAAATCCGTGAAGGCCTACGTGCTGGCCCGGGAGCGGGTCGCGGTCGTGAACGCCGACCTGCAGGAGCACGTCGCCGGTTTGCGCATCGTCCAGGCGTTCGGAGCCGAGCGGCGCGGCGCGGAGCGTTTCCGCCGGCGCAGCGAGGAGTACCGCGACGCCAGGCTGCGCGGACAATTCCTGATCTCGGTCTACTTCCCCTTCGTCCAGTTCCTGTCCAGCGTCGCCGCGGCCCTGGTCCTCATCGTGGGCGCCCACCGGGTGAGCGCCGGAACGCTCACGGCCGGTGCCCTGGTGGCGTACCTGCTCTACATCGACCTGTTCTTCTCACCCGTGCAGCAGCTCTCCCAGGTCTTCGACGGCTACCAGCAGGCCTCGGTCTCCCTGGGCCGCATCCGGGAACTGCTGCGTGAGCCGACCGCCACGCCGGCGCCCGAGCGGCCGCGCCCGGTCGCCGGGTTGCGAGGCGAGATAACCTTCCGCGACGTGCGCTTCCGTTACGGCGGCGCGGAGGGTGAGGGCGCCGAGGCGCTGGCGGGCGTGACCCTGCGCATACCCGCGGGACAGACGGTCGCCTTCGTCGGCGAGACTGGTGCCGGCAAGTCCACGCTGGTGAAGATGGTCGCGCGCTTCTACGACCCCACGGCGGGCGCGGTGCTCGTGGACGGCACGGACATCCGCGAACTCGACCTTTCGGGCTACCGCCGGCGCCTTGGCGTCGTGCCGCAGGAGCCGTACCTGTTCGCGGGCACTGTCCGGGACGCCATCGCCTACGGACGCATGGACGCGACGGACGCCGAGGTCGAGGCGGCTGCCCGGGCGGTCGGCGCGCACGCGATGATCGCCACGCTGGACGGCGGCTACCTGCACCAGGTCGCCGAGCGGGGCCGTAACCTGTCCGCGGGGCAGCGCCAGTTGATAGCCCTCGCGCGCGCCCAACTCGTCGACCCGGCGATCCTGCTGCTGGACGAGGCCACCGCCGCGCTGGACCTGGCGACCGAGGCCATGGTCAACCAGGCAGCGGATCGCCTGGCCGTGCGGCGTACCACCCTGGTCGTCGCCCACCGGCTGAGTACCGCCGCCCGGGCCGACCGGGTCGTGCTGCTCGACCGCGGCCGCGTGGTCGAGGACGGCACGCACGAGGAGTTGCTGGCCCGTGACGGACGGTACGCCGAGCTGTGGCGCACCTTCAGCGGCGAACTGCGGGCAGCCGCCTGACGGCCGACGTCCGCATGTCCTCCCGTGTCCCGGCCAGGCCCTGAGCGGCCGGCCGGGAACCGTCAGGCGTCAGTCGTCCAGTGCGCCCGCAGCGTGTCGACCGCCGCCGCGATCGACGGCCTGCGGGAGGCTCCGGCCCGCCACAGGGCATACAGTCGCCGCACTGGCGCCGGCTCCAGGCGCAGCACCGCGACGCCCTCCGGCACAGGGCCCCGCCCGAGCCGCGGCACGAGCGCGATTCCCAGACCGGCTGCCACCAGCGCCACCTGCGTTCGGTACTCGCCCACTTGGTAGGCCATGTCCGGCTCGGTGCCCGCTTCCCGCAGCGTGCGCACCAGCCACTCGTGGCACACGGACCCGGGCGGCTGGCAGATCCACCGCTCCCGTACGAGATCGCCGCGTACGAGCGACCGCCGGCCGGCGAGCGGATGCCCGGCAGGTACCAGCACGTCGCACCGGTCGTCGCCGATGACCGCGCGCTCCAGTCCCTCGGGTGTCGGCAACGGCGCGATGTCCCAGTCGTGCGCGACCGCCAGGTCGACCACGCCCCGCGCCACGAGATCCACCGACAGATGCGCGTCGACCTCGGTGAGGCGCAGGTCGAGCAGCGGATGGGCCGCTGCCATTTCGGCGAGCACGGGCGGCAGGAGCCCGCAAGCAGCAGTGGGGAAGGCGGCCACCGTCAATCGTCCGGTCGGCCGGCCCCGCTGCTCCTCCAGGGCGACCTCGGCCGCCTCGACCAGCGACATCACCTCTTGCGCCGTCGACACCAGCAACTGGGCCGCGTCCGTCAGCGCGACCCCGCGCCCCTGGCGTTCCAGCAGCACGGTCCTCGTCTCCCGCTCCAGCTTGGAGATCTGTTGTGAGACCGCGGAGGGCGTGTACCCGAGAGCCGTCGCCGCCGCACCCACCGACCCGTGTATGTGAACCGCGTGCAACGCCCTCAGCCGCGCGAGATCGAGCATGCCTCCGTCTCCGTTCCTCACTTCCCCGTACGCGCCCGGGGACGCCGACCGTGTGTCGCTGCCCGGGCGCCGTCAGGCCGACTCCAGCAGCAGCCGCGACAGGTGCTCCCGGGCCGGTCCCAGCAGCCCCTCCAGGTCCGCGGCCCCGGGATACCACCGCTTCTCGTACTCCCAGCACAGCCAGCCGTCCCAGTCGGCCCGGCTGAGCACCTCGACGGTGTCGGCCAATGGCAGCACGCCCGCCCCCAGGGGAAGCGGTGTGGTGTCCGCGGCCGAGGCGATGTCCTTCAGCTGCACGTAGCCCAGGTACGGGGACAGTGCCGGGTAGGTGACCTGCGGCTGCTCCCCGGCCAGCCACGTGTGCATGACGTCCCAGATCGCTCCGACGGACTTGTGTCCCACCAGGCCCAGTACGCGTGCCACGTCCGCGCCGGCGCGGTGGGAGTCGTGCGTCTCCAGCAGCACCCGAACTCCCAGGTCCTCAGCGACGGGTGCCATCGCCGCCAGTCGCCGTGCGGCGAGAGCGTCCGCCTCCGGCGCGGGAAGGCCGCCGCCCCCGGGGAGGACCCGCACGTAGGCGGCACCCAGGTCGGCGGCGAGCCGCACGGCGGCGGACATCTCGTCGAGGACCGGACCGTCGTCGCCGACCGCCGCCACTTGGGCATAGGCGGCCACCGTGAGGATCTCGACGCCGGCGTCCCGGAACCGCCCGGCAACCCGTCTGCGCTCGTCCGCCGACAATCCCGGGTGGACGGGCTCATCGCTGCTCGCGCGCAGCTCGACACCGTGGTAGCCGTGCTCCGACGCGAGCCGGACGACTTGCTCGACGGGCAGTGCGGGAACCCCGAGGGTGGAGAAGGCGAGTTTCATTGGCCGGACACTAGGCACCGGGTCCGGCCCGGTCAACCGCGATCAGCTCCGCACGATTCCCTGAGCCCGCGCCGCCGCCAGCCATTCCGGGAACTCCGCCGTCAGCGCGTCGTACAGCCGCCCGTCGGATATCGCCTTCGGGTCCTTGCCCGCGGCGATGAATCCCGCGTTGTCCACCACCCGTTTGGCGGGTACCGGCAGTTCGTCCAAACGGCGCAAGAAGCGGAACTCGTCGTCGCCGAAGCCGACGAACTGCCAGAACAGCGGAAGCCGCGACGCCCGGCACAGAACCTCCACCGCGGCGCTCTTGCTGCTCGGCCCTCCGTCGGTCTGGAACACCACGAACGCCGGCGCGGTGGCACCCGACCGCTGGTGGTGACCGATGACGGCCTCCATGGCGGCCGCGTAGTTGGTCCGGCCCATGCGGCCGTATGCCTCATGGAGCTTGCTGATCCGGCCTGCGTAGTCGGTGAGGGACACTTCGGCGATCCCGTCCACCTCGGTGGAGAAGAAGACAAGGGGCACGACGCCGTCGTCGTCGAAATGCGCGGCCAGTCCCAGGACCTGCTCGGCGAGGTGCTGCACGGTGCCGTCGCGATAGAAGTCCCGCATGCTTCCCGACCGGTCCAGGACCAGGTAGACGGCGGCGCGCTCGCCCGACAGCCGGTGTTTGTGCAGGCTCACCGCCGCCTGTTTGTAGAAGCGCACCAGACCGGGTGCGGTCTGCTCCACCTTCTCCATGGAAACGGGCATTGCCTCCCCCTTCGGTACCGTGCCTTCGCCACCGTCCCGGTATCGGCCCGCCGCGACTCACGAGTCGGAGCCGTGCCGCGGCGCCTCTCGCAGATCCAAACGCCAGTCCTGCCCCACCAGGTCCTGGCCGAAGCTGTGATGCGGGCTCTTCGCGACGAGTTCGAAGCCCGCGCGCTGGTAGATCCTGCGGGCGTCGGCAAGTATGTCATTCGTCCAGAGCACGAGTTCGGCGTAGCCGGCCGCGCGAGCGAAGGCTATGCATTCGTCCACCAGCCGGCGCCCGATCCCGTGGCCCCGGGCAGGCGGATCCACCAGCAGCAGCCGCAGCCGCGCGGTGTCCGGTGCCTCGTCCCGAACGCACATCACAGCCCCGGCCCGCTCGCCGTTCAGCTCGGCTATCCAGGCCGCCTCCCGCTCCGGGTCCCGGGTGGCCGCGAAGTCCGCCACGATGCGTGCGACCAGCGACTCGTACTCCTCGTTGAAGCCGTACTCGGTCGCGTACACCGCGGCGTTGCGCTCGATGATCCAGCCCAGGTCGCCTGGGCGGGTGTCGCGCAGGACGATCCGGGGCCGGGCGGGCGCCCGGTCGCTGTCGTGCAGTATGTCCTGCACCGTGCGCATCGCCGCGGTCAGCCGCGGCCGGTCCTGTGGTTTTATACGGCCCACCAGGGTGCCGACCGTCTCCTGGGCACGCTCCTCCAGGAGGGACGCGGCCTCCCTGCCGTGGGAGGTCAGCTCTATCCGCTGCCGTCGAGCGTCCTTCTCCGACGGCCTGCGCGTGACCAGTCGCTGCTCCTCGAACTTGGCAAGCATCCGGCTCAGGTGACCGGCGTCCAGCGACAGCTCCACGCGCAGGTCGGCCGCGTCGGTGTGCGACGCGTGCGCCAGTTCGTACAGCACCCGCGCCTCGGTCAGGGTGAACGGGGTGTGCAGGTGGCGGCTGTAGTCAAGCGCGCCGATGAGGTTGGTGTAGAAGCGGTTGAAGTCCCGGATCTCCCGGACGGTCATGGCCCCTCCTCTTGAATTCCTTTGCCTGAGTCAAAGGTAGAACGGCGGCGAGCGCCGTGGGAGGACTTTCGGTGAGCCTGTGGAAAACTCAGGAACCGCTGCTCGCGGGCGGCGCGGTGGACCCGCGCACCATCAGCTCGGTGGCCACGGTGGCGACACCGCCCGGCGGGGGCGCCTGCCGGCCCATCACCAGCCGGCCGGCCCGAGCGCCGGCTTCGGCCAGGGGAATGCGGACCGTGGTCAGAGCGGGGCTGGCGTCCCCGCTGAACGGGAGGTCGTCGAAGCCGGCCACCGACACGTCGCCGGGGATGCTCAGCCCGCGGTCGCGCAGGGCCGCGCACACGCCCAGCGCCACCGTGTCGTTCGCGGCCACGACGGCGGTCAGTTCCGGGTCTCTGCGCAGCAGTTCCAGGGCGGCGTCGTATCCGGACTCGCGGTCGTAGCCGCCGTGCACGGTCAGCCGCAGTGAGATCGCCCCGGCGTCGGTGTCCGGACCGATGCCATGGGCGGCCAGGGCCGCACGGTGGCCCTCCAGGCGGTGCCGGGTGGTCGTGCGGTCGACCGGCCCCGCCACGTAGCCGATCCTGCGGTGGCCGAGTGACAGCAGGTGCTCCGTCAGTCGGCGTGCCCCGCCGCGGTTGTCGAAAGTGACCGTCATGACCGGCAGCGTCTCGTCGGGCGGCGCCAGAGGAGGGCGGCCGCAGAGCACGATCCGGGTGCCGGAGGCGGCCAGCCGGGCCAGTCGCGAGGAAACGGCGGCCGTGTGCCGCTCGCTCTCCACGGCCCCGCCGGTGAGCACCACTCCGGCGGCCCGCTGCCGTTCGAGAAGGGTGAGATACGTCAGTTCCGCTTCGGGCGAGCCTCCGGTGTTGCAGACGACGGCGAGTTTGCCGCCACCGGGTTCCGCGGCGCCCGCGCCGATCTCGCCCTGCAGCGCGCTGGCAAGGATGCCGAAAAACGGGTCCGCGACATCGTTGACCAGCACACCCACCAGATCCGATGTCGCCGCTGCGAGCGCGCGGGCCTGGCCGTTGACGACGTAGTCGAGCTCCGCCACTGCCCGCTGGACCCGCTCCCTGGTGCTCCCGGCCACGGGGTAGTTCCCGTTGAGCACCCTGGAAACGGTCGCCGAGGAGACCCCGGCGCGTGCCGCGACATCGGCGAGAGTCACTGCCATCTCGGTCGGGTCCTCCTGGTAGGGGTCAGCTCCTGCCGGCCCGGTGCGTCCGCGCCCGTGCGCCGGGTGCCGGGCGCGGCTCATGCTCTCATCTGGCGGGTTCCAGTGGGAGCGTGCCTCCGCAGTCATGGTGCCTACAGGTATCGACTACGGCAAGCGCTTACCCCCGCATCCTGGTTGCTCTTGTCGGATTCACCCGCCTCCAGCTAGCGTGATGGAGAAGGAAAGCGCTTGCTACGCGCGATCTTCGCATCGCCGAGGGAGAGAGCTCCATGACACGCAGGACAGTGCGGATCGCCATGAACGGCATCACCGGGCGCATGGGGTACCGGCAACACTTGGTCCGGTCCATCATGAGCCTGCGCGAGCAAGGCGGTCTCGATCTGGGTGACGGGACCACGCTGTGGCCCGAGCCTGTCCTGGTCGGTCGCCGGGAGCACGCGGTGCGGGCCCTCGCCGAACGGCACGGGATCGAACACTGGACCACGGACCTGCACTCCGTGCTGGCCGACCCCTCTGTCGAGATCTACTTCGACGCCCAAGTGACGGCCGCCCGTGAAAGCGCGCTCAAGCAAGCGATCGCGGCGGGCAAGCACATCTACTGCGAGAAGCCCACCGCCACCACGCTCGACGGCGCCATGGAACTCGCCCGACTGGCGACCACGGCCGGCGTCAAACACGGCGTGGTGCAGGACAAGATCTTCCTGCCGGGGCTGATCAAGCTCAAGCGCCTGGTCGACGGCGGATTCTTCGGTCGCGTCCTGTCCGTGCGAGGAGAGTTCGGCTACTGGGTCTTCGAGGGCGACTGGCAGCCGGCCCAGCGCCCGTCGTGGAACTACCGCGCCCAGGACGGCGGCGGCATCGTCCTGGACATGTTCCCGCACTGGGAGTACGTGCTGCATGAGATCTTCGGCCGGGTCCGCACCGTCCAGGCCCTGGCCGCCACCCATGTCCCGCAGCGCTGGGACGAGCAGGGCAAACCGTACGACGCCACGGCCGACGACGCCGCCTACGGCATCTTCGAGCTCGAGGGCGGCGTCGTCGCGCAGATCAACTCCTCGTGGACAGTGCGGGTCAACCGCGACGAACTCGTGGAGTTCCAGGTGGACGGCACGCACGGCTCGGCCGTCGCGGGTTTGCGCACCTGCCGGGCGCAGCACCGTTCGGTGACACCCAGGCCTGTGTGGAACCCCGACGTCCCGGTCACCGAGTCCTTCCGCGGCCAGTGGCAGGAGGTTCCCGACAACACCGGCTTCGACAACGGCTTCAAGGCGCAGTGGGAACTGTTCCTGCGCCACGTGGCACTCGATGAACCCTGGCACCGGGACCTGCTGGCCGGTGCCCGCGGTCTGCAGCTCGCCGAACTCGGCCTCCGTTCCTCGGCCGAGGGCCGCCGCCTCGACGTCCCGGAGCTGTCGCTGTGACGATCGCGCTGCCTGGGGAATCCGGCGGATCGCGCACCTATGTGCCTCGCACGGAACCGGTCACCTATGCGACGGATCTGCCGCTGACCAGCCGAGTGGTGTATGCCGCCGCCCATGTCGTGGCCGATCCCTTGAAAGCCGGCGCCGGCGTCCCCGCCGCCGTCGACTGGGAAGCGACTCTCGCCTTTCGCCGCCACCTGTGGGCGCGCGGCCTGTCGGTGGCCGAGGCCATGGACACGGCGCAGCGCGGAATGGGTCTGGACTGGAACGTGGCCGCGGAACTGATCCGCAGGTCCTCGGCCGAGGCGAAGTCCGTGGGCGGGGGCATCGCGTGCGGGGTCGGGACCGACCAACTCACAGGTCCCGCGACGACACTGGACGAGGTCGTCACCGCTTACGAGGAGCAACTGGCCGTCGTGGAGGACGCCGGGTCCCGCGCCGTCCTGATGGCATCCCGCGCCCTGGCAGCAGTCGCCAAGGGCCCTGACGACTACGCGGAGGTCTACGCAAAGCTGCTGCGTCAGTCGTCCGAACCGGTGATCCTGCACTGGCTCGGCGCGATGTTCGACCCCGCGCTGGAGGGGTACTGGGGCAGCGCCGACCTGGACGAGGCGACCGACACGTTCCTCGAAATCATCGCGGCTCATCCGGACAAGGTGGACGGCGTGAAGATCTCGCTGCTCGACGCCGAGCGCGAAGTCGCCCTGCGGCGCCGCCTGCCGGATGGGGTGCGCTGCTATACCGGCGACGACTTCAACTACCCCGAACTCATCCAGGGCGACGAACGCGGATTCAGCCACGCCCTGCTCGGGGTCTTCGATCCGCTCGCGCCCCTGGCTGCCGCGGCTGTGAGCAGGCTCGACACCGGCGACACGGTCGGTTTCCGCGGTCTGCTCGATCCCACCGTCGAACTGGCTCGGCACCTGTTCTGCGCACCCACCCGCTTCTACAAGACCGGCGTCGTGCTGCTCGCCTGGCTGGCCGGCCACCAGTCGCACTTCACCATGGTCGGCGGCCTGCAGTCCGCCCGTACCCTGCCGCACCTGGCCCGGGCGTACGAGCTCGCCGACAGGGTGGGCCTGTTCCCCGATCCGCACCTGGCCGAGTCCCGGATGCGCGGGCTTCTGGCTGCCTACGGGGTGGACTCGTGACCGCCGGGGGCGCGAACGGCGCCGGCGCTGTCGACGCGTCGCTCGCGAGCGATCCGCTGGCCCGGCTGAGCATCAACCAGGCGACGCTGAAGCAGTGGTCGCTGCCCGAGCTCGCCATGGGGTGCGCGGAATCGGGCATCCGAGCGGTCGCTCTGTGGCGCGGGCCGGTACAGGCATACGGCGTCGAGCGCGCCGCGGCGCTGATGCGCGACAGCGGACTGGCCGTCACCTCCTTGTGCCGAGGCGGATTCTTCACCGCGGCCGACCCGGCGCGGAGAGCGGCGGCGCTCGATGACAACCGGTCCGCCATCGACGAGGCGGCCGCGCTCGGAACCGGCACCCTCGTCCTCGTCTCGGGGGGTCTGCCCGAGGGCGACCGGCACATCGGCGCGGCCCGCGAGCGGGTGGCGGACGCCATCGCCGAACTGGCGCCGTACGCGGCGGAACGCGACGTGCGCCTCGCCATCGAGCCGCTGCACCCCATGTACGCGTCGGACCGCTGTGTGGTCTCCACGCTCGGTCAGGCCCTGGACATCGCCGAGCGTTTTCCGGCCGAACAGGTCGGGGTGGTGGTGGACACGTACCACATCTGGTGGGACGACCTGGCGCCGGCCCAGATCGTGCGGGCGGGGGTGGGCGGCAGGATCGCGTGCTTCCAACTGGCCGACTGGGTGACGCCGCTGCCCGAGGGGGTGCTGCTCGGGCGCGGTCAACTCGGCGACGGGTGCGTCGACCTGCGCGGGTTCCGGGAGCAGGTCGACGCTGCCGGCTACCGGGGAGCGGTCGAGGTCGAGATCTTCAACCCGGCCCTGTGGGCCCGCGACGGGCGCGAAGTGCTCGCCGAGATCGCCGGCCGCTACCTGCGCCACGCGGCCTGAAAAAAATCTCGGGAGATTTGGCGGCCGTAGTACAACCCTTCCCCGCCGTTGCCAGTCGTACTGGGCATCACGGCTCCCAGGAGGGGTTCAGGGGGCCAGGCAGTAAGTACGCCCGAGGGGGGCTTCGGGGGTAGGAGGGGGAACACGAAGGGGGTCCGGCCTTGTGCCGGACCCCCTTCGTTGATTCGGGGCGCCCCGTCGGGACCCTGGTTCCACGGTCCGCGGTCCCGCAGCAGCGGCCCGCTTCCGGCGCGTCGACGGGCGCTGTCCGCACCGGCCCGGGAGTTTTCCACAGGCGCGGTCGCGGTGCCCAGCGGGCTGTCCGTGGCTGGCGGTACCTTCGGAACAGATCACCGCCGGAGCCGCGAAGGGAGGCCCGAGATGGGGGAGACGCCGCACCTTTCCGTGCTCGAGGGCGTCCTGGAACGGATCACGTACGCCAACGAGGACAACGGATACACGGTCGCGCGGGTGGACACCGGCCGTGGCTCCGGAGACCTGCTCACGGTCGTGGGCGCGCTGCTCGGCGCACAGCCGGGCGAATCCCTGCGGATGCACGGTCGCTGGGGCTCGCACCCGCAGTACGGCAAGCAGTTCACGGTGGAGAACTACACGACGGTCCTGCCGGCCACGATCCAGGGCATCCGGCGCTACCTCGGATCAGGGCTGATCAAAGGCATCGGGCCGAAAATCGCCGAGCGGATCGTCGACCACTTCGGCACCGGCACGCTGGAGGTCATCGAGAGCGAGCCCAAGCGCCTGATCGAGGTTCCCGGGCTCGGCCCCAAGCGCACCAAGCTGATCGCCGCCGCTTGGGAGGAACAGAAGGCGATCAAGGAGGTGATGCTGTTCCTGCAGGGAGTGGGCGTCTCCACGTCCATCGCCGTGCGGATCTACAAGAACTACAGGGACGCCTCGATCTCCGTGGTCAAGAACCAGCCCTACCGGCTGGCCGCCGACGTGTGGGGCATCGGCTTCCTGACGGCGGACCGGATCGCCCAAGCGGTCGGCATACCCCACGACAGCCCCGAGCGGGTCAAGGCCGGCCTGCAGTACGCCCTTTCGCAGGCCACCGACAACGGCAACTGCTTCCTGCCCCAGGAACGTCTGATCGCCGACTCGGTCAAGCTGCTCCAGGTGGACACCGGGCTGGTCATCGACTGCCTCGGCGAACTGGTCGACGAGGAGGGCGTGGTGCGTGAGAGCGTGCCCGCGCCGGACGGTGACGGCGAGCCGGTCAGGGCCGTCTATCTGGTGCCGTTCCACCGGGCCGAGATATCGCTCGCCGGGCAGGTGATGCGTCTGCTGCGTGGCCCGGAGGACCGGCTGCCCGCCTTCCGGGACGTGCAGTGGGACAAGGCGCTGGCCTGGCTGGCAAGCACGACGGGCGCCGATCTCGCCCCCGAGCAGGAGCAGGCGGTGCGGCTGGCGCTCACCGAGAGGGTCGCCGTGCTCACCGGCGGGCCCGGATGCGGCAAGTCCTTCACGGTCCGGTCGATCGTGACTCTCGCCCAGGCCAAGAAGGCCAAGGTGGTGCTCGCCGCGCCGACCGGCAGGGCCGCCAAGCGACTGGCGGAACTGACCGGTGCCGAGGCGTCCACCGTGCACCGTCTGCTGGAGTTGAAGCCGGGGGGTGACGCGGCGTACGACAAGGACCGGCCGCTGGACGCCGACCTCGTGGTGATCGACGAGGCGTCCATGCTGGACCTGCTGCTTGCCAACAAACTGGTGAAGGCGGTGCCGCCGGGCGCCCACCTGCTGTTCGTCGGGGACGTGGACCAGTTGCCGAGCGTGGGTGCGGGCGAGGTGCTGCGGGACCTGCTGGCGCCGCTCAGCCCGGTTCCGGCGGTGCGGCTGACCCGTATCTTCCGGCAGGCGCAGCAGTCGGGGGTGGTCACCAACGCGCACCGGATCAACTCGGGCGTGCCGCCGGTCACCCAGGGATTGCCGGACTTCTTCCTCTTCCCGGAGGAGGACTCCGAGGAGGCGGGCCGGCTGACCGTGGACGTGGTGGCCCGCCGGATTCCGGCCAGATTCGGCCTCGACCCGCGGCGGGACGTGCAGGTGCTCACCCCGATGCACCGCGGCCCGGCGGGGGCCGGTGTGCTCAACGGGCTCCTGCAGCAGGCGGTCACTCCGGCCCGCCCCGACCTGCCGGAGCGCCGCTTCGGCGGCCGCACGTTCCGCGTGGGGGACAAGGTGACGCAGATCCGGAACAACTACGAGAAGGGGGAAAATGGGGTATTCAACGGCACGGTGGGGGTGGTCACCGCACTCGACACCGTCGATCAGCGGCTGACCGTGCGTACCGACGAGGACGAGGAGGTCGGTTACGACTTCGACGAGCTGGACGAGCTGGCCCACGCGTATGCGGTGACGATCCACCGCTCGCAGGGCAGTGAGTATCCGGCGGTAGTGATCCCTGTCACCACGGGTGCCTGGATGATGCTCCAGCGCAACCTGCTTTACACGGCGGTCACGCGGGCGAAACGGCTGGTCGTCCTGGTCGGCTCGCGTCGGGCGATCGGTCAGGCGGTGCGCACGGTCTCCGCGGGCAAACGCTTCACGGCTCTCGACCACAGACTGTCCCTGGGCGCAAAATAGGCACTCCGTGCCACTTTTCGGCCCGATGGTCGACCCCGAGTGCACACCTCAGTGGCAAATGGGGGACAGTGGACGTAGTCAGGGCACCTCGAAGAAGAGGCAACACCGTCGGTGAGGGAATGACGTGAGCGACAACTCTGTAGTACTGCGGTACGGGGACGGCGAATACAGCTACCCCGTTGTGGACAGCACCGTCGGCGACAAGGGCTTCGACATCGGCAAGCTGCGTGCCGACACAGGTCTGGTCACCCTGGACAGCGGCTACGGCAACACCGCGGCCTACAAGTCCGCGATCACCTTCCTCGACGGTGAGCAGGGCATCCTGCGCTACCGCGGCTACCCGATCGAGCAGCTCGCCGAGCGAGGCACGTTCCTGGAGACCGCTTACCTGCTGATCAACGGGGAGCTTCCCACCGTCGACCAGTTGGCGGACTTCAAACGCGAGATCACCCAGCACACCCTGCTGCACGAGGACGTCAAACGGTTCTACGACGGGTTCCCGCGCGACGCGCACCCGATGGCGATGCTGTCCTCCGTGGTCAGCGCGCTGTCGACGTTCTACCAGGACAGCCACAACCCGTTCGACCCCGAGCAGCGCCACCTCTCCACGATCCGGCTGCTGGCCAAGCTGCCGACGATCGCCGCGTACGCGTACAAGAAGTCGGTCGGCCAGCCCGTGGTCTACCCGCGCAACGATCTCGGATACGTCGAGAACTTCCTGCGCATGACGTTCTCGGTGCCGGCCGAGGAGTACGAGCTCGACCCGGTGGTGGTCAGCGCGCTGGACAAGCTCTTCATCCTGCACGCGGACCACGAGCAGAACTGTTCGACCTCGACCGTTCGCCTGGTCGGCTCGTCGCAGGCCAACCTGTTCGCGTCGATCTCCGCGGGCATCAACGCTCTGTGGGGGCCGCTGCACGGCGGTGCCAACCAGTCGGTCCTGGAGATGCTGGAGCGCATCCAGGCCGAGGGCGGCGACGTGGACTCCTTCATCCGCAAGGTGAAGAACAAGGAGGACGGCGTCAAGCTCATGGGCTTCGGCCACCGCGTCTACAAGAACTTCGACCCCAGGGCGAAGATCATCAAGGCGGCGGCGCACGACGTCCTCTCCGCGCTCGGCAAGTCCGACGAGCTGCTCGACATCGCGCTCAAGCTCGAAGAGCACGCCCTGAGCGACGATTACTTCGTCTCGCGCAAGCTCTACCCGAACGTGGACTTCTACACCGGCCTGATCTACCGCGCCATGGGCTTCCCGACCTCCATGTTCACGGTGCTCTTCGCCCTCGGCCGACTGCCGGGCTGGATCGCCCAGTGGCACGAGATGATCAAGGAGCCGGGCTCGCGCATCGGCCGTCCGCGGCAGATCTACACCGGCATCGTCACTCGCGACTACGTGCCGGTCGAGGCCCGCTGACCCGCGCAGTCTGCACCCCTCCGGTTCCCCCGCCCCGGGCGGGGGAACCGGTCGTTACGGGCAGGGTCTCGCGGCCCGCGGATCATGAGGAAGCGCCCCGCGCTGGATCCCCCCACGGGTCCGGCACGGGGCGCTCCCGTTCCCCGGTGCGGATCCCCCCACGGGTCCGAACCGGGCGCTTTTCGGCGGCTGCGCCGTGGCCGGGACGAAGGTCCCGGGGTGGCCGCTCAAAGCTCCCTGGACGTCGCCCCGGCGACGCCGTCCGGGCCGTCCCCCAAGACAGCCCATCGCAGCCCCCCACCGCTTCCGCCGGGAATGCGGTGCTCACGAGATAAGACCTACCACCCACCTGAATGGTTACGTCCCAAGCTATGTGATCTGTGTCTCCCAAGGGAAGGTGTTTTCGCAGGCTACCCCGCGCGCGAGGCGGCCGGGCCGATCCCGTAGCGTGCTGTCTCCTCGGGAGGGCGAGCACATGGCAGAGAACGGCAAGGCTGTCCGTACCATCGTAGTCACTGGCGGGGGCACGGGTATCGGGCGGGCCATCGCGACCCGGTTCGCGCAGGACGGTCACCGCGTCACCATCATGGGGCGCCGGCGTGAGGTGCTGCACGCGACCGCGGACGAGCTGCGCGGCGAACGCGGTCTGGACGTCACTCCTGTGGTGTGCGATCTGGCCGACCCCGATGACGTGGAAGCCACGCTTCCGCTGTTGCCGCAGCGAGTGGACGTGCTGGTCAACAGCGCGGGCAGTCGTGAGCTGGCCGTCGGCAGCGGGCCGCACGGCATGCTGGCCCGGTGGCGCGGCGACTTCGAACGCAACGTACTGACCGCCGTGCTGCTGACCGAGTCCCTGCGGGACCGTTTCACCAGGGACGGCGGGCGGGTCGTCACCGTGAGTTCCGTGGCGGCGCTGCGCGGGGCCGGTTCGTACGGCGCTTCCAAGGCCGCCCTGCACGCCTGGAACCACTCGCTGGCGGCGCAGCTCGGTCCGCAGGGAGTGACGTGCAACATCGTGGCGCCCGGGACGGTGGCCGGCACCGAGTTCTTCGGCTCACGGCTCAATCAGGCCGAACTGACCCGACGGGCCGGACGCACCCTGGTGGGCCGGGTCGGCCGCCCCGACGACGTGGCGGCGGCCGTCGTCTTCCTCGCCTCGCCGGAGGCCGGCTTCATCACGGGCGAGATCCTGCAGTGCAACGGCGGGGAACTGCTCGGCCGGTGACGGCCGCCGGAGCCGCCTGCGCGGACGCCGCCAAAGCCGCCTGCGCGGGGCCGCCGGGGTCACCTGCGTAGGCCGCCGGGCCACCCGCGTAGGTCGGCGGCCGCCACGTTCCGGGGCTTCTCCGTCCTGGGGACGACGCGGGGACCTTGGACCTGCGACCTCAGGATGAATCTTTTTCGGAATCCCCGGGGAGTTCCCCGATCCGCCCGAAACACCCTTGCCGTAACCGTGTGATCGCTGTCAGCGTGGAGCGACGGGGCGGGAAGAGGGGCGGAGGCATGGACGTTGCACTGAGCGTGTCGTCATTGGACTTCACCTCGGGTCTGGCGGACCACCTCCGGGGTGGGCATGTCATATGGGCGTATGCCCTGCTCGCGGCCACGACAGCGCCTCCGCTCGTGCCGAACGCGGTGCTGCTCGTGACCGGTGGCGTGATGGCCGCGGAGGGGCATCTCAACCTCGCTCTCGTCCTCCTCGTCGTCGCGGGGAGCGCGGTTCTGGGCGACATGCTGATGCACCGCACGGGACGCGCGCTCAGCGGCCGTGTCCTCACCCGTATGAGCCGTCGTCCCCGCCGTGCCGCCCTGTTGAAGTGGGCGGCACGCCGCATACAGCGGCACGGCGTACCGTTCGTCATCGGCGTGCGGTTCCTGCCGAGCGGCAGGGTGATCGGCGGTCTCGCGGCCGGTGTGATGCGCTACCCGGCCCGGAAGTACGTGGTCGGTGCCGGTGTGGCGGAGTCGGTCTGGGCCTCCTACTCGGTGGGCGCGGGCTACATCAGCGGACGGGCCGCCTCCAACTCCTTCTACGCGCTGGCCCTGGGGCTGGGCATATCCCTGATCGTCGCGGGGATCGGCACCGTGGCGCAGTGGGCGTCCCGGGTCCGGGAAAAACGTCTGGGTGGCGCGGACGTGAGTGTTCCCCGGCCCTCGGCCGTGGTGGCCGCGTCGCTGGCGGGTGAGCGGGCCACGGTACGCCCACCAGGAGGGTCCGGGTCCGCCCCACCGGGGACGACCGGCCCCTGGGACGACGGCGATGCCGACACCTGCCCGATGGCCTGCCACTTCAGGTAGCCGAACGCACTGTCCGGCCCCCACGAGCTGCTTTCCGGGAATCCGTACGGAACCCGTACGGATTTCGCGTTGCGTCCTCAGGGGGCGGTGGGGCGCCCCTCCGGTGTCGCCGCCGCCCCCTCGTCCTCGCTTCCGGTCACCCGAGCCGCCGACTCGTCCGCGCACCCGTCCCCCTCTCCGTTCGCGGACTCGGACCCGGTCTCGGTCTCGGTCTCGGACGCCGGAGACCGGCGGGGTACGGCCTCGGTTCCGACGTACGGGGCCAGGTAGCGGTAGAGCACGCCCTTCGTCTCCCGGACGTAGGCGGCGCGCTCCTCGCCGCCGTGCTCGGCGACGAGGTCCAGCCCCGTCGTGAACATCGCGAGTGACATCTGGGCCATGAGCGCCAGCTCGCCGGCCGAGAGCGAGGGCGCGCGGACGGCGATCATGCCGGCGACGCGCTCGACCAGCGCCGTGTGGAGCACCTGGTGGTCGTCGGCCACTCTGCCCGGGGCGTCGGGACTCTTCAGCAGCGCCAGCATCGCCAGGTTGGCCGTGCTGAACTCGATGATCGGGTCGGTCACCGCGTCGATCAACCGGTCGAGCGGCAGCCGGGCGTTGTCCTCCGTGAAGATCCGGCCGTGCGCCCGCTCCATGTCGCGAATGAGCTGGGTGCTCAATTCGATCGCGATGGCTTCCTTGTTCGGGAAGAACTGGTACAGCGTGCCCGGTGACACGCCCGCCTCGCGGGCGATCGCACTCGTACTCGACGCGGTGTAGCCCTCCTTGCAGAACACCTGGGCCGCGGCCTGCAGCAACTGTGCGATGCGCCGTTCACCCCGCGCCTGCCGGCGGCGCGGCTTCTCGTCCGCCTCGGACACATTGACTCCCAGGGAGGATTGACAAATGCGAGTCACCTCTCGCATTCTGGAGAAACACGAGCGACCCATCGTGTTTTCGATTCTAGACGTTCTGCGGGGGTCTAGACGTTCTACGGGGAGAGGAAGCCTGTGATATGTCCGATGTCAACCGTGAAGTCCCGTTCGGGGGCCGGACGTGGGTCGTCACCGCCGGACGGCGGCTGACATTGCTGTTCGCCCTGGTCCTCACCGCGCTCACGGCGGTGGCAGGCGGTGGCGTGTCCGGCCGCCTGGCGCGCGGCGACTGGGGACCTCGCCGGCTCCCACGCCTCGGTCACCGGCCAGGCCGTGATGCTGGTGGGCCGCAAGTCCGCGATCGGGGTGAAGCCGCCCTGGGCGGCGGCGGTCGTCGTACTGGTCATCCTGGCGCTCGTCTTCCCGCCGGCCGTCAGTGCGGTGATACCGCCGCAGGCCCTGCTGCTCAACGCCACCGGTCTGACCGCGATGTCCGGTCGTTGGACGCGACGGCGGTACGAAATCTGCTGGTTTCCGACGCTATGCGATTGACGGGCCGGGCCACTTGGCGGGTGACGCGGCGGTTGCGCGCCTTCCACGAGCGGTTCGGGATATCCGAGGGCGGCGAGACCGGTACCGGTGGGAGCGGGGCGCCGCGACCGGGGCGGGGGCCGGACCCCGAACCGGTGGGCACAGGCCGTGGCTGAGGCCCGGTCAGGGGCTGCGGCGGCCGCGGTTCCCCGGCCGGCGGGCGCTCCAGGCTCTGATGGTGTCGGCATACCAGAACGGTTTGCCGCCTTCCACGAGATCGGGGTCGGGCAGATGCCCGTGCTTGCGGTACGAGCGCACGGTGTCGACCTGCACGCGGATGTGCGCGGCGATGTCCGCGTACGACCACAGGGTCCGGTCGGTCATGATGCACCTCTCCGTGTGGCGGGGGAGCCGTTGGTCAGCACCCTCGTCCGGTCAACGACCGACCGACGGCGGCGAATGGGCCTGTTGATCTTCTGTGACGGGGAACCCGCGTAACGGTGACAATCGTCGTCGGCGGATGACCGTGACCGCCGGAGGGCCGGTCCGCACCCGAAGCTTCGGGCAGGGGTGCGGAACTGGGTACATTGACCGTGTAAACGGTTTCCCAGCGTCGGATACGGAGCTCCGCCATGGCAACGATCGCCGAGGTCGCACGGCACGCAGGTGTGTCCTCCAGCACCGTGTCGTACGTCCTCAGCGGGAAGCGGTCGATCTCCGAGAAGACGCGGAGCCGGGTGGAGCGCAGCATCCGCGAACTGGGGTACCACCCCAACGCGGGGGCCAGGGCGCTGGCCAGTAACAGGTCCCGCATCATCGCGCTCATGGTGCCGCTGCGTACCGACATGTATTTGCCGGTGATGATGGAGATCGCCATCGCGGTGGCCACCACGGCCCGGCAGCACGGCCAGGACGTGCTGCTGCTGACCGGCGAGGAGGGGCCGACCGCGGTGCGCAGGGTGGTGGGGAGCGGGCTGGCGGACGCCATGATCGTGATGGACGTGGAGCTGGAGGACGAGCGGGTGCCGCTGTTGCGGACGGCGGAGAGGCCGGCGGTGCTGATCGGCCAGCCCGCCGATCCGGTCGGGCTGACCTGTGTCGACCTGGACTTCGCGGCCACCGGGGCGCTGTGCGTGGACCACCTGGCCGATCTCGGGCACCGGGACGTCGCGATGATCGGGGAGGCTACGGGGGTCTACCGGCGGCACACCGGGTTCGCCGAGCGGACCCTCGTAGGGCTGCGCGCCCGGGCACGCGAGCGCGGGGTGCGGGTCATCCACCGCCCGTGCGAGGGGACTTACGAGTCCACCGCCGGTGTGCTGGCCCGGATCTTCGAGGAGCGGCCGGGCACCACCGGCCTCGTGGTGCAGAACGAGTCGGCGGTCGATCCGCTGCTCAATCTGCTGCGGCAGCAGGGCCGGGCGGTGCCGGAGGACGTGTCGGTGGTGGCTATATGCCCGGAGCAGGTTGCGTTGCAGGCGTCGGTGCAGCTCACCTCCGTGGCGCTGCCCGCGCACGAGATGGGGCGCCGGGCCGTAGAGCTGGTGATCGCCAAGGTCGAGGGGGGTGAGCCGGAGGCGCTGACGTTGCTGCGACCCCAGCTCACCGTTCGCGCGAGCACCGGCCCGGCGCCGGCCTGATCCGCGCCGGCCTCATCCGCGCCGGCATGACGCGCGAGCCCGCGCGGGTACGCCCGGCCGGAGGCGACCGGCGAGCCGGGGCGGCACCTTGACCGCTCGGGCACGTGCACTCTTGCTCTTCTGGCCCCTTGGCCCCTTGGCCCCTTGGCCCCTTGGGCCCTCGGCCCCCCTTGGCCTGCTGGCCGCCTGGCCTTTTCAGGCGGACAGCACGCGCAGGAGGTGGGCCGCGGTGGCGGCCATGGCGTCGCGGGCGGGGGAGAGGTAGCGGCGGGGGTCGACCAGGGCCGGGTCGGCGGTGAGGTGATCGCGGACGGACGCGGTATAGGCGAGGTTCAGGGCGGTACCGATATTGATCTTGCACATGCCGGCGGTGACGGCCCGGCGGAGTTCGTCGTCGGGGACGCCCGAGGAGCCGTGCAGGACGAGGGGGACGTCGACCGCGTCGCGCAGCCGGGCCACCAGCTCCAGGTCCAGGCGGGCGGTGCGCTCGGTCATCGCGTGGGAACTCCCCACGGCGACGGCGAGGGCGTCGACACGGGTCGCCGCGACGAACGCGGCGGCCTCGGCCGGGTCGGTGCGCGCGCCCGGGGCATGGGCGCCGTCCTTGCCGCCGACCTCGCCGAGTTCGGCCTCGACCCACACCCCGAGGGGGTGCGCCCACTCGGTGATGCGGGCCGTGGTCCGGACGTTGTCCTCGTAGGGCAGCGCGGAGCCGTCGAACATCACGGACGAGACCCCGGCCGACACGCCCGCGCGCAGCAGTTCCTCGTCCGTGACGTGGTCGAGGTGGAGAGCGACCGGGACGACGGCGTCGCGGGCGATGGCGGCCGCGCCGGCCAGTACGGGCTCCACCCGGCCGGCGTGGAACTTCACCGCGTTCTCGCTGACCTGGAGGATGACCGGCAGCCCCGTGGTCTCGGCGGCGGTCACCACGGCCTCGGCGTGTTCGAGGGTGATGACGTTGAAGGCGGCGACGCCATTGCCGCAGGTGTGGGCGGCGGTGACGAGGGCGGAAGTGGCGGCGGCAGGCACGAGTTGGGCCCTTCGGGTCGTACGGGCACGTCGGGTGCGGGTGCGGGGGCGGGTCACGTCAGGTCATGGCGGGCGCGAGCGCGGGTGCGGGAGCGCCGCCGCACAGTTCGTTCGTGAGACGTGACGGCGTCCTTCGGGGTGCGGCGGCATCACGCGGAGCGGGCTGGACGCCGGTTTCCGCGGCGCGCACGCGGGGTGTGTGCCGCGGTGGCCCGTCCGTCAGGACAGGACGACCGAGCGGGTCAGGTTGCGGGGGCGGTCCGGGTCGTAGCCCTTGGCCTCGGCGATGGCGACCGCGAGGCGCTGGGCGCGGATCAGATCGGCGAGGGGGTCGGCGAGGGGGCTGGGCTCCAGATGGCCGCCGACGCGGGCGATGTTCTCGGCGAGCCCTTCAGGAAGGGGGCCGAAGGACCAGACGGCCCGGCCGGGCCCGGTGATGCTGATCGGGCCGTGGCGGTACTCCATCGCCGGATACGCCTCGGTCCAGGCGCCCGCGGCCTCACGCATTTTCAGGGCCGCTTCCTGAGCGAGCCCGCAGGTCCAGCCGGTGCCGAGGAAGGTGAACTGCTCGGCGGAGAGAGTCCGCGGGTCGGCCACCTCTCCCTCCACCGCTCGGCGGGCGTCGGCCACGGCGGCGGTCAGGTCCTCGCCGAGGTGGGCGCGGAGCAGGGTCAGGGCCGTCGTGGCGAACCTCGTCTGCACCACGGATCGTTCGTCGGCGAAGTCCAGGACGACGACCTCGTCGGCCTGCTCCATCACGGGCGTGGCCGGGTCGGCGGTGACCGCCGTCACCGGAACGCCGGCCGCGCGCAGCCGCTCGCAGGCACGCAGCACCTCGGTAGTGGTGCCGGAGCGGGTGAGAGCCACCACCCGGTCGTAGCGGCGGCCGAAGGGAAACTCCGAGGCCGCGAAGGCGTCGGTTTCGCCGTGGCCGCCCTCTTCGCGCAGCGCCGCGTACGACTGCGCCATGAACCACGACGTGCCGCAGCCCAGTACGGCGACGCGCTCACCCCGGCGCGGTAGCTTGCCGCCCTCCGTCGCGGCCAGCCCGGCCGCCCGCTGCCAGCACTCGGGCTGGGTCGCGATCTCGGTGATGGTCAAGGACGCGGGCATCGAGGCTCCTCACGCTGGGACGGCGGGTGTACGGGGCGTGCGGCACCCCAAGGCACCCCAAGGCAGCCCAAGGCGCCGCGCGGTGCCGGCGGGGACCAGTGTAGGGGCAGGTGCGTGAAGTTGCTCGGAACGCGTATAGATCGCGCAGAAACGCGCATCTACCCGCCGTGGAACGCGCCTAAGCCCGCCGCGGCCCGGCCGCTGTGAGGCATGGGTCACACCTCATGCATCTGGCATACCTCTGGCCACTCCTTGACTATTCTGTGTAGCGGAAATGAGGAGGACGCGACCGCGAGTTGACGGGAGCGTCGGAATCGACCCGGCTCGGGAGAGCCCGGTTCGCAAGAGCCCGGCACACCAGAGAGAGGGGGGAGTCCGATGCCGCACACCGTTCGGAGTCCCCGTCTCCACGGCGCTTTCGGCAGGCGGAACATCCCGGCCGCCTCGTATTCGACTTGTTCAGCTGGTTCGGCTGGTTCGACTGGTTCGATTGATTCCGCTGACTCCAACGGCCCCGGTGGTCCGGATGACGGTTTGCCGGACCGCGACCGCCGCGAAGGACGGGCGCGGCCCGGCGGTTTCCGTGACGTCGACGGATCGATGGGCTATTCCGCAGGACCGGCCCGCTCCGGCGGCTTCGTCCACTTCCGTCATGTCATGGCGAGGTCGGGGAATGCCTCATTCCTCGGCCGGTGCGGCGGATTCCGCTTTGCCGGCCACTCGTTCCAGCAGTTCGTCCAGATCGTATTGCGCCCGCCCGGGGCTGCCGTAACGGGTGATCTTTCCGCGGCTGGCCCATTTCCTGATCGTGGCTTCCGAAACTCCGGCGGCCAACGCGGCGAGTTGGGTGGGTACGAGCCTGCTTCTGTTGCGCGGCGCCGGATTCATGCGACACCTTCCGGGCGCTGCGTCCGAGTGGCCGTTCCCGAGGGACCACGACCGTGCCGGCCCTGCTGAATCTGCCGGGAAAGCAGCAGCCATTGATGCGGCTGCCAGGTGTGTCCCGCGGTGCAACTGACTTCGCGGGTACGGTTTCCGTCGCGCGCCGAGGGGGCGGTCGTCATGGCGGCGCCGCAATCCGCGTGAATGCACTCACCGAGGTCGATACGGAGGGCGGGCTGAGTGTAAGCGGAACGCCGCGCGTGATGCGTCACCTCGGATATCTCCGCCGCGAAGTCGGCCGCCGTGGGGTGCGCCAGCAGCCAGTTGAGGTGGGTGAGCAGGAAGTCCGACAGTGCGCCGGGGCTGCGGTGCGCCGGGCGGTGGGCCGGCCGTTCGTCGGCGACCAGCGCCGCCCAGGAGGCCAGGAAGCCCACGATGCCGGAGCGGGCGGAAATTGCCGCCTCGTCCAGGCGGATGCCGGTCGACTGCCTGCTGCCGCTCACCCGCTGCAGGGTGGGGTTGCGCCGCGGGTGGAGCACGGACTCGCAGTCGTCGTAGATCTCCGGCAGTTCGAGGAGGCTGGCCTTCAGGTCGTGGTAGCACGTGGTGCAGAGGCGCAGCCCGGGGGCCGCGGAACGACGGGGTCGAGAGCCGTGCGGCGCGGTCCCGCACTTGTGTCCCACGCACAGAGTTGAAGTCATGTCGTCACCTGGTGGTCATGATGTCGGAGAGTGGCTGGCGCAGTGCGAGCTCAAGTGAGCATCGGGATGACCTGGTGATGTGCCCCGTTCCGGACATGCCGAAGGACGTCGTCGGTGCGAGGGGACGACGTCCCGTCGGAGGACCATGGCCGTGCGTCGGTCTCGTCTGACGGCACCCATCAGTGGTCACCGCTGAACCGGAACCTGTCGACGTACGTCCAGGCGTGAACGCGTGCGTACTTCTTACGTGCCTTGACCTGGTGCTCGCCTGGACCTGCGGGAACGACGTACGTGACCGGTCGGCGAGGACTGGGCCGACCGCGTGTGAACGGGCGCCACGGGGCGCCCGCGGAAAGAGGGGGTGCGGGCTCGTGGGCCGTTTGTGCTTGCTCGCCTCCGGGCGCTTGGATCCGGTGTCGACGGTCGACCGTGCTCAGTCCCTCGTGCCTCGGGACCTCCGCGCGCTCTCCCTTTCGACACCGGCGCGCCCTTCGGCTCGCCGCCTGTCGGGCAAGCCGGCGGTGCGTCGAAGACGCTACGGCAGCACCGTGCCGGCCGCGCCCGGACAGTTGCCCGGCTTGGTGCCGACCATGCGGGACCTCGTCGCCGCCTGCGTGAGGGTGCCGCTCTTGTGGGGGGCCTGCTCATCCATGAGGACCGGCATGTCCCGCCGCGCGAGCGCGGGACGCGGCGATCCGAAAGGCCGTTGTGGTCCGGATGAGTCCTGTTGGGCCTGTCGCGTTAAATCCGTGTTCATAACGATCCGGAACCCCCGCTCCCGAGTCATGTACTGGCTGTGAGCCTTCGGATGTTTCGCGTTTGGCTGGCGACGATACATGCAAACCCGGAGGCCGTCCACACCCGATCCACCTGCGGTGATCTGGTGGAACGCCGGTCTGACCGGTGCCTCGACGGCGGGAATGCCTCCCGTAAAAAGTAGGTGCGCGGTTGCGTGACACGGCCGCGGAGCAGGACAAAGCCGATCTGATGACTCGTCAGTCAGTTGGCGGCCGTCAGTCGGGCGGGCGCCGGGTCGCCCGATAGGCGCGGCGCGGGTGTTTGCGCCATCATGGGCGGGGTCCGGAGTGTTCCGAAATGGTGGCCGTTGCGGTGGTGTTGTCCGGCTTCGCGGCTTCGCGGCTTCGCCCCGGCGCCGCGCGATCGCGCGATCGCGCGGGCCGGTCGGCACCGGGGCCGCGTCGGCCGGCATACGCCGGTTCACCCGTGGTCTGGGCAAACACCGTTCATCACAGCGGACGTTGACATCCGCCGCAGGGGACTGTCACGATGTTTTCAGCGGCCGACGTGTGCCCGGATCCGGGCCGTCGCTCCGCGAGATCCTTTCACCCCGTGTGCGCCCCGCGCCGCGGGGTTTCTTCGTCTGATCCCACACTTCCAGGGCTTGGCGAACTTCTCGCACGTATGAATTGAGCTCGTTTTGAGCTTTCACCCGGAAGCGATCAGGCCTCAGCCCGTAACGGGGACCTGAACAGTCACAAAGGGCGGAGCCATGAGTCAGACAGATGTTCTGCGGCCTCATACTGCCGTGCCGGCCGCGGCCGTTTCCGCGCACATTCCGTTCGCCGAGCCCCATGGCCGGAATGCCCCGCGCGGGGTGGCCCGGCCGTCCGTCCGCCGGCGGGTGCTCGTCGTCGAACCGCGCGCGGACGACGCGGAATCACTGGTCCGCGCACTGCGGCGACACGGGCACGAGGTCGTGACGGTGGCCACGGGCAATTCGGCGCTCCAGCTGTACGAGGACGCCGACCTGGTCCTGCTGGATCTGGACCTGCCGGACCTGGACGGGCTGGAGGTCTGCCGCGCCGTCAGGTCGGTCTGCGACGTGGCCGTCATCGCGGTCACCGCCCGCGGCACCGAACTCGACCGTGTACTCGGTCTGCAGGCCGGCGCCGACGACTACCTGGTCAAGCCGTACGGCTTCCGCGAGCTGCTGGCCCGGATGGAGGCGGTCCTGCGCCGCACCCGCCCCGAGCCCGTCGCGGCCCGGGTGATCTCCTTCGGGCCGCTGCGCATCGACGCCGGGTCCCGCGAGGTGCGGCTGGGCGGCCGCCGGATCGACGTCACCCGCAAGGAATTCGACGTCCTCCACCTGCTCGCCGCCAACCCGGACATCGTCATCACCCGCAAGCGGCTGATGCAGCAGGTCTGGGGGGACACCTGGTCCCGGCGCACGGTGGACACGCACATCAGCAGCCTGCGCACGAAACTCGGTGCCAGGGAGTGGATCCTGACCGTACGAGGGGTGGGCTTCCGCCTCGGCGTGCGGCCCGACGCGGAGGCGGCGCCGCGTGCCGAGCCGGGTCCCCGCGCCGTCCCCGAACCGCGCGCCGTCCCCGAACCGCGCGCCGTCCCCGAACCGCGCGCCGTCCCCGAACCGCGCCTCGCGCCCGAATCGCTCGCGGTTGCCGACTCGCGCCCCGGCCCCGCCTTCGGCCCCGCACCCGGGTACGGCCCCGCGTACGGTTCCGGTTCCGGTTCCGTTCCCGGTTCCGTTCCCGTGTACGGCGCCGGGTACGGCTCCGGCCCGGGCTACCGACCCGGGCCCGCCGCATGACCGGCCTGTGCGAGGGCCACGAGTGCCGGGGCAGGGAGGAAGGCGGGCGCGCCCGGGTGCGTACCGCTGCCGCGGGCCACCGGCTGTGCGCCGGGTGCCGGCGACGTCTCGGCCTCGGCATCGGACAACTGCCGGGCCTCTACCGCGATTGCGAGCGGGTCCTGGGCGGCGCCCCCGCCAAGGGTGTCAGGGAGCGTACGTCGGGCGGCGCGCTGCCCGGCGCCCCCTTCAACGCGGCCGCCGCCGAGGCCCGAGCCGCCATTCTGGGCGTCCTCGGGTCGTGGAGCGGCCTCGTCGCGCAGGAGCGGCGGATCGCGCCGCCCCCGCGTACGGTCGACACCTTGTCCGTATTCTTGCTGCGCCACGCCGACTGGCTCGCCGCTCATCCGGCCGCCGCGGAGGCTACCCGCGAGGTCGCCCGGCTGGTGGCCAGGGCCCGCCGGGTGGCTCACCCCGAACAAGTCCGCCGGGTGCCGCTGGGCGCCTGCGTGGAGCCCGGCTGCGACGGCCGGCTGTCGGCGACGGTACGCGGCGCCGGTTCCGGTTCCGGGCCAGGATCCGGTGCGGGGTCCGGTGCGGGATCCGTGGCCGCGCCGGTGACCGTGAGCTGCGACGCCGACCCGCGGCACAGTTGGGCCGGCCCGGAGTGGACCCGGCTGCGGCGGCTCATGCCGGCCGCCGGCGCGCGCCCGGGCGGCGGGACCGGCGACCGCTGGCTGACCGCGGCCGACGTCTCCCGGCTGTGGGACATCCCGGTCGGCACCGTGTACCGGCTGGCCAGCGAGCAGCGCTGGCGCCGGCACCAGCGGTCCGGCCGTACGTACTACGCGGAATCCGACGCGCACGACTGCTTCGCCCGCCGCGCCGAGCGCTCCCGGCAGGGCTGAGCCCGCCCGCCGGACCGCGACGCCCCCGTCACCGCCCACCAGGACGCCAGGACCCAGCGAGGAGAGCCCTCATGCACAGCACCTTGATCGTGGCCCGCATGCTGCCGCAGTCCGCCGAGGACGTGGCCCGGATCTTCGCCGAGTTCGACAGCACCGGGATGCCCGACCTCATGGGCACCCGGCGCCGCGAACTGTTCTCCTACAACGGCCTCTACTTCCACCTGCAGGACTTCGACACCGAGGCCGGCAACACGGCCATCGAGGAGACGAAGACGCACCCGCTGTTCGTGAAGGTCAGCGACGACCTCAAGCCGTACATCGAGGCGTACGACCCGGCCACCTGGCGCTCGCCCAAGGACGCCATGGCGACCCGCTTCTACCACTGGGCCAGGTCGGAATCCGCGTAAGTGCCGCGTCCCGCCCGAGGACGGCTCCGCACGGCAGCACAGGGCTCCCCGCACGGCGGCTCAAGGCTGCGCTCGGCTGCGCACGGCTCGGCTCGGTCGGCAACGGCTGTGCTCGGCCGTGCGCCGGCCCCCGTACCAAACCCTCTCAACCAGATTCCCCGAAGGGAGCGGCGTCCACATGGGACGGCGAGTGGTGATAACCGGCATTGGGGTCGTGGCGCCGGGGGGTGTCGGCGTCAAGGACTTCTGGAGTCTGCTCAGCGACGGCCGCACCGCGACACGAGGCATCACGTTTTTCGATCCCACCCCGTTCCGTTCCCGCGTGGCGGCCGAGGTCGACTTCGACCCGGAAGCCCACGGACTGAGCCCGCAGGAGATCCGCCGGATGGACCGGGCGGCGCAGTTCGCGGTGGTGACCGCGGCCGAGGCGCTGGCCGGCAGCGGTCTGGACGCGGCGGACCTCGACCCGTACCGCACCGGCGTCACCGTCGGCAGCGCGGTGGGCGCCACCATGGGCCTGGACCAGGAGTACCGCGTCACCAGCGACGGCGGGCGGCTGGACCTCAACGACCACCGCTACGCGGTACCGCACCTCTACGACTACTTCGTACCCAGTTCGTTCGCGAGCGAGGTGGCCTGGTCCACCGGCGCCGAGGGGCCGGCCACGGTGGTCTCCACCGGCTGCACCTCCGGACTGGACTCGGTCGGGTACGCGGCCGAGCTGATCCGCGAGGGCAGCGTCGACGTGATGATCGCCGGCGCCACCGACGCCCCGATCTCCCCGATCACGGTCGCCTGCTTCGACGCGATCAAGGCCACCACCTCGCGCAACGACGACCCCGAGCACGCCTCCCGCCCCTTCGACGGCACCCGCAACGGCTTCGTCCTCGGCGAGGGTTCGGCGATGTTCGTCCTGGAGGAGTACGAGCGGGCCCGCGCGCGCGGCGCGCACGTCTACGCCGAGATCGCCGGGTACGCGACCCGCTCGAACGCCTTCCACATGACCGGGTTGCGTCCGGACGGCGCCGAGATGGCCGAGGCGATCCGCACCGCGCTGGCCGAGGCGCGGATGAATCCCGACGAGATCGACTACGTCAACGCGCACGGCTCGGGCACCAAGCAGAACGACCGCCACGAGACGGCGGCCGTCAAGCGGGTCCTGGGCGAGCACGCCTACCGCACCCCGATGAGCTCGATCAAGTCCATGGTCGGGCACTCGCTCGGCGCGATCGGCTCCATCGAGATCGCCGCCTCCGCGCTGGCCATCGAGAACAACCTGGTCCCGCCGACGGCCAACCTGCACGAGCCGGACCCGGAGTGCGACCTGGACTACGTCCCCCTCACCGCCCGCGAGCAGCGCACGGACACCGTGCTGACCGTGGGCAGCGGCTTCGGCGGCTTCCAGAGCGCGATGGTGCTGCGGAGGGTGGCATGAGCACCCCCGCGCCTGCGACCGCGCCTGCCCGGGCGACCGCGAACGCCCCGGCGGACGCGCCTGCCCCGGCGACCGCGAATGCGAACGCGACCGCGTCCGCCCGCGTCGTCGTCACCGGCATCGGCGTCACGGCCCCCAACGGCCTGGGCACGGACGCCTTCTGGGCGGCCACGCTGGAGGGCAGGAGCGGCATCGGGCCGGTCAGGAGGTTCGACGCGCAGGGCTACCCCGCCAAGCTGGCCGGCGAGGTCCCCGGCTTCGTCGCCGAGGACCACCTGCCCGGCCGGCTCATCCCGCAGACCGACCACATGACCCGGCTCGCCCTGGTCGCCGCCGACTGGGCGCTCGCGGACGCGGGCGTCACGCCCGGCGAGTGGGAGCAGTTCGACATGGGCGTGGTCACCGCCAGTTCGGCCGGCGGCTTCGAGTTCGGCGGCAACGAACTGCGGAAGCTGTGGGCCAAGGGCGGGCAGTACGTCAGCGCGTACCAGTCCTTCGCCTGGTTCTACGCCGTGAACACCGGTCAGATCTCCATCCGCAACGGGATGAAGGGCCCCAGCGGTGTCGTCGTCTCCGACCAGGCGGGCGGCCTCGACGCCCTCGCCCAGGCCCGGCGGGCGATCCGCAGGGGCAGCCGGCTGATCGTCTCCGGCGGGGTTGACGGGTCGATCTGCCCGTGGGGCTGGATCGCGCAGCTCGCCGCCGGGCGGCTGAGCACCGACGACGACCCGGCCACCGCCTTCCGCCCGTTCGACGCGGGGGCGGCCGGCTACGTCCCCGGCGAGGGCGGCGCGCTGCTCGTCCTCGAGGACGCCGCATCCGCGCGGGCCCGCGGCGCGCGCGTGTACGGCGAACTCGCCGGATACGCCGCCACCTTCGACCCGCGGCCGGGCAGCGGGCGCGAGCCCGGGCTGCGGCGGGCGATCGTGACCGCCCTGGCGGACGCGGGACTGACGCCCGCCGACATCGACGTGGTCTTCGCCGACGGGGCCGGCGTACCGGAACTCGACCGGCAGGAGGCCGCGGCCATCGGCGCGGTCTTCGGGCCGCGCGGGGTGCCGGTCACCGCCCCCAAGACCATGACGGGACGCCTCTACTCCGGCGCCGCCTCCCTCGACACGGCCGCCGCGCTGCTGTCGATCAGGGACGGGGTCGTCCCGCCCACCACCAATGTCGCGCCCGCGCCCGAGTACGCCCTCGACCTCGTCACAGGGCACGCCCGCCGCGCCCGTGTCGACGCGGCCCTGGTGATCGCCCGCGGCTACGGCGGCTTCAACTCCGCGCTGGTCGTGCGCCGCCCCCGGTGACCCGGGCCCCCGGCGTCTCCACGCCACCCGCGGCTCCACGCCACCCGTCCCGACGCCACCTCGCCCCGGCGCCACCCCGTTCCTCGACGCCTCGCGCGTTTCACCCGCCCCAGAAGGGACCGCCATGGAACTCACCATCGATGACCTCAAGCGCATCCTGCGCGCCGCCGCCGGCGAGGAAGAAGGCATCGACCTCGACGGCGACATCCTCGACCAGACCTTCGAGAACCTCGGTTACGACTCGCTGGCCCTGCTGGAGACCGGCAGCATCATCGAGCGCGAGCACGGGATCGAGCTGGAGGACACGGCGGTCACCGTCGCCGAGACGCCGCGTGTCCTGCTCTCGGTCGTCAACGAGCAGCTCGCCGCCGCGCGCGCGGCCTGAGCCGCACCGGCACCGAGGGCCGCGGCCGACGAGGGCCGGCCCGGAGCCGTCAACGGGCTCGTACGGGCTCGGGCGGGCTCGTGCGGGTTCATGGAGGCCCCTGCGGGCTCATGCGGGCCGGCCAAGGCCCGCGCACCACCCCACCAGGCACAGCACACCACTCGGAGGAGCAGTCATGTCGAACGAGGGGCAGCGGGTCGCTCTCGTCACCGGGGCCACCAGCGGGATCGGGCTCGCCGTCACGCGGACCCTGGCGGCGGGCGGACACTCGGTGTTCATCTGCGCGCGGACGCCGGAGAGCGTGGAAGTGACCGTCAAGGAACTGCGCGACGAGGGACTGGACGTCGACGGCACCGCGTGCGACGTGACGTCGAAGGCCGACGTCAAGGCGTTCGTGTCGGCCGCGGTCGAACGCTTCGGGCCGGTGGACGTCCTGGTGAACAACGCCGGCCGCAGCGGTGGCGGGGTGACCGCCGACATCGAGGACGAGCTGTGGTTCGCGGTGATGGACACCAACCTCAACAGCGTGTTCCTGATGACCCGCGAGGTCCTGAACACCGGCGGCATGCGCCACCGCGACCGCGGCCGGATCATCAACATCGCCTCCACCGCGGGCAAGCAGGGCGTCGTGCTGGGCGCCCCGTACTCCGCCTCCAAGCACGGCGTGGTCGGCTTCACCAAGGCCCTGGGCAACGAGCTGGCGCCCACCGGCATCACCGTCAACGCCGTCTGCCCCGGCTACGTCGAGACGCCGATGGCTCAGCGGGTCCGGCAGGGCTACGCGGCCGCGTACGACACCAGTGAGGAAGCGATTCTGCAGAGGTTCCAGGCCAAGATCCCGCTCGGCCGCTACTCCACCCCGGACGAGGTGGCCGGACTCGTCGGCTACCTCGCCACGGACACCGCCGCCTCCATCACCGCCCAGGCCATCAACGTCTGCGGCGGTCTCGGCAACTTCTGACTCCTTTACCCAGGCCCGCGCGAGTGTGAGGGGAAACCAGCCATGACGCACAACGGCCACCGCGAGGTGGAGCACGAGATCACGATCAGCGCGCCGGCCGCCGCCGTCTACCGGCTGATCGCCGAGGTGGAGAACTGGCCGCGGATCTTCCCGCCCACGGTCTTCGTCGACCACGTGGAGCGCTCCGCGGACCAGGAGCGGATCCGGATCTGGGCGACGGCGGGCGGCACCGCGAAGAACTGGACCTCGCGCCGCGTGCTGGACCCGCGCGAGCTGCGGATCGAGTTCCGCCAGGAGGTCTCCGCCCCGCCGGTCGCGGCCATGGGCGGCACCTGGATCATCGAGCCGCTCTCCAGCGGCGAGTCCCGGGTGCGGCTGCTGCACGACTACCGGGCCATCGACGACGACCCGGACGGCCTGCGGTGGATCGACGAGGCGGTGGACCGCAACAGCCGGTCCGAACTGGCGGCGCTGAAGGCCAACGTCGAGGCCGCCGTCAACTCCGAGGACCTGCTGCTGTCCTTCACCGACACGGTGCGGATCAACGGCCACGCCAAGGACGTCTACGACTTCATCAACGAGGCCCAGCTGTGGAAGGAGCGGCTGCCGCACGTGGCCCGGGTCTCGCTGCAGGAGGAGACGCCCGGGCTGCAGATCCTGGAGATGGACACCCTCACCAAGGACGGCTCCTCGCACACCACCAAGTCGGTCCGGGTGACCTTCCCGCACAGCCGGATCGTGTACAAGCAGATCACGCTGCCCGCGCTGATGACGCTGCACACCGGCTACTGGCTGTTCGAGGAGGACTCCGAGGGCGTCAACGCCACCTCGCAGCACACCGTGGTGATCAACACCGCCAACATCGCGCGGATCCTCGGCGAGTCGGCGACCGTGGCGGACGCCAAGGACTACGTGCAGAACGCGCTGAGCACCAACAGCCGCGCGACGCTGGGCCACGCCAAGGACTACGCGGAAGGCCGGCGGTGAGCGGCGGCACGGTGGGTACGGGCGGTACGGGCGGTACGGGACGCGCGGGCGGCACGGGCCGGGAGCACCACCAGGTCGTGATCGTGGGCGCCGGGCCGGTGGGACTGCTGCTGGCCGGCGAGCTGCGGCTGGGCGGGGCCGAGGTCGTGGTGCTGGAGCGGCTCGCCGAGCCGACCACCGAGTCGCGCGCCTCCACGCTGCACGCCCGCACCATGGAACTGCTCGACCAGCGCGGTCTGCTGGCCGACCTCGGCACTCCGCCCAACGAGCCGATGGGCCACTTCGGCGGCATCCCGCTGCCGCTGACCGGGCCCACCACCCGCTACCCGGGCCAGTGGAAGGTTCCGCAGGCCGCCGCCGAGGCCCTGCTCGCCCGCTGGGCGGCCGGGCTCGGCGCGGACATCCGCCGCCGGCACGAACTGGTCTCCCTCGCACAGGCCCCCGACCGCGTCGAGGCCGAGGTGGCCACACCGGCCGGCGCGGTGCGGCTGACCGCCGACTACCTGGTCGGCTGCGACGGCGAGGACAGCGCGGTACGGCGGCTGGCCGGGTTCGCCTTCCCCGGCTCGGACGCCACCAAGGAACTGCTGCGGGCCGACGTCCTTGGCCTCGACATCCCCAACCGGCGCTTCCAGCGGCTGCCGCACGGGGTGGCCATCGCCGCCACCCGTGACGGCGTCACCCGCGTCATGATGCACGAGTTCGGCCGCGAGGTGCGCCCCCGTACCGGCGAACCGGAGTTCGCCGAGATCGCCGCGACCTGGCGGCGCGTCACCGGCGAGGACATCTCGGGCGGGACCCCGGTGTGGCGCAACGCCTTCGGCAACACCACCCGGCAGGCCGCCGCGTACCGGCAGGGCCGGGTGCTGCTGGCCGGGGACGCCGCGCACCGGCAGATGCCGGTCGGCGGGCAGGCGCTCAACCTGGGCCTGCAGGACGCCGCCAACCTCGGCTGGAAACTCGCCGCCGAGGTCACCGGCCGGGCGCCGGCCGGGCTGCTGGACACGTACCACGCCGAGCGGCACGCGGTCGGGGCGCGGGTGCTGGCCAACATCGAGGCGCAGACCGTGATCCTCTTCGGCGGCCCCGAGGTCGAGTCCGTGCGCGACTCCACCGCCGAGATGATCGAGCGGATCCCGGTGGTCCGCGGCCACCTCGCCGGCATGATCAGCGGCCTGGACATCCGGTACGAGACAGGCGGCCACGCCCTGGCCGGCCGCCGCGTCCCGCACATCGAGCTGACCGCCGGCGGACGGCCGACCAGCACGACGGCCCTGCTGCGGCCGGGCCGCGGTGTGCTGCTGGAGCTCGGCGGCGGGCGGCGCCCGAGGACGGCGGCAGCCGCGGGCGGCTGGGCGGGCCGGGTGGACGTGGTGACGGCGACGGCCGCGCCCGGTTCGGCACTGGACGGCGTACGCACGGTGCTGCTGCGGCCCGACGGATACGTGGCCTGGGCCGCGGCCCGCGCCACCGATCCCGTACCGGCGCTGCGCCGCTGGTTCGGCGAGCCGCGGCCCGCCGAGGCGGCCCTGCCCGGCGAGGCCGGCACCGAAGCCGCGCACGCAGCCGCTCCGGAAGCCGTACGGGAAGCCGCTCCCGCTCCCGCGTCCGCCGCCGTTCCCGCGGCTGCTCCCGCGTCCGCCGCCGTTCCCGTACCCGCCCCCGTGCCCGTACCCGCCGCCGCGGGCGCGCCCGTACCCGCGGCCGCGACGACCTTCGCACGGCACGACGACGCACGCACGACACCCACGCCAACCCGAGCAGGAAGGGGCGCCTCCGTGCCCAGCAAAGCCAAGGCAGTCGTGCCGGCCACCAAGGCCGGCGAGCAGCAGAACTGCGATGTCCTGATCATCGGCTCGGGCCTGGCGGGCTCGGTCAGCGCCTCGATCCTGGCCCGCAACGGCGCCAAGGTGGTGCTCGTCGACGCCGCCAGCCACCCCAGGATGGCGATCGGCGAGTCGATGACCCCGCAGCTCATCGAGTGGCTGCACATCCTCGCGGAGCGGTTCGACATCCCCGAGCTGCACCACCTGCTCGACGTGAAGGCCGTGCACCGCCACATCGGCCCCTTCCACGGCAAGAAGCAGTCCTTCGGCTTCATCAGGCACGAGGCGGGCAAGGAGCCCGACCCGCGCGAGGCCTGCCAGTTCGTGATCCCGAAGCTGCTGACCGAGGCCAGCCACCTGTTCCGGCAGGACACCGACGCCTACTACTTCCACGTCGCGGCCAAGTACGGCACGCTCACCCGGCAGAACTGGCGGGTCGCCGATCTCGACTTCGACGACGACGGGGTGACCGTCACCGGCCAGAACGGCGAGGTCTTCCGGGCCCGCTACCTCATCGACGCCTCCGGCTTCCGCTCGCTGCTGGCCGAGAAGTTCGACCTGCGCGACAAGCCGGCCCGTTTCAAGCACCACGCCCGGTCGCTGTTCACGCACTACATCGGCGTCAAGCCGTTCGACGACGTCAGCCACCACCCGCACAGCCTGCGCCCGCCGAAGGTCTCGCCCTGGAACGGCGGCACCCTGCACCACCTCATCGAGCGCGGCTGGTTCTGGATCATCCCCTTCAACAACGTGGAGGGGTCCAAGAACCCGGTGTGCAGCGTCGGCCTGACCTTCGACGAGCGGACGTACCCCAAGCCGAAGGACATGACGCCGGAAGAGGAGTTCAACAAGTACCTCGACATGTACCCGGCGGTGAAGCGGCAGTTCGAGGGCGCCAAGCGGGTCCGCGAGTGGGTGTCCACCGACCGGCTGCAGTACAGCTCCAAGCAGTCCATCGGCTACCGCTGGTGCCTGATGTCGCACGCGGCCGGCTTCCTGGACCCGCTGTACTCGCGCGGCCTGTCCAACACCTTCGAGGTCGTCTACTCGCTGATGGCGCGGCTGCTGCCGGCGCTGCAGGACGACGACTTCTCGGTGGAGCGGTTCGAGTACGTCGACCGGCTGGAGCGCGGCCTGCTCCACTACAACGACCAGCTCGTCAACAGCTCGTACATCGCCTTCTCGCACTTCCGGCTGTTCAACGCGGTCTTCCGGGTCTGGGGCGGCTTCCTGACCCCCGGCGTGATGCGGCTGACCCGGGCGCGGGTCAACTACACGCTCACCGGTGACGAGAGCCATCTGGAGCAGCTGGAGAAGATCGACTACCCGGGGCTGTGGTACCCGGACCCGGTCTTCCGGGAGATCCTCGAACTGACCGCGGAGACCTGCGAGAAGTACGAGGCGGGCGCCATCGACGGCGACACCGCCGCCGACATCGTCTTCGACGCGCTCAACAACTGCGACCTGCTGAACCCGACGTTCGGCTGGAAGGACCCGGAGGACACCCGGTTCATCGTGCCGACCACCGCGATGATGGCGAAGTTCATGTACTGGGGCATCCGCAAGGCCCCGGGGCAGATGCGCGACCTCGCCTCCTCCACCCTGAGCGGCACCATCCGCGCCGGCATCAAGGGCCGCAAGCTCCTGTGACCGCCCCCGCCGGACTCCCGGCGGACTTCCCGGCGGCCCCCTCCGCCGCCTCCCGACCCACACCTCCGCGGGACCCCCCGACGACGGACCAAGGAAAGGGCACACCCATGCAGACCTCCCCGAAGCCCATGACCGAAGACGCCATGGACTCCTCGATGGGCGACACCTCGGTGATCCGGGAGACCAACGCGCTGACCTCCTGGGCCACCACCCGGCCCGAGCTCAACGCGGGCCCCCTGATGCGGGCCTTCGTGCGCTTCAACGTCTACCTGTACTCCAAGCCCCCGGGCGGCATCCAGAAGCGCGTGAACAAGTTCTTCCTCAACGTCAACGTGTGGGCCTACCAGCGCTCCCAGGGCCGGATCATGGGCCGGTTCGGCGACCTGGACGCGCTGCTGCTGCACACCATGGGCCGCAAGTCCGGCAAGCCGCGGGTCGTGCCGCTGGGCTACCAGTTCGAGAACGGCGTCTTCTACGCGGTCGCCGTCCCCGGCCACTTCGACGTGCCCGGCGGCCCGAAGGCCATCCACCCGGCCTGGTACCTGAACGTCAAGGCCACGCCCGAGGCGACCATCGACATCGGCCGCGAGCAGATCGACGTGGTCGTCGACGAGATATACGGCGCCGAGCGGGACCGGATCTGGAAGATGTACACGGATGTCTACCCCTTCATCTGGGAGTTCCAGAACCGGGCCAGCCGGCTGATCCCGGTGGTGCGGTTCACCCCGAAGGACATGCTCACCGACGGCAAGTGACGCGGCGGGGCCCGTCGCGCCGGGCCCCGCCGCCCCCGGCCCCCCGTACCACCCCCACGTATCCCTGGTTCCACCGCGACCCGGAGGGAAGCGCCCTGGCATGACAACCGATTCGCAACTACCGTCCCGGAAGGGGCCGACGCCGGTGCGCACCTGGATCACGGTCGGCACGCTGGCCGCGAGCCTGCTGACGTCCGCCAACAAGTTCCGCAAGGCGAACGGCTCCACGGACTACGTCGACCACGTCGACGTGATAGCCAGTTTCACCACCTTCTTCGTGCTCGCCGTGCGGGCGGGCCGGGGACTGAAGAGGAGAACTCCGTGACCGGTTCCGCTCCGACCTCCACCCTGACCGGCTGGCGCAAGGCGGCCTTCACCGGGGCCGGGCTCACCCACGACGTGTACGAGAAGGGCAGCGGGTCCGGCGTCGTCCTCGTCCCGGAGATCCCCGGCATGACCCCCGAGGTGCTGGGCCTGGGCGACCACCTCGTCAAGCAGGGCTTCACCGTCGCTATCCCCTCGCCGTTCGGCGAGCCGGGCCGCAAGGCGAGCGCGGGGTACGGCATCGCCACCTTCGCCAAGCTGTGCGTGTCGGCGGAGTTCCGGGCCTTCGCCACCAACGCGCACCGGCCCATCGCCGACTACCTGAAGGCGGTCGCCCGCGACCTGGCCGGGCGCACCCCGGGACCTGGGGTCGGCATCATCGGCATGTGCTTCACCGGCGGCTTCGCGCTGGCCGCCGCCGTGGACGACGCGGTGCTGGCGCCCGTGCTCAGCCAGCCGGTGCTGCCCTTCCCGCTCGGGGCCGCGCGGGCCGCCGACCCGGGACTGTCGAAGGAGGAGCTGGACACCGTCGTCGCCCGCACCAGGAACGAGGGCCTGTGTGTGCTGGGCCTGCGCTTCAGCGAGGACCGCGGCTCCACCCGGCCGAAGTTCGCCTCCCTGCGCCGGGCCCTCGGCGACGCCTTCGAGGTGATCGAACTGGACTCCTCCAAGGGCAACGCGGGCGGCTTCTCCTCCGGCGCCCACTCCGTGCTGACCGGCGAGGTCCGCGAGACCCCGGGGCACCCGGCGCTCGCGGCCCGTGAGCGGGTGGTGGAGTTCCTCCGCGAACGGCTGGCACCGGCCGCCGGGGCCTGAGCGCCCGTACGGGACGGCCGTACGCATCGCCCGGCGCGAGGGCGCTTACCGGACCCTTTGCCTACGGAGCGCGGCCCGGCGATGTGTCCTGCGTCTCATCGGGACGCGGCCGGCCGGCCCATGTCACACCTCGCACCCCCGGGCATCTCTTGTGTTCATGGGACCGGTGAGGAGGAACCGTGAACAAGTGGCGAGGCAATCCGTGGGTCATCCTGGTGATCCTGTCCTTCGGCTTCTTCATGACCCTGCTCGACCTGACGATCGTCAACATCGCGATCCCCGACATGGTCGACAGCCTGGACGCGTCGCTGGACCAGATCCTGTGGGTGGTCAACGCCTACACGCTGGGCCTGGCCGTGCTGCTGATCACCGCCGGCCGGCTCGGTGACCTGCGCGGCAAGAAGACGCTGTTCATGGCGGGGGTCAGCCTGTTCACCGCGGCCAGCCTGGCCTGCGGTCTGGCGCAGAGCCCGGGCCAGCTCATCGCGTTCCGTGCCGTGCAGGGCGTCGGCGCCGCGCTGCTGCTGCCGCAGACCCTGTCGATGATCGTCGACGTCTTCCCCGAGGAGAGGCGCGGCGTGGCGCTGGGCATCTGGGGCACGGTCGCGGGCCTCGCCTCGGTGGCCGGCCCGAGCCTGGGCGGCCTGCTGGTCACGAAGCTGGACTGGCGCTGGATCTTCGTCATCAACGTGCCCATCGGGGTCGCGGTGGTGGCCGCCTCGGCGGTGGTCATGCCGAACGCGACCCGCGCGGTACGGCACCGCTTCGACGTCCCCGGCGTCCTGCTCGCCACCGCCGCGCTGTTCCTGCTCGCCTTCGGCCTGATCGAGGGCCAGAAGTACGACTGGGACGCGGCGATCTGGGCGACGCTGGCCGGCGCCGCGGTACTGCTCACGGTCTTCCTGCTCTACCAGCGCGGCCAGCAGGACAACGAGCCGCTGGTGCCGTTCGAGCTGTTCAAGGACCGCAACTTCTCGGTGGTCAACTTCGTCGGGGTCGCGGTGTCCTTCGGGATCGTCGGGCTGATCCTGCCGCTGACCATCTACCTGCAGTCCGTCCTGGGCTTCAGCGCGCTCAAGGCCGGCGGGGTGCTGGTCCCGATGGCGGTCGGCTCGATCATCACCGCCGGGCCGTCCGGCGTGGTGGCCGACAAGATCGGCGGCAAGTACATCCTGGTGGCCGGGCTGCTGGCCTTCGGCGGCGGCATCGGCTGGATCGCGGCGACCGCGAAGCCGGGCGAGAGCTGGACCGGACTGGTCGCGCCGGTGGTCCTCATCGGCCTGGGCATGGGCTGCACCTTCACCCCGATGGCCACCGAGGTGATGCGCAACGTGCCGCCCCGGCTGACCGGCGCGGCCTCCGGCGTCAACAACGCGCTGCGGCAGGTCGGTTCCGTGCTGGCCGGCGCGGTGATCGGCGCGGTGCTGCAGAGCCAGCTCGTCTCGGCGCTGCGCGACCAGGCCCGGCAGCGCGCGGGCGCGGTCCCGGCCGGCTACCGCGAGCGGTTCCTGCACACCTTCGACGAGGCCGGCAAGCACCTGGCGGTCGGCGGCCGGAGCGGCGGCGGGATGCAGCCGCCCAAGGGGGCGTCCCCCGACGTGGCCCACCGCGTCCAGGACGCGGCCGCCGCGGTCTTCGGCCACGGTTTCGTCCACGCGATGAAACCCACCATGCTCGTGCCCGTCGGGGTCCTGCTGGTCGGGGTGGTCGCCTGCCTGAGCATCGTCAGCCCGCGCGGCCCGGCCGCCAACCCGCACGGCCTGCCCGCCGCCGCGGACGACGCGCTCGTCTCCGCGCGAACAGAAGCGAAGGAATCATGACTACCGAAACAGAACGCATCGTCACCGCCAATTCGCCCGACCGGATCAACTTCACCGAGATGTACGTCACCCACGACGGTTTCCGCCGCGACCTGGAGCGGCTGGCGGCCGCGGCCTCCGCGGGCAGGGCGGACTCCCCGCAGGTCCGCGAGGGATGGGAGACCTTCAAACGGCAGCTGCACGTCCACCACACCGTGGAGGACGAGTGGCTGTGGCCCAAGCTCCGCCAGCGTGTGGCCGGCCGCCCCGACGACCTGGCGCTGCTGGACGCGATGGAGGCCGAGCACTCGGTGATCGACCCGCACCTGGAGGCGGTGGACGCGGCGATGGCGCGGCGCGACCCCGACCTCACCGCCAAGGTGGAGGAGCTGCGGGCCGGCCTGGACGGCCACCTGTCGCACGAGGAGACCGACGCGCTGCCGCTCATCCAGCAGGTGATGACGCCCAAGGACTGGGCCGGATTCCGCGGCGCGATGGCCCGCAAGCAGAAACTCGGCGGCGCCGCCGAATGGGTTCCGTGGATCACCGACGGAATGTCGCCCGCGGACGCCGGGAAGTGGCTGCGGCGGATGCCGCCGCCGCTGCGCCTGCTGAACAAGGTGTCGTGGGAGGGACGTTACCGCAAGCGCAATCTGTGGAGCTGGTGAAGCCGCGGAACGCGCGTTTCGACGACACTCGCGGAGCGGTGCGGACATATCAGTGAACAACGCCCGACAGGCGTGAGCGAATCCGGAACCGGTCCGGAACCGGTCCGGAAACGACCCCGGACCGAACCGGGTTGACACGTCTCGATTCGGCATGTCACGCTTCTCGCAGCGGTAGACGTATGCCCGCACCCGTGCCTTGATTTTGATCGCCGGACCTGCCCTCCCGGGGCCAGGCCCGGCGATTCTTTTTGCCCGCTGCCGGTTTTCCCGCGCGCGTTTCGCCCGACGGGTTTCCGCTGAGCGGGTCCCGCCCGCGCCAGTTCGCTTGTCGCCGGCACCCTTGCCCGCAGTCCTGCCTGTGAATGTGCCCGTGAATGTGCCTGTTGTTTGCCTGTGGAAATGCCTGTGGATCACGCGGAATCGAGCAGAGAGGGGCGCACTGTGCCCAGCAAGCCCAAGGAAGAAGTTCCGGCGGCCACCGCCTCCAAGGCCGCGGCCAAGGCCCCCGCGGCGGCCCCGGCCACCGCCCCGTCCCCGGTCACGGCCGCCGCTTCGGCCCCGGCCAAGGCCCCCGAGCAGTGCGATGTGCTGATCGTCGGCTCGGGCCTGGCGGGCTCGGTGAGCGCGTCGATCCTGGCCCGCCAGGGCAAGAAGGTCGTCATGGTCGACGCCGCCAGCCACCCCAGGATGGCGATCGGTGAGTCGATGACCCCGCAGCTCATCGAGTGGCTGCACATCCTCTCGCTGCGCTTCGACGTGCCCGAGCTGAAGCACCTGCTCGACATCAAGGCCGTCACCAAGTACATCGGCCCCAAGCACGGCAGGAAGCAGTCCTTCGGCTTCATGCGGCACACCCCGGGCAACGAGCCCGACCCGCGCGAGGCGACCCAGTTCGTGATCCCGAAGCTGCTGACCGAGGCCAGCCACCTGTTCCGGCAGGACACCGACACGTACTACTTCAACGTCGCGGCCAAGTACGGCGCCGTGACCAGGCAGAACTGGCGTGTGTCGGACCTGGACTTCGACGACGACGGGGTGACCGTCACCGGCCAGAACGGCGAGGTCTTCCGGGCCCGCTACCTCATCGACGCCTCCGGCTTCCGCTCACTGCTGGCCGAGAAGTTCGGCCTGCGCGAGCAGCCGGCCCGCTTCAAGCACCACTCGCGCTCGCTGTTCACGCACTACATCGGCGTGAAGCCCTTCGACGACGTGTGCCACCACCCCAACAGCCTGCGCCCGCCGGCCGCCTCCCCGTGGAGCGGCGGCACCATGCACCACCTCATCGAGCGCGGCTGGTTCTGGATCATCCCGTTCAACAACTTCAAGGGCTCGATGAACCCGATCACCAGCGTGGGACTGACCTTCGACGAGCGGCTCTACCCCAAGCCGAAGGACATGACGCCGGAGGAGGAGTTCAACAAGTACCTCGACATGTACCCGGCGGTGAAGCGGCAGTTCGAGGGCGCCAAGCGGGTCCGCGAATGGGTCTCGACCGACCGGCTGCAGTACAGCTCCAAGCAGTCCATCGGCTACCGCTGGTGCCTGATGTCGCACGCGGCCGGCTTCCTGGACCCGCTGTTCTCCCGCGGCCTGTCCAACACCTTCGAGGTGGTGTACGCCCTGCTCAGCCGGCTCATCCCCGCGCTGGACGAGGACGACTTCGCGGTCGAGCGCTTCGAGTACGTCGAGACCGTCGAGCGCGGCCTGCTGCACTACAACGACGCGCTGGTCAACAGCTCGTACATCTCGTTCAACCACTTCCCGCTGTGGAACGCGGTCTTCCGGGTGTGGTCCGCCTTCCTCACCCCCGGCGTGATGCGGCTGACCCGGGCCCGGCAGAACTACGCGCTCACCGGTGACGTCAAGTGGCTGGACGCTCTGGAAAACACCCTCCACCCGGGGCTGTGGTGGCCGGAGAGCCACGAGTTCAAGCAGATACTCGACCTCATGGCCGAGACCTGTGAGAAATACGAAGCAGGCAGCATAGACGGTGACACGGCCGCCGAAATCATCATGAAGAGCCTGCGGGACTGCGCTCTGGTCAACCCGGTCTTCCAGTGGACCGACCCGGAAGTGAAGTTTGTCCTCCCCAGTACGTTGATGATGGGGAAATTCATGTACTGGGGCACGCGCAAGGCACCTGCGGAAATGCGGGAACTCGCGCAGGACACACTCCGCGGGATTGTCCGTTCGGGTCTCAAGGGCAAGAAACTGCTCTAATGTGATCGCTCGTCAGCATCCATTCGAGCCAATGAAAGTTGGGCCGAAGATGATCAGTCGGAGAACAGTCCTGGGAGCCGGGGCGGGCGCCGTCGCTCTCAGTGGACTGGGCAACACCGTGAGCTGGGCCGGCAGCGGTGTGCCGTGGAGTCAACTCCGTTCGCATCTCCAGGGCACGCTCGTGCTGCCCACGGACCCGGGTTATACGACCGCCAAGCAACTGGACCTCCAGCAGTTCGACGCCGTCAACCCCAAAGCGGTCGCGTACTGCGCCAGTGAGACGGACGTGGCCACCTGCCTGACGTTCGCACAGGACAACCGCCTGCCGTTCGCCGTCCGCAGCGGCGGCCACAGCACCGGCGGCTACTCCACGAGCACCGGGCTGGTCCTCGACGTGTCCCGGCTCGACTCCATATCCGTCGGTCCGGGCACCGCGCGGTTCGGTCCCGGGGCGCAGAACGTCGACGCGATCGCCGCCCTGTCCCCGTACGGCCTGGCGATACCCGGCGGGTACTGCCCGACGGTGGCCGTCGGCGGCTTCTACCAGGGCGGCGGTCTCGGCATACTCACCCGCTCCGGCGGGGTCGCCTCGGACCGACTGGTGTCGGCGCGGGTCGTGCTGGCGAACGGCCGGACGGTCACCGCCTCGGCCACCTGCAACCGCGATCTGTACTGGGCGCTCAGGGGCGGTGGCGGCGGCAACTTCGGCGTCGTCACCTCCTTCGAGATATCGCCCGTGCCGGTCGCGGCCGGCATCGGCGTGGTCAACCTCACCTGGACCTGGGACCGGGCCGCCGACGTCCTCGACGGCTACGCGCGCTGGTCGGTGGACGCCCCCAGAACCGTCACCGGCGGCGGCTTCCTCCAACTGTTCGACGCCGCGCCGGGCAACCCGGGTGTGCCGATGGTCTTCGTGGCCTCGACCGGCAGCACCGCGGAACTCGACAGCGAGGTCGCCCGGCTGATCGCGCTGACCGGGCCGCCGGCCCAACGCACACCCACCGGTGTGCTGCCGTACCAGGACCTGATGATGAACTTCTACCAGTGCGCGGCGGACACCGTCACCCAGTGCCACCGCGCCGACACCGAGCCCGGCGGCCTCCTCACCCGCCCGGCCTTCGGGCTGCAGCGCAGCCGGTTCTTCGACCGGCTGCCGAGCCGCGACCTGTGGGACTCCCTGGCGGCCCACTTCGACACCAGCGGCCGTCAGCCGGGGCAGCACCACATCCTCGAACTGCTGCCGATGGGCGGCGCGGTGGGCGATCTGGGGCGCACCGACACCGCCTACGTGCACCGGGACGCGCTGTTCACCCTCAACCTGCTGGTGGACATCGAGGACCCGGCGGCCGCGGACTCCGCGGGGCGCGCGGCCGGGCACCATTTCGTCGATGACGGGTTCGCCCTGATCGACCCGCAGTCGGCGAGGGAGACCTACCAGAACTTCATCGATCCCGCGCTGACCGACTGGCGTTCGTCGTACTACGCGGAGAACTACCCGCGGCTGGCGTGGATCAAGGGCAAGTACGATCCGTACGGCGCGTTCGACTTCGCGCAGAGCATCGACTGACGCCGCCGGCGACAGGGCCGAGCCCCCGTCCCGCCCCGCATCGGCCAACCGTTCCGAACCCCTGGTCACGGCGCGTGCAAACGCCCACCAGGCCCCGGCGGGAAGGCTGTTGAGGCGGTTCGGCGGGTCCTCGGCCCTGTCGCTCATCTACACTGGAATCACGGACCGGTCGCGCCCCGGGCCCATCCCGTCACCGCAGTGCGTGACGGCGAACGACTCAGTACCTGCGCCAGCACGGCGCGGGGCCCGTCTGTGCGGGGCGGCACCGGAGCTTTCGGTTCCTCCCGCGGGCCTTCGCGCGCGTCGGCGGGGAAGGGGTCCGCGGCCACGGCCGCGGCCTGCCCGGCGGTCCGATCCGGACTCGTCGCGGGCTCACCCGCCGAAGTCCCGTCCGCTTCATCGGAATTCATCGAAATTCATCGAACTCCGTTCAGCAAGGACCGGCCGGCCCGCTTCGACCACCGCACCCCGCCTTGGGCCGTCCCGACCCCGACCGCCACGTGACGCGGCGCACGTTCCGTCGTCCGGACGTCCCCAGGAGCACCGTCGATGAGCAGTCCCGTGCACAGTTCCCTGTCCGGCCCCACCTCGCGTACCGACCTCGCCCTCCACAGCCTGGCCCCGCACAGCGATCTGCGGGTCGCCACCATGGTGGCGGGCATCGCGATCGTCCTGCTGGCCGGCGTCCTGCTCGGCTCGCCGGCCAGGCGGATCCGCCAGCCCGCGGTCATCGGGGAGATCCTCGCCGGTATCGCCCTCGGCCCGAGCGTTCTCGGCCAACTGCCCGGCGACCTGCCGCGCAAGCTGTTCCCCGACGACGTGCGGCCGCTGCTGTCCGCGGTCTCGCAGGTCGGCCTGCTGCTGTTCATGTTCATGGTCGGCTGGGAGTTCGAGAAGCGCATCCTGCGGCCGCACCGCGGGGTCGCCGCCGCCGTCTCGTTCAGCTCCGTCGGCCTGGCCTTCGGCCTCGGCGTCGCGGTGTCCACGCTGCTGTACTCCCACCACGACCACGTCGCCGGGCACCACATCTCCTTCCTGACCTTCTCCACCTTCATGGGCGCGGCGATGTCCGTGACCGCCTTCCCGGTCCTCGCCCGCATCCTGACCGACAACCGCCTGACCCACACCCGGGTCGGCACCCTCGCCCTGGCCAGCGCCGCCGTCGACGACATCCTCGCCTGGTGCATGCTCGCGTACGTCTCCGCCCTGGTCACCTCCGGCAGCCCGAAGGACCTGCTGCAGGTGCTGAGCCTGAGCGCGCTGTACGTGGCCGGGATGTTCCTGCTGGTACGCCCGGCGCTGACCCGGCTGGTCGGCCGGTTCGCCGCCCGCCGGCAGTGGCGCAACCTGCTGGTGATGCTGGCGGCCGGCACCTTCCTGTCGTCCTACGTGACGACGTGGATCGGCATCCACGGCATCTTCGGGGCCTTCCTCTTCGGCTTCGTCATGCCCCGCGAACCCGCCGCCCAACTCGCCGAGCACCTGCGCGGCCCGCTGGACAACATCAGCACCGTGCTGCTGCCGGTGTTCTTCATCGTCACCGGCCTCGGCGTCGACATCAACGGCCTGCACGCCCGGCAGTGGGCGGAACTGGCCGTGATCGTCTCCGTGGCGTGCGCGGGCAAGCTGCTGGGCGCTTACATCCCGGCCCGGCTGTTCGGCCTGGGCAGGCGCGAGGCCCGCGCGCTGGGCCTGCTGATGAACACCCGCGGCCTGACCGAGCTGATCATCCTCAACACCGCGGTCCAACTCGGCGTCCTGGACGGCCAGATGTTCACCATGATGGTGATCATGGCGCTGGTCACCACCGCCCTTGCCGGGCCGCTGCTGCCCAAGGCCACCGTGCTCATGGAGACCACCACCGTGCAGGTCCCGGTCGCCGAACACGCGGCGCGGGACGCGGCGGGAGGGACGCCGCGATGACCGCCACCCCAAGTACCGCCGGTACATCCGGCACGTCCGGTACATCCGGCACGTCCGGTGCGGCGGACGGGGCCGGCGCGCCGGCGACCGCCGTGCACCGGACCGAACCCGTCGAGGGCCGGCTGCTGCGCACCGTGTGCGGCCTGTTCGTCACCGGGGTCACCGTCATCACCAGCGGTGCCGGTGACCGCTTGGAGGGAACCACCGTCAACTCCTTCACCTCGGTGTCGCTCGACCCGCCGCTGGTGCTGTTCTGCCTGCACAAGGCGTCCCGGCTGCGGACCCTGATCGACCGTTCGGGGTCGTTCGTGGTCAACTTCCTGGCCGGACCGCAGGAACCGCTCGCCCGGGCCTTCGCCGGCAGGCAGACCGCCTCGGTACGGGACGTGCCCCACCACCTGTCGGCCGACGGCATGCCCGTGCTCGGCGACGCGCTGGCCTTCCTCGCCTGCCGCCTGGAGAACGAGTTCGACGGCGGCGACCACACCATCTTCGTCGGCCGGGTCGTCGAACTCGGCGTGCCCCGCGAGCACCAGGAACCGCTGATCTTCTTCCGCGGCAGCCTGGGGGCACTGGAGGAGGAGCCGCGCGGGACGCACCCGATCTTCGACGGCTGACCCCGCCGCGCGCCCCGCGCTCCCGTACCCCGCTCCTGTACCCCTTCGCGCTCACCGCGCCCGTACCCCGTTCCCGCGCACCGCGCGCGGAGCGCTCATCCCGTGCTCATTCCCAGGGAGGAACCGTCATGCAGTTCGAGAACATCGACCCGAAGGTCCCGTTCGAGGCGCAGCTCCAGGAGAAGACCGGGACCGTCGTCCTGGTCAACACCGTGATCGTCCCGGACGGGCTGATGGACGACGTGCTGGAGAGCTGGGCCGTGGACGCGGCCTTCATGAAGGCCAGCCCGGGCTGCATCTCCACCCAGCTCCACCGGGGCACGGCGGGCGGCAACGTCCTGGTCAACGTGGCCGTCTGGGAGAGCAGCGAGGCGCTGTTCAAGGCGTTCTCCAACCCGGAGTTCCAGGCCAAGGCGTCCGCCTACCCCGAGGGCGTGATCGTGCGCCCGTACCTGACCGAGCGGGTCGCCGTCGAGGGCATCTGCGTCGCCTGACGTCTTCCGTCCGTCCCTCAGCCCGCCGTACCGGTCGTTGCGTCTGCGAGGAGTTCCCGGATGAGTCCAGTCAGCCTGGCGGCAGAGACCGTCGATCCGCTGCCGCAGCACACGCTGCTCGTGTTCCTGCTCCAGATCGGCTCTCTGCTGCTGCTGGCGACGGTGCTGGGCCGGCTGGCCCGGCGGTGCGGTCTGCCGACCATCGTGGGGGAACTGGCCTCGGGCGTCCTGCTCGGCCCCTCGGTGCTGCTGCACACCGCGCCCGGCCTGTCCGGCTGGCTCTTCCCCCGCGACCCCACCCAGATGCACCTGCTCGACGCCGTCGGCCAGATCGGCGTCCTGCTGCTGGTGGGGTTCACCGGGATGCACCTCGACCTGCACGTGGTCCGTACCCGCGGCGGGAAGGCGGCGGTCGTCAGCGCCGTCGACCTGATGGTGACACTCGGGCTCGGAGTCTGGCTGGGGTACGCGCTCCCCGGCCGGCTCCGGCCCCCCGACGCCGATCCCGCGGTGTTCGCGTGGTTCGTCGGGGTCGCCATGTGCGTCAGCTCGATCCCGGTGATCGGCCGGGTGCTGGTGGACATGAAGCTGATCCACCGCAACGTCGGCCAGCTCATCCTCGTCGTGGGCACCATCGACGACGCCGTCGGCTGGCTCATGGTGTCCGTCGTCACCGCGCTGGCCACCACCGGGGTCGGCGCCCACGAGATCGCCACCCCGCTGTGGCACCTGGCCGTCGTCGTCCTCGTCCTGCTCACCGTGGGCCGCAGGACCGTACGGTGGGTGATGCGGCGCGCGGCCGCGACCGGCTCCCGCGGTACCACGATCGCCGCCACCGTCATCCTCCTCGTCCTCTCCGGGGCCGGGGTGCAGGCACTCGGCTTCGAGGCCGTCTTCGGCGCTTTCCTGTGCGGCATCCTGATCGGCTCGTCCGGCGTCGACACGCAGGCCGCGAAGCTGGAGCCGCTCAACGCCACCGTCCTGTCCTTCCTGTCGCCGCTGTACTTCGCGCTGGCCGGACTGCGGATCGACCTGACCACGCTGGCCCACTGGGACATCGCCCTGTGGGGCCTGGTCGCGCTCGCCCTCGCCGTCCTCGCCAAGTACCTCGGCGGCTTCGTCGGCAGCACCTTCGCGCGGCTGGGCCGCTGGGAGGCCCTGGCGCTCGGCGCGGGCATCAACGCGCGGGGCGTCATCCAGGTGGTCATCGCGGTCGTCGGCGTGCGCCTGGGCCTGCTGACCACCGCCATGTACAGCATCATCGTCCTGATCGCCATCCTCACCCCGCTGATGGCCCCGCCGGTCCTGCGGTTCGCGATGAAGCGGATCGAGCACACCGCGGAGGAGGAACTGCGCGAGCGGCGGGTGCTGGCGCTCCAGGGCGACGCCGGGGCCGGCGCCGGTACCCCGGGCGCCGAGGCCGCGGCGCCGGCTTCGGGCTCCGCTTCGGCCTCTGCTTCGGCCTCCGCCTCCGCCTCTGCCTCAGCCTCCGCCCTCGCCGAGCGTGAACGTGCCGCCCTCGGCCTGCACGAGTGATGGCCACGGGCGCGTTCGCGTCTGCCGGGCCCGCCCCGGTCCGGGAGGGCGGCCGGCCGTCCTCCCGGACCGGCTCAGGGCCGCTCCTCCAGCTCCGGCGTGCCGTCCACGCCGTCCTCGCCCGTCTCCCCGGTGCCGTCCTCGCCCGCGTCCTCCAGCCGTACACCCGCGAGCTTGTCCGGGTTGGTGACCAGGAAGATGTGGGTCACCTGGTCGTTGCCCGGGTTGAGGTCCATCACCATGACCGCGTACGGCGAGTCGCCGGAGAAGACGACCGCCGACGGGTCGCCGTTGACGTGCCGGTAGCGGATGTCCAGTCCCTGCGGGCGGCGGGCCGCGTACCCGCGCAGGAAGCGGGCCACCTTGTCGCGCCCGCCGACCGGCCGAAGCGCCGAGCGCACCTTGCCGCCGCCGTCCGTCCACATCGTCACGTCGGGCGCGAGCAGCCGCATCAGCGCCGACAGGTCACCGCCCAGGGCCGCCGCTATGAACCGCTCGGTGATCCGCTGCCGCACGCGCGGATCGGCCTGGTAGCGCGGCCGCCTGGCCTGTACGTGCTCGCGCGCCCGGTGCGCCAACTGCCGTACGGCGGAGGGGCTGCGGCCCAGGATCTCGGCGATCTCGGGGTGGGCGTAGCCGAACACCTCGTGCAGCACGAACACCGCCCGCTCCAGCGGTGTCAGCGTCTCCAGGATCACCAGCAGCGCCATCGACACCGACTCGGCCCGCAAGGCGGCGTCCGCGGCGTCGGCGGCCTCGGCGGCCGGCGCGGAGTCCTCGGCGTCGGGTGTGGTCAGCAGCGGCTCGGGCAGCCACGGCCCGACGTAGGTCTCCCGGCGGCGGCTGATCGTCGCCTGCCGGGCCAGCGCCTGGTTGACCGCGACACGGACCAGGTACGCGCGGGGGTTCTCGATGCCGGCCGCGTCCGGCCGGCCGCTGCGCCGCGCCCACGCCAGCCACGTCTCCTGCAGTACGTCCTCGGTGTCGGCGACGCTGCCGAGCATGTTGTAGACCACGGAGAAGAGCAACTCCCGGTGCCCCACGAACTCCTGGGTGGCCCTGTCGTCGGGCTGCTCGGCCGGACTGTCCGCCATGAAGGCCTCCTGTGTGACGCGCACGCGCTCCTGTTCCTGAGATGAATGGCCGCCACCGGAGTGTGACATCGCGTCCGCGCCCCCTTATTTCCGGAACCGATTCGGTACCGGATTTCTCCTCCCGTCACGCGTCATCGAAGAAGGAGCAGAGACATGTCCGTTCAGCGGCGGCTGGCGCGCCTGAACAAATACGTCGGCAACAGGATCGTCGGCCGGATCATCCCCTTGCTGCCCGGCTTCGGCGCCGTGTACCACAAGGGGCGCAAATCCGGGCGTGAATACCGCACGCCGGTCAAGGTGTTCCGCAGGAACGGCCACATCATCGTGTCGCTGCCCTACGGCTCGGAGTCCGACTGGGTCAAGAACGTGGTGGCGGCGGGCGGTTGCGAGGTCAAGACCCGCGGCAAGCGCTATCCGGTGGTCGCGCCCCAGGTCTACGTGGACGACGACCCCGACATCCCGCGCTTCCTCGCCTGGGGCCTGCGGCGGCTGAACGCCGACGAGTTCCTCTCGCTGAAGATCGCGGACCCGGCGTGACCGGTCCGCGCCGGATCGTCCCGGGCCGGGCCGTCCCGGGCCGTGCCGGTGCCGGGTGGCTCGGCGACCGGCTGCTGCGCGGCCTGCTCGCGCTGGGCGCGATGACCACCGGGGTGGCCGCGCCCGGCTGGTGGCGCGAGCGCGGCGAGCACTGGTGGCAGGGCGCGGCCCCGGCCCGCCGTACCGACCCGCGGGCGGTGCGCGGTGCCGCCGGGGCCGGGCCGGGCGCCCTGGACGATCCGCGGCTGCTGCGCAGGCTGCGGTTGCTGCGCGGCAGCCAGGACCTGGAACGGCTGACCGAGGCCGCGCGCGGCCAGGCGGACGCGGCCCCGCACTGGCATCCGGAACGCCGCTCGGCGGGCGGTGGGTAGCCGCCGCGCGGCCGAGGGTGGGCCGGGGGTGGGCCGGGGGTGGGCCGAGCGTCGGTTGGGCAGGCACGGGCCGCCGGACGCGCGACCGGTCACGAGCCGGCGGTGCGGCCCGGCCGTCTCAAGCGGGGCGGCGGGGGCGGCCGGGATGGCCGGGGCGGCCGGGCGGCCGCGTGGCTGTCCGATCAGCTAGCGCTCGGCCAGGTCGTCGGTTGCCGTCCGGCCGGCCCGCGAGGTGCGCTGCAGGAAGTCGGCGATCTTCACCAGGTCGGCGTCGTCGTACTCGGCGCAGATGCCGTCCATGGCGGAGTTGAGGCCGGAGAACATGGCCGCGGCCTCGGCCTCCTTCTCCTTGATGATCTGGACCAGGACCGACCTGCGGTCGCTCGGGTTGGGCAGCCGCACCACCCAGCCGCCCCGCTCCAGCCGGTCGAGTACGCCGGTCAGGGTGGCCGGATGCAGCCCGGCGCGCTTGGCCAGGGCGGTCGGGCCGATCGGCCCGTAGCGGCTGACCAGATCGAGGCACTCCAGGTCGGTGTCCCGCAGGTCGAGGTGGCTGCCCACTTGGTGGTTGAGCAATGAGAGCTGGACACTCAGGTCGCGCAGATCGTCCTTGATCCGGTTCGTCAGCCGCTTCCGTCTCCGCGCCGCCGACGCCGCCTCAGGCAGTGTGGAATCCATGGGCGCATACCCTCTCACAGCCCCGTTCGCCGCTCGCGGCCAATTGGGCAAGACGCCCTGTGCCGCCCCCGCCAGGCGAAACAGGCGGGAGCCGGGATGCGCCCGTGATGCCTGGGACAGCCGCGCGGCCCGCGAAGCGGAACGCGCCGACGCTGTGCGCCCGGTGGTCCGACCGGTGTCCGGCCCGGGGCCCGCCCGTCGGCCCGACGGCTGCGAGGGCGCGGTGCGAGCGGTCGTCGGCTCCTCGCGGCGGGCGGTCCGTGACCGTGACGAGCCGCCAACTGGCGCTTCTCTTCCGCGGCCGCGACCCGCCGCCGCGTCCCCGAGCCGCGGGCAAGCCGTCATCAGCCACTCGTCCGGACGGCGGGCCGGCCGGACCTCTGCCGGACCGGCTGCCGGGTCGCCGACGCAGACGTGGACGCAGCCGTGGACGCAGACGCGGACGCAGACGCGGACGCGGCGGCGGGACGGGCAATCGCTTACCCGTCCCGCCACTTCATCCGGTCACCATCTGTACCAGCGATTTCTCCGTCCCCCGCCGACGCCCGAACCGCGGAAAACGAATCCGAGAAGCCATACCACGAGCACCACGAGGGCTATCCACCACAGCACGTGCAGGGCGAATCCGAGACCGCCCAGAACGAGCGCCAGTAGCAGAACCAGTGCGACTACAGCCATTTCCTGCTCCCTTCCGAGGTTTCGCGTACCCGGAAGGCGGCCGGCCATGCCATGACTTACCATTGGGCGCGGCATTCTTTTCGGTCATTCCCCGGACCGCGCCGGGTTTCCACGCCGTTCCACGCGCTCGCGTTGCGGGACCACCGTGTATTTCGGGTCGCGGGCCGACGCCACACCGGCCTCGAAGACCCCGAACCGGGTGCAGACGGAGGCCGCCAGCAGCGCCGCCCCGGCGGCCACCGCGGCCGGCCGCCCGAACCGCCCGTACCGCTCGTACCGTCGCCCGAACCGCCCGGCGGCCGGTGCCAGCAGCGCTCCGGCCGTGCCCAGCACGGACAGTGCCTCGGCCGCCCGGGTCAGCCGTCCGGCCTTCCCGTTCCGGTACGTCTCGGCCACCACTCCGAGCCGGCGCCGCATCAGCCTGGACGCCGCGATCTCGGCCGCGCAGCCGGCCAGGGCGGTCCGCCGGGCCGGCCCGGTCTCGGCCACGGGCGCGGCCAGCAGCGCCGCACCGGACGCCGCGGCCAGCGCCGAGCCGGCGAAGACGAACGGCAGTTCCCGGTGGGCGTCGTGCCAGGCGGGCACCGCCGTGTCGGCGGCCAGCACCGCGGTGTACGTGGCGACCGCGGGACCCAGCAGCGCGGCACCGGCCGTGCACAGCGCGCCCGCCCGCGGCAGCCGGCCGGCCCGGTCCAGCAGCGCGGCACCGGTGGCCAGCGGCCCGTAGCCCGCCAGGATCCACGAGCCGACGCTCATGGGCGAGGTGGGCTTGAACACGCGCAGCATGTTCGCGAACCGCGCCGGCCGGCCCAGGTCGTGCACCAGCGCGGCCACCGACCCGCCGAGGGCCAGCGCCGAGGAGGTCTTCAGCGCCCGCGCCATCCCCGGCCGCCCGGTCGCATGCGCCCCGGCGGCCAGCACGGAGCCGGCGCCGGCCAGCCCGCCCAGGAAGAAGTAGCCCGCGATGTCCAGCGGTTGCCACGAGGGCGGCTTGATCACCGGCCGGCCGTAGTACGAGGTGAACTCGGCCTTGTCCACCATCAGCCGCTCGCCCCTGCCGCCTCGCCGCTCCCGGCGCGGCGGCACCGCCTCCCGGCCCGGCCGCTCGCCCCTGATCCCCTGCCGCGTCACGTCGGAGGAACTCATCGCGTCCCCCTTCCCGACGTCGCGAAGGCCAGCGCCGCCGTGCCCAGCAGGGCGGCCGCGGCGCCCGCCGCCCGCCGCCACATCCGGGGCAGGTCACGGGTGGTCACCACCGGATCCGGCGGCAGCCCGTACACCTCGGGTTCGTCCATGAGCAGGAAGAAGGCGCCGTCGCCGCCCACGCCGTCGGCGGGATCGTGCCCGTACAGCCGTGCCTCGGGGACGCCCTCCCGGTGCAGTGCGGCGACTCGTTCCTCCGCCCTGGCCCGCAGTTCCTCCAGCGGGCCGAACTGGATGGACTCCGTCGGGCACGCCTTGGCGCACGCCGGTTCCATGCCCGCGCCCAGCCGGTCGTAGCACAGGGTGCACTTGAAGGCCCGGCCGTCGCCCGGCCGCTGCTCGATCACCCCGTACGGGCAGGCGGGCACGCAGTAGCCGCAGCCGTTGCAGATGTCCTCCTGGACCACGACCGTGCCGAACTCCGTGCGGAACAGGGAACCGGTCGGGCACACGTCCAGGCAGGCGGCGTGCGTGCAGTGCTTGCACACGTCGGAGGACATCAGCCAGCGCAGCTCGGTGCGGCCGTCGGGGGAGGGCACGGACGCGGGGCCGGCGGCTGCGGGGGAGGGTGCGGTTCCGGGGGAGTCGGGCGCTCCGGGGGAGTCGCCAACGATGGGGGAGGGCAGTGGCGTCTGCTCCTGGCCGGCGGCCGGCGGCCCCGCCAGGACCCGGCTCTGCTCGATGAACGCCACGTGCCGCCATGTCGAGGCGCCCAGGGCGCCGGTGTTGTCGTAGCTCATGCCGGTCAGCGAGAGCCCGTCCTCGGGGACGGCGTTCCACTCCTTGCACGCCACCTCGCACGCCTTGCAGCCGATGCACACCGTGGTGTCGGTGAAGAAGCCCACCCGGGGCGGCGGTTCGACGTGCCCGGCGTCGCCCGCCGGGTCCGGCTCGGGGCCGGACAGCAGCCCGCCCTCGGTCACTGCCATGGTGTCAGACCTCCATGCCGGTACGTTCGGTGATGCCCGCCCGGCGCCGGTACTCCGCCAGGAGCCGGGGCAGTTCGGGGCCGCGGGGGCGGCGGCCGGGGCGGATGTCGGCGCTGAGCGCCTTGACCTCCTGGATGTGCACGTTCGGGTCGAGCGCGATCGCGGACAGCTCGTTGGCGGCGTCCCCGGTCACCAGCCCGTTCGGCCCGAAGTGGTAGGGCAGGCCGATCTGGTGGACGGTGCGGCCGTCCAGCCGCAGCGGGGGCATCCGGTCGGTGACCAGCACCCGCGCCTCGATCGCGCCGCGCGCCGTGACCAGGGTCGCCCACCCGCCGTTGACCAGCCCCTGCTGCGCCGCCAGCGCCGGCGAGACCTCGCAGAACATCTCCGGCTGGAGCTCCGCCAGATACGGCGACCAGCGCGTCATCCCGCCCGCCGTGAAGTGCTCGGTCAGCCGGTACGTCGTCACCACGTACGGGAACACCTCCGCTCCCGGCTCCCCGCCGCCGGGGTGGAAGCGGTTGCCCTCGCGGGAGAAGACCTGCCGCACGGGATTGCGCCCGTGCCGCCCGTACAGCGGGTTGGACAGCGGCGAGTCCTGCGGCTCGTAGTGCGTCGGCAGCGGCCCGTCCACCAGGCCCGAGGGTGCGAACAGCCACCCCTTGCCGTCGGCCTGCATGATGAACGGGTCGTCGCCGCCGAGCGCCGCCGGGCCCTTCGCGTCCCGCGGCGGCTCGGTGCGCGGGGCGAGCTCCGGCGGGAAGTCGGGTACGTCGTGGCCGGTCCACTCGCCCCGCTCGGCGTCCCACCACACGTACGCCTTGCGCTCGCTCCACGGGCGGCCGTCCGGGTCGGCCGAGGCGCGGTTGTAGAGGATGCGGCGGTTGGCCGGCCACGCCCAGGCCCACTCGGCGGCCACCCAGTCCTGCTCGGTGTGCGGCTTGCGGCGGGCGGCCTGGTTGACGCCGTCCGCGTACACCCCGCAGTAGATCCAGCATCCGCACGAGGTCGAGCCGTCGTCCTTGAGGTCGGTGTACGCCGACAGGTGCGAGCCGTCCGGGCCGTATCCGTTGATCTCGGCGAGCACCGCCTCCGCCGACGGCTCCCGCAGCGCGCCCTCGGTCGGGTAGTCCCAGGCCAGGTCGAGGAACGCGCGGTCGGACGGCTCGGCGGAACCCGCCAGCCGCTCCTTGATCCGGCGGGCCAGGTGGTGGACGAACCACAGGTCGCTGCGCGCGTCGCCGTCCGGCTCCACCGCCGCGTGGTGCCACTGCAGCCAGCGGTTGGTGTTGGTGAACGAGCCGGACTTCTCGGTGTGCGAGGCCGCGGGCAGGAAGAACACCTCGGTGCCGATGTCCTGCGTACGCAGCTCGCCGGTCTCGATCTCCGGGCCGTCCTTCCACCACGTCGCCGACTCGATCAGCGAGAAGTCCCGCACCACCAGCCAGTCGAGCTTCGCCATGCCGAGCCGCTGCATCCTGGTGTTGGCCGAGCCGACCGCCGGGTTCTCGCCCATCAGGAAGTAGCCCTTGCAGACCCCGTCGAGCTGCGCGAGCACCGTCTCGTACGTGCTGTGCGAGCCGGTCAGCAGCGGCAGGTGGGAGAAGCAGAAGTCGTTGCCCGGCGTGGCCGCGTCGCCGTAGTACGCCTTGAGCAGGCTGACGAAGTACGCGCGCGCGTCCCCCCAGAAGCCCTTGTCGGTCCGGATGGCCTCGACGAAGCCGTCGAGGTTCTCGTCACGGTGGGCGTGCGGCACCGGCAGGTAGCCCGGCAGCAGGTTGAAGAGGGTCGGGATGTCGCTGGAGCCCTGGATGCTGGCATGGCCGCGCAGCGCCTGGATGCCGCCGCCGGGACGGCCGATGTTGCCCAGCAGCAGTTGGAGGATCGAGGCGGTGCGGATGTACTGCGCGCCCACCGTGTGCTGCGTCCAGCCGACCGCGTAGCAGAAGGCGCTGGTGCGGTCCGCGCCGCTGTTGCGCGTCAGCGCGTCGCAGACCTGGCGGAACAGGTCCGGCGGGACCCCGCACGTCCGCTCGACCACCTCCGGGGTGTACCGGGCGAAGTGCCGCTTGAGGATCTGGTACACGCAGCGCGGGTGCTGGAGGGTCTCGTCCCGCGGCGGGCTCGGGTGCGCCGCGGCGCCGCCCGAGCCGTGCGACTCCGAGCCGCCCGCGTCCGAGATGGCGGACTCGCGCTTCCTGCGGGCCGAACGGTCGCTCTCGCTCTCGCGGTTCTCGCCGCTCTCGGGGCTCTCGCCGCTCGCCCCGACCTGCCCGTTGTCCTTCGGTGTCTCTTCCGGCGTGCGCCCGGTCTCCTCGCGCTCACCGGCCGCCGCGTTGACCTCCCCGCCCTCGTAGGCCCAGCTCGACGGGTCGTAGTGGCGCCCCTGCGCGTCGAGCCCGGAGAACACCCCGTCCAGGTCCTCGGTGTCCTCGAAGTCCTCGTCCACCAGGAAGGAAGCGTTGGTGTACCGCAGCACATACTCCCTGAAGTCCTTGCCTTCCGTCAGTACGTGATTGACGATCGCGCCCAGGAAGGCGATGTCGCTGCCGGCCCGGATCGGCACGTGGAGGTCCGCGAGCGCGCTGGTGCGGGTGAAGCGGGGATCGACGTGGATGACCGTGGCGCCCCGCGCCTTGGCCTCCATCACCCACTGGAAGCCGACCGGGTGCGCCTCGGCGTAATTGGAGCCCTGGATGACGATGCAGTCCGAGTTCTGCAGGTCCTGCATGAACGTGGTGGCGCCGCCCCGGCCGAACGAGGTGCCCAGACCCGCCACCGTCGCGCTGTGGCACACCCGCGCCTGGTTCTCCACCTGGATGACGCCCAGCCCGGTGAACAGCTTCTTGATGAGGTAGTTCTCCTCGTTGTCCAGCGTCGCCCCGCCCAGGCTCGCGATCCCGAGGGTGCGGTTGACGCGGACCCCGTCCACTTGGTCCTGCCAGGTGTTCCGGCGGGTGGCGACCACCCGATCGGCGATCATGTCCATCGCCGTCTCCAGGTCCAGCGGCTCCCAGTCCTGCGCGTACGGCCTGCGGTAGAGCACCTTCTTGCGCCTGGCGTCCCCGGTGGTGAGCTGCAGGGTCGCCGACCCCTTCGGGCACAGCCGGCCCCGGCTGATGGGCGAGTCAGGGTCGCCCTCGATCTGCACCACCCGCTCGTCCTTGACGTACACCTGCTGCCCGCAGCCGACCGCGCAGTACGGACAGACGGACTTCACCACCCGGTCGGCGGTCGCCGTGCGCGGCGTGAGCTCCCGGGTCCGCCGCGACATCGCCGCCGCGCCCCTGCCGAGGCGGTCACGCCCGGTGAGCTGGCGGAGAACGGGCCATCCTCGGATCGGTTCGGGCAGGTCCATCTCTCGGTCCTCGTCTCGTCCGGCTGCCGCGCGGCATCGTCACAGCCCCGACGGCGAAGGTCGGCTGCCCCGGCTCGGCGCGGGAAAACCCGGGACCCGCGCCCCGCCGTCCCGTACGCGCGGACGGGACCCGCCACGGTCCGGCGTCCACCGTATGCGTACTGTTACGGAGGCGCCCGCCGGCAAGGGCCGGATGGGTGCGGTCCGGCGGGAGCGGGGGCGGGGGTGGCGGCTGCGTACGTCGCGGCGGGGGTGCGGGTCCGCGGGGGCGGATGGCCGGGTGCGGGTGTGTCCCGGCGTGGGTGAGGTGCGGGTCCGCGGGGGCGGCAGGTGCGGGTGGGGCCGGTGTGAACACGGGCGGCGGGGTAGGCGGGGGATGGGAAGCCGGGCCGTGCGTGGTTCCGGCGCAGACGTTCCCAGGAGGACCCCATGGCAGCGCTTCAGCTCCACCCCGAATCCCTGAGCGGTCTGTCCGCGGTGGTCACCGGCGGTTCCCGCGGACTCGGGCTGCTGATCGCCGAGCAGCTCACCCGGCGGGGCTGCGCGGTCACCATCGCCGCCCGCGACGCCGAGGAATTGTCCGCGGCGGAGGACTTCCTGAAGCTGCGCCCCGGCGCCCGGGTCCGCGCCGCCGTGTGCGACGTGACCGACCAGGACGCGGTACGCGACCTCTTCCGTACCGCCGACGAGGAGTGGGGCGGCGTCGACGTGGTGGTCGCCAACGCCGGGGTCATCCAGGTGGCGCCGCTGGACTCGGTCGGGGTCGCGGAGTTCCGTGACGCGATGGAGACCATCTTCATGGGCACCCTGAACACCTCGCTGGAGGCCATGCCCTACCTGCGGCGCAGCCGGGCCGGCGGTCGGCTCGCGCTGATCGGGTCCCTCGGCGGGCTGGTCGCGGTGCCGCACTTGCTGCCGTACTCCTGCGCGAAGTCCGCGGTGGGCACCCTCGCCGAGGGGCTGCACGCGGAGGCGGGCCCGCACGGGGTGAGCGTCACGGCCGTGCATCCGGGGCTGATGCGCACCGGCTCGCACGTGGCCGCGGAGATCGGCGGCGAGCAGGCGGAGGAGTTCGCCTGGTTCTCCGGGCTGGCCGGCACTCCCCTGGTGTCGATGGACGCCCGGCGCGCAGCCGACCGCATCGTCACCGCGCTGCAGCGGCGCAGGACCCGGGTGGTGCTCACGCCGGCCGCCAAGGCGGCCGACATCAGCCACGGGGTGGCGCCCGCGACGACCACCAAGCTCACCGCGATGGCGGGTCGGGCGTTGCCCGCCGCGCCCGAGGGACACGAGACCCCGCACACCGACGAGGGCGGCGAGTCCGCCGAACTGCGCAAGGGAGGCGAGGTGGAGCCCCCCGCCCGCGTCGTGGTCCGCAAACTCCGTGACTGGGGCAGCACCCTCAACGATCGCGCGGCCCAGGCGTACAACCAGCTCAGCCACCGCCGCTCGGCCTGACGGGGTGCACGGCGTGCGGACCGACATGCACGCGATGCACGCGAGGGCGGAAGCCGGCCGGCGGGCCGGGCGGTACGCCGAGGCCTACGCGGTGGCGGAGACGTACGCGGTGGCCTGGCGGCTCTCGGGAGCGTGGGCGCGTGCACGGGCACGGGCGCTGGCGCGTGCGCGGTCCGGGGCGCGGGTGGCGGCGGAGGCGCGGACATGAGCGGGGGCGCGGACGTGAGCGGCGGCGCGCGGCGAGACGGCGAACGGCCGCCCGGCTCGGGGTACGACGCCACGCCGTACCTCCCGGAGCACGGCGGGCTGGCCGCCTACCGCGAGGCCGCCGCCGACTGCCGGGGATGCCCTCTGTTCGAACCGGCCACGCAGACGGTCTTCGGTGAAGGCCGCGACGACGCCCGCATCGCCCTGGTCGGCGAGGAACCGGGGGACCAGGAGGACCGGCGCGGCGAGCCCTTCGTCGGCCCGGCCGGCCGGATGCTGCGCAAGGCCATCGAGGACGCCGGACTCGGCGACGAGCCCGCCTACATCACGAACGCGGTCAAGCACTTCAAGTTCGAGCCCGCCGAGCGGGGCAAGCGGCGCATCCACAAGTCGCCCTCCCTGCGCGAGGTGTCCGCCTGCCGGCCCTGGCTCGACGCCGAACTGCGCCTCCTCTCGCCGGAGTTGGTCGTCGCCCTCGGGGCCACCGCCGCCAGGGCGCTGCTCGGCTCGTCCTTCCGGGTCACCAAGGAGCGCGGCACCCCGCTGCCGCTCGCACTGCCTCCGGACGGTGAGCGGCAGGCCACGGTCGTGGCGACCCTCCACCCCTCCGCGATCCTGCGCTCCGACGACCGAGAGCGCGCGTACGAGGGGCTCGTCGCCGATCTGCGGGCCGCCGCCCGGGCGCTGGCGGGCGGCTGAACGGGGCCGGGCGGCGGATTGCGTGGGCCGGGCCGGCTCGGCCGGCCCGGGCGCCGGGCCGGCCGGGGCGGGGGAGGGAAGGGGGGCCGGGCGGCGGATCGTGGCGGGCGGCGCGGCCCGCAGGACTTTGACATCTCTTTACAACCCGGTCCAGGGCCGGGTCGTCTCTCCCCGCGATTCCCGGAACGGCCCCGCCGGCTTCCTGCCGAGCGCCGAGGCCGCTGGGGGGAAAGAGGGACTGGACATGCTCAAGCGCTCACTGACCAAGCGCTCACTCGCCGTCGGCACCGCCGCCTCGGCGGCGGCGTTCGCCGTCGCCGCACTGGGAGCCGTACCCGCCATGGCGGCTCCTGGCGCGGCCCCGGCCCGCGCCACGACCCCGATGTGCCTGACCTCGCAGCTCTCCGCCCGTCTCGGCGGCGGCGACGCGGGGGCGGGCAACCTGTACCGCTACCTCGTGATCACCAACCACAGCCGCACCACCTGCCATGTCACCGGGTACCCCGGGCTGTCGCTGCTCGACGCGCACGGCAAGCAGATAGGCGCCCCCGCCGACCGCGACCCGAGGTCGTACGCGCCGGTCGTACTGCGCCCCCGCGCTTCCGCCAGCGACACCATCCACACCGCGAACCAGATGGGCACCTGCCTGCCCGCCTCGACCTCGCTGCGGATCTACCCGCCCGGCAACCGCTCCTCGCTGGTCTTCCCCGGCAAGGTGACCAACTGCGACCGGGTGTTCACCGTCACCCCGTTCACGGCGGGCACGGAGGGCAACCCGTCGAACGCCCGTTCCGGCAGTGTCCCCACCCCCGAACCGACCCGCTCCGCGGCCTCGACCGCCAGGCCGGCGCCCGCACCCGGCCGGCAGGTCACCGCGGTGCCGTCCGGCGCGCCCGACACCGGCGTGGCGCCGGTCGCGTCCTCCGGATCGCACGGCACCGAGGTCGTGGGGGCCGCGGCCGCCGGCGGCGCGCTGGTCCTGGGCGGCCTGGGCCTCGCCGCCCGCCGGCGGGCCACCCGTGGCCAGGCCCGGGGCTGAGCGTTGGCTCGCTTGTCCTCAGCCCTGCCTTCCCGTCGCCGCGTGCTCGACCCCGCGGCGGCGGGTGGCGGCGCGTACGCCACCGCGCCCGGCACGGCCGCCGTCCCCGCCGGAACCGGCGGCCCCGAAGCGGGCCTTCCTCGGACCGGCCGTCTGCGGACCGGCCGTCTGCGGACCGTCCGCTCCGGGGCCGTCCGCGCCGCTGACGGGAGCGTCCGGGTGAGGCGTACCGGAAGCCGCCGTTTCCGTTACGCCCTGTGGCCGGCCCTCCTCGCGCTCGCCGTGCTCGTCGGCCTCACCGGCTGCGGGACGGGCAAGGCGGCCCGCACGCCGTCCGACCCGGGGCCGGGCACCGGCCGGAACACGACCGCGCCCGTCTCCTCACCCGTGAGCGGCCGTAGTTCCGACGCGGCGCCGCCCGCGCAACTCGCCCGCTCCGAGCCCGTACGGCTGCGCATCCCGGCGATCGGGGTCGACACCAGCGTGATGCGGCTCGGCCTGGCCGCGGACCACACGGTGGAGGTGCCGCCGATCGCCGCGCACTCCCCGGCCGGCTGGTACGAGGGCTCGCCCACCCCAGGCCGCACCGGGCCGGCGGTGATCCTCGGACATGTCACCGTCGGCCAGTACGGTGACGGCGTCTTCCGCCACCTGTCCGCCATGCGGGCGGGCGACCGCATCCTGGTCGGGCTGCGGGACGGCGTCACCGCCTCCTTCACCGTCGACTCCGTGCAGACCGTCGCCAAGTCCCGCTTCCCGACCGACGAGGTGTACGGGAACGTCGACCGGCCCGAGTTGCGTCTCATCACATGCGGCGGTCCCCGCGACGGCGGGAGCGGCTACCCGGACAACGTGATCGTCTACGCCTCGCTGGTCCGGTGAGGGAGCGCGCCGATGAAGGAACCGCCGGGGTTCCCTCACCCGGGACACGCGGTCGCGACGATCACCCGGGCCGGCCCGGCGCCACGACGACGAGTGAGGAGCGCGGTCATCCGGTCTCAAGAGGCGGCGGCTTCCGAATTGTTCGCGGCCCTGTATCCACGGCTGGCGGGCTGGTGCCGCCGACTGGTGGACGACGACGGGACCGCGCACGAGATCGCCTCGGAGGCCTTCACCCGGCTGTGGGCGCGCTGGACGAAGGTCGACGAGCCCCAGGGGTTCCTCTATGTGACCGCGGCCAACCTGGTCCGCGACCACTGGCGCAAACTGGAGCGCGAACGGCGGGCCCTGCGCCGCGTGACCACGGAGGAAGTCGTGAAGCAGCAGCCGGAGACGGCCGACCCGTCCGTCCGCATGCTCGTCCAGTCGCTGCCCGAACGCCTCCGCAACCCCGCGCTCCTCTACTACTACGCCGACCTGCCGGTGCGTGAGGTCGCCGCACTGCTGGGCCGCAACGAGGGAACCGTCAAGGCCGATCTGCACGCCGCTCGCGAACTGCTCCGCGCGAAACTCGGGGGACACCATGACCGGATTGCCTGACGACCCCCGGGACGACGCCCGCCCCCCGGGCGCGACGGGCGATTCCTCCGCGGGCGGTTCCTCCGTGGGCCGTTCGCCGGAGGGCGGTTCCGCGAGCGGTCCGTCGGCGGGCGGCCCTGCGAAGGGTTCGGCGCAGGGCGATGGCCGGGCACGCGGAGCCGGTCCGGAGTTCGGCGGGGACACCGGCTGGGGCTCCGGCGGGGACATCGGCCGGGGCTCCGGCGGGGAGACCGGCCGGGGTACGGGCGGGGACATCGGCCGGGGTACCGGCGGGCACTTCGGCCGGGGCACCGGCAGGGACGTCGGCGTGGATGTCGCGGGGGGTTCGGGTGGGGCTGTCGACCGTGCTCCGGGCCGCGCCTTCGGCCCCGACGCCGCCCGCGCCGCCACCCGCGGCCATGGTGGTGACCTCAGCCGGGACTTCGACGCCGGCGGTCCGGACGGCGACGAGCCGGACCCGCTGGAGTGGCTGCTGCGGCCGCCCGGCGACTACCTTTCCCCGCCGCCCGGGTCCTTCGAGCGGATCCGCCGCAAGGCCGCGCGCCGCCGCCGCAACCGCGCGGCCGCGGGCGGTGTGGTCGTGGCTGCCATGATCACGGGCTCCGTCTACCTGGCCGGCGCCCTGTCCCCGCACGACTCGGGTGACGTGGTCGGCCCCCCCGCCACCAGCTCCCAGGTCACCCACGTGCCGACCCCGCCGGAACCGACCGGCCGCGCCCCGCGGCCCAGTACGAGTCCGCCACCCACCACCCGCGACGGCAGGCCGAGGCCGGTCACCTCCGCCACCACCCCCACCGCTCTGCCCAGCGGCACCTCCGGCGGCCGGGTGGTACCGCCGACCCCCACCGCCGCCACCCGGATGTGCACAACCGCCCAGCTCTCAGCGGAACTCGGCGGCGGTAACGCGGGCGCCGGCAACCTCTACCGCTACCTCGTGCTCACCAACCGCAGCGCCACCAGCTGCCACATCGCCGGCTACCCGGGCCTGTCCCTGCTCGACGCCGACGGCAACGAGATCGGCGCGCCCGCCACCCGCGACCGGCGCCCGTACCAGCCGGTGATCCTCGCGCCCGGCGATTCCGCGAGCGACACGATCCACACCGCCGACCAGCAGGGGACCTGCCTGCCCACCTCCGTCTCGCTGCGGATCTATCCGCCCGGCAACCGCGCCTCCCTGGTCATCGCGGGCCGCGTCACCGACTGCGACAACCTCCTGACCGTCACGCCGTTCACCGCCGGCCGCACCGGCAACCCCGCCAACTGACCGCCGACCGCGCCGGCGCCGCCTCCGCGCGGCACCCATCCCGCCCTGCGAAGCGATCGACGAGGCACTCCGCATCCGAGTCGGTACCGTGGTCCGTGTGACCGCCACCGCTCCGGCACGTGCTCTGCGGCGGCCCGCCCGCCGTATCCCCGGGCCGCGCGTACCGGCGGATCCGGGCCGTGCCTCCTCTCCGGCGGCGGTGGGCCGCCGGAGAGGGAACAGGGAAGGAACCCCCGATGCCCTCGCTGCTCTCGGTGAATGTCGGGATGCCGAAAGAGGTGTCCTGGCAGGACAGGACCGTGTGGACCGGGGTGTGGAAGCACCCGGTGCGCGGCCCGGTGATGGTCAGGCGCCTGAACATCGACGGTGACGGGCAGGGGGACACCGCCGGCCACGGCGGCGAGCAGCGCGCCGTGCTGGTCTACCAGATCCAGTCCTACCGGCACTGGGAGCGGCATTTCGGACGCGACGACTTCGAATACGGTCAGTTCGGCGAGAACCTCACCGTCGACGGCCTGCCCGACGACGAGGTCTGCATCGGCGACCGGTACCGCATCGGCGAGGCCGAGTTCGAGGTCACCCAGCCGCGGGTCACCTGCTACCGCGTCGGCCTGCGCCTCGGCGAACCCCAACTTCCCGCCCTGCTGGTCGCCCACCACCGTCCCGGCTTCTACATGCGGGTGCTGCGCGAGGGGCACGTCCAGGCCGGTGACCCGATCGTCCGGACCCGGACCGGACCGGGCGCGCTGAGCGTCGCCGACACCGACGCGCTGCTCTACCTTCCCGGCCGCGACCCCGCCAAGCTGCGTCTGGCGCTGGACATCCCCGCCTTGAGCCCCGGCTGGCAGGGATCGTTCCGCGAACTGCTCGCCGCTGCCGGCGGTGGTCCGGGCTCCACCGCGGATACGGGTGCCGGGGCCGCTCCCGTGGACACGCGCCCGGCCTGGCAGGGTTTCCGGGAGTTGCGGGTGGCCGAGGTGGTGCCCGAGACGACGACGGTCGCCTCGATCCGCCTCACCAGCCCCGACGGGACACCGCTCCCGGCCGCCCGCGCCGGCCAGTACCTGACGCTGCGGGTCCCCGGCCTGGGCCGCCCGGCCCCCGTACGCAGCTATTCGCTGTCCTCGGCGCCGGACGCCGGCGGCTACCGGATCAGCGTCAAGCGCGAGCCGCACGGCGTCGCGAGCGGCTACCTGACCACGAAGCTGCGGCCGGGAGCGGTCCTGGAGGTGGCCGCTCCCCGGGGCGACTTCGTCCTCGCCGACGGCCCCGGCCCGGTGCTCCTGATCTCCGCCGGCATCGGCCTCACACCGGTGCTGTCGATGCTGCACGAGCTCGCCGCCCGCGGCAGCGACCGCGAGGTCTGGTGGATCCACGGGGCACGCGGGCCGCGGGAGCACCCGTTCGCCGCCGAGGCGCACGCCTTGCTGGCGGCGCTGCCGCGCGGCCGGGAACACGTCTTCTACAGCGCGGCCACCGCCGAGGAGCGGAGCCGTGCCCACGCCGTCGCCGGGCGCCTGACCGCTGAGGGACTGGCCGCGCTGTCCCTCCCGGCCGGGGCGACCGCCTACGTGTGCGGACCGGCCTCCTTCATGGACGACATGCGCGCGGCACTCGCCGCGGCCGGTGTCGACCCGGCCCGCATACACGCCGAACTCTTCGCCGCCCTGCCGTCGAGAACCCCGGGTCTCACCGCCCGGGCGGCCCGCCCGCCGCACCAGCCCCCTGGCCCGCCCGGAACCGGCCCGCTGGTGACCTTCGCCCGCAGCGGCATCTCCGTGCCGTTTCCCGAGGGCAAGAGCAGCGTCCTGGAGCTCGCCGACGCCTGCGACGTTCCCACGCGCTGGAGCTGCCGTACCGGCGTGTGCCACACCTGCGCCACCCGCCTGCTGTCCGGTGACGTCACCTACTCGCCCGAGCCGCTGGAACCTCCGTCCGACGGCGAGGTCCTCATCTGCTGCTCACGGCCCGGCACCGACCTCGTCCTCGACATGTGAACCGGCCGGTCTCCTCGGCCCGCGTCGTCCGCGACAAAGGCGCCCGATGGAGGCGAGTTTCAGCCACTCCGCGTCCGGTGTGGCCGGACCGGGCCGCCACCGCGCAGCGTAGGCGGGAGCGCGGTGGCCGACCCATGAGGGAGCGCCCCCGGCAGGACTCGAACCTGCGGCCAAGCGCTTAGAAGGCGCCTGCTCTATCCACTGAGCTACGGGGGCTGGACAGTGGCCGCGGCTGTCTCCGCCCCTGGGTGGTTCCGTGACCTCGTACCGGGGTCAAGGATAGGGCGCCACAGGTCCGCTGCCGGGTGCTTCACCCGCGTGACACGATGTGGAGGTTCGGTGAAGCGGTCCGATAATCGCAGGCGTCCGCTGAAGGTGCACCGCTTTTGACAGGTCGAAATGCTGCCGTTGTGCACTCGTTATGCCGATGGCTCATTCTGTCCCCCGGCTCTCGCCTGTCCCAATGGCACGGTGCGCGGGCCGAATAGGGCAATTACCCCGAATAAGCTTCAAAAACGCCGCAATATCGGGCATTCTGCCATTGTGGTGATCTTGGACGTACGGCCTGAGCTGCTTGACGCGCTGTGCACGCTGCGTGACCGTGTCGATGCCGCACGCTTCCCCTTCCCGCTCCCCGGAGCCGTCCTTGCCCGCCGAACCCGGCAGGAACTGCTCAGCCAGCTCGACGACTACCTGCTACCCCGGCTCGCGGCGCCGGAAGCCCCTCTGCTGGCCGTCGTCGGCGGCTCCACGGGAGCAGGAAAGTCGACCCTTGTCAACTCGATCCTCGGCCGCCGCGTGACCGCTTCCGGAGTCCTTCGGCCCACCACCCGCACTCCGGTCCTCGTCTGCCATCCCGAGGACCGGGCATGGTTCGCCGATCCCCGCGTCCTGCCCGGGCTCGCCCGCACCTGGGCCGTACGGCAGCGCTCCCGCGCCGACGAGGACGGTCATGAGCGGCCTGGGCCCGAGCGGCCCGAACTGCGCCTGGAGACCGACGACTCCCTCCCCCGGGGGCTTGCCCTCCTCGACCCCCCGGACATCGACTCCCTCGTCACCCGCAACCGCGAACTGGCCGCCGAACTCATCTGCGCCGCCGACATCTGGGTCCTGGTCACCACCGCTTCCCGCTACGCCGATGCCCTGCCCTGGCACCTGCTGCGAACCGCGAAGGAGCACGACGTCACCCTCGCCACGGTCCTCGACCGCGTCCCGCACCAGATCGCCGGAGAGGTCAGCCGCCAATACGCCGCCCTGCTCGCCGAGGCCGGTCTCGGCGACGTGCCCCGCTTCACCATCCCCGAACTGCCCGAGTCCGCCGGCGGCGGCGGACTGCTCCCGCAGACCACGGTGGCCGCCGTACGCGCGTGGCTGGCGCACTGCGCCGAGGACCCCGCCGCCCGGCAGCAGGCGGCCCGCCGGACGGCGGTCGGCACCCTGGACTCGCTGCGTACCCGGCTGCCCGCCCTGGCCTCCGCCTCGGCCGCCCAGCATGCCGCTTCCTTGCGGCTGGCCCGAGTCGTCGAGCACTCCTACGCGCAGGCCGCCGCCCGCGTCGACGCCGCCTTGACCACCGGCGCCGTCCTTTCCGGGGAGGCCCAGGCGCACTGGCGCGGCTACCCCGCCTGCGACCCCGGCCTTCTCCTTGACTCCCTGGCCGAGGGACTCGCCGCGCTACTGCGGGCCGAGACCGACGCCGCCGACGAACGCATCACCGAGACATGGCGGCGCGACCCCGCCGGTGCCGCCCTTCTCACCGAACCCGCCACCCGCCCCGACCGGGACCGGGTGGCCGTCTCCGCCCGCATCGACAAGGGCGTGCGGGCATGGCGGCGCGACCTCGCCGCCCTGGCCCGCCCCCGGGGAGTGGGCCGCCGCTCGGGCGGCAGACCGGCCGCCGGTTCCGGACATCTGACCGCTCTGCTGGCCACCACCCTGCTCGGCGCGCGGCGCGGCCACGCCGCCGGGGAACGCCTCGCCGAGGCGGTCGGCGCCCAGACCGCCCTCCGGCTCGGGGACACCGCCCGCGGCCGCCTGGAGAGGGCGGTGGCCTCCGTACTGCGCGGCGAACGCGACCGCAGGCTCGCCCCGCTGGACGGCTACGACGTCACCGCCGGGCAGCAGGCCGCCCTGATCGCCGCCCTGTCCGTACTGCACAAGGAGAGGTGACCGAGTGAGTGCCATCCCCTCGCCCCCGGGCCGACCGGCGGTTCGTGACAGGAGGAGCGCGGCCGACCCGCTGGCCGTCAGGGCGGACGCCCTCGGCGAACTGCTCGGTCTGTCCAGGGCCCGGATCGACCCGGACGAGCTGGCCGAGAGCGGCGAACTGCTGACCCGCATCGGCGAGCGGCGCAGGCTCTCGCCGGAACACACGGTGGTCGCCCTGGCCGGCGCCACGGGCAGCGGGAAGTCCACCCTGTTCAACGCCTTGACCGGTCTCGCGGCGGCCGAGACCGGCCTCCGCAGGCCGACCACCGCCCGCCCGGTCGCCTGCGCCTGGCGGCCGGAGCGCGCCGCCGCGCTGCTGGACCGGCTCGGCATCGCCCCCCGGGACCGGCATGCGGGGCGGGGCCCGCTGACCGTCCCGGCCCCTGCCGGTCCCTGCGGCATCGCACACTCTTCAATTGGCGGCGCCGCCGAGGCCGGGTGGGGCCTCGGGAGCGCCAAGGAGCAAAGCCTCGAAGGGCTGGTTCTCCTCGACCTGCCCGACCACGACTCCGCCGCCGCGGGTCACCGCGAGCAGGTGGACCGCCTGCTGCGACTGGTGGACGTCGTGGTCTGGGTGCTGGACCCGGAGAAGTATGCCGACGCCCTCCTGCACGAGCGCTACCTGCGTGCCATGGCGGGGCACGCAGATGTCACCGTGCTGGTGCTCAACCAGGTCGACCGGCTGCCCGGCGACGCGGCCGATCTGGTCCTCGACGACTTGCGCCGGCTGCTCGACGAGGACGGGCTGGCGGTCGGCGAGCACGGAGAGGCCGGCGCACTCGTGCTCGCCGCCTCCGCCCTCACCGGCCGGGGCGTACCGGACCTGCGCGCCGCGCTGGCCCGTATCGCCACCGAACGCGCCGCGGCGGGGCGACGGCTGGCGGCCGACATGGACCGGACAGCGAGCGTGCTCCGGCCGCTCTACGTCGGCGAGGGCGGCACCGGACTGACCGAACCGGCGCGCGAGGATTTCATCGACCGGCTCGCGGACGCCGTGGGCGCGGCCGCGATCGGTCAGTCGGCGGAAAGGGACTGGGCCAGTGCCGCATCTGACGCCTGCGGCACTTTGTGGGGTCGGCTGATCAGTGAACGGACGGTCACGGACAGGTGTTCCCGCTCCGGGCCCGGATCACCGGATTCACCTGTTCGAGGGACCCGGGGGCGGTCGGGGCCGCCGGTCGCAGGACATCCTTCCGGCCGGCTCCCGGGCCTGTCGGCCTCGCGCGCGGTGATCGAGGACGCCGTACGGGGCCTTGCGGGCGACGCCGCCCGCGGCCTGCCCGGGCCCTGGGCCCAGGCGATTCGCGAGGCGGCGCGGCGCGGCGGAGAGGAACTGCCCGCGGCGCTCGACGAGGCCGCGTCGCGAGCCCTGCCCGGGCCTCCCGAACGTCCCGGCTGGTGGTCGGCGGCCCACGCGGTCCAGTGGGTGCTCGCGATCGTCGCTGTCGTCGGCGGGGTCGCCCTGGCCGCCACCGCCGTGGGCACGCTCGCCCTGGCCTGGTGGCCGCCGCTGGCCATGATCACGGCAGGAGGCCTCGGCGGTCCCGTGGCCACATGGGCCTGCCGGCTCGCCGCGCGCGGGCCCGCGCGCGGATACGGGCAGGCCGCGGAACGCCGGCTGCGCGACGCCGCGGCCGCCTGCGGCAGGGCCCTGGTCCTCGAGCCCGTGGCCGCCGAACTCGTGCGGTACCGCGAGGTGCGCGAGCAGTACGCGGTGGTCGCGGGAACCGCCCCCGGCCCGTACCGACCGAAACCTCCTCTGCCGTATTTCCACTCGACCGAGTGACGGATTTATCCACAGTCAGGGAGTTGTCCACAGATTTTCCCCGATTCCTCCATGGGCACTGGAATTCGAGCACGATGTTCTTGTCGCGTTCCGCAGGGGAGCGCGCGGACGAGGAAGGACAGTGCCATGAACGAGACCCTGGTGACCGTGGTGGGAAACGTCGCCACGGAGCCCGAGACCACCGTCACCGCCACCGGCCTGGCGGTCACCCGGTTCCGGCTCGCCACCACGGCCCGCCGGTTCGACAGCGAACGCGGAGGCTGGACCGACGGTCCGACGAGTTTCTACACCGTGCGGGCCTGGCGGACCCTGGCGGGAAATGTCAAGGAATCGGTCGGTCTGGGCGAACCGCTCGTCGTGCAAGGACGGCTGAGGGTGCGTGAGGAGGAGAAGGACGGCCGCCGCTACGTCTCGGCCGAGATCGAGGCGACAGCCATCGGCCATGATCTCGCCCGCGGCATCGCCCGATTCGCGCGCTCGTCGTCAACCGCCCATGTACGGCCGGAAGTGCCGGCTCCGCAGGCCCCGCTCCCGGCGGGGGTGGCATGAGCACCTGAAGCATCCGTATTCCGGGGTATTTCCCGGAGTGAAACCCATCGGAGATTTATCGACAAAGCAGAAACCGCTTTCGTGAACGCGTGACGATCGGGATTCGACTGGGCTCGTGGGGGGTCTCGGTGACAGCCGGATTGCGGCTGTCCCCAGGATTTCGGCGTTCGTACGCACGGAGGGTTCGGAACTGCAGGCGGGGCCACCGTCATTCGACCGTGTGCCTCGCGGGAGGGGAAAAACCATGTTCAAGATCACCAGACACACAGGCGCCCGCCTCGCGGCGGCCGGTGTCGCGGCCGGCCCGCCCGGGGCCGGGGCGATCATCGCCGCGGGGCCGACGGCCGCAGACGCCGACCCGCCGCCCGGGACCCGCCGAGGACGGCCGCCGACGACGAACGACCACGGCGCCCCGACGGGACAGCCCAGGTCAGCGCCGGGTCAGCGGCCCGTGACCAACTCATTCGCCCGCACGGCTGGACGGCTGGCAAGATGGGGTGTATCTGCCCTCACGGGGTGGAGCCGCACATTGGCCCTTCTCTCGACTGCCGGACGGTTTCTCTTGGCTGAGTACATCTACACGATGCGCAAGACGCGCAAGGCGCACGGCGACAAGGTCATCCTCGATGATGTGACGCTGAGCTTCCTGCCGGGCGCGAAGATCGGTGTGGTCGGCCCCAACGGTGCCGGTAAGTCCACCGTGCTCAAGATCATGGCAGGTCTGGAGCAGCCGTCCAACGGCGACGCCTTCCTGAGCCCGGGCTACAGCGTCGGGATGCTGCTGCAGGAGCCGCCGCTGGACGAGTCGAAGACGGTGCTGGAGAACGTCCAGGACGGCGTCGCCGAGACCAAGGCGAAGCTCGACCGGTTCAACGAGATCGCCGAGCTGATGGCGACCGACTACTCCGACGAGCTGCTGGACGAGATGGGGAAGCTGCAGGAGCAGCTCGACCACGCCGAGGCGTGGGACCTGGACGCGCAGCTCGAGCAGGCCATGGACGCGCTGGGCTGCCCGCCCGGGGACTGGGCCGTGACCAACCTGTCCGGTGGCGAGAAGCGCCGGGTCGCCCTGTGCAAGCTGCTGCTGGAGGCCCCGGACCTGCTGCTGCTCGACGAGCCCACCAACCACCTGGACGCCGAGTCGGTCCAGTGGCTGGAGCAGCACCTGGCGAAATACCAGGGCACGGTGGTCGCGGTCACCCACGACCGGTACTTCCTGGACAACGTGGCGCAGTGGATCCTGGAACTCGACCGCGGCCGGGCGCACCCGTACGAGGGGAACTACTCCACGTACCTGGAGAACAAGGCGGCGCGGCTGAAGGTCGAGGGCCAGAAGGACGCCAAGCGCCAGAAGCGCCTCAAGGAGGAGCTGGAGTGGGTCCGCTCCAACGCCAAGGGGCGGCAGGCCAAGTCCAAGGCCCGACTGGCCCGGTACGAGGAGATGGCCGCCGAGGCGGAGAAGATGCGGAAGCTGGACTTCGAGGAGATCCAGATCCCGCCGGGCCCGCGGCTGGGCTCGGTCGTCGTGGAGGTCGAGCACCTGTCGAAGGCGTTCGGCGAGAAGGTGCTGATCGACGACCTGTCGTTCACCCTGCCGCGCAACGGCATCGTCGGGGTGATCGGCCCCAACGGCGCCGGCAAGACCACCCTCTTCAAGATGCTGCAGGGCCTGGAGAAGCCGGACAGCGGCAACATCAAGGTCGGCGAGACCGTGAAGATCTCCTACGTCGACCAGAACCGGGCGAACATCGACCCGAAGAAGACGCTGTGGCAGGTCGTCTCGGACGGGCTGGACTACATCAACGTCGGACAGGTCGAGATGCCGTCGCGGGCGTACGTGTCGGCGTTCGGCTTCAAGGGCCCGGACCAGCAGAAGCCCTCCGGGGTGCTGTCCGGCGGTGAGCGCAACCGGCTGAACCTCGCGCTCACCCTCAAGCAGGGCGGCAACCTGCTGCTGCTGGACGAGCCGACCAACGACCTCGACGTGGAGACGCTGTCCTCGCTGGAGAACGCGCTGCTCGACTTCCCGGGCGCGGCCGTGGTCGTCTCCCACGACCGGTGGTTCCTGGACCGGGTGGCCACGCACATCCTGGCGTACGAGGGCGAGTCCAAGTGGTTCTGGTTCGAGGGCAACTTCGAGTCGTACGAGAAGAACAAGGTGGAGCGGCTCGGCCCGGACGCGGCACGCCCGCACCGCGCCACCCACAAGAAGCTGACCCGCGGCTGATGGCGCGGCACGTCTTCGCCTGCCCCCTGCGCTGGGCGGACATGGACGCCTACGGCCACATCAACAACGTGGCGTTCCTCCGTTACCTGGAGGAGGCGCGGATCGACTTCATGTTCCGCCTGGCGCCGGGGGAGGGCGCCGCGACCTTCAGCGGCGGCTCGGTGGTGGCGCGCCACGAGATCGACTACCTGCGGCCGCTGGTGCACCGGCACGAGCCGGTCACCATCGAGACGTGGGTGACGGACATAACCGCGGCGTCGCTCACCTTGGGCTACGAGGTCAAGGACGCGAAGACGCTGTACGCGCGGGCGTCGACGGTCGTGGTGCCGTACAACCTGGCGAACCAGCGGCCGCGGCGGATCACCGCGGAGGAGAAGGCGTTCCTGGAGCAGTTCCGGGACGAGGCCGTGGCAGCATGACGCGGCTGGCATTCGACGCGCCCACCGCGGCGGCCCCCGGGGAGGCGGCGGAGGAACTGGCTGGGTTCCTCGGGCGGCTGCTGAAGTGGGACAAGGCGGCGGTGGTACGGCTCAGGTCGGCGCCCGGGGAGGCCGCGCTCGGGGTGTTCGGGCAGCCGCCGTTCGGTGGCGTGATCGCCGTCAAGGGCATGGCCCTCGGCGGTGAGGGCGTGGACGGCGCCGTGGAGGCCACGGTGTCCGCCGGGCAGTTGCTGGACGCCGTCGCGGCCGCGGCCGGGGACGGCGGACAGTTCGTCATCCCCGCGTCCGTGACCGGACCCGCCTGGGCGGGGCTGCTGCCGCCGCGCGGCGGCTGGCAGCGGATCGCCGAACTGCCCGGCGCCGAGGTGCGGGCCACCGCGGCGCAGGTCGTCGCGGAGTTCCGGTCGCGGACCGAGGGGCTGCCGCCGCAGCGCCGCACCCGGGAGGAACTGGACTCCCTCGCAGAGGAGTTGTGGACGCGCCCGTACCAGGGGGCGACCCTGCGGGCCGTGCACGCCGCGTACGCCCTGGGCTTCCTGCGGGTGCCGCCGGGCGGGCCGGGGAGTCCGGGCGGTCAGGACGAGGTGGCGGTACTCCGCGCTGGCTCGTGGGTGCGGATACGGACGGGCTACGGTTCGGTGGCCTCGCGCGGCCGGACGGCGGTCGGCGGGCTGACGGTGTCGCCCGTGTAGCAGCCCGCGCTCACTCGTGGTCCGGCCGCGATCGAGGCTCGGACTCGGATCGAGGCTCGGACTCGGGCCGGGGCTCGGGTTGGGACAGGGGCCCGGATCCGGGCTCGCGTTGGGGCCGGTCCTTGGCGGGCCGGACCTCGATGTGGTCGGGTTCGAGTTCGAGCAGCACGCGGGAGCGGATGTCGAGGGCCGTCGTGTAGTCGCGGGGGAGTTGCAGGCGGCCGGCGCGGTCGACGGTGGCGTACTCACGGGCGACCGAGGACTCCTGCCCGTGTTCGTCGACCTCGGTGTGGCGGACGACCTCGGAGGCCGTGCGGCCGTCGCGGATGGCGACGGTGCGGCGGACGGCGTCCGCGACCGCGTGGTCGTGGGTGACGACCACGACGGTGGTGCCGAGCTCCTCGTTGGCGGTGCGGAACGAGGTGAAGACCTGTTCGGCCGTGGTGGAGTCGAGTTCGCCGGTGGGCTCGTCGGCCAGGACGACCGAGGGGTTGTTGGCGAGGGCGACACCGATGGCGGCGCGTTGCTGCTCGCCGCCGGACATCTGGACCGGGCGGCGGTCGCGGCAGTGGCCGACGCCGAGCATGTCGAGCAGTTCGGCCGCGCGGGCGGCTCGGGCGCGCCGGGCGCGCGGTCCTCCGCCGCGGCCGGCGAGCTGCATGGGCAGCATGACGTTCTGGGCCGCGGTCAGGTACGGCAGGAGGTTGCGGGACGTCTGCTGCCAGACGAAGCCGACGACGTGCCTGCGGTAGCGAAGGCGGGACGCGGCGTCCATCGAGAGCAGGTCGTAGCCGGCGACCGAAGCCGCACCCGCGGTGGGGACGTCCAGCCCGGCGAGGATGTTGAGCAGGGTGGACTTGCCGCTGCCCGACGCCCCGACCAGCGCCATCAGTTCGCCCTTGGCGACAAGCAGGTCCAGGCCCTGGAGTGCCTGGACCTCGACGCCGTCGGCGGTGAAGATCCGCACCAGGCGGTCGCAGCTGATCAGCGCGTCCTTGCCGTAGGCGGGGCGGTCGCGTTCCTCGGCTGCCCGGCGCTCCAGCTCCGCGAGGCTGCGCGGGGACGCCGCCGCCCCCGCCCGCGCGCCCCCGGCGCCCGGCGCACCGCCCGCACGACCCGGCCCCGGACGGCCCGCCCCGGCCGCCTGCCCCGCACCGCCGACCGCCCGCGGCGCCGCACCCTCCGGCCCCGCACTCCCCGCCCCAGTGCCGGCCGAGCCGACGCCGACCGCCTCAGCCCCGGCTGCCGCCTGCCCCGTACCGCCGACCGCCCCCGCTCCCGCCGTGCCCGCGGGCTCCGACCCGCTCGCCGTGTCCGCCCCGCCCACCGGAACCTCCTCCGTACCGTCGCGACCGCTCATGTCCTGTCCCCCGCTCGCAGCTCCGTACTCTCGCGCCGCCGGCCGCTCCACCACACCTGGACCGGAAGCACCAGGCAGGCCAGGAGCACCAGGCCCACCGACGGCAGGGCCAGGGACCAGGGGTCGGCCCGCAGGCCCAAGCCGATGCCGAAGTCGACCGGCGGTACGTCGGGCGAGCCGGACCCCGGGCCGAACGCCAGGGCCCGCAGGTCGACGCCCGGCCGCAGCAAGGGGATCGCCGCGAGCCCCACCAGGACGCCTCCGAGGGCCGCGAGGAGCGTCTGCGGCAGCATCTCCAGCAGCACCAGCCGCCGCGCCTGGCGGCGCGTCATTCCCATGGTCCGCAGCCGCGCCAGCAGGGCGGCCCGCGCCGGCGCGGCCTGCAGCAGCGACAGCAGCAGGGCCAGCGCGCTGTAGGCCGCACCGGCCGCGATGGCGGCGAGGTAGACCTCACGGGCGCCGCGCTGCAGCGGCGTGTCGGCCAGCGCCGCCCGCTGCTCGCTGCGCAGCAGGGCCCTCACGTAGGTGGTGGACTCCTTGGCCAGCCGGTGCAGCGCGGGGCCGTCGATGTGCCGCCCTGGCGCGTTCATGGCGAGGATCGTGGTGGGACCCGAGTACTGGACGTACGGGGCCATGTCCGGGTGCCGCGCGTCGAGTTGTGCGGCCGAGAGGATCACGAACTGGTCGGCCGGGGCCGCCGGAGTGGTCCGCAGCACCGCGGCCGCCCGTACGTCGGTCTCGCCCACGCCCGTGGTGATCCGGGTCGGGGCCCGGCCGATCGCCGCGGCCACCTTCGGCGAGACCACCGCGGGGAGCGGCCCGTGCCCGTGGTAGGAGGCGAACACCGAGGCAGGGAAGGCCGGCAGACCGATGGCGCGGGTGAGCTCGCCGTACGAGGCCGGGTCCACGATCACCACCGAGTACGGCGTCGGGAGGGCGGGCGAGGGGCTGTAGTCCTCGACCCTGGCGCTGACCGTCAGGCCCACGCCCGGGGACCTGCGCACCTGGTCGGGAAGGTGCGGGTCGAGCATGAAGCGCGCGTCGACGCGGGCGTCCGCGCCCACGGTCGCCGTCGCCGCGCGGTCGCGCCCGTGGTCCACGCCCGCCAGCACCGAACCGCCGAACGAGGCGACGGTCAGCGACACGAGCAGCGCCAGCAGCGGCAGTTGGCCGGCGGCGGGGGAGCGGCCCGCGCGGGCCAGACCCAGGTGGGCGACCGCTCCGGTCAGCCGGGACGCCGGACGGCTCAGCAGCCGCAGGGGCAGCGGGTAGACCCGCAGCAGCACCAGCGCGGCGGCCACCGCCAGCAGCGCCGGAGCGGCGGCCAGGAAGGGATCGGAACCGTCCGGGCCCGAAGCCGTGCCGCGCTGCCGCAGCGCCACCACCGCGCCCGCGACCAAGGCGGTGACGGTCAGTTCGAGCACCAGTCGGCGCCGCGAGGGGCGTACGGCGACCACGTCGTCGCGAGCGGCCGGGCGCACCCGCCGTACCGCCCACGCCGCCCGCAGCGGAAGCGCCGCCGCACCGGCCACCAGCACGCCCAGCCCCAGCAGGACGGAGAGCCGGGCGCGCTGTGTGGGCAGCAGGGCCAGCGCCAGCGCCGTTCCGGCCGCCGCGCCCGGCACCGCCGCCGCGCACGTCTCCCCGGCCAGCCGCGCCACGATCCCTGGCAGCGAGCCCCCGCGGGAGCGCAGCAGCGCGATCTCGGCCCGCCGGCGTTCGGCGGCCAGCCCGCCCGCCATCAGGAGCACCGCGAGGGCGGCCGTGCCCACGCCCACCGCCGCGATCAGCACCAGCGGCGAGGCGGCGGACCGGTCCTTGGCGAAGGTGTCGAGCAGATCGTCGAAGCCGCTTCCGACCTGCAGTCCCGGATCCACGAGCCGCTGCAGGCGCACGGCGCGCGGCCCGCTGTCGAACGACGCCAGTTCCTTGCGTATCCCGGACACGTCATGGGCGGCCAGCCGCGAGGCGTCCACCGGGTGGTGCCAGTACATCGTGGCGCCGACGCCCAGCAGGGGTATCGAGACGGCGTCGGGACGGTCCAGCAGCATGGTGAAGTGCCAGTACGTCTTGGGTTCTTCGCCGGGCGGGGTCGGGGGCGCGGACAGTACGGGGGCCAGCAGGTCGGAGTCCTCGTGCCAGTACGCCGAGGACGGGTCGCGCGGAGCCACGATGCCCGAGATCCGCACGGTCAGCGGTGTCACGGACCTGCCGGCCAGGTGTACGGTCCGGCCGACCGACAGGCGCAGGACCTTCGCCGTCCGCTCGGTGACGGCGGCCTCAAGCGTCGTCGCCGGCTCGTCGCCCGCCGAGCCCCCGGACCCGCCGGACGCGCCGGACCCACCGGACCCGCCGGAACCCCCGGATTCGCTGGACCCGGCCGACCCGCCCGAGCCCCCGGCGCCGTCGGGGTCATGGGACGCGCCGCGCGGCAGGCGCCCGGCCACCACCCGCACCTGGGAGGCGAGGCCCGCCTGAGCTACGAGGTCGGCGGTCGGCGGATGGGTGGAGGTACGCGGCAGCTCCGGGTCGGGCACCGCCGAGTCGGCGCCGGTCCGCACACCGTAGACGGCCCCGCCGGGCAGCAGCCGCAGCGGCGGGGAGGCCAGGCCGAGGAACGCCCGCTCCGCCCTGTCCACCGAGGCGGGGCCGAGGTCGGGGAGGATGCCCGGGTCCTCGCCGGTCCGGTAGAGGTCGGTGACCGAGACCGCGCGGGCCCGGGGCGAGGCCTGCGCGACCGCGTGCCGCAGCGCGCGGTCCTCGTAGCGGTCCACCGCGCGCGGCAGCGCGGCGGCCAGGAACGCGGTGACCATGACCAGCGCGAAGGTGGCGAGCGCGGACCCGGGCGCCGCCCGCAGCCGGACCCGCACCCAGCCGGGAGCCGTTCGCCCCATCAGTCCTCCCCCTGCCGTCGCAGTGCCGTCGCGGGATCGCCGCGCCGCATCGCCGTGGCCAGGACGACCAGCAGCGGCGCCACCAGCACCACGGCCAGGAGTTGCGCGAGGCGGCCCGCCGGGAGCTCGACCAGGAGGTCGGGGACCGGGCGTCCCGCGGTGCCGGTCAGGATGATCAGCGGGGTGACCAGCCGGGTGAGCAGAGTGCCGAGGCCCACGCCCACCGCCATCGAGACGAGTACCAGCAGGCCCTGCTCGGCGGCGATCACCCGGGCCAGCCCGCGGCGGGGCGCGCCGAGCGCCCGCAGGACCGCGAACTCCTGGTCGCGTTCCCTGATCGCCCCCACCGCGGACACCGTGAACCCGACGGCCGCGAGCACGGCCGCCGCCACCACGGCCGCGGGCAGCGCCGACTGCGGCCCCGCGCCCAGCGGATCGGCCCGCAGCTCGGCGGCACGCTCGTCGCGTACGAGCAGGCTGTCGACGTCGGTGCGGTCGCGCAGGGCGGCCGCGACCCGGGCGGAGGTGCCCGGCCGGGTCGCGAGCCACCATTCGGTGGGCTGCATCGGGAGGGCGCCGGCCGCCTCCAGCGTGCGGTTGACGGCCCGCAGGTCCAGCAGCAGCGTGCCCGCGTCCTTGTCGGAGCCGCCGGCGCCGCCGGAGCCGCCGGGCGCGTCGGCGGCGTCCGTCCCGCCGGCGCCGCCGTCCGGGGTCCCGGCGGAGCCCTCCGGACCGGCCGACCCGCCCAGCGCGTCGATCGTGTCCCCGGTCGCCGGGACCGCCCGCACCGCGGCCGCGATCCGCACCTGCGCGTTCACGCCGTTCACGGGCACCTTCACGACGTCTCCGACCTTCGCCCCGACGGCCCGCAGGTAGGTGTCCGTCGCCACGGCGGCGAGCGGGGGCGCGGCGGCGGACGAGGCCCGGGCGCGCAGGGTCACCGTGGGGGGCGTCTGGTAGGACATCGGGTCGAGTTCCGCGGCGCCCGTGTCGTAGGTGACCGTCAGCAGGGCGGCGCCGCCGGCCCGCGTGCCCGACACCGACGGCGCCGTCTCGCCCGGCAGGTGGGCGAGCGACGGGTCGTCGAGCTCGGCGGTCGTCGACCAAGCCGTGGACGAGGCCGTGGAGGGGGTCGCAGACGAGGCCGTGGACGAGGCCGCGGATGACGCCGTGGAGGAGGCCGCGGGTGCGGGGGCGGTCGCGAGCGGCCGCGAGGTGCCGTCGGCGACCGTCACCACGGGTGAGCCGAGGGTGAGGCGGTGCCGCTGGGGGGCGGAGGGCAGCGAGTAGGCCGCGTCGACGCGGATCAGCCGCAGCGGCCCGGCCGGGGCGCCGCCCGCGGTGCCCGACGCCGCCGCGAGGTCGAGGGCGAGCGGGTGCGGGGCGCCGTCCGGGGGCACGTCGCCGAGCAGCAGGTCGTAGACCACCCCGTAGGCGTCCTCGACCACCATCGTCAGGTGGTCGGGTTCCTGGCCGGGTGGCGCCCCGCCGGCCACGTCCAGCGTCGCGTCGACGACCACCTTCCGGGCGGAGGCGGGCAGCGCGAAGCCCGCCGGGGCCGCGGCGGCACCGGCGCGCAGCGGCCGCAGCACGTCGGCGACCGGGCGCCCGCCGGTCAGGTCGGGCCTGAACCGCATCGCGCGGGCGGCCCGCTCGGTGTCGATGGCCAGCAAGGTGGCGTGCCGGTCGCCGGAGAGGGGGAGCTGGTCGCGGGTGGCGGGCGCGGCGGCGGTGACGTCGGGCGCGGCCGCGTAGATCCCGGCCTGGCCGAACGGGGGCGTGGTCGTGCCGGTCACGCGGATGTCGGCGCCGACCGCGAAGTCCGCCTGGTCGTGCTGCGAGCGGTCCCAGCTCGCGCCCTGCCCGATGGCGAACACGCCCATGGCGACGGCCAGTACGAGCAGCAGCGCCGCGCCCGCGCCCCGCTGCGGCCGCCGGGCGAGCTGCCAGCCGGCCAGCGCGGGGGCCAGGGCGCGGCCGCGCGCGGCCCGCCGTTCGCCGAGCCTGGCGACCAGGGGCAGCAGCCGCAGCACCAGGACCGTGCCGGCCAGCAGGCACAGCGCGGGCGCGGTCACGAGCACCGGATCGACGCCGAGCCCGCCGCTCGCGGTGGCGCTGAGCGCGCCGCCGCCGGAGGAACGCCGCTGAAGCTGCCAGTACGCGACGCCGGCCACCGCCAGCAGCGCCACGTCGGCACCGGCCTGCAGCGCGCCGGGCAGGGCGCGGCGGCGGGAGCGTGCGGCGCGCTCCACCGCGTACGCGCCGCCGGCGCGCAACGCCGGCGCGATCACCGCGCCCGCGCAGGCCAGTGCCGTGCACACCGCGACCAGCCAGGCCGCCCCGGTCGAGCCGCCGCCGAGCGACGCCCCGGTACGCGCCATCGCGCCGGTCCCGCCGAGCAGCCGCGTCACCGGCCCGGCCAGCAGCGGCGCCACCACGGCCGCCGGTAGTGCGAGCAGCAGCGCCTCCGCGGCGGCCAGCCACGCCACCCTGGCCCGGGAGCCGCCGCGGGCGCGCAGCAGCGCGGTCTCCCCGGCGCGCTCCTCGGCGAGCAGCCGGGCGACCAGCAGCAGCGCGAAACCGGCCAGGACGACCAGCTGGAGCGCGCCGATCAGCAGCGTGGACCGGCTCACCAGCAGGCTGCGCCGCAAGTCGGACACCAGCGCCGGCAGGTCGCTGGACGGCTGGGCGGAACTGGCGGCCGGGTCCGTACGGAAGGCCGCCAGGGCGTGCCGCACGCTGTCCGCGAGGGCGCCCATCCGCCCGGTCGTCACCGTGCGGAAGTCCCCGACGGCCTGCCACGACATCTCGGCCGCCCGCACCCGGCCGGAGGCGAAGGTTCCGCCGTCCACCAGCATCGGGCCGTACGTGGTGTACCCCACCGTGCGCACGCCGCGCCCCGCCAGCGGGTCCAGGTGCCAGTACGCGGCGGTGCGGTCGCGGGGCCGGTACACGCCGGTGACGCGGATCCGCAGCCGTGGGCCGCCCAGCCGGTCGACGAGCGTGATCACCTGGCCGGGCCGCGCCTTGAGGGCCTGCGCCGCCACCGCGGGGACGGCCACCGGCACCTCGGGGGCCCCGGCCGCGGCGGGCGCCGGCCAGGCGCCCGAGACCAGGACCAGCCGGGAGCGGTCGAAGGTGCCCAGCAGGGTCAGCAACGGGTCGCCGGTGCGGGCCGCGCCCGGGGGCCGCAGCGCCGGCGGCAGTCCGTAGGGGCCGGAGCGGGTGGTGGAAAGGACGGTCGTCGGCAGGCCGCCGAACGAGCCGCCCAGCACCTTGCGGACGGCGCCGTCGACGGGACCCGCCGGGCCGTTCAGCGACGCCTGGGCCTCGACCGTGGCCCGGTCCGCGGCCTGGTGCCCGAGGGTGCGGCGCAGCGCCGCGTCACCGATCGAGCCGGTGAACGCGGTGAAGGTGGCCAGTACCGACGCGGTCAGGACGACGGTCAGGAGAGCGGCTGCGAGCAGCGCCCGGTGTGCGCGCACGCGCATCAGTACGAACCCGGTCACGAACGTTCCCCCGTTCCTCCCCTGACCGGATGCTCTCAAGGGGGCGGCCGGTGCAGAACAGTGTCGGAGATTGTCGCAATACGATCGTGACCGAGCGGCGGGTGGACAACTTCGCGCACGGATGCGCGTCAACGCCCGTGTGCGGCCCGGTGATCCGCCCCCGCGAGCCGATCAACCGGCGGGCGGGGGCGGCCGGTCCGGCGGGTTCGGCGGGTTCAGCCGCGGAGTGGCTGCCGGCGGATTCAGCCGGGCGTGTTCACCATCGAGGCGGCCGCGTAGACCAGGTAGTCCCACAACTGCCGCTCCTGGTCGGGCGCCAGCTCCAGCTCGTCCACGGCGGTCCGCATGTGGCGCAGCCAGGCGTCGTGCGCGGCCCTGTTCACGGCGAAGGGCGCGTGCCGCATCCGCAGCCGCGGGTGGCCGCGCCGGTCGCTGTACGTGCGCGGGCCGCCCCAGTACTGCATCAGGAACAGCGTCAGCCGCTCCTCGGCCGGGCCGAGGTCCTCCTCGGGATACATCGCCCGCAGATCGGGGTCGTCCGCCACGCCCTGGTAGAACCGGTGCACCAGGCGGCGGAAGGTGTCCTCGCCGCCGACCAGTTCGTAGAAGGTCTGCTGCTGCGGCGCGCCGTGCGGGATCTCGTTCACCCTCCCATGGTGCCAGGCACCCCGGCCGAGGACGCAGGCCGTAGGACCCGCCCGCGCGGGCGCACGATGGAGGCATGGCCGAAACCGCGCAGGACCGGCGCACCCGGCTCGCGGCGCGGCCCGTCGGCGGCGCGGGCCGGGCAATCCCCGCGGGAGCCAGGGGAGGGGCCAAGGGAGGAACCAGGGGAGGGGCCGCGGGAACGCTCGCCCAGCGGGATCCTCGCCGGCCGCCACCCCGACCGCGCCCGGTACGGCCTGACCGTCGACGGCCGCCGTCAGTAGGTCTGGCGGGACGACCCGCCACGTCGGCCCCACCTGGCAGATCACGCCCTGACCGGGGCCCGCCGCCCGCATGCCGCCGCGCGCCCGGCGTTCGGCCCCCGGCCCCCGGAGCCCCGAGCCCGGCCCGACGCCCAGCCGTCCGCCGCCCGCAAGCGCCGGCTCAGACCGGCTCCCACACCGAGGCGTCGTGCGCGAACAGCACCCGCCGCGGGTCGAACTCCAGCAGCCGGGCCGGCCACCCGTCGTCGGGCGCGGGCAGCGGGGGCGCCTGCGGGTCCGGGGGCTCCGCGGAGGACCCGGCCGCCTCACGTTCCGCCGCCGCCGTCTGCGCCAGCCGGGCCGCCGCGAAGTGCGAGGCCGTGGCGTGCGTCTGGCCGGCCAGGATCACCGTCCCGTCCGGCTCCCGCACCACCAGCGACTGGTGGCCCGCGGTGTGGCCGGGCGTCGGCACGACCCACAGCCCGGGCCGGACCTCGGCCTCGCCGGACAGCTCCTCGTACCGCGCCCCGGCGAAGTCCAGCAGGTGCTCGGGGGTGTGGCCCGTGTCGCCGCGGGCCAGCGCGAGCTCGGCGGCCTGGGCGAGGATCGGGGTGCCGGCGAACAGCGGGTTGCCGCCGACGTGGTCGAAGTGCAGGTGGCAGTTGACGACCAGGCGGATGTCTGCCGCGTCGACGCCCGCGGCGCGCAGGGCGGCGGACAGGGGACGCCGGCGGGGCCGGTAGTGCGCGTCCGTCTCCGGGTCCGCGGCGCCGATGCCCGTGTCGAACAGCATGAGCTCGCCGCCGTGCTCGACCAGGTACGCCAGCGCGGGCTCCACGCGGGGCCGCCCGTCACCGGTCTCGGAGCCGGGGCGGACGAACCAGCCGAGATCCAGGCGGCGCAGCATCGGTTCAGGCCCTCCTCAGGGTGATCGTCGTCCAGGCGCCCACGTGCACCCGGTCGCCCTCGCCGAGAGGAACGGGGGTGAACGGGCGGATCGGCTCCTCGGCGAGGTTGACCGTGGTGCCGTTGGTCGAGTTCTGGTCGACCACCGACCAACTGCCGTCGGGCTGCTGGACCAGCACGGCGTGCTGGTGGGAGACGCCCGGGTCCTCCGGGGCTCGGGACAGGTCGATGTCCGGCGCCTCCCCGGTGCTCTGCCGACGGCGTCCGATGGTGACCTGGTTGCCGGTCAGCGGCAGGCTGACCTCGGGGGAGAACGCGGGGAAGTACAGGCCCGGCGCGTCCGGCCCGCTGCGGGACATCATCGCGGTGAAGTACTCGCGGTCGGCGCCGATGACCGCCACCCACGCCGTGCCCCGGCCGGGGCCGCCCGGCACCACCGTCGGCGGCGCGGCCTGGACCTGCGCCGATGTCGCCTCGGAGGACGGCGCCGGCTCCCGCCGGTCCTGCCTGACCGAGCCGGACGGCGGGTCCAGCAGGAAGTCCCCCGACCCGGGGACCAGCGTCACCGATTCGGGGGGCACGGGCTCCGCGGGCCGGTTGACCTGCGAGGGCCGCGAGAGCCGCGAGTCGTAGTGCTCGTACGGGGGGTACTGCGGCGAGGCGACGGTCGGCGCGGCCACCTGCTGGAGGTCGGGGGACCCCGCGTGCGGCCGGACGGACGGGTGGCCGGACGACGGCGCCGCGGCTCCCGAGCCGCCCGGACTCCCCGCGGCTCCCACCGCCCCCGAGGCCCGCGCGGGCCCCTGCGGCGGGACGCCGGGCGCGATCGTCGGCGCCTGCGTACGGAAGTTGTAGCGGCACTCCTCGCAGAACAGCGCGGCGCCCTCCCGCGGCGTGCCGCACTGCGGGCACAGCTCGGCGACCTGGGTCGGCTCGGACGCGAACCCCCCGGGCGGCGAGGGCGAGGTCGGCGGGGTGGAGGCCGGCGAGGCGGACGACGAGGACGCCGAGGACGCCGAGCCGGCCGGCCGCGGCGGATACGCGGACGGCGTCATCCGGATACCGCAGACCTCGCACCAGTCCGAGGTGGCGGACTGGTGGTTCTTCGGACAGATCGGCATGGGCCGGCCCCCCTCCGCCGCGCCGGGCGGCTCACAGGTCGTGCGCGAGCACTATGTACCCGGCGGCTACTTCTTCACGCGCACGGTCTTCGTCGACCGCGTCTCCAGGGTCATCTCGTCGGCGTCGGCGACCTTCGCCTTGAGCCGCACAGTACCGCTCGCGGCGTCGACCACGTCCACCACCTTGGCGAGCAGCTTGGCGGTGTCCTCGTTGCCCGAGGCGCTCGCCAACTGCACCGCGCGGCCCAGCTTGGCGGTGGCGCCGTCCATGTCCCCGGCCTTCCTGGCCTCCAGGCCCTGCTGGATGACCTGGGCCAGTTCGGCCTGCCCGGTGTAGTGGGCGACCTGCGGGCTGATCCGGGTGGAGGCGGCCATGTCGTCGGTCCACACCGCCCGCACCAGGCCCTGGCCGAGCACCTCCGGGGCGTCCGTGCCGGGGGAGGGCAGGACCAGCGACACGCGTGCCGCGAGCATCTCCTGGCCCAGCCCGGCCGCGGGCACCCGCACGTTGATGTGGTAGTCGCGCGACTCGTCGCCCCACGAGCCGGTCGGGTAGTCGCCGACCCGCGGACCGACCGGCGCGCGCCGGCCGGTGAGGTCCTCCACGGTCGGCGCGACCTGCTTGACGAAGGCGATCTCGGCGCCCTGCGGGGTCCACAGCCGCAAGGACACGTCCGCGACCTCCTTGCCCATGGCGTTCTCCATCATCGCCCGGAAGTCGGCGGCCAGGCCCGCCGGGTCGGCGACGATGTCGGCCGAGCCGAGCAGCGCGGAGGCGATGCCCGTCACCTCCTTGACCTCCCAGTCGGTGCCGACGCCGCGCGCGTCGCAGGTGAAGCGGCCGGCGCAGGCGTCCAGGGCGGCCCGGAGGTCCTCGGGCCTCTCGTGCTCGTTGCGGCCGTCGGTGAGCAGGATGCCGTGCCGTATCGCCACGTCGGCGCCGCCCAGCAGGGAGTCGGCGAGCCGCAGCCAGGTGCCGATGGCGGTGCCGCCGCCCGAGGTGAGCTTGCGCAGCGCCTGCTTGGCCTGCGCGCGGGTGGCCGCGTCGGCGACCGCGAGCCGGCCGCCACCCGGGTAGACCTCGCGTGCCACGTGCGTGCCGGCCACGATCGCGAACGAGGTGCCGTCGCGCAGGGCGTCCACGGCGACGGCGGCGGCGTCGCGGGCGTTGCGCAGCTTCGTCGGCGGGTAGTCCATGGAACCCGAGCAGTCCAGCATCAGCACCACGCCCGCGGCGGCGGCGCGGGCCGTGTCGCCGCCGGGCAGCGGCCGGCCCCCGCTGGTGCCGCCGCCGGTCGAGGTGACCGTCACGATGGCGTTGACCTCCCCGCTGCCCTCGGGCAGGTACTCGTTCTGGTAGACGTCCACCGAGAACTGCGGGACGTTCGACTTGGAAAGAATGGCCATCGCTTCCTGCGCTCCCTGACCCTGAAAACCCTCGTGAGAAACCTTCGCAATGCCCCCCCGCGCCGGTCGCTAGGCGGGTGGGAATCCTGCCCTGGACACGGCGGCCGGGAACGGCAGCACCGCGACCGTCACGTTGTCGTGGCCGCCGCCGTCCAGCGCCACCCCGAGCAGCGCCCGGGCACCGGCCAGCGGGCGGCTGCGGGCGTCCGCCGGGACCACCTCGGCCATCTCGGCGGCGGACTCCGCGTAGTTCCACAGCCCGTCGGTGCACACCACGATCACGCCCGGCTCGTCCGGCTGGAAGGCGGCGACGTGCGGGTCGACCTCCACCGCGTCCGCGCCCAGCCAGCCGGTGATCGCGTGCGCCCGCTCGTCGGCGTACGCCTCGGCCTCCGACATCAGGCCCGCGGCGACCATCCGGGCCGCCCACGAGTCGTCCTCGGTCAGCCGGCTCGGCGGGCGGCTGCGGTCGTCGGGGATCCAGTACGCGCGGCTGTCGCCGATCCAGCCGACGGTCAGCAGCGGGCCGGTGACGACCGCGCTCACGCAGGTGCAGGCGGGCGCGTTGTTGCGCGGGCGTTCCCCGGGCCGCTCCCCCTCCTCGGCCAGCGCGCTCACCGCGTCGAAGGCGGCCAGCAGCGCGCCGCGCATCGCGTCCTGGGCGCCCGCGCCGCGCTCCAGGGCGGTCAGCAGCGACTCGCTGCCGGCGGCCGACGCGGCGGCCGAGGCGTCGTCCGGGCGGTAGGCGGTGGACACCCCGTCGCAGACCACGGCGGCCACCGCCGGGGTGCCGTCGGGCAGCGAGGCGGCGGCCACCGCGAAGGCGTCCTCGTTGCGGTGGTGGCGCAGCCCCCTGTCGCTGACCGCGGCGACCCCCTCCAACTCCTTTTCCTGGTGGTCGCGCTGGCGCGGCTGGGCGTGGCCGCAGTGCTCGCAGTACCCGTCGTCGTCCACCCCGCCGACTCCGCAGGCCACGCACACGCTGCCGCGGGTTGACGGCACGGGCTCCTCCCTCGGGTCGGACAGCCGTGCCGACACGCCGAGGAAGAGCGTCTCCCCGCCGCCGTCGTCCCCGCCCGCGGGCACCTCGCCCGTACCGCCGTCCCGGCCGTCCCCGGTCCGGCCGCCGGAAGGGCCGGCCGCGTCGGGCACGGGACCGGACCCGGGACCGGACCCGGGCGCGGGGGGCGGGCCGCCGGGCGCCGATGGTACGGCGGGGCGCGCGGCCGGCGGTACGGGCGGGGCGGCCGGCGGTACGGCCGGTGGCACGGGCGGCGCGGGCGGTACGGGCGCGGTGAGGTCACGCCCGCAACCGCCGCAGAAGCGGTCATCCCTGTCCAGCGGCTCCGCGCACCGGGGGCAGCGCGGCGGAGTGGGAGGGGCGGCGGAGGCGGCCGTGGAGGCGGCCGACTCGGGTTGTGCTGGCATCGGATTCACACCCACGTCCGGGGGCGGAAACGGTTCGCGCGTTCCACCAGTTCGATCCTTGTACTGCCGTCCTTGGCGAGCCTGGCCAGCAGCCGGTACGAGCTTTCCAGGGCGAACCGCAGGCCGCGCTCGTCCAGTTCGGCGCCCAGGAGCCCGCCGGTCAGGCCGGGGGCGGGGGAGGGGGCGCCGGGCGCGGCCTCGCCCGCCCGCCCGGCCAGCACCCAGTCCAGGGCGCTGCCCAGCACCTCGGTCGCGAGCTGCTCGCGCCGGTCGGAGTCCAGGCCCTGCCGCTGCAGGGCGTCGACCTGCCGGGCGGCCGCGTACAGGTCGGGCAGCAGCGGCTCGGCGGGCGAGCGGCCGCGCAGCCTGGCCCGTATCGACGCCACCCGGGCCGCCGTGTAGTGGATGGACGCCTCCGGCACCGACTCCAGCGCCCTGACGGCGCCGTCGCGGTCCCCCGACCGCAGCAGGACCCGGGCCAGGCCGAACGCGGCGCTCACATAGCCGTGGTCGGTGGTCCACACCAGCCGGTAGTACTCGGCGGCGTTGTCGAGCTGGCCCAGCACCTCCGCGCAGATGCCCAGCGCCAGCTTGGGCGCGGGCTCGCCGGGGAAGGCGTCGTACACCGCGTCGAAGCCGATCGCCGCCGTCTCCTGGTCGCCCGCGCACAGCGCGGCCAGACCCCGGTGCCACACCACCCGCCAGTCGGCGCTGTCCTCGGCGGACGCGTCCAGCGTGTCCAGCACGGACCCGGCCCCCTGCGTGTCGCCCAGTTCGAGCCGGGCCCGCACCTCGCGCAGCCGGCGCTCCACGGAGTCCTCGGGCGCGGACTGCAGCGCGACCACCAGCTCGGAGGGCGCGGCGGCCGACAGGCCCGCCAGGAAGCCCGCGTTGGGGTCGCCGGGGTCCACGTGCGGTACGGGCAGGGCGAGTACGGCGGCGGACGCGTCCAGCCGGGACACCATCGCGGGGGCCGGGCCGCCGGCCGCCTCCCCGCTGCGCTGGGCCGGCAGCCACGTGCCGGGCGGCGGCCCGAACGCGCCGGCGGTGCCCGTCAGGACGGGGCCGCCCGCCGGGGGAGCGGGCGCGGCACCACCCGGAGCGCCCTGGCCGGCCCCGGTCACGGTCACGGCCCCGGCCGGGGTCCCGGCCGCGAGCGCCCGGCCGCGTCTGCGCGCCGCCTTCTCCCGCGCCCGGTCCGCGCCCAGCGCGGAGGTGTCGCCGGTCATCGGGCGCAGCAACTGGGTGTCCACCACCCGCAGTTCGGGGCCGAACAGGGTGGACAGGGCCGGCCGCGGCTGGCCGGTCTCCAGGGCCACGACCTCCCGCAGCACTCCCAGGAGCTGGTCGGCCATCTCCTCGGCGGAGGAGAAGCGCTTGCCGGGGTCGGGGTCGGTGGCCCGCACCAGCAGCCGGTAGAACGACTCGTACCGCTGGAACACCTCGATGTTGGCCGGGTCGGGCAGGCTGTCCGCGAAGACGCTGGTGTAGCCCTGGAAGTCGAAGGTGAGCACCGCCAGGGTGCGGGCGACGGTGTAGAGGTCGGAGGCCACGGACGGGCCGACCTCGGCGACCTCGGGCGCCTGGTAGCCGACCGTGCCGTAGATGGCCGACTCGGTGTCGTCCATGCGCCGGACCGCGCCCATGTCGATGAGTTCGAGCCGGTCCCCGGTCTGGATCGCGTTGTCCACCTTGAAGTCGCAGTACAGCAGGTTGCGGCTGTGCAGGTGGCCGAGGGCGTCCAGGGCCTCGACCGCGTACGCGATGGCCTGCGCGACGGGCAGCGGGCGGCGCCTGCCGTCGGCGCCGCGCCGCTCGTTGGCGATCTCCTTGAGGGACTTGCCGCCGACGTAGGCCATCACGATGTAGCCGTCGAGGGTGCCGGTGCGCTGGTCGAGGTGCTCGACGAAGTTGTAGATGCGCACGATGTTGGGGTGCTCGATCTCGGCCAGGAAGCGCCGCTCGGAGACCGCCGCGGCCAGGGCGTCCTCGTCGCCGGTGTCCAGCAGGCCCTTGAGCACCACCCAGCGGTCGGAGACCGCGCGGTCCACGGCCAGGTAGATCCAGCCGAGGCCGCCGTGCGCCAGGCAGCCCACCACGTGGTACTGCCCGTGCACCACGTCCCCGGGCCGCAGCTTCGGCGTGAACGAGTACGGGTGCCCGCACTTGGTGCAGTACCCCTCGGTACGGCCCGGCCGGTCGCCCCGGCTGCGGCCCACCGGCGCCCCGCACTCGCTCCTGCTGCAGAACCGCTTGCGCTCGGGCACCTCGGGGTTGGCCAGCACCATCGAGGCCGGGTCGGGCCTGGGCACCGGCGGCACGGACACCAGCCCGGCGCCCAGCTTGCCGCGGGTCGGGCCGCTGGAGCCGCTCTTGGCGCTGCGCACCGACACCGAACGGCCCGAGGAGCCGCCGCTGAGGCCCTGCGAGAGCCGCCCGGACACCGAACGGCGGGAGGCCTGCGAGGAGGAGCGGCTGCCGGTGCCCGTGCCGGTGCTCGAACTCCGCGAGGCCGACCGGCCCGACTCGGCGCCGCCCGCGGCGGGGGGCGCGCTCGTGCCCGCGCCGGCGCCGGCCCGGGACTGCGCCTGCGCCGGAACCTGTGCCTGCGCCGGAATGCGCGCCGGGGCCGGCGCGCCCGCCAGCGGTGCCAGGCCGCAGGTGTCGCAGTACAGCTCCCCGCCGCCCATGTCCTCCAAGGTCCCGCCGCAACCCGGCCGTTGGCACTTGCTCACGTGTCCCCCTCAGCCTTTCCCCGGTACGTGCGGACGTTCGTTCGCGGACGAGGCGGCGGCCCCCGGACGGGAAGACGCCGCAGGGACCCCGTACGGTTCGCCGCGCCCCCGGCCGCTGCCGGCGCGGGACCGGTCGCGGGCCCCGGTCATGCGCGTTCCTGGCGGTCGGTGGGGGTGCGCGGGGCGCTGCCGAGGTCGGCCACGGCCTGCTGGTAGCGGCGTACGGCGCGCTCCGCGGCGGCCAGGTCGCACGGCGCGCTCCACAGCAGCCGCCGCGCCTGGTCGTACCGCTCGATCAGCACGGGGTCCTCGGCCATGCCGAGCCTGGCCACCTTGGCCCGGTACGCGTCGAGCCGGCCGCGCAGTTCGGCGCGCACCGCGAGCGGCGCGGTCACCGCGGTCAGCGAGTCGCGGGCGCGCAGCAGTTCCTCGTCGGCGGCCTGCTCCAGGCCGTCGAGCAGCGGGGAGAGCCGGTGCCAGTGCGCGTCCCTGGCCAGCTCCTCGGCGAGCGCGAGCTGTTCGTGCAGGGCCGAGGCGGGACCGCTGACCGCGGGCACGTCCGAGGCGAGGATCTTGGAGAGCACCTCCACGCGGGCGCCGCGCGCCTCGGTGAGGGTGCGGTCGGCCCGGGAGAGCACGTCGCGCAGCCGGGTCAGCCGGTGCTCGGCGTCGTCCCTGACGTGCAGCACCGCCTCCACCTCGCGGCGGATCTCCTCCAGGCGGCGGCCGGCCTCCTCGTAGGGCGAGGTGTCCGGGCGGCCCGGAGCGGGCACCGGCTGCCAGAACGCGAGCGGGTCGCAAACGGTGCGGGACCGCAGGTCCGCGAGGTCCGCGACGAGCCGCTCCAGCTCGTCCCCGGCCGGGTGGGAGCCGGGCCGCACGCCCACCGAGTGGGCCAGCGACCGCACCCGCTGGGTCTCGGCGGCCAGCAGGTCTATCCGGGCGGGCAGCGCCGACCAGACCGAGTCGGCGGCGGCCACCGTCTCCATGGCCTGGTCGTACCAGGTGTTCATACGGGTGAGCAGCTGCTCCAGGCTGAGCCGCTCGGTCAGCCGGGCCGGGCCGGTCAGCGAGCGGGCGTGGTCCGGCACCGCGGCGCCGGTTACGGTCACCCCCTCGCCGCGCAGCAGCTCGGTGAGCCGGGCCAGTTCGGTCTGCGAGGGCCAGCGGCGCCGCGCGCGCAGTTCGCGGGCGGCGCCCAGCGCGTCGGTGTACGCCTCGAAGTGCGTCCACAGCGCCGAGATCGCCGCGTCCGTGCGCGCCCACCGCTCCTTGGTGACGCCGGTCAGCTCGGCGCCCTCCAGCAGCCTGCGGCCTGAGTGGTCCTGGAGCGCCAGAAGGGAGGACTCGACCGCCTCGTGCTCGGCCCCGAGCCGGGCCAGCGCACGGTCGACTTCCTCTCGGCCCATCACCGGTCCGGATGGTCCCGCGACCGCCATCACACCCTCTTCCTGTGCGTACCGCGTTCCGCGTTCCGCGCGCCGCGGGCCGTCGCCTTCGCCTGCCTCCCCGAGGTCACCGGTACACCGGAGGCGGCGGCCCGGTGATCCCCGGCAGGTCCTTGGCGAGCCACGTGTCGTACGACCGCATCCACTCGCTGCCCGCGCCGCCCGATTCGTACCGCGCGAGCACCTCGTTGACCCTGCGTACCAGATCCTGGTCGTCCAGGTTCACGGCCACACCGTACGGCTCGCTGGTGACCGGATGTCCGACCAGGCGCACCGCGGGGTCCTGGGCGGCCTGTCCGGCGGCCAGCGCGTTGTCGGTGAACACCGCGTCGGCCTGGCCGAGTTGCAGCCTGACCAGGCAGTCCAGCTGGTTGGGCACGGTCATGACGTGAGCGCCGTGCCGGTCGTGTTCGAGCGTGGCCTGGCCGGTCGAGGTGTCCGCCGTGCACACCGTACGGCCCTTGAGGCTGTCGTCGAAACCGGTGACGGGCGAGTCCTTGGGCGCGAGGATCTGCTGGCCCGCGGTGAAGTACGGGACGGAGAAGGCGACCTGGCCGGCCCGGGCGCAGTTGATGGTCATCGTCCGCACCACCAGGTCCACCTTGCGCTGCTTGATCGCCTGGATGCGCTGGTCGGTGGGCACCGTCAGGTACTGCACCTTGGAGGCGTCGCCGAGGATGTCCCGGGCGATCGCCTTGACGATGTCGATGTCGAAGCCGGCCAGGACGCCGGTGGACGGGTCGCGGTAGCCCCACAGGTAGCTGTTCTGGTCGACGCCGACCAGCAGCCGGCCGCGGGCCTTGATGCGTTCGACGGCGGCGCCGTCCGTGGTGCCGGAGGCCGGGCTCGGGCTCGCCGCGCAGTCGTCGTCCTGCGCGAGGGCGGACCGGGCGTGCGCCAGGGGGCCCGGCGGACCGGCCGCCACCGCCCTCGCGTCCCCGCCGCCCGGGGTGATCGGCACCAGGACGGCGGTCACCGCCAGCGCGCAGGCCGCCGCCATCGTCAGCACGCCGCCCCAGCCGCGCCCCGCGCCGCCCACCGTACGTCTCCCGTCCGCGCTCGCCGCGCCTGGTGCCGGTCCCGGGTCCGGCCGCGCGCCGGACCCCGTCGCCGAAGTGGTTCCCATACCGCTCACCGGTATTCCGACAGGCGGCGGCCGATGCCCAGCACCGCGCCGGCCGCGGCGAGGACCGCCAGCAGCCCGGCGCCGAAGGCGAGCAGCGACAAGGCGCCGTGCCCGCTCCTGGCGGCCGAGGTGAACTCGGACTGCTCCTGGGCGACGGCCTTCTCCAGGTCCTGGTCGACCTTGTCGAAGCACTGGCCGGTGGTCTCGGTGACGGTGTCGCCGGCCGCGTCCTTGCCGCCGATCACGTGGGCGACGGCCGTGGTGTAGTCGCCGCCGTTGTCGCTGCGGCGCTCGTCGGCGTGGCGGGCCCGCCAGGTCTGGACGCCCTTGATCGCGTCCTTCACCGGGGCGCGGCCCGCGTCGGTGTCGGCGAGCGCGAGGGCCTGGGCCATCTCGCCGCCGACGCCCTTGGGATCGGTACCGGCCAGCGTCTGCATGCCCTTGACGAAACTGGCGTCGTAGCTGTCGCCGGATCCACGGGCCACCAGCGTCAGGTTCTCGTCGCCGCGGGCCTGGAGCACCGCGATCCGCGCGTTGTTGAGCACCCGCATGGACTTGGCGCCGTGCGCGTACGAGTCGCCGAGGTCGCCGCGGGCCACCATGTGCGCGGTCAGCAGCCACACCAGCACCACCGAGGCCGCCGCGGTCGCGGCGAGCATGCCCTGGTTGAACACCCGGTTGGTGCGCCGGTAGTGCCGCCGCTGGGCCCACGCCAGGACGGCCAGCGCGAGCACGCCCAGCACCCAGGCGCCCCACGGCAGCGCCTTCGCCCTGGCGTAGTCGTGGTCGAGCCGCCGGGTCTCCGCCCGGTACAGCGTGTCGGCGGAGTCCAGCAGGCCGCCCTTCTGGCGCATCTGCTGGTTGGCGTACCGCAGGTAGGCGCCGCCGAGCGGGAAGCCCAGCCGGTTGTCGGCCTGCGCGGTGGCCACCAGCCGCGTGTAGTACGGGAGCTGCTCGCTCAGGTGGGACAGGGCCGTGGTGTCGGCGGCCGCGCCCCGGCTGCTGGCGGCGGCCTCGGTGATGAGGCGGGCCGCCCGCTTGATGTCGGTCTCGTAGCGGTCGGTGACCTTCGCGGGCTCCTCGCCGCCGACCAGGAAGCCTCCGGTGACGGTCGCGTCGGCGTCCGCCAGCGAGCGGTATATCTCGGCGGCGTCCGAGCTCAGCGGACCGCTGTGGTGCAGCACGTTGCCGGCCGCGTCCGAGCGGTCGGTGACCTGCCACGCCGTGACGGCCCCGAAGGCCACGACCAGGACGGCCAGTACGGCGCCGATGATCCGCAGCCGGCCCGGCTCGGTGCCGGCCGCGCCCCGGACCCGGTCCGAGGTCTCCCGCCACGGTCCGCGGCGGTTCCGGCCGGGCCGCGTCCCCGGTCCCGGCGGCGTGTTCGCCTCCGGCCGCCCCGCCCTCGTCGGCGTGTGCGTCACATACCCTCCCCCAGCCCCGGACCTCCGACGTGCGCGGGGTCACCCAGCAGTATGGCTGCCGCCGTCTGCACGATTCCACGCCCCCGCGCGCCTTTCGGTTCCGCGCCCCGGCCCGCGGCCCGGCAGCGGGGGACCGGATCCGCTCGCGGGCGCGCCCCGTTCACGCGTAGTGGGCCCGCAGCCTCTCCAATGCCCCCGGCGGGGCCGCCAGACGGTCGAGGCCGAGCAGACCCGCGCCCAGCACGGGAGGCGCCGTCACCACATGGGTGCGGGCCATGGGGGCGCGGGTGGCGAGGCGTTCGGTCAGCCGCGCCATGAGGTACGGGTCGCGGGCCGCCATGACGCCGCCGCCCAGGACGACGTCCGCCTCCTCCTCCAGCAGGCCGAGGCGGCCGAGCGCCACGACCGCCATGGCGGCGATCTCCTCGGCCTGGCGGTCGAGCAGGGAACGGGCGACCGGGTCGCCGGCGGCGGCGGTCGCGAACAGCACGGGTGTCAGCTCGTACCTGCGGTGCCCCGGGACCGTCCCCAGGTGCAGCGCCTCGATCAGCGCGTACATGCTGGTCAGGCCGAAGTGCGCGGGCAGCGCGGCGGCCAGGGCGGTGGGAGCGCCGCGGCCGTCCTCGGCGCGGGCGGCGTACCACAGGGCCTCCTCGGCGAGTCCCGCCCCGCCGCCCCAGTCGCCGGAGAGCCTGCCCAGCGCGGGGAAGCGGGCGGTGCGGCCGTCCGGCAGCATCCCCACGCAGTTGATGCCCGCGCCGCAGACCACCGCCACGCCCCGCGGGGCGTCGACGCCGGCCCGCAGGATCGCGAAGGTGTCGTTGGCCACGCGGGTGGAGTTCGCCCAGCCGCGCGCGTGCACGGCTGCCTGGAGCCGCTCCTCCTCGACCGGCAGGTCCGCGTTGGCCAGGCAGGCCGAGGTGTGCTCGGCCAGCGGTGCGGCCGCCGGCTCCCCGGCGGCCGCGGCTCGGGCGGCGGGCAGGCCCGCGTCGGCCGCCGCGCGCTCCACGATCCGCGCGAGGGCCGACACTGCCGCCTCGACCCCGACGACGGGCGGCTGGAACCCGCCGCCGCGGGCGGCGCCGAGCACCGTCCCGTCGGCGGCGACCAGCGCCACGTCGGTCTTGCTGTTGCCCGCGTCGACGGCGAGGACGCCACCGGGGACGAGCGGCCGCGGGGACCGGGGCGGAGGGCCCCCGGGGAGGGTCACGCCCACGCCAAGTGCTGCCGGTTGTGCGCGACGAGACGGTCGGTCAGGGCCTCGGCGTACTCGTACTGCCCGATCAGCGGGTGGGACAGCAGGGCCTTGAACACCCGGTCCCGTCCGCCGCGCAGGGCGGCCTCCAGCGCCAGGTCCTCGTACGCGGACACCTGGGCGACCAGCCCCGCGTACAGCGGCTCCAGCGGCGGCACCGGCAGCGGCGAGGCCCCGCCCGTGTCCACCACGGCCGGCACCTCGATCACGGCGTCGTCGGGGAGGAAGGGCAGGGTGCCGTTGTTGTACGTGTTGACGACCTGCACGTCGCCGCCCGACGAGGAGGACCCGGCGCGCAGCAGCGAGGAGGCCAGGGCGACGGCCGCCTCGGAGTAGAAGGCGCCTCCCCGCTCGGCCAGCAGCGCCGGCTTCTCGTCGAGCTTCGGGTCGCCGTACATCTCCAGCAGCCGCCTCTCCATCGCCGCCACCTCGGCGGCCCGCGACGGCTTGGTGCGCAGCTCCCGCACCACCTCGTCGTGCGTGTAGTAGTACCGCAGGTAGTACGAGGGGACCACGCCGAGCCGGTCCACGATCTGCCGCGGCATGCGCAGGTCGGCGGCGATCGCGTCGCCGTGCTCGGCGAGCAGGGCGGGCAGGACGTCCTCGCCGCCGGGGCCGCCGAGCCGCACCCCGCGCTCCCAGGTCAGGTGGTTGAGGCCGACGTGGTCCAGGTGCACCCGCTCGGGGGGCGCGTCCAGCAGGGCGGCGAACTTGCGCTGGAAGCCGATCGCGACGTTGCACAGGCCGACCGCCTTGTGGCCGGCCCCCAGCAGCGCCCGGGTGACGATGCCCACCGGGTTGGTGAAGTCGATGATCCAGGCCCCGGGCGCGACCCGCCGTACCCGCTCGGCGATGTCCAGCACGACCGGCACCGTGCGCAGCGCCTTGGCCAGTCCGCCGGCGCCGGTGGTCTCCTGGCCCACGCAGCCGCACTCCAGCGGCCAGGTCTCGTCCTCCTCGCGGGCGGCCTGCCCGCCGACGCGGAGCTGGATCAGCACCGCGTCGGCGCCGGCCGCGCCCGCCTCCAGGTCGCCGGTGGTGGTGATCCGGCCGGGGTGCCCCTGCCTGGCGAAGATCCGCCGGGCCAGCCCCCCGACCAGGTCCAGCCGGCCCGCCGCCGGATCGATCAGCACCAGCTCCTCCACCGGCAGCGAGTCGCGCAACCGCGCGAACCCGTCGACGAGTTCGGGGGTGTACGTCGACCCGCCGCCCACGACCGCCAGTTTCATCCCTTGACTCCCGTCATGGTCACGCCTTCGACGAAGGCCCTTGGTCAGCGCGAGGTGTCGAACACCTCGTCGCGGGTGGTGGCGAGGGCGCTTTCGAGCGCACCGCTGAGGACGGGGTGGGCCTGGACGGCGCCGAGCACCAGGCGGGGGCGGGGGACGGCGAGTTCGGCCAGCTCGGACTGGATCAGGGCGCGCAGCGGTTCGCCGCCGGCCATGGTGACGTCGCCGGACAGCACGATCAGCCCGGGGTCGAGCACGGCCACCATGGAGGCCAGGCCGATGGCGTGCCCCGTGGCGCAACGGGCCAGCAGTTCGAGGTACGGGTCCGCGTCCCCGGCGCGGCCGTCCCGGCCCGCGGCGGCCTCCTGCCCGGCGCCCCCTTCCGTGGCGTCCCTCCCGGCGCTCTCGTACCGCTGCCTCGCGGTGGCCAGCAGGGCCGCGGCGGACTCGGCCCAGGTGCCCCCGGGCGGGTCGATGCCCAGCTCGCGGGCGACGCGCAGCACGGCGTTGCAGCCGACCAGCTCCTGGAAGCCGCCGTTGTTGGCCTTGGCGACGTCGCGGACCAGGGCCGTGCCGGGCACCGGCAGGAAGCCGACCTCGCCGGCGCCGCCGGTCCGGCCGCGGTGCAGCCGGCCGCCGATGACGATGGCGGCGCCGATGCCCTCCTCGTTCCACAGCAGGACGAAGTCGTCGTGCCCGCGGGCGGCCCCGACGCGCTGCTCGGCGACCGCGACGAGGTTCACGTCGTTGTCGTACACCAGCGGCATCGGCAAGGTGGCGGCCAGCTCGTCCAGCAGCGAGGGGGAGTGCCAGCCGGGAAGGTGGCGGGCGTACCGCAGCCGGCCGGTGCCGGGGTCGAACGCGCCCGGCGTGCCGATCACCACCCGGTGCAGGTCGGACCGGCTCAGTCCGGCCGCCTCCACCGCCCCGTCCAGCGCCCGGACCACCTGCTCCACGGCGCTGCCGGCCCGGTGGCGCGGGGTGGGCAGCGTGAAGGAGCCGACCGTGCGGCCGGTGACGTCCGCGACGGCGGCCCTGATCCGCTCGGTGGTGACGTCGAGCCCGGCGACGTGAGCGGCCGCCGGGTTGACCGAGTAGAGCTGGGCGTTCGGGCCGGGACGGCCCGTGGTGGTACCCGTGGCCAGCACCAGTCCGGCTGCCTCCAGCCGGGCCAGCAACTGGGAGGCGGTGGGCTTGGACAGGCCGGTGAGCTTGCCGATCCGGGTACGGGAGAGCGTGCCGTGCTCCAGCAGGAGGTCGAGCGCGGCGCGGTCGTTCATGGCGCGAAGGAGGCGCGGCGTTCCGGGGGTGCCGAGGACGCGCGGCGTTCCGGGGGTGCCGGTCATGCGCGCCGTCCTCCCTCCGTTCACTGGCACTGTTAGGAAAGTTTCCTAATGATGGAACGAACGGTAGGCCCCCCGCGCGGGGCCGTCAAGGTCCCGCGCGCGGGGGGCGGGCGCGAACCGGCGGGCGGTCTCAGCGCTCCCCGCTCGCGGGCGGGGGGACGGGGCGCGTCGCCGGGCCGGGAACGTCCTGGGCGGGCGCGGCGAGCGCTTGGGCCTCCGGCGCGGAGGGGGACTCCTGGGCCGCGGAGGCGGGCGGGCAGGTTGCCTGAGCCGGGGAGGGGAGCGCGGAGGCCGCCTCGGCCGGGTCCGTCGCCGACGCGACGGGGGCGCCGCCGGTGATCTGGATGCCCTCCTCGTCGAAGGCCCGCTTGATGCGCCAGCGCAGCTCGCGGGCCACCTCGGCGGCCTCGCCCGGCATCGTCTTGGCCTGCGCCTGGATCACCACGAACTCCGGGCTCACCGACTCCAGGCCGAGCACCTTCACCGGCTCCCAGAGCTTCTCGTCCCACGGGTCGCTCTTCGCCAGGTCGTCCGCGGTCGTCGCTATCACCCGGCGGGCCCGCTCCAGGTCCTCCCCGGCGCCGACCTGGACGTCCACCACCGCGGTCGCCCAGCCCTGGCTGAGGTTGCCGATCCGCTTGACCTCGCCGTTGCGCACGTACCAGATCTCGCCGCCCGCGCCGCGCAGCTTCGTCACCCGCAGCCCGACCTCGATGACCGTGCCGGTGGCCACTCCGGCGTCGATGACGTCGCCGACCCCGTACTGGTCCTCCAGGATCATGAACACGCCGGACAGGAAGTCCGTCACCAGGTTGCGGGCGCCGAAGCCGATCGCCACTCCCGCGACACCGGCGCTGGCCAGCAGCGGCGCCAGGTTGATCTTGAGGACGGACAGCACGGTCAGCGCGGCCGTGCCCAGGATCAGGAACGACGCCACGCTGCGCAGCACGGACCCGATCGCCGCGCTGCGCTGCTTGCGCCGCTCGGCGTTGACCAGCAGACCGCCCAGTGTCGTGCCGGCGGCGGCCTCGGCGCCCCGGTTCATCCGGTCGATCAGCCGGGTGATGGTCCGGCGCACCACGTTGCGGAGCACCAGGGCGATGACCACGATCAGCAGGATGCGCAGGCCCGCCGCCAGCCAGTTCGCCCAGTTGTCGTCCACCCAGCTGCTCGCCTGGGCCGCGGAGTGCGGCAGGGCCAGCGTGTGCCGGGAGGGGTGCGCGGCCAGGTGGTGCCCGGACACGTGACGGACGGGCACGTGGTGGATGGCGGGCGCGGCGGCCAGGGACGTCGCGGTGGGCAAGAGAGGGACCTCCGTCGGTGTACCGAACCTCCAATCTAACGGGCGACCGATGCCGTCTCGTTGCCGTCCCCGAGGCGCGGAACGCCGGAAAGCTGGGGATGTAAGGGATGTGAGGTCCCGCCGGAGCGGACGTGTGGTCCAAAACACCCTCGGTCCGTTACCCGGGCATGGTGGCGCCGTGCCCCGCCTTCCGGAGAGACTGAGACAGATCGTCCCGGCGCGAGCCACGCGCCGCCGGCGTTAAAGGAGGCATCCGTGCCGCATGTCCTGGTCCTGAACGCGTCGTACGAGCCGCTCGGCGTCGTACCGCTCCGCCGCGCGCTCGTCCTCGTGCTCAACAACAAGGCCGTGTGCCTGGAGGAATCCGGCGCCTACCTGCACAGCGAGACAAAGGCGCTGCCGGCGCCGAGTGTCGTCAAACTCACCAAATTCGTGCGTGTGCCCTTCCGGGGCACCGTGCCGCTGACCCGCCGAGCACTGTTCGCCCGCGACGGAGGCAAGTGCGCGTACTGCGGAGCCGCCGCAACCAGCGTCGACCACGTCATTCCGCGCAGCCGCGGCGGGCAGCACGCCTGGGACAACGTGGTGGCCGCCTGCAGAAGGTGCAACCACGTCAAGGCCGACCGCCATGTGGCGGAACTCGGCTGGCGGCTGCGCCATCAACCCGCCCCGCCGTCCGGCCTCGCCTGGCGGATCATCGGGACCGGGCATAGGGACCCGCGCTGGCTGCCATACCTGCAGCCTTTCGGCGCGGACGACGCCTTGGCCCGGATCGACGGCATATCAGCCTGAGACCCGGGCCTTCGTGTTTGTTGATAGTGCCCCTGACCAGCGGATTCGCCAGTCGGGGGCACTCTCGTCGGTTGGTACGGCGCACCTGGCTGTCGATCGGGCTGGATGCCGTGCCCGAACCTCCCCCGCGGCGGGTAGGTGCCTTTCAGGAGCCGTAGACGCTGGACCGGTGCCCGACGTGCACGACCCACACGACCAACTCGCCGTTGTCGATGGTGTAGATGACCCGGTAGTCGCCGACGCGCAGACGACGCCGCTCCGGCTGGGACACAAGGGCGGTGGTATTGAATCCGAGAGGGTCGCTCTCCAGTTCTGTCAGCTTGGCGAGGATGCGGAGTGCTGTGTCCCGGGGGACCTTCCGGAGCTCGGCCTGGGCCTCGGGCCGGAAGACGGTGCGGTACTCACTCACTGCGCGCCAGCGTCTCCTTCATGACGTCCTCGATCGGAACGCCGGGGGACCGGTCCGCCATCCGCTCGTCGATGATGCGGTTGATCTCGCGCTCTTCCCACTGCTGGTACTTGCGCAGAACGTCGATCGACACCACTGCGGCGACTTCCTTGCCCCGGCGAGTGATGACGGTGGGCTGATCGTCACGGTCGGCACGATCGACGACCTCGGCCAGATGCGCGCGGACATCGCGGATGGACTCGATGGGCATCTGCGTCATGCTTTGATGGTACCAAGTGACTCATGTGTACACAAACGGCTTTCTCCGGAGGGTGAGAAGCTTGCCGTCGCCGGGCCTTCGTGTATATCCCGTCCGATCACTGTCCGTCACCGCTGCGCGGCCTCCCGAGTTGTCCACAGGGGGCCCGCGGGGGGAGCGATGATCGTGCGAGGATGGGCGTCCTGGGCGGGAACACGTCCTGGACGACGGAGAAGGAGTGGCCACCGTGGCTGGTACGAACCTGACGCGCGAGGAGGCGCAGGAGCGCGCGCGCCTGCTCACCGTGGACAGCTATGCGGTCGAGCTGGATCTCAGCGGCGCGCAGGACGGCGGCACGTACCGGTCGCGCACGACGGTTCGGTTCGAGGCCGCGCGCGAGGGCGCCTCGACCTTCATCGACCTGGTGGCGCCCACCGTGCACGAGGTGGTGCTCAACGGTGAGCCGCTGGACCCGGCCGAGGTCTTCGCGGACTCGCGGATCGCCCTGCCGGACCTGCGCGCGGGGGCCAACGAACTGCTGGTGGTCGCGGACTGCGCCTACACCAACACCGGCGAGGGCCTGCACCGCTTCGTCGACCCCGTGGACAAGCAGGCGTACCTCTACACCCAGTTCGAGGTGCCCGACGCCCGCCGCGTCTTCGCCAGCTTCGAGCAGCCCGACCTGAAGGCCGTCTTCGCCTTCACGGTGAAGGCCCCGGCCGGCTGGACGGTCGTGTCCAACTCGCCCACGCCCGAGCCCACCGCCGAGGGCGTGTGGGTGTTCGAGCCCACCCCGCGCATCTCCACGTACGTGACCGCGCTGATCGCGGGCCCGTACACCTCCGTGCACAGCAGCTGGGAGGACGGCGAGGGCCGCAGCGTGCCGCTGGGCGTCTACTGCCGGCCCTCCCTGGCCGAGCACCTGGACGCCGAGGCGATCTTCGACGTCACCCGGCAGGGCTTCGACTGGTTCGAGGAGAAGTTCGCCTTCCCCTATCCGTTCGCCAAGTACGACCAGCTCTTCGTCCCGGAGTTCAACGCCGGCGCGATGGAGAACGCGGGCGCCGTCACCATCCGCGACCAGTACGTCTTCCGCTCCAAGGTGACCGACGCCGCCTACGAGCTGCGGGCCGAGACGATCCTGCACGAGCTGGCCCACATGTGGTTCGGCGACCTGGTCACCATGGAATGGTGGAACGACCTGTGGCTGAACGAGTCGTTCGCCACGTACACCTCCATCGCCTGCCAGGCCCACGCGCCGGGCTCGAAGTGGCCGCACGCGTGGACCTCCTTCGCCAACTCCATGAAGACCTGGGCCTACCGGCAGGACCAGTTGCCGTCCACCCACCCGATCATGGCCGAGATCAAGGACCTCGACGACGTCCTGGTCAACTTCGACGGCATCACCTACGCCAAGGGCGCCTCGGTGCTCAAGCAGCTCGTGGCATACGTGGGGATGGACGAGTTCTTCGCGGGCGTGCAGGCGTACTTCAAGCGGCACGCCTGGGGCAACACCCGGCTGACCGACCTGCTGGGCGCCCTTGAGGAGACCTCGGGCCGCGACCTGAAGACGTGGTCCAAGGCCTGGCTGGAGACGGCCGGCATCAACGTCCTGCGCCCCGAGCCGACCGTCGCCCCCGACGGCACCCTCACCTCGCTCGCCGTGCGCCAGGAGGCCCCCGACCTGCCGGCCGGCGCCAAGGGCCAGGCGGTGCTGCGCCCGCACCGCATCGCGGTGGGCCTGTACGACCTGAGGGACGGCAAGCTGGCCCGCACGCAGCGGATCGAGCTGGACATCGACGGCGAGCTCACCCAGGTGCCGCTCGACGCGGGTACCCGCCGCCCCGACGTGATCCTGCTCAACGACGACGACCTGTCCTACGCCAAGGTCCGGCTCGACGAGCAGTCCCTCGCCTTCGTCCGCGACCACCTGGGCGACTTCACCGAGTCGCTGCCGCGCGCCCTGGTGTGGGCCGCGGCCTGGGACATGACCCGAGACGGCGAGGTGGCCGCCCGCGACTACCTGGAGCTGGTGCTGCACGGCATCGCCAAGGAGACCGACATCGGCGTCGTGCAGTCCCTGCACCGCCAGGTCAAGCTGGCGCTGGACCTTTACGCGGCGCCGGCCTGGCGGGAGACCGGCCTGGCCCGCTGGACCGAGGCGACCCTGGAGCACCTGCGGGCCGCGGCCCCCGGCAGCGACCACCAGCTCGCCTGGGCCCGCGCGTTCGCGACCGTCGCCCGCACCCCCGAGCAGCTCGACGTCCTGACCGGCCTGCTGGACGGCTCGGTGTCGTACGAGGGGCTGGCCGTGGACACCGACCTGCGCTGGACGCTGCTGAACCGGCTCGCCGCGACCGGCCGGGCCGGCGAGGAGGAGATCGAGGCCGAGCTGAAGCGCGACCCCACCTCGGCCGGCGAGCAGCACGCGGCGGCGGCCAGGGCGGCCCGGCCCACCGCCGAGGCCAAGTCGGCGGTGTGGGCGTCGGTGGTGGAGGACGACAAGTTGCCGAACGCGGTGCAGGACGCGGTGATCGGCGGCTTCACCCAGGCCGATCAGGGCGAGCTGCTGGCGCCGTACGCCGAGCGGTACTTCGCCGAGGTCAAGCGGGTCTGGGAGACCCGCAGCCACGAGATGGCCCAGCAGATCGTGGTCGGCCTGTACCCGACGCTCCAGGTCTCGCAGGCCACCCTCGATGCCACCGACGCCTGGCTGGCAGAGGCCGAGCCCGTGCCGGCGCTGCGCCGCCTGGTCGTCGAGAGCCGCGCGGGCGTGGAGCGCGCCCTGAAGGCCCAGGAGGTGGACGCGGCGGCGGCGAGCTGACCGCGGACGGCGAGCGGCGGGCAGGACGACAACAGAAGCCGACACGACGGCAGCAGCACGGCAGCAGCACGACAACAGAACGACAACAGAAGGGGTGCCCCGGCGCATGACCGGCGTCCGGATCGAGTCCGAGCACACCGCCGGGCTGGGCGTCCAGCGGCTGCGGGCGGTGCGCGAGTTGCTGGACGCGGCGTTCGCCGGGCACCCCGACGGGGACTTCACGGACGCCGACTGGGACCACACCGTGGGCGGCATGCACGTCATGGCGTGGGAGGGGGAGCGGCTGATCGGGCACGCCTCGGTGGTGCAGCGCCGGCTGCTGAACGGCGGGCGGGCGCTGCGCACCGGATACGTGGAGGGTGTCGCGGTGTCCGCCGACCGGCGTGGGCGGGGCCACGGGGCCGCCGTGATGGCCGAGGCGGAGCGGCTGATCAGGGGTGCGTACCGGCTCGGGGCGCTCGCCCCGACCGAGGAGGCGGTCGGCTTCTACGCCGCCCGGGGCTGGCGGCCGTGGCCGGGCCCCACTTGTGTCCTGACCCCCGACCGGGGCGTGCGCCGCACACCGGACGCGGACGGCTGGGTCCACGTGCTGCCCGTCACCGGCACCCCGCTGGACACGGCCGAGCCCCTGATCTGCGACTGGCGCGACGGCGAGGTCTGGTGACCCCGGGCGGGCGCAGAGGGTCCGCCGCAGCCCGCAAGCCCGCAGGCGGCCCGCCCGCAGCCCGTGCAGGGCCCGCCCGCCGCTCGCCGACGTACTGTCAAACATCCTGTGGGCAAAGCCGATCGATCGAGCTCATCACGGGACCCGCTCCGGTGACGTCCCGGCGTGTTTGAGGGAAACCCGGGGCGAAGCCGGTAAAGGTGAGGCCGACCGGCTCCTGCTCGTTGGCCACGTGTTCACCGGCAACCTCCATCGCCCCGTACCCGACTCCCCGGAGAGTTTTGAGGGGTCCACGACAGGACTCGCACCGGCAGCTCTAGGGAGGAACGTCCATGGCCGAGTTGACTCGACGCCGGCTCCTCGGCGCGGCGGCGGGGGCGATCGGCGGATCGGCGGCGCTCACGCTGCTCCCGCCCAGCCTGCAGCGGGCGGTCGCGGCAGGTCCGCCCCGCAACAGCTCGCTCGCCGACATCGAGCACGTCGTACTGCTCATGCAGGAGAACCGCTCCTTCGACCACTACTTCGGCACCCTGTCCGGAGTCCGGGGCTTCGGCGACCCCGCCGCGCTGAAGCTGTCCACCGGCCGTTCGGTCTTCTACCAGCCCGACTCGGTCAACCCCGACGGATACGTGCTGCCCTTCCACCTCGACACCAAGAAGTCCAGCGCCCAGGCCATCCCCTCCACCAGCCACGCCTGGTCGGTCCAGCACCAGGCGTGGAACAACGGCAGGATGGACAAGTGGCTGCCCGCCCACCGGGCGGCGGACGGCGCCAACGGTCCGTACGTCATGGGCTACTACACGCGCGACGACATCCCCTTCCAGTTCGCGCTCGCCGAGAACTTCACCGTGTGCGACAACTACTTCTGCTCGGTGATGGGCCCGACCTGGCCCAACCGCCTGTACTGGATGACGGGCACCATCGACCCCGGCGGCACCAAGGGCGGCCCGGTGATCAGCAACAGCGCGCCCAAGCCGTACACCTGGACGACCTACGCCGAGCGCCTGCAGGCGGCCGGAGTGAGCTGGAAGGTGTACCAGCAGACCGACGACTACGGCTGCAACCTGCTGGAGCAGTTCGCCGCCTTCAAGAACGCCAAGCCCGGCTCCGCGCTCTACGAGCAGGGGGTGCGCCCCCAGCCGGCCGGCACCTTCGAGGACGATGCCCGTGCCGACCGGCTGCCCACCGTCTCCTGGATCATCCCCACCAGCACCCAGTCCGAGCACCCCGACTACCTCCCGGCGGCCGGCGCGGACTTCGTCGCCCAGAAGCTGGAGGCCATCGCCGCCAACCCCGACGTGTGGGCCAAGACCGCGTTCATCCTCAACTACGACGAGAACGACGGCCTCTTCGACCACGTCCCGCCGCCCACCGCGCCGGCCGGCACCGCCGCCGAGTACGTGAACGGCCTGCCCATCGGCGCCGGCTTCCGGGTCCCCGCGATCATCGTCTCGCCCTGGACGGTCGGCGGCTACGTGGCGAGCGAAGCCTTCGACCACACGTCCCCCCTGCGCTTCCTGGAGCACGTCACCGGCGTGAAGGAGACCAACATCTCCGCCTGGCGGCGCAGCACCTTCGGTGACCTGACCTCGGTGTTCCGCTTCACCGACACCCAGCCCGCCCCGCGGTTGCCCACCGACACCGCCCAGCAGCTCGCCGAGGCGCAGCAGGAGGTCGCCACCCTGCCCAAGCCGACCCTGCCCGGCGCCGACCAGTCCCTCCCCGTTCAGGAACCGGGTTCCCGCCCGCACGTGTAGCCGCCGCCCCGGGCGCCGGCCCGCCCGCACGTGCGGCCGGCGCCCGGGCGGAAAGCCGTGGGCGGGCGCCCGGGCCGCCGGTAGCATCGGTGCCTTTGGCCGGGCGGCGCGGGGGAGGCACGGGTATGGCGGCGACGGGACTCGGCAAAGACTTCCGGGTGCTGTGGGCGGCCAACTCGGTCTCCACCCTCGGCGACGGCATGGTCGCCGCGGCCGCGCCGCTGCTGGTCGCGTCCGTCAGCGGCAACCCGGTGCTCGTCGGGCTCGCGGTCTTCGTCCAGCAGCTGCCGTGGCTGCTGTTCGCGCTGGTCAGCGGCGTCTTCATCGACCGGCTCGACAAGCGGCGGCTGATCGTGGCGGTGGACGCCGGCCGCGGTGTGCTGACCGCCCTCCTGGCGCTGGCGGTCTGGTCGGGGCACGCGTCGATCCCGGTGATCTACGTGACGGCGTTCGTCCTCGGCACGGGGGAGACCCTCGCCGAGACCGCGGCCTCGACCCTCGTGCCCGCCGTCGTGCCGCCCGAGCTGCTGCCGACCGCCAACTCGCGGCTGCACGGCTCGTACTTCGTGCTCAACAAGTTCGCCGGGCGTCCGGCGGGCGCGAGCCTGTTCGTCCTGGCGGCGGCGGTGCCGTTCGGCCTGGACGCGACCTCGTTCGTCGTCTCTGCCGCCCTGGTGGCGACCATGCACGGGATACGGCGCGAACGCGGGGCCGTGCCCCCGGCCCCCTCGGCCGAGCGCCCGCCGGACGCACCGGCCCCAGCCCCAGCTCCCGCCCCAGCCTCAGCCCCACCCCCTGTCCCCGCCCCTGCTCCCGCCCGCTCCTCCGTACGCGCCGACATCGCCGAAGGGCTGCGTTGGCTGTGGGCCGAGCCCGTGATCCGGATGCTCACCGTGGCGCTGTGCCTGATGAACCTCACCCTCACCGCGGGCATGTCCATCCTCGTCCTCTACGCCCGCGACCGGCTGGGGACGGGCGAGGTGGGCTACGGGTTCCTGCTGTCCGCCAGCGCCGTGGGCGGGGTGTTCGGCGCGCTCCTCGCGCCCCGGCTCCAGGCGTGGCTGTCGGCGTCGGTCCTGCTCAGGGCCGGGCTGGTGATCGAGACCCTGACGCATGTGGGGCTCGCCTGCGCCACCACCGGCTGGGTGGCGGGGGCCGTGCTCGTCGCGTTCGGCGTCCACTCGTCGGTGTTCGGCGGGGTCGAGACGACGTTCCGGCAGCGGCGGGTGCCCGAGGAACTGCGCGGGCGGGTGCAGAGCGCCTTCATGACGTTCGCGCTGGGCGGCAACGTGCTGGGTGCGCTGATCGGCGGCCCGCTGGTCCGGTGGTACGGGGTGACCGCGCCGTTCTGGTGGTCGGCGGCCGGGATGGCGGTGCTGACGGCCGTGGCGTGGCGCCCGTTCGGCCGCAACCTGCGCCCGGGCCAGGGCGGTCGTGCCGCCGGCCGCCCGGCGGTCACGCACTCGTAGAGTGCCGGGTGCGGGGGGTGTCCACGGCCGTACGGGCCCGGTCGCCCTTGGTCCGCCCGGCCGGCCGCTGGCCCCACAAGGTGGCCGCCAGGGCCAGCGCCATGCCGGCGAGCTGGACCGGGCCCAGGGACTGGTGCAGGGCGACCCGGCCGATCAGCGTGGCGGACAAGGTGCTGAGGAAGGCCAGGAGGCTGACGGAGGTGGCGGGGAGCCGGGAGATGCCGCGGAACCACAAGGCGTAGGCCAGGACGGTGTTGACGAGGGCGAGATAGGCGTAGCCGAGGAGATTGCGGGTGTCGAGGGCCGGCGGGAGCCCCTCGGCGAGGAGGGCGACGGGGGCGATGAACAGGGCACCGGCGGTGAGCTGCCAGCCGGTGAAGGGCAGCGGTCCCACCCCGGCCGGGCGCCCCCAGCGCTTGGTGAGCACGGTGCCCGCGGCCATCGCGGCGGCGCCGCCCAGCCCGGCCGGCACCCCGACCGCGTCGAGCCCGGCGCCCGGCCGCAGGACGACGAGCGCCACTCCGAGCGCCCCGAGGACGGCGGCGGCCCAGGCCCGCGCTGTGGGCCGCTCGCGCAGCACCGCCGCGGACATCCCGGCCACGAACAGCGGCCCCACCGCCCCGACCACGGCCGCCACCCCGCCCGGCAGCCGGTACGCGGCCAGGAACAGCAGCGGGAAGAACGCCCCGATGTTCAGCGCCCCCAGCACCGCCGACTTCCACCACCACGCCCCGCGTGGCAGCGTCCTGGTCGCCGCCACCAGCAGCAGCCCGGCGGGCAGCGCCCGCATCAGCCCGGCGAACAGCGGCCGGTCGGCGGGCAGGAACTGGGTCGTCACGGCGTACGTCGACCCCCACGCGACCGGCGCCAGCCCGGTCAGTACGACATCGGCGGTTCGGGACACGGTCTTTCTCCTCGGGACTCGGGGGCGGCTCGGGGGACTCGGGGGCGGCTCGGCGCGGGATCGGCGGAGCTCACTCCGCGCGGGCTCGGTGGGTGCGCCGGGTACGCGGTGGTGTGCTGAGGGCGCGGCGGACGGCGGTCACGCGGCCTGGGCCGCCCGCGGGCGCCGCCGCTCGCCGCCGCCCGAGGCCACGGTGGCCGGCACCGTCAGCAGGACCGCCTCCCGCGGCAGGCGGCGTTCCAGGCGCAGGAGAAGGGCGGCCGCCGACAGGCCCGTGGCGGTCAGCAGGAGCCACGGCAGGCGGGCGTCGGCCGCGACCAGGGCGGTGAACAGGGAAGGGGCCAGTGTGCTGGCGAACGACCAGGAGAGCTGGTAGGCGGCCATGTAGCGGCCCCGCAGGGCGTCGGGCGCGGCGGCCATCGCCAGTGTGCCGGCGGCCGGGTTGTGGACGAGTTCGGCGACCGTGTAGAGGGTGACCAGGGCCAGCAGCGCGCCCACCACGATCCATCCGGTGTGCGGGCGCACCGTCCCGAGCACCGCGAGCCCCGCGAAGGAGGCCGCGAACAGCGCCGAGCCCAGGGCCGCCGACCGCGTCCTGCGCGCCCCCGTACGCCGTACCGCTCCCGCGACGGCCACCCCGCCGATCCCGCACAGCACCGTGTTCACCGTGAAGGCCGCCCCGGTCAGCGCCTGCGGCGCGCCCAGCGTGCTCCCGATGAACAGCGGGAAGAGCACCGCCAGCGCCGAATATCCCAGTGCGACGAGGAAGTTGACGGCGGTGAGCCCGAGGAAGGGCCGGTCCGCCAGCACCAGCCGGTAGCCCGAGGCCCGCCGGACCCCCGCCGCTGCGGATCCGCCACCAGTCGCGGGTCCGGCCGGTCCGCCAACGGTTGCCGGCCCGTCACCGGTTGCCGGTCCGGCCGATGCGGCTGATACGGCCGGTCCGGCGGCCTCGCGCCCGGCCGCGGCCGGTACCGGTACCCGTCGCGTCAGCAGGGCGGCCAGGCCGAAGGAGGCCGCGTTCAGCCAGGCGGCGAGCGCGAAGCCGTGGTCCCCGGCGAGGGTGACGATCAGGGAGGCGAGCAGGGCGCCGGCACCGAGGCCGCCGTTGCGCAGCGCGCGGGAGGCGGCCTGCAGGCGGTCGCGGTCGGCGCCCCGGGCGATCTCGCCGAGGAAGGACTGCTGGACCGCGGGGAAGGCCCGGTCGCCGAAGGCGGTGCCCAGGGCGACGGCGGCGAAGGCCGGCAGCGAGGCCGCGAACGGATAGAGCGCGAAGCCGCCGCCGCGCACCCCGTAGAGCAGCAGTTGCACGCGGCGGGCCCCGTACCGGTCCACCGCCGCCCCCGCGAGCGGGAGCGCGGCCATCCCGGCCAGCCCCACGGCGGTCATGACCGCGCCGACCACGGCGAACGACAACCCGGTGATGTGGTGGAAGAACACCAGGCTGAACGGGATGTACATGCCCGAGCCGACCGAGTCCACCCCCATCGCGGCGAGCATGGCCCGCTCCCCGGGTATCCGCGCGACGCGGCCGCGCGCGCCCTTCCCCGTTCCGGACGTCGTACCAGCCATCGAGAGCCCCCGATCACAGAGTTCCTGTAGGTCGATGCAAAGTAGCTTAGCTCCAAGCAACTTAGTGTCAAGCGACTATCTCGCCGTCAAGCCTGCTGGGCCGATAATGGGCTCCATGGACACACGTGACGCCGTCGACGCCATCACCGCGCAGTGGAACGCGGAGCGGCCGGACCTCGACACCCTCCCCATGGCCGTCTTCGGGCGGATCTACCGCCTGTCACGGCTCATGGGCGACCGGATGGAGAAGGAGTACCAGCGGTACGGGATCGGCCGCGGCGAGTTCGACGTGCTCTCCACGCTGCGGCGCTCGGGGGAGCCGTACACGCTCTCACCGCGGCAGTTGTCGGCGACCTTGATGCTCACCACCGGCGGGATGACCGGCCGGCTGGACAAGCTGGAGCGGGCCGGGCTGCTGGAGCGCGCCCCCGACCCGAACGACCGCCGGGCGCTGCGCATCACGCTGACCGCGCGCGGTTTCCAGGTGATCGAGGAAGCGGTCGGCGCGGGCCTGGCCCTTCAGAAGGCGGCGCTGGCCGGGCTCGACCCGCGGCAGGCCGCGGACCTGGCCGGCCTGCTGCGGCTGCTGATGTCCTCGACCGAGAATCCGCCGCAGGAGACGGACCAGTCGACGGACCAGGACGCTGCCCGGGGCATCGCCCAGGACGCGGACGAGGACACGGCCCCCGACACGGCCGAGGCCGACGCGCGGAACCCGGCGCACGACGCGCCGCGGACGCGGGCGGACAAGGCGGGGCGGGACCCGGCGAGGTGACCGCGCGCCGGTCCGCGGAGGTGCGCCCGCGCGGACGTACCCCGTACGCGTGCGCGGGGCGCGCCGCGCCCGACTTCGCGGAGCCCGCGGGCGACCGTACGCGTACGCCTACGCGTGCGCGGGGCGCGCCCCGCGCACGGCGGGACCCGCGGCGGAGCGGCCCCGCGGCCGGCGTGCGCTCTCAGCCGCGCTGTTGCGGCTGCTTGCGGGACTTGTCGGTCACCATGACCAGGCCCGCGATGATCCCGAACAGCACGAGCGGGATGGCGACGTACAGGCCGAGCGTCTCGGCCACGCTGAGGCCGGAACCGGGGTCCTCGCCGTCGTCGTGGGCCAGCGCGAACGCCGGTGTCGCCATCAGCATGACTATCGCCGTGCCGGCGGTCACGACCCCTGCGCGCACGGCCTTCTTGGTGAGCTTCTTGTCCACACCCTCAATGTAGTGACCGCCCCGGTGGGCCGCGCGCCCGGGGTGCCCCAGAAACGGTGTGCCCCAGGAACGGTGTGCCCCGCGAATGGGCGCCCCTGCGAACGGCGCGCCCCGCGTACGGGGTGCGCTACGCCGGGGCTCCCTGGGACGGGGCCTCCCGGGACCCCTGGGAGGGAGGTTGCGCGGCCGGGCCCGGCGGCGCGGGCGCCGTACCGCCCGCCAGCGCAGCGCGGACCTCCGCCGCGAGGGCGTGCAGCCTCGGGGAGGCGGCCAACTGCTCCAGGGTGAGGGGCGTGCCGTCGGGGCCCGCCACCGGCAGGCGCCAGTTGGGGTACTCGTCGGAGGTGCCGGGCAGGTTCTGCGGGCGGCGGTCGCCCACCGTGTCCGGCAGCCAGACGCCGACCATCCGGGCCGGGGTGCGGGCCAGGAACCGGTGCACCGCCTTGATGACCGCCTCCTCGTCCGCCGCGCCCTCCGGGAGCAGGCCCAGCCGGCCCAGCAGCGCGATCCATTCGGCGACCTCGGCCGCCTCCTCGGTCCGCTCCTCGGCCACCGGCCGGGTCAGCAGCCCCAGCCGGTGGCGCAGCTCCACGTGCTCGCCGGTCAGGCGGGCGGCGGTGCTCGGCAGGTCGTGGGTGGTCGCCGTGGCCAGGCAGGAGGCCCGCCAGGCGGCGGGCGGGAGGGGGCTGCGGTCGGCGTCCGGGCCCTCGTACCGCCGCTCGAACCACAGGACGGACGTGCCGAGCACCCCGCGGTCGGCGAGTTGTTCGCGCACCCCCGGGCCGACCGTGCCGAGGTCCTCGCCTATGACGACGGCGCCGGCCCGGTACGCCTCCAGGGCCAGCAGGCCGAGCATCGCCTCCGCGTCGTAGCGCACGTAGGCGCCCTCGGTCGGCGGGCGGCCCTTGGGCACCCACCACAGCCGGAACAGGCCCATCACGTGGTCCATGCGCAGGCCGCCCGCGTGCCGCAGCATCCGGGCCACCAGGTCGCGGTACGGGGCGTACCCGGCGGCGGCCAGGGCGTCCGGGCGCCACGGCGGCAGGCCCCAGTCCTGGCCGCGTGAGTTGAAGGCGTCGGGGGGCGCGCCGACGGACATCCCGGCGGCCAGCACGTCCTGCATCGACCAGGCGTCGGAACCGGCCGGGTGCACGCCGACCGCCAAGTCGTGCACGACGCCCACCGTCATCCCGGCGTCCGTGGCCGCGCGCTGGGCGGCACCGAGCTGGCCGTCGGTCAGCCAGGTGAGCCAGCAGTGGTGGTCCACCCGGTCCAGCAGCTCACCGCGGGCCCTGGCCACCTGCGGGGAGCGCGGATCGCGCAGTCCGGCGGGCCAGCCGCGCCAGTCGGGACCGTGCACCTCGGCCAGCGCGGACCAGGTGGCGTGGTCCTCCAGGGCCTGCCCCTGCTCGGCCAGGAACCCGGCGTACGCGGCCCGCCGGCCGGGGCTGAGCGGAACCTTGCGCAGCAGTGCCAGCGCCTCGGCCTTCAGCGCCCACACCGCGTCGCGGTCGATCAGCGCGCCCTCGCGCAGCACGCTGTCGCGCAGGGCTGCGGCCCGCCGCAGCAGGCCCCCGGCCCGCTCCCGGTCCTCCGGCGGCAGGTAGGCGTACTCCGGCACCTCCTCCACCCGCAGATAGACCGGGTCGGGAAAGCGCCGGGAGGACGGGCGGTACGGGGAGGGGTCCGTGGGGTGCCCGGGGAAGGCCGCGTGCAGCGGGTTGATCTGCACGAAGCCCGCGCCCAGGGCGCGGCCGGACCAGGCGCACAGGTCCGCGAGGTCGCCCAGGTCGCCCATGCCCCAGGAGCGCGACGACAGCGTCGAGTACAGCTGCGCCATGAAGCCGAACGTCCGCCGGGACGGGCCGGGCAGCCGCTCCGGTGCGACGATCAGCTCGCCGCGCGCGGTGCGCCCGTCCCCGGCGCGGACCCGCAGGCCGTAGCGGCCGGGGGTGCGGGGAGTGCCCTCCAGCCGCTCGCCGCCCAGGCTCTCCACGGTCACCTCGGCGGTCCCGGCGGCGACCGCCGGGACCCGCGCCGCCAGGGCGTCGCGAACGGTGCCGCGGCCCGCCCGCACGACGGTCAGCGGGGGGAGCAGGAGGCTCGCCGCCGCGCGCTCGTACGCCTCGGCGGCCTCCTTGACCGCCTGCGGGGTGCTCGCGTCCACACCCAGCGCGGCGAGCACCGCCACGACGGTGTCCTCGCCGACCGGCACGCTCCTGCCGGGCGAGGGTTCGTACGTCACGTCCACGCCGTACAGGCCGGCGAGCCGCCCACGGTCCATGTCAGCTCCGTCTCGTGCGTCCCCGGCCGGTCCGTTGGAGCCCTACCCGGGCTCGGGTGGGGAGAACCCCACCCCAAGACGCCGGATGACGTCATGGTTCGCGGGGCGGGCCGGTCCGTAGCGTCGAAGGCGGGACGAAGGACACCAGGGACACACCAGGGACATCGGACACCGGTGCGGAAAGGACGGCCATGGCACGCCGCGGGAAGAAGGATCCGGGCGCAGGGGTGGAGGACGGGCGCGGCGCGCGGTTCGCCGTGGAGCTGCGGGAAGTGCGCCGCACGTACGGGCGCAAGGACGCGGCGGTGCACGCGCTCAGGGGCGTGGACCTGGCGCTGCCCACGGGGAGCTTCACCGCCGTCATGGGGCCCTCGGGCAGCGGCAAGAGCACGTTCCTGCAGTGCGCGGCCGGGCTGGACCGGCCGACCGCCGGGCAGGTGCGGCTGGGCGGCACCGAGATCACCGGGCTGAGTGAGAACAACCTGACCAGGCTGCGGCGCAGCCGCATCGGGTTCGTGTTCCAGTCGTTCAACCTGCTGCCGTCGCTGACGGTGCAGCAGAACGTGCTGCTGCCGCTGCGCCTGGCCGGCCGGCGGCCCGACCGGCGGGCGGCCGAAGCTCTGCTGGAACAGGTCGGCCTGGCCGGCCACGGACGGCGCCGCCCCGGCCGGCTCTCGGGTGGCCAGCAGCAGCGCGTGGCCATCGCCCGCGCCCTGATCACCCGGCCCGAGGTGATCTTCGCCGACGAGCCGACCGGCGCGCTCGACACCGGCACCGCGCGGGAGGTCCTGGGCCTGCTGCGGCAGGCCGTGGACGCCATGGGCGCGACCGTGGTCATGGTCACGCACGACCCGGTTGCCGCCTCGTACGCGGACCGGGTGCTGTTCCTGGCCGACGGGGCCCTGGCGGGCGAACTGCCGCGGCCGGACCCGGCGACCGTGGCCGACCGCATGGTGGCGCTGACCGCGGCCGCCGCCGGACCGATGGGAGCGGCGGCGTGAACGGCCTGGCCCGCGCGTCCGTGCGGTTCCGGCCCGCGTCCTTCGCGGGCACCTTCGTGGCGCTGATGTTCGCGGTGGCGGTCGTCACCGCCTGCGGCACCCTGCTGCAGACCGGGGTCACCGCCCATGTGGAGCCGGTGCGGTACGCCCACGTGCCGGTCGTGGTGGCCGCCGACCCGCAGGCGCACCTCACGACCGGGCACGGCGACGGCAAGGACACCGAGACCGAGCCGCTGACCGACCGGCCGCGGCTGGAGGCGGCACTGGCCGCCCGCGTCGCCGCCCGCCCCGGCGTCGCGGCGGCCGTTCCCGACCTGGCCTTTCCCGTCCAGGCCGCGCACTTGCCACCGCTGACCGGCAGGGACTGGTCGGCCCACGTCATCGACGCCCCCGGGGCGGCCACCGCCCCCCGCCCGGGCGAGGTCGTCCTCGACCGCGCCGCGGCGGCCGCCGCGCACCTGGCGGCGGGGGACACGCTCACCCTGACCACCCCCGCCGGTTCCGCCTCCTACCGGATCGCCGGGGTCGCCGCCGGCACCGCGGGCACCGCGTACTTCGCCGACACCCAGGCGGCCGCGCTCAGCGGGCACCCCGGGAAGGCCGACGCCATAGCGGTGTTCGGCAGGCCCGGCGTCCCGACCGACCGGCTCGCCGAGGAGGCCCGGGCCGCCGTCGGCGGACAGGCGAAGGTACGCACGGGGAACGGGCGCGGCGAGGCGGAGCAGCCCGAGCTCGCCTCGGCCCGCGAGATGCTGACGGCGATCGGCGGATCGTTCGGCGGTATCGCCACGGCCACGGCGGTGTTCGTGGTGATGGGCACGGTCGCCCTGGCCATCGGGCAGCGCGGCCGGGAGATCGCGCTCCTGCGCGCGGTCGGCGCCACCCCGCGCCAGATACGGCGGACGGTGGCCACCGAGGCGGTCCTGGTCACGCCGCTCGCCGGCGCCGCCGGCATCCTGCCCGGCCTCGCGCTGGCCCGCTGGTGGCTCGGCCAGCTCGTCGCCAGGGGAGCGGTGCCGCACGGGGTGACGCTGTCCGTGGGCTGGATCCCCATGGTGACGGCGACCGGCGCGGCCCTGCTGGGCTCGCTGCTCGCCGGGTACCTCGCCGCCCGCCGCCCGGCGAAGGCCCGGCCCAGCCAGGCGCTCGGCGAGGCGGCAGTCGAACGCCGGCGGCCCGGCGTGATCCGTACCGTCCTGGGCACCGCGGCCGTCGCCGGCGGCTGCGTGCTGGCCGGGGTCGCCGCGCACACCGACGGCGACGACGCCGCGAACACCGCGCTGGGCGTGGTCTTCTGCTTCATGGCCGGCGTGGCGTTCCTCGGCCCCGTGGTGGCCTGGCTCGCCTCCGCGGTCCTCGGGCTGCCGCTGCGGCTGACCGGCGGCGCCCCCGCGGAGCTGGCGGCGGCCAACACCCGGGCGGCCGCCCGCAGGCTCGCCTCGGCGATCACCCCGATCGTCCTGGTCACGGCCTTCTGCGGCACCCTGCTGTGCATGCAGGCGACGACGACGCACGTCTCGGCCCGGCAGATCAGGGACGGCGTGGTGGCCGACCAGGTGGTGGGCTCCGCCGGGGCCGGACTGCCCGCCGGGACCGCCGACCGCGCGGCGCGGATACGCGGTGCGGCCTCCGCCGTCGGCGTGGTCCGCACCGGAGCGCTCTTCCGGGCCGGCGGCTCGCTGAACTCGGCGAACGTCCTGGGCGTCGGCGGCGACCCGTCCGCCCTGCCCGCCGTCCTGGACCTCGGCGTCACCAGCGGCTCGCTGGACCGGCTGACCGGCGACGGCACGACAGTGGCCGTCGACACCCTGCTGGCCGGCGAGGCGAAGGTGAAGGTCGGCGGCCGCCTCTCGCTGTGGCTCGGTGACGGCACGACCGTACGGCCCCGGGTCGTCGCCCTGTACAGCCGCGGCCTGGGCCTGGGCCAGGTGCTGCTGCCGCGCGCGGCGGTCGCCCCGCACGCGGCGGCCGCGTACGACACCCAGGTGCTGGTCCACGACGCGCCCGGCGCCGATCCGGCGGCCGTCCAGCGCTCGCTGCGCGCGCTCGGGGTACCGGGCCTGACCGTCACCGACCGGGCGGGCTACCGCGCGCAGGCCGACAAGGACCTCGAACTGAACGCCTGGGCCAACCGCGTCATGGCCGCCGTACTCGGCGGGTTCGCCGCGATCGCCGCGGCCAACACGCTGGTCATGACGGTCCTGGACCGGCGCCGCGAGGTCGCGCTGCTGCGGCTGGCCGGGACCACCCGCCGGCAGGTGCTCGGCATGATGCGCCGGGAGGCGCTGCTGGTGTGCGTGGCCGGGCTGGCCATCGGCGGCGCGATCGCCTGGATCACGCTCGTCCCGGTGGCGCGCGGCCTGACGGGCGCGTCCCCCTACGTGCCGCCGGTGACCGCCCTGGCCGTGGCGGCCGGCACCCTGCTGCTCGGCCTGGCCGCCACCGGCCTGCCCGCGCGGGCGCTGCTGCGCACCCCGCCGACGACGGCCGGCGCGGGCCGGGAGTAGCCGGGGCGCCGTTTCGGGGGCTCGGCCAGGGCAACCGGACTGACGACCGGTCAGTCGCGAGCGACGCGTCACGTACGGCACCTCAGCCTTCACGCCGCACGTCAGGCGATACGGGGGCGGGGCCGGACGCGACCGGGCGAGGCCCGTCACGCCGCCCGCGTACGAGGCGTGACGGCTGCCTCCCCCGGGCGGCCCCGAAGGCGTGGCCCGGGCCACGTGAGCAACGCCATGCTCCTCCAGGTGGCCGGCGCCCGCGGCGCCCTGGTGGGCGGCGGCCCGATCGCCGCGGGCGGCATCGCGGCGGGCGCGGTCGCCGGGACCGCCAGGTGCTCCGCCGCCTGCGCCGTCCCGTGCCGCCGCGCGCCCCCGCTCGGCCCGGCGGCCCGGCCGGAGCTGTCCACGGCCGCGCGCCGCGCGCCGCCGCTGCCGCCGTACGCCGCCACCTGTATGCCCGGGCAAGGGGACCGGTTCGGGCGGGCGCCGGGCAGGGCCGGCGCCCGCCGCCTGGGACGCGCCCGGCGTCAAGGCGGCGGTTCAGCGCGGCGTGACCACCACATAGGCGGCGGGCGTACGGTCGGCCGAGGACATCAGCGCCGTCCGGACGACCACCGCCTGCTGCTCCATGGCGTCGCGCAGCTTCTCCGGTGTCACGTACACGACCGTGATGCCCAGCGCCTCCAGCCGTTCGCGCCGGCGGGCGGAGCGCGACCACGTGCCGTCGTCGTCGAGCGAGGCGTCGATCGCCACCGCCACCGCGTGCTCGGGCCAGTAGGCGTCCACTCCGCCCAGCGGCGGACCGCCGGGCAGCGTCAGGCGCACGTTCCACACCGGATCCGGCAGATGGTGGCAGTGCACCATCGCGTACAGCCGCTCCTCGGCGACCGCCCGCCCCTCGGCACGCAGCACGTCCATCGCCCCGCGCACGTACGGCCGCTCCAGCAGTCCCGCGGCGGCCAGTTCCCGCACCACCGCGCGGGCCTCGCAGTGCCCCTCCCGTACCGCCTCGGCGAACAGGACGCGGACGGTGTCGATGTCGTCCAGGGCGTCCACCGCGTCCGCCAGCGCCCGCGCCACGGGGGCGCACGGCACGCCGTCCACGTCCTGCGGGTGCGGCAGTTCGCGGACCCGCCGCACGGCCACGTCCCCGGCGTCCCGCAGCCGCCGCTGCCGGTCCACCAGCACGTCGATCCGGGGCAGGCCGGTCAGCGGCGGCAGGCACGAGAAGCCGTGCAGAGCCAGCGCGGCCGGCCCCGTCACCATCGCAGCGTGCGTGCGAGCGTCCCGCCCGGCCGCGTACAGCAGCGCCGCGCGCACCCGCTCCCCGCCGCTGGGCGGCCCCTCGTGCAGCAGGTACACACGGGGGAGCACCTGCTGCCACGGGCCGCCCGGCCGGCACCGCTCCTCGATCTCGGCCGCCGTCATCCCCTCCGCGCGGAGCTGACGTACCGTCACAACCCTTTCGCCGCACCCCGACCCGATGCCCTCCGGGTGCGGTCCCCTCGCCTGCGAGCCGTACCGGTTCCCGTTCGTGTTCCCGTTCATGCGGCCACGATTCCCGCCGCCCGAGCGCCCGCCAACCGCTGTTACACAGCCGTCGACAAACCCGGACAAGCCCGCGCTAAAGCCGACCGGTTCGGTTGCCGAGGAGCCGTCACCCGCGCGGGTGAACGGTCCGGGCGGACCCGCGCCCGCCCGGACCGGCGCGTCAGCGCTCGCGCGCCCCGTCGCACTCCTGGGCGCGAAGGGCGCGGGCCAGGTCGTCGCGCGCTTCGAGCACCAGGCGGCGAAGGGCGGGCGCGGCCTTCTCGTGGGAGGCGAGCCAGGCGTCGGCTGCCGCCAGCGTCTCCGGCCGGTCCTGCGCGGAGGGGAACAGGCCGCGGACCACGTGCATGCCGATCTCGATCGACCGCGTCGCCCACACGCGTTCGATCACCTCGAAGTAGGGCGCCGCATAGGGAGCGGTCAACTCCCGCTGACCGGGCTGGGCGAAACCGGCGATCGTGGCCTCGACGAGGGCGTTGGACAGGGCGTCGGAGTCCACGACGTCGGCCCAGGCGGCCGCCTTCACCGCGGCCGAAGGGCGCGCGGCCAGGCACCGCACCTGGTGGCGGTGGCCGGAGGCGGTGTCGTCCCGTGCGCGCTCGGCCGCGATGTCGTCGGCGTCGGCCGCGCCCTCGGCCGTGAGCGACTCCAGGAAGGTCCAGCGCAGCTCCTGGTCGACGTCCAGCCCGTCGATCACGGCCGAGCCCTCCAGCAGGCCGCGCAGCAGCCCCAGGTCCTCCCGCGAGGACGCCACGGCGGCGAAGAACCGCGCCCAGGCGAGTTGGTGCCCGCTGCCCGGGGCCGCCTCGCGCAGCCCGCGCAGGGCGCCCTCGGCCAGCTCCCGGCGCGCCTCTTCCCGCGCCTGGGGCGCCACGTAGTGCGTCAGCGCCGAACGCGCCTGCAGATGCAGGGACTGCAGCACGCCGATGTCGCTCTCCCGCCCGGCGAACCGCAGGACCAGCCGCAGGTAGTCGCGGGCCGGCATGAGCGCGTCGCGGGTGAGGTTCCACACCGCCGACCACGTCAGCGCCCGCGCCAGCGGGTCCGCGATGTCGCCCAGCCGCTCCCCGACCGTGGCCAGCGAGGCCGCGTCGAACCGCATCTTGCAGTACGTGAGGTCCTCGTCGTTGACCAGCACCAGGTCGGGCCGCTCCTGCCCGCTGAGCTCGCCGACCGCGGTCACCGGACCCGCCACGTCCGTCTCGGCCCGCGCGTACCGCTCGACGGCCCCGTCCGCGCCCACCCGGTACAGCCCGATCGCCACCCGGTGCGGCCGCAGCCTTGGGTGCGTGGCCTCCGCCGTCTGCTCCACCGTCAACTCGGTGATGCGCCCGGACTCGTCCGTAAGGACGCGAGGTGTCAGCGAGTTGACGCCCGCCGTCTCCAGCCAGGCCGCCGACCAGCCGGCCATGTCCCGCCCGGAGGTCTCCCCGAGCACCGACAGCAAGTCGGCCAGCGTGGTGTTGCCGTAGGCGTGCCGCTTGAAGTACCGCCGCGCCGCCTCCAGGAACGCCTCCCGCCCCACGTACGCCACCAGTTGCTTGAGCACGGACGCGCCCTTGGAGTACGTGATGCCGTCGAAGTTGAGCTTGGCGTCCTCCAAGTCGCGGATGTCCGCCACCACGGGGTGCGTGGACGGCAACTGGTCGGCGCGGTAGGCCCACGCCTTGCGGCGGTTGGCGAAGGTGATCCACCCCTCGGCGTACTTCGTCGCCTCGACCTGGGAGAACGACCCCATGAAGTCCGCGAAGGACTCCTTGAGCCACAGGTCGTCCCACCACCGCATCGTCACCAGGTCGCCGAACCACATGTGGGTCATCTCGTGCAGCACCACGTTGGCCCGGTGCTCGTACGACGCCCGCGTCACCTTGCCGCGGAAGACGAACTCCTCCCGGAACGTCACGCACCCCGGGTTCTCCATCGCCCCCAGGTTGTACTCCGGCACGAACGCCTGGTCGTACTTCCCGAACGGGTACGGGTAGTCGAACACGTCGTGGAAGAAGTCCAGCCCCTGCTTGGTGACCTCGAAGATCTCGTCGGCGTCCAGGTGCCGGGCCAGCGACCTGCGGCACAGCACCCGCAGCGGGATGTCGAGCGCCAAGGAGTCGGGCCGGTTGCGGGCGTAGTGGTCCTCCTCCACGTGGTACGGGCCCGCCACCACCGCCGTGATGTACGTCGAGATCGGCTGGGTGGGCAGGAACCGCACGGTCGCGCCGCCGCCCTCGGCGGGCTCCGGCTCCCCTTCGGCGGCGCTGTTGGACAGCACCGTCCAGCCCTCGGGCGCGGTCACCTGGAAGGTGAAGGGCGCCTTCAGGTCGGGCTGCTCGAAGTTGGCGAAGACCCTGCGCGAGTCGGCCGGCTCGTACTGCGTGTACAGGTAGACCTCGCCGTCCTCGGGGTCCTCGAAGCGGTGCAGTCCCTCGCCGGTGCGGGAGTACGCGCACCAGGCGTCCACCACCAGGGTGTTGCGCTCGGCGAGGCCGTCCAGGGCGATCCGGGCGCCGTCGAACACCGCGGCCGGGTCCAGTTCGCGCCCATTGAGGCGGACGGAGGCCACCGAGGGCGCCAACAGGTCGGCGAAGCTGGAGGCCCCCGGCCGCGAGCAGCGGAACTCGATCACGGTCGTCGAACGGAAGGTCCGCTCCCCGCCGTCCTCGGCGGGCGCGGTCGCCGACCGGACGTCCAGCGCCACGTCGTACCGCTCGACGGACAGGATCTCGGCCCGGGCACGGGCCTCCTCGCGGCTGAGGTTCTCGCCGGGCACAGGCGCACTCCTTCGATGGTGCATACAGTGATGGTGCATACAGTCGGCGTACGGTGGTACGTAAGGTGGCACGTACGGCCGGGACGTGGGATGTCGTCCCGACAGGGCATCCTTTCACCGGGGAATGCCGTCGCGCACGCCATGTGTTGTGCGTCGCGTAGAGCGCCCCGGCCCGTGTCCCACCACAGCAGGATCCGAGGAGCAACCCCGTGACCGCGACCGCACCGGAAACCGAGCAGACCGGCACCGGCAGGACCCCCGCAGACTTCTGGTTCGACCCCCTGTGCCCCTGGGCGTGGATGACCTCCCGCTGGATGCTGGAGGTCGAGAAGGTCCGCCCGGTCGAAGTGCGCTGGCACGTGATGAGCCTGGCGGTGCTCAACGAGAACAAGCTCGACACCCTGCCCAAGAGCTACGCCGACTTCCTGCGCGACGCGTGGGGCCCGGTCCGCGTGGTGACCGCCGCCCAGCAGGAGTACGGCGACGAGGTCGTCGGCCGCCTCTACACGGCCCTCGGCACGCGCTTCCACAACATGCGTCTGCCCAGGACGCGCGAGACGATCGTCGCCGCCCTGGCGGAGGTCGGCCTGCCCGAGTCCCTCGCCGACCACGCCGACAGCGACGCCTACGACGGCCCGCTGCGCGCCTCCCACAAGGAGGGCATCGACAAGGTGGGCGAGGACGTCGGCACCCCGGTCATCGCCGTCCCCGGCGCCGACGGGAAGCAGGTCGCCTTCTTCGGACCGGTCGTGACCCCCACCCCGCGCGGCGAGGACGCGGCGAAGCTGTGGGACGGCACGCTGCTGGTCGCCTCGATCCCGGGCTTCTACGAGATCAAGCGGACCCGCACCCAGGGCCCCGTCTTCGACTGAGCGCCACTGCCCGCCCGATCGCACGCGACCTGCCCGTCCCCGCCCGCTCCCACCCGACCCGTCCGTCCCCCGCCCGGCCGCGGACGGCCGACCGAAAGCCACGCTGCCATGCCACACCTCGGACTGGTGGCCGTCGTGGTCCGCGACTACGACGAAGCCATCGACTACTACCGCCGCGCCCTCGGCTTCGAGCTGCGTGAGGACACCCCACGGGAGGACGGCGGCCGCTGGGTGGTCGTGGCCCCGCCCGGCTCCCGGGAGACCGGGCTGCTGCTCGCCCAGGCCGCGGGTCCGGAACAGCAGGCGCGGATCGGCGACCAGACCGGCGGGCGGGTCGCGCTGTTCCTCACCACCGACGACTTCGACCGCGACTACAAGCGGATGGTCGCCGCGGGCGTCGTCTTCGAGGAGGAGCCGCGCTACGAGCCGTACGGCGCGGTCGTGGTCTTCCAGGACCTCTACGGCAACCGGTGGGACCTGATCCAGCCGGCCTGAGGCGCGGAACCGGAGTTGGAGATTCCCCACAGCCGGCGGCGCCGCGGGCCGGCCCGCCCGGAGCCTCGCCGCGTACGTGACGTGGCTCACGCCACCTGCGGAAACAGGGGTGCGGTCGAGGTCCGGGCGATACCTTGAGGCTGCACGGAAATCTCCAAGGAGAAGATCGCGGCTTTGTCGGGGTCTCACGATGATCGGCCCCGTACCGCTGCGTTAGCGTCACGGAGTCCCGTCCACCCTCACCCCGCGGAGTCCCCGATGAGCACCGCCGCACCCGCCGCCTCGGCCGGCACCGTCCTGGCCGATCTGCTGCCCGCCTCCTCCGCCTCGCGCGCCCGGCTGCGCGACGCGGCCCTGATCGCCGGGGGCGCCGCGCTGACCGGGCTGGCCGCGCAACTGTCCGTCCCGGTCCCCGGCTCGCCCGTTCCCGTCACCGGCCAGACGTTCGCCGCCCTCCTGGTCGGCACCGCCCTCGGCGCCCGCCGCGGCTTCGCCTCGCTGCTGCTGTACGCGGTGGCCGGCGTCGCGGGGCTGCCGTGGTTCGCCGACGGCTCCTCCGGCTGGTCCATGCCGAGCTTCGGCTACATCCTCGGCATGCTCGCCGCTTCCGCCGCCGTCGGCGCCCTGGCCCGCCGCGGCGGCGACCGCACCGTCCTGCGCATGGCCGGCGTGATGGTCCTCGGCTCGGCCGTGATCTACGCGGTCGGCGTGCCCTACCTGGCCCACAGCGCCCACCTGTCGGCGTCCCAGGCCGTGTCCCTCGGCCTGCGGCCGTACCTCCTCGGCGACGCGCTCAAGGCCGCCCTGGCCATGGGCGCGCTGCCGGCCACCTGGCGGCTGGTGGGCCGCAGCAGCTGATCCCGGCACGGCGGGCACGCCCGGGGCGCCGCGGACGTACCGCCGGGCGCCCCGGGCGTTCGTCGTCCGGCAACCGCGGTTGTCCACAGGCCGATCGCGCCGTGGGCGGCCGGTCGTGAAACACTCGGCTCATGCGCGTGTACCTCGGCTCGGATCATGCCGGCTTCGAACTCAAGAACCACCTCGTCGAGTGGCTCGCCGCGGGCGGCCACGAGCCCGTCGACTGCGGTCCGCACGTCTACGACGCGGAGGACGACTACCCGCCGTTCTGCCTGCGTGCGGCGGAGCGCACGGCTGCCGATCCGGGCAGCCTGGGCATCGTGATCGGCGGCTCCGGCAACGGCGAGCAGATAGCCGCGAACAAGGTGCGCGGCGTGCGCGCCGCCCTGGCCTGGAGCGAGCAGACCGCCGCCCTGGCCCGGCAGCACAACGACGCCAACGTGCTGAGCATCGGCGGCCGCATGCACACCCGGGAGGAGGCGACCAAGTTCGCCGAGATCTTCCTGGCCACGCCGTACTCGCAGGAGGAGCGCCACCAGCGCCGGATCGACATGCTGACCGGGTACGAGACGAGCGGCGTGCTGCCGCCCCTCCCGGCGCACCACCCGCAGGAGGACTGACCGGGCGATGCCGGAGGGCCATACGATCCACCGGCTCGCCCTCGACTGCCGGGAGCGGTTCGCCGGGCGGCTGGTGCGGGTGAGCAGCCCGCAGGGCAAGTTCGCGGACAGCGCGGCGCTGCTGGACGGCACCGTGCTGCACACCGCGGACGCCCACGGCAAGCACCTCTTCCTGGGCTTCCTGGGCTTGGGCTTCCACGGCGCCGGGGGCGGCGAGCAGGTGGGGTGGGTGCACATCCACCTCGGCCTGATCGGCAAGGTCACCTTCGACGGCGTGGCGAGCGGGACGGTACGGCTGCGGATCGAGGCCGGCGGGGCGGCGGAGGGCCGGGACGGGCACGGGGAAGCCGGTTCGGCGGCGGGGCCGGGCACCACCATGGACCTGCGCGGCCCCGCCGCCTGCGAGCTGATCACGGACGACGAGAAGCGGGCGGTGCACGCCCGGCTCGGCCCCGACCCGCTGCGGCCGGGGGACGACCCGGACCGGGCCTACGCCCGGATCTCCCGCTCCAGGGTGCCGGTCGCCGCGCTGCTGATGGACCAGAGGGTGCTGGCGGGGGTGGGCAACGTCTACCGCGCCGAGGTGCTGTTCCGGCACGGCGTCGACCCGTTCCTGCCAGGGCGCGACCTCGGCCGCGGGCTGTGGGACGCCATGTGGGCCGACCTGGCGACCCTGATGCGGCAGGGCGTGCGCACGGGCCGCATCGACACCGTGCGCCCGGAGCACGAGCCGGAGGCGATGGGCCGCCCGCCGCGCCGCGACGACCACGGCGGCGAGGTGTACGTCTACCGCAGGACCGGTCTGCCCTGTCTGGTGTGCGGCACCCCGGTGCTGACCCTGCCCCTCGCCGCCCGCAACCTGTTCTGGTGCCCCACCTGCCAGCCGCCGGCCGCCGCGAGGTGACGGGGCGGCCCGGGCTTCCGGCGTCGGGTCCGCGCCCGCCGCCCCGAGCCCCGGGCCCGGCGGTCCGCTCCCGGCGACCCCGGCCCGGCGGCGGCAAGCCGCGAGCGGGCCGCCGCCCGGAACCGGCCGCGAGCGCCGCGCCAGGAGTGCCGTGCCAGGAGTGCCGCGCTCGAACTAGAAGCCGTGCGGGAGCCAGGGCGCGATGTCGCCGTGGAACGCCCTGGACGCCTCCGCGAGGGCGCCCGGCCGCAGTTCGCTCACGAGGCCGGCGCCCGCCAGCGCGCGCAGCGACGGACCGCCGAGGTAGGCCGCGCCCAGCTCCCGTACCGCCAGCGCCAGATCGGCCGGGTCGGTGGTGCGCTCGCACTGCGCGCCCTTGGTGTCGCCGGACAGGCGCCAGCGTCCGGAGTTCCACGGGCAGAAGGCGTCCTCGACGTCCAGCACCACGTCCACCGGGGCGGAGTAGGCGCGCGCCGACAGCGCCGCGGCGACGTCCACCACCCGCAGGTGCATGCCGTCGCGATGGCCGACCTCGCAGCGGCGCACGTCCGAGGCCAGGTGCAGCATCGGGTCGTCGGCGGGCCGGTTGCGGAAGTCGATCCGGGACGTGAGGTCGATGGAGCCGAGATAGCGCCACAGCGCCGCATACGTCACCGGATCGAGGGCTTCCACGTCACGGAGCTTGACGGCGTGGTCGGGCCCGGCGGGGGCCCACCCCTCCGCGACCGCGTACCGGGCGTAGCCGCGCACCTCCCCGTCCGATTCGGCCAGGACGCAGAGGAGTTCGCCCGCCGCGCCCCGGTTGCGCGGCGGGTCGAGCAGCGGCACGTCCTGCCAGCCGGGCTGCCGGACGAGCATGCCGGGCCGCTCGGCCGCCAGGCGCGCGTACACGGCCTCGCACGGCTCGGCCACCTCGGCCGCAGGGGCGAGCCGGAACCGCACCCCGTCGGCCCCGGGCGGGGCGGCGAAGGAGACCCGCGCGGTGTCGATCGCCCCGTACAGCTGCGTGGTCGCGACGCCGTAGCCGAACCGGCCGTAGATCGCCGGTTCCGAGGCGGTGAGGACGGCCGCGCTCTCGCCGCGCTCGCGGGCGTCGTCGAGCAGGCGGCGCATCATCGAGGTGAGCACGCCCCGGCGCCGGTGGGTGGGCTGGACGCTGACCATGGTCACGCCCGCCACCGCGGCCGCCGCGCCGCCGGGCAGCGTCATGCGGAACGAGAAGGCGCCGGACGTCCCGACCAGTTCGTCGCCGTCCCAGGCCGCCAGCGACCGCTCCGTCTCGGTCAGGCGCCGCCACAACTCCCGCGCCTCGGGGGCGTCCCCGGGCCCGCCGAAGGCCCTGAGGAGGCGGTCGAAGTAGAGGTCCCACTGCTGCGGCGCCAGAGGCCGGAGATCGGTCGTCATCACCCCTGCCTATCAGCCGATCGAGGGACTGGCGAACGCATTTCCGGCCCGGTTCGCACCCGGCAGGGGGAAGTTCACAGGCCATCCGCCCTGCACGGCGCGGGGCGGGGTGGATAGGGTCGCCGCAACATGACCAGGCGCGTGGCGAATGAGGATATCGGGCTCCGGTGGCGCAGACGCTGGCACCGGGCCCGCATCGCCGTGCGCAGGTCCGCTGTCGACTACTTCCGCGGCGACGCCCCGGACTGGACCGGCCTGGCCGTCCTGCTGCTGACCGTGCCGGCGCTGGCGTACACCACGGTGTGGATACCCGTGTGGTGCCCGCCCAGCGCCCTGGTGCTGCCGATCGTCACCGGCGGGCTGCTGCTTCGCCCGGCCAGCCTGCTGCTGCTCTACGCGGCCTCCGCCGCCGCCCTGGTCGGCGAGTCTGCGGCGCTCGGCCCCTATCGCGACGGACCGGCGCGGGTGACCCCGGGCACGGTGCTGGTGGTGACCGCGGTGGCGCTCACCGGCCTGATCATCGCCCAGTTCCGGGCCCGGGTCGGCGTCCCGTGGCGGCGCGGCCACACCATGCTGTTCGACCTGCGTGAACGCATCCGCGTACAGAGCAGGCTGCCCCTGCTGCCGGCCGGCTGGCACGCCGAGATGGCGCTGCGGCCGGCCGGCGGCCAGTCCTTCTCCGGCGACTTCGTGGTCGCCACCCGCACCTCGGGCGGGCGGGTGCTGGAGGCGGTGCTCACCGACGTCTCAGGCAAGGGCATGGACGCCGCCTCCCGTTCGCTGCTGCTGTCCGGCGCGTTCGGCGGCCTGCTCGGCTCGCTGCCCCCGCACGCCTTCCTCGGCGCCGCCAACGGCTACCTCCTGCGGCAGAACTGGGACGAGGGCTTCGCCACCTCCGTCCACCTCGTACTCGACCTGGAGAGCGGCGACTACGAGCTGCTGTCCGCGGGGCACCTGCCCGGGGTCCAGCTGCACGCCGGCAGCGGGCGATGGGAGGAGAAGGCCGCCGAGGGGCCGCTGCTGGGGGTGTACGACGGGGCCGAGTTCCACGGCGTCAAGGGCACGCTGCGGCCCGGCGACGTACTGCTGCTGTTCACCGACGGGCTGGTGGAGACCGCCGAGCGGGAGCTCACCGAGGGGATGGACCGGCTCATGGGGGAGGCGGACCGCTTCGTGGCGACCGGATTCCGCGGCTCCGCCTGGCGGTTGATCGAGCGGGTGGCCAAGGACGTCAACGACGACCGGGCGCTGCTGGTGGTGTGCCGGGAGGTGTGACGGCCCGGCCCGCCGCAGCCGCGATACTGGTTCGGCCCTGCTCCGCAGGGGAATTGCACCTATGGGTTCTCAACGCCTCCTGTGGCGGCGGCTGATGGCACCATGGGGGATGGGCGAGGCGGGGGCGGCGGAGCGGTCCCCGGACCGATGCATTACCTGAAGAGGGAAGTGATCCGCTGTGGTTATCTCCGCATCCGCCGTACTGGTCCTCGCGATCGTGCTGGTGATCATGATCCGCGGCAAGACCATCAAGGTCGGACCCGCGATCGTTGCCGCGCTCTTCGGCTTCTTCCTCGCCTCGACCAACATGGCGCCGTCCGTCAACCGCTTCCTGACCTCACTTGCCGACACCATCAACCAGATAAAGATCTGACGCGGGCAGGGCCTGCGGGGCGGCCCGCAGCACCTGGTCGAGGATCTCGCCGGCGCGGGCCGCCGTGCCGGCGTCCGTACGGGCATCGGCGTCCGTACGGGTACCGGCGCCGGTTACTGCCCCGGCGCCGCCGGCTCCGTCCGTGCCCGCGGCTGTACCGGCCGCGGAGGTCCCACCGGCCGCGGGGGCCGCGGGGGCGCTCCGTGCGGCCAGCAGCGAGGCCAGGACGGCGATACGCGCCTGGCCCGGCCGCAGCGTGCCCGCCAGCCGCGCCCCGGCCGCCTGGAGGTCCACCGCCCCGCCGCCGGTGTAGACCGGCGCCACCGCGCCGGCCGCCACCCGGGTGCTGACCGCGACCAGCACGCCCCGCTCGGTCGCAGGGCGCACCGCCTCGGCGATCTGCGGGGTGGCGTTCCCCGCCCCCGTACCCACCAGGACGACCCCGCGCGCGCCCGCCGCAAGGGCCGCGTCGAACAGGACGGTGTCGCCGTCGCTGTGGTGCATCACGATGTCCACCCGCGGGGGCGTGACGCCGGGCGCCGGAAGCGGCAGCGCCTCGGGCCGCGGCCGGCGGCGGCCCCAGGTCACCCGGCCGAACTCGACCCGGCCGAGCGGCAGCCCGTCGGGGTCGCCGAAGGCGCGCAGGCCCAGGGTGTGCTGCTTGACGGTGCCGCGTGCGGCGAAGACCTGCCCGGCGAAGGCGATCACCGCGCCGACGTCCCGGCCGGTGGCGGCGGTCAGCAGGGCGTCGTAGAGGTTGCCCGCCGCGTCGCCGTCCGGCGTGTCCAGCGGCTGCTGGGCGCCCGTGAGGACCACCGGGCGGCGGTCGGCGTGGAACAGGTCGAGGAAGAAGGCGGACTCCTCCAGGGTGTCGGTGCCGTGGGTGACCACGACACCGTCCACGCCCGGGTCGGCGAGCTGCTCGTGCACGGCGTGCAGCAGCCGCAACTGGTGGCCGGTGGTGAGCCGGGAGCTGTTGACGGTGAAGAGGTCGACCACCTCGACCCGGACCCCTTCGGGCACCGCGCCCGCGGCGAGGACCTCCCGGCCGGCGGCTTCGGCCGCGTACCCGTCGCCCTGCCAGCGGCTGGCTATGGTGCCCCCGGTGCTGATGACCACGACACGTCGCATGACCCCGCCTCCCTCTGCTCCCGACCCGCATTCCTGTCCAGGACAATGATATGCGCGTAGAATTGCCAGAGGATTGCGAATGTGAGCTGCGCAGGCCCCCATCCGTGCTAGGAACCACTCCTATGGACGCGATCGACAGACGAATCTTGCGCGAGCTCCAGGCCGACGGCCGGCTCACCAACCAGGAACTGGCCCAGCGGGTGGGCCTGACTCCCTCCCCGTGCCTGCGCCGGGTGCGGCAACTGGAGGACGACGGGGTGATCAGGACCTACCGCGCGGTGGTGGACCCCGCCGCCGTCGGCCGCGGTTTCGAGGTCTTCGCCTCGGTGGAGGTCCGCCGCGACCGCGACTCGGTGGCCGCGTTCGAGGCCCGGGTCCAGGCCACCCCCGACGTGGTCGAGGCCTACCGCCTCTACGGCGCCCCCGGCTGCCTGCTGCGTATCGCGGTCGCCGACTCCGGGGCCTACGAGCGCTTCTGGACGGACAAGCTGATCGCCCTCCCGGGCGTCACCGACGTCAACTCCCAGATGATCATGAAATGCATCAAGTCCCCCGAGGGCCTCCCGGTCGACTGACCCCACGCGGCCCTGCACGGATCGAGACGGGCCGTCGCGGGCCGACGGGGGCCTGCACGGGGCGAGACGGGCCGAGTGCCGAAGCGGCTCCAAGCGGTCCGCGACGCCCCCGCCGGGTGGGCGAAGGGGCACGCGCCCCTGGAACAAGATCGCAAAACGCAAGCGGCCCGGGAAGCGGATCACCTCCGCGACCTGGGCCGCTGCCGTCCGAAGACGCACAGAGCGGGCGACGGGAATCGAACCCGCGTAGCTAGTTTGGAAGACTAGGGCTCTACCATTGAGCTACGCCCGCATCGCCAGAGATTCTGGCACACCGCATACTAGCCGGTCGAACCGGTGCGGCGGCGGTGGTTATGGGCTGCCCGCGCCTGCGGCGGCATGTACTCTACGTGTCGCACCAGCGGGGTGTGGCGCAGCTTGGTAGCGCGTCCGCTTTGGGAGCGGAAGGCCGTCGGTTCGAATCCGGCCACCCCGACCAGGACTTCTGCGGCCGGCCGGAGCCGGTACGGGACGGGCGGCACGGCTCCGCCGGGGGTGCGGGCCGACCCCGCCCGCGTCGCGGGTGGTACCGGTAGGATGGGCCGTCGGCGACCGACGCGTACCCATCGCACCGCCCAGCACGCGGCGGACCGCCCCCATCAACGTAAAGCCCCCAAGGAGACCCAACCGTGAAGAGCGCCGTCGAGACTCTGAACCCGACCCGGGTTCGACTCACTGTCGAGGTGCCCTTCGAGGAGCTCAAGCCCAGCCTCGACGCGGCGTACAAGAAGATCAACCAGCAGGTCACGGTGCCGGGCTTCCGCAAGGGCAAGATCCCTGCGCGCGTCATCGACCAGCGGTTCGGCCGTGGCGCGGTCCTCGAAGAGGCCATCAACGACGCGCTGCCGAAGTTCTACACGGAGGCGGTCAACTCCGGCGAGCTGAACGTTCTCGGCCAGCCCGACGTCGACATCACCGAGTTCAACGACGGCGACGAGCTGAAGTTCACCGCCGAGGTGGACATCCGGCCGGCCATCGAGATCCCGGACTACTCCGGCATCGAGGTCGTCGTGGACGCCGTCGACGTCTCCGACTCCGACGTGGACGAGTCGCTGGAGCAGCTCCGCGACCGCTTCGCCTCCACCACGCCGGTCGACCGCGCCGCCGCCGAGGGCGACGTGGTCGTGGTCGACCTGGAGGCCTCGGTCGACGGTGAGGTGCTCGACGACGGCATCGCCAAGGGCGTCAGCTACACCATCGGCTCCGGCCAGCTCCTCGACGGCATCGACGAGGCCGTCACCGGCAAGGAGAAGGGCTCCTCGGTCACCTTCACCTCCCGCCTCGTGGGCGGCTCCGCGGCCGGCAAGGACGCCGAGGTCAAGGTCGACATCACCGACGTCCAGGCCCGCGAACTGCCCGCCCTGGACGACGACTTCGCCCAGCTCGCCTCCGAGTTCGACACCCTGGAGGAGCTGCGCGAGGACAGCCGCAAGCGGCTCGCCCGCATGAAGTCCTACGACCAGGCCACCCAGGCCCAGGAGAAGGTGCTCGACGCCCTCATCGAGCTCACCGAGGTCCCGATCCCGGACAAGCTCCTCAAGGACGAGATCGAGACCCGCACCCACAACCTGGAGCACCACCAGTTCCCGGCGCTCGGCCTGACCTGGGAGACGTACCTGGAGCGCGAGGGCAAGACGCGCGAGGAGTACGACGCCGAGCTGGAGCGCCAGGCGGTCAAGGGCATCAAGACCCAGTTCATCCTGGACGAGCTGGTCGGCAAGGAGAAGCTGTCGGTCAACCAGGAGGAGCTGACCGAGCACCTCATGCGCCGCGCCGCCTCCTCGGGCATGACCCCGGACCAGTTCGCCCAGGCCGTCGTCGAGGGGGGCCAGGTGCCGATGCTGGTCGGCGAGGTCGCCCGCGGCAAGGCCCTGGCCCTGGTCGTGGAGGCCGCGAAGGTCACCGACACCAACGGTGAGGCGGTCGAGCTGGAGGACGAGGAGGACGAGACCGGCGAGACGGTCGAAGCCTCCGCGAGCGGCGAGGCCGAGGCCGCCGCCGACGGGGCCGGCGAGGGCCCCCAGGACGCCGCTGAGGCCGGGGAAACCCCCTCCGAGTGAGGCGTGACGGGCCCGGGCGCGCCGCGCCCGGGCCCGTACTGTCATCACCCTGCGCTCACAGCGAACAGTTCCGCGTAGGGGATTGCTGGGCCCCACCTGCGCGTTAGGGTCCGTAAGCAGGAGGGCCCCCGTAGCACTGCGGAGCCCTGACGAAGACCCTGTGGCGGCCCCCGGGCCGTCCGACAACGAGCAGGTGGATACGTGACGACTCCGATGCCTTCCGCCGCCGGCGAGCCGACCTTCGGTGGCCTCGGCGACCAGGTCTACAACCGACTGCTCGGCGAGCGAATCATCTTCCTCGGCCAGGCGGTCGACGACGAAATCGCCAACAAGATCACCGCTCAGCTGCTGCTGCTGGCCGCGGACCCCGACAAGGACATCTACCTCTACATCAACAGCCCCGGCGGCTCGGTGACCGCGGGCATGGCCATCTACGACACGATGCAGTTCATCAAGAACGACGTCGTCACGATCGCCATGGGCATGGCCGCGTCGATGGGCCAGTTCCTGCTGACGGCGGGCGCGCCCGGCAAGCGTTTCGCGCTGCCGAACACCCGCATCCTCATGCACCAGCCCTCCGCGGGCCTCGGCGGCTCCGCCACCGACATCAAGATCCAGGCCGAGCAGCTGCTGCACACCAAGCGCCGGATGGCGGAGCTGATCGCCCAGCACTCCGGCCAGACCTTCGAGCAGATCACCAAGGACTCCGACCGTGACCGCTGGTTCTCCGCCGACGAGGCCAAGGAGTACGGCCTGCTGGACGGCGTGATGCTCTCCGCCGCGCATGTCCCGGGCGGCGGCGGCACGGGCGCCGGCGGCAGCGGGCGCAACGGCGTCTGAGCCCCCCGATCTCCCGAAGCTCCTCATCACCAGGACGGTGGACGTGAACCCCTTGAACTTCCCCGGCAGCGGCCTGTACGAGCGCACCATGGCCGAGCGGCCCGGTGTCCTCGGCGCCGAGGCCCGCTACGTGATCCCGCGCTTCGTCGAGCGCACCTCGCAGGGCATCCGCGAGTACGACCCGTACGCCAAGCTCTTCGAGGAGCGGGTCATCTTCCTCGGCGTGCAGATCGACGACGCCTCCGCCAACGACGTCATGGCCCAGCTGCTGTGCCTGGAGTCGATGGACCCCGACCGGGACATCTCGGTCTACATCAACAGCCCCGGCGGCTCCTTCACCGCGCTGACGGCCATCTACGACACGATGCAGTTCGTCAAGCCGGACATCCAGACGGTCTGCATGGGCCAGGCGGCGTCCGCGGCGGCGGTGCTGCTGGCGGCCGGCAGCCCCGGCAAGCGGATGGCGCTGCCGAACGCGCGGGTGCTGATCCACCAGCCGTACAGCGAGACCGGCCGCGGCCAGGTGTCCGACCTGGAGATCGCCGCCAACGAGATCATCCGGATGCGCCAGCAGCTGGAGGAGATGCTCGCCAAGCACTCCACCAAGCCGATCGAGCAGATCCGCGACGACATCGAGCGGGACAAGATCCTCACCGCCGAGGAGTCGCTGGAGTACGGCCTGATCGACCAGATCGTGTCCACCCGCAAGAGCTCCGTGAACGTCTGACCGCACCGGATTCGAGCGGCACGGACCAACAGGGTTCCGGGCGGCGCGGTCGGCCCTCCTTGGGCTCGCCGGGACAGTGGGCCCGGCGAGTACCTCCAAGGGGGGCCCACACGGGGGGCGCGGCAAGGTACCGTCGATGAGAGAAGCACCAGGCTCCGTTGAAGGCCGACGGATCCCAGGCGAAGGGGAAACACCTCGTGGCACGCATCGGTGACGGTGGAGACCTGCTGAAGTGCTCGTTCTGCGGCAAGAGCCAGAAGCAGGTGAAGAAGCTCATCGCAGGCCCGGGCGTGTACATCTGCGACGAGTGCATCGACCTCTGCAACGAGATCATCGAGGAGGAGCTCGCCGAGTCCTCCGAGGTGCGCTGGGAGGACCTGCCGAAGCCTCGGGAGATCTACGAGTTCCTGGAGGGCTACGTCGTCGGCCAGGAGCCGGCGAAGAAGGCCCTGTCGGTGGCGGTCTACAACCACTACAAGCGGGTCCAGGCGGGTGAGAGCGGGCGCCCCGGCCACGAGGACGCGATCGAGCTGGCCAAGTCCAACATCCTGCTGCTCGGCCCCACCGGCTCAGGCAAGACGCTGCTGGCCCAGACGCTGGCCCGGATGCTGAACGTGCCGTTCGCCATCGCCGACGCCACCGCGCTGACCGAGGCCGGGTACGTCGGCGAGGACGTCGAGAACATCCTGCTCAAGCTGATCCAGGCGGCGGACTACGACGTCAAGAAGGCCGAGACCGGGATCATCTACATCGACGAGATCGACAAGGTCGCCCGCAAGAGCGAGAACCCCTCGATCACCCGCGACGTCTCCGGCGAGGGCGTGCAGCAGGCGCTGCTGAAGATCCTGGAGGGCACCACGGCCTCGGTGCCGCCGCAGGGCGGACGCAAGCACCCGCACCAGGAGTTCATCCAGATCGACACCACCAACGTGCTGTTCATCGTCGGCGGTGCCTTCGCGGGTCTGGAGAAGATCATCGAGGCCCGGGCGGGCGCCAAGGGCATCGGCTTCGGCGCCACCATCCGCTCCAAGCGCGAGCTGGACATGGCCGACCAGTTCTCCGACATCATGCCGGAGGACCTGGTGAAGTTCGGCATGATCCCCGAGTTCATCGGCCGCCTCCCGGTGATCACCAGCGTGCACAACCTGGACCGGGAGGCGCTGCTGCAGATCCTGGTCGAGCCGCGCAACGCCCTGGTCAAGCAGTACCAGAAGCTCTTCGAACTCGACGGCGTGGAGCTGGAGTTCGAGCGCGGCGCACTGGAGGCCATCGCCGACCAGGCGATCCTGCGCCAGACCGGCGCCCGCGGCCTGCGCGCGATCATGGAGGAAGTGCTCCAGTCGGTGATGTACGAGGTGCCCTCCCGCAAGGACGTGGCCCGCGTCGTCATCACCGCCGACGTCGTGCACTCCAACGTCAACCCCACCCTGGTGCCGCGCGAGCCGCGCATCGTGGGCAAGGGCGAGCAGAAGAGCGCGTAGCGCACCGGGGAGTGCCTGACCATCACGGCAACGGCACGAGGGGCCGGCCCAACCATCGGTTTGGGCCGGCCCCTCGTGCCGTAACGGCATGCAGGTCGGATCAGACTTACCAGGTGCTGTAGCCACTGTGGGCCAGTTCGCATGCTGTCAAGGCGTGTGACGCGCTCACGTTCAGGTCCTCGAGATCCCAGATGCAGAGTTGGATGCCAGTCACTCCGGCAGCGCCGTCGTGGGCCGGGAGGCCACAGGCGTTGGTTGCTCCGGCCGCTACGTGGGCCCCGATGCTGAGAAGGTAATTGACACATTGACCCTGGTCAGCGCTCGCTGAGGTAGCGAATGTCATGGGAAGTCCGACTGCGGCGATCAGCATAGATCCCGCTACGGCGATACGACGTATTCTTTTCATCGGAGATCTCCAGGTGCTTCGGTTGTTCGATGGCGATTGATATATCGAAACGCCCGACGATCTTCAATGTAAGGCGAAAACGCGTCAAGCTTGACCTGGTGTGGCGCGTAATCTGTGCCTGTGAAAATTTAGGATTCCGGAACACGCGATACTCCGCTGATTGCTCCGTGGAATTCTATTTATGGGTGATTCCGTTTCAAGGGCGGGGCGCCGGTAACGAAAGGGCACCGTTCTGCTGACTTTTCAGCGAGCGGTGCCCTTGTGCGCGGTTTGGATACCCCTGCCCACCGTTGCCGCCTTTATGGCCTGTAGACAGGTATGCCCCGTGGTCAGGTCAGCGGTACCCGGACGTCCTTAAGGACTTTCGCTGTGATGTCTGCGGCGTCGCTGATGGACGTGCCGTTGCCGCTGCCCGTCATCGCAACGGTCGCATCGATCGGGATGACGTAGCCCACCGTGCTGTAGTCGGCCCACATGCAGATGGTAGTTGTGATCGACTTGCCCGAGCTGGTCTGGGTGCTCTTGACCTGCTGGCACTTCATGATCGCATCGTCGGCACCGGCCGGATGGACGGTCTGCGGACTGCCGATCAGCTCTTCCTTGTTACCGTCGCTGCCGCTCTGCTGCGATGACTTGGTTTTGGCGTCGGCGAACATGCCGTCCACAACCTTCCCCGGGTCCTTGATGGTGCCGTAGACACCACTGAACTCAAGGTACTTGCCGGTGAGCTCGCTGCCGCTGATGTAGCTTGCGGTGACCTTCGTCGGTTCCGTCACGCCCAGCGATTTCATCTTGGCCAAGTCGTCGTCGTCAAACCCGTCCGAGCTGGACGAGTCGGCGCTCTTCTTGTACGTGCCCGCCACCGTCGCCGGTGTGATCAGCTTGTACTTCTTGCCGTCGTTCTTCAGCGAGCCGCTGTCGCCGCCGCTGCCCTTGGTGACGAAGAAGACGCCCGCGCCGATCGCGACCAGCGCGACCACCGCGCCGACGATGATCCCGGTGCGCTTGCCGCTGCCGCCGCCCTGCGGCGGGACCGGCCCCTGCGGGTAGCCACCGTAGGGCTGCTGCTGCTGGGGCGGGACCTGGCCGTACGCAGGAGGCTGCTGGGGCGGGACCTGGCCGTACGCGGGGGGCTGCTGCGGCGGCGCCTGCTGCGGGTACCCGTAACCGGGCTGCCCCTGCTGCGCCCCGTACCCGGGCTGCGGCTGACCGTAGCCGGGCTGCTGCTGGCCGTACCCGGGGGGCGGGGGCTGCTGCGGCTGACCGTATCCGCCGCCCTGGGGCTGCTGCCCGTACGGGTTCGGCGGCGGCTGGTTGTAACTCATGGGTTCGTCCCCTCCGTTAACGAGTCCGCTCATCCTCGCGGATGGCGGACACGCTCCCGGCAGCGGGGGCGCAACTGATTCGTCACAGGTTTGTCAGCCCCCGTAGAATCCAGCCGTGACCGAGAACCCTCAGCAGGGCCCCGCTCGCGGGCCGCACGACAGCAACCCGCCACTGCCGACCCAGTACGCGCCGGCCGAGGTAGAGGGGAAGCTGTACGAGCGCTGGGTGGAGCGCGGCTATTTCGAGGCCGACGCCAAGAGCGACAAGCCGCCGTACACCATCGTCATCCCGCCGCCGAACGTCACCGGCACCCTCCACCTGGGGCACGCCTTCCAGCACACGCTCATGGACGCCCTCACCCGCCGCAAGCGGATGCAGGGCTACGAGGCGCTGTGGCTGCCCGGCATGGACCACGCCGGCATCGCCACCCAGAACAAGGTCGAGCAGCAGCTCGCCGAGGAGGGCAAGTCGCGGCACGACATCGGCCGCGAGGCGTTCGTCGAGCGCGTCTGGCAGTGGAAAGAGGAGTACGGCGGCAGGATCCTCGGCCAGATGCGCCGGCTCGGCGACGGCGTCGACTGGTCCCGTGAGCGCTTCACGATGGACGAGGGCCTGTCCAACGCGGTCCAGACGATCTTCAAGAAGCTCTACGACGACGGGCTGATCTACCGCGCCGAGCGGATCATCAACTGGTGCCCGCGCTGCCTGACCGCCATCTCCGACATCGAGGTGGAGTACCAGGAGGACGACGGCGAGCTGGTCTCGATCAGGTACGGCGAGGGCGAGGACGCCGTCGTCGTGGCCACCACCCGCGCCGAGACGATGCTCGGCGACACCGCGGTCGCCGTCCACCCCGACGACGAGCGCTACCGGCACCTGGTCGGCAAGCGCATCAAGCTGCCGCTGACCGACCGCACGATCCCGGTGGTCGCCGACGCGCACGTCGACCCGGAGTTCGGCACGGGCGCGGTCAAGGTCACCCCGGCCCACGACCCCAACGACTTCGCGATCGGGCAGCGGCACGGCCTGGAGTCGCTGACGATCATGGACGAGCGCGGCATCATCACCGTCCACGGCCCCTTCCAGGGACTGGACCGGTTCGAGGCCCGCAGCACCATCGTCGGCGCCTTGCGCGAACAGGGCAGGATCGTCGCCGAGAAGCGGCCGTACATCCACTCGGTGGGCCACTGCTCGCGCTGCAGCACCACCATCGAACCGCGGCTGTCGCTGCAGTGGTGGGTCAAGGTCGCCCCGCTGGCGAAGGCCGCGGGCGACGCGGTCCGCGACGGACGGGTCACCATCCACCCCAAGGAGATGGAGAAGCGGTACTTCGACTGGGTCGACAACATGCACGACTGGTGCATCTCGCGCCAGCTGTGGTGGGGCCACCGCATCCCGGTCTGGTACGGACCGGACGGCGAGCAGGTCTGCCTCGGCCCCGACGACCCCAGGCCCGGTGACGGCTGGACCCAGGACTCGGACGTCCTGGACACCTGGTTCTCCTCCGGCCTGTGGCCGTTCTCCACGCTGGGCTGGCCGGAGCGCACCCCGGACCTGGAGAAGTTCTATCCGACCGACGTCCTGCTCACCGGCCACGACATCATCTTCTTCTGGGTCGCCCGGATGATGATGTTCGGCCTGTACGCGATGGACGGCGTGGCGCCGTTCCACACCATCGCGCTGACCGGCCTGGTCCGCGACGAGTTCGGCAAGAAGATGTCCAAGTCCAACCCCAACTCGGTGGACCCGCTGGACTGGATGAACGCCTACGGCTCCGACGCCGTCCGCTTCACCCTGGCCACCGGCGCCAACCCGGGGGCGGACGTGCCCATCGGCGAGGACTGGGTCAAGGCGTCCCGCAACTTCGCCAACAAGATCTGGAACGCCACCCGGTTCGCGCTGATGAACGGCGCCACCGTCGAGGGCCCGCTGCCGGCGCCCGAGCGGCTGTCCGCCGCCGACCGGTGGATCCTGTCCCGGCTGAACCGGGTGGTCGCCGAGGTCGACGGCTACTACGACGACTACCAGTTCGCCAAGCTCAGCGACGCGCTCTACCACTTCGCGTGGGACGAGGTCTTCGACTGGTACGTCGAGCTGTCCAAGACCGCCTTCCAGAAGGGCGGCGAGGGCGCCGAGGTGTCCGGCAGGGTCCTGGGCGAGGTCCTCGACGTGATGCTGCGGCTGCTGCACCCGGTCGTCCCGTTCGTCACCGAGACGCTGTGGACCACGCTCACCGGCCGCGAGTCGCTGGTGATCGCCTCCTGGCCGGCCGACAGCGGCTTCCGCGACCCGGCGGCCGAGGCGGAGATCGCCGAGGTCCGGCGGGTGGTCACCGAGGTCCGCAGGTTCCGCTCGGACCAGGGGCTGCAGCCCGGCCAGCGGGTGCCCGCACGGCTGACCCTGGGCGGCACCATCCTGGTGCCGCACGAGGACGCCATCCGGCAGCTCCTGCGGCTGCAGCCGCCCGCCGAGGGCTTCCACGCCACCGCGACCCTGCCGGTGGCCGGCGCGACCGTCGAGCTGGACCTGTCCGGCACCATCGACGTGGCGGCCGAGCGCAAGCGCCTGGCCAAGGACCTCGCGGCGGCCGAGAAGGAGAAGGAACAGGCGCACAAGAAGCTCGGCAACGAGGGCTTCCTCGCCAAGGCGCCGGAGAAGGTCGTCGAGGGCATCCGCGCCAGGCTCGCGGTCGCCGAGTCCGACATCGCCCGGATCGGCGCCCAGCTCGCGGCGCTCCCGGAGGCGTAGCCCGTTCGTGACGCGGCGGGCCCGGACCGAAAGGTGCGGGCCCGCTTCCGTAGACTGGACGCCGTGAGCAACCCCCCCAGCGACGAGCAGCCGTACGAGACCGACGGGCCGGACGGAACGGACGGGACGTACGACGCCGCCGGTGACGAGGACCGGCAGCCGCCGCGCGAGGCCGACATGGCCGTCATCGAGGCCGGCAGCCGCACCCTGCGGGCCCAGGTCTCCCCGCCCTCGCCCGAGGACGACGTCCCGGGCCGGCCGGCCGACCCCGCGCTGGACCGGGAGCTGCGCGAGGTGGAGGAGGAGCTGCTCGGCCGCTGGCCGGAGACCAAGCTCGACCCGTCGCTGGACCGGATGACCGCGCTCATGGACATCCTCGGCGAGCCGCAGCGCACCTATCCGGCGATCCACGTCACCGGAACCAACGGCAAGACCAGCACCGCCCGCATGATCGAACGGCTGCTGCTCGCCTTCGACCTGCGCACCGGCCGCTACACCAGCCCCCACGTCCAGTCCGTCACCGAGCGCATCAGCCTGGACGGCGTCCCGATCTCCGCCGAGCGCTTCATCGAGACCTACCGCGACCTGCGGCCCTACATCGCGATGGTCGACGAGACCCGGCCGCACCGGCTGTCCTTCTTCGAGGTGCTCACCGGGATGGCGTACGCGGCCTTCGCGGACGCGCCGGTGGACGTCGCCGTGGTCGAGGTCGGCATGGGCGGCAGCTGGGACGCCACCAACGTGGTGGACGGCCAGGTGGCCGTGATCACCCCGATCGCCCTGGACCACACCGAGCGGCTGGGCCCCACGCCGGGCGACATCGCGGTGGAGAAGGGCGGCATCATCAAGAAGGACGCCACCGCCGTCATCGCCCAGCAGCCGGCCGACGCCGCCAAGGTGCTGCTCAAGCGGGCCGTCGAGGTCGACGCGACCGTGGCCCGGGAGGGCATGGAGTTCGGCGTGCTCCACCGCGAACTGGCCGTCGGCGGGCAGATGCTCACCCTGCGCGGCCTCGGCGGCGAGTACGAGCAGGTGTTCCTGCCGCTGCACGGCGAGCACCAGGCGCACAACGCGGCCATAGCGCTCGCCGCGGTCGAGGCGTTCTTCGGCATCGGCAGCATGCACCACCGCATCCTCGACCTGGACACCGTGCGGCAGGCGTTCGCCTCCGTCACCTCGCCCGGCCGGCTGGAGGTGGTGCGCCGCAGCCCCACCGTGCTGCTGGACGCCGCGCACAACCCGGCCGGCGCGCAGGTCACCGCGGCCGCCGTCAGCGAGGTCTTCGGCTTCACCCATCTGGTGGGCGTCGTCGGGCCGAGCGGCGACAAGGACGTGCGGGGCCTGCTGGAGGCCTTCGAGCCGGTCTTCGCCGAGGTCGTGGTGACCCGCAACTCCACCAAGCGCGCGATGGACATCGACGAACTGGCCGCGCTCGCGGTCGAGGTGTTCGGCGAGGAGCGGGTGCAGGTCGAGACGCGGCTCGACGACGCGCTGGAGGCGGCCATCACCCTGGCCGAGGAGGAGGGCGCGTACGCCGGGGCCGGGGTGCTGGTCACCGGTTCGGTCATCACGGTGGGAGAGGCCCGGCTGCTGCTGGGCCCGCAAGGGACTGCGAAATAAGGGGCCGCGGGCATGCGGACGCTGTGTTCGAGCACGCTGATCAGTGAGTTCTTCGTCATCGGCTTCGCCGGGCTGGTCGCGATGAAGCACCCGGACCTGTCCCAGGCCACCGTGTGGACGGTGTGCGGGGCGGCGATGGCGGTGTGCGTGCTGCTGTGCGGCATGCTGAGCCGGCCGGGCGCGATCGCGGTTGGCTGGGCGCTGCAGGCGGCCCTGGTCGCCAGCGGCTTCGTGATCGGTACGATGTACTTCCTCGGTGTGGTCTTCGCGGTCCTGTGGTGGGCGTCCATCCACTACGGCCGCAAGGTCGACGAGATCCGGGCCCGTGGCGCGGGCGGCACCGGCGGTGGCGGCACCGGGGGCACGGCTTCGCCCGCCTGACGTACCGCCCACCCCCGCCTTGTAGGCTCGTCGCACATCCGCACGCCGTCCTCGCCCACGCCCCAGGAGCCGCCCTGTGTCCCAGCGCACCCTCGTCCTTCTCAAACCGGACGCCGTCCGCCGCGGCCTGGTCGGGGAACTCCTCGGCCGGATCGAGCGCAAGGCGGGCTGGACGATCAGCGCCCTGGAACTGCGCACCCTCGACCGGCCCACCCTGGAGCAGCACTACGCGGAGCACGTCGGACGCCCGTTCTACGAGCCGCTGGTGGAGTTCATGTCCTCCGGCCCGTCGGTCGCCCTCGTGGTCGAGGGGGAGCGGGTCATCGAGGGCGTACGCGCGCTGGCCGGACCGACCGACCCGATCGCCGCCGCACCGGGCTCGATCCGGGGCGACTTCGGCACCATCACGCGGGAGAACCTGATCCACGCCTCGGACTCCGAGCAGTCCGCCGAACGCGAGATCAAGATCTTCTTCCCCGGTCTGGCCTAACAGCCCGCTTGTCCAGGGCATATGGCGAGGTCGAACGGGAACCAATCACTCCGACACGGCGTCACCATTACAGAGGTCCGCTGTGTGTTCTGATGACAATGACGTCGGAAGCCCGACGAGACGTCGGAACCCCGACGGCGCGCCCGGCCGGGCGCGACTACGATGGAATCTCCGCTCAAGCTCGGGAAGGCCAGACGTATCCACATGGCGAACAACATGTCGTTCATCGGCCGTGACATGGCTGTCGACCTCGGGACCGCCAACACGCTGGTGTACGTCAGGGGCCGCGGGATCGTCCTCAACGAGCCCTCGGTGGTGGCGGTCAACACCAACACCGGAGGCATCCTCGCGGTCGGCGCCGAGGCGAAGAAGATGATCGGGCGCACCCCCGGCAACATCGTCGCGGTGCGTCCGCTGAAGGACGGCGTCATCGCCGACTTCGAGATCACCGAGCGCATGCTGCGCTACTTCATCCTCAAGGTGCACAAGCGCCGCTACCTGGCCCGCCCGCGCGTGGTGATCTGCGTGCCGTCGGGTATCACGGGCGTCGAGCGGCGCGCGGTCATCGAGGCGTCCACGCAGGCCGGCGCCCGTACCGTGCACATCATCGAGGAGCCCATGGCGGCCGCGATCGGCGCCGGGCTGCCGGTGCACGAGGCCACCGGCAACATGGTCGTCGACATCGGCGGCGGCACCACCGAGGTGGCGGTCATCAGCCTCGGCGGCATCGTCACCGCCCAGTCCATCCGGGTGGCGGGCGACGAGCTGGACAACGCGATCATCCAGCACATCAAGAAGGAGTACAGCCTCCTGCTCGGCGAGCGCACCGCGGAGCAGATCAAGCTGACGATCGGCTCGGCGTTCGCCACGAAGGCTGACGACGAGCACACCGAGATCCGCGGCCGCGACCTGGTCAGCGGGCTGCCCAAGACCGTGGTGATCTCGACCGCCGAAGTGCGCAAGGCCATCGAGGAACCCGTCAACGCGATCGTGGACGCGGTGAAGACCACGCTGGACAAGTGCCCGCCGGAGCTGTCCGGCGACATCATGGACCGCGGCATCGTCCTGGCCGGAGGCGGCGCCCTGCTGCGCGGCCTCGACGAGCGGCTGCGGCACGAGACGGGCATGCCCATCCACATCGCCGAGACGCCGCTGGACTGCGTGGCGCTGGGCGCGGGCAAGTGCGTCGAGGAGTTCGAGGCGCTCCAGCAGGTCCTCGACGCGGCGCCGCGCAGGTGACGCGGCCGTAGCGGGACAGGCAGCGACAGCACACTGGCACCGACCGGCCGCGGCCCCCAGCGGCGGCGGGTCCGATGAGGAAGGCACGGACGGGCGCCCGTGAGGGACACACGAGAGAGCCGGCTTCTGCTGGTGCTGCTGGTGGTGGTGGCGTTCGCGCTGATCACCGTGGACATCCACGGCGGTGAGAACTCGGCGATGGACCGACCCCGCCGGGCCGCCCAGTCCGTGTTCGGACCGGTGGAGAACGCCGTGGCCGGCGCCGTCGACCCGGTCGGCAACGCGGTCAAGGCGGTGCGCGACTCCGGTGGACGCAGCAGCACCATCAAGCGCCTGGAACGCGAGAACGAGGCGCTCAAGGAGCAGCTCGGCAGCAAGGACATCACCCGGGCCCGGGCCGCGGAACTCGACCAGCTGCTCAGGACCGCGGGCGCCGGCCAGTACACCATCAAGGGCGCGCAGGTCATCGCGATAGGAGCGGCCCAGGGCTTCTCCTGGACCGTCACCATCGACGCCGGCAGCCACGACGGCATCACCCGCGACATGACGGTCATCAACGGCCAGGGCCTGGTCGGAAGGGTCACCACCGTCGGCCCGTCGACCTCCACCGTGCTGCTCGCCAACGACCCGGACTTCACCGTCGGTACCCGGCTGGAGGGCTCCATGGAGCTCGGCTTCGCCACCGGCCAGGGCGAGAACCCGATGCGGGTGCAACTGCTCAACGGCAAGGCCGCGGTCCACAGGGGCGACCGGATGGTCACCTTCGGCTCGCAGGCGGGCAAGCCCTTCGTGCCCGGCGTCCCGGTCGGCAAGGTGATCGGCATCGAGCCGTCGGCGGGCAACCTCACCAAGACCGTCGAGGTCCAGCCGTTCGTGAACTTCACCCGGCTCGACATCGTCGGCGTCGTGGTGGTCGGCCCGCGCACCGACCCGCGCGACAGCGTGCTGCCGCCGCGGCCCACCACCCCGCCGCCGCCGGCCAAACCGAGCGCCAAGCCCCGTACCAAACCCGGTGACACGCCCTCGGGGGAACCGGGCGGCACCCCGAACCCGGGCGACACCGCCAACCCGGGCGACACCGCCAACCCGAACAACACAGGCAACCCGGGTGACACCGCGAACCCCGGTACCTCGCCCACCCCCTAGGACGGCTGACCCATGCGCCTCAACCGGATCGTGCTCTCCGCCTTCCTGGTGGTCATCGCCATGGTCGCCCAGGTCAGCGTGCTGGCCCGACTGCACCTGCCCGGTGCCGTGCCCGACCTGCTGCTGCTCACCGTCCTGGGCCTCGCACTCAGCTACGGCCACGTCGGCGGCTGCCTGGTCGGCTTCAGCGCCGGCCTGCTCGCCGACATCGCCCCACCGGCCGACCACGCGGTGGGCCGGTACGCGCTCGTGCTGTGCGTGATCGGATACGCGGCCGGGCTCGCCAAGCCCGAGACGGGCCAACTGCGCACCGCCGCCGGGCCCATGCTCGTGGTGATCGCGGCCGCCGTCACCACCACCCTGCTGTACGCGGGCGTCGGCAGCCTCGTCGGCGACACCGCGGGCGCCCACGTCGGCCTGGTCAAGCTGGTGTCCACCGCGACCGTCTACGACCTGCTGCTCGCGCCCTTCGTCGTGCCCGTGGTGATGGCCCTGGCCCGGCGCTTCGACCGGGACCCGCTCACCGAGGACGCCTCCGGCGGATACGGCGGCAGCCGCTTCGGGCCGCGCGGCGGCTTCAGGAGCGCCGCCACCCCGCAGCGCGGCCTGTTCGGCCGCGCGGGCAAGCTGGTCAGGACCACGACGACGGCCAGGGGCGGGGTCCGCCGATGAGCAACATCCCCGAGACCGGGCGGACCACCCGGATCACCATCCGGCTGGTCATCCTGCAGATCCTCGTCGTGTCGCTGCTGCTCACCCTGGGCGGCCGGCTGTGGTACCTGCAGATCCGCAACGGACAGCAGTACCAGCAGAAAGCGGCCAGCAACAACATCCAGCAGGTCGTCACGCCCGCCGTGCGCGGCACCATCGTCGACGACCGCGGCGTGCCGCTCGCCGACAACGAGACCCGGCTCGTGGTCTCCGCCAGCCGTACCGACCTGCTCAAGCAGGCCGACGACGGCAAGGCCGTGCTCACCCGGCTGGCCGGCGTCCTCGGCATGAAGCCCGAGGACGTCATGCAGAAGGTCCGGCTGTGCGACGCGCACACCCCGCGGCCCTGCTGGAACGGTTCGCCCTACCAGCCGATCCCCATCACCGACTCCGCGACCACCCAGCAGGCCCTGCAGATCATGGAGCGGCGCGAGGACTTCCCCGGCGTCACCGCCCAGCCCACCGCCGTACGCCGCTACGCCTCCCCGGACCACTCCAACGCCGCCCAGGTGCTCGGCTACCTCTCGCCCGTCACCGACGACGAGGTCGCCGCCTCGGAGAAGACCGGCAACCCGCTGCTGCGCTCCGACCAGATCGGCCGCTCCGGCCTGGAGCACACCTACGACGAGCAGTTGCGCGGCAAGGCCGGCGTGACCCGCTACGAGGTGGACAACCTCGGCCGGGTCATCGGCAAGGCCGGCGACACCCCGGCCGTCCCCGGCGGCACCCTCGTCACCAGCCTCGACGCGCGCGTCCAGGCGGTCACCGAGAAGCAGCTGGCCACCGCCATGGACGAGGCCCGCAAGACCTACGACCCGATCACCCACGAGAACTACAAGGCCGACTCCGGCGCCGCGGTCGTCATGGACAACCGCACCGGTCAGATCATCGCCATGGCCAGCGCGCCCACCTACGACCCCAACGCCTGGGTGGGCGGCATCTCCGCCAAGGACTACAAGGCCCTCACCGACACCAAGTCCAACTACCCGCTGCTCAACCGGGCCATCCAGGGCCAGTCCGCGCCCGGCTCCACGTTCAAGGTGGTCTCCACCTCGGCCGCGGTCAACGCCGGCTACTCGATCGACGGCGACTACCCCTGCACCCCGTCGCTGACCATCGGCAACCGCGAGTTCAAGAACTTCGAGAACGAGTCGTTCGGCGACATCTCGCTGGCCAAGGCCCTGGAGGTGTCCTGCGACACCGTCTTCTACGGCCTGGCCTACGACGAGTGGCAGAAGGACGGCGGCACCAGCCCCAAGCACCCCAAGGACTGGTTCTACCGGACCGCCCACCAGTTCGGCCTCGGCGCCAGGACCGGCGTCGACCTGCCCGGCGAGGTCACCGGCCGGGTCCCGGACCGGCAGTGGAAGAAGGACTTCTGGAAGGCCAACAAGGACGAGTGGTGCAAGGTCGCCAAGACCAAGCGCGAGGACTACCAGGCCCAGATCTACCGCGAGGACTGCACCGACGGCGCCGTGCTGCGCGCCGGTGACTCCGTCAACTACGCCATCGGCCAGGGCGACACCCTGGTCACCCCGGTCCAGATGGCCCGGATCTACGCGGCACTGGCCAACGGCGGCACCCTCTACCAGCCGACCATAGGAAAGGCCGTGGTCAGCCCGGACGGCAAGACGGTCACCCCGATCAAGCCCAAGGTGGTCGGCCACCTGCCGGACAGCCCCGACACCCTGAAGTACATCAACAAGGCGCTGGCCGGCGTGATCACCGACGGCACCGCCGCCTGGAAGTTCGGCAACTGGCCGCAGGACAAGATCACCCTGCACGCCAAGACCGGTACCGCCGAGGTCGCCGGCAAGCAGACCACGTCGTGGCTGGACACGTACACCAAGGACTACACGGTCGTGATGACCATCTCGCAGGCCGGTACCGGTTCCGGCGGTTCCGGTACCGCCATCCGGCGGATCTACGAGGCGATGTACGGCATCAAGAAGGACAGCTCGCAGATCGACCCCAAGAAGGGCATCATGCCGAAGCCGGTCACGGCACTGCCGAAGATCTCCTCCGACGGCGTGGTCGTGCCCGCCTCCTACGACGCCGGCCTCCCGTTCGCCATGCCCGGCGGCTCGCGCACCGCGCCCGGCCCCGCCGCCGTCCCGGCCGCCCTCACCCCGACCAGGACCGAGCGCCTGCTCTACGGCAGGAAGTACGCGGCATGAGCGCGCACGGCTACTCGATCCGCCGGTTCACACCCGAACGCTCCACCCTCGGCAAGCTGTTCGCCCGCGACTCCGTGGTGCGCCGGATGGACTGGCTGCTGCTGTTCGCCACCGTCCTGCTGTGCGGCATCGGCACCGTCCTGGTCTACTCGGCCACCCGCAACCGCACCAACCTCACCCACGGCGACCACTACTACTTCCTGATCCGGCACGTGATGAACGCCGGCATCGGCTTCGGCCTCGCCGCCGGGGCCATGGCCATAGGACACCGCAGGATGCGCGGGGTCGCGCCCTTCTTCTACGTCCTGTCCATCCTGGGCATCCTGGCCGTCCTCAGCCCACTGGGCTCCACCGTCAACGGCGCCCACTCCTGGATCGTGATCGGCGGCGGCTTCTCCCTGCAGCCCTCGGAGTTCGTCAAGATCGCCATCATCATCGGCATGGCCATGGTGCTGTCGGGCCGGGTCGACGCCGGCGACAAGGCCCACCCGGACAACCGCACGGTGACGCAGGCACTGGCGCTCGCCCTCCTGCCGATCATGATCATCCTGCTCATGCCCGACCTCGGCTCCATCATGGTGCTGGTCGCCATCGTGCTCGGCGTCCTGCTGGCCTCCGGCTCATCCAACCGCTGGGTCTTCGGCCTGATCCTGGCCGGCGTCGCCGGTTCGCTGACCGTCTGGAAGCTCGGCATCCTCAGCCAGTACCAGGTCGACCGGTTCGCCGCCTTCGCCAACCCCGCCCTCGACCCCTCGGGCGTCGGCTACAACACCAGCCAGGCCCGTATCGCCATCGGCTCCGGCGGCCTCCTCGGCAAGGGCCTGTTCCACGGCACCCAGACCACCGGCCAGTTCGTCCCCGAGCAGCAGACCGACTTCGTCTTCTCCGTCGCCGGAGAGGAGCTCGGCTTCGTCGGCGCGGCCTTCATCATCCTGCTCATCGGCGTCATCCTCTGGCGCGCCTGCGCCATCGCGCGCGCGGCCACCGACCTGTACGGCACGATCGTGGCCGCCGGCGTCGTCGCCTGGTTCGCCTTCCAGTCCTTCGAGAACATCGGCATGACCCTCGGCATCATGCCCGTCGCCGGCATCCCCCTGCCCTTCGTCTCCTACGGCGGCTCCTCCATGTTCGCCAACTGCATCGCCATAGGGCTCCTCCAGTCGGTGAAGATGCAGCGGCCGATGTCGGCCTGACCCGCGGCCCGGGCCGCGGCGGGCGGTGGCGGGCGGCGGCGGGGCGGGCGGCGGGCCGAGGGGCGCGAGCGCCTCGGGTACCCTTGAGGGTCACCCCAAGCAGCCTCGGGGTGCGACCGAGGGTCACCCCACCGCCAGCTCATGAGAGACACCGAGATGCCTGTCGAGTCGGTCTTCCCACGCCTGGAAGCGCTGCTCCCGCACGTACAAAAGCCCATCCAGTACGTCGGCGGCGAGCTCAACTCCACCGTCAAGGACTGGGACAGCGCGGACGTGCGCTGGGCGCTGATGTACCCCGACGCCTACGAGGTCGGCGTGCCCAACCAGGGCGTCATGATCCTCTACGAGGTGCTCAACGAACGCGAGGGCGTCCTCGCCGAGCGCACCTACAGCGTGTGGCCCGACCTCGAAGCCCTGATGCGCGAACACGGCGTACCGCAGTTCACCGTCGACGCCCACCGCCCCGTCCGCGCCTTCGACGTCCTCGGCGTCAGCTTCTCCACAGAGCTCGGCTACACCAACATGCTCACCGCCCTGGACCTGGCCGGCATCCCCCTCGACGCCGCCGACCGCACCCTCGACGACCCGATCGTGCTCGCCGGCGGCCACGCCGCCTTCAACCCCGAGCCGATCGCCGACTTCATCGACGCCGCCGTCATCGGCGACGGCGAACAGGCCGTCCTGGAGATCACCGACATCCTGCGCGCCTGGAAGGCCGAAGGCCGCCCCGGCGGCCGCGACGAACTGCTGCTGCGCCTGGCCAGGACCGGCGGCGTCTACGTACCCAAGTTCTACGACGTCGAATACCTGCCCGACGGCCGGATCGCCCGCGTCGTACCGGCCCGCTCCGGCGTGCCCTGGCGGGTCTCCAAGCACACCGTCATGGACCTCGACGAGTGGCCCTACCCCAAGCAGCCCCTCGTCCCCCTCGCCGAGTCCGTGCACGAGCGGATGTCCGTCGAGATCTTCCGCGGCTGCACCCGCGGCTGCCGCTTCTGCCAGGCCGGCATGATCACCCGTCCGGTCCGCGAGCGCTCCATCACCGGCATCGGCGAGATGGTCGACCGCGGCCTGAAGGCCACCGGCTTCGAGGAGGTCGGCCTGCTCTCGCTGTCCTCCGCCGACCACAGCGAGATCGCCGACATCGCCAAGGGCCTCGCCGACCGCTACGAGGACGACAAGATCGGCCTGTCCCTGCCCTCCACCCGCGTCGACGCCTTCAACATCGACCTCGCCAACGAACTGACCCGCAACGGCCGCCGCTCCGGCCTCACCTTCGCCCCCGAGGGCGGCTCCGAGCGCATCCGCAAGGTCATCAACAAGATGGTCTCCGAGGAGGACCTGATCCGCACGGTCGCCACCGCCTACGGCAACGGCTGGCGCCAGGTCAAGCTCTACTTCATGTGCGGGCTGCCCACCGAGACCGACGAGGACGTCCTGCAGATCGCCGACATGGCCAGAAAGGTCATCCAGAAGGGCCGCGAGGTCACCGGCCAGAACGACATCCGCTGCACCGTCTCCATCGGCGGCTTCGTCCCCAAGCCGCACACCCCCTTCCAGTGGGCCCCCCAACTGGGCGCCGAGGACACCGACGCCCGCCTGACCAAGCTCCGCGACGCCATCCGCGCCGACAAGCGCTACGGCCGCAACATCGGCTTCCGCTACCACGACGGCAAGCCCGGCATCATCGAGGGCCTCCTCTCCCGCGGCGACCGCCGCGTGGCCGCCGTCATCCGCGAGGTCTACGACAACGGCGGCCGCTTCGACGGCTGGCGCGAACACTTCAGCTACGACCGCTGGCTCGACGCCTGCGAGACCGCCCTGCCCCCCCAGGGCGTCGACCTCGACTGGTACACCACCCGCGAACGCGCCTACGAGGAAGTCCTCCCCTGGGACCACCTCGACTCCGGCCTCGACAAGGACTGGCTCTGGGAGGACTGGCAGGACGCCCTCGACGAGACGGAGGTCGACGACTGCCGCTGGACGCCGTGCTTCGACTGCGGGGTGTGTCCCGCCATGGACACGTCAATTCAGGTGGGGCCGACCGGGAAGAAGTTGCTGCCGTTGACGGTCGTCGGGTCGGGGGTCGGGGCCGGGGGTGGCGGCGGGGGCTGAGGGGGCGGCTGCCGGGACGGCGTCGTACGACGGGGACAGCCCCGCGCCCTGGGGAGGGTGCGGGGCTGTCGTCGTCCGGCGCGGGTGGCGCCGGGGGGTCAGTGGGTGGTGGCCGGCGGGAGCTGGGAGAAGGCGGTCGGGGCGGGGGAGTGGCGGAAGAGGGTGGCGGGGACGGCGTCGGCCATGGCGTGGTAGCCGTCGGGGTTGAGGTGGAGGCCGTCGCCGACGTCGTAGGCGGGTGCGAGCCGGTGGGGGTCGGCCGGGTCGCGGACGGTCTTGTCGAAGTCGACGACGGCGTCGAACCGGCCGCTGGTGCGGATCCAGTCGTTGACCGCCTGGCGGGCGGCCTCGTGGTAGCCGGACGGGTCGTCGTAGCCGTTGCCGCCGAAGGGGGTGATGGTGGCTCCGTAGACGCGCAGGCCCTGGGCGTGGGCGCGGGTGATGATCTGCTCGTAGGCGCCGATGAGGTCGGCCGTGACCTGCTTGGATGCTGCCTCGGTGGCGTCGGCGGTGCCGATGTCGTTGACGCCTTCGAAGACGAGGAGCCAGCTCACGCCGCTCTGGGCGAGGACGTCGCGGTCGAAGCGGGCCAGGGCGTTGGGGCCGAGGCCGTCGTGCAGGATGCGGTTGCCGCCGGCCGCCTGGTTGAGGATCGCGATGTCCGAGGTGCCGGGCTTGGACTGCAGCCGGGCCAGGAGCTGGTCGGGCCAGCGGTTGTTCATGTTGGTGGTGGAGCCGCGGCCGTCGGTGATGGAGTCGCCGAGCATGATGGCGGCAGAGGTGTTGCTCCTGGACCACACCTCCAGGCCGCTGAGGAAGTACCAGTGGTCGGCTGTGGTGGCCCCTGGCAGGTCGGTGTCGTCGAGGTGGTCACCGGAGACCATGTAGGAGGTGGTGCGGGAGCCGGGGTGCGAGGTGATGCTGGTCGATGCCTGGCCGTCGGCGAGGTAGAGGGTCACGGTGAGGTTGCTTCCCGGCTGGACGGGGAAGTCCAGCGGGTCGGTGACCGCCTGGGCGCCCATGGGTATGTCCATGCCGGGCTTCCCGCCGAACGTGACGGGGTGTGTGCTGCCGGGTTCGACGGCGCTGACGCCGGCCTTTCCGCCGGCCGGCCGTGCGACGGATACGGCCGTGATCGGCAGGTCGGTGCCGCCGAAGGCGTTGGACAGGCGCAGCCGCATGTAGCGGCCGCCGACCGAGACGTGCACGGTCTGGCGCAGGGTGGTGTGGGCGAAGACGAGGTCGCTCTGGGTGAAGGGCGCCGGCGGCATGTTGCCGGGCTCCGTCAGTTGCGGCATGGCGGTCCAGGTGTTCACCCAGTGGGCGCCGGCCGTGGTCGGGGTCGCGTAGTCGGACCGGGCGGACCGGGAGGTCGCGCTGCCGGCTGCCGCGCCGATCGCCGACGGGACGACGAAGCCCGCCGCCGCGACGGCCAGCGTGACGGCCACGCCGACCAGCGATGATGCTCGCTTCATGAGTGAGATGCCTCCATCGGCTGCCAAGGGTGCGGGTGGTGTGCGGTGGTGTGCGGTGGTGGGTCCGTGGCGGTGCGGCCGGGCGGCGGTACGGATGCGTCCGTACGCATACGGCGGTAGGGATGCGGGGGTACGGATGCGGCGGTACGGGTACGTGCGCTGCGCCCCATCGGGCCTCCACCGCTGACGTCCGGTCCGGTCCTCGAAACATTCGTGCGAATCGCCGAAACGGCGGTCACGGTATTGGGGAGGGAGAGGGCAGTCAATACCTCGTACCGAAATGGCGGGAGGTGTCGGCGGGTGCGGAAACCCTGCTTATAGGGGGGTGGTTGGGTCCACCTTCGCAGGTCGGTCACGTGCGCCGGGTGCGTGAAGCACTCGCTGGCTGCGTGTGTGTTCGGTGGGTCGTGCGTCTGGGCGCCGAAACCTTTCGGGTGGATTTCGGAAGGTTCTGCGGGCCCGGGGGCGTGCCGCCCCTTCCAGGGGGCGCCGACCACGCGGCGGCCCCGCGGCCGGTGCGTCTGCGGCGGCGGGGCGGCCGTCGTGCGGGGGAGGACAGGGCCGGCGCGTGGACCGGCGCGTGGGCCGGGCATGGACCGCTAGAGCGTGAACAGCACCCGGTCCCATCTGCTGTGCCGGCCCGCGATGGTGGTGTCGACGGCGGCCCGCACCTCGTCGCCGTCCGCGTAGAGGCGGACGGTGCCGGTCGCTTCGGGGGGCAGGCGCACGATGGAGGTGACGCCCTTGCCGAGGTTGCCGGACACGGTGGGGGTGGCCCGCCAGCCGCTGCGGGGGCCGGTGCCCGGGATGCGGACGGACGTGGTGTTGGTGACGGCCAGGCTGCCGGGGTCGAGGGTGCCGCGCACCTGGATGTCGTCCATGGCGATCGTGTACTCGACGTACTCCTGCGAGCCGGCCTCCGTGCGGGGCGGTGCGGACGACCGGGCCGCGCCGGGCAGGGCCTCCGGGGCGCGGACCTGGGCCTGGGCCCGCGGTACGGCGGCGGGCAGGAGGAGGACGGCCGCGGCGCCCAGAGCGGCCGCGGCCGTGACGGTGAGGGTGGTACGCGCGGTGGTACGCGGCGAGCGCATGGGGTGCTCCGTAAGTTGTCAGGTGGCCCGGCGGTTCACCGCCACCGCTACCCCGTCCCGCCGCGGGCGCCGCGCCTCATGCGCCGGACGGCCCAGCCGCACGACCCGCACGCGCGAACCTCGGGGCGGCGACCGGCGCGGCGCACCGGGATCGGCGGCGGTTTTCCACAGGGGGCGCGGCAGCGGCGGATACTGGGGCGCGACGCGGCGTAACCTTGGACATGCGGTGCGGGACAGCCGTACCGCACTCGTACGAGCCGCACACACACGACGAGGGACTGAACGACACTGGGCAAGCGACAGCCCGAAGGCCCGCCGCCCGCACCCGCGGTGCAGCGCATCCGCCTGCGTTACACCAAGCGCGGCCGCCTCCGGTTCACCAGCCACCGCGACTTCCAGCGCGCCTTCGAGCGGGCACTGCGCCGCGCCGACGTGCCGATGGCGTACTCGGCGGGCTTCACCCCCCACCCCAAGGTGTCGTACGCGGGCGCCGCACCCACCGGCGTCGGCAGTGAGGCGGAATACCTGGAGATCGCGCTCGCCCAGGCGCGGGACCCGGAGGAGCTCAGGCTCCTGCTCGACGAGTCGCTGCCCGCCGGACTGGACGTCATCGAGGCGGTCGAGGCCCGTACCCCGGGCCTCGCCGAGCGCCTGGAGGCGTCGGTCTGGGAGCTGCGGCTCGAAGGTGTCGAGCCGGCGCAGGCGCGGCGGGCGGTCGCCGCGTTCCTCGCCGCGGACACCGTGGAGGTGCGGCGCAGCACCAAGAACGGCATGCGCACCTTCGACTGCCGGTCCGCCGTCACCCGCCTCGAGGTCGCCGACGGCGTCGAGACGGAGGGCGCGGACCCGGCAGTAGGGGGAGGCGATGGGCCGCGGGACCGCGCTTGTGCGATACTGCGGCTGGTTGTGCGGCACCTGACACCTGCCGTACGGCCCGACGACGTACTGTCCGGCCTCCAGGCGACGGCCGACCTCGCGCCGCCGGTCCCCGCAGCGGTGACCAGGCTGGCGCAGGGGCCGCTCGACGAGGAGTCCGGCACGGTCACCGACCCGCTCGCGAACGATCGCGACGCCGTGGCGGTGCCTGCCGGTTCCGTGTAGGTACGCCGTCGACGCGACGCCGACGAGACCGGGAGCCACCCGGGTCCGGCGCCGCTGACCACATGAGACTTTCGTCGGTTCCGCGAGGGCGGCCCGACGAGCGAGACAACAGCTCCCGTGCGGCGCCCGCGCCCGGCGGAGGGCGGCACCGCGCAACCAAGCGGCAGGCCGCCCCGGCCGACGGCACGGCGCCCGGGAGCATGACGGGAGCACAGCCCGAATGCCCGAGACCGATTCCACCGTTCAAGGTCGGACCCCCGAGACCCCTGACGCCGCCTCCGCCGCTTCCGCGGCCGAGGACAGCGCGGCCCCGCGCCGCCGCCGTCGTGCCGCGTCCCGCCCCGCCGGACCACCGGCCGGCACCGAGAGTGGCGGGAACGCCGAGGTGACGGCCGCCGGCGGCGTCGCCGAGCCCGCTGCCGAGGGCGAGGCCGCGCCCGCGCGGACCCGGCGCCGTACCACCCGCAAGGCGACCACGTCCGCCGCTGAGGCGTCCGCCGAGAGCCCCGAGGCACCCGCGGCTGACGAGGCCGCGCCCAAGCGGCGCCGTACGACCCGCAAGGCCACCGCATCCGACACGGCCGAAAGCGCCGCCGAACCCACGCAGCCCGCCCCTGCCGCTAAGGCCGAGGCGCCTGCCGCCGAGGAGGAGGCCGCTCCCGCGCGTACGCGGCGTCGGGCGACCCGTAAGCCGACGGCCCCTGCCGGTGCCCCTGCCGAGGCCGAAGCCGTCGTCCCGGCTGCCGAGGCCGAGGTGCCCGTGGCCGAGGAGGAGGCTGCTCCCGCGCGTACGCGTCGCCGGGCGACGCGTAAGGCGACGGCGCCCGCGGGTGCTCCTGCCGAGGCGGAGGTCGTCGTCCCGGCTGCCGAGGCCGAGGCCGAAGCGGCGCCCGCCAGGACGCGCCGTGCCACGCGTAAGACGGCCGCTGAGGCCGAAGCCGTCGTCCCGGCTGCCGAAGCCGAGGCGCCTGTGGCCGAGGAGGAGGCTGCTCCCGCGCGTACGCGGCGTCGGGCGACGCGTAAGGCGACGGCGCCCGCGGGTGCTCCTGCCGAGGCGGAGGTCGTCGTCCCGGCTGCCGAGGCCGAGGCGCCCGCTGCCGACAGCGAGGCGGCGCCCGCGCGGACGCGGCGCCGGGCGACCCGTGCGGCCTCCGCCCCCGCCGCTGAGGCCGAGGTGCCTGCCGCCGAGAGCGAGGCCGCTCCCGCGCGGACGCGGCGCCGGGCGACGCGGGCGGCCTCCGCCCCCGCGCCCGCCGAGCAAGCGGCCGCCGCCGTGACCGAGGCGCCCGCCGCCGAGGAGGAGGCCGCGACCGGGCGGACGCGGCGCCGGGCGACCCGTAAGGCCGCCGAGCCCGCCCCCGCGCCCGAGCCGACCCCGGCCGAGGCGCCCGCGCCCGCCGCCGGACGCGGCCGGGGCGCCCGCAGGACCGCCCCGCTGCCCACCTTCTCCGCGGGCGAGGGTTCGCGCCGGCTGAAGTCCGGAGCGCTCGCGCCCAAGGAGCCGGAGGCCGGGCAGCCCGCGCCGGAAGCCCGCGCGTACACCGGCATCGCCCTGCGCGACGGCGACCACTGGACGGTCGAGGTCGACGACGCCTACGAGATCCGCGGCTACGGCGAGACGATCGAGGAGGCCACCGCCGAGGCGGTGATCGCCCTCTCGACGGCCTTCGACGTGCCCGCCGAGTCCGTGGCGATCGACGTGCGCACCGAAGGGGGCGCGCGGGCCGAGCAGCGCGGCGAGCCGGCGGAGCCCACGGGACGCGGGCGGCGACGCGCCGTACGCCCCGCGATGGCCGTCTTCCAGGCGCCCGTGTTCCAGGCCCCGCAGGCCGGCGCCGGGCAGCCGGCCGCCGAGGAGCCCGCCGGGCACGGAGAAGCCGAGGAGCAGAGCGGGCGCGACGAAGCCGAGAAGCACGCCGAGCGCGGTGACCACGCGGAGGAGACCGAGGAGCGCCCCTCGCGCCGTCGCCGCCGCCGTCGCGGCCCGGGCGAGCAGGCGTTCACGGGCACGACCCCGGCCGACGAGCCGGAGGCCGAGACCGCCGCCGACACCGACCTCGACGAGGAAGCCGCGGAGATCGAGGCCGAGGCCGAGGCGGAGACGGGCGCCGAGGAGCGTCCCTCGCGTCGCCGCCGCCGCGGTGGCCGCCGCCGTCGGCGCGGCGAGGCCGCCGAGCACGGCGAGTCGTCCGCCGACGAGGACGGCGAGGACGAGACCGAGGCCGAGCAGGAGCACGAGGATGCGGAGGACGGCGAGGAGGACGGCACCCCCTCCAGCGCCTCCAGCCGTCGTCGTCGCCGTCGCCGTCGCCGCGGCAGCGACGCCGCCGCCGAGGAGACGTCCGCGGACGACCCGGAGCGCACGGTGGTCAAGGTCCGCGAACCGCGCCAGCGCGCCGAAGGCGGCACCGGCGTGGACGAGGTGCAGTCCATCAAGGGCTCGACCCGTCTGGAGGCCAAGAAGCAGCGCCGCCGCGAAGGGCGCGAGCAGGGCCGCCGCCGCGTGCCGATCATCACCGAGGCCGAGTTCCTGGCCCGCCGCGAGGCGGTCGAGCGGGTCATGGTGGTCCGGCAGAACGGCGACCGCACCCAGATCGGCGTGCTGGAGGACGACGTCCTCGTCGAGCACTACGTCAACAAGGAGCAGGCCACCAGCTACGTCGGCAACGTCTACCTGGGCAAGGTCCAGAACGTGCTGCCGTCGATGGAGGCCGCCTTCGTCGACATCGGCAAGGGCCGCAACGCCGTGCTCTACGCCGGCGAGGTCAACTTCGAGGCGCTCGGCCTGTCCGGCGGTCCGCGCCGGATCGAGTCCGCCCTGAAGTCCGGCCAGCCGGTGCTCGTCCAGGTCACCAAGGACCCGATCGGCCACAAGGGCGCCCGCCTGACCAGCCAGGTCTCGCTGCCCGGCCGGTACCTGGTGTACGTGCCCGAGGGCTCGATGACCGGCATCAGCCGCAAGCTGCCCGACACCGAGCGGGCCCGGCTGAAGACCATCCTGAAGAAGATCGTCCCCGAGGACGCGGGCGTCATCGTGCGCACCGCGGCCGAGGGGGCCAGCGAGGACGAGCTGCGCCGCGACGTCGAGCGGCTCCAGGCCCAGTGGACCGACATCCAGAAGAAGGCCAAGACCGGCAACGCGCCCACGCTGCTGTACGGCGAGCCGGACATGACCGTGCGGGTGGTCCGGGACATCTTCAACGAGGACTTCTCCAAGGTCGTCGTCAGTGGCGACGACGCCTGGGACACGGTGCACGAGTACGTGTCCCACGTGGCGCCCGACCTCGCCGACCGGCTCTCGCGCTGGACCTCCGACGTGGACGTCTTCGCCACGTACCGGATCGACGAGCAGCTGCTCAAGGCGCTCGACCGCAAGGTGTGGCTGCCGTCCGGCGGTTCGCTGGTGATCGACAAGACCGAGGCCATGGTCGTGGTCGACGTCAACACCGGGAAGTTCACCGGCCAGGGCGGCAACCTGGAGGAGACCGTCACCCGCAACAACCTGGAGGCGGCCGAGGAGATCGTCCGCCAGCTCCGGCTGCGCGACCTCGGCGGCATCGTGGTCATCGACTTCATCGACATGGTGCTGGAGTCCAACCGCGACCTGGTGATGCGGCGGCTGCTGGAGTGCCTGGGCCGGGACCGGACCAAGCACCAGGTGGCCGAGGTGACCTCGCTCGGCCTGGTGCAGATGACCCGCAAGCGGGTCGGGCAGGGGCTGCTGGAGTCCTTCTCCGAGACGTGCGTGCACTGCAACGGACGCGGCGTCATCGTCCACATGGACCAGGCGACGACCACGGGCGGCGGCGGCAAGCGCAAGCGCCGCGGCGGTCGCGGCGCCGGTGCCGCCGAGCACGAGCACGAGCACGTGCTGGAGCCCGCGGCCGAGGCGGCCGTGGCGGAGGTCGAGGCGGCCGAGGAACCGGCGGCGGCCCTGGCCGGGGAGCTGGAGGAGATCGAGGAGATCGAGGAGCTGCCCGAGCTGGAGCCGATCGAGGTCGGCGAGTCGGACCTGGTGCCGGCGATCGGCGACCCCGAGGAGGAGTGGTTCGGGACCGCCGCGGAGGCCGAGGCGGCGGCCAACGGCGGTCGCGGCAGGCGCCGGCGCGGCTCCCGCAAGGTCACCGCGCCCGCGGGCGCGCCCGCGGTGTCCGACCGTAAGCCGGAGCCGGCCGTCGTGGTCGTCCCGGTGAGCGAGCCGGTGGCCGAGCCCGAGCCGGAGGCCGAGCCGGAGGTCGCGACCGCGGCCCCCGCCCGCCCCCGCCGGCGCGCCACGCGCAAGGCCACCGCGCCCGCCGGTTCGCCCCCGGCGGCCCAGGAAGCGGCGATCGTCGTCGTGGGTCCCGAGCGCGCGGACGCCCCTGCCGCGGCGCCCGCCGAGCCGGAGCCGGAGGTCTCCACGGAGCCCCCGGCCCGTCCGCGCCGCCGTGCCACCCGTACGGTCGCCCCGGCCGGCGAGGACGCCGCGGTCGTCGTGGTGCCCAACGCCGGGCAGGCCCCCGAGGGCGAGGCCGCGCCCGGCGGCGCCGAGCCGGCCGACTCCGCCGAGCTCGCCGACTCCGCCGAGCCGAAGAAGCGCGCCGCGCGCAAGACGGCGGCCAAGAAGACGGCGAAGAAGGCCGCGGCCAAGAAGGCGACGGCGAAGAAGGCGGCCGCGAAGACGACGACGGCGAAGAAGACGTCGGCGAAGAAGGCCGCGACGAAGAAGGCGGCTTCGACGGCGGAGTGAGTCCGGGGCAACCCCGCGACCGGCCGGCGACCGGGCCGCGCGTCGTGACCGCCCGCAAGGGTGGTCGACGACCGCGGCCCGATCCCGTCGGTGGGTCGGCCGCGTCGGGGCGACCGTCGGTGGGTCGGCCGCGTCAGGCCGCCGCCGACAGTGGACCGTGTCCGCCCCCTCGCCCGGACCAGCGGCAATGTCCGGCCCTCGCCAATGGTGGGCCAGGTCCGGCCGCTCGTCGGCCCGCGGTGTCGCGTCCGGCCGCCGTCCCGCCGGCCGGCCGGTGGGGCCACGTACAACTCCCCGCCGGCCGGTGGACGGCTGCTCGCGGTGAACCGGGGCCGTCCCTCGGGGGCGCTCCCGGCGAACCGGGGTCAATTTGACCCCGCAGGAGGCGCTTCCGTAGTCTTGACCTTCGGCGTTTGTGCGCCTACCCCTGAGCACCTTCCTCCCGGCGGTCGGCCGGGAGAGGCCTCCCGACGCGCGTCATGGGGCGGCTGGCATCCGGGGTCCGATTCGAGCGAGAGAGTGAGTTCCGCGTGTACGCGATCGTGCGTAGCGGTGGCCGCCAGCACAAGGTGGCCGTCGGCGACATCGTCGAGGTTGACAGGATTCCCACCGGCAAGGTCGGTGACGCGGTCGAGCTCTCGACGCTGCTCGTCGTGGACGGCGAGGCCGTCACGAGCGACCCGTGGGTGCTGGCCGGGATCAAGGTCGAGGCCGAGATCGTGGATCACCACAAGGGCCAGAAGATCGACATCCTGCGCTACAAGAACAAGACCGGTTACCGCCGGCGGCAGGGTCACCGCCAGCAGTACACGGCGCTGAAGATCACCGGCATCCCCACGGCTGCGAAGTAAGGGACTGAGGAGAGATGGCACACAAGAAGGGCGCATCGTCCACCCGGAACGGTCGCGACTCCAACGCTCAGCGGCTCGGCGTGAAGCGCTTCGGCGGTCAGGTCGTCAACGCCGGTGAGATCATCGTCCGCCAGCGCGGCACCCACTTCCACCCGGGTTCCGGCGTCGGCATCGGCAAGGACGACACGCTGTTCGCGCTGTCGGCCGGTGCGGTCGAGTTCGGCACGAAGCGCGGCCGTCGCGTCGTGAACATCGTTCCCGCCGCCTGAGCCCAGGCCACGCGGAACTCCTAGAGGGCGGACCTCGCCTCCCGGTTCGTACGTCGTCCGGGACGCGGGTCCGCCTTCGCCGTCACAACCCCGTACCGCATCTGGAGGAAAAGCCACCATGACCACCTTCGTGGACCGCGTCGAACTGCACGTCGCCGCGGGCAACGGGGGCCACGGCTGCGCCTCCGTGCACCGGGAGAAGTTCAAGCCGCTCGGCGGGCCCGACGGCGGGAACGGCGGGCGCGGCGGCGACGTGATCCTTGTCGTCGACCAGGACGTCACGACGCTGCTGGACTACCACCACAGCCCGCACCGCAAGGCCACCAACGGCAAGCCGGGGGAGGGCGGCAACCGCTCCGGCAAGGACGGCACCGACCTGGTGCTGCCGGTGCCCGACGGCACGGTGGTGATGGACAAGCACGGCAACGTGCTGGCCGACCTGGTCGGCCAGGGCACCGCCTACATCGCCGCCCAGGGCGGCCGCGGCGGCCTCGGCAATGCCGCGCTCGCCTCGGCCCGCCGCAAGGCGCCCGGCTTCGCGCTGCTGGGCGAGCCGGGGCACAGCGGCGACATCGTGCTCGAACTGAAGACGGTGGCGGACGTGGCGCTGGTGGGGTACCCCAGCGCCGGGAAGTCGTCGCTGATCTCGGTGATGTCGGCCGCCAAGCCGAAGATCGCCGACTACCCGTTCACCACGCTGGTGCCCAATCTCGGCGTGGTGACGGCCGGCGCGACCGTCTACACCGTCGCCGACGTGCCGGGGCTGATTCCCGGCGCCAGCGAAGGGCGCGGGCTGGGCCTGGAGTTCCTGCGGCACGTCGAGCGCTGCTCGGTGCTGGTGCACGTGCTGGACACCGCGACGCTGGAGTCCGACCGCGACCCGGTGAGCGATCTCGACGTGATCGAGGCGGAACTGCGGGCGTACGGGGCGGGACTGGAGGACCGGCCGCGCGTGGTGGCCCTCAACAAGATCGACGTGCCCGACGGGCGCGACCTCGCGGACATGATCAGGCCCGAGCTGCTCGCGCGCGGCTACCAGGTCTTCGAGGTGTCCGCCGTCTCGCACGAGGGCCTGAAGGAGCTGTCGTACGCGCTCGCGAAGATCGTCGCCGAGCACCGCGCGGCCCAGCCGGCCCAGCAGGCCACCCGTGTCGTGATCCGGCCGCAGGCAGTGGACGACGCGGGCTTCACCGTCACCCACGAGGGTGAGTTCTTCCGGGTCCGCGGTGAGAAGCCCGAGCGCTGGGTCCGGCAGACGGACTTCAACAACGACGAGGCCGTGGGCTATCTCGCCGACCGGCTGAACCGCCTGGGTGTCGAGGACGAACTCCTCAAGGCCGGCGCCAAGCCCGGCGACGGTGTCGCCATCGGCCCCGATGAGGACGCGGTCGTCTTCGACTGGGAGCCCTCGCTGGCCGCGGGCGCCGAGATGCTCGGCCGCCGCGGCGAGGACCACCGCCTGGACGCCCCCCGCCCCGCCGCCACCCGCCGCCGCGAACGCCAAGCGGAGCGCGACGAGGCGGAGCAGGAGTACCGCGGCTTCGACCCCTTCGCCTGAGGGGGCCGGTCCGTACGGGCGGACCTCCTCGCCTGAGGGAGGCGGTCGCGCCCGGGCGGACCCCCTCGACCGGGGGACCGCCCCACCCGGGCGACGCCTCCGGGACGTTCGTTCCCCGGGCGTCCGTGCGGCGGCCTCAGCGCGTCGACAGCGGTTCGCGCGGCAGGTCGTCCGGGGCAAGGTCGGACGACCTGCCGCCCTCCTTGGCGGTCAGGATCCGCCGGGACAGCACGTACGTGAACGGGATCGCCGCGGCGGCCGCCGCCAGCGGCGCGATCTTGTCGTTCATGTGCACCCATTCCACCAGGACGAAGACACCGACGCTCGTCACCACGTAGTTGGTGAGGTTGGTGAGCGGGAAGAGCAGGAACTTCCGCCACGTCGGCCGGGTGCGGTAGGTGAAATAGGTGTTGAGGAAGAACGAGCCGATCATGCTCAGCACGAACGCGCACGTGTACGCCAGGAAGTACGGCAGCCACGGGTGCAGCGCCAGGTAGAAGCCGTAGAACGTGGCGGTGTTGACGACACCGACCAGCGCGAAACGGACCACCTGCATGCGCTGGGGCGTGAGGAAGGACCGGCGCACCCCCGCAGGGTGCGGCCTGGCGTGGCTCCCCGTCAACGCAGCTCCAGCGGCGACGAGACCCGCTGCTCCCTCCGCGGCGGAACCGGTGCCGCCGCCCCCGCTCCCGCCCCGGCGTCGTGCCGTCCCTCGTGCCGCGTCTCCGGCCGTGCCTCGTGCCGCCCCGCGTGCCGTGCCGTTCCGGTGAAGGTCCCCGCGGTGTTGGTTTCCTTGACCAGGTAGTGGGGGCGGCGTTTGGTCTCGTAGTAGATGCGGCCGATGTATTCGCCGATGAGGCCGAGCATGAGCATTTGCAGGCCGCCCAGGCCGGTGACGGCGACGAGGAGGGTGACGTAACCGGGGGCGTCGGGTCCCTGGATCATGGCCAGGACGGTGATGACGACGGCGTAGACGGCCGCGACGGAGGCCAGTGCCAGGCCGGTGTAGATGGCAAGGCGCAGGGGGCGGTTGTTGAAGGAGATCAGGCCGTCGATTCCGTAGTTGACCAGCGCGCCGAAACGCCATTTCGTCTCGCCCGCTTCACGGGCGGCGTTGTGGTAGTCGAACGTGACGGTGTCGTAGCCGATCCAGGAGAACAGGCCCTTGGAGAAGCGGTTGTACTCGGGCATGGCCAGCAGGGCGTCGGTGGCGCGGCGGGAGAGCAGGCGGAAGTCGCCGACCCCGTCGGTGAGCTCGACGTCGACCCACGTGTTGACCATGCGGTAGTACAGGCGGCTGAGGGCGGTGCGCAGGGGCTTGTCGCCCTCGCGGGTGCGCCGGGCGATGATCTGGTCGTGGCCGGCCTGGTAGAGCTCCAGCATGCGCGCGATGAGCTCGGGCGGGTGCTGCAGGTCGGCGTCCATGATGACGACGGCGTCTCCGGTGGCTTCCTTGAGGCCGGCCAGGATGCCGGCCTCCTTGCCGAAGTTGCGGCTGAAGGAGACGTAGCGGGTGGTGGCCTGGCGGCCGTCGGCCAGGGCGCGCAGGCGTTGCAGGGTGGCGTCACGGCTGCCGTCGTCGACGTAGCACAGCTCGTACTCGACCGGCAGGGTCTGCAGGGTCTCGCGGATCCGTGCGTCGAACCGCTCGATGACGGCTTCCTCGTTGTAGCACGGCACTACGATCGACAGTCGCATGAGTCTCAGGGTCACTTTCTGCGCCGTACCGTCGGTACGGAAGGGGCGAGGCGTGGCGCATCCCGCGCTGTTTCGCCAGAGTAGGGCGCACAGAGCCGGGTAACCGGGCGCTTGTCGTACGGGCGCTCAATGTTCAACAAGGCGTCCGAATGGAAACCGGAAGAGTTCACCGCGGCGTGGGCAACCGAATGCGGTAATCAATACTCTGTGGCCCCGAAGAAGATCGCGGAAGTGAAGTGCAGAAGTGAGGCCCCTTGAAGGCACGTGTCAGCGTCGTCGTGATCACATTCAATGACGCCGAGCATGTCACCGAGGCCGTACGGTCGGCACTGGCCCAGGGGGACGAGGTCGGTGAGGTGATCGTCGTCGACGACTGCTCGACCGACGCCACCCCCGACGTGCTCGCCGAGATCGCGCGGGCGCAGCCGCGGGTGCGGGTGCTGACCCGGACCACGAACAGCGGCGGCTGCGGAACGCCGCGCAACGACGGCCTGGGCGCGGTCCGAACGCCCTACCTGCTCTTCCTCGACAGCGACGACGTCCTCGCGCCGGGCGCGGTCGAAGCCCTGCTGCCCGTCGCCGAGAAGCGGGGCGCCGACGTGACGGCGGGCCGGGCGGTCCGCCGCGAACTGCCCGCCGGCCGTGAGACGCTGTGGGCGCGGCGCGTCTACGGCGACGGCGCCCCCCTGCTCGGCACGGTCGTCACCGGCATCGAGGACCACCCAGAACTGCTGTGGGACACCCTGTCGGTCAACAAGCTGTACCGCACCGCCTTCCTGCGCGAGCGCCGCGTCACCTTCCCCGACGGCGCCTTCCACTACGAGGACTTCGTCTTCACCGCCCGCGTCTACGCCGCCCGCCCGCGGATCGCCCTCACCGACGCGCCCGTCTACGTGTGGAACGTGCGCCGCGAGGCCGACCGCCCGTCCATCTCGCTGCGCCGCGCGGAGCTCGCCAACTGGCGGCACCGCATCGCCGCCCACCGCGGCGTGGTCGACACCCTGCGCGACGCGGGCATGTACGGCCTCGCCGAGGCCGCCCAGGCGAAGTTCCTCGACTACGACCTGCCCCTTTACGTGCGGGAGCTCCCGCGGCGGCCGGCCGGCTACGTCTCCGGCTGGTGGCAGATCACCCGGGACTACGTGGCCGGGTTCGACAAGGAGGCCCTCGCGCTGGCCGCCGTGACGTCGCGGTGGATGGTCCGCGCGCTGACCGCGCCCGGCGCGGACGAGCCGGAGCCGGGCGCCGCCGGCACGGGCCGGCTGGTCGAGCTGGCCGCCCGCCCGCCGCGCCTCATCCCCCCGTACGGCACCGTACCGCCCCCCGACCTGGGCGAACTCGGGCCGGCGCAGCTGCCGGTGACCGTGGAGGGCCGGATCAAGGCGGGCGCCCGCACCCGGCTGTCGCTGCGCGTGCACGAGCTGTACGGGCGGCTCGCCGCGCTGCGTCCGGTGTCGCTGCTGGTGGAGCTCACCGAGCGCGGCACGACCGGGCCCGCGATCGGCGTCGAGGGCCCGCTGATCGGCGAGCGCTCCGGCTGGACCGCCGCGGTCCGCGTCGACACCGCGGACCTGGCCCGCGGCGGGCGGGTGGCCGTCTGGGAGATCCGGGCGCGGATCCGGTACGCGGGCACCGCCGAGCGCACCCCCGTCGAGGTGCGGGCCGCCGACGGCCAGGAGGCGCGCCGGGCCGCCGTGTTCCGCCCCACCGGCCGGGTGCTGCTGGTGCAGACGCACGTCGCGCCGGGCCGCGCGCTGGTGCTGCGGGTCGCGGACGGCGTGCAGGGCGCCCGCCGTGTCGCCGGCGGCCGGCTGCGCAGGCTGCTGCGCAAGTAGCCTCCCCGTACACCGAACCCGGCGCACCGAACCCGGCGCACCGAGCCCGTGCACGCAACGCCGGGCGGACGTTCCCCGCGCACCCGACGCCGTGCGCCGAACCCCCTGTGGACGTTCCCGCGGGGTGTCCTGCCTCCCGTTTCACCCGGGTCCCGAAAATGTGATGGAACGACTGAGTTAACATCGGCCGTAGATTTTGCATCCGTCAGGTAATGGTCAGGGACGCCGGTGCCGCAAACGCCGGTAATCGAAAGGGGAGGGGGGCCCGTCGTGCGCAATCCAGAAGCGCCTCGGCTGCTGGGGGTCTACCGCAGAGCCGTTCCGGAAGGGGCCCGCCGGGCAATCGCCTCACGAGTCGACGCCGATCTGCGAAAGCAGGTGAAGCTGCGAATCGCCGGAGCCACCGCCGCGGCCGAACGGGTGCGCGCCGCCCGGGTCGGCAGGCGGCACCAGACACTTCTCGAGGGCGGGAACCGCACGGTGGTGACCGTCGGCGCCGAGGCGAAGATCGCCCTGGTGATGCCCGGCGCGACCCCGCTGGCGGCCCGCCGGGCCAACCTCGATGCCGTACTGCGCTGCCTGGACGGCGCCGGCCTCGACCACTTCTGCGTACGGGGCAGGTCGGACACCGCCGCCGCGGTCGCCGTCCACGCCGCCGACCGCGCCGCCGTGCTGGCCGCGCTCGCCGAACTGTGCGCGGCGGAACCCGGCTACGTCACCGTCGTCGACGGCAACAAGCCGGTGCCCGAGGCATCGGTGCCCGGCTACGAGCCTGTGGTGTGGCGGCGGCTCGCCAAGACCGACGTGATCCGCCTGACCTGGTACCGGACCGACGAGACCGGGCAGCTCGCGCTGGGCACCCGCTACGGCTGCGACGTGGAGTTCTGGAAGACCGAGGACGGCCTCCTGGAGGCGCCCAGGCCCGGCAGACTGGCCGCGGCCGTCCCCGCGGACTCGCGGACCGTGGACGCGCCGGAGGAGTTCTTCACCGACCTCGCCCCGCGCGTCGACAACGACCCCACCGGCACCGCCCCGCGCTTCGAGGTCCGCACCCGGGAGCACTTCGCCATCCGCGCCACCGAGGAGGTGCCCTTCCCCATCGACGTGGTCTACACGTGGGTGGACGGCTCCGACCCGGCCTGGCTCAGGCGCCGCGCGGAGTTCTCCGGCGAGAGCTACCACGCCGAGGCCGCCAACGCCGCCCGCTACCTCAGCCGGGACGAACTGCGCTACTCGCTGCGCTCCCTGCACATGTACGCCCCGTGGGTGCGCACGGTGTACCTGGTCACCGACGACCAGAAGCCCGAGTGGCTGGACCCGACGGTCCCCGGCATCCGGGTGGTCAGCCACAAGGAGATCTTCGCGTCCGGCTCCTCGCTGCCCACCTTCAACTCGCACGCGATAGAGAGCCAGCTGCACCGCATCGACGGCCTGTCCGAGCACTTCCTGTACTTCAACGACGACGTGCTCCTGGGCAACGAGGTCACCCCCCAGGACTTTTTCCTGGCCAACGGCCTGACCAAGTTCTTCCCTTCGCCCGCCCTGGTGCCGCTCGGTGAGAAGACCACCGACGACCCGCCGGTGGCCGCCGCGGGCAAGAACAACCGGCGGCTGATCGAGGAGCGCTACGGCACGGTGCTGGTGCAGAAGATGAAGCACATGCCGCACGCGCTGCGGCGCAGCGTCCTGGCCGAGATCGAGACCGAGTGGCCCGACGAGTGGCGGGCGACGGCCGCCAGCCGCTTCCGCAGCGTGACCGACATCTCCATAGCGTCCTCGCTGCACCACTACTACGCCTTCCACACCCGGCGCGCGATACCGTCCGACCTGCCGTACATGTACTTCGACCTGGCGCACCCGTGGACCGACGCCCGGCTCGGCCGGCTGCTCGCCAACCGCGACAAGACCGTGTTCTGCGTGAACGACACCACCTCGACGGGACACGACGTGCAGGGGCAGAAGGACCTGATCACGCCGTTCCTGGAGGCGTACTTCCCGGTGCCTAGCCCGTTCGAGAAGCCCCGGCCGGGCCGGTCGGCGGACGGCGGCGGGCAGGGCACGGACCAGGACGGCGAACGCGGCGGCAGGCAACTGGCCGGCAACGCCGGGCTCTGAGCGCGCAAGCGGACTCCGAGCGCGCACGAGGGCCCCGGGGCGGTCGCGCCGCCCCGGGGCCCTCGTCGTCCGCTCCGGTCGCCCGGTCGCGCTCGAAGCGGGTCGCTCAGTCGCGCTCGAAGCGCGAGCGCACCGGGAAGTAGGCGCTCAGGAACGCCCGCAGCACCCGGTCCTGCTCCTCGGCCGGCACCTCGGCGTCCGGCGACTCGCCGATGCAGAACACGTCGTTGCCGCGGGTGGCCAGCAGGCGGCTCAGCACCGAGTGGTGCTCGTAGTTGCCGGCGTTGACGTAGCTGCACGAGATCTGCGACGGCACGCTCGTGCCGGTCAGGTAGCCGTAGTGGTGGTGCAGCGACGACGTGATCGACAGGTCGGAGGCGGACCGGAACGGGTTGGCCGCCGTACGCGACACCTCCTGCGGGAACCGCTCCGCGATCTCCGCCAGCACACTGCGGCGCAGGGCGTGGGGCGTGTGCAGGAAGCTGTGGGTGGCCACCCGGCCGAACGCCTTCTCCAGCAGCGCCCGGTTGTTCTTCGCGGCGGCGAAGTAGGCCTCGTCGTCGTCCGACAGCTCGGTGGGCGGCACCGTCGTCGGCGAGCGGAAGAACTTCGCGGCGCCGTTGCTCAGGAAGAACGCCTCGGGTCCCACCGGGCGGCCGATGAACACGTCGTCGTTCAGGTACAGGAAGTGCTCGGACAGGCCCTCGATGCGGTGCAGTTGGCTCTCGATGGCGTGCGAGCTGAACGTCGGCAGCCACGAGCTGTCGGCGAAGATCTCCCGGTGCGAGACGACCTTCACGCCCGGCTGGGAGGTGTCCAGCCAGCTCGGCACCTGATCGTCCGTCACCAGGTAGATGGTGCGCACCCAGGGCGCGAACATCTCCAGCGACCGCAGCGAGTACCGCAGTTCGTCCCGGTTGCGGAACCGCTGCGCACCGTCGTCCGCCTTGTGCACGGGCATGCCGTGCGCCCGCCTGGTCGCGTTGCGCCGCTCCCGCCAGGCGGGATCCGTGTCGTCCACCCACGTGTAGACCACGTCGACCGGGAAGTCGACCTCCCACATCAGGGTCTTGGTGAACTGGGCCAGCGTCGGGTAGTCGCGGTCGCCCACCCGCAGTTTCGCGGTCGGCTCCAGCGAGGGCAGCCGCTTGCCGAGGAGGGTCGCGCCGCGCGGCGTCACCCGCCAGCCGTCCTCCTCGTCGGTCATCCAGAACTCCACGCTGCAGCCGTACACCGGGCCGTACCGCAGGGTCCGGCTGGCGCTGGTGATCGGCTTGAACACCCGCAGGCCCGCGACCTCGCCCACCCCCCGCAGCCGCTCGGCCAGCACGGCGCCGGGCGCGGCGGTGCGCGGCCCCAGCAGCTCGGCGTAGACGGGCCGGCCGTGCAGCGCGCCGGCCAGCGCCTCGATCACCCGCTCGCGGTCCTCGACGGCCACCGCCAGCCGGTACGCGACGCCGTCGGCCCGCAGCAGGATGTACGGGATCCCGGCGTCCTCCAGCACCTTGGTGGTCAGTTCCAGGTTGATCCTGGCCATGCCGCGGCTGGTGACGTCGTCGCGCTCCTCGGCCAGCCGGCCGGCCGAGCGGATCAGGCCGCGGTCCTGCGCCTGGAGCAGCACCTCCCTGGCCTTCTGCTCGTCGGCGGAGTTCGCCAGCGACGAGGCGGGCGCGGCCACCGTGAAGTTGCGGGTGCCGCCGGCGGCTATGCGCAGCGCCGCGCGGTCGGCGCGGCGGCCGTGCCGCTCGGGGTTGTCCCGCTCGGCCACCAGCCGCTGGAACAGCTCCTCCCACCGGGCCGTGATCTGCGCGCCGCCGAACCGCTCGTACACGCCCGCGCGGGCGGCCTCGCCGTAGGCGTGCCTCGTCTCGTCCTCGCTCATCAGCCGGGCCATGGCCTCGGACAGCCGCTCCACGTCCCCCGGCGGCACCAGCAGCCCGTCCACCCCGTGCCGGATGATCTCGGCCGGGCCGGTCACGATGTCGTACGCGATCGCCGGCACCCCCGCGGCGAACATCTCCAGCAGCACCAGCGGGAACGCCTCGTTGCGCGAGGGCAGCAGGCACAGGCTCGCCTTGGCCCACTCCTCCTCCATCTGCGCCGAGCGGCCCACGAGTTCGACCCGCAGGTGCAGGCCCAGGCTCTCCACCAGGCGGCGCAGCCGCACCTCCTGCGGGCCGTCGCCGAAGACCCGCAGCTGCCAGTCGGGGAAGTCGGCGGCGACCTTGTGGAACGCCTCGATGGCGTGGTCGATCTGCTTCTCCGGTGTCAGCCGGGCGGCCAGCACGATGAGTTTGCCCTCGCGGTCCGAGCGCGGCCGGTATCCGTCGGGCACCGCGTTGGGGATGGCGACCAGCTCGGGCGCCGCGTCGCCGAGCGACTCGGCGAACCAGTCGTTGGTGCGCTCGGTCAGCGACACCAGCGCGTCGATCCTCGGCCCGTACACCAGCAGCGGCTCGCCCGGCGTCCCGCGCAACTGGGAGGCGCGGTGCTCCTCGTGCACGGTCACCACCCGCTCGGGGGCGAGTTCGGCCGCGGCGGCCATCAGGGCCGGCGTCGTGGTGACCAGCACGTCGCAGTCCAGGCTGTGCAGCGCCGCGGTCATCTCGACGTCCGACAGGCGGTTGAAGGTGCTCTCCCAAACCGGCTTGATCAGCTCACTGGGCAGCGAGGCGAGGGTGCGGCACGCCTTCTCGTCGAGTACGGAGGAGCGCACCGGGCGCTCGTAGGACCCGGTGCGGTCGACCAGGTAGCGGCGCTTGACCTGAAGGGCCGCGCTGAAGAAGGGCTCGGGCCGGGTCTTGAAGACGCTGAGCACCTCGACGTCGTGCCGCAGCGACAGGTGCACCGCCTGGTTGTAGGCGGCCATCTCGGTGCCGCCCATCTCGTCGCCCCAGGTGAGCAGAAAGGTGATCTTCATGCGTCCTCGTCGGTTCCAAAAGCGGCGCAGGCTACGGCCAGGGCCCCGGCCGCGGTCAGATGGGCGTGCACGCGCGCAAGGGAGCCGTCCGCGAGCGCGACGATGCGGTAAGGGGTGCGGTACACCTGCTTCGGGTGGCGCACATGGGTCAGCCGCCGGGCCAGGCGCAGCCGGGTCCGGCCGGCCTGCAACTGCACCTCCCAGGTGCGCTGCACCCGCTGGCCCGCGATCATCGCGTCCAGCGGTACGTCGAAGGAGAACGTGTCGCCGTCCCACACCGGCCGCACCGGCAGGCCGCCCGCGGAGCCCCGGCGCACGATCTGGGCCGCGTACTCGCCGTGGGGGTGCCGGGGCGCGATCACCCTGCCGTGGACCGTGATCCGGTCCCAGCGCAGGTCGAGCCCGGTCAGTTCGGCCTGATGGGCAGGCGCGGACACCTTCAGCATCGCCCGGTTGTCCACCGACCGCACCACCCGGAAGACGGCGCCGCTGGCGCGGGAGACCGGGTTGGCGAGCGTCGGCCCGTCGGCGTTGCCGAACGGCGCTGCCGCCAGCCCCGAGCGCGTCTCGCGGCCGCCCGTGTCGGTGGTCACCACCGAGAAGCGCCACAGGCCGCTGTCGAGCACCAGGCCCCTGGACCCGCCCTCCGGGTACCCCGCGTGCCGCAGCGGCACGGTCGCGGTCAGCAGCAGCCCGCCGTCCTGCCACGGCTCGGCGGTCAGGTCGACGCTCATGCGGCGGCTGCCCCTGGCCAGTTCCAGGCGCGCGGCGGCCAGGCCGGCCCGGTCGCCGGCGAAGGGCACCGCGACGTTCAGCGTCCGGCCGCCGAGCACCGACAGGTGCACCGGGGCGAGCAGCGCGCGCGGATGCACCCCGCCGCCGAGAGTCGGCACGGTGTTCATCCGCTCGACCCTGCGCCGTACCTTCACCACCACCGTGCGGGCGCGCTTGGCCGCGCTCACCGCATAGGGCAGGAGCGTGTCGCTCACGGTATCCGTACCCCCCTGTCCTGCCATGGTGGGCAGCTCGCGCTGCCCGCGCCGTCCGTCGTGCGCACGGTCCCCGCCTTCCGCTCGGGCGTCTGGCCGCCCGGGTCGGCCATGTGACGTGGGTCACCGAGCCGGAGGAAACCCGCGGTCCCGGCCGCCCCTCTTTTGAACGGGGCGCCTGTAATAGTCGCACAACAGATGAACGGAGCAGGACGTTGGATCGTCTGCTGGGGCGGACACGGCCGGGGCTGACCCGGCGGTCCGCGGCGGGGGCAATGGGCGGGATGCTGGCGGCACTGGCGACAGGCTGCCGGGGTGGCAAGACGGCTCAGGTGCGGTACGGCAAGCCGTTCAAGTCCGCGGTGACACTGGCCGACCGGCCCGGGTTCGGCGCGGCGGGGCGGGCCCTGGTGCTGCAGGTCGTGGCCCATCCCGACGACGACCTGTTCTTCATGAACCCCGACACGCTCGGCGCCATCGAGCGCGGCGTGCCGGTGGTGACCGTCTACATCACCGGTGGCGGCTCCTTCGGCGTCAACCAGGTGCCGGGCGGGCCCAAGCCGCCCGCGAACATCCCCGCCTACGTCGGCGCCCGCCAGCAGGGACTGCACCAGGCATACGCGCGGATGCTCGGGGCCGGCCTGTTCACCCCCTGGCGGCGCACCGCGCTGGACCTGCCCGGCGGCCACCAGGCGGAGCTGCACAGCCTCAGCCACGGCGGCAGGAGCGCCGAACTCGTGCTGCTCAACCTGGACATGCACACGAAGGTGCCGGGCGGCAGGACCAACCTGTCGCGGATATGGGCCCAGTCCGACGCCAAGGGCAGGACCATCGTGGTCCCCGGCTCCCCGGTGCGCCGCTCGACCTGGTACGGGCGGCAGGACCTGATGGACGCCCTCGTCTCCCTCTTCCAGCGCTACCGGCCCACCCTCGTGTGCACCCTGGACCCCGACCCGGACATCCAGGTGCACGACAAGACCCACCCCCGCGGCAGCGACGCGGTGGGCTACTCCGACCACCCCGACCACACCGCGGCCGCCCAGCTCACCTGGCAGGCCCTGGCCCAGTGGGTGGACGCCGCGGTGACCCAGGACGGCCGGGTGCCGGCCTTCCTGACCAACGTCTACCGCGGCTACTACAACCAGCGGTGGCCGTACGATCTGCCGGCCGGCCTCGTGCAGACCAAGTCCGAGATCCTCAACGACTACGGCGGCAGCCCGTCGTGGCACTGCGGCTCGCCGCTGGGGTGCGGTGACTACAGCGTCGGCGACGACAGCACGCTGCGTTCCAAGAAGGGCTGGGTGCGCAGCACCCACTACCGCTACCCGACCGCCGGGCCGCAGGTCGTGCCCGCGCCGCCGGTCCTCTCGCGGTCCTCCCCGGGCAGCCCCAGGCCGAGCGACGCGCGGCCCGCCGGCCCCAAGGTGGCCGTCACCGAGGAGACGGACTGGACGGTGTACGGGGTCCTCGGCACACGCGCCGCCCGCTGGCGGTGGAGCCCGGCCGGCGGCGGGACCTGGAGCGCGCCGGACGACCTGGGCGGCGGCCCGCTGGCGCCCGCGCTGAGCGTCGTGCGCACCCAGGCCGGCCAGGACCTGCTGTTCGGCCTGCGCTTCTCCGGCTTCTCCGGCGGCGCGGCCGGCAACACCAGGGAGGTCGTGCTGCTCGACGGCGTGCCCACCGGGCCGCGCCCCGGCCGCTGGACCAGCCTCGGCAACCCCGAGCGCAGCCAGGTGCGCGGTCGGCGGGTGGGGCCCCCGACCGCCGTCGCCGCACCGGACGGCACCGTCCACGTCTTCGTCCGCAACGCCGCCAAGGGCCTCAGCACCCGCGTCCGCTCGGCCACCGGCCAGTGGTCGCGCTGGCTCTCACTGGCCGGCGGACAGGTGCAGGAAGGACTGGCGGCGGTCGTGGACAAGGCCGGCCGTATCCACGTGTACGCGGCCGGCGGCGACCACGTGCACGAATGGACCCAGGGCACCCCCGGCGGCCCGCTCGGCCACCGCGTGGTGGCCGCGCTGCCGCGCCCCGGCGACGTGCCCGGCGCAGCGGCCGGCCCGGACGGCTCGGTCCTGCTCGGCTACCGCGCACCCGACAGCGCGACCGTCGTGGTGGGCCGGCTCGAACCGGGCGTCGGACGCCCGCGCTGGAAGCGCGAGGCGCTCGTCCCGGGCAGCGGCTTCGGCCCGCTCTCGCTCCTGCCGGGGCCGCACCCCGGGGCGCCGCCCGTGCTCGGCGTGCGCGACGACCTCGGCGGCGCCCTGCTGGACGAGGGCAGGCGGACGCGGAGCACCACCAAAGGCCCGGGCGGCCTGCTCGTGCCGGCGGGCGCCCCGGCGCCGTACGCCGTCGGCCGTCCCGCGCTCCTCACCCGGGGGCCGTCCGGGGGCCCGGCGCTGGTCTGCCTCGGGGTCGACGCCGAGCCCCGGCTCGCCGGCGCCCCCGGTAAGGTGACGGAATGACCTGGATGATCACCGGCGGTGCCGGATACATCGGATCGCACGTCGTCAAGGCGATGACCGAGGCCGGGGAGCGGGTCGTGGTGTTCGACGACCTGAGCACCGGCGACGCGGGACGGCTGCCCGCCGGGGTGCCCCTGGAGCGGGGAACCGTACTGGACGGCGCGGCGCTGGACCGGGTGATGCGCGAGCACCAGGTGGACGGCGTGGTGCACATCGCCGCCAAGAAGCAGGTCGGCGAGTCCGTCGAGCGTCCGCTGTGGTATTACCGCGAGAACGTCGAGGGCCTGCGTACCGTACTGGAGGCCGCCGCCGGGGCCGGGGTGGGCCGCTTCCTGTTCTCCTCCTCCGCGGCCGTCTACGGGATGCCGGACGTCGACCTGGTCACCGAGCGGACCCCGTGCGAGCCGATGAGCCCCTACGGCGAGACCAAGCTCGCCGGCGAGTGGCTGGTCAAGGCGACCGGCCGGGCGCACGGCATGGCGACGGCGTCCTTGCGCTACTTCAACGTGGCGGGCGCGGCCACCCCCGAACTCGGCGACCCCGGCGTCTTCAACCTGGTCCCGATGGTCTTCCGCAGCCTGTCGCAGGGCAAGCCGCCGACGATCTTCGGCGACGACTACCCGACACCCGACGGCACCTGCGTCCGCGACTACATCCACGTCGAGGACATCGCCTCCGCGCACCTGGCCGCCGCCCGCCGGCTCGCCGAGGACCCGGAGGCCGAACTGGTGCTCAACATCGGCACCGGCAAGGGCGTCTCAGTTGCCGAAATGGTGGCGATCATCCAAGAGGTTTCGGGCCACACTGGTCTCGCACCCGAGGTGGCCCCCCGCCGCCCCGGCGACCCGGCACGTGTCGTCGCCTCCGCCGAGTCGATCACCAAGGAACTGGGCTGGACGGCGACCCGCGACGTCCGCCAGATGGTGACCTCGGCCTGGGCGGGCTGGCGGCTGCGGCACCCCGAGTAGCCGGCCGACCGACGCCAGACGATGAGGACGCACGTGACCGAGCCCGTACGCCAGGACGTCCTCGCCGCCCGCCGGATCGTGGTCAAGATCGGCTCGTCCTCACTGACCACCGCGGCCGGCGGGCTCGACGCCGACCGGGTGGACGCCCTGGTGGACGTGCTGGCCAAGGCCAGGGACGACCGCGAGATCGTGCTCGTCTCCTCCGGCGCCATCGCCGCGGGACTGTCACCGCTCGGCCTGGAGCGGCGGCCCCGGGACCTGGCCAGGCAGCAGGCCGCGGCCAGCGTCGGCCAGGGCCTGCTGGTGGCCCGCTACACCGCCTCGTTCGCCCGCTACGGCATCCGCGTCGGGCAGGTCCTGCTCACCTCCGACGACGTCAGCCGCCGCACCCACTACCGCAACGCCTACCGCACCCTCGACCAACTGCTGGCCATGGGCGCGCTCCCGGTGGTCAACGAGAACGACACCGTGGCCACCGACGAGATCCGGTTCGGCGACAACGACCGGCTCGCCGCGCTCGTCGCGCACCTGGTCCGGGCCGACCTCCTGGTGCTGCTGTCCGACGTGGACGGCCTGTACGACGGCGATCCGCGCACCCCCGGCACCAGCAGGATCGCCGAGGTCCGGGGCCCGGGGGATCTCGACGGGATCTCCATCGGCAGCGCGGGGAAGTCCGGGGTGGGCACCGGTGGCATGGTCACCAAGGTGGAGGCCGCGGGCATCGCGACCGGCGCGGGAGTGCCGGTGGTCCTCACCTCGGCCGTACACGCCGCCGACGCGCTCGCCGGGCGCCCCACCGGGACCTACTTCCACCGCACCGGCAAGCGCTCCGCCGACCGGCTGCTGTGGCTGGCGCACGCCTCCGCCCCGCGCGGCGCGCTGCGGCTGGACCCGGGCGCGGTCCGCGCGGTCACCGAGCGGCGCAGCTCCCTGCTGCCGGCCGGCGTGACCGCGGTGGAGGGCGACTTCACCGCGGGCGACCCGGTGGACCTGCTCGACGAGTCCGGCCGGGCGGTCGCCCGCGGCCTGGTCAACTTCGACGCCCGCGAGCTGCCCCGGCTGCTCGGCCGCTCCACCCGCGACCTGGCCAGGGAACTGGGCCCCGCCTACGAACGCGAGGTCGTCCACCGCGACGACCTGGTCCTGCTGGGCCTTTGACCTGCCGCTTCCCGTATCCGGTGGACGGATCCGGGGCCGCCGGCCGGCCCCTGGCGCGTCCTTCTTGGCCAAAACGCCCCCACCGCCTCCCGGAGCCTGGTCAACTCTTAAGCGGACCCTTTGTCGGGGAAGTCGTCCACAGGACAGGAGGCCGCCGGTGAAACGAGGGCGCCAAGGGCCGTTGTCCGGGAGTACGGCGCGGCGCGCGCTGGTCAGCGTCGAAGGCGTCGGTACCGGCGCCGGCGGCACCGACCGCGCCGACTGTGCCCGCGGCACCGCGGGCGTGGACGGCACCGAGGGCGCCGGCGGTGACGAGCGGGACGAGCGGACGGAGCGGTCCGAGCGGTCCGGGCGAGCGGAGTGGTCCGAGCGGTCCGAGCGAGCGGAGTGGTCCGAGCGGTCCGAGCGCGTGCCCCAGCAGGCGGTCTCGTCCCGGCTGTGGCACGTCACGCTCAGCGTCTCGGGGCCGCGCACCCCGCTCGCCGAGGTCAGACGCGGCCTGGAGCAGCTCGCCCACGACCACCCCTTCCTGCTGACCAGCCGCTACGCCACCGACCACGCCGAGATCCGGTACTGGGAGGAGGCCCGCGACGTGCACGACGCCGCCGCGCTGGCCCTGCGGCTGTGGGGCGAGCACCGCTCCACCGCCGGGCTGCCGCCCTGGGAGACCGTCGGCCTGGAAGTGATCGACCGGGCCACCTACCACCAGCGGCTGGCCGAGGGCTACGGTCCGCCGCCGGCGGTGCCGGTGGGCGTGCACCCGTTTTGAGCCGGGGCGGGCATTCGCCCGTCCGGCGCGGGGCCGTGCCCGGTACGCTGCACCCATGACCGCCAGCTCCTGGGAGATGCCCTCTCCGCTGCCCAAGTCGCCCGTCATGCTCGCGGCCTACCGGGCCCGTGCCGCCGCCGCCGACCTGGGCCCGCTGCCCCGGGCCGCCAAGGACGACGCGCTGGAGGCCATCGCCGACGCGCTGATCGTCCGCACCCAGGAGATCCTCGCGGCCAACGCGCAGGACGTGGCCCGCGCCGAGGAGGCCGGCACCAGCCCCGCGATCGTCGACCGGCTGACGCTGACCAGGGAGCGCATCGCCGCCATCGCCGCCGACGTGCGCCACGTGGCGGGCCTGGCCGACCCGGTCGGCGAGGTGCTGCGCGGCTCCACCCTGCCCAACGGGCTGGAGCTGCGGCAGATCAGGGTCCCGCTGGGTGTGGTCGGCATCATCTACGAGGCCCGGCCCAACGTCACGGTCGACGCCGCCGCCCTGTGCCTGAAATCGGGCAACGCGGTCCTGCTGCGCGGCTCGTCCTCCGCGTACGCCTCCAACACGGCCCTGGTCACCGTGCTGCGCGACGCGGTCGGCGGCGCCGGGCTGCCCGCCGACGCCGTCCAGCTCGTCCCCGGCGAGAGCCGCGAGTCGGTCACCGAGCTGATGCGCGCCCGCGGCATGGTCGACGTCCTCATCCCCCGCGGCGGCGCGTCGCTGATCCGCACCGTGGTCGAGGGCTCCACCGTCCCGGTGATCGAGACCGGCACCGGCAACTGCCATGTGTACGTCGACGCCGAGGCCGACATCGAGACGGCCGTGCGGATCCTGGTGAACTCCAAGGCACAGCGGGTCAGCGTCTGCAACAGCGCCGAGACGCTGCTGGTGCACCAGGACATCGCCGAGCGGTTCCTGCCCCGGGCGCTGGACGCGCTCGCCGAGGCCGGGGTCACCGTGCACGGCGACCCCCGGGTGGCCGCCCTGGCCGAGGCGCACGGCACCAAGGCCACGGTGGTGCCGGCCACCGCCGAGGACTGGGAGACGGAGTACCTGTCGTACGACATCGCCGCCGCCGTCGTGGACTCCCTGGACGCGGCCGTCGGCCACATCCGGCTGTGGTCCTCCGGCCACACCGAGGCGATCGTCACCACCTCCCAGTCCGCGGCCCGCCGCTTCACCCGGCTGGTCGACGCGGCCGCGGTGATGGTCAACGCCTCGACCCGCTTCACCGACGGCGGCCAGTTCGGCTTCGGCGCGGAGATCGGCATCTCCACCCAGAAGCTGCACGCCCGCGGGCCCATGGGGCTGCCCGAGCTGACCTCCACCAAATTCGTGGTCACCGGAGACGGTCACATCCGTTGACAGGCGTCCCCGGAGCCCCGTGAGAGCGCACAGGCAGCGCACAGCCGGGCACATTTCCCCTGCCCAAAGGGCCAACTTCCGCATTACCCTGAACAGATGCCGGACGATGACGAGTTCGCCTCCGTAGTCCTCGACGAAGATTTCGTACGGTCCGCCCTGTTCCACGAGCCCACGGCCCGGGAACGGATGCTTGCCGTCGCCGAAGGTCCAGTGCTCCCGCCCGGCAGGCCCGGACGGCACAGAAGGCCGGCCGTCGTCCCCGAGCTGGGCGAGGACGCCGCCGCCGATTTCGACGAGCTGTACGCGGCCGGGCACCCGTACCGCGGCAGCACCACCCGCTGGCACCGTCCGGTCGCCTGGGCACTGGCCGTGGTGATGGGCATCGGAGTGGTCGCCCTGACCTTCGCCGCGGTCTACCGGGGGGCGAGCGGCAGCCGGCAGCCCGGCCCGCCGGCACCCTCCAGCGGCACCGTGGGGAGGGTCGGCCCGGTGGGCAGCGGCGGGGCTGCCGCCACCGGCTCGGGACCGTCCGCCCCCCAGGGCGTGGGTCCCCTGGTCGGCACCTCGCTTCCGTGATCCCGTGTCCGCGATCCTGCCTCTGCGGTCCTGCTTGTGTGATCCCCCTCTGCGGTCCTGCCTCTGTGCTTGTGTCCCGTCGTCCCGTTCGTCGTCCCGTCGTCCCGCCGCCGTGCCTCCCGGCCGCTCCGGCAGGGAGGCACGGCCCGGCATCGTCCTGAGTTCCGCTCCCGGCCGATCGCCCGTCCGGCCCTCCGACCCGGCCTCGGTCCCCACCTCGGTCCCTGCCTCGGTCTCCGCCCCGGTCACCGCTCCTGGTCCGGGCCGAATTTCTGATCTCCAGTCAAGTTGACCGGTACCGGGGCGTTTATTCGTGTGCTCGGAGACTTAACCTTGTGATATGAGCGGCTCTGGAGAGCCCCCGGAGGGCACGCCCGAGGGCGTCCCCGGAGGCGACGACGAGTACCGATCCGTCGTCTTCGACGAATCGTTCGTCAGGGCTGCCCGGATCCAGGAATTCTCCGCCAGGGAGCGGCTGGACGGCGCCGCCCGGGCGGTGCGGGTCCGGCACGTGCTGCCCCGCGGCCTGGCCCGGCAGGCGACCGCCCTGATCCTGCTCATCGTGGTGGCCTTCGGCTTCGCGGTGTACATGGGGGTGCGGCACCCCTACCGCTCCGGCTCCCAGGACCCGGCCGTGCGGCTGCGCGCCACCGTCATCCCGCTGGTGCCCGCCGGCCCCGTACCCGCCGTGCCGGCCGCGTCGCCCTTCGCGGGCAGTGCGGCCGCGCATTACCGGGTCGGCGCGGAGGGCATCAACCCCGCCGACGGCTCCCGCGGCATCGGCGGCTACTCCGAGGCCGAGGTCGACCGGGCCTACACCCTCGCCAAGGAGTACCTGACGGACTCCGGGCTGGATCCCCGCACCACCCTCAGCGGTGACGTGGGCGAGGTCCGCAACCTGCTCGACCCCGGGCAGCTCGACCAGTTCGACTCCAGCCTGTCCCGGCCCGCCGACGACGGACTGCACGAGGCCACCGGCTGGCTGGTGCGCTTCGACCCGGCCGCCGGTGTGCGGATGGTCACCGACCAGGTCCGGGTCCAGGGCACCTTGCGGGCCGCCCGCGCCGACGACGACCAGCTGGAGGTCGCCGCCGACCACACCTACGTCTACGCGCTGCGCGGCCCGGACCCCGCGAGCGGCGTGTCGCTTTTCACGGTACGGCGCCAGTTGCGCTTCCGGTTCGACCACGACGACCTGCGGGACCATCACGTCCAGCTCGTCCAGGCCGACGTCGCGGCCGGTCCGCTGGCCTGCGCCGCCCCCGTCGAGGGCTTCCGCCCGGTACTCGCCGGGCAGACGGCGCCCGGCGGCCTGCCCGGTGACGACCCGTACGACCACGACCACCCGGCCGGCGAGGTGTGCGCCCCGCTGGCGTCCGCCGCCCCGGCCGGGCCGGCCGCTCCCGCCACGACGGCCCCGGCCACGTCGGCCACGACGGCCACCCCGGCATCGGCTACCGCGTCGGCGGCTCCTCCTCGCGGTCCTCTCCCGGCTCCTCCGGCGAGCCGGACCCCGGCGGCCGTTCGGCCGTCCGCGTCGCCGACCCCGAGCCCGTGAACACGTCGCGCAGCTTGCCGCCCAGGTCGCCCGCCCCGTTGGAGAGGTCCCTGATCAGGCCCATCAGCGGGTCCTTGCTCTGCTTCACCGTGTCCGCGTAGTGGTTCGCCGACTCCTTGAAGGCGTCGCTGACCGAGGTGTCCCGGTCCTCGGTGCGCCGCGGGTAGTGGCCGTCCATCAGCCGCTGGTAGTCCCGGCCGGCGGCCCACCGGCGCAGCTCGGAGGCGCGCACGGTGGTGAAGGGGTGGCTGCGCGGCAGCACGTTCAGGATCTTCAGGACCGAGTCGCGCAGGTCGCCGGCGGCCTCGTACTCGTCGGCCTGCTTCAAGAACGCGTCCACGTTCATCTCGTGCAGGTGGTTGCCGCCGGCTATCTTCATCAGGCCGCGCATCGACGCCTGCAGGTCCTGCCCCACCAGCAGGCCGGCCCGGTCCGCGGACAGCTCCGACTTGCGGAACCACTCGCGCAGCGCCGTGACGATCGCCAGGACCGCCAGGTTGCCCAGCGGTATCCACGCCACCCGGATGGCCAGACTGGTCAGGAACAGCAGTATCGTCCGGTAGACCGAGTGGCCGGACAGGGCGTGGCCCACCTCGTGGCCGACGACCGCCCGCATCTCCTCCTCGTCCAGCAGCTCCAGCAGGCCGGTGGTGATCACGATGATCGGCTCGTCCATGCCGATGCACATCGCGTTGGGCCGCGGGTCCTGCGTGACGTACATCGCGGGGACCTTCTCCAGGTCCAGGATCCAACAGGCGTCCCGCAGCATGTGGTTGAGGTGGGCGAACTGCTCGTCGCTGACCCGCACCGAGTCCGACAGGAACAGCAGCCGCAGGCTCCGCTCGGGGACGAGGCCGCTGAGCGCCTTGAACACCGTGTCGAACCCGCTCAGTTTGCGCAGGGCCACCAGGGCGGACCGGTCCGCCGGGTGCTCGTACGCGCGGGAGGAGATGTCGGGGAAGCGGCGGCGCTTTCGACCGGGCAGCTTTTCCGTGCTCACCCGGTCGGCTCCGGCCTCGCCGGTTCCCTTCGGCGCTTCGTTCGGTTCGGACATACTGGGCCCAACCCCCTGCTAGCCAACCGTTACACAGTCAGGACGCGCGGAGCCTGCGCGAAGTTCCCCCGGGCCCGCCCGTACGATGTGCCGAGAGTCATCATGACGTCCCCGAACGAGCAAAGGGTCCCGCCATCATGCCGACGACCGTCGCAGCCTCCGCCCTCACCCCGCTCACGACCCTCGCCGAGAACGGCGGCCACCACAACAGCCTCAGCCCGTACCTGACCGGATTCGGGGCGCTGGGCGCGCTGCTGCTCCTGCTGGTGATCGTGACCCGCTTCAACCGGGACTAGCATGATCGCGGCGAAGAAGCAGCGCATCGGTGTGATGGGCGGCACGTTCGATCCCATCCACCACGGGCACCTCGTGGCCGCGAGCGAGGTGGCGAGCCTGTTCCACCTGGACGAGGTCGTGTTCGTGCCCACCGGGCAGCCCTGGCAGAAGGACGAGCGCAAGGTGTCCGCCGCCGAGGACCGCTACCTCATGACGGTGATCGCGACCGCTTCCAACCCGCAGTTCTCGGTCAGCCGCAGCGACATCGACCGCGGCGGCAAGACCTACACCATCGACACGCTGCGGGATTTGCGCGCGGAGCACCCGACGGCGGATCTTTTCTTCATCACCGGTGCCGACGCGCTCGCCCAGATCTTCTCCTGGCGCGACGCGGAGGAGCTGTTCTCGCTGGCGCATTTCATCGGCGTGACCCGTCCCGGGCATACGCTGTCCGACCCGGGCTTCCCCGAGGGCGGGGTCTCCCTCGTGGAGGTCCCGGCGCTGGCCATCTCGTCGACCGACTGCCGCCAGCGGGTGGCCAAGGGGGAGCCGGTCTGGTACTTGGTTCCGGACGGTGTGGTGCGCTACATCGACAAACGCGCGCTGTACCGGGACGCGACCGGGTAGCCGACGCAACGAAACACGCGAAGGGGTTCCTCGTGAACGACGCAAACCCCCGTTGGCACTATGCCGAGGGCGGCCCGGACGACGAGACGGACCCATACGCGGAAGGGCCCTACTACCGGCAGCAGCCCTATGGTTACGATCAGTACGGCAGGCCGCTCCAGGCACCGCCGTCCCCCCCGCCGCCGCAGGTCCCCCAGCAGCAGGCGTACCAGGACCCCGGCCCGTACTACCAGGGCGGCCCCGCCCAGCCCTACCCGACCCAAGGCGGCCAGGCCGGCCAGGGCCGCTCGCCCGGCTGGATCCCCCAGCAGCCCCAGCAGCCGTACTACGAGCAGGGGTACGACACCGGGCAGCAGCCGGTGTACGACACGGGGCAGCACGCGGCGTACGAGACCGGCCGGCAGCAGGTGTACGACACCGGCCGGCACGCGGCGTACGACACCGGGCAGCAGCAGGTCTACGACACGGGACAGCACGCGGTCTACGACACCGGCCCGCAGCAGGTGTACGAGACCGGTCAGCAACCGGTCCACGACACCGGGCAGCAGCCGGTGTACGAGACGGGTGGGCAGCGGGCCGGCGGTGAGGCGGAGCCGGCCGGCCAGGGGGCGGGCGCCGGGGTGGACTACCGGACCGAGCAGTTCGCCTTCGTGGACGAGGACTCCGAGGAGTCCGAAGAGGTCATCGACTGGCTGAAGTTCACCGAGTCGCGCACCGAGCGGCGCGAGGAGGCAAAGCGGCGCAGCCAGAGCCGCAAGCGCGGCCTGGCGCTGCTGCTGGTGCTCGCCCTGCTCGGCGGGGCCGGCTACCTGTGGCGGGCCGGGAAGATCCCGGGCCTGGGCAAGGACAGGAAGACCACCGCGGCAGCGGCCGGCGGGGCGCAGAAACGCGACGTGATCGTCGTCCACCTGCTCCCGGTCAGCGGCGGCCCCAGCTCCACCGTGCTGCTGGTCGACAACGAGACCAACGGCCGCGGCACCACCGTGCTCCTGCCCAACTCCCTCGCGCTGACGGGCGACGACGGAACCCCCACCACGTTGGACAAATCGGTCGCGGACGGCGTCGGCCCGACCCGGGACTCGCTCAACACCCTCCTGGGCACCGACATCAAGGGCAGCTGGCGGCTGGACTCGCCGTACCTGGAACTGCTCGTCGACTCCCTCGGCGACGTCTACGTGGACACCGACGCCACCGTGAAGGGCACCGGCAAGAACAGCGGGAAGACCTTGGTGACGCAGGGCAAGCAGACCGAGCTCAGCGGGCAGGCGGCCGTGGCGTACGCCACCTACAAGGCGCCGGGCGAACCGCAGACCGCGGAACTCGCCAGGTTCGGGCAGGTCATGGAGGCGGTGCTGAAGAAGATGCCGAGCGACGCGGCCGACGCCACCAAGACCGTGCAGGCGCTCAGCCAGATCCTCGACCCCTCGCTCAGCGACAGCCAGCTCGGCGCCTCGCTCGCGCGGCTCGCCGAACTCGCCAAGACCGGCGCCTACGACACCGCGATGCTGCCGGTGGGCAGCGACGGCTCGCTCAGCCCGCAGGCCACCCGGAGCGTGGTGAGCACCGTCCTCGGCGGCAACGTCAAACAGGGCTCCGGCGCGTCCTCCGGGCAGCCCCGGGTCACGATCAGCGACGCCAGCGGCAAGGCGAAGGCGGCCTCGATCGCCCAGGCCGCGATCGTCAACGGGGGCACGTACACCTATGTGCCCGGCGCCAAGGCGAGCGGTACGCAGGCGCTCTCCCAGGTGCTCTACGCCGACCCGGCACGACTGGCCGCCGCGAAGGACGTGGCCGCCACCCTCGGGCTGCCGACGAGCGCGGTGAAGAAGGGCACGGTGCCGGCGAACGCCGACATCTCGGTCGTACTCGGCAGGGACTACAAGCCGCAGACCGGTCAGTGACGTGCCCGGCGCGGGGCGTGACGTCCGGCAGCGCGCCTGGTCACGCCCCGCGGGACTTGCGGGGCGTGACCAGGGGCGCCGGTAATCCGGTCGGGGCTGTCGGAGGGTCGTGAGACCCTGGAGGAAGACAGCCCCCGACCGGAAAGCCGTATCCGTGACCGCCACTGACCGTTCCATCGAGCTGACCCGCGCCGCCGCCCAGGCAGCCGCCGACAAGCTCGCGCACGACGTCATCGCGTACGACGTCAGCGATGTGCTCTCCATCACCGACACCTTCCTCGTCGCCTCCGCGCCCAACGACCGCCAGGTCAAGGCCATCGTCGACGCCATCGAGGAGACCCTGCTCAAGGAGCTGGGCGCCAAGCCGGTGCGCCGGGAGGGCGAGCGGGACGGCCGGTGGGTGCTGCTGGACTACGTCGACATCGTGGTCCACGTCCAGCACAGTGAGGAGCGGGTGTTCTACGCGCTGGAGCGGCTGTGGAAGGACTGCCCCGAGATCGAGCTGCCCGAGGACGCCGTGGCGACCCGCGGCAAGGGCGCGGAGCACGCCGCCGCGCACGCGGCCGCCGTCGGCGACGAAGGGGGCGTCCACTGAGCGGGCACCGCGGCCGGGGCCGCAGGATCGTGCTGTGGCGGCACGGCCAGACCACCTGGAACCTCGAACAGCGGTTCCAGGGCACCACCGACATCGACCTCACCGAGGCCGGCGTCGCCCAGGCGCGCCGCGCCGCCCGGCTGCTCGCCGCCCTCACACCGCACGCGATCATCTCCTCCGACCTGCGCCGGGCCGCCCGTACCGCCGAGGAGCTGTCCACCGTCACCGGCCTGCCCGTCACGCACTACGAGGGCCTGCGCGAGACGTACGCCGGCGCCTGGCAGGGCCTGACCCACACCGAGATCAACGAGCGGTACGGCGACCAGTACGCGGCCTGGAAGCGCGGTGAGCCCGTGCGGCGGGGCGGCGGTGAACTGGAGACGGAGGTCGCCGACCGGGCCGCTCCCGTGGTGCTGGCCGCGGCCGACAAGCTCACCGACGGCGGCGTGCTCGTCGTGGTCAGCCACGGCGGCACCATCCGCACCACCATCGGCCGCCTCCTCGACCTGGACCCGGTGAGCTGGGAGTCCCTCGGCGGCCTGTCCAACTGCTGCTGGTCGGTCCTCGGCGAGGGCGCGCGCGGCTGGCGGCTGACCGAGCACAACGCGGGGACGCTGCCCGAGCCGGTCCTCGGCGACGACTCGTAGCCGGCGCCGGGCCTGTACGCCGGGTCTGCGTGCCGGACCTGCGTCCCCGGCCTGTACGCCGGTCCGCGGCGGGCACGGACCGAACCGACCGAACCGATTTCGTTTCCGGTCCGCCTACCGGCTATGCTTCTTCCCGTCGCCCGGCGAGAACGGGACGGCGAGGGGCTGTAGCTCAGTTGGTAGAGCGCTTGCATGGCATGCAAGAGGTCCGGGGTTCAATTCCCCGTAGCTCCACGAGTGCGAGGGCGAGATGTGTCCGCGAAAAGCGCGGACCGTTTCGCCCTCGTCGTTTTCCGCGCGGGTTCCGCCCTGTGGGCGGTCAGGCCGTGATCGCGGGGAGGTCGTCCGTGTCCGCGCGTGCGGTGGCCGCCGCGACGCGTTCCGCGAGGACCACGGAGAGCCGGCGGCCGTGGACGGAGCAGCCGACGGTCTGGTCCTCCAGGGCGCGCAGCCGCTCGATCCGCAGCCGGTCCTCCTCGCCGACCGGCGTGTGGACCACGATCCGGTGCTCGGCCATCCCGTCGATGCTCAGCGACATCGTGGTCAGGTTGATGATCCCGACGTCCGCCTGCCGGAAGATCTTCACCCGCCGGCCGGGCGCCGCCACGTCCCCGCTGGCCCACAGCTGCGCGAACAGCGGACTTTCCTTGATCAGCCGGGCGATGAACGACTCCCACGCGGGCTCGCCCACGTGCTGCCCGTACGACCTGCGCAGCTGCGCCACCATCCAGGGCAGCTCCTCGTTGCTGTTGACCATGGTCGAGCAGCACTCCGGGATGGTGAAGAGCTTGTACAGGACGTTGCGCTCCTCCCGTTCGACGACCGAGCTCATCGGCCACAGCGCCCGGTACGTGGCGTTGGACGCCTGGACGTCGTAGCGGGAGTTGTAGACCGCCGCGGGCAGCGGGTCGAGCGAGCACAGGATGCCCAGCACCTCGTCGCCGACGACCTCGGCGTCCGAGACCGGTTCGCGGACGTACGGGATGCCCGCCAGCCGGTAGAGGTGCTCACGCTCGGTCGTGTCCAGTTGCAGCACGCGCGCCACCGCGTCCAGCACCTGGACGCTGGCGTTGATCGGCCGGCCCTGTTCGAGCCAGGTGTACCAGGTCACCCCCACCCCGGCGAGCTGCGCGACCTCCTCGCGGCGCAGCCCGGGTGTGCGGCGGCGCACCCCCGGCGGCATGCCCACGTCGGCAGGGGAGATACGAGCGCGGCGGCTGCGGAGGAAAGCGGCGAGTTCGCTGCGGCGGTACTGTTTGCCCTGCCTTTCCTGCCCCTGCTGCGTGGTCTGCTGCTGCGGCTGGGCCATACTCACCATCCTCACGCGCCGCCGCCTCCGCTGCCAGGTGCTGTCAGTACCAGGATCACGGGGCTCTCGTTACCCGTATCGCACCGGCGCCATGATCGTGGTCATGACCGAAACCGCAGTGACGAACAGCGCGACAGCCTCCCCGTCCCACGGCACCCCGGCCGGGTCCGCCCGCGGCCACGCCGGGCCGGCCGGCGAGGGCAGTGCGGGCCGAACCGGTACCGGCGAAAGGTCCGGCAGGGCCGGACCGCGGACCGGCCTGCTGCTGGCCGTGATCCTGGGCGGCCAGTTCATGTCCCTGCTCGATGTCTTCATCGTCAACGTGGCCGCGCCCACCATCCGCTCCGACCTGCACGCCTCGGGCTCCGCCCTCCAGCTCGTCATCGCCGGCTACACCATCGCGTACGCGGTGCTGCTGATCACCGGGGCGCGGCTGGGCAACCTGCTGGGGCACCGCCGGCTGTTCCTCGCCGGCCTCGCCCTGTTCACGCTGTCGTCACTGGCCTGCGGGCTCGCGCAGAACACCGGGGAGCTGATCGGCTTCCGCTTCGCGCAGGGCACCGGTTCCGCGCTGATGATCCCGCAGGTGCTCAGCCTGCTGCAGATCACCTTCACCGGCGAGGCCCGCACCCGCGCGATGAGCGTGTACTCCGCGGTGCTGGCCTCGGGCGCCGCGCTCGGCCAGTCGCTGGGCGGGGTACTGGTCAGCGCCGACCTGTTCGGCACCGGCTGGCGGCCGGTGTTCCTGGTCAACGTGCCGATCGGCGTGCTGATGCTGGTCGCCGTCCCCCGGGTGCTGCCCGCCGACCGGCCCGGTCCGCGGGCGGGCGGGCGCGGCCTGGACCTGCCGGGGCTGACGGTGCTGGCCGCGGCCGTCACCCTGTTCACCGTGCCGCTCGTGCTCGGGCAGGAGGAGGGCTGGCCGCTGTGGGGCTGGGTGTGCCTGGCGCTGAGCGCGGTGCTGTTCGCGCTGTTCATGGTGCTGGAGTCACGCCTCGCGCGGCGCGGTGGCGCCCCGCTGGTGTCCACCCGGGTGCTGCGGGCGCCGGGCATGGCCCGCGCGGTCGCCGTGATCGCGCTCAGCATGGCGGTCAACGCCGGCTTCCTGTTCGCCATCGCCCTGCACCTGCAGTCCGGCCTCGGGTACAGCGCGCTGCGTACCGGGCTCACCTTCGTGGCGTGCGCGGTCACCTTCGGCGGCGTCGGCCTCAACTGGTCGCGGCTGCCGGTCGCGTGGCGGCCATGGCTGGCGGTGACCGGTCTGGCGCTGGCGGCCCTGTCGTACGTGGACATGGCGCTGGCGCTGCGCGGTGGCGGTGACGGCGGCGCCTGGACGTACCTGGGCCTGATGGCCCTGGGGGCCGGTCTCGGCCTGGCGTTCAGCCCGACGTTCGCCCTCGCCCTGGCCAAGGTGGCTCCCGCGGACGCCGCCGACGCCAGCGGGCTGCTGGCCACGGTGACCCAGCTCGGGCAGCTCATCGGCGTGGCGACCTTCGGCACGCTCTTCCTGAACCGGCTCCAGACGGCCTCCGCCCACCCGTCGGCGCACGCCGTCGCCGTCACCCTGGCCGTGCTCGCCGCGGTGTCGGGGCTCGGCGCCCTCATCGCGGTGGAGCGGTGGCGGCGGACGACGCCCGCGCGCTGAACAACGGGCTGGCGGCTCGTCCCACTTCGTCCACCCTGCGTCCACCGTGCGTCCACCGTGCGTCCGCCGTTCCTCCGTCGTGCCGAGGGCCCGGGCCTGGAGCCCTCGGCATCCCGGCGCTGATGCCCTCGGCGCCGCACCAACGGGCGGGCGGGCGGACGGGGGTCCGGATCGGCGGACACGCCGACCGGCCGATGCGGTCCGACGGCCGCCGAGGCGGGCTGCGGCCGGGGACGCGGGGGATACGGACACCGGCGCCCGAACGCGGCCCCGCACCGCCCGGAGCTCATGAACTCCGCGCCGGTGAGCGGCCGCCGCGGCGGACCGGCGTGATCCGGCGGGGCCTGTCGCGCATGGCGCGTGCGGCCCGCGATCCCGCCATTGCCAGAAAGGCCAGGCCGACGAGCGGATAGGCCGCGGCGAGGACCATTTCGGCGGCGTTCTCCCGCAGTTCGGGCCGGTGGACGCCGTGCGGTACCGACCAGATCACGTAGCTGCAGAAGACCAGGGCGACCGCCATCGCGGCGGCGAGCCGGCCCGCGGAGCGGCGCCGCGATGCCGCCGCGGGTGCGAGCCCGGGCGGGTCCTGGGCACGTACGCGGGCAGCCGCAGGCGCGCGGTCCGCGGGGACGTCGTCCCGTACCGCCTCCGTCACCAGCAGGACCACCACGGGCACCGCCCACACCCAGTGGTGGGACCACGACACGGGGCTGACCAGGAGCGCGGTGACCGCGCAGGCCAGGGTCGCCCACGCGGTCCCGTTCCGCAGGGACCGGCCGGCCAGGAGGGCGGCGACCGCGCAGGCGAGGCCGGCCGCGGCCACCACCAGCGACAGCAGCAGCCAGGCCGGGCCCGGGGCGGCGGTGTGGCCGAGACGGGCCACGACCCCGCGCAGGGACTGGTTGGCGACGTTCTCGGCGCGGCCTGGACGCCCCGGCGCCCAGGCGACGCTCGTCCAGTACCGGCGGGAGTCGTGAGGCAGCGCCACCGCCCCGATGAGCACCGTGGCGGCGAATGTGCCCGCGGCGACCAGCGCGCGGCGCAGATACGGGGTGCCGCGCGCCAGCAGCCCCGCAACGGCGAGCAGCACCACGAACAACGCCGGGGTGAGCTTGATCCCCGCGGCGATCCCGATGCCGACACCCGCCCAGCGCTGGGCGGGGGCGCGGGTCAGGTCCCACAGCACCAGGACCGCCAGCAGCAGGTTGATCTGGCCGTAGCGCAGGGTGGTCCAGACCGGTTCGCTCCACACCGCGAGCGCGGCGACGGCCAGGACGGCGGCCGGCCGGCCCGGGCGGCCCACCAGCCGCAACGACAGGGCCGCGAGCGCGACGGTGAGCAGCAGGTTCGCGGCGGTCACCAGCGTCCGCATGGCGCCGACGCCCACCCAGGTCAGCGGTACGAACAGCAGACCCGCGAACGGCGGGTAGGTCATCGGCAGCCCCGCGGTCATCACCCGCAGCCCGTACACGTCCCCGCCGGACCGCACGGTCCAGCCCACCGCCCGGTACACCATCACGTCCAGCAGCGACACCCGCAGCGCACGCTGCGCCGTCCACACCGCGGCGAACGACACCAGGCACATCGCCGACGCCCCCCACGCCTGCCAGGCCCGCCCTCTCCGCCCCGGCCATCCCGACTGCCGCGTGCTCCCCGGCTGCCGCGACCACGACCACGACCGCGAGGCCCGCGGCCCGGAGGTCCGTCCGCCAGGCCGCGGCCCGGCCCGTCGAGCAGGGTCGTCGGGCCTCCGCCCGGGTCCGCGGGACCACCGCCGTACGCCGTCCACCGTGCCGACTCCTTTCCGCTTCCCTCCCCGCTCGTCCCTTCTCGTCCCCTCCCGGGCTTCCTTTCCGGCCCACCCCGGCTTCGGGTGCGGGCGACAGGTCCCGGTCCTCAGCCTCAGCCTTGGCCCGGGCCGTGGCCTTGCCCTCGGCCTTCGGGACCGTCGGCCACCGGGCCTGACGGCCCCTCGGGCCGGCCCGGTTCGCGCGGCGGCGGGCGGCGCCCGTTGTCCGGCCGTTTCCGCCCATCCGGGCCCGAACCCCGAGGTCGTCGCCTTGCCGCAGCCGCAATCGATTTGCCTCACCGGCCCCGGGGCCGTGTAAAGTGTCCCGAGTCGCCCGCCCCACGGGCCGACACCACGCGGGGCTATAGCTCAGTTGGTAGAGCGCTTGCATGGCATGCAAGAGGTCCGGGGTTCGAATCCCCGTAGCTCCACGAGTGCGAGGGCGAGGCGGTCCGCGGACAACGCGGACCGCCCCGCCCTCGCCGTTCCCCGCCCGGGTCGCGTCGGCGCGCTGCGAGCTTCGCCAGCCGCACTCCATTTTTGACCCGTGGCCGTGGCCGAGGCCGTGGGTGCGGGACGTCGGGGTCGTGCGGTCCGTGGGACGAGGGCGTCGCCGTCATGCGGGTACTCGCGGTTGGACGCATCGCGCACTGCGGCTCGGCGCATCGGGTGATCCGGTCCTGGGCGTTCCGCGCACTCCGGGCCGAGCGCACGCGGCATCCGGCGGTCGGCGGTGGTGCGTACGCGGGTCCCCCCGACGGGTCGGGCCGGGGTCCGACCGGGCCGCTGGTGTCACGCTCCCGTACCGGATCCCGGGCGACCGATCATCAGGACATGTGCCGGTGCCGAGACCGGACCGCGCCACCATGCCGCCGTGGTGGCCGCACGGCACCACGCCGCAGCGGTGGCCGCACCGGACCCGGACCGGCAAGGTTCGGCACCTGCTGGGGACGCCCGACCTGCCGGTCGAACGCATGGCCGTCCAGGTCGGATTCGGTTCCCCCACCGCCTTCCGTGACCGCTCCGAGCGTCCGACCGGAAGCAGCCCCTACGCTTACCTCCGCGCCTTCGGGTAGGGTCCGTGGCCGGGCCGATCACGGGCCGGCCGCCATGGACCGGGCCACGATCGGCTTTGACCGTCCGCTGTCACGGTGAGTTGTCAAAGCCCGCTTCTCTACGGTTCCTTGACCTTCTCTTGGTGATTTCATGCCCCTGGCATGAACTGATCGGCGAAAGAGTATCGCTCTGCGGTGCCTGCCGTACGCATAGCGGCAACGCGGAGCGTCAATGCACAGCAACGCCACAGCGCCAACGCACAGCGGCAACCGCGGCGCAACCGCGCAGCACAGCTCACGCGACAATTCGCTTCGCATGGGGGTTACATGAGATTCGAGCGCAGAAGAACGCGCACGGCACTGGTGGCGGCCGCCGCGCTGCCACTGGTCGCCGGCGCGCTCGCGCTTGGCAGCCAGTCCGCGTCGGCCGACCAGCCCGCGCGCCAACTGCTCGCCGGTACCAGGCCCGCATGGGCGACCGCGAAGGCGGACAAGGGTGCCGCGGCCCGCTCGGGCAAGGTGACGCTCCGGGTCTACCTGGCGGGCAAGGACGCCAAGGGCCTCGCGGCGTTCGCCCGGAACGTGTCGGACCCGAGTTCGGCTTCCTACGGTCACTACTTGACGGCCGCTCAGGCACAGTCCCGGTTCGGTGCCACCAAGGCTCAGATAGCCGCGGTCACCTCCTGGCTGAAGTCCTCCGGCCTGAAGGTGACCGGCACCAACCGGCACTACATCACCGTCACCGGTGATGTCGCCGCCGCCGAAAAGGCGTTCGGCACCCAGCTCCACAACTTCACCAAGGGCGGCCACGTCTACCACGCCCCGGCGAGCACGGCCTCCGCGCCGGCCTCCGTGCACGGCGCGGTGCTCACCGTCACCGGTCTGGACAACTCCCCGAAGCTGTCCCACCACGACGACACGCTGCCGCCTCCCGGCGCGGCATTCGTCAACGCCGGGCCGTTCTCCTCGTACTACGGCTCGAACGTCAACCCCAGCCTGCCGTCCGCGTTCGGCATCCAGGCGCCGTACGCGATCAGGGGCTACACCGGTGAGCAGCTGCGTGCCGCCTACGGCGCCGGCCGCTACACCGGCAAGGGCGTGAAGGTGGCGATCACCGACGCCTACGCCTCGCCGACGATCGCCGACGACGCCGCCACGTACGCCGCGCGGCACGGCGACAAGCCCTACAAGCACGGCCAGTTGCGCCAGGTGCTGCCCAAGGACTACAACTCCACCGACGCCTGCGACGCGTCCGGCTGGTACGGCGAGGAGACCCTCGACGTCGAGGCCGTGCACGCCGTGGCGCCCGACGCGGGCATCGTGTACGTCGGCGGGGCCTCCTGCAACGACAACGACCTGCTCGACGCCCTCAGCAAGGTCGTCGACCACCACCTCGCCGACATCGTCTCCAACTCCTGGGGCGACATCGAGCAGAACGAGACGCCGGACATCGCGGCCGCCTACGACCAGGTCTTCCAGATCGGCGCGGCCCAGGGCATCGGCTTCTACTTCTCCTCCGGCGACAGCGGCGACAACGTCGCCTCCTCCGGTACGAAGCAGGTCGACACCCCCGGGAACTCGCCGTGGGCCACCTCCGTCGGCGGCACCTCGCTGGCGGTCGGCAAGCACGACAAGTACGAGTTCGAGACCGGCTGGGGCACCCAGAAGGGCGTGCTCGCGCCCGACGGCAAGAGCTGGGCCACCCCCGCCTACACCTCGGGCGCCGGCGGCGGCACCAGCAAGATGTACGCACAGCCGTCCTACCAGCGCGGCATCGTGCCGGACTCGCTGTCGCTGGCCAACGGCGGCACGACCAAGCAGCGCGTCGAGCCCGACATCGCCGCGGTGGCCGACCCGAACACCGGCTTCCTGGTCGGACAGACCCAGACGTTCCTCGACGGGTCCGTCAAGTACGGCGAGTACCGCATCGGCGGCACCTCGCTGGCGGCGCCGGTGATCGCCGCCGTCCAGGCCTTGACCCAGCAGGCGCGAGGCGGTCTGCCGATCGGCTTCGCGAACCCGCTCATCTACGCCCGGTACGGCACCCCCGCGTACCACGACGTGACCGACCACCCCTACGGCCGGCAGACGCTGTCCGAGGTCCGGGTCGACTACGCCAACGGCGAGAACGCGGACAACGGCACCATCACCTCCCTGCGGGTGCTCGGGCGTGACGCCTCGCTCGTCGCCACCCGCGGCTACGACGACGTGACGGGTGTCGGCACGCCCACCAGTCACTACGTCCAGGCCTACGGCCGGCGCTGACCGAACGGCGGGGCTGTGCCGCGCGGCGACGCCCGGCACAGCCCCGCCACCGGCGGCGGGCAGGACCTGAGCGAGAGGGCCGGTCACCGGAGCGATCCGGTGCCCGGCCCTCCGCCGGGGCGGGCGATCCTCGGTGCGGCACGCCCCGGCGCTGCGGTAACCTGAGGTCATGCGAGCTGTGAGCCTCCTGCTTAGCGAGCCGCGCTGACCACGAACCACGTCAGTGCGGCACCCCTCCTGCGCGAGGGGCTTTTTTGTTTCCGAAAGGGCCGCTGACCAGGTATGCCGGCGCGGGCTCACAGCCGCAGCCGTCACGACATCGATGGAGTACCGAGGACGATGAGCGACACCACCCCGGCCGCCGAGACGGCTGCGCCCCATCGCTACACGGCCGAGCTGGCCGCGGAGATCGAGGGCCGCTGGCAGGACTACTGGGAGGAGCACGGCACCTTTGCCGCGCCCAACCCGAGCGGAGAACTGGACGGCGACCCCGAGCTGGCCGTCCGGCCCAAGAAGTTCATCATGGACATGTTCCCGTACCCCTCGGGCGCGGGACTGCACGTCGGCCACCCCCTGGGCTACATCGCCACGGACGTCTTCGCCCGCTTCCTGCGGATGACCGGCCACAACGTGCTGCACACCCTGGGCTTCGACGCCTTCGGCCTGCCCGCCGAGCAGTACGCCGTCCAGACCGGCACCCACCCGCGGGTCTCCACCGAGGCCAACATGGCCACCATGAAGCGGCAACTGCGTCAACTGGGTCTGGGCCACGACCGCCGCCGCTCCTTCGCCACGATCGACCCCGAGTACTACCGCTGGACCCAGTGGATCTTCCTGCAGATCTACAACGCCTGGTACGACGCCGCCGCTGGCAAGGCCCGCCCGATCGGCGAGCTGATCGCCGAATTCGAGGCCGGTACCCGGCGCACCCCGGACGGCCGGCCCTGGGCCGGGCTGACCGAGGCCGAGCGTGCCGACGTGCTGAGCGGGTACCGCCTGGCGTACACCTCCCAGTCCCCGGTGAACTGGTGCCCCGGCCTGGGCACCGTCCTGGCCAACGAGGAGGTCACCGCCGAGGGACGCTCCGAGCGCGGCAATTTCCCCGTCTTCAAGGCCAACCTGCGCCAGTGGATGATGCGCATCACGGCGTACGCCGACCGGCTGCTGTCCGATCTGGACGAGCTGGACTGGCCCGAGGCGATCAAGCTGCAGCAGCGCAACTGGATCGGCCGCAGCGAGGGCGCCCGGGTGGAGTTCCCGGTGCACGGCGCCGCCGACGGCGAGCACGCGATCACGATCTTCACCACCCGCCAGGACACCCTGTTCGGCGCCACCTACATGGTGCTGGCCCCCGAGCACGAGCTGGTCGACACCATCGTGCCCGCCGCCTGGCCGGCCGGCACGCACGAGGTGTGGACCGGCGGCCACGCCACTCCCTCCGACGCCGTCGCCGCCTACCGCAAGCAGGCCGCCGCCAAGTCCGACGTCGAGCGGCAGGCCGAGGCCAAGGACAAGACCGGCGTGTTCACCGGTGCCTTCGCCGTCAACCCGGTCAGCGGCGAGCCCGTCCCGGTCTTCATCGCCGACTACGTACTGATGGGCTACGGCACCGGCGCGATCATGGCCGTGCCGGCGCACGACACCCGTGACTTCGCCTTCGCCCGCGCCTTCGAGCTGCCCATGCGGTGCGTGGTCGAGCCCACCGACGGACGCGGCACCGACCCGGAGACCTGGGACGACGCCTTCGTCTCCTACGACGCGAAGATCGTCAACTCGGCGTCCGCCGAGATCTCGCTGGACGGCCTGGGCGTGGTCGAGGCCAAGGCCGCCGTCACCGCCTGGCTGGCCGAGCGGGGCATCGGCGAGGGCACCGTCAACTACCGTCTGCGCGACTGGCTGTTCAGCCGCCAGCGGTACTGGGGCGAGCCCTTCCCGATCGTTTACGACGAGGACGGCGTGGCGCACGCCCTGCCCGACTCGATGCTGCCCGTCGAACTGCCCGAGGTCGACGACTACAGCCCCCGCACCTTCGACCCGGATGACGCCGACACCTCCCCGGAGACCCCGCTGTCGCGCAACGAGGCCTGGGTCGACGTGGAACTGGACCTGGGCGACGGGCCGAAGCGCTACCGGCGCGAGACCAACACCATGCCCAACTGGGCCGGCTCCTGCTGGTACGAGCTGCGCTACCTGGACCCCCACAACACCGAGCGCGTCGTCTCGCCGCAGGCCGAGTCGTACTGGATGGGGCCGCGCGAGGGACAGCCGGCAGGCGGCGTCGACCTGTACGTCGGCGGCGCCGAGCATGCCGTACTGCACCTGCTGTACGCCCGCTTCTGGCACAAGGTGCTGTACGACCTGGGTCACATCTCGTCCTTCGAGCCGTTCCACAGGCTGTACAACCAGGGCATGATCCAGGCGTACGTCTACCGTGACGCGCGCGGGATCGCCGTGCCCGCCGTCGAGGTGGAGGAGCTGGACGGCCGCTACTACTTCCAGGGCCAGCAGGTCTCCCGGCTGCTGGGCAAGATGGGCAAGTCGCTGAAGAACGCCGTCACGCCCGACGAGATGTGCGCCGAGTACGGCGCCGACACGCTGCGGCTGTACGAGATGGCCATGGGCCCGCTGGACGTGTCCCGGCCCTGGGACACCCGCGCGGTCGTCGGCCAGTACCGACTGCTGCAGCGCATGTGGCGGAACATCGTGGACGAGCGGACCGGCGCGGTCACCGTTACCGACGCCGAACCGGACGAGGACACACTGCGCGCGCTGCACAAGGCGATCGACGGGGTCACCGGTGACATGGCCGGGATGCGCTTCAACACGGCCATCGCCAAGATCACCGAGCTGAACAACCACCTGACCCGGTCCGGCGGCGCCGTCCCGCGCGCCGTCGCCGAGCCGCTGGTCCTGCTGATCGCCCCGCTGGCCCCGCACTTCGCCGAGGAGCTGTGGGCCCGGCTGGGCCACACCGGCTCCCTGGCGCACACCGCCTTCCCCGTCGCCGACCCCGCCTACGTCCAGGACGAGACGGTCACCTGCGTCGTCCAGGTCAAGGGCAAGGTCAAGGCCCGCCTGGAGGTTCCGCCGAACGTCTCCGACACCGACCTGGAGGCCCTGGCACTGGCCGACCCCGCCGTAGTCGAGGCAGTGGGCGGCGCACCGGTCCGCAAGGTGATCGTCCGGGCGCCCAAGCTGGTGAACGTGGTGGTCTGACAGCGGTAGCGGGGCACCGGTCCCTAGGGGCAGGTTCGGGGATCCGCCGGATCCCGGAGCCTGCCCCTTTGCGGTTACGGTGGATGTGACGCACGGGACGGTTCGGTGCCCGCGGGCGCCGCGAGACCGGAGGAGTCGTCTGTGGAGATCGGCGCTGTGCTTGTGCTCGTCCTCTTCCTCGCCTTCGTCGTCCTGGCAACGGTGGCGACGGTCCGTACCGTGCGCAGGGTGAGACTCACCGTCGCTCGAAGCACCGCGCAGGCCCGCCGCGTGGTCGAGGACAGCCGGCTCCGCGCACGCCGCTACACGGTCATCGGCCCCGCTGCGACACTCGCCCAGTTGCGCCTGGACCTGCGCGCCTCCATCGACGGCACCTCCGCAGCCCTTGAGGCCGGCCACGGTGAGGACCCCTCCCTCTCCGAGGCCGTCGCGCTGTTCGGCCGCCTCAACGACCAGGCCCGCGCACTCGACTCCGAGCTGAAGCTCCTCGAACGCGAGCCCGACCGTACCCGCCTCGCCGAACGCCTTCCCGCTCTCACCGAACGGGCCCACCGCATCACCCGCGCCGCCGACTCCCTGCGCTGGGCCGCCCACGACCGCGCCCGCCGCTTCGCCGACGACGAACTCACCGCTCTCAGCCGCGACATTGAGCTCGAAGCGGACGCCCTGCGGCACTGGACGCCGGCGGCCGCCGCCGATCCCGGCCCGGAACCGGCCCCACGCCTTCGAAAGAGCCCCGGCCCGGCGGGCGCGCCCTCTCAGGCCGAAAGACTTCCGGAGCCGGAACCGCCGGCGGAGTGATCCCCGACCTGGCCCGCGGCAGGGAGCCGATGCGCCGACGGCCGCCCCGCAGCGGCAGACCGGGCCGAAGGATCCGCCGCCGGGACACGGCTGTTCCCGACTCGCGCAGACCGCAACGGCGCCGGCTCCGAAGCGGCCGACCGCGCGGCGCGGACGAGCCCGGAGTGTCGCCCGGCCGACCTGCCGGGTAACCTCCCGCACATGTCCCCGCACGTCGCCATCGTCACGGACTCCACGGCCTACCTGGGGCAGGACGCGCTCCTGCGCCACGGCATCAGCGTGGTCCCGCTCACCGTGGTGATCGGCGACGAAGCCTTCGAGGAGGGCACCGAGATCTCCGCGCCCGCCGTGGCCCGGGCCTTGCAGCGACGGCGCCCCGTCACCACTTCCCGGCCCGCTCCCGCCGAGTTCGCCACCGCCTACCAGGCGGCCGCGGCGTCCGGTGCCGAGGCCATCGTCTCCCTCCATCTGTCCTCCGACTTCTCCGGTACGTACGACGCGGCCACCGTCGCCGCCCGCTCCGCGCCAGTCCCGGTGCGCGTTGTCGACACCGGAATGGTCGCCATGGCCCTCGGTTTCACCGTCCTGGCCGCCGCCGAGACCGCGGAGGCAGGCGGCACCCCCGACGAGATCGTCGCCGCGGCCGAGAAGCGCGCGGCCGACACCTCGGCCTTTTTCTACGTCGACACGCTCGACTACCTCCGCCGCGGCGGACGGATCGGCGCGGCGCAGGCCCTGTTCGGCTCCGCTCTCGCGGTGAAGCCGCTGCTCCGGCTCGCCGACGGGCGCATCGAACTGCTCGAGAAGGTCCGCACCGCCTCCAAGGCCCTCGCCCGCCTCGAAGAGGTCGTCGTCGAACAGTCCGGCACCCGCCGGGTCGCACTCGCCGTGCACCATCTCGCCTCCCCCGATCGCGCCGGCACTCTCGCCGACCGCCTGCGCGAGCGTGTGCCAGGTCTGTCCACGCTCGTTGTGAGTGAAGTGGGGGCCGTGATCGGCGCCCACGCCGGCCCTGGTCTGCTCGGAGTGGTGGTCTCGCCCCACTGAGCCGGCATGGACAGCGTGCCACCGATCACACAGCGTGACACGCGATCGGCATCGAACTCACTCTCGAGAGTGATCGAGTTATCCACAACCGCCGAGTTGTCCACAGATTTCGATCAAGATCGTTCCGGCCGGTCCGCGCGGGCCATCATCGAGTCCATGAACACATCGGACTCATCGACCATTCAGGCCTTCGGGGCTCGTCGTGCCGCAACTGCCAGGGCGATCACGACCGTTGTCAGACCGAGTCGTGCCCGCGCGTCGCGGGAGGCGGCCGTGGCGCACACCCGTGCCCGGGCGGAAGCCGTTTTCGGCCCCCCGCACCCACCGGATCCACGGATGTGGCTTCGCGCACCGGCCAAGACAGTCACCGACGGTCATCGCGTCGGCGGCGGGACGACGGGCGCGGCCGTGCCGCAGCATCCCGATCGAGCCCCGACCGGGAGGCGGGGTGTCCCTCCCCGCGCCCATGCCCCCGCCGGGGGGACGCCTGCCCCCGCCCGCCCGGCCGCCGTCCCCGCGGGGCGGACGGCAGCGGGTCTCGGCGGCAGCGGCAAGTGGCTGGACATCACTGCCTTACACCCGACACCGCACGCACCGGCCCGGCCGGGACAAGGCCCAGGGCCGTCGCCGCTGCCGGACGCGCCCGCGTCCAGCGGTACACGTCTGGGACGGCTGCGTGCATGGTTGTACGTGCGCTGCGGCTTGGAGCCGAGGACAGTGCTGGCACTCGCCGTGGTCCTCGTCGTGGCCACGGGCCTGGGCTTCCACCACTACTGGACCGGGCGGCCCCGAACCGTGCGTGTGCCGCCGCCCGTGCCCGCCCCCGTCCGGGTCCGTTCCGCGGCGCCGGCTCTGCCCGCCCAACTCACCGTGGATGTCGCGGGAAAGGTGGCCCGGCCGGGCCTGCGCCACCTTCCCAAGGGTTCCCGAGTCGCCGACGCCTTGGCCGCAGCGGGCGGGCCACTTCCCGGCGCCAACACCACCACGCTCAACCTCGCGCGCCCCCTCGCGGACGGCGAACAGATCCTCGTCGGTGTCGCCGCACCCGCGCCCGCCCCGGACGACCCCGCGGCGCTCCCGGACGGGTCCGCTGCCTCCGCGCCGCTCGACCTGAACACGGCCGGCGTCGCCCAACTCGACGCCTTGCCCGGGGTCGGCCCCGTCCTCGCCCAGCACATCCTCGCCTTCCGCGCCCAGCACGGTCCCTTCACCTCCCTCCAGCAACTCCGCCAAGTGCCAGGCATCGGAGATCGTAAGTTCTCCACGCTCAAATCCCTGGTGCACCCATGACCGGCCGTCCCTCCCGCCCCCGCCCCGGCCGTCCTCCCGCGGGCCCCCGCCGACGGGCCGCCACCCCGCCGCGGGCTGCGGCGAACCCTCGCCCCGAGCACCGTCCTGGGACGGAGAGTGGTGCGCCGGCACCCCGTACGGCAGCGCATGCACCCGCTCGGCCCGGCACATCGGGTTCGCCCGGAGGCCAGGGCACCCAACCCTGGCTGAGGCCCGCGCGGGCGGGCACGCGTCACGGGCGTCCGGGCCAGGACAGCCGGCACGGTCGGCTAAGCGGGCACGGCCGACACGACGGGCCCGGTCAGGACGGCAACCACTGGCACGGGCCCGGTGAGGGCGGCCGGGGCGGCGGCCCTCACCTGCCCACCCCGCACGGCCCCGGCCATGACCGGCGGGTCGGCGGCGAGCGGGCGACGGTGCACGCGGCTGCAGCCTCACCCCTCGGGGCGTCGCATCCGCGTCAGGAAGGGCCGCCCGATTGGCGGTTGGTGGGGCCGGCGCTGGCGGTGTGGGGGGCCGCGGCGATGGCGCCGCGGTTCGGCCCCTTCCGGGCCCTGGCCGCGGTGGGAGCCGTCGTGGCGCTGGCAGCCGTACTGCTGGGACGCCGCAGGGGTCTCGCGCTTGCGGCCGCCGCGGCCCTGTTGTGCGCGGCGGCGGGCGCGGCGGCAGCCGTGATGAAGGGGGCCGATCTGCGCAGAGGGCCGTTGCCCGCGATGGCTCAGGCGCGGGCCACCGCGGAGGTGGAAGTGCGTGTGACGGGCGACCCGTTCGAACTGCGGCCCCGTGTGATGGGCGCGGTGGCGGCGCCGCCGACCGTGGTCGTACCGGCGGTGGCCGAAAAGGTGGGGACCAACCGGATCCGTACGCCGGTCACGGTGTTCGCCCAGGGCCGGACGGGCGCGTGGCTGGCACTGGTCCCGTCGACCAGAGTCGAGGTGCACGCGCGCCTGGCCCCGCCGCTCCTGCTGCGGACCCAGGGGTCGCCGAACGTGGTCGCGGCGCCGAGTGCCTACCAGCGGTTCGCCGCGCGCCTGCGGTCGGGACTGCGTCTGGCCGCGGCGCCTTTGCCCCGCGATGCCCGGGCCCTCCTGCCCGGCCTGGTGGTGGGGGACACGAGCGCCCTGCCAGCGGATCTGAAGGAGGACTTCAAAGCGACCGACCTGGCGCATCTGACCGCGGTCTCGGGCGCGAACCTGACCATCGTCCTGGTGCTCCTGATCGGACCGGCGGGCACGGCGACACTGGTCGAACGCCATGGCATGGCCGCCGCCCTGGGACTCTCCCTGCGGTGGACCGCTGTTGTGGGCGGGACCGTGACGGCCGCCTTCGTCCTCGTGTGCCGTCCGGGCCCCAGCGTGCTGAGGGCCGCGGCATGCGGCTTGATCACATTGCTGGCGATCGGTACGGGCCGCCGCCGTTCGCTGCTGCCGGCGCTCGCGGCGGCGGTGATCGCCCTGGTGCTGTACGACCCGGATCTGGCCCGCTCCTACGGGTTCGCCCTGTCCGTGCTGGCGACCGGTTCCCTGCTGACGCTGGCACCGCGCTGGAGCGCGGCGCTGCGGGCACGCGGAATGCGGCCGAGGCCCGCTGAGGCGCTGGCGGCGGCCGAGGCCGCCCAAGCGGTGTGCGGCCCTGTGATCGTGCTGCTGTCGGCGCACCTCAGCCTGGTCGCCGTTCCGTGCAACCTGCTGGCGGAGCCCGCGGTCGGCGCGGCCACGGTCCTCGGGTTCGCGGCGCTGGTCTGTGCCCCTGTGTCGCTGATCGCCGCCCGTGCCCTCGGGTGGCTCGCCGCCGGGCCGACGATGTGGATCGCGGCTGTCGCACGGAACGGGGCGGCGCTGCCGGGCGCGGTCATCGGCTGGCCGGGCGGGTGGCGGGGAGCCGCACTGCTCGCGGTGTTCACGGCCGCCGCGGCGGTCTGCGGCGGGCGGCTTGTTACTTCGCTGCGGCGGCCCTGGCTGGTGGCGGTGTGCGCGCTGGTCCTGCTGGTCGGGCTGATGCGCCCGGTGCCGTTGCCGAGGCCGGTTGCGGGATGGCCGCCCGCCGGTTGGCGCTTCGCGATGTGCGACGTCGGCCAGGGAGACGCCCTCGTCCTGTCCTCCGGCCCGGGGGCGGCGGTGGTGGTCGACACCGGACCCGACCCCGCGCCGGTCGACCGCTGTTTACGAAAGCTGGGGGTGAGGACGATCCCGTTGCTGATCCTCACCCACTTTCACGCCGACCACGTCGACGGCCTGCCCGGCGTGCTGCGCGGCAGGAGAGTGGGCGCGATCGAGACGACGGTCCTGGACGACCCGGCCCCGCAGGCCGCTCGCGTGCGGCGGGAGGCGGCAGCGGCCAGGATCCCCGTATTGCGCGCAGCGGCGGGGGAGCGGCGCCGGTCGGGCCGGCTGGACTGGCAGGTCCTGTGGCCGCCGCCCACCGCCGGTGAACTCCCCGACGACGGCCCGAACGACGCGAGCGTGGCCCTACTGGTCCGCACGGGCGGTCTGACCCTACTGCTGATGGGCGACCTGGAGCCGCCGGCCCAGGAGGAGGTGCTGTCGCAGGAGCCCGATCTGCCGCGCGTCGACGTCCTGAAGGTCGCCCACCACGGTTCCGCGTACCAGGACCCGGCGCTGCTGGCCCGGCTCCGTCCGCGGCTCGCGCTGATCAGCGTCGGTGCCGGCAACCCCTACGGACACCCGTCGGTCCGGACGGTCACCGAACTGCGGGCGCTGGGCGCCGTTGTGCTGCGCACCGACATCGACGGGCCGATCGCCGTCGCGGGGGACGGCCCGGCCGGGATGCGAACGGTCGTGGCGGGGCGGCACGGCATATAGAGGGATCTTTAGAAAGGAATGCTTGTAAAGAATTCTTTAGAAAGCTAGCTTGGGAGACATGGTGGAGAAGCCGATGCAGGACCAGGTGCACCTGACCGATCCCCGCGCCCTGCGGGCGTACGCTCACCCGACCCGGATGACGTTGGTGGGGCTGCTGCGGCGGGAGGGGCCGTGCACGGCGACCCAGGCCGCCCGGTCGATCGGGGAGTCGGTGGCGAGCTGCTCGTACCACCTGCGGATCCTGGCGAAGTACGGGCTGGTGGAGGAGGCCGACCCGGGCGGTCCGGGGCGGGACAAGCCGTGGCGGGCCACCGCGGAGTACACGAATTGGCCCAACCACTCCGACGACCCCGCGGTCGCCCAAGCGGCCGAGGCGTTGACGGCCGCCGTCCTGGAGAACCACTTCCACCGTGTGACCAGAGCCTTGGAGGTGAGGCACGAGCTGCCGCGGGAGTGGCAGGAGGCCGAGGTGTTCAGCGACCACGTGCTGTACCTCACGCCGGAGGAGCTGACCGAGCTGGGCGAGGCCGTCGACGCGCTGGTGGCCCGGTACCGGGACCGGGGAACGCATCCCGAGCGGCGTCCGGAACGCGCGCGCAGGGTGGCGTTCCTGCGGGTCGGCCACGTTCTGCCGGATCCCGGCGGTGTGCCCGGCGAGGAGGAGCGATGAACGCGGGGGCGGTGGCCCGTGGCGTGGGCACGCGCGTGCCGGAGTTGCTGCGGCAGCGGCAGTTCCGCCGCTACTGGACCGGTCAGACCGTGTCCGGCTTGGGCGACCAGGTGACTTTCCTGGTGCTTCCGCTCGTCGCGGTTCTCGTACTCCACGCCGACGCCGCGCAGATGGGGTGGCTGTCGGTGGCCGGGCTGCTGCCCGCGCTCCTGTTCTCGCTGCCGGCGGGCGTCTGGGCGGATCGGCGCGGCCGAAGGCGCCGGATCATGATCGCCGCCGACGTCGGCCGGGCCACGCTGATGGCCACGATCCCGGTGGTGTACGCCTGCGGTGGGCTGACGCTGACGCAACTGTACGTAGTGGCTTTCGCCGTCGGCACCCTTGCCGTCGTGTTCGACGTGTGCGACGCCACGCTGTTCGTGTCGCTGGTCGAGCCCGAGAAGTACGTGGCGGGGCAGTCGCTGACCAAGGGCAGCAGGGCGTTCTCGTTCATGGCCGGTCCGAGCGCCGGCGGTCTGCTCGTCCAGTTGCTGGCCGCCCCCCTCGCGCTGCTCACCGACGCGGCCTCGTACCTGGTGTCCGCCTGGCAGCTCGGCCGGATCGCCCCCGTCGAACCGCCCGCGGTCGCCCGGCACAAAGGCCACTTCACGGCGGGGTTGCGGTTCATCGCCCGTTCCCCGGTGGTGCGCGCGCTGCTGGCGGCCGGCGCCACGGTGAACTTCTTCAACTTCGTCTTCCACACCCTGGTGGTCCTCTACGCGGTGGACCGGCTCGGTCTGAGCGCCGGGACGCTGGGCCTGGCGGTGGGCGCGGGGGCGGTCGGAGGCGTCGTGGGCGCGGTCGTCACCGGCCGGGTGGTGCGGCGACTCGGCGTGGGTCCGACCATCGTCCTGGGGTTCCTGGGCTTCCCGACCCCCCTGATCCTGGTGCCCCTCGCAGGCGGGCCGGAGCCCGTGGTGGTGGCGGCGTTCTTCGGCGCCGAGTTCCTGTCCGGGTTCGGGCTGATGTTCCTGGACATAAGCAGCGGCTCGCTGCAGGCCGCCGTCATACCCGGCACCCTGCGCTCGCGGGTCAGCGGCGCCTTCCGCACCGTCAACTACGGCATACGCCCCCTCGGCGCGCTGGTCGGCGGCCTGCTCGGCGGCTCAGTCGGATTGCGTCCGACGCTGTGGCTGGCCACGGTGGGCGGCGTACTGTCCGTCCTGTGGCTCGTACCGTCCCCCATACCGGGGATGCGCGAGCTTCCGGCCGCCGCGGAGGGACCCGGTCAGGTCGCGGCTGCCGAGCCCGAACCGGAAGCGGCCTGAACGCGAAACGGGGCCGGATCGATGGGGCTACTCCAGCCAGCCCTCGAAATCGGCCGCCAGACCGTCCAGTTCCTCCGGGATCAGTTCCTCCCGCGGGTCGTCGACGACGACGAGCCATTGCGCGTCCTCGGCGTCGTCCTCGCCGGCGAGGGCGTCGCGGACCAGGCGCGGTTCGGCGTCGAGGGTGTAGCGGGCGGCGAGCAGGTCCGCGACCTCCTCGGCCGCGTCCCGGTCGGGCAGCACCAGTACGTGGGTCGTGTCGCTCACCCCGCCATTGTCCCGGTCCCGGCCGCCGCCCGTGCCGGCGAGGCACGTGCGCCGCACGTGTGCGGCCCGCGTCTGCGAAGCACGTGCGGCCGCGGTCGGCCGGCGCCCGGCCGCTCTGCCCGCGCCCGGCCTGCGGCCTGCCCGCGCGCGGCCTGCCGGCCCGCGGCCCGCCCCGGGCCGCGGTGTCGTACCGCCGTGGGATGCTGGACCGCGATGGCCAGGAAGACCGCTTCAGACGACGTCCTCGCACCGCTCACCCTCGCGGTCGGGCAGGAGGACCTGCTGCTCGACCGTGCCGTGCGTGAGGTGGCGGCCGCCGCCCGGGCCGCCGACCCGGACACGGACGTGCGGGACCTCCCACCCGAGGGCCTGCAGCCCGGGACACTGGCGGAGCTGACCAGCCCGTCGCTGTTCGCCGAGCGCAAGGTCATCGTGGTGCGCGGCGCCCAGGACCTGTCGGCGGACACGGTCAAGGAGCTGAAGGCGTACCTGGCCGACCCGGCCGAGGAGATCACCATGGTGCTGCTGCATGCCGGCGGCGCCAAGGGCAAGGCGGTGCTGGAGGCCGCGCGGAAGGCGGGGGCACGGGAGGTCGCCTGCCCGAAGATGACCAAGCCGGGCGACCGGCTGGCGTTCGTGCGGGGGGAGTTCCGTACCCTGGGCCGGTCCGTGACGCCCGAGGCGGCGCAGGCGCTGGTCGACGCCATCGGCAGCGACCTGCGGGAGCTGGCCAGCGCGTGTGCCCAGTTGGTCGCGGACACCGAGGGGACGGTCGATGTGGCGGTCGTCGCCAGGTACTACACCGGCCGCGCCGAAGCCACCGGCTTCGAGGTGGCCGACCTGGCCGTGACCGGCCGGGCGGCCGAGGCGCTGGAGCGGTTGCGCTGGGCGCTGTCGGTCGGCCAGCCGCTGCCCGGCATCACGTTCGCCCTGGCCTCCGGGGTGCGCGCGATAGGCAGGCTCGCGTCGGCCCCGCGCGGCGCGAACGCCGGCCAGCTGGCCCGCGACCTCGGCATGCCCCCGTGGAAGGTGGACCGGGTGCGGCAGCAGATGCGCGGCTGGACGGCGGACGGCGTCTCCGTCGCGCTGCGGGCCGTCGCCGAGGCCGACGCCGCGGTCAAGGGCGCGGGAGCGGACCCGGCCTACGCCCTGGAGAAGGCCGTCGTCACCATCGCCCGAGCCGCCCGCCCCGCCCGAGGCTGAGACGCCCGCCGTCCGTCCGGCCCGAGGCTGAGACGCCCGCCGCCCGCCGTCCTCGGCCCTCCCGTCCCCGGCCCCGGCCCCCGTCTCCGCCCGGACCGTGCCCGCCGGCCGCGGCCGCGGGCACGCCCTCGTCTCCGGCGGACACGGGGACGCGCGCCCCCGGCCCCGTACTACTTCAGCTTCGCCAGCGTCGCCTTCGTGGACGTCTTCACCCAGTCCGTCACATCGCTGACCGAAGGCGGGGTCTTGCCCGAGCTGGTGTCGTAGGAGGTGGAGTACTCGCTCCACGACATGGAGTAGGTCATCCAGCCGTCCCGGAGGGCGAGGGTGACGTAGCGGTCGCCGCTTCCGCTGGAGTCGACGGTGTCCTGGGTGATCAGGTAGGCCTGGTCGCCGAAGCCGCTGATCTCGCTGACCTTGTACGTGGAGTCGTGCTGCTTGTAGCCGAGCCAGGCGTCGGCGAACTCGGGCCCCGGGTCGGTCTTCTTGTGCAGGTCGACCTCGACGGACAGGTACGAGTCGGAGTACGACGACCCGGTCATCTTCAAGCCCTTGCTGCACGACATCTGGTCCAGGGCGTCACCCCTGGAGGTGTAGTGCGTGGGCGAGGAGTCGTCCTGCGGGAACTTCGTCCTGAACGCGGACTCGTCCACGATCGAGCACAGGTCGCTCTTGACGGTGTAGCCGCGCAGGTCCGCCTTGGTGGAGCCGGACCGCAGGAGCAGTACCCCGCCGCCCCAGGCGGCGGAGGCCACCACGGCCCCGACCAGTGCCCACAGCACCGCCCGTCCGGCGCCGCCGCGGCCGCCGCCGGAACCGCCACCACCCGGAACCGCGGCCCCGGGCTGCGGCGGATAGCCCGCGGGCGGCACGGGGGCGGCGTAGGGACTCTGCGGCCCGTAGGGAGTGTCCTGCGCGTAGGGGTTGTGCTGGGCCGGTACCGGCGTGCCGTATCCGCCGGGGGCCGGGGGCCCGGGCGGTGCGGAGGGCGCGGACGGCGGGTTCGAGTACGGAGAGGCGCTCGGCTGGTCAGGCGGCGTCGACATGATCCGAGGGTAAGCGGCGCCGGGGTCAACATGCTTACCGTGCCCGGGAATTGGGACGCGTGAGGCATCTGCGTCCATCGAGTCGTGGCCCGCCACCGTACCGCCCGGCCCTGCACCCCCACCTGAAAAAACCGCTGCCCGCCCGGGAGGCCCGGGCGGACAGCGGTTCATGTCGTACTCCCCGAGGCGCCGCACCACGCGTGGCGAACGACCGCGTGCGGCGCGCCGGTCCTCGTCGGTGCCGGTCCGGGCGGTAGAGGGGCCGCTGATTCCGGTTGCCGGCGGGACGGGACCGTGGTCCGTATTCGCTGGGGAAGGGACGGACGAGGGGTGGAGCGGGGCTCAGCCCTGCAGCGCGGAGACCGTGTGCGCCAGCGCCGACTTCTTGTTGGCGGCCTGGTTCTTGTGGATGACGCCCTTGCTCACGGCCTTGTCGAGCTTCTTGGCGGCCAGGCGGGCGGCGGCAGTCGCCTTCTCGGTGTCGCCGGCGGCCACGGCCTCGCGGGTGCGGCGGATCGCCGTCTTCAGCTCGGACTTGACCGCCTTGTTGCGCAGACGCGCCTTCTCGTTGGTCTTGTTGCGCTTGATCTGGGACTTGATGTTCGCCACGAAAGAGCCTTCTCAGGTTCGTTACGGTAACTGATGGTAACTGCGATCCAGGTGGGCACCTCGGTCAGAGGCCACGAGGCACAGCGCCCCAGGCTACCAGCCGCGCGGGGGCCGTCCCAAACCGGCACGGAGCCCGCTCCATGGGACTATGGAAGGCGACACACGGGCAGAGCCCCGAGAACCGAGAGCCCGGAAGCAGCACCCCAAGAAGCAGAACCGCGCAAGAAGCAGCATCCCAAGAAAATCAAGAATCTCAAGAAACTCAAGAAACTGGACCCTGCGTGCCCGCGATCCCTTCCCATGTGCCGCACCACGTGCCGGAGCCCAGCCGTACCGACCCGGCGCTGATCCGCAACTTCTGCATCATCGCCCACATCGACCACGGCAAGTCGACACTGGCCGACCGCATGCTGCAGCTCACCGGCGTCGTCGACCAGCGGCAGATGCGCGCCCAGTACCTCGACCGGATGGACATCGAGCGTGAGCGGGGCATCACGATCAAGTCGCAGGCCGTCCGGCTGCCGTGGGCGCCGACCACGGGCGCTGAGGCGGGGCGTACCCACATCCTCAACATGATCGACACCCCTGGGCACGTGGACTTCACCTACGAGGTCTCTCGTTCGCTGGCGGCGTGCGAGGGGACGATCCTGCTGGTCGACGCGGCGCAGGGCATCGAGGCGCAGACCCTGGCCAACCTCTACCTGGCGATGGAGAACGACCTCACCATCGTGCCGGTGCTGAACAAGATCGACCTGCCGGCCGCCCAGCCGGAGAAGTTCTCCGAGGAACTGGCCAACCTCATCGGCTGCGACCCCGACGACGTGCTGAGGGTCTCCGCCAAGACCGGCGTGGGCGTGGACGCCCTGCTCGACCGGGTGGTACGGGACGTGCCCGCGCCGGTCGGCGTCGCGGACGCCCCCGCCCGCGCGATGATCTTCGACTCGGTCTACGACTCCTACCGCGGTGTGGTCACCTACGTACGGGTCGTCGACGGACAGCTCACCAAGCGCGAGCGCATCAGGATGATGTCCACCGGCGCCACCCACGAGCTGCTGGAGATCGGCACCAACTCGCCGGAGATGCTCCCGGCCGACGGCCTGGGCGTCGGCGAGGTCGGCTACCTGATCACCGGGGTGAAGGACGTACGGCAGTCCAAGGTCGGTGACACCATCACCACCCAGGCCGCCGGAGCCACCGACGCGCTCGGCGGTTACAAGGACCCCAAGCCCATGGTCTTCTCGGGGCTGTACCCGCTGGACGGCTCGGACTACCCGGAGCTGCGCGAGGCCCTGGACAAGCTGCAGCTCAACGACGCCGCCCTGGTCTACGAGCCCGAGACCTCGGCCGCGCTCGGCTTCGGCTTCCGCTGCGGCTTCCTCGGCCTGCTCCACCTGGACGTGATCCGCGAGCGCCTGGAGCGCGAGTTCGGCCTCGACCTGATCGCCACCGCGCCCAACGTGGTCTACCGGGTGGTCATGGAGGACGGCGCGGAGCACAGCGTCACCAACCCCTCCGAGTTCCCCGAGGGCAAGATCGCCGAGGTGTACGAGCCGGTGGTGCGGGCGACCGTGCTCGCCCCGACCGAGTTCATCGGCGCGATCATGGAGCTGTGCCAGAACCGGCGCGGCTCGCTGCTGGGCATGGACTACCTGTCCGAGGACCGGGTGGAGATCCGTTACACCCTGCCGCTGGCCGAGATCGTCTTCGACTTCTTCGACCAGTTGAAGTCGAAGACCCGCGGTTACGCCTCGCTGGACTACGAGCCCACCGGCGAGCAGAGCGCCGACCTGGTCAAGGTCGACATCCTCCTGCACGGCGACAAGGTGGACGCTTTCTCGGCCATCACCCACAAGGACAAGGCCTACGCCTACGGTGTCCGCCTCGTCGCCAAGCTGCGCGAACTCATCCCGCGGCAGAACTTCGAGGTGCCCATCCAGGCCGCCATCGGCTCCCGGGTGATCGCCCGCGAGACCGTGCGCGCCATCCGCAAGGACGTCCTCGCCAAGTGCTACGGCGGCGACATCTCCCGCAAGCGCAAGCTGCTGGAGAAGCAGAAGGAGGGCAAGAAGCGGATGAAGATGGTCGGCAGCGTGGAGGTGCCGCAGGAGGCGTTCATCGCGGTGCTGTCCTCCGACACCGACGGCGGCGACGCCAAGGCGAAGAAGTAGCACCACCCGCGCGTACGGCGGCCCCGCCCCGCGCGTACGGCGGCCCGCCCGCGCGTACGGCCGGCGGCCCCCGCTGCCCGTACGAGTAGCCGAATCCGGCCATCGGGCCCATGGTGTGTGCAGATCCTGTACGCGTCATGGGCCCGATGTGTGTACGGGCCATGGATCCGCCAGGTCACGGTACGGATGCGGCCGCCTGCCCCCCTTACGGACCGGCCGCCCGCCCTCTACCCTGTTCCGACGGATAGTTACTGGTGAGTTAAGAACACCTTGGCTGCGCGGAGGTTGGCGTGAGCGAGACCCAGACGTTGATCGAGACCCGGCCGCCCTCCGTGGCCACGCTCTTCCTGGAACGGGTGGCCGCGACCCCGGACGCCGAGGCGTACCGCCACCCGGTGCCGTCCGAGAGCGGTGAGGGCCCCGATGGCTGGAAATCGCTCACCTGGGAGCAGGCGGCGAAGCGGGTGTACGCGATCGCGGCCGGCCTGATGGACCTGGGCGTCAGGCCCGAGGAGCGGGTCGCCATCGCGGCCGAGACCAGCGTCGACTGGATCCTGGGCGACCTGGGCGTCCTGTGCGCGGGCGCGGCCACCACCACCGTCTACCCGAGCACCAACGCCGAGGAGACCGCCTTCATCCTCGCCGACTCCGGCAGCCGGGTGCTCATCGCCGAGAACGCCGCCCAGCTCGCCAAGGCCCGCGAGCGCCGCGCCGAGCTGCCCGAACTGGCCCACGTCGTCGTCATGGCGCCGGGCGACGCGGTGGACGCGGGCGACGGCTGGGTGCTGTCCCTGGACGAGCTGGAGAAGCGCGGGGTCGCCTATCTGGAGCAGCACCCCACCGCCGTGACGGATGTCGTCGCCTCGCTCACCAAGGACCAGCTCGCCACCCTCATCTACACTTCCGGCACCACCGGCCGCCCCAAGGGCGTCCGCCTGGCGCACGACGCCTGGGCGTACATGGCCCGCGCCATCGAGGCGATCGACCTCCTCGACGAGAACGACGTGCAGTACCTGTGGCTGCCGCTCGCGCACGTCTTCGGCAAGGTGCTCACCGCCGGGCACATCGCGGTCGGGCACGTCACCGCCGTGGACGGCCGGGTCGACAAGATCATCGAGAACCTGCCGGTGGTTCGGCCCACCTACATGGCCGCCGTGCCGCGCATCTTCGAGAAGGTCTACAACGGGGTCGCCGCCCGGGCCCGCGAGGGCGGCGCCGCGAGGTACCGGATCTTCCAGTGGGCCGCCGAGGTCGCCCGCGAGTACGCGAAGACCACGCAGAACACCATGCGCCTGACCGGGGTCGCCAAGGCGCCGGCCGGCCTGCGCGCCAAGCACGCGGTCGCCGACCGGCTGGTCTACGCCAAGCTGCGGGAGGCGTTCGGCGGGCGGCTGCGCGCCTGCGTCTCCGGCTCGGCCGCGCTCGCCCCCGAGATCGGCTACTTCTTCTCCGGCGCCGGCATCCACATCCTGGAGGGCTACGGCCTCACCGAGTCCAGCGCGGCCAGCTTCGTCAACCCCGGCGAGGCGTACCGCACCGGCACGGTCGGCAAGGCGCTGCCCGGCCTGGAGGTGCGGGTCGCCGAGGACGGCGAGATCCTGCTGCGCGGGCCCGGCATCATGCAGGGCTACCACAAGCTGCCCGAGCAGACCGCCGAGGTGCTGGAGCCGGACGGCTGGTTCCACACCGGCGACATCGGCGAGCTGTCGCCGGACGGCTTCCTGAAGATCACCGACCGCAAGAAGGACCTGATCAAGACCTCGGGCGGCAAGTACATCGCGCCCGCCGAGGTCGAGGGGCAGTTCAAGGCGGTGTGCCCGTTCGTGAGCAACATCATCGTCCTCGGCGGCGGCCGCAACTTCTGCTCCGCGCTGATCGCCCTGGACGAGCCCGCCATCCTCGGCTGGGCCAAGGAGCACGGCCTGGAGGGCCGCTCCTACCAGGAGGTCGTGACCGGCGACGCCGTGCGCGAGCTCGTGTCGGGCTACGTGGACCGGCTCAACGAGGGGCTGCAGCGCTGGCAGCAGATCAGGCAGTTCCGCGTCCTGCCGCGGGACCTCGACGTCGAGCACGGCGACCTGACCCCGAGCCTGAAGCTGAAGCGGCCGGTGGTGGAGCGGGAGTTCGCCGGGCTCATCGACGAGATGTACGCGGGCTCGCGGGAGGCGTGACGCCGGCCGGCCCGGCCGCCCGTCGTCGCCCGTCCGCCCGTCGTCGGTCGCTCGTCGTCGCCCGGCCGCCCGTCGTCGGCCGGCCCCGGCCCGCCCGTCCGCTGCTCGCGCGCCGGTGCACGATACTGGAGTAATGCCTTCCGTACTCCCCGACGGGGAACCCGTGCCCGCGGACGGCGCCCTCCCGGCGCACGCGCTGGACGGGGCCGCCGGCCGGCCGCTCGGGTTCTACCTGCACGTGCCCTATTGCGCGACGCGCTGCGGCTACTGCGACTTCAACACCTATACGGCCAGTGAGCTGCGCGGCTCGGGCGGCGCTCTGGCGTCCAGGGAGAACTACGCCGACGTGCTGGTCGACGAGGTGCGGCTGGCGCGCAAGGTGCTCGGCGACGACCCGAGGCCGGTTCGTACCGTGTTCGTGGGCGGCGGCACGCCCACCCTGCTGCCCGCCGAGGACCTGGGGCGGATGCTCGGGGCGATACGGGAGGAGTTCGGGCTGGCGCCCGGCGCCGAGGTGACCACCGAGGCGAACCCGGACTCGGTCGACCCGGCCTATCTGGACCGCTTGCGGGCCGCGGGCTTCACACGGGTGTCGTTCGGGATGCAAAGTGCCCGGCCGCACGTGCTGCGGGTGCTGGAGCGTACGCACACGCCGGGCAGGCCGGAGCGGTGCGTGGCCGAGGCGCGCGCGGCCGGGTTCGACCACGTCAACCTCGACCTGATCTACGGCACCCCGGGGGAGTCCGACGACGACTGGCGGGCCTCGCTGGACGCCGCGATCGGCGCCGGGCCCGACCACGTCTCGGCGTACGCGCTGATCGTGGAGGAGGGCACGCGGCTGGCCCACCGGATCCGGCGCGGCGAACTGCCGATGACCGACGACGACGTCCACGCCGACCGCTACCTGATCGCGCAGGAGCGGCTCGCCGCGGCCGGGTTCTCCTGGTACGAGGTCTCCAACTGGGCCACCACGCCGGCCGCCCGCTGCCGCCACAACGAGCTGTACTGGACCGGCGCGGACTGGTGGGGCGCGGGCCCCGGCGCGCACAGCCACGTGGGGGGAGTGCGCTGGTGGAACGTGAAGCACCCCGGTGCCTACGCCCAGGCGCTCGCGGAGGGTCGCAGCCCCGGGGCGGGCCGGGAGGTCCTCACCGCCGAGGACCGCCGCGTCGAACGCGTCATGCTCGAACTGCGGCTCGCCGACGGCTGCCCCCTCGACATCCTGGCGGCGGCGGGCACCAAGGCGGCGGCCCGCGCCGTAAGGGACGGCCTTCTGGAGCCCGCCCCTTACGCTGCCGGGCGCGCCGTCCTCACCCTGCGCGGCCGGCTGCTGGCCGACGCGGTCGTACGGGACCTGGTCGACTGAGCCGGACACGGCCCGCCCGCCACACCCCGCCGGCGCCCGGCCGCCACATGGCGCCGTCCAGCCCGCCACGTGCCACCCGCCCGCCACGAACCGCCGGCCGCCCCGTACCTCCGCCCTTCCGCCCCTCCGGCGAACCGGCCGTCACGGCCGCGACGGGGGCTCCGTCACGAAGTCGATCAGCGCCTCGACCGCGCCCAGCAGTTCCGGCCGCAGGTCCTTGTACGACGTGACCGCCGCCAGGATCCGCTGCCACGCCTCCCCGGTCGACATGTGGCCCCACCCCAGGGCGCGGCAGACCCCCGTCTTCCAGTCCTCGCCGCGAGGGACCCGCGGCCACTCCCGGATGCCCAGCGACGAGGGCTTCACCGCCTCCCAGACGTCGACGAACGGGTGGCCGACGACCAGCACGTCGGGGCCGGTGACGGAGGCGGCGATCCGCGACTCCTTGGAGCCCGGCACGAGGTGGTCGACCAGGACGCCGAGGCGGGCGCCCGGCGAGGGGGCGAAGGCGGAGACGATCGCGGGCAGGTCGTCCACACCCTCCAGGTACTCCACCGCCACGCCCTCGACCCGCAGGTCGTGTCCCCAGACGCGCTCGACCAGCTCCGCGTCGTGCCGCCCCTCGACGTAGATCCGGCCGGCCCGCGCCACCCGCGCCTTGGCGCCGGTGACCGCGATGGAGCCGGACGCGGACAGCAGCGGGCCGCGCGGGGCGGGCGCCGCCCGCGGCCGCACGAGGGTGACCGCCTTGCCGTCGATCAGGAAGCCGCCGGGCGTCATCGGGAAGACCCGCAGCTTGCCGTGCCGGTCCTCCAGGGTGACCGTCAGGCCCTCCGCCGTCTTCTCCACCCGGACCACCGCGCCGCAAAAGCCCGTGCCCACCTCCTCGACCACCAGGTCCGGCTCCGCGGCCACCTCGGGAGGCGGGGCGGACTTCTTCCACGGTGGGCTCAGGTCCGGGTCGTAACTCCTGCTGCGCATGCGGCAGATCGTAGAGCCACCCCGCCTCCCGCGAGCCGAGCCGCGCCCTGGGAGGCGAGCCGCGCCCTTGAGGCGGCGCCCTTGGAGCCGCATCCCTGGAGCCGCGCCTCTGGAGCCGCCCCCCGAGGTGCATCCTCCCCGAGGCGCATCCGCCCGGCACTCTAGGAGGCGAACCGCTCGGCCAGCGCGTCCCGCTGGGCGCGCAGGAAACGGGCGTCGACCACCGCGCCGTGCCCGGGGACGTAGCGGGCGGTCTCGCCGCCCCGGGCCAGCAGCGCGTCCAGGGTCGCGGGCCAGGCGGCGGGAACCGCGTCGTCGCCTGCCTGCGGGTCGCCGGACTCCTCGACCAGGTCGCCGCAGAAGACCACCGTCGGGTCGCTCGCGGTCGCGCCGGGCACGACCACCACCAGGTCGTGCGCGGTGTGCCCGGCGCCGGGGTGGACCAGGAGCACCGGACGCCCGCCCAGGTCCAGCGTCAGCTCGCTCCGCACGGGGTGGGACGGCAGCACCAGCGCCTCGGCGGCCCGGGCGGCCTCCGCCGGGTCGGTGCCGTGGCGCACCGCGTCCGCCCGCAGCGCGTCCCGTTCCCCCCTCAGGCGCTCTCCCAGCGACCGCTCGCCGTAGACGGCGGCCCCGGGGAAGGCGGCCGCGCCGAAGACGTGGTCGAAGTGGCCGTGGGTGAGCACCACGTGGGTGACCTCGCGGCCGGTCAGGGACTCGGCCTGCGCGCGCAGCTCGGCGCCTTCGCGCAGGGTGGACCCGGTGTCGATCAGCAGCACGCCGTCGGCGCCGACGACCAGGCCGATCGTCACGTCGAGGTGGGGCAGCCGGCGGCGCGCGACGCCGTGGGCGAGCTGCTCCCACCCCGGGCCCGGAGCGCCGGCCGGCTCCGTGTCGTGGGCGGATTCGGCGGATTCCACGCAGGCGACGGTATCGGCCCGGCGGCCGTCCCGCCCGTCGCCATGGCCGTACCGGGGGGTGCGGGTACGGACGGACGGGTAACCGATCGGTAGCGGTCTTGCCCCCACCTTGGCGCGTCGCCGTACACTGACTGTCGGAAAGCTGGCACTCGAAACTGAAGAGTGCCAGGCCAGGGGGCTTGGAGCCCGGACGAGGCCGTACGGCAGGAGGTGCGCGATGCTGAGCGAACGCAGACTCGAAGTGCTGCGGGCGATCGTTCAGGACTATGTCGGCACCGAGGAGCCGGTCGGATCCAAGGCGCTCACCGAGCGGCACAAGCTCGGTGTGTCGCCGGCCACGGTGCGCAACGACATGGCGGTCCTGGAGGACGAGGGCTACATCGCACAGCCGCACACCAGCGCGGGCCGCATTCCGACCGACAAGGGATACCGGCTCTTCGTCGACAAACTGGCGGGGGTCAAACCGCTGTCGGCGGCCGAGCGCAGGGCCATCCAGAACTTCCTGGACGGGGCGGTCGACCTCGACGACGTGGTCGCCCGCACCGTACGGCTGCTGGCGCAGCTCACCCGCCAGGTCGCCGTGGTGCAGTACCCGTCGCTGACCCGCTCGTCGGTGCGGCACGTGGAACTGCTGTCGCTGGCGCCCGCCCGCATCATGCTGGTGCTGATCACCGACACCGGGCGGGTGGAGCAGCGCATCGTCGACTGCCCGGCGCCGGTCGGCGAGACGCTGCTGGCCGATCTGCGGGCCCGGCTCAACAGCCGGGTCGTCGGGCGCCGCTTCGCCGACGTGCCGCCGCTGGTCCAGGACCTCCCCGAGGGTTTCGATCCGGACGAGCGTCCGACCGTCTCCGGGGTCCTGGCCACTCTCCTCGAAACCCTCGTCGAGGAGACCGAGGAGCGGATCATGCTCGGCGGCGCCGCCAACCTGACCCGCTTCAGCCACGACTTCCCGCTCACCATCCGGCCCGTGCTGGAGGCGCTGGAAGAGCAGATGGTGCTGCTGAAGCTGCTCGGGGAGGCCAAGGACTCGACCATGACCGTGCGCATCGGGCATGAGAATTTTCACGAGGGGCTCAATTCCACCTCCGTGGTGGCGGTCGGCTACGGTTCCGGCGACGAGGCAGTCGCCAAACTCGGCGTGGTCGGACCGACCCGCATGGACTATCCGGGAACGATGGGAGCGGTACGCGCAGTGGCACGTTACGTCGGACAGATCCTCGCGGAGTCGTAAGTGGCCACGGACTACTACGCCGTACTCGGCGTGCGCCGGGACGCCGGCCCGGACGAGATCAAGAAGGCGTTCCGCCGGCTCGCCCGAGAACTGCACCCGGACGTGAACCCGGACCCGAAGACCCAGGAGCGGTTCAAGGAGATCAACGCCGCTTACGAAGTCCTCTCCGACCCGCAGAAGAAGCAGGTGTACGACCTCGGCGGCGATCCGCTGTCCGCCGCGGGCGGCGGCGGGGCCGGCGGGTTCGGCGCGGGTTTCGGCAACTTCAGCGACATCATGGACGCCTTCTTCGGGCAGTCCTCCCAGCGCGGACCGCGCTCGCGCACCCGGCGCGGCCAGGACGCGATGATCCGGCTGGAGATCGAGCTGGACGAGGCGGCGTTCGGCACCACCAAGGACATCCAGGTGGACACCGCCGTCACCTGCGGGACCTGCAACGGGGAGGGGGCCGCGCCCGGCACCTCCGCGCAGACCTGCGACATGTGCCGCGGCCGCGGCGAGGTCTCCCAGGTGACGCGCTCCTTCCTCGGCCAGGTCATGACCTCGCGGCCGTGCCCGCAGTGCCAGGGGTTCGGCACGGTCGTGCCCACCCCGTGCCCGGAGTGCGCGGGCGACGGCCGGGTCCGCTCGCGCCGCACGCTCACCGTCAAGATCCCGGCGGGCGTCGACAACGGCACCCGCATCCAGCTCGCCGGCGAGGGCGAGGTCGGGCCCGGCGGCGGGCCGGCCGGCGACCTCTACGTCGAGATCCGGGAGGTCCCGCACCCGGTCTTCCAGCGCAGGGGCGACGACCTGCACTGCACGGTCACCATCCCGATGACCGCGGCGGCGCTCGGCACCAAGTGCCCCCTGGAGACCCTCGACGGCATGGAGGAGGTGGACATCCGCCCGGGCACCCAGTCGGGACAGTCCATCCCGCTCCACCAGCGCGGCATCACCCATCTGCGCGGCGGGGGCCGCGGCGACCTCGTCGTCCACGTCGAGGTCGTGACCCCCAACAAGCTCGACGCCGACCAGGAGGACCTGCTGCGCCGCCTGGCCAAGCTGCGCGGTGAGGAGCGCCCCACCGGCCAGTTCGCCCCCGGTCAGCAGGGCCTGTTCTCGCGCCTGAAGGACGCCTTCAACGGCCGCTGACGCGGCCGCGACGGTACGGAGTTACGTAACGGGCCGGCCCGGCCGCGTACGGTCGGCCGGGAGCCTGCCCGGGCCCGGGTGCCGCGGGCGGCTCCCGGGCGGTCCCGCGGCCGGTCCCCCGGCCGCGGGGGTGGCAGGAGCCGCCGGTCGGGGGCGTGGGAGCATGTGGCCATGTCCGCTCTGGAAGACTTCTCGGCGTACCCGATCATCCAGGCGCCGATGGCGGGTGGCGCGTCGAACGCGCAGTTGGCGGCCGCCGTGGGGACGGCGGGCGGCCTCGGATTCCTGGCCGCGGGGTACAAGACACCCGAGGCGATGTACGAGGAGATCCGCCATCTGCGGGACCTGACCTCGCGCCCCTTCGGGGTGAACCTGTTCCTGCCGCAGCCGCCGACGGCGGACCGTTCGGCGCTCGCGGTGTACGCCGAGCAGCTCGCCGGGGAGGCCGCCTGGTACGGCGCCGCGCTGGGCGACCTGGACCGCGACGGCGACGACGCCTATGACGCGAAGGTCGCCATCCTCCTGGAGGACCCCGTCCCCATGGTGAGCTTCACCTTCGGCTGCCCGGACCGGGCCGTGACGGAGGCGTTCCGGAAGGCGGGCACGTACACCGTCGTGACCGTGACCTCCCCGGCGGAGGCGGTGGCCGCCCAGCGGGCGGGGGCGGACGCGCTGTTCGTCCAGGGCGTCGAGGCCGGCGGCCACCAGGGCACGCACCGCGACGACCCCCGGCTCGACCGAGCGGGCTACGGCCTGCTCACGCTCATCGCGCTCGTACGGGAGGCCGTGCCGCTGCCGCTGATCGCCGCGGGCGGCCTGATGCGCGGCGCCCAGATCGCGGCGGCGCTCGCGGCGGGCGCGGACGCCGCCGCGCTGGGCACGGCGTTCCTCGTGACGCCCGAGTCCGGCGCCCACCCCCTGCACAAGCGGGCGGTCGCCGACCCGGTGTTCACGCACACCGAACTGACCCGCGCCTTCACCGGCCGCCCGGCCCGCGGCCTGATCAACCGCTTCCTGCGCGAGCACGGCCCCTACGCGCCGCCCGGCTATCCGCAGGTCCACCACATCACCCAGCCGCTGCGCAAGGCCGCGGCCGACGCGGGCGATCCGCAGTCCATGGCGCTGTGGGCCGGCCAGGGCCACCGGCTGGCCCGCGAGATGTCGGCCGGCGCCCTGGTGGAGACTCTGACCGCCGAGCTGACCGCAGCCCAGGAGGCGGGCGCGTGACCGCCGCCCTGGCGGCGGCCGGAGCGGGCGCCGCCCAGGAGGCCGCCCTGACCGCCGCCCAGCGCGCGGGTACGGGCGCCGCCGCCCAGGAGGCCGGCCCGACGGCCGCCCGCCCCTGTCCCGCCCGCCCGCGCGACACCCCCCTCCGCACCGGACAGGCCCTCGTATGACCGCCCCCGTCTTCCTCGTCGACCCCGCCGACCTGCGCGGCACGCCGTCGCGGCTGACCCTCGGCGGACCGGAGGGGCGGCACGCCGTGTCGGTGCGCAGGCTGCGGCCCGGTGAGGAGATCGTCCTCACCGACGGTGCCGGACGCGGCGCCTACGGGGTGGTGGCCGCGGTGGCGGGCAAGGACACCCTGGAGGTCGAGGTGCGGGAGGTGCGCGAGGAGGCCGCGCCCGCGCTGTCGATCACCGTCGTCCAGGCGCTGCCCAAGGGCGACCGCGGCGAGCTGGCCGTGGAGACCATGACCGAGGCCGGGGTGGACGCGGTGGTGCCCTGGCAGGCCGCCCGCTGCGTCACCCAGTGGCGCGGCGAGCGCGGGCACAAGTCGCTGGCCAAGTGGCGCTCGACGGCCCGCGAGGCGGCCAAGCAGGCCCGCAGGCTGCGCTTCCCGGAGGTCGCCGAGGCGGCGACGACCCGCGAGGTCGCCGCGCTGCTGTCGGCCGCCGACTTCGCCGGCGTGCTCCACGAGGAGGGCGCCGCCCCGCTGGCCCGCGCCGGCCTGCCGGCCGCCGGCTCCCTGGTGCTCGTGGTGGGTCCCGAAGGGGGCGTCGCGCCTGAGGAGCTCGCGGCCTTCGCGGAGGCCGGCGCCCCCGCCTACCGCCTGGGCCCCACCGTGCTGCGCACCTCCACCGCCGGTGTGGCGGCCACCGCTCTCCTCCTGGCCCGCACCGGCCGCTGGGACTGATGCGGCGGGCGGGTCGAAGGGTAAGGGCCAGCGGTTCAGTGGCGGTCCTGCACCGCCGGGTCGGTGAAGCCCACCGCGAAGACGGTCCGCTGTCCCGGCTGCTCGGTCAGGCCCCACAGCTCGTCCACGTGCGTGGTGCCGAGCACCGGCCAGTAGCTCAGCGCCTGCGGGGTGCCCGCCGCCCAGTTGCCGCCGGAGGCACAGGTGGTCGTGGCCCGTGTGTCGCCCACCCAGGTGTGGGAGAAGACGCCGGGCGAGGTCCCGCAGCCCTTGTGGAGGTCGAAGTTGAGGACTCCCGAGCTGTCGGTCCACGTCATGCCGCCCTGCAGGCCGTCGTAGCGGTCCGCGGTCCAGGCGTCCTGGACGACCGACGCGCCGCCGCTCGTGGTGAGCAGCCCCGGCGAGGAGGCCGAGCTCGCCGGGTTGAGCCCGTAGCGCACGATGCGCGCGCCGTTGACGGACCCGTACCACTCGCCGGTGACGAGCTTGTACGGCGTGCCGCCGGTCTTGTCCAGCGACAGCCACGAGAAGCACAGGTGGGCGGGGTCGATCGAGGTGCCGTCGCAACTGGTGGGCGTGCCCGACTGGAAGTAGCGGTGCACCTCCGGCAGGACGTACGGGTAGCCGCAGGCGCTGGAGCGGCCGCCGTGCATGCCGACGGTGGTGACCGAGGAGCCGTAGTCGTCGACCCTGGCCATCTTGTCGAGGTCGAAGACGCGGATGCCGTGCGTGGTGTCGGTGACGTAGAGGTAGTGCGAGTACCAGGCGATGCCGCCGCCGTGGCCGGTGACGAAGTCGAAGTCGGAGGCGCCGGCGCCCGTGCTGGTCGGCTCGACGAGCAGGACGTGCCGGTACTTGCCGGTGTCGCGGTCGATGAACGTCACCTTGACGACGTTCTTGGTCTTGCAGCCCGCGCTCGTCTCGTTCCCCACCAGGGCGTAGTGCCAGCTCACCGCGATCACACGGTCGCCGGAGATCGCGCCGTCCGAGCCGTCCGCGGTGCCGGTCGTGCTCAGGCCCTGCGGGTACCAGTGGGCGGTGGTGTCGTCGGAGTACGCCGACGACCAGCACCAGGCGGTGGACGTCGTCACCGGCGGCAGCGCGCCGGTCTCCGAGCTGCCGGAGCAGCCCCGCATGGACCGCAGTCCCAGCCAGCCGTCGGCCTTCCCGGCCGAGTCCTGGGTGAAGTCGGTGGTGATCACACCGGTCAGGTCGACGTGGTGCGTGAGGTAGGCGGAGTACAGGTTGCCGGTGGCCGCCTCGTAGTCCGTGTCGGTGAGCCGGAACTGGCCCGACGACAGGGTGAGCTGCGTGATGTCGGGCGCGCCGGCCGCGCCCGCCGGGGCGGCGAGCGCGGTGGCCAGTACGGCGCCGAGCGCGGCCACGAGCACCGCGAGCGTCGCGCCGAAGCCCCTGCCGAAGCCCCCGCCCGCCCCCGCGCCGAAGCCCCCGCCGGGCACGGTGCCGGACCCAGCGCCCGGAACCGTGGCCCCGCGCGTCCTGCGGGTGGTGCGTGCCGTACGTGTGCGCCTCACGCCGACCGGTCCCTTCGTCCCCCGGGGGCGAGCCCGTCGGCCCCGGCCTGCCACTGGCGGTCCTGCGGTCTTCCGGCAGGCGACCGTACCCGAATCCCGCGTGCCCGCGACAGGGCGCGGCGCGGGTGACGGACCGTCGGAGCGGGCGTCAACCGCCCGCCCGCGCGGGCTGCTTCGTCCGGGGGCAACCCGTAGGGGACGGTTCGATCGCACGGGGGATGTACGCGGCGGCCGGACGGGGGCAACGTTGGGGGATGGGACGGAACGGGAAACTCTGGGCGGTCGCGGTCCTCCTGGCGGGGGGCGCCGCGGCCGGCGTCACCGCGTGCGATCCGGCGGACGGACTGGCGGCGACCGCCGTGTCCGCCACCACCGACCAACTGGCCACCCAAGCCCTGAAACACGACAAAGTGGACGTGCAGTGGCTGTCCTGCAGCGCCACGCAGGGCAGGACCGAGGACAAGGTCGACTGCCTGGGGCGCACCAAGGACCAGAAGCAGATCTCCGTGAAGGGCTCGGTGACCAAGCAGATGGACGGTGAATGCGTACGGGGCCGGCTGACGGCCACCGTCGGCACCAGAACCGTCTTCGACGTGCGCGGCCTGGGCGAGTGCACGCCCCGGACGTCGGCCGCCCGTACTTCGGCGAAGAGTTGATCCTCGTTAGGGTGGCGGCGTGACGCACCCTTCGCCCAGCCGGCCCTCGCCGCGCGCCCCGCGGCCGGCGCAGCCCTCGTACCTGCGCAACCCGCATCCGCACGGCGACATGATCGCCTTCACGGCGGAGGACGACGTGTGGGTGGCCCCCCTGGACGGCGGGCGCGCCTGGCGGGTCAGCGCGGACAACATGCCGGTCGGCCGCCCGCGGATCTCGCCCGACGGCGAGACGGTGGCCTGGACGTCCACCCGCGACGGCGCCCCCGAGGTGCACGTGGCGCCGCTGGACGGCGGGCCCTCGCAGCGGCTGACGTACTGGGGCAGCCCGCGCACCGCCGTGCGCTGCTGGACCCCGGACGGCGGTCTCGTGGCGATCTCCGCCGAGGGCGAGGCGTCGCCGCGGCGCACGTGGGCCCGGCGGGTGCCGCTGGACGGCGGGCCCGCGGTCAGGCTGCCGTACGGACCGGTGGGCGACGTGGCGTACGGGCCCGGCGGCGCCACGCTGCTGCAGTCGGCGACGATGAGCCGGGAGGCCGCGTACTGGAAGCGGTACCGCGGCGGCACCATGGGCAAGCTCTGGCTGGACCTGTCGGGCGACGGCGAGTTCGAGCGGGTGCACGCCGGGCTGGACGGCAACATCGAGTGCCCCATGTGGGTGGGGGAGCGGATCGCGTTCCTGTCCGATCACGAGGGCGAGGGCGCGCTGTACTCCAGCCTCCCCGACGGCGGCGACCTGCGGCGGCACACCCCCCTCGGGGGCTTCTACGCCCGGCAGGCCGCCACCGACGGCACTCGCGTCGCCTATGTGGCCGCGGGCCGCGTCCACCTGCTCGACGGCCTGGACGGCCCGGCGGATCCCGACACCGCGCCCCCGGTGCTGGAGATCACCCTCGGCGGCCAGCGCACCGACCTGCGGCCGCACCCCGTGCGGGCCGCCGCCCACCTCGGCGAGGCCCGCCCCGACCACACCGGCCGCGGCAGCGCCGTCGAGATCCGCGGCACCACCCACTGGATCACCCACCGCGGCGGCCCGGCGCGGGCCCTGGCCGCCCGGCCGGGGGTGCGCACCCGCCACCCTCGGGTCTTCTCCCAGGGCACGCCGAGCGCGGCCGGATCGCACGCGTCCCTGGACGACCAGTACGTCGTCTGGGTGACCGACGCGGACGGCGACGACGCCCTGGAGGTCGCCCCCGCCACGGGCCTGCCGGCCGGCACCTCGCCGCGGCGGCTCGCCGCGGGCCGGCTCGGCCGCGTCCACGAGATCGAGGTCTCCCCGGACGGCCATCACATCGCGATCGCCTCCCACGACGGCCGGGTGCTGCTGGTGGGCGCCCAGACCGGCGAGGTGCGGGAAGTGGCCGCTGGAGACGCGGGCGACGCCTCGGGGCTGGCCTTCTCCCCGGACTCCGCCTGGCTGGCCTGGTCGCACCCCGGCCCCGGCGCGCTGCGCCAGATCAAGCTCGCGGCGACCGCCGACCTGTCCGTGGTGGACGCCACCCCGCTGCGCTTCACCGACTTCGCGCCCGCCTTCACCGCCGACGGCCGGCACCTGGCGTTCCTGTCCGAGCGCGCGTTCGACCCGGTCTACGACGCCCACGTCTTCGACCTGTCGTTCCCCAACGCCTGCCGCCCCTACCTGATCACCCTGGCGGCGACCACCCCCTCGCCGTTCGGCCCGCAGCGGCACGGCAGGCCGTACGACACCGACGACCACGACCAGGAGGGCGCCGCCGACGACGCGGCCGACTCGCAGCCCGGCGAGGACGGCGAGGACGGGGCGGAGCGGTCCAGGACGCCCGTCACCAAGGTCGACACCGAGGGCCTGGCCGACCGGATCGTGGCCTTCCCCGTCGAGGCGGGCCGCTACTCGGGCCTGCGCGCGGCCAAGGGCGGGCTGCTGTGGCTGCGCCACCCGCTGATCGGCATCCTGGGCGCGGGCCTCGCCGCCCCCGACGCGCGGCCGCCCGGCAGTTCGCTGGTCCGCTACGACCTGGCGCACCTTCGCAGCGAGGAGATCGCCGACGAGGCCGACGACTTCGCGGTCAGCGGCGACGGCGCCAGGGTGCTGATCACCCACGGCGGGTCGCTGCGGGTCGGGCCCGCCGACGGCAAGGCGGACTCGGACGACTCCGACGGCTCGGCCGGCGTCGACCTCAGCCGGATCAGGGTCACCGTCCATCCCGCCGAGGAGTGGCGGCAGATGTACGACGAGGCGCACCGCCTGATGCGGGACAACTTCTGGCGGCCCGACATGGGCGGCGTGGACTGGGACGCGGTCGGCGCCACGTACCGCCCGCTGCTGGACCGGATCGCCACCCACGACGACCTGGTCGACGTGCTGTGGGAGGTGCACGGCGAGCTGCGGACCTCGCACGCCTACGTCTCCCCGCCCGGCAACTGGCGCGACCCGCTGCACCGGCAGGGCCTGCTCGGCGCCGACCTCGCCCGCGACGAGGACGGGACCTGGCGGGTCGCCCGCGTGCTTCCCGGCGAGTCCTCCGACCCGCAGGCACGCTCCCCGCTGGCCGCGCCCGGTGTGGCGGTGCGGGTTGGGGACGCGCTGCTGGCGGTCGACGGCCATCCGGTGGAGGCGGCGACCGGACCCGGTCCGCTGCTCGTCGGGACCGCGGGCAAGCCGGTGGAGCTGACCGTCGCCCCGGCCGGCGGCGGCCCGGTGCGGCACGTGGTCGCCGTCCCGCTCGCCGACGAGGAGGCGCTGCGGTACCACGACTGGGTGGCCGGCCGGCGCGCCCGCGTCCACGAGGCCTCCGGCGGCCGGCTCGGCTACCTCCACGTACCCGACATGGTCGGCAGTGGATGGGCGCAGCTGCATCGCGACCTGCGGGTCGAGGTCGCCCGCGAGGGCCTGATCGTGGACGTCCGGGAGAACCGCGGCGGCCACACCTCCCAGCTCGTCGTGGAGAAGCTGGCCCGGCGCGTCATCGGCTGGGACGTCCCGCGCGGCGGCCGGCCCTCCAGCTACCCCCAGGACGCGCCCCGCGGGCCCGTCGTCGCCGTCGCCGACGAGTTCTCCGGCTCCGACGGCGACATCGTCAACGCTGCCGTGCGCGCCCTGGGCATCGGGCCCGTCGTCGGCACCCGCACCTGGGGCGGCGTCATCGGCATCGACAGCCGCTACGACCTCGTCGACGGCACAGGCGTCACCCAGCCGAAGTACGCCATGTGGCTCGAAGGCCCCGGCTGGGGCGTGGAGAACCATGGCGTCGACCCGGACGTCGAGGTCGTCAGGACCCCCCAGGACTGGGGCCGCGCCCGCGACCCCCAGCTCGACAAGGCCGTCGAACTCGCCCTGGCCGCCCTGGCCGCCGAACCGCCCAAGTCCCCTCCGCCGCTGCCGTGACGGGGGCCGCGACGGCGGCTGTGACGGGGGCCGTTACGGCGGCTGCGGCGGGGCCGGTCGCGGGCGCCGGCGCGCCGGTCCGGGCCCGCCGCGGACCGGTAGCATGCGCGGGAACCGACCCCACCGCACCCGACACCACACCCCACCCGACCCCACTCCACGAGAGGTGAACCCGATGGCGGGAGAGCCGCAGGCCGACTGTCTGTTCTGCAAGATCGTCCAAGGCGAGGTACCGGCGACGGTCGTGCGGGAGACCAGGACGACGGTGGCCTTCCGGGACATCAACCCGCAGGCGCCGACCCACGTGCTGGTGATCCCGCGGGTGCACTACTCCGACGCTCTGTCGCTGGCGAGCGCGGAGCCCGCCGTCGCCGCGGACGTGCTGCGGGAGGCGGGCGAGGTGGCCGCGCAGGAGAAGGTGGACGCGACCGGGTACCGGATCGTCTTCAACACCGGCCCGGGCGCCGGCCAGACCGTCTTCCACGCGCACGCCCACGTCCTGGGCGGCCGCGACCTGCAGCGCCTGGTCTGACGGACCGCCGCCGCCGATGTCCGCGCGTGAACTCGTCGTCCTGGGCACCGCGAGCCAGGTCCCCACGCGGCTGCGCAACCACAACGGCTACGTGCTGCGCTGGGACGGCGAGGGCATCCTGTTCGACCCCGGCGAGGGCAGCCAGCGGCAGATGCTGCACGCCGGGGTCGCCGCGCACGACCTCACCCGCATCTGCGTCACCCATTTCCACGGCGACCACAGCCTGGGCCTGGCCGGCGTCCTGCAGCGGATCAGCCTCGACCGGGTCCCGCACCCCGTCACCGCCCACTACCCGGCCTCCGGCCGGCAGTTCTTCGACCGGCTGCGGTACGCCACCGCGTACCACGAGGCGGCGGACGTGCGCGAGGACCCCGTCACCGAGGACGGCCCGCTCGCCGTCACGCCCGCCTTCACCCTGTCCGCGGTCCGCCTGTCGCACCCCGTCGAGTCCTACGGGTACCGGCTCACCGAACCCGACGGCCACCGCATGCTGCCCGACCGGCTCGCCGCCCGCGGCATCACCGGACCGGACATCGGCCGCCTCCAGCGGGAGGGGACCCTGCGGGGCGTCACCCTTGCCGAGGTCAGCGAGCCGCGTCCCGGGCAGCGGTTCGCGTTCGTCATGGACACCCGCATGTGCCCGGGCGTGGCCGTGCTGGCCGACGGCTGCGACATGCTGGTCATCGAGTCGACGTTCCTCGACGAGGACGCCGACCTGGCCGTCGGGCACGGCCACCTCACCGCGGGCCAGGCCGGCGCCGTCGCCCGCGACGCGGGCGTGCGGCACCTCGTCCTGACCCACTTCTCCCAGCGCTACCCGGACCCGGCCGCCTTCGCGGCCCAGGCCCGGGCGGCCGGCTTCACCGGCGAACTGACGACCGCCCAGGACCTGATGCGCGTTCCGGTGCCGAAGCGGCGCGGGTGAGGCGCGGCTACGGCAGGAAGCGCACCGGCTACGGCAGGAAGTACATCGGGTTGGGCAGCTTGAACGACTTGTCGGCGAAGCCGCCGCTCAGGTCGCTGTACTGGTCGCCGAAGTTGGCGACGATGTCGTAGCCGAGCGACTCGATGTGGGCGCGCGTGCCGGACTTGTACTCGATCGTGGTGCAGGTGGCGCCGCAGGCCAGGTACGCGGGCGGCGCGGCCTTGTTCTTCAGGTAGAGGTGGTCGGCGTCGGCCGGGGCCTTGTAGCCGACGGCGGTGAGGTTGCGTACGGTGTCGGCGCGCTGCGACTCGGGCCGGCCGGTGATCCAGAAGACCGTGTAGCCGTGCGCGGACGCCCAGTTGGCGAGGGTGTCCATGCCGAAGACGGCGGCCATGTCCTTGCTGTCCAGGTACGCCTGGTTGCTGGCCGGGGTGTAGTTGAAGCCCTGCTCCAGCTCGTAGTTGTAGGTCAGCAGGCTGGTGTCGTCCACGTCGAGGACGACGGCCGGCCTGCCGTGCCGGGTGTGCCCCGCCGCGTGCTCCAGGTACGAGGTCGCCTTCCGCTCGATGCCCTCGACCTGTTTGGCGTAGCTGCTGGAAGGGGAGGCGTAGTGCTCGCCCGAGGCGTCCAGCGTGTCGCCGTAGTACGCCTTGATCTGCGTGACCACGTCGGTGAGGTTGGGGATCTCCTTGTCGCTGCGCGGTACGGAGTTGTCGGCGGTGGCGACGCCCACGCCGTAGAAGGCGGCGCCGAGGACGGCCGCCGCGGCGGCGGTCGCGGTCAGGGCGCGGGCGGACAGTCGGGCTCTGGGCATGGCGGTGCCCTGCCTTTCGTTTCGGTGCGTCAGGCTGCTTGCGCGCGTGGGGGAGCGGCCGGGCGGCCGCGCCGGTGCGGCGAACCTAGACCCCGTCAACTGGGCTGGTCAAGGGTCGTCTACGCGCGTGGTCGCCCGTACCGCGGGCCCACCCCGCGCAGTCGGTGTCCACGCGCAGTTCAGCGCACCGCCGGCCAGCCGGAGGCGTCCAGGATCCGGCGCGCCGCCACCGGGGAGTCCACCAGCGGGTGCAGCGCGAGCGCCCGCAGGGCCGCGGCACGCGAGCCCGTCCGGGCCGCCTCGATCGTCGCCCGCTCCACCGCCTTGACGGTCAGCATCAGGCCGGCCTGGTGCTCGTCGGGCGGCGCCACCGGCAGCGGACGGGCCCCGAACGCGCCCACCATGCAGGGCACTTCCACCACGGCGTCCGGGTCGAGCGGCGCGACCGCGCCGCCGCCGGGCACGTTCAGCACCAGCGTGGTCCGCTCGTCGTACGCGATGGCCCGCATCAGCGCCAGCGCCACCCGGTCGTAGCCGCCGCCCTCCAGGTCCTCGGGCGCGCGCTGCCAGCCGCCGCCCGCCTCCCGGTTCGCCGCCATGTACGTCGCCTCGCGCTCCTGGCGCACCCGCAGCCACAGGTCGTACGCGGCCTCGTCCGGCAGCCCGTCGGCCTCGGCGAAGAACCCGCCCTGCTGGCGGTCCAGGAACTCGCCGCGGGTCGCCGCCTGCGCACGCACGGCCTCCAGGGCCTCCCGGCGGAAGTAGTAGTAGTGCAGGTACTCGTTGGGCAGGCTGCCGAGCGCGGCCAGGAACTCGGTACCGAACAGCCGGCCCTCCTCGAAGGAGCCCAGCGCGGCCGGATCGGCCAGGAGCCCGGGCAGCAGCTCGCGGCCCCCGGCGGTCAGCCGGCGCAGCCAGCCCAGATGGTTCAGCCCCACGTAGTCGTACGTCAGCCCGGGCGCGTCCGGGTCCACGCCCGCCGCCCGGGCCGCGCGGCGGACCAGGCCGACCGGGGAGTCGCAGATCCCGATCACCCGCGGCCCCAGCACGCGGGCCATCGCCTCGGTCACCATGCCCGCCGGGTTGGTGAAGTTGATCACCCACGCCTCGGGAGCGACCGCGCGCACCCGCTCGGCCAGCGCCGTCGCCACCGGCAGCGTCCGCAGCCCGTACAGCACCCCGCCCGCGCCCACGGTCTCCTGACCCAGCACCCCTTCCGCGAGCGGGACGCGCTCGTCGCGCACCCGCCCGGCCGTCCCCCCGACCCGCATCGCCGAGAACACGAAGTCGGCCCCGCGCAGCGCCTCGTCCAGCCCCCGCGCCACCATGACGCGCGGCGCCCGCGCCGGGCTCCGCTCCCGCAGCGCCGCGAGGACGCCCGTCACGACCCGCAGCCGCCGTTCGTCCGTGTCGTACAGCACGACCTCGCCGACGCCCTGTCCGCCGGGTCCGCCGGGTCCGCCCGGATCACCGGTTCCACCGGATTCACCGAGCAGGGCTCCGTAGACCAGGGGGACGCGGAACCCTCCGCCTCCGACGATCACCAATCGCATGCCCCCACCTTGTCACCGCCCCGAGCCGGCGGGCGCCGCCGCGCCCGCGGGACCGGCCGGCGGCGGGTGGGCGTGGCACGCGGGACCGCCCCCCAGAGGGGGCGGTCGTCCTACTGTGAACCAATGGACGACCAGCCCGTGCTCGACCCGCTGAGCGCTCTGCGCGCGCCGGGGGACCCGGCGACCGACGTCTACCTGACCGGGACCGTGTTCCTCGACATCATCTTCACCGGCCTGGACCGCGCGCCCGTGCGCGGCACCGAGTCGTGGGCGCGGGGGATGGGCTCCAGCCCCGGGGGCATCGCCAACATGGCGACCGCGCTGGCCCGGCTGGGCCTGCGTACGACGCTCGCGGCCGCGTTCGGCGACGACATGTACGGGGACTACTGCTGGGACAGCCTCAGCGGCGGCGAGGGCATCGACCTGACGCTCTCGCGGCGGGTCCCCGGCTGGCACTCCCCGGTGACCGTGTCGATGGCGTACGAGGACGAGCGCACCATGGTCAGCCACGGCCACCAGGCGCCGCCGCCCGAGGACGCCGTGCCGGCCTGCCCGCCCCCGGCCCGCGCCGCCGTCGCCGCGCTCGGTCACCGCGGGCGGGCGGAGGGCGAGCACGACTGGATCGCCGAGGCCGCCGCCTCGGGCACGCGGATCTTCGCCGACGTCGGCTGGGACGAGACCGGCCGCTGGGACCCGGCCGACCTCGCCGGCCTGCGCCACTGCGCCGCCTTCCTGCCCAACGCGGCCGAGGCCCTGCACTACACGCGCGCCTCCACCGCCCGCGAGGCCGCCCGCAAGCTCGCCGACCTGGTGCCGCTCGTGGTGGTCACCCTCGGCGCGGAGGGGGCCTGCGCGGTGGACTCGGCCACCGGCGAGACCGCCGAGGTGCCCGCCCTGGACGTGGAGACGCTCGACCCGACCGGCGCCGGCGACGTCTTCACGGCCGGTTTCGTCACCGGCAGTCTGGCCGGCTGGCCGCTCACCGACCGGCTGGCCTTCGCCTCCCTGTGCGCGGCGCTGTCCGTCCAGGAGTTCGGCGGCTCGCTGTCCGCGCCCGGCTGGATCGAGATCGCGAACTGGTGGGCGCAGGCCAAGGCGTACGCGGGCGAGGCCCCCGCCGGCCGCGAGGCCGTGATCCGCTTCGGCTTCCTGGAGGACCTGCTGCCGACCGCCACCCGCCCCTGGCCGCTGCGCCGCGCGGTCCCGACCATCGGCTTCCGCTCCGGATGACCCCGGGGGCGGCCCCGGGTCCGCCCGGGTCACTCGTACGGCCGCCGGTCCCGTCCCCCGCCCGTCCCGCGCCGGTCCCCCGCCCCCGACCGCCCGGCCGTCCGCCCGCGGCCCGTTCCCCGTACGAATTCCCCTCGGCTCGCCCCCTCCCGTCGTCGTACCCTTGGAAACCCAAGGCCCCCTCCGGGGGCACCGATCAGCAGAAGGCGGGTTGAGCAGGCCCTAGCGCCGGCCCATGACTCAGACACCGACAAAGCAGCAGCCGCAGCCGCCGCAGGCGCGTGCCCATTTCGTCGTCCCGGCCAAGCACCCCATGGTGACCGTCCTGGGATCGGGAGACGCCCTCCTGCGGGTCATCGAGAAGGCGTTCCCCGCCGTCGACATCCACGTCCGGGGCAACGAGATCAGCGCGGTCGGCGACGCCCCCGACGTGGCGCTGGTGCAGCGGCTCTTCGACGAGATGATGCTGGTGCTGCGCACCGGCCAGCCCATGACGGAGGACGCCGTCGAGCGGTCCATCGCCATGCTGCGGGCCGGCGCGGCGGCGGGCGCCGAGGCCGTCGAGACCCCCGCCCAGGTGCTCACCCAGAACATCCTGTCCTCCCGCGGCCGCACCATCCGCCCGAAGACGCTGAACCAGAAGCGGTACGTGGACGCGATCGACCGGCACACGATCGTGTTCGGCATCGGCCCGGCCGGCACCGGCAAGACGTACCTCGCGATGGCCAAGGCGGTCCAGGCCCTGCAGTCCAAGCAGGTCAACCGGATCATCCTGACCCGCCCCGCGGTGGAGGCCGGCGAGCGCCTCGGCTTCCTGCCCGGCACCCTGTACGAGAAGATCGACCCGTACCTGCGCCCGCTGTACGACGCCCTGCACGACATGGTCGACCCCGACTCCATCCCGCGCCTGATGGCCGCGGGCACCATCGAGGTCGCCCCGCTGGCGTACATGCGGGGCCGGACGCTCAACGACGCCTTCATCATCCTCGACGAGGCGCAGAACACCAGCGCCGAGCAGATGAAGATGTTCCTGACCCGGCTCGGCTTCGACTCCAAGATCGTCGTCACCGGCGACATCACCCAGGTCGACCTGCCCGGCGGGACCAAGAGCGGCCTGCGCCAGGTGCAGGAGATCCTCGACGGCGTGGAGGACGTGCACTTCTCCCGGCTCACCAGCACCGACGTCGTCCGCCATAAGCTGGTCGGACGCATCGTGGACGCCTACGAGCGGTACGACATCGCCGTCAGCGACGGCGCGGACCGCGACGGCGGCCGCCCGAGAACGAGCCGAAAGTAGCCGACCACCCTCATGGCGATCGACGTCAACAACGAGTCCGGCTGGGAAATCGACGAACAGGCGGTGCTGGACGCCGCCCGCTACACCCTCCAGCGCCTGCGCATCCACCCGCTGTCCGAGCTGTCGGTGATCGTGGTGGACGCGCAGGCGATGGAGCAGTTGCACATGCAGTGGATGGACCTGCCCGGGCCCACCGACGTCATGTCCTTCCCGATGGACGAGCTGCGTCCCGGCAAGGAGGACGAGGAGCCCGCCCAGGGGCTGCTCGGCGACATCGTGCTGTGTCCGGAAGTGGCGAAGAAGCAGGGCGAGGAGGCGCCGACCCGGCACTCCATGGACGAGGAGCTGCAGCTCCTGACCGTCCACGGCGTCCTGCACCTGCTCGGCTACGACCACGAGGAAGCCGACGAGAAGGCCGAGATGTTCGGTCTGCAGAAGGCCATCCTGGACGACTGGCGCACCGAGCGCGGCCTGCTGGGGCCCTCTCCCGCCCCCACCACCCACTGACGGCGGCGGCAAGGCAGGGAAAGACCCGCTCATGATCGTCTCCGCCGTCCTGCTGGTGATCGTCGCGTGGCTGGCCGCCTGCGCCGAGGCCGGCATCGCCCGCGTGTCCCGGTTCCGCGCCGAGGACGCGCTGCGCTCCGGCCGCCGCGGCGCCGCCAACCTGCTCGCGGTCACCTCCGACCCCACCCGCTACCTCAACGTGGCCCTGCTGGTGCGGGTCGGCTGCGAGACGGCCGCGGCCGTCCTGATCACCGTGGTGTGCGACCGCAACTTCGGCAGCACCGCGGAGGTGCTGGCCGTCGCCATCGGCGTCATGGTCCTGGTGTCGTACGTGGCCGTCGGCGTCTCCCCGCGCACCATCGGCCGCCAGCACCCGATGAACACCGCGACGGCCGCCTCGTACGTCCTGCTGCCGCTGGCCCGGGTGATGGGTCCGGTGCCCGGCCTGCTGATCCTGCTCGGCAACGCCCTGACCCCGGGGCGCGGTTTCAAGCGCGGCCCGTTCGCGAGCGAGGCCGAACTGCGGGCGATGGTCGACCTGGCCGAGTCCGAGTCGCTGATCGAGGACGAGGAGCGCCGCATGGTGCACTCGGTGTTCGAGCTCGGCGACACCCTGGTGCGCGAGGTGATGGTGCCCCGTACCGACCTGGTGATGATCGAGCGGTTCAAGACCGTCCGGCAGGGCATGACCCTCGCCCTGCGCAGCGGCTTCTCCCGCATCCCGGTCACCGGGGAGAGCGAGGACGACGTGGTCGGCTTCGTCTACCTCAAGGACCTTGCCCGCCGTGTTCACATCAACCGCGACGCGGAGTCCGACCCGGTCTCCTCGGTGATGCGCCCGGCGGCCTTCGTACCCGACACCAAGAACGCCGGCGACCTGCTGCGCGAGATGCAGCGCGACCGCAACCATGTCGCGGTCGTCGTGGACGAGTACGGCGGCACGGCCGGCATCGTCACCATCGAGGACATCCTGGAGGAGATCGTCGGCGAGATCACCGACGAGTACGACCGGGAGACCCCTCCCGTGGCAGCACTCGGCGACGACCGCTACCGCGTGACCGCGCGCCTGGACATCGGCGACCTCGGCGAGCTGTACGGGGTGCTGCTGGACGACGACGACGTCGAGACCGTCGGCGGCCTGCTGGCCAAGGCGCTGGGCCGGGTTCCGATCCCGGGTGCCACCGCGACCGTCCCGCTGCCCGAGGACGGCGCCGCGACCGGCCGGCGTCCCACCGCCCTGCGGCTGACCGCCGAGACCCAGGCGGGCCGCCGCAACCGGATCGGTACGGTGCTGGTCGAGCCCGTGCAGGAGGCCGCCGACGGCGGCGGCGCGGAGGCACTGGACGCGGCCGGCGGGACCTCGGGCCCGCCCCCGGCGGAGCACTGACCGGGGGCCCGGGCGGGGGTGCGGCCGGGTCGCGGCGCAGACGCGGCGAGCGGCCCGGGCCGGGGCACCGACGGTGGCGGGCCGGGGCTGGTCCGTACGGCTGACGCCGGGCGGCCGGCGGGCGTGTGCCGGGCCGTGACCGGCGGCGCGCGGCGACAGTGGTCCGGTTCCGGTCCCCTCGACACCTCCCGGAGTCCTCATGAACCGCACTGTCACGGCGGCCGTGTGCGCGGTGGCCGCCCTGCTGGTCCCCGTGGTGAGCGGGTGCGGCGGCGGCTCGTCGTCCGGTGGCCCGGCCGCGACATCGGGCCCGAGCCCGAGCCCGGGCCCAGCCTCGCCGTCCGGCGACTCCGCGTCCCCCGCCGCGTCGAGCACGCCCGTCGCCGCCACCCAGGCGATCGTCATGACCCACCCGGCGGGAAGGCTCGGCACGATCCTGACCGACGGCAAGGGGCGGACGCTCTACCTGTTCGCCGCCGACACCTCGGACACGTCGACCTGTACGGGAGCCTGCGCCGCCATCTGGCCGCCACTGGTCACGGCCGGGAACGCCAAGGCGGGCAGCGGCGTCAAGGCGGGCCTTCTCGGCACCACCAAGCGGTCGGGCGGCGTCACACAGGTCACGTACAACAAGCACCCGCTGTATCTCTTCAGCAGCGACATCAACCCCGGTGACACCAATGGCCAGGGCGTGAACCAGTTCGGCGCCTTGTGGTGGGTGCTGAACCCGGCCGGCGACAAGGTCACCCGCTGAGCGGGCCGTCCGCCGCCTAGGGTGCGCCCGGCGTCACCTCGCCGCCTTGGCCGCGAGGAACTCCCGGGCGTGGCGGTCTCCCGTGGGCCGGATCGGGGCGGACCGGGGCGGACCGCGCCCGGACCGCGCCGCTAGAAGCCGATGTGGCCGATCATGCCGACCAGGTTGGCGCCCGCCGACTGGATGGAGCCGGCGAAGCTGGTATCGGCGAGGTAGAAGCCGAAGGCGCCGCAGGCCAGCGCGTGGCTCGACTTCATCTCGCACTTGCGGCAGAGGAAGAACGCGACAAGCGCGAGGAAGCACACGATGGGTATGTGGAGAAGCATGACGAACCACCTCTGATGCGGACGTTTGCTTCGAACAGGCTAGGCGAGGGTAGCGCTGTGCGCATGTCGTGCTACGAAGGGTGATCGACGCCGGGTGCGCTGAGAAGCCCCCGCACGGGCCGGGTGCCCTGTGGACAACTCACGGTGACCGGCCGGGCGACGCCCTATGATCACGGGTATGAGTCAACCGTCCCGGCCCGCGGCCGAACTGGACCCCGAGGACCGCAAGCTCGTCACCCTGGCCAAGTCGGCCCGCGCACGCAACGGCGTGCCCGAGGGCGCCGCCGTGCGCGACGAGACCGGCCGTACGTATGTCGCGGGCAGCGTCACCCTGGAGTCCCTGCGGCTGACCGCTCTGCAGACCGCCGTGGCCATGGCGGTGGCCAGCGGGGCCGCCTCCCTGGAGGCGGCCGTGGTCGTCACCTCCGCGACGGCGCCGGCCGACGAGGACCGCGCGGCCGTCCGGGACCTGGGCGGCCCGGACACCCCGCTCATACTCGCCGGCCCGGACGGCGAGGTCACGGCGACGGTCACCGCGGGCTGAGCGGCTGCAAAGGGGCTCAGAAGGGGGCTCGGAAAGGGCTCAGACGGCGTCCGGCCCGCGCTCGCCCGTCCTGACCCGTACCGCCGTGTCCACCGGGACCGCCCACACCTTGCCGTCGCCGATCTTGCCGGTCCTGGCCGCGGCCACCAGCGCGTCGATCACCGGGTCGGCGTCCGCGTCCTCGACCAGGACCTCGATCCGCACCTTCGGCACCAGGTCGACCCGGTACTCGGCGCCCCGGTAGACCTCGGTGTGCCCGCGCTGCCGCCCGTAACCGCTGGCCTCGGTCACGGTGAGCCCCTGCACGCCCAGCTCCTGCAGCGCGGTCTTCACGTCGTCGAGCTTGTACGGCTTGACGACCGCGGTGATCAGCTTCATCCCAGGGGGCTCCTGTCGGTCACGTGCGAGGCGGGCGGCACGGGCGGCTCCGACGGGCGCACGGCGTGCGCGCCGGCGTACGGAGTGCCGTGCGTGAGTACGCCGTGATCGTAGGCGGTCTCGGCGTGCACGGTCAGGTCCAGCCCGGTGCGTTCCTGCTCCTCGCTCGCCCGGAAGCCGATCAGCCGGTCGATGCCCTTGCCGATCGCGTACGTGACGGTGAAGGCGTACGCCCCGACGGCGGCCACCGCCACCGCCTGCTTGCCCAGCTGACCCAGCCCGCCCCCGTACAGCAGTCCCTTCGGGCCGCCGGTCATGCTCGCGGTGGCCAGCAGCCCGATCAGCAGCGTGCCGGCGATCCCGCCCATCAGGTGCACGCCCACCACGTCCAGCGAGTCGTCCACGCCCCAGCGGAACTTCCAGCTCACCGCGTACGAGCACAGCACACCGGCGGCAAGTCCCACGACCACCGCGCCGAGCAGGTCCACGCTGCCGCACGACGGCGTGATCGCCACCAGGCCGGCCACGGAACCGGAGGCGGCGCCGAGCGTGGTGGCGTGCCCGTCCCGCCGCTTCTCCACCGCCAGCCAGCCCAGCAGGCCCGCGCAGCCGGCGGCCTGGGTGTTGAGGAAGGCGGCCGCCGCCAGTCCGTTGGCGCCCAGCGCGGACCCGGCGTTGAAGCCGAACCAGCCGAACCACAGCAGCCCGGCGCCCAGCAGCACCAGGGGCAGGTTGTGCGGCCGCATCGCGTCCCGGCCGAAGCCCAGCCGCGGTCCGAGCACCATCGCCAGCGCCAGCCCCGACGCCCCCGAGCACACCTCGACCACCGTGCCCCCCGCGAAGTCCAGCGCGTGCAGCTTGGCCACGATCCAGCCGCCCGAGCCGAACACCCAGTGCGCCACCGGGGCGTATACGGCCAGCGTCCACACGAGGACGAACACCACCCACGCGCCGAACCGCGCCCGGTCGGCCACCGCGCCGCTGATCAGCGCGGCCGTGATGATCGCGAAGGTGAGCTGGAAGGAGGCGAACAGCAGCGTGGGCACGTGCCCGGTGACCGATGTGGGCCCGACGCCGTGCATCCCGAGGTGCTTCAGGTCGCCGATCAGGCCGATGCCGCCCGCGTCCGTGCCGAACGCGAGCGTGTATCCGGCGACCAGCCACACCACCGTGACCAGTGCGATCGACACGAAGCTCATCATGAGCATGTTGAGCACGCTCTTGCTGCGGACCATGCCGCCGTAGAAGAGGGCCAGGCCCGGCGTCATCAGCAGGACGAGCGCGGTGGCGGCCAGCAGCCAGGCGGTGTCGGCCGGATTCGCGGCAGGGGTGCCGGCGGATGAGAGCAGCACTGGGGGTTCCCTTCGGGTCGGCGGCCAGCATCGAGGGTCACCGGCTCGCGTTTCCGGACGTGGGCGGGCGTGTTTCCGGCGTGTTTCGTGTTGCGGGGGCGTTTCCGGCGGCTCACACGGCGTTCACGCGCCCGGTGCTCCGGTGGCAGCCCGTGCGGCGGTCCGTACCGCAACCCGTGCGGCGGTCCGTACGGCATTCCGCATGGCATTCCGTGCGGCCGGGTCGAGCGGGGCAGGCGGGGGCGGGCGGTCGTACCGGCGTGCTCGTCCGCCCCCGTCATCGGGGAGAATGAACGCCATGAGCGCTCGTACCCCCTCCGCCGGCACGTCCGCCGGGACCGCGCACCGGTCCGGTTTCGCCTGTTTCGTCGGGCGGCCCAACGCCGGCAAGTCCACCCTGACGAACGCTCTGGTCGGGCAGAAGGTGGCGATCACCTCCAACCGGCCGCAGACGACCCGGCACACCGTGCGCGGCATCGTCCACCGCCCCGACGCGCAGCTCGTCCTCGTCGACACCCCCGGCCTGCACAAACCGCGCACCCTGCTGGGCGAGCGGCTCAACGACGTGGTCCGCACCACCTGGGCCGAGGTCGACGTGATCGGCTTCTGCCTGCCCGCCGACCAGAAGCTCGGCCCGGGCGACACGTACATCGCCCGCGAACTCGCCGCGATCAAGAAGACGCCGAAGGTGGCGATCGTCACCAAGACCGACCTGGTGGACTCCCAGCAGCTCGCCCGGCAGCTCATGGCCGTCGACAGGCTCGGGCGGGACCTGGACATGGAGTGGGCCGAGATCGTGCCGGTGTCGGCGGTCGGCGGGGACCAGGTCGCGCTGCTGGCCGACCTGCTCGTTCCCCTGCTGCCGGAGGGACCGCAGCTCTACGCCGAGGGCGACCTCACCGACGAGCCCGAACAGGTCATGGTCGCCGAACTGATCCGCGAGGCCGCCCTGGAAGGCGTACGCGACGAACTGCCGCACTCCATCGCGGTGGTCGTCGAGGAGATGATCCCGCGCGAGGGGCGCCCCGCCGACCGGCCGCTGCTCGACGTCCACGCCAACATCTACATCGAGCGGCCCAGCCAGAAGGGCATCGTGATCGGCCCCAAGGGCGCCCGGCTGAAGGAGGTCGGAACCAGGTCCCGGCACCAGATCGAGGCGCTGCTGGGCACACCGGTGTTCCTCGACCTGCACGTGAAGGTGGCGAAGGACTGGCAGCGGGACCCCAAGCAGCTTCGCAAGCTCGGGTTCTGAGCGGTCGGCCGTAGGGGCCGGAGGGGGTCAGCGGGCGCGGCGGCAGGGGTGCGGCCGTCCCGCCCAAAGCGCCTCCAGCAGCCGCCGGTCGCCCGGCCCGGGCGCCACCGGATCGCCGGACCGCGCGGCGGCCGCCTCCCCGGCTTCCGCGGCTTCCCCGGCCTCCGCGCGAACCATGCCGTCAGTCCGACCCGCAGCGGGTCGAGCGGCCCCAGCACCCTGACCGTCCCCGACGTGCGCAGCCGCGTGCGGCGCCGGGCCACGGTCCGGTCCGAGAGTGCGCGATCTCTAGTGGGTGCCGTTGTCGCTTGCCGGCCGATGCTTTCCGTCTCCGGGGGAAGGGAGTGTCAAGATCTGCTCGATCGCGGGCTTGAGAAAGGTGAGCGCGAGCTCGGCTCGGCGGGCGGTCCATTGCTCCGTGGCTCGACTGCGGTCCCCGTAGCGGCGCTGCCTGATATCGTCCACGACCTCCCGCGGAGCTCCCATTTCGGTGAGGACGTCGAGAGCCTCGGCCTTGGTGATCAGCTTGCCGTCCCGCAACGTCACCGTTGCTCTGGCCAGAGTCAGCATGCCGAGGTCGACCCAGATGTCGCGGGTCCAACGCTCGGGGTGGTCGAGGGACGGTCGCCAGAAGCTTGCCAGGTCGCTGATGACGAAGTCAGCGACCTGTGCGTCGGTTACCGGTGGCAGGAGTGCTGCTGGCGGTTCGCCGTATAGGACGAGCCCGAAGTCGTGCAGTTCACGCCTGGTGACCGGTGTGACTGCCCGGTGCATGAGTTCCTCGTGGGCCCAGGTGAGGTGCGAGCGTGCTGGATCATCCAGCTCCGTGACTGTGGGATAGCTGCAATGCAGCTTCGACGCGAGGGGGATGGCACTCCCCAGGCTCTCGTGTACTTCCCCGAGCCGTTGTTCCTCCGGTGCTGTGCATGGTCGGTCGAGCACGGCGATCAGGTCGAGGTCGCTGCGGCCCGGCTGGTAGTCGCCTCCGGCGAGTGACCCGTGCGCCCACACCGAAACCAGAGGCAGGACTGGCCGGATGACGCTGACGAAGTGGTCGAGGAGCCGGCCGGTGGCTTCATCTGTCATATGGGCAGTCTGTATCACACGGTAGGGACGGTGGTCGCGAAACTGTTTGGTGGACCGGTCGCCGGGCATGGCGCGCCGGCTGCGGGACCGGCGGCCCGTCCGGGGCGCGGAGCGGCCCGCGTCCCCGCGGCGCCCCGCGCCCCAACTCCCGCCTTTTTCTTGGGTGATATCCCTGACGTTCCCGACATGGCCACCTATCGTGGAACGCGACGAACGGCACGAAATGGCCGCCAGGAGGGTGTATGTCCGGGCCCACTCCGCCCCCGCCCGAGAGCGGGAGCAGCGACTCCCCCGCCTCCGCGGACGGCGCCGCGTCATCGGTGGCCGACGCGCTCTCCCGGGTGGCCGAGGGCCTGGCCGGCGAACCGGTCCTGCTGGCCGGATTCGGGGCGATGCTCCTCGTCGAGGTGGCGGGCGTGGCACTCGGCGGGACGTTCCTACTCGTCGCGTCACTGATCCTCGGCGGCTACACCGTCTCGCTCGTCACCTATCTGCTCCTGCGGCGCTCCGGCGCGGCGGACCCGGCCGATCCGGCGGACCCTCCCTCGATCGACGTCAAGGCATTAGGGGTCGTCCGGGCGCTGATCGCAAACATGGGGGGCCGCATCAAGGCGGTGCTCAGGTTCTCCTGGGACGTCAAGATCATCGACTACCGCGTTCCCCCCACGCCCGCGGCGCCGGTGGACACACCCGCGGCACTTGTGCGGACGCCCGCGGCATCAGCGGACGCACCCGCGGCACCGGTGGGATCGCAACGGCCGCCGTCCGTGAGCGACCCGCGCCCACCCGCCTCCCGCGCGCCGTACACCCCGTCACTGGCGCGTGCCAGGGACCGCGTGCTGGAGGCCGCGCGGGGCGGGAACGGCGGACGCGGTGTGCGGTGGGAAGTCGTCGCCGACAGCGGCTGCGGCAAGACGCTGCTGCTCGAAGAGGTGGCCTCCGCGCTGAAGCAGGACGGCATGCTCGTCCTGTTCATCACCGCCACCGCCCCGCAGTACGGAACGGACGGGGCCCTGGGCGCGGCCGAGCGGGAGATGGCCGACTATGCCGCCTGCCGCCGGCTCGTCGACGCGCTGGCCACGGACGTGCACCGGGCGTACGCCCCCGAAGCGGGCGAGGAGCCGCTGCTGGACGCGACCGCGGGCCTGGCCCTGGAGACCGAGCTCTTGAACGCGCGTGACACACGACCGGAGTTCAACCTCCACCTCGGGGTCGAGCACTCCCGCCACGTGCACATCGGCATCCACGGAACCATGGCTCCCTCCTGGCTCCTTGAGATGCTGCGCCGGGTGACAGGCGCCCTCGACCGTGTCTCCAGGACCCGCCCGACGGCCCTGCTCGTGGACGACACGCACGCCGTGGCCGGAACGGCGGCGGGGACCTGGCTGGCGGGCATGCTGCAGGACCTGCCCGCCGCCATGGTCGTGCATGCCGGGCGGCCGGCGTCCGCCGCCGCGCGCCCACCGGGCGTGCGGCGGATCAGGCTGGACCTGCTGCCGGCCGAGGAGACCATCGGATTCGTACGGGACCGGCTCGCGGCAGTCGGCTGGCCGCGGGCCGCGGCCACTGAGGCGGCCGGCGAGATCGCCGCGCTCACCCGGGGCCACCCGATCGGAATGGCCACCTGCGCGAGGATCGTCTGCGACTCGCTGCCGGCGGGCACGCCCGCGGAGGAGGTCCGCTCCATGCTGCTCGGCGGGGCCCAGTACTGGGACGACCACGCCTTCGAAGCCGTACGCACCTACGTCGACAGCACCGCGGCGGTCATGGTCGGCCGCCCGGTCGCCCTCTTCGACCTGCTCGTGGTCCTGCGCCGCTGCACCGCCAAGATCCTCGTGGCGGTCCTCGGCGAGCGCGAGGGAGTCACCGAGGAGCAGGCGTGCCGCCTCTACGACTGGCTGTCCGGCTGCGCGTTCGTCACGCCCTTCGACGACGACGTCAGCGAGGGCTGGCGGCTGCACGACTATCTGCGGGAGAACCTCGACCGCGGCTTCCGGGGCGACCGCCCCACCGAGTACGCCCGCCTGCACGCCGCGGTGGAGCGCCACTACCGGGCCCGGATGAACTTCGACGAGGACCGGGCCGAGCTCGGGGAACAGCCCGCCCACGCGGCCGGGGCGCGCTACGAGAGCCCGGACTGGCAGCGCGACTCCCAGGAATGGCTGTACCACGTGGGGCAACTGCCCCGCGAGGACGCCGCTGCCGGTGAGCGGGCGATGATCCGGCTGTTCCTGGAGGCGTTCTACTGGTGGGACACCGAGGTGCCCTCCAGCTACTGCGACCAGCTCATCGCCGCCTACCGGGCACTGCCCGGCGGGAGCGGCCTGTGGTGGGTGCCGTGGCTGGACAAGTTGCGAACCGGCTACGTCTCCGGACGCGCCAACCAGGTGCCGGGCCGGGACCGGGAGCGCTGGGAGCAGGCCGGGGAGGCACTCAACGCCCTGTGGACGCACCTGCGCCTGCGGCGCGGGCACATACCGGCCGACCCCGACCTGCGGCGCATCTACATCATCCACTGCCAACTGCGCGGCGACGTCACATGGTTCGGCAGCGACGGCACCGAGGCGGACCGGGAGCGCGCCGCCGCCTGGTTCCGGGCGAGCGGCGAGGCGTGCACCGAGGAGGAGGAACGGTGGATCGGCAACTGGGCGGCCTGGCAGGTGGGCGACCTGTGGGCCACCACCGATCCGGCCCGCGCCCGTGCCCTCCTCGACGGCCTCGAAGAGATCGTCGTCGAGGAGGAGGACTACGAGCTGCCGGTGTGGCTCGCCGGGACCTTCGCCGACATCGCCTGTGCCGAGAACGACCCGAGGCGGGCCTTCGACGCCCACCTGCGCGCCGTGCTGCACGCCTTCGTCTACCACGTCCGCCAGGAGACCGACGAGCAGTACCCCAACCGGTACACCGCCTCGCTCTACACAAGCGTCCTGACCGCTCTGGAACGACAGGCACGGGCGACCGTCGACGCCGGTCTCCCCGAGGAGGTCGCCGCCGCGAAGGCCAGGGGCCGGGCCTTCTTCGCCCCGTACTGGCGGCACATCGGCCAGGACCCGGGAGACACCTTCGGTCAGCCGTCCCCACCGGCCGAAGCGGACCTGGGTACCCGTCTGACGGCGTTCTTCGAACGGGCGGACTGGATGCTGCGCCACATGGCCGATGAGCTGGAGAGGTCCGTCGAGGACCCGGTACCCGATCCGCCCGCGCCCTGAACCCGCGGCCGGAGGTGGGCAATCCCGCCCGCAGGAAGGTCCGGTCTGCCACCCTGGTCAGCAGCGCCCGGGCCGTGGCCGACCAGGTACGCACACCGGCACGGTGACCGGCCCGGTGACCGGCACGGACCACACACGACCGGCGTCGTCGACCCGGCGCCGAGAAGGGCGGCCCCCATGCGGCTCGTCGACATCGGCTTGGACAGCCCTCTGCTGGAGACGGTCTACGAGGACCTGCTCGTGCCCCATTTCCCGGCCGAGGAGATGGTCACCCCCGCCGAGCTTCGTGCCGGGCTGGAGGCGGGGCTGCTGTGGATCTCCGCCGCCGTCACGGAGGGCCGGCCGGTGGGGGCCGCCGTCGCCGAGTGGTCCCCGCACAGCCGGGTGCTGCTGCTGGCCTACATGGCGGTGCGCTCGCAGGCGCGCTCCTCGGGCATCGGCGGCGCCCTCATGGCCGGGATCCACGGCGACTGGCAGGACCGGGTCCGCCCGCTGCTCACCCTCGCCGAGATCGAGCACCCGGCCGCCCACGCCCCGCACCCCGAGCACGGTGATCCGAGCGCCCGGATGCGCTTCTACGCCCGGCACGGCGCCCGCGCCCTGGACATTCCCTACTTCCAGCCCGCCCTGCGGCCCGGCGCCGCCCGGGTGCCGGGCATGGTGCTGGCCGTGCTCGCCACCGCCCCGGAACTGGCGGACGCCCAGGTGGTGCCCGCCGAGCCCGTGCGGGACTTCATGACCGAGTACTTCGAGCAGACCGAGGGCGGCGTGCCCGAGGATCCCGCGACCGCCGCCATGTTCGCCGCGATGCCCCCCGGCGGTATCCGGCTGCTGCCCGTCGACGACCCCGCGGCGCTGCCCTGCACCTCGCTCGTGTGACCCCCGTAACGGTTCCGGCGGCCGCTGCGAAACTGATACAACGTCACGGAACGCCACGCGCAAGGTAACGAATTGACGTCGGCATTGCGCAACAGATGCACCGTCATGAATCCCCTGGAGCGCTCACGGTGAAGTTTTCACCACTGGCACCACGAGTTTCACGCGCGGCGCTACGGAACGGTGATAGTTGTTACGTATCTTCTGCCCGGTCTTTTCCCGGGCGGTACGAACAACCCGCGATTGCCGCTACTCTCGGCGTCCGACGTTCGCGTCACGACGCCGAGAGACGGAGCACAGACGCCATGAGCAACGACGTACCGCCCCCGCACCAGCCGCCGAACCAGCCCCCCGGCGAGCAGCCGTACGCGAACCCCTACGGGCAGGCCGCGTACGGGCAGCCGCAGCAGCCCGCCGGCGCCCCCGCCGCCCGGGCCCCGTTCGACCCGAGTTCGGTGAACCGCCTGGACTGGGCGATCCTCGCCATCGGACTGCTGGTGTTCGTCTTCTCCTTCTTCGACTACTACTCGTGGGACTTCGGCAAGGTACTCGGCATCAACGTCGGAAGCGTGAGCTGGAGTGCCTGGCATTTCTCCCACGGGCTGTTCATCGCCTGGTTCGCGATGGTGTTCTCCGTCGTCGCGGCCGTGATCCTCGCCGTCGAACTCTTCGTTCCGACCGTGAACCTGCCCAAGCCGGGCCGCGTTCTGACGTTCGACGCCTTTGCCGTGAGTTTCGTGCTCTACCTCATCGCCATCTTCGCCCACTCGGATTTCGGTCCGGCCGGCGGCCACGCGTTCAGCTTCTGGTTCAGCCTGGTGCTGTCCGCCGTGGGCACGCTCACGGCGCTGGTGCGGGCGCAGCAGACGGGCACGGCGCTGCCCGGCCCGGTCGCCAACCTCCCGCGCATCGGCGGCTGATCGCCCGGCCCGCGGTGGGGCGGCCCCGGCCCGGGGCCGCCCCACCGCCGTTCCTCCCGCCGTCCTCCCGCCGCCCCCGCCGTGCCCCCCACCGTCCACCGTCCGGAACGGCGTGGACGGCGGTCGCCGCCGCGTCCTAGCGTCCCCTTCGGATCACCGAGCCAGTGACCAGTGAGGGGACGCGCATGACACGCTTGCGGCTGCGCACCGCCGGACCGGACGACTCCGAGGGCATCGCCCTGCTGCACGCCGACAGTTGGCGGCGGCACTACCGGGGGGCGTACGCCGACGCCTTCCTCGACGGCGATGTCGCCGCCGACCGCCGGGCCGTGTGGTCGCGGCGGCTCGCCGACCGGGAGGCGCGCTCGGCCACCGTGGTGGCCGAGGACGGCGGGGAGGGCGGGGACCTGGTGGGCTTCGTCCACGTCGCGTTCGACGCCGACGACAAGTGGGGCAGCCTCATCGACAACCTGCACGTGAGGCACGCCCGGCGGCGCGACGGCATCGGCACCGCCCTGATCACGCGCGCCGCCCGGGCCGTCACGGACGAGGCGGACGGCGACGCGGTCCACCTGTGGGTGCTGGAGCAGAACACCCAGGCCCAGGCCTTCTACCGCGCCTTCGGCGGAGTCTGCGTCGAACGCGTCCCCGTCTCACCCCCCGGCGGCGTCCCCGAACGGCTGAACGGCAACCCCACCAAGCTCCGCTTCGCCTGGGCGGACGCCACCCTGCTCACCCGGCCGACGGTCTCCTGACCGGCCCCCGACACCGCCCGCGACGCCGATCACCCCCGGCGCCCCAGACTCCGCTCGATGCGCGCACGGACATCCAGGGCCCGCGGATCCGTGTACGGGTCCAGCAGGGCGAGCGCCGCCTCCCATCGGCCGCGAGCGGCTTCGGGGCTGCCGGGGTGAAGCGCGCCGGCGAGGTGGTCCAGTTCGAGCGCGTGCTGCCACGAGTCGCCCAGGCCCTCGTGCACCGCGGCCGCGCGGCGGTGGAAGGCGATGGCCTCTTGGGGCCGGTCGAGGGCCGCGTACGTCAGCCCCGTGCCGCGCCAGGCCAGGGCCTCGCGGCTGCGGTCACCGAGCCGGCGGTTCAGCGTGGCGGAGCGCTGGTACGAGGCCAGAGCGTCGCCGTACCGCCCCATGGCCCGCTGGACGTCGCCGAGGGTGAGCAGCCAGAAGCCCTCCAGCGTGTGGTCACGGAAGTCCAGCGCGACGGCCATCGCCGCGTCGGCGCATCGCAGGGCCTCTTCCGTCCGTCCTCCTTCGAGGTGGAGGGCGGCCATGACGCGCCGGATGTTCCCCTCACCGCGCCGGTTGTCCAGGGAACGGTGGGCGGACAAGGCCTCCTCGGCCGTTGTGGCGGCCTGCGCCAGACGTCCCGCGCTGAGGTGCGTGCTCGCGACGTTGGACAGGGCGGTGGCGGCCAAACGCTGCTGGTTCTCGGCGCGAAAGAGGGTCACCGCCTGCTCGAAGTGTTCGGCGGCGAGGTCGAGCCGGCGCAGGCGTAAGTGAATCAGTCCGAGGAGATTGAGCGCGTCGGCCTCCTCCAGCCGCCTGCCGGAACCACGGGCGAGGACGAGCGCCCGGCCGAGACTGTCCAGACCCTCGTCGAAATGATTGGTCGCCCTTTGCGCCTGGCCGAGGTCGAGGAGAAGGAGAAGCTGGGCGCCTTCGTCCCCCAGCCGGACCGCCGCCTCCAGCCCCGCGCGTCCCGAATCGATCCAGTCCCGCTCCGCGGCCGAGGGCGGCAGCGCCCGCCAGAGCACCGCCGCGAGTTGCCAGGTGAGCCGGTCGAGTCCCGACGCGGCAGCAGCTCGGACAAGCCCGGGAAAGATGGTGAACTCGCGTTCCACCCAGTCGGCGGCGGCGTTGTAGTCGGCGAATGCCAGGGGCGGTACGGCAGCGGACGATTCCGGCAGTGCCAGGTGTTCCTCGGTCGGGCCGATCCAGCTCTGGGCCGCGTCGGCCGTGTGCAGATACCAGTCCAGAACGCGCTGAAGCGCGGCGTGGCGCTGCTCATCGGACTCTTCCGTCTGCGCCTGTTCGGTGGCGTAGGCTCGCAGCAGATCGTGGAACTCGTAGCGGTCCGGTGCGGTCTGCTCCAGCAAGTGGGCGCCGACCAGGTCGTCCAGGAGCTGCCGGGCACGGCTGACGGTGATGCCGGCGAGGGCGGCCGCCGCGTGCAGGCTGAACTCCGCGCCCGGATGCAGGCCGAGAATCCGGAACAGCCGGGCGGCCTGTTGCGACAGGGCACGGTACGACCAGGCGAACACCGTGCGGACCGCTTCGGCCTCCTCGTCGGCACCCGTGCTCAGCGCGTCCCACAGCGCCGACTCGTCGCGGAGGTCGGCGATGAGGTCGTCCAGACGCATGTACGGGCGGCTGGCCGCGCGTTCGGCAGCGATACGGAGTGCGAGGGGGAGCCGGGCACAGAGACGGGCGAGCTCGGTGAGCTCGTCCTGGTCGTCCTCGGCCCTGTAGCCGTTGGTGACCGCACGCAGTAAGGCGACAGCCTCCGGCTCGGGCAGCGTGCCCAGGGTCAGCCGGCGGGCTCCTTCCCTTATGGCCAGGCCGGACAGGCGGTCCCGGCTCGTGATGACGACCAGGCTGTTTCCGCTGCCGGGCAGCAGGGGGCGGACCTGTCCGGACGTGGCCGCGTTGTCCAGGAAGACCAGCACCCGGCGGTCGGCCAGCAGCGTGCGGTACAGCGCCGCCGCGTCGTCGAGCTCCTGCGGCACCTCCGAGGCGGGTACGCCGAGCGCCCGCAGGAACCCGCGCAGGGCCTGCAGCGCGGTGACCGGCTCGCCGGGGTCGTAGCCGCGGAGATTGACGAAGAGCTGCCCGTCGGGGAAGCGGTCCTTGACCTGATGTGCCCAGTGCAGCACCAGCGAGGTCTTGCCCGCGCCCGCCGTACCCGCCACGACGTGCACCGAGACCACCACCGAAGCGCCGTCCGGGCCCGTCACGACCGCGTCGAGCCGGCGAAGTTCCTCGGTCCTGTTGACGAACGTGGGCACATCGGCGGGGAGCTGCCGGGGCACGGGGCCACCGCGGTCGGCGCCGGGGGAGTGGTGGAAGTGGATGTCCCCGGTGACGCTCCCCGCCTGCACCACATGCCCCGACGTCCCGGACAGGTCGTTGCGTGACTCCGGGGGCCTGCTGCTGTTTTCTTCGGACGTGCTGATGCGAGTGCTCCGTTCAGACGGCCGCGGGTGGCGGGAGGTGAGCGACGACACGGTCGAAATAGGAAAAGATGTCCTCCGCTGTCGCGTAGGCGTCCCTCAGATACGCCACCCAGGGGTCGACGATCTCCGGATCGGTGAAGCGCACCGCTCCGTCGGCTGCCCCGGCATCGGTGTAGAGGACGCGGTAGAGGACGACGTCGTCCTGAACGACCAGTTCGGGAAGAGGGCTGTCCGATTCGGCGGCGGCAACCGCCTTCGCGGGAAGAATACGCACACGTTCCCCGTACTCGGCGCTGAGGCGGAGCGAGTGCAACTCCCACTGCACATAGGGAGTCAGTGGCTCCTCGACCACCCGTACCCGGTGGAACACGGCTCCACGGGCGGTTTCGTCCGCCGCGATCCCGCGCAGTTTGTCCCGGCGCGCCTCGATCAGGCGCAGCGCCTCGTCCCACTCACCGCGGCGCAGCGCCTCCCGGCTCGGGTTGCCGGCCTCCTCGAAATGCTGTCGCCGCTCCAGCTTCCACGAACTGCCGCCGCGGATCGCGGAGTCACGAATCGCGAACTCCCGCTTGTACGCGGCCTGGCCGACGAGCTCACCGCGGCCCAGGGGAAGGGGCGGGACGCGGAGATCAAGCATCGGGAATGTCCGCCTTCGCGGCAGTGAGCATGTTCCCGGGGATGACGACCAGCCTCTCGCCGCCTCGCAGCGCCACACCTTCCGGCAGGCGCGGAGCGTACTCCGCGGTCAGGTCGCGGCCGATGACGGCGATGTCGCCGTTGCTCAACTGCCAGATGTCCGGGCATTCGTCCCGCCCGTCGGAATTGCCCAGCTCGGCCGCCGACTTGCCGAGTCGCTTGACGAATAACGCCGACGGATCGGCCTCCCACGAGTTGCCCACGACTGCCTCCCGACATCCCCTGCTGTCACGGAAAGTACGCAATCATGTTACTCCGGGTGATGGTTCGCGCGCGCCCGGAACCGGCCATTACTGCGCTGGATGCCGGTTGCCGGTGACCGTCGGCGGCCCCGCGCCCGATTTGGGGCCGCCGTTGCCTCTGGGCCGGCAGCCTTCCCGTCAGGCGCGCTCGACCGCGTACGAGAGGAAGGCGGTCCACGCCTCGGGGGCGAAGTCGAGGCGCGGGCCCTCGGGGCTTTTCGAGTCGCGTACGTGGACGGTGGCGGGGGTGGCCGCGACCTCGATGCAGTCGGCGCTTTCGTTACTGCTGTAGCTGCTCTTGAACCAGCGCAGGTCGCCGGCGCTGTCGGCGGAGGGCTTGGTCGTCATGTCTCTCCCAGGACCTTCTCGATGAATGCCAGCGACTCTCGTGGCGTGAGAGCCTGCGCCCGGATGATCCCATACCGGGCTTCCAATGCCCTGAGCTCGGCCCGATCAGTGATCAAGCGATCGAAGCTCTGTACTGAGATGTGACCAACTGTGGGGCCGTTCCTCGGTTCCAGCAAGCGCAGCTCGCCGCCCATTCCCGCGTGGTCCTCGCGATCCGTCGGCATCACCTGGATCTCCACGTTGCGCAACTGGCCCAGCTCCAGTAGCCGTTCGAGTTGGCCACGCAGCACAGCTTTGCCACCCAACGGACGTCGGAGCGTCACCTCCTCCTGTACGAAGCTGAGGACGGGCGCCGGCTGACGTTTGAAGATGTCCTGCCGGGCCATGCGCGCGGCGACGTAGCGCTCGATGGTTTCTTCACTGAGGGACGGGCGGCGCATCCCGTACAAGGCCTCGGTGTAGTCCTTGGTCTGCAGCAGCCCCTGGATGTTGTGGTTGCTGTAGGCGTAGACGGCGACCGACTCCGCCTCCAGCCTCGCCAGGTCCCGTACGCCCTTCGGGAGTCGGGCCTGCTCCACGTCCCGCTTGAAGAGGGAGAGCGCGCCTCCCGCGCTCAGCACCTCGTCCGCAGCGTCGAGGAACTCCGGCTTGGCCGCGCGGCGTCCGCATTCGACCGATGACACCTGTTCCTCGCTGTAGCCGATGCGCCGGCCGAGTTCGGCCTGTTTCAGCCCGGTGCGCTCACGCCAGTACTTGACGTGCCGGCCGACCGTTTTGAGGATGTCGTCGCTGCCCTCCTCCCAGTCGCGTTCTTCCGCGCCGCCGCCCGTCCGCCCTGTTCCGGTCGTCGTTCCGGTCGTCATTGACCCCACCTCATCGTTCGCTTGCCTGGCCGTGCGCCTGGCGGGCCGGACACGGCGGTGCGGCAGCCGTACGCGTAACGCTCCGTACCGGCACCGCTACTTTTCAGCCTAGTTACGGTCCGCCACGCTCTGTCACGTGAACGATGAGATCTCCCCCGACTAAAGAGAATTTTTCATCGCGGCTGTCGGCAACCAGGCGCGGCAGCGACGCCCGCGCGGAACGCCGTCCGCCGACCTGGGGCGTGGCCCCGAGGGGCGTCGGCAAGACGGTCCGGGCCCAGGTGCCGGCGGGAGACAAATCCGGTCCGGGGCGACCCGCACTTCTCCGGCCGCCGTACCGCGAACCGGACATCGGGTGACTTTGCCGGAACTCCGCGTCAAAAGCATTGCGTTGAACCGCGTCGCGCGTCCGCGTAATTCCCCAACCTCTGGACTACCTCAAGTTCGGTCGGATTGCTTGACCGTGCGGGTTCCGCCTCCGTAGGTTCAGGCCATGACAACTCCGAGAACGGAGTTTCGGGGTCTCGCCATTGTGCGAGAGACAGGAGACCTCCCTTGACCAGGGGGAAATACAGAATGAGTGGCCTGCTGCTCGCGGCGGGCACTCTCGCGGCGGCGGCCGCAATGCTTCAGCCGGTGTCGGCTCAGGCCGAGGGCACGGGTTCTTCGGATACCTCGGGTGCGTCGGCGACGTATTCCGATTTGCTCGCCAGCGGTGATCCGATACCGCTGGACTCGGCGAGCACTCCGGAGGCGCAGAAATTCGACTCCGTAGCGGCGGGCTCCGGTATGTCCGCCGCGGACCGGCAGCAGATGCTGGAAAGCGGCTCGTGGGTGAGCTACCCGGTCTACGCCACTGTTTCCGTCGACGACGGGGTCAGTGACGATGACGACGACGCGACCTCCGCGATCAGCGGCGTGCAGTCGGTCGTGACCATGACGCCGCAGGTCAGCGGAGCCTTCGACACGGCGTCGAGCTCGGACGGCACGGCGGTGGAGGACGCGGCGCCGGACGGCAGCGGCTACATCTGCACCGGTGCCACCAACCCGACATACACGATCTACGCGATGAATGTCGCGAAGCGCAAGATCTACCGCTATTCCCTGCACGAGGGCTACTGCCGGGAAGCGTTCCAGCAGATCGTGACCAGCTTCGACTCGGCCCCCACAATACACCACCACGTGTACAAGTGGGCCGCGTTGGCCGGCTGGAGCTGGGGCGGCCAGGATCTTTCCGGAAGCAAGGGCCCGGAATACTACAAGACACTCGGGAAATCGCACGGCGGCGTCAAGACCTGGCGCGAGGGGCAGTTCAACTACTCCCCGATCCGCGTACCCGTCGGCCAGGTCCAGTTCTTCCCCTGGATCCACCAGTACGGCCGCGGCAACGGCACCGTCAAGGACACCTGGGACATCGACTGACACCTGAGTCGCCGAATACCTCGGCATTCCCCGCACGGAGATAACGTGATGCGCCGCCCGGGCCCGACCCGGGCGGCGCATCGCCGTTCATGACAGGTCCTTCAGTCGGGTCGCGAAGCCACGGCCGGGGAATTCCGCGGCGGCGCCGGCCTCCGCCACCACCACGCACGCAATGGGAGCCGTCTCGGCGTCATCCGGTCGCGGTCGCCCGCCGCGCGCATGCTCTATGCGACCGAAATGTTGGTCAGATCCAGCCTGTGAGGTCGCCCACGAAGTCGTCGTACGAGCGGTTGCTGCCGCGTGGGGAGGGGATCAGCCGACGGGTGAGCGCCTCGCGGGCCACCGCCGGGCCGTCGCTCTCCCGGAACACCGGCAGGCCGAGCCCGCGCCTGAGTTCCTCCTTGGCGTCCCTGATACGCCCGGTGTCCTTGTCCAGGAGCTTCGAAGGCACCTTCCACCGCGGACGCACGTGCCGGAAGGCGTCCGGGAACAGCAACAACCAGCTCTCGCTTTCCCAGGCGGCGAGCGCGAGAGCCGTGCGGAACTGCGGACACTGGCGGGCCAGTTCGTCGGTGAGCGCCTTGCGGATCCGGTCGTAGCCGCTATCCGCGTACCCGTCCAGATCCTCGTGGACGACGAAGCCGAGCAGGTCGGCGCGCTCTCGGAGGGCCTTTGCACGGGCCTTCCCGGCCAAGGTCTTCACGGCGGCGGCCAGTTCCGCGCCGGACTTCCCACGCAGCCGCACCGGGTCGTTGATGCGGACCAGTTTGGCGGTCTCGCTCAGATCAGGCCGGTGCGCCCGTATCAGCTCGGCGAGGATCTGGCAGTCGTTCTGGTCCTCACCGGCGAGCACGATGACGCCCCGCGTCTGACCCTTGGACGTCCGCCCGCCGGCCTGTCGCCCGCCCGGGGTCACAGCTCACCTCCGGTGAGGTCGCCGCCGAGGACACCTGAGAACCACAGCTCTCCGAGGGGCTGTTCGCCGGACTCCTCGACGATGGTCTTCACCTCCTCCACGGTCAGCGCGGGAATGATCGAAGCGCCGTCGTCATCGCGGTCGCACACCACGAACTCCTCCGGCCGCAGCCGGTTGACCAGCGCGGGGGAGTGGGTGGCCACGATGAACTGCGTCCGCTCGGCGGCTTCGCGCAGCCGCTGCACGACGAGTTCCAGGGCTTGCGGGTGCAGCCCGTGGTCGATCTCCTCGATACAGGTGAACGCCGGTGGGTTCGGGTCGTAGAGCAGGGCGAGCAGTCCCAGCAGACGGACCGTGCCGTACGACGCGTCGGCGAGCGGCGTCAGCCGGCGCAGGCCGTGTTCGCGCAGGACGACGGTCAACTGGTCCGTGGAACCGCCGACCTCCTCGAACTCGATGTTCTCCAGTTGCGGCAGGACGGTCCGGGCGTCGGCCACTAAATCGTCCCAGATCTCCTCGCGGCCGCTGAGGTGAATCAGGAATCCGGCCAGGTTCTCGGCGTGCGGCGAGAGCGTGGCGAAGTCCGCGCCGCGCAGGCGGGTCGGCTGTCGGGCGGCCGCCACGTCGACGTCGAAGACCCGGAACGACGACAGTCGGTCGGCTACACGCGTTACCTCGTCGCCGCCGTCGGCGGGCCCGAGCCGGGGCAGCGTGGACAGACCGCTGCTGAGCCTGCGGATACCGAAGCTGCCGCTGTCCTTCGTCTGTCCTGCCCGTTCATCGACGACGCGAGCTTCCTCGCCGGCGATGGTGATGCGTCGGCCGCGTCCCTGCTTGCGCTTGAACGCGAAGCTCTCCTCACGCGACAGGGTGTACCGCGTGCCTCGGCCGTCCCGGTTCGACGGCTGGGAGCGGCGACGGATGACGAGGTTGTACTCGTCGGGTGCGTTGCGCGACGCGTTACTGGTCCAGGTCGCCTTCAACTGGATGCGCATCGAGGTCGGCGGCCGGCTCCCGCCCCAGAAGGCCACCTCGTCGAACCCGCCGCGCGCGTCGAGCGCCGGCTGGAGGTCGGTCCGGATGATGTCGGCGAGAAGGTCGAACACCTTCAGCACGTTCGACTTGCCCGCGCCGTTCGGTCCCACCAGCACGGTGAGGGGACCGAGCGGCACCGTCACGTCGCGCAGGCTGCGGAAGTTCTCGACGTGGAGTTCCAGGAGGCGGCCAGGCATGGGAAACCTATCGGCTGGATGTGGGGACGGCATACCTGCTGTGGCACGGTGGCGGCGCTGCGTGAGCTGTCATGCACGGTCCAGTGCTGCTCTGAGATCTGCCATGAACGCCTGCCAGGAAGGCAACTGGGACACCGGCCCGTGGGGGTCGAGCGCTTCCAGGAGTTTGTGCCGGTGCCGCGGGAAGCGGCTGCGGAACGTGGCCAGACGGCGTCCGGAGACACCACTCGCCGTTGCCAGCGTCTCCTGTAAAAGCTTCTTCGGATCGCTGATCCGTTCGACGGCACTGCCCTTGGGCAGATCGAGCTTCATCCGCCCACGGGGATTTTCCGCGACTCGGCGGATGGCCGCTTCGTCGAGGAGTATCCAGGCTTCCAGGGCTCGCACCGGTACAACAGCTATGCAGGGGCGACCAGGCCACTCCGATGTGACGGCCGCGGCCACCTCCTGGTGCCGCTTCTCCGGAGTCACACCATCTGCGTCCCGGTGCACGATCACCAGGTCATATGCATCTCCGAGATTCCGTGCGGCACGGAGTTTGTCCGCCACGGCATGGCATTCGGTGAACCCGAGGCGGCCGAACTCCGGTGCGGTCACCACGGCTTGTGTGCCGCCTTCAGCTGCCACCGCCTCGATATGGGGCACCAGCCCATTGTCGCTCGTTCCCTCGCCGGTGAAGAGGATGCGCAGGGTCACGCCGCCCCCAGATCGAGGGTGATCTGAGCACCGGGAGGTGTGGTCAGGTACGGGAGAATGTCTGCTTTGGTGACATAGTCCCGCCTCCCGTCCGTGACGCGCCAGGTGCCTTCCAGCGGGCGCAGCCGGAGGCCGTGGGTCAGTGTGCCGTCCTCCGTCCGCTGCATGGTCGCGTCCGCGAAGAGCAGATCTTCGGGGGAGACGAGCTGTACGACGCCAGGCGAGTGCGTGTTGATGAGAACCTGCCGGAAGGGATTGTCCGGTCCGGGCTCCTCGGTGGGGTCCACCGCGAGTTCCTGGACGAGTTCCACCATGGGGTTGAGGTTTGCCGGATGGATGCCGTTCTCCGGCTCCTCCATGCAGATCATGCCGCGCACGGTGGGATCCTCGAGCAGCACGCACAGCGCGAGGAAGCGAAGCGTGCCCTCGGACAGACTGCGTGCCGGCAGGAGCATTCCGTCCGACTCCCGGACCTGGACCGTCAGCAACTGCCGCACCTCGTCCTGGTCCACCCCGAGTTCGCGGACCTGTACCCCCGTCAGATCCGACAGCCGACCGGCCACACGCGCGTACACCTGGTCGGGATCTGTCCCGGGCAGGGTGTGCGCGACCCGGTAGAGGGCTGCGGGTAGGTGCGAGCCGTCGACATCCATGCTCTGTGGATCCATGTAACGGTCCGCGCTGCGCAGAGCGGAGGGTTCGAGGGCGAGTCGGCGCCACGACTCCATCTCTCGCCGGGCGGCGAGGATCGTCGGGTCGTCGCTCGATGTGATGGTCGAGACGACCGTGGCCGGGGCACGTGAGGCCGCGGCCGGCTTGGGCTGGCCGCGGCTGCCGCCGTCTTGGTGGATCTTGACGATGGGCTCGCCGGACGACGCGTCCGCGTCGGTCGAGATGTAGGGCGCGCCGCTGCGGTGTCCGATGATGACCTCGTTGCGGAAACGGCCGGCACTGTGGGGGAAACGCATGTGGCTCTTGGCGGCGCCTTTGGTGACGTGCTGCAGGTTCTCACGGAGTAGTGTCAACCGTCCGAACCGGTCCAGACCCGAGGGTTCCTGATAGCCGATCTCCAGCTCGTAGCGCAGGAAGGTGGTCGTAGGTTTGGCGACCCGTCCGAAGTCGTCTTCGATCACCGGAGGGACGATCATTTCGGCAGCGAAGCGCATGCGGTGCTGTCCCGCCCCGTAGCCCTTCCAGAAAAGATCCCTCGGATCGCCGTGGCGATCGCCGTGAACCCCGCGGACCTCTTGCGCGGCCTCCATCATGGAACGGTCGGCAAGGAGGGACAAGAACTGGATCGCGTCGAACACGTTCGACTTGCCGGTACCGTTTTCTCCCGCGATACAGGTGAACGGCCCGAAGTCGATGGACAGGTCCAGCAGGTTCTTGAACCCGTGGACCTCCAACCGGGTCAGCATCGCCCCTCCGTCTTGTTCGGCTTCCACGGATGGATGGTCACCTTCCATGCGTGGAAGATCGTGGGTCAGCGTATCCGGGAACGCTGACATGGGTCTGTGTGTCTGGCGTGGTCATTCCGCCGAGCGACGGGGTGCGCCGGCCTCAGGTGTCCAGGCAGTGCAAACGAACAGCCGCGTCAGTCTGGCGCCCGGCGGGGTCGACGTGAACGACATTTCGAACTCGTCGGTCCCCGTGAGGCCGGGGCGGGCTTCCCCGCGTGCGGCCCCGGTTCGACCCGCCGGGGCGTGGTCGGGCGCGCTCCGGTGGGGCGGGCGGTCTTTGAAAGGAACGGGAGAAGAACCCGCCAAACCAAACCCCTCGGGGGTCAACTGTTGCCGCTAAACCGCTCGTTCGGGTGATGAATCGTCCTGATTTCGGAGTATTGCGATACGGTCGGCGACGACAACCGCACACATGCTTCGGCCCCCGGTAGGACTGGCATCCTGGTCCGAGGGCCTGACCACATAGGAAGCAAACCCCTTCCCCATGGCTGACCCGCAGTCTAACGCGAACGTGCCCGCGCAGCAGCTTCCCGAGGGCGCGCCCTCCTCAGGAGTGATCCACGTTCGGCACCGGCACCGCGACCGGTTCACCATCGTCGGCAACCATCTCGCCCAGCATCCACGGCTTTCGGCGGTCGCGATCGGGCTCGCGGTCCACATCCTGTCGCTGCCCGACGGGGCCTCGGTCACCGTGAAGGCGCTGACCCTGCGGTTCCGGGAGGGGGAGACGACCATCCGGCGGGCGATGAACGAGCTGGAGGAGGCGGGGTACGTCGTCCGCCGCCGGGTTCCGCTCGGCCGCGGGCGGTTCGCCACGCGGACGTTCGCGTACGACAGGCCCGGGTACGCGCCTGACGACGACCGGCGGCATCGGGCGGGGCGGGAGCCGCAGCGGCCTTCGCCGCGACCTGAGGTCCCAGGCGCCCGGCAGCCGGTCGCCGCCCCGTCTCCCGGGCCGCCTCCCGCCTCGCCTCCTCGGCCGTCTCCCGGGCCGTCTCGCGGCGGGCCGTCTCTCCCCGCGCCCTCCGGGCCGGCGGCTGATCTGCTGGCACGGCTGCGGCTCGCGGACCCCCGGCTGCTGCTGTCCGCCCGGGACATCGCGCAACTCCTCCCCGCGGTGGACACATGGCTGGCCCGCGCCGCCACTCCGGTGCAGATCGCGCGAACCCTCACGGCGGGATTGCCGCCCGAGCCCGTGCCCATTCACCATCCGGCCCGCCTTCTGGCCCACCGGCTGACAGTCCTGCTCCCGCCTCCGCTGCCCGCCGAGGCCGGGCCTGCCGAGCGGCCGGCACCGCTGCACACCTGTGACGGGTGCGACCGCGCCATCCGCACGCACGACCCGCACGCCCTTTGCGCAGACTGCCGGCGAGTTGCCGCTGCCGCGTAGCCCCTGGCTTCGCCGGGAGTCGCCCAACAGGTGGTCGGGCGGGCCGGGGAGGGGCATCGTGAGGGGGAGCGGGCCGTGACGGGCGGGTCCGAGCCGAGAGGACGGAGCGGGACGATGACCGTGAAGGTGTTGCTGGTGACCGGGGACGCGGCGGAATCCCTGGAGGTGATGTACCCCTATCAGCGGTTGACGGAGGAGGGGTACGTGGTGGAGATCGCCGCGCCCGCGCGCAAGAAGCTGCGGTTCGTGGTGCACGACTTCGAGGACGGCTTCGACACGTACACGGAGAAGCCGGGGTACACGTGGCCGGCGGACCTGGCCTTCGAGGAGGTCGACCCCGCGCAGTACGCCGCCCTGGTGGTGCCGGGCGGCCGGGCGCCGGAATATCTGCGGAACAACCCCGACCTGCGGCGGATCGTCGAGCACTTCTTCACCGAGGGCAAGCCGGTCGCCCAGATCTGCCACGGTCCGCAGATCTCCGCCGCGGCGGGCGTGCTGTCGGGGCGGCGTACGGCCGCCTACCCGGCGCTGGAGCCCGATGTCGTGGCGGCCGGCGCCGAGTACGAGGACGGCGACGCGGTCGTCGACGGCACCCTCGTGTCGGCCCGGGCCTGGCCCGACCACCCCGGCTGGATGCGCGCCTTCGTCGACCTGCTGCGCAAGACCGCCCCGCCCGCGTGACCCGGTGACGGACCTACGCCCCCTCGCCCAGCACGGCCTGGATGAGCTCGCGCTGGGCGGGGGTCAGGTGCGGGTCGGCGCACTGGATCGTGCGGCCGTCGACCGTGATCTCGTAGGTGAAGCCGTCGGGGACGCCGTGCGCCCCCGAGCGCGGGGCCTGCGCGGCGACCTCGCGGGCCAGGGCCTCCAGGAACGAGCCGTCGGCCCGGCCGGACGTGTCGACGGCCGCGGTCCGGCCGATTCCGGCGAAGCCGCCGCTGCGGTTCACTTCGATGCGCACGACTCCACCGTAGTCATACCCGGGTCACACCTGCTCGGTCTGGGTGGGCTGCGGCTGCTGCGGCACGGCGGGCGCCGCCCCGGGCACGGGCACCCCGACCTGCGTCCACGCCTTCACCACCGCCTTGAGCTGCTCTCCCTCGCCGTACCGCGCCTTGGCGGCGGCCGCGGTGGCGGCTGCGAAGTCGGTGAACCGGGCGCTGGAGTGCAGCGAGCCGCCGGTCAGCGTGTCGTACCAGATCTGGCCGGCCTGCTCCCAGGCGTTGCCGCCGAGGGCGGCGGCCACCAGGTAGAAGGCGTGGTTGGGGATGCCGGAGTTGATGTGGACGCCCCCGTTGTCCTGCGAGGTGGTCACGTAGCCGTTCATCGTGGCCGGCTGCGGGTCCTTGCCGAGCCGCGGGTCGTCGTAGGCGGTGCCGGGCTCCTTCATGGAACGCAGGGCCTTGCCGCGCACGCCCGGGGCGAGCAGGTCCGCGCCGATCAGCCAGTCGGCCTCCTCGGCGCTCTGGCCGAGGGTGAACTGCTTGATCAGGCTGCCGAAGACGTCCGAGACCGATTCGTTCAGCGCGCCGGACTGGCCGTAGTAGTCGAGGTTGGCGCTGTGCTGGGTGACGCCGTGCGTCAACTCGTGGCCGATCACATCCACCGGAATGGTGAAGTCGAGGAAGATTTTCCCGTCCCCGTCGCCGAACACCATCTGCTCGCCGTTCCAGAAGGCGTTGTTGTAGCCCCGCAGGTAGTGGACGCTCGCGACGAGCGGCAGCCCGGCGCCGTCGATGGAGCGCCGGGCGTACGCCTTCAGATACGTCTCGAAGGTGGCGCCGAGGCCGTCGTACGCCCGGTTGACGCTCGCGTCCTTGGACGGCGGGCCGCCCTCGGCGCGGACCTCGGAGCCCGGCAGGGCGTCCTGGTGCCCGGCGTCGTGGATGGTGCGCCGCGGACGGTCCTGGTGGTGGGACGCGGCCCCGGCGGCGACGCCCTCGCCGCTCAGGACGCCGTGGACCGCGTTCAGCCCGCGGCGGGTGCGCTCGCGCGCGTCGTGCTCCAGGGTCCGGCGGGCGGTGGCGGACAGCTCCGCGTCGCCGGCCCGGGCGAGGCTGTCGAGAATGTGTGGCGGCACGATCGTGCAGAAGACTCCCATGTACGCAATGTCGCACGTCCCGCACGCAGTGTCACTGTCACGGGCCCGGGATTGACGAAATGGTGGGAAGCATCATGGCTTTGCTGGACAAGGCCCTCCGTCTTGCATACTGAGAGGACGTACGCATCGGCTGTGTGATCCACGCGGCACTCGGCTAAGGTCTTGTCCATCATGCGTTTCGGGCTGCTTCTTCTTAGCTGCCGCGGCGAGGGCCTGTAGTCGTAGGCCGACCCCCTCCCCGCGGAGTTCGGCGTTGCCCAGCCGTCGGCCGTCCCCGAGCGGACCTCCCGAGGAGCACGAGCCCAGATGACCACGCAGAACCGTGTCGGCCGCGCCACGCCCGTCACCGCCGCGACCGTACGCCAGCGCCCCAGCGGAATGCCGATCCACAAGTACACGCCGTACGAGCAGGTGGAGCTGCCCGACCGCACCTGGCCGGACGCCCGCATCACCCAGGCGCCCCGCTGGCTGTCCACCGACCTGCGGGACGGCAACCAGGCGCTCATCGACCCGATGTCACCGGCCCGCAAGCGGGAGATGTTCGACCTGCTGGTGCGGATGGGCTACAAGGAGATCGAGGTCGGCTTCCCGTCCTCCGGCCAGACCGACTTCGACTTCGTGCGCTCCATCATCGAGCAGGAGGCGATCCCCGAGGACGTGACGATCTCCGTCCTGACCCAGGCCCGCGAGGACCTGATCGAGCGGACCGTGGAGTCCCTGCGCGGCGCGCGGCGGGCCACCGTCCACCTGTACAACGCGACCGCGCCCCTCTTCCGGCGGGTCGTCTTCCGCGGCACCCGCGACGAGGTCAAGGCCATCGCGGTGGACGGCACCCGGCTGGTGATGGAGTACGCCGACAAGCTGCTCGGCGACGAGACGGTGTTCGGCTACCAGTACAGCCCGGAGATCTTCACCGACACCGAACTGGATTTCGCGCTGGAGGTCTGCGAGGGCGTGATGGACGTCTGGCAGCCCGAGGAGGGCCGCGAGATCATCCTGAACCTGCCCGCGACCGTGGAGCGCTCCACGCCCTCCACCCACGCCGACCGCTTCGAGTGGATGTCGCGCCACCTGTCGCGCCGCGAGTTCGTCTGCCTGTCGGTCCACCCGCACAACGACCGCGGCACGGCGGTCGCCGCGGCCGAACTGGCCCTGATGGCGGGCGCCGACCGCATCGAGGGCTGCCTGTTCGGGCAGGGCGAGCGCACCGGCAACGTGGACCTGGTCACCCTGGGCATGAACCTGTTCAGCCAGGGCGTGGACCCGCGGATCGACTTCTCGCAGATCGACGAGATCCGCCGCACCGCCGAGTACTGCAACCAGATGGAGATCCACCCGCGCCACCCGTACGCGGGCGACCTGGTCTACACCGCCTTCTCCGGCTCCCACCAGGACGCCATCAAGAAGGGCTTCGAGGCCATGGAGGCCGACGCCGCCGCCAAGGGCGCGAGTGTGGACGACATCCCGTGGGCGGTGCCTTACCTGCCGATCGACCCCAAGGACGTCGGCCGCTCCTACGAGGCGGTCATCCGCGTCAACTCGCAGTCCGGCAAGGGCGGCGTCGCCTATGTGCTCAAGAACGAGCACAAGCTGGACCTGCCGCGCCGGATGCAGATCGAGTTCTCGAAGATCATCCAGGCGAAGACCGACACCGAAGGCGGCGAGGTCACCGCGGCGGAGATCTGGTCGGTGTTCGAGGACGAGTACCTGCCCACGCCCGGCAACCCGTGGGGCCGGGTCACGCTGCGGTCGGCGCAGACCTCCACCTCCAGCGACGGCACCGACGCGCTGACCGTCGAGGCCGTGGTGGACGGCGAGGAGACCGTTCTGCGCGGCACCGGCAACGGGCCGATCTCGGCGTTCTTCGACGCCCTGGCGGCGATCGGCATCGACGCCAGGCTGCTGGACTACAGCGAGCACACCCTCAGCGAGGGCGCTTCCGCGCGGGCCGCCTCGTACATCGAGTGCGCCATCGACGGCAAGGTGCTGTGGGGCATCGGCGTCGACCCCAACACCACCCGCGCCTCCCTGCAGGCCGTGGTCTCCGCCGTCAACCGCGCGGCTCGCTGATCACCCTTGACGTGGGCCGCGGGTCGTCCCCCAGGGGGCGGTCGCGGCCCACGCCACCGCGGCGGCGGTTCGCGTGCCCGAGCCGGCCGCGTGCCGCGCGCCCAACCCTTCGGCCGCCTGGCCGCCCGTTCGCCCGCGCGGCGTCCGCCCGCCCGTTCGCCCGCGTGCCGCCGGCCCCGGTGCCGCCCGTCCCCGTGCCCCCACGCGTCCCCGTACACCCGCCACGTGCGGTCACCGGCGGCAAGCACGGCGAATTGCCCCCGTACGCGGTACTGACTGCGGATCCCCGGTGTGGCTAACATCACGGCAGTACGGCACCGTGGCCGGTCGACCTTCAGCGCGCATACGGGCCGCTACGTGGTGCGTACCGGGACGAGGACGGCCGGAGGGTGCAGCGAGATGAAGCTGGGGCTGTGTATCTGGGGTGTGCGAACCACCTGGCACACCGAGGACGACGGCGAGTTCTTCTGCCCCGACTGCGGCGGCGACCGCGCCTACCACCGCAGGACCGGCACCCGCCGCCTGACCGTGCTGGGCGTGCCCCTGCTGCCGAGGGGCTCTGCGGGCGTGGTCATCGAGTGCACCGCCTGCCACCGGCAGTACGGGGACGAGGCGCTGCTGCGGCCCACCACCACCCGGTTCTCGGCGATGCTGCGCGACGCCGTGCACACCATCGCCCTCGCCGTGCTCACCGCCGGCGGAGCGGCCGGCCGGCCGGCGCGGGAGGCCGCGGTGGGCGCCGTCCGCTCGGCCGGGTTCACCGACTGCACCGAGGACCAGCTCCTGGGCCTGCTCGCCGCCATTGTCGCGGACGAGGGCCGTTACAGGGCGTCCGACGAACTCGGCCCCGACTCCTTCGGCGACGCCGACGCCGTCGACGGGTGCGGAAGCTGGCTGTCCATCGAGCTGCACGAGGCGCTGGAGCCGCTCGCCGACCACCTGCTGCCGCAGGGCCGTGAGCGCGTCCTCCTCCAGGGCGCCCGTATCGCCCTGGCCGACGGGCCCTACCTGCCGGCCGAACGCGAGGTACTCGAAGCCGTCGGCCGCTGCCTGTCCCTGCCCCAGAACGACATCGACCGCCTGCTCGCGGCCGCCGCGGCGACGGCCTTCTGAGCCAACTCCCCGCGTGGGTTCCCCGCAGGCGTCGGCCCGACCCCGCCTGCCCGTCGGCTGCCGGTTACTCCCCGGGGACTAACCACCGTCGTCGTCCCCGCCGCCGAGGCCACCGCGGCCCAGGCGGCGGTACGGGCGACCCCGGGCGTTGCCGGCGTGGCCGCCGGACGCACCGGCGGGGGCTGGACCGAGATCGCCGCCTACCCGGCAGCGGCCCCGGACAGCCCCGCGGAACACGCCACGATCACCAGGCTGCGGGCGGCCACGGCCCCCGACGGCGGCCTGGTCGGCGGGGCGGACGCGCAGCGCATGGACACCGCCACCACCGCCTCCCGGGACCGCGGGATCGTCGTCCCGCTCGTCCTCGGCGCCGTCTTCCTGCTGCTCGCCGGCCTGCTGCGGAGCCTGGCCGCGCCGCTGCTGCTCACCGCCGCGACCGTCGCCGTGTGGGCCGCGGCCCTCGGCATCGGCGGCCTCGTGTTCGGGCCCGTCCTCGGGTTCCACGGCATCGACCCGGGCCTCCCCCTGCTGAGCTTCGTGTTCCTGGTGGCCCTCGGCGTCGACTACGGCATCTTCCTGACCCACCGCATGCGCGAAGAGGCCGGCCGGGGCGCCGACCCCCACCGCGCCACCATCGCCGCGCTGGAGTCCACCGGCGGTGTCATCGCCTCGGCCGGCGTCGTCCTCGCCGCCACCTTCACCGTCCTGACCACCCTGCCGCTGGTGATGATGGTCGAGATGGGCCTGGTCATCGCCGTCGGCGTCCTCCTGGACACCTTCGTCGTGCGCACCCTCCTCGTGCCGGCCGCCGCGACGCTCCTGTCCCACCGGCTGTGGTGGCCCTGGCTCCCGGCCGCCCACCGCCGGGAGCACGCGCGGCCGGCCGAGGGGACGGGGGAGAGGACGGCGGCCCGGTAGCCGCTCCGGCCCGCACGGCACCGCGCCGGCCTGCCCGCGCGTGGAGTTATCCACAAGTCCCCGACAACTCTCCGCGCCGCGAGCCGCACGTCCCTCAGGATGGAGCCATGGCAACAACGTCCACGTCCACGAGCCTCGCGCCACCGAGCGCAAGCCCGGGCACGGGCACCGGCCCGAGCACCGGGGTGCGCGCGGGTGCGGCCGTGCGCGCCCACGATCGGCCGGTCCCCGCCGGCCGGGTGGGCGCGCGCGATGTCGCGCCGGCCGCCCTCGTGTTCGTGGTCGAGGCAGCCATCGCCCTGTTCCTTCCCGAGGGCGTCGCCAGCCACCGGCCCGACGCGCTGGGGTGGCTGCTGCTGGCGGGCAGCGCGGCCGTGCTGGTGTGGCGCAGACGGCACCCGATGTGGTGCCTGCTGGGCATGGTCGCCGTCGTCGCCCCCTACCACTACCTGGAGTACCTCCAGGAGGCCCCGATCCTGTCGAGCGTGGTCGCCCTGTACGCGATCGCGGTCGCCGGACCGCCGACCAGGACCTTCCTGGTGATACCCACGGTCGTGCTGCTCATGGCCGGCGTGATGTCGACCATAGGCAAGCCCCACGCGGGCACGGACATGCTGCGCAGCGCGGGCTGGATCGTGGCGGTCGCGGTGGCCGGCGAGGTGGTCCGCATGCACCACGAGTACGTGGCGGCGATCATGGAACGGGCGGAACGGGCCGAGCGGACAAGGGAGGAGGAGGCGGCCCGCCGGGTGGCCGAGGAACGGCTGCGGATCGCCCGGGACCTGCACGACCTGCTCGCCCACAGCATCACTCTGATCGGTGTGCAGACCTCCGTCGCCGCGCACGTCCTGGTCGCCGACCCGGACCGGCTGGACCGGGAAGCCGTCGCGGGCGCGCTCGACGCCATCGCGGAGACCTGCCGCGAGGCCCGCGCCGAACTGCGCACCACCTTGCGGGTGCTGCGGGCCGACGAGCACGGGCCGCTGCCGGACCTGGCGGGCATACCCGCGCTGACCGGGGCCGCGGAGGCGGCCGGCGCCCGGGTCGAGCTGACCGTGGACGTGGGCGCCGAGCCGCCGCCCGCGGTGGGGGCGGCCGCCTACAGGATCGTGCAGGAGTCGCTGACCAACGCGGTGCGCCACTCGGGCGCGGCCGCCCCGCACATCACGGTCGCCGTCCGCCGGGACGGCCCGGGCCTGCGGCTGCTGATACGTGACGACGGGCGGCGGACGGCCGGACCCGCGGCCGGCGGGGCGCACGGCGGGCCCGCCGTGCCCGGCGCGGCGGGTACGGGCGGTGCGGGCACCCGCGGCGGTGCGGGCACCCCCGGCGGCCCAAGTGGCCTTGGTACACCTGGCAGCCCCGGCACCCTCGGCGGCCTCCGCGCCCCTGGGGCCACCGGCACGCTCGGCGGCCTCGGCAATCCCGGCGCCCACGGCACGCTCGGCGCCCACGGCACGCTCGGCACCCACGGCACGCTCGGCGGCAATACGGGCGGTCCCGCCCTCGGCGGCAAACCCGGCCGGGCGGAGGGCGCGCGGCGTGCGGACGGTGGCGGCCGGGCGGAGGGCTTCGGCCGCGCGGAGGGCTTCGGCATCATCGGGATGCGGGAGCGGGCCCGCAGCGTGGGGGGCACGCTCACCGCCGGGCCGAGGACCGACGGGCCCGGGTTCGAGGTGACGGCCGAGCTGCCGTTCACCGTGGACCGCGGCGCGCCCGAGCACGGCCGGGAGCAGGACCGCCCCGAGCGCCCGCGGCCGCAGCAGCACCCCGGGGACAGCCCGCTCGCCCACCGAGGAGACCGCGGATGACCACACCCGAGCCGATCCGGGTGCTGCTGGCCGACGACCAGACGCTGGTACGGGCCGCGTTCGCGATGCTCGTCGAGTCCGCCCGCGACATGGAGGTGGTGGGACAGGCCGGTAACGGCGCGCAGGCCGTCGCGCTGGCCCGCAGCGCCCGCGCCGACGTGGTCGTCATGGACGTCCGCATGCCGGAGACGGACGGCATCGAGGCGACCCGGCGGATCGCCGCGGACGACGACCTGGCGGGCGTGCGCGTCCTGGTGCTCACGACCTACGACGACGACGAGAACGTGGTGGCGGCGCTGCGGGCGGGCGCGTCCGGGTTCTTGGTCAAGGACACCAGGCCCGCCGACCTGCTGGACGCGATACGCACCGTGGCCGCCGGGGACTCGCTGCTGTCGCCCGGGCCCACCGCCAAGCTGATCGCCCGGGTGCTGCGGCTGCCCGACCGGCCGCCGGTCAGCGCGCCCGCGCCCGCCCGGCTCGCGGGCCTGTCGGAGCGGGAGCGCGAGGTGCTCACCATGGTGGCCAGGGGCCTGAACAACGCCGAGACCGGCGAGGCGCTGGGCCTGAGCCCGCTCACCGCCAAGACCCACGTCAGCCGGATCATGGGCAAGCTCGGCGCCCGCGACCGCGCCCAACTGGTCATCGCCGCCTACGAGTCCGGGCTGGTCGCGCCCGGCGCCGACCGCTGAGCCGGCGCCGGTCCCGGAAGTCCGCCCGCACCGGGGACGGCGCGCGCGGGACGTGAGCGAGAATGGACGGCATGAGTCTGTTCCGCGACGACGGCATCGTGCTGCGCACCCAGAAGCTGGGTGAGGCGGACCGGATCATCACCCTGCTGACCCGCAGGAACGGCAGGGTGCGGGCGGTGGCCAGGGGAGTGCGGCGCACCAAGTCGAAGTTCGGCGCCCGGCTGGAGCCGTTCAGCCACGTGGACGTGCAGTTCTTCGCGCGCGGCGGCGAACTGATCGGCCGCGGCCTGCCGCTGTGCACGCAGGGCGAGACCATCGCGCCGTACGGCGGGGCGATCGTCACCGACTACGAGCGGTACACGGCCGGCACCGCGATGCTGGAGACCGCCGAGCGGTTCACCGACCACGAGGGCGAGCCCGCCGTGCAGCAGTATCTGCTGCTGGTCGGGGCGCTGCGCACGCTCGCGGCCGGGGAGCACGACCCGCGGCTGGTGCTGGACGCGTTCTTGCTGCGTTCGCTGGCCGTCAACGGGTACGCGCCGAGCTTCGACGACTGCGCGCGGTGCGGAATGCCCGGCCCCAACCGGTTCTTCTCGGTCGGCGCGGGCGGTGTGGTGTGCGGTGACTGCCGGGTGCCCGGAAGCGTCGTACCCTCACGGGAAGCACTGGAACTGCTCGGCGCGCTGCTGGGCGGCGACTGGGAGACCGCGGACGCGTGCGCGCCGCGGCACTGCCGGGAGGGCAGCGGCCTGGTGGCGGCGTACCTCCAGTGGCATCTGGAGCGCGGGCTGCGGTCGCTGCGGTTCGTGGAGAGATAGCGGCGCACCGTCACATCGGCCGCCGGAAGATCGTCAGGAGAAGAACGAGCATGGCACGTCGCGGGATTCTGGGCCGTAACCGGACCGCGTACCGCACCCCCGACCCCCATCCGTCCGGCGCGCGGCCCCCGAAGCTCCCCGGCGAGCTGGTCCCCAAGCACGTCGCGATCGTCATGGACGGCAACGGGCGGTGGGCCAAGGAGCGCGGCCTGCCCCGCACCGAGGGCCACAAGGTCGGCGAGGGCGTCGTCCTCGACGTCCTCAAGGGCTGCCTGGAGATCGGCGTCAAGAACCTGTCGCTCTACGCGTTCTCCACCGAGAACTGGAAGCGTTCCCCCGACGAGGTCCGCTTCCTGATGAACTTCAACCGCGACGTGATCCGCCGCCGCCGCGACGAGATGGACGAACTGGGCATCCGCATCCGCTGGGCCGGTCGCATGCCCAAGATGTGGAAGTCGGTGGTCCAGGAGCTCCAGGTCGCCCAGGAGCAGACGGTCGGCAACGACGCGATGACCCTTTATTTCTGCCTCAACTACGGGGGCCGGGCGGAGATCGCCGACGCCGCCCAGGCGCTCGCCCGCGACATCGCCGCCGGCCGCCTGGACCCCGGCAAGGTCAACGAGAAGACCTTCGCCAAGTACCTGTACTACCCGGACATGCCCGACGTGGACCTGTTCCTGCGCCCCAGCGGCGAGCAGCGCACCTCCAACTACCTGATCTGGCAGTCCAGCTACGCGGAAATGGTGTTCCAGGACGTGCTGTGGCCCGACTTCGACCGCCGCGACCTGTGGCGTGCGTGCGTGGAGTACGCCTCCCGCGACCGCCGCTTCGGCGGGGCCCTGCCGAACGAGGCGGAGAGGCGCTAGCTGTATTGACCCGCGCCGCGCCCCCGCACCGCCCGCCCGGCGCCCCACTCTCCGGCGGGCGCGCCCACTCCCGGCGGGCGCGCTCCCCGCGCTCCCCGCGCTCCCCGCGCTCTCTAGCCGCGGGCGGCGCCGCCGGCCGCGCAGTCCGCGCACGTACCGAAGATCTCCACCGTGTGGGCCACGTCCACGAAGCCGTGGTCGGCGGCGATGGCGTCGGCCCACGTCTCGACGGCGGGGCCCTCCACCTCGACGGCCTTGCCGCAGCCGCGGCAGACCAGGTGGTGGTGGTGCCCGCCGCCCGAGCAGCGGCGGTAGACGGACTCGCCCTCGCCGGTGCGCAGCACGTCGATCTCGCCGGCGTCGGCGAGGGACTGCAAGGTGCGGTAGACGGTGGTCAGGCCAACGGAGTCGCCGCGGTGCTTGAGGATGTCGTGCAGGTCCTGGGCGCTGCGGAACTCGTCGACCTCCGCGAGGGCCGCCGCCACCGCGGCCCGCTGCCGGGTCGAACGGCCACGCACGGGATTCTTGGCGGTGGTCACCGTGTCCTCCGTCGGTTCGTCCGGGTGGTTCGGCCGGGGCGGGCCGGGTTCCCGCCGGCCCTCGTCCGGCCCGGCTGGAGTCCGTCGCCCGTCCATTGTGCCAGGTCGGGGTCCCGCGGGCGGCGTCCGCGTACCGCAGCGCGCCGCGGCCCGGCGGCCCGGCCGGACGCGGACGCGGCGGGCCGGACGATACAGATTTGGAAAGCCCCCCGCACCCGCCGGTAATCTGGGACGACTGACCGCTTCGTCGTACTGAAGAGAGCACCGTGGCCGCCGACAAGATCGACACCATCGTCAGCCTGAGCAAGCGCCGTGGCTTCGTTTTCCCGAGCAGCGAGATCTACGGCGGATCCAAGGCCGCCTGGGACTACGGGCCGCTCGGCGTCGAGCTCAAGGAGAACATCAAGCGCCAGTGGTGGCGCGCGATGGTGACCTCGCGCGACGACGTGGTGGGAATCGACTCGTCGATCATCCTGGCCCCCGAGGTGTGGGTCGCCTCCGGCCATGTCGCCACCTTCTTCGACCCGCTGACCGAGTGCACCTCCTGCCACAAGCGGTTCCGCGCGGACCACCTGGAGGAGGCGTACGAGGCCAAGCACGGCCGTCCCCCGGCCGCCGGGCTCGCCGACATCAACTGCCCGCACTGCGGCACCAAGGGCGCCTTCACCGAGCCCAAGCAGTTCTCCGGCATGCTCCAGACCCACCTCGGCCCGACCCAGGACGCCGGCTCGCTGGCCTACCTGCGCCCGGAGACCGCGCAGGGCATCTTCGTGAACTTCGCCCAGGTGCAGACCACTTCCCGCAAGAAGCCGCCGTTCGGCATCGCCCAGACGGGCAAGTCGTTCCGCAACGAGATCACGCCCGGCAACTTCATCTTCCGCACCCGCGAGTTCGAGCAGATGGAGATGGAGTTCTTCGTCAAGCCCGGCGAGGACGAGAAGTGGCACGAGTACTGGCTGGAGGAGCGCTGGAACTGGTACACGGGCCTGGGCATCCGCGAGGAGAACATCCGCCGGTTCGACCACCCCAAGGAGAAGCTGTCGCACTACTCCAAGCGGACCGTGGACATCGAGTACCGGTTCAACTTCGGCGGCTCGGAGTTCAGTGAGCTGGAGGGCATCGCCAACCGCACGGACTTCGACCTGACCGCGCACTCCAAGGGCTCGGGCCAGGACCTGTCGTACTTCGACCAGGAAGCCGGCGAGCGCTGGATGCCGTACGTCATCGAGCCCGCGGCCGGCGTGAACCGGGCGATGCTCGCCTTCATGCTCGACGCCTACAACGAGGACGAGGCGCCGAACGCCAAGGGCGTCATGGAGAAGCGCACGGTCATGCGGCTGGACCCGCGGCTCGCCCCGGTCAAGGTCGCCGTGCTGCCGCTGTCCCGCAACCCCGAGCTGTCCCCGAAGGCCAAGGGCCTGGCCGCGGCGCTGCGGGCGAACTGGAACATCGAGTTCGACGACGCGGGCGCGATCGGCCGCCGCTACCGTCGCCAGGACGAGATCGGCACGCCGTTCTGCGTCACGGTGGACTTCGACACGCTGCAGGACAACGCCGTCACCGTGCGCGAGCGGGACACCATGGTGCAGGAGCGGGTGTCCCTGGACCAGGTGGAGGGCTACCTGGCGGCCCGCCTGGCCGGCTGCTGACGCGCAGCCGTACGCGGCCGTACGCAGCCGTACGTACGAGTCACCGGGGGCGGGCGCCGCGGACGCGCACCGGCCCCGGTGGCGTTCAGACGCCGCGCGGGCTCGGCCGGTACGGAGACGGCACGGACGGTATGGACGGTATGGAGGGCACGGAAGGCACGGAGGGCGGGGGCGGCACGGACGCGGCAGAGGGCGCGGACGCGGCCGACCCTGCCCGTCCGGCGTTACGGGGTGGGATCCGGGGTGAGGGCAGCACCGTCACGCCGGCCAGGGGCCGTCCGTCCCCGCCGTCCCGGTCCCGGCCGCCGCGCCGGTTCTCCCGGTCGGCCCGGTCCTGCCGGCCGTGACCGTCGTGGTCGGCTGCGAGCGGCCCCCGCGCCGCTCGCAGCGCCAGCACCGCGCACACCACCGCCAGCGGGAGCTCCGCCGCGACCGCCATCAGCACCGCGGTGCCGAAGCCGGCGCCCGACGAGGTGGTGGTGTCGAACCAGGCGTCGCAGACCAGCAGCGTCGCCGTCGCCGCGGCGACGGGCGCCCGGCGGGCACTGCCGCGCAAGGTGAGGAAGCCGGTGGCGATCAGCCCGGCCGCCTCCATGGCGTCCAGGCCCACCCAGGCCACCGTCCAGTGCGGGGCCGTCGCGGTCGACGGCAGGCCGGTGGCCAGGACGACCAGCCACGGCACCAGGGCCACCCCGCACACCACGAGCGCATAGCCGGGCCAGGGGCGGCGGGGCCGGTCACGGGCCGCCGGGCGGTCGGCCGGCGGGTGAGGCACGAACAGTTCGATGACGTCCGCGGTTCGCGGCATGGCTGTCTCCCTTCCGGTCCCCGTGCCGAAGACAACGCCGGGAACACCGTCAACCCTTCCGTGAACCTGCCCACAGATCAGTGGCGTGAGGCGCCCGGAAAAGGTGCGGCCAGGTCCACCCCGGATACGGGGGGAGAAACCCATGTCGCCCGTGACCAGGACCCCTTGGGGCGAACGCCGTCCGCCCTGCCTACCACCGTCCGCCCGCCCTGCCCCCGTACTCCCGTCGTGCCGCCTTCAGGCGCCGGCCAGGCCGCGCAGCACCAGGTCGCGAACCGCCGCGTACTGCGCCTCGATGTCCGGGTCCGACCAGTCGGGGGCGTGCGCCGGGTCGTGGTAGCGCGTGGTGGCGTCCCAGACCGCGCGGGCGGCGGCGGGCAGGCCGGCCGGGGGAGGGGCGAACTCGCCGCGGGCGGTGCCGTCGGCGAGGATGCGGCGCAGCTGCTCGGTCATCTCCTCGATGTGCCGGGTGACCGTGCCGCGCTTCTCGCCGGCCAGCACCGTGAAGGTGGCGAACAGCTCGGGATCGCCCAGCGCCTTGCGGCGTTTCGCGGCGAACAGGCCGTCCAGCCAGCGCCGCAGGCGCTCGGGCGCCGGGGCGGCGGTGTCGGCCGCGAAGACCTCCAGCTCGTCGCGGTTGCGGTCCAGCCAGCGCTGCGTGACCGCCTCGCGCAGCAGCGACTTGGTGGGGAAGTGCCGGTAGACGCTGCCGTGGCTGACGCCCAGCGCCCGGGCCACGTCCACCACGGTCGCCTTGGCCGGGCCGTAGCGGCGCAGCACGTCCTCGGTGGCTTCGAGGATGCGTTCGCGGGTCAGCGGCTCCGGCGGCATGCGGGGCGGTCCTCCTGGGATCGGGGCGGGCGCGCGGCCGGCGCGGTCGGGCCGGTGCCCGTACGCGGGGCCGCGCCGTCCAGTGTGCCGCTCCCGGGTCAGCGCTCGCTGTCCAGGTGGGTCATCTGCCCGGCGTCGTACCGGGTCCCGGCCACCGCTCCCGCCGGGACGGCCGCCTCGATCGCCGCCAGGTCGGCGTCGTCCAGCGTCACGTCGAGGGCGCCGAGGGACTCCGCCAGCCGCTCCCGGCGGCGGGCACCGATCAGCGGCACGATGTCGTCGCCGCGCGAGAGCACCCAGGCGATGGCGGCCTGCGCGACGGTGACGCCCTTGCCCTCGGCGACCTTGCGCAGCTCCTCCACCAGGTCGAGGTTGCGCCGCAGGTTCTCGCCCTGGAAGCGCGGGAACCGCGCGGCGCGCACGTCGCCGGCCGAGGCCGCGCGCTCCGGCGTCCAGTGGCCGCCGAGCAGGCCGCGGGACAGCACCCCGTACGCCGTGACGCCGATGCCCAGCTCGCGGGCGGTGGGCAGCACCTCGTCCTCGATGCCGCGGGAGAACAGGCTGTACTCGATCTGCAGGTCGCTGATGGGCGCGGTGGCCGCGGCCCGGCGCAGGGTCTCCGGCCCGGCCTCGGACAGGCCGATGTGCCGCACCCGGCCGGCCCGGACCTCCTCGGCGATGGCGCCGACGGTCTCCTCGATCGGGACGGCGGGGTCGACGCGGGCGATCCGGTAGATGTCGACGTGGTCGGTGCCGAGCCTGTTCAGGGTGTACGCGAGGAAGTTCCGCACCGCGGCCGGCCGTCCGTCGTAACCGCCCCAGCCGCCGGCCGCGTCGCGCAGGGCGCCGAACTTGACGCTGATGACGGCCTGGTCGCGGCTGCCGGGCCGGGCCCGAAGGGCGTCGCGGATCAGCAGCTCGTTCAGGCCCATGCCGTAGAAGTCGCCGGTGTCGAGCAGGGTGACGCCCGCGTCGAGCGCGGCGTGGATCGTGGCGACGGACTCGGCGTCGTCGGCCTGCCCGTAGAGGGCGGACATACCCATGCAGCCCAGGCCGAGCGCGGAGACGGCGGGTCCGCCGACACCGAGAGTACGGGTACGCATCGAGGTCCTCCCTTGTGTGCGCCGCCGGACGCGGGGCCGCGCCGCGGCATGCCCCCAGCGTCACACATGGACTGACAGATTTCAATATCTGTCAGTCCATGTGTGGATGCGCTCACGCAACCGGGCTGGCTCGACGGGCCCGGCCGGGCTCACCCGGCCGAGCCGGCCGGGCTCACTCGACGGTGCGCGGCAGCCGCAGGCTCAGCACCAAGGTCGCGGCCACGGCGATCAGTTGGGCCAGCAGCGTCCACACCAGCGCGTCCCGGATGCCCACCGAGGAGATCAAGGTCAGGAAGAGGGTGCCCAGGGTGGCCACACCCAGCGCCAGGCTGGACTGCTGGGTGGTGGCCATCGCGCCGCCCCCCACACCGGCCTGGGCCGGCGGGACCTCGCTGAGCACGATCCGGATCACCACGGGAGCCACGAAGCCCTGGCCGAAGCCGAGCACCGCCAGGCTGGGCGCCAGCGCCCATATGCCCAGGTGCGGCCAGCCCCAGTGGAACGTGCCGGCCAGTGCCAGCAGCCCCGCCGCCTGGACCAGCAGACCGTAGGTCACGGTACGGCGGCCGAAGCGGGTCACCGCCCGCGGCCCGAGCAGCGAGGCGGCGAAGAACGCGGCGCACAGCGGCACCAGCGCGGCGCCCGCGGTCAGCGCCCCGAAGTGCAGGCCGTCCTGCATGGCCACGGCGACGACGAACATGAAGCCGCCGAAGCCGAGGAAGAACGGCACGGCCAGCAGCAGACCGCTGCGCACACCGGGCAGGCGCACCAGCGACGGCGGCAGCAGCGGGACCAGCCCCAGCCGCTCGCCGCGCCGCTCCACCGCCACGAACGCGGCCGCGGCGAACGGGAAGACCGCCAGCAGCGCCCACGACCACAGCGGCCAGCCGGCCGCGCGGCCCTCGGTGAGCGGGAGCAGCAGGGTGATCAGGGCCACGGCGAGCAGCAGGGTGCCGGACCGGTCGATCCCGGCCGGGTTCTGCGAACGGGTCTCGGGCACCGCGCGCAGCGCCAGGAACAGCGCGACCGCGGCCACGGGCACGTTGACCAGGAAGATGGCCCGCCAGCCGCTGCCCGCGATGTCGGCGGAGACCAGCAGCCCGCCGAGCACCTGGCCGACCGTGGAGGCGATGCCGGCGGTGGCGCCGTACCAGCTCAGCGCCTTGCCGCGGGCGCTGCCGGAGGTCGCGGACTGGATGGTGGCCAGCGCCTGGGGGAGCAGCAGCGCGGAGGCCGCTCCCTGGGCGACGCGCGCGCCCACCAGGGTCCAGGCGCTGGGGGCGACACCGCAGGCCAGCGAGGTCAGGGCGAAGGCCGCCAGGCCCCACAGGAACAGGGTGCGGCGGCCGAACATGTCGCCGAGGCGGCCGCCGAGTACGAGGAGGACGGCGTACGCGACGCCGTACCCCGCCACGACCATCTCCAGGACCGCGGGGCCCGCGTGCAGGTCGCGGTCGATGGTGGGCAGCGCGACGTTGACGATGAAGAAGTCCACCATGGGCAGCGCCGCGCCGAGCAGGACGGTCAGCAGCCCGAGGGTGCTCAGCCCCGGCGCGGGCGGGGCGAGCCGCGGGGCGGCGGCCGGTGCGGCGGACGGAGCGGCGGGGGTACGGTCGGCGGTGCGGGTGGGGGCTCCGATGCGGGTCACGCCGGGCAGCACCCGAGCCCGGGATGTCAGGGTCTGATCCATTCTCTCGGTCACGTGATCGACGATGGACCTCTTCTCAGGGGGGTACCAGAGAGCGTTTATCCAGGTATACGGACCACCTGGCAACCGGCTGACCGATCCGGCACCCTGAAGGCATGGACGCGACCAGCACGCCGACCACCGCCGACCGGAACACCGCGCAGACCGGGCGCACCGCCCGCACCGCGAACGCCGCCCGCACCGCGAAAGCCACAGCCGGCGGGACCGCCGGGACCGCCGGGACCGCCGTGACCCTGTCCGGCGGTGCGGGGTTCGGGCAGGACGTCCCGGCGCCCGAGGCGGACGCGGCCGCGAGCCGCCGCCGCGAGCTGGCCTCATTCCTGCGCAGCCGCCGGGAGCGGATCTCGCCGGAGCAGGTCGCGCTGCCGCCGGGGCGCCGGCGTCGCACCCCGGGGCTGCGCCGCGAGGAGGTCGCGCAGCTCGCCGCGGTCGGCGTCACCTGGTACACGTGGCTGGAACAGGCCCGCGACATCCAGGTGTCCGGCCAGGTCGCCGACGCCATCGCCCGCGCCCTGATGCTCGACCGCAACGAGCGGCGGCACCTGTTCACCCTGGCCGGCGCGGCCGACCCGCACCCGGACCTGGAGTGCCCGGGCATGTCCCCGGCTGTCGGCGTCATGCTCGACCAGCTCGAACCGCTGCCCAGCGCGGTCTTCAACTCGCGGTACGACGTCATCGCGTACAACCGCACGTACGGGCGGCTGGTCACCGACCTGGACGCCCTGCCCTTCGAGGACCGCAACGTGATGTGGCTGGCGTTCACCGACCCGCTGTGGAAGGAGCGGATGCTGGACCGCGAGGAGAACATCCGGGTGATGGCGGCGAAGTTCCGCGCCGCCATGGCCGAGCACCTCGCGGAGCCCGCCTGGAAGGCGCTGCTCAAGCGGCTGCAGCAGTCCTCGCCCGACTTCCGGCAGATGTGGGAGCGGCACGAGGTCCTCCAGCCCGCCGGCCACGTCAAGCGCTACCTCAACCCCCATGTGGGCCTGCTCGCCTTCGACTTCACCCACTTGTGGCTGGGCCCGCAGAACGGGCCCCGGCTGACCACCTACACCCCCGCCGACGCCACCACCCGCGAGCGCCTGGAGCGCCTGCACGAGCTGATCCTGCGCGAGCGCGAGGAGCGCCTGCCCACAGCGGTCTGACCCGGGAGGCCGCAGGCCCGACGGGCCGGGGCCGGACGCTCCCGGACCGGCGTGCGGGCCGGCGCGGTCAGTCCGCCGCCGCGAGCGCCGCGGCGATACGGTCCAGGGCCGCCAGGTCCTCGGCCGGCAGGGCCAGCAGCGCCGGCGGCGGGGTGCCCAGGATCGCGTTGGCCCGCGCGGCGGCCTCCAGCCCGGCCGGGGTCGCCGAGACGATCTTGGAACGGCGGTCGGTGGGGTGCGGGTTGCGCTCGACGAGCCCGCGCTTGACCAGGTCGTCCACCACCAGGGTCAGGTACGGGCGGTCGGAGGACAGCTCGGCGGCCAGCTCGCTCATCCGGCGTGGCCTGGCAGCGATCCGGCGCAGCGCCTTGACGCGGAAGAAGCTCATGCCCAGCGCCTCCGCGGTCTCCTTGCGGCGCTCGTTGCGCTCCAGCACCACGGCGGCGAGGTTCCGCCACACCCGTGCCGCCGTCTCCTCGCCGGTGCCGGTGCCGGTGCCGGTGCCGGTGCCGTCGCCGTCGCCGGCGCCCGTCCCCGTATCCGCGCTCGCCACCGCCACCGCCACCCCGTTCCCGTGCGCCCTCGTCATGCGTCCACCTCGATCCGTGCGTCCGCCGTCCCGCGCTCGCCGCGGGCGAACAGGGCGGCCGTGCGCTCCGCCGTGGCGCGGGCCCGGCGTCCGCTGGTGAGCGTACCGAGGACCAGCACCGACAGGCCGCAGCCGGCGATGATCCACCAGGCCGCCGTGTGCAGGCCCGCGGCGACCGCCGCCCCGATCACGGCCACGCCCAGGGACTGCCCGACCTGGCGGCTGGTGGAGGCTACCGCGGCGGCCACGCCCGCCTGCGCGCGCGGCATACCGGACACCGCCGTGTTGGTGATGGGCGCGTTGACCAGGCCGAAGCCGATGCCGAACAGGACGTACGAGGTGAACAGCAGCCAGTTCGAGGACTGGGCGTCCAGCGCGGCGAACAGCACCCCGCTGGCCGTCATGCAGCCGCCGGCCAGGACCAGCGACAGCCGCGGTCCGCGGGCGCCGACCAGGCGCCCGGACAGCGGCGCGAAGACCAGGCACATCAGCGCCATCGGCACCATGTACAGGCCCGCGTCCAGGGCCGACAGGCCCCGCTGGTCCTGCAGGTAGAGCGTGTTGAGGAAGAGGAAGCCGCCGAGCGCGGCGAAGGCGCTCACCGCGATCACGGTCGCGCCGGAGAAGGGCGCGCTGCGGAAGAAGCGCATGTCGATGAGCGGATCGGCGCGCCGCTTCTCGTACCTCACCAGGCCCGCGACGGCCGCCGCGGCCAGCGTGAAGCAGCCCACGATCAGCGGCGAGCCCCAGCCCGCGTCCGACCCCTCGATGATCCCGTACGTCAGCGAGCCCAGCAGCGTGATCACCAGCACCTGGCCGACCGGGTCCACCCGGCGGGCCCGCGGCGCGCGCGACTCGGGCACGAAACGGGCGGTGAGCAGCAGCGCCGCCAGTCCCACCGGCAGGTTGATCCAGAAGATCGACCGCCACCCCACGGACTCCACCAGCGCCCCGCCGACGATCGGGCCGGCCGCCATGCTGATGCCGACCACCCCGCCCCACACGCCGATGGCGCGCGCCCGCTCGCGCGGGTCGGAGAAGGTGTTGGTGATGATCGACATCGCCACCGGGTTCAGCATCGACCCGCCGACCGCCTGCACCATGCGGAAGGCGATCAGCCAGCCGAGCCCGGGTGCCAGGCTGCACAGCAGTGAGCCGATGGTGAACAGCACCAGGCCGGTCTGGAATATCCGCTTCCGCCCGATCCGGTCCGCGGTGGAGCCGGCGAGCAGCAGGAGCGAGGCGATCACCACCGTGTAGGCGTCGATCGTCCACTGCAGCCCGGAGATGGTGGTGTGCAGGTCCTTGCGCATCGACGGCAGCGCCACGTTGAGGATCGTGTTGTCCAGGCTGACGATGAGCAGGCTCATGCAGCAGATGGCGAGGATCAGTGTCCGCCTGCGCGGGCTCGGTTCCCGGCTCGGTTCCTGGCTCACTTCCGGCACGGATCGGTCCCTTCGGCCAGGGGGCTGGCAGATGATTGTATGAACGTAACGATTACTATCGTACAACCATCGTGGGTCGGCGGGACCGGCCGGGCCCCGGGCCGGACCCGGGCCGGAAGGGCCGGCCGGCGGATACGGGACAATGGGGCCCATGACCGCTGACGCCACCTTGGCCCCGCCCGCCCGGGGAGCCCTCCGCATCGGCCCGCACACCGTGACGCCGCCGGTCGTGCTCGCGCCGATGGCAGGCATCACGAACGCGCCCTTCCGCACGCTGTGCCGGGAGTTCAGCGGGGGCAAGGGCCTGTTCGTCAGCGAGATGATCACCACCCGGGCCCTGGTCGAGCGCAACGAGAAGACGATGCAGCTCGTCCACTTCGACGCGAGCGAGACCCCGCGCTCCATCCAGCTCTACGGGGTGGACCCGGTGACGGTGGGCCGGGCGGTGCGGATGATCGTGGACGAGAACCTCGCCGACCACATCGACCTCAACTTCGGCTGCCCCGTGCCCAAGGTGACCCGCAAGGGCGGCGGTTCCGCGCTGCCGTACAAGCGCAACCTGCTGCGGGCCATCCTGCGCGCCGCGGTCGGCAACGCCGGGTCCCTGCCGGTCACGATCAAGATGCGCAAGGGCATCGACGACGATCACCTGACGTACCTCGACGCGGGGCGGATCGCCGTCGAGGAGGGCGTCGCCGCGGTCGCGCTGCACGGCCGCACGGCGGCGCAGCACTACGGCGGGACCGCCGACTGGGACGCCATCGCCCGCCTCAAGGAGCACGTGCCGGAGATCCCCGTGCTCGGCAACGGCGACATCTGGTGCGCCGAGGACGCGGTGCGGATGATGCGCGAGACCGGCTGCGACGGCGTGGTCGTCGGCCGCGGGTGCCTGGGCCGGCCGTGGCTGTTCGGCGACCTGGTGGCCGCCTTCGAGGCCGGGACCGGAGCCGGGGGCGGCGCGGGCGCGGGTGACATTGACGGCCGCCGGGGGCCGGCGGGCCCGCGCTTCGGCGAGGTCGCGGCGGTGATGCGGCGGCACGCCGACCTGCTCGGCCGGTGGCTGGGCGACGAGGCCCGGGGCGTGATCGACTTCCGCAAGCATGTCGCCTGGTACACCAAGGGGTTCGCGGTCGGCTCGGACCTGCGCAGGTCCCTGGCGACCGTGTCGTCCCTGGCCGAGCTCGACGACCTGCTCGGCAAGCTGGACCAGGAGCAGGAGTGGCCGGCGCACGCGGACGGCCCGCGCGGCCGGACCGCGCCCGGCAAGCGGGTCGTCCTGCCCGACGGCTGGCTCGCGGACCCCTGGGACGGCGCGACGGCGGGCCCGGAGGCGGAGTCGGACACGTCCGGAGGGTGAGCCGGGGCCGTCCGGGCGGGGTGGCTCGGCGTCGTCGCAGGACCGACGGCCGGCAGCGGGTCGCTCGCGCCGTTCCCCGCGCCCCTGGCCGCTCCCGGGGAGCCGCGCCTGTCCCCGCGCCCCTGGCCGCTCCCGGGGAGGAGCCGCGCCTGTCCCCGCCCCCGTACCGGCACATGCCCGACCCGCTCGTACGTAGAGCCCCTACGCCCGTTTGACGAGACGTACGCGTGATTCGCGCCACGTCTGATCCCCTCATCGCTCAAATGAGCGCACGGATGAGCGCTGCATCTCTCGAATGCATGGCGCCGCGCATTGGCCCCTTGTCTCCAGCCGCCACCGCCATTCGTCACTCTCCGTATGTGAAATCGCGCCCTCGGGCGAGCGCGGCGCGGTCGTCCGTTCGACTCGTGAACGGAAGCGGGCGGGGCTCGCCGTCGGGTCGCTGCCTGCGATCCGACGGCAGACGGGCGGTTGCGGCCGTGTGTCGTGGTCTTGAATGCCCTTAGACGCCTTGGAGATGGGTACGCTCCCCGCCGTCAGGGCATCCCGGTCGCGAGGATCGCGAGGACCGCAAGGAGTCGGTGGACCACGTGTCGGCACGTCAGAAGAACGAGAAATTCGTCTACGACTTCACTGAGGGCAACAAGGATCTGAAGGACCTGCTCGGCGGGAAGGGTGCGAACCTCGCCGAGATGACCAACCTCGGTCTGCCCGTCCCTCCGGGCTTCACGATCACCACCGAGGCGTGCAGGGCGTACCTGGCGACGGGCGCGGAGCCGCCGACACTGCGCGACGAGGTGAGTGCGCACCTCGACGCGCTGGAGCGGCAGATGGGGCGCAGGCTGGGCCGGCCGGACGATCCGCTGCTGGTGTCCGTGCGGTCCGGCGCCAAGTTCTCCATGCCCGGGATGATGGACACCGTCCTCAACATCGGCCTGTCCGACGCCTCGGTGGCGGGCCTGGCCGCGCGGGCCGGCGGGGACGAGCGGTTCGCCTGGGACTCCTACCGGCGGCTGCTGCAGATGTTCGGCAAGACCGTGATGGGCGTGGACGGCGGCCTGTTCGAGGAGGCGCTGGAGGCGGCCAAGCGGGCCAAGGGCGCCGACACCGACCTCGACCTGGACGCCGCCGACCTGCGCGGGCTGGTGGACGACTTCAAGGCGATCGTGCTCAAGGAGGCCGGGCGGGAGTTCCCGCAGGACCCGCGCGAGCAGATGGACCTGGCGGTGTGCGCGGTCTTCGAGTCCTGGAACACCGACCGGGCCAGGCTCTACCGCCGCCAGGAGCGCATCCCGAACGACCTCGGCACCGCCGTCACCGTCTGCTCCATGGTCTTCGGCAACCTCGGCCCCGACTCGGGCACCGGCGTCGCCTTCACCCGCGACCCGGCGAGCGGCCAGCAGGGCGTGTACGGCGACTACCTGCAGAACGCGCAGGGCGAGGACGTGGTGGCCGGCATCCGCAACACCGTGCCGCTCGCCGAGCTGGAGTCGATCGACCGGGCGTCGTACGACCGGCTGCTGAAGATCATGGAGACGCTGGAGACGCACTACCGGGACCTGTGCGACATCGAGTTCACCATCGAGCGCGGGCACCTGTGGATGCTGCAGACCCGGGTCGGCAAGCGGACCGCCGCGGCGGCCTTCCGTATCGCCACCCAGCTCGTCGACCAGGGCCTGATCGACGAGGCCGAGGCGCTGCGGCGGGTCAGCGGCGGGCAGTTGGCGCAGCTGATGTTCCCGCGGTTCGAGGAGGCGGTGGCCGACAGCGCCTCGGTGCGGCGGATCGGCTGGGGCATCGCGGCCTCGCCGGGCGCGGCGGTCGGCAAGGCGGTCTTCGACTCGTACACCGCGGTCAAGTGGTCCCGGTCCGGCGAGAAGGTCATCCTCATCCGCCGTGAGACCAACCCCGACGACCTGGCCGGCATGGTCGCCGCCGAGGGCATCCTCACCTCGCGCGGCGGCAAGACCTCGCACGCCGCCGTGGTCGCCCGCGGGATGGGCAAGACGTGCGTGTGCGGCGCCGAGGAGCTGGAGGTCGACACCAAGCGGCGGCGGCTGACCGCGCCCGGGGGCACCTCCGGCGACGGCAAGGGGCCGGTGGTGATAGAGGAGGGCGACGTCATCTCCATCGACGGCTCCACCGGCAAGGTCTACGTCGGCGAGGTCCCGGTGGTGCCGTCCCCGGTGGTCGAGTACTTCGAGGGCCGGGTCCACGCCGGCGCCGAGGAGGCCGACGACCTGGTACGGGCGGTGCACCGGATCATGGCCTACGCGGACCGGGTACGCCGGCTGCGGGTGCGGGCCAACGCGGACAACGCGGAGGACGCCGCCCGCGCCCGCCGCTTCGGCGCGCAGGGCATCGGGCTGTGCCGCACCGAGCACATGTTCCTCGGCGACCGGCGCGAACTGGTCGAGCGGCTGATCCTCGCCGACACCGACGGCGAGCGCGAGGAGGCGCTGGGCGCCTTGCTGCCGCTGCAGAAGGCCGACTTCATCGAGCTGTTCGAGGCGATGGACGGGCTGCCGGTGACCGTACGGCTGCTGGACCCGCCGCTGCACGAGTTCCTGCCGGACATCACCGAACTGTCGGTCCGGGTGGCGCTGGCCGAGGCCCGCAAGGACGCCAACGAGAACGACCTGCGGCTGCTGCAGGCCGTCCACAAACTGCACGAGCAGAACCCCATGCTGGGACTGCGCGGCGTCCGGCTCGGCCTGGTCGTCCCCGGCCTGTTCGCCATGCAGGTCCGCGCCATCGCCGAGGCCGCCGCGCATCGCCGCTCGGCGGGCGGCGACCCGCGCGCCGAGATCATGGTCCCGCTGGTCGGCACGGTGCAGGAGCTGGAGATCGTGCGGGAGGAGGCCGACCGGGTCATCGCCGGCGTCGAGGCCGCCACCGGCACCGAACTGCGGCTGCCCATCGGCACGATGATCGAGCTGCCGCGCGCGGCGCTGACCGCCGCCCAGATCGCGGAGGCGGCCGAGTTCTTCTCCTTCGGCACCAACGACCTGACCCAGACGGTGTGGGGCTTCTCCCGGGACGACGTGGAGGCGAGCTTCTTCACCGCCTACCTGGAGAAGGGCATCTTCGGCGTCTCGCCCTTCGAGACCATCGACCAGGACGGCGTGGGCTCACTGGTCCGCGCCGCGGCCGAAGCCGGCCGCGCCACCCGCCCGGGCCTGAAACTCGGCATCTGCGGTGAGCACGGGGGCGACCCGGAGTCCGTCCACTTCTTCCACGGGGTCGGTCTGGACTACGTGTCCTGCTCGCCGTTCCGCATCCCCGTCGCCCGCCTGGAGGCCGGCCGCGCCGCCGTCTCCCCGACCGCGTCGGACACCCGGTGATCCCCTGACCATCCCTGACCATCCGACCGGGCCGGGCCCGGACCGCCGGCGCAGGCCCTTGCCCTGGGGCCGACCCTCACCGCCCCGGCAGTCCCGGGACCCGTCCCACCGGGGGCGGCGCTTCGTGCGGAGGCGCCGCCCCCGGGCCTGCTGGGGGGCCGGGGCCTACGGCTTGCCGGCCGGTTCCGAGGCGACCGGCGCGGGGGTCGAGCTTCCTGGGAGGGAGGCCGATCCGCGGGCTCTGGTCAGGGCGGCGGACAGGGTCCACTCGCCCGGGCCGACTATCGCGATCAGCAGCAGGCTCCAGCAGAACAGAACGGACAGCTCGCCGCCGTTCTTGATCGGCCACAGGTCGTGCTTCTGATGCACCGTGAAGTACGCGTACGCCATCGAGCCGGAACCGAGGAGCGCCGCGAGACGGGTGCCGGCGTCACCGATGCCGATGAACACCAGCGCGCCGCAGACGAGTTGGATCAGACCGGCCCACCAGGACGGCCAGTGGCCGACGGAGGGCTTGCCGCCCATGGGCCCGCCGAACGCACCGAGCACGGTGGAGGCGCCGTGACAGGTGAACAGCAGGCCGATGACCAGCCGGTAGAGGGAGAGCACAGCCGGCGAGGCCAATTCGAGTTTTCTGCCCAGAGGTGACATCCAGGGCTCCTTTTGAGTGGGGGGAGGGAGCTCTTGCTGTCGTGCGATCCCGGAAGAGTACGCGGCACGCGTCGCAAGTGTTCAGCGGCGCCGCGCGTATTTTCCCGGGGCGAGGGTGGAGGTAGAGGCCAGTGTGCCATCGCTGAGGGTGGATGGGCCATGCCGTGACAGTCGCGGACCGGTGTCGAATTCGAATCGAATGTTTCGGGCCGGTAGACGAATGTTACGAATGCGGGGTGTGTGGCCACCTTGCGCCCGTGCGCCGTCGGCAGGACCCCGCAGACCGGCTACGATCGCTGGCATGAGTGCCACACGCGTCCAGCCCCCGCACGGCGACCAGCCCGAAACCGCGGCCGGCGGGACGGCGACCCTGGCCGAGATCGCGCGCGCCGCCGGGGTCTCGGCGCCGACTGTTTCGAAGGTCCTCAACGGCCGGGGCGACGTCGCCCCGGCCACCCGCAGCAGGGTCGAGGAGCTGCTGCGCCGGCACGGATACCAGCGGCGGCGCGGCAGCGTGCAGCCGGCGCCGCTGCTCGACCTGGTCTTCCACGAGCTGGAGAGCGCCTGGGCGATGGAGGTGATCCGCGGGGTGGAGAACGTCGCCCGCGACGAGGGCCTGAGCGTGGTGCTCTCGGAGTCCGCGGGCCGTCTCACCCCCGGTCAGACCTGGGTGGACGGGGTGCTGGCCCGCCGCCCCACCGGGGTGATCCTGGTGCTGTCCGGCCTCGACCCGGCCCAGCAGGCCCAGCTCACCAGCCGCGACATCCCGTTCGTGGTGCTCGACCCGGCCGGCGACCCCGGCGAGGACGTGCCCGCGATCGGCGCCACCAACTGGCAGGGCGGCGTGGCCGCCACCCGCCACCTGCTGGAGCTCGGCCACCGCAGGATCGGCGTCCTCGGCGGCCCCACCGGCATGATGTGCAGCCGCGCCCGTATCGACGGGTACCGCGCCGCCCTGGAGACCGCCGGAATCGCCTACGACCCCGGGCTGGTGCGGCTGGGCAACTTCCACCACGAGGCCGGCTACGCCGAGGGGCTCGCGCTGCTGAGGATGCCGGACCGCCCCACCGCGGTCTTCACCGGCAACGACCTCCAGGCACTCGGTCTGTACGAGGCCGCGCGCGAGCTGGGCCTGCGCATCCCGCACGACCTGAGCGTGGTCGGCTTCGACGACCTGCCGATCTCGCGCTGGATCAGCCCGCCGCTGACCACCGTCCGGCAGCCGCTGACGGAGATGGCCGAGGCCGCCGCCCGGCTGGCCCTTGACATCAGCCGCGGCCGCGAGCCCAGCACCCTGCGGGTGGACCTGGCGACCCGGCTGGTCGAGCGGGGCAGCAGCGCCCCGCCGCCCGCCGCATGAGACCGCACGACGCCGGCTGACGGCGACTCACGCGGACGGAAAGCGCACGGGAAGGGCACGGAAAGCGCACGGAAAGCGGCCGGAAGGCAGACGGGCGCGCGGGCGCCGCCACGCCCGGGGTCACCCGGTGCGGCGCCGCCCGCGCGCCCGGCCTGTGCCGGTCGGACGTGTCAGACCACCCGTACCGGATACACCGGCACCGCCGCCCGGTCGTCGTCCAGGCACCGCCCGTCGGCGAGGTCGAAGCGCTGCTTGAGCAGCGGGGAGGCGACGTACGCCCGGCCGCCCGCCGAGCCCGTCAGGCCGTGGCACAGCACCCCGGCGCCGGTGAACGGGTCGACGTTGCCGATCGCGTACAGCGCGCCGCCGCGGTCGCGGAACAGGGCCGCCTGGCCGCCGTCGGGCAGCAGCACCGCCACCCCTCGGCCGGGCTCCAGGTCGGCCGCCGGGCACACCGGGATCCATCCGGTCGCGGAGCGCAGTTCGACGGTCGCGGTGGTGGCGGGGGATTCGATGATGGTCATGCGTTCACCGTCTCGGTCAGGGATACGAACACGGGTTCCGGCTTGATCTGGTCGCGCTCCTCGACGAAGCGGACCGTGGGGTCGGGGGTGTCGGGCGCGTTGACGAAGGACACGAACCGGCGCAGCCGCTCGGGGTCGTTGATGGTCTGCGCCCACTCGTCGCGGTAGCCGGCCACGTGCGCGGCCATCAGCTCCTCCAGTTCGGCGCAGATGCCGAGGGAGTCGTGCACCACCACGTCGCGCACGTGATCGAGGCCGCCGGGAATCCGCTCCAGCCACACGCTGGTGCGCTCCAGCCGGTCGGCGGTGCGGATGTAGTACATCAGGAACCGGTCGATCAGCCGCACCAGTTCGGCGTCCGACAGGTCCTTGGCCAGCAGGTCGGCGTGCCGCGGGGTCGCCCCGCCGTTGCCGCCCACGTACAGGTTCCAGCCGTTCGCGGTCGCGATCACCCCGAAGTCCTTGCTCTGCGCCTCCGCGCACTCCCGGGCGCACCCCGACACCGCGGACTTCAGCTTGTGCGGGGAGCGCAGCCCCCGGTAGCGCAGCTCCAGGTCGATGGCCATCCGCACGCTGTCCTGCACGCCGTAGCGGCACCAGGTCGAACCCACGCAGGACTTCACCGTGCGCAGTGCCTTGCCGTAGGCGTGGCCGGACTCGAAGCCGGCGTCCACCAGCCGGGTCCAGATCAGCGGCAGCTGCTCCACCCGGGCGCCGAACAGGTCGATCCGCTGGCCGCCGGTGATCTTGGTGTAGAGGCCGAAGTCCCGCGCCACCTCGCCCAGCACGATCAGCTTCTCCGGGGTGATCTCGCCGCCGGGCACGCGCGGCACGATCGAATACGACCCGTTCCTCTGCATGTTGGCCAGGAAGTGGTCGTTGGTGTCCTGCAGGGCGGCCTGCTCGCCGTCCAGTACGTGCCCGCTCGCCCCGACCACCGGCGCCAGCGACGCCAGGATGGAGGCCACCGCCGGCTTGCAGATCTCGCAGCCCTCGCCGCCGCGCGCGCTCTCGCGGCCGTGCCGGTCCAGCAGTTCACGGTAGGAGGCGATGCGCAGGGTGAGCACGATCTCGTACAGCTCGGCGCGGGTCTGCCCGAAGCAGCCGCACAGGCCCTTGTCGACGGCGACGCCGTTCGCCTCCAGCTCCGCGTCGACGAGCTGCCCCAGCACCTTCACGCAACTGCCGCAGCCCGTACCGGCCTTGGTGCACTTCTTGACCTCCGGCACGCTGGTGCAGGAGTGCTCGGTGACCGCCGCGCGGATCGCGCCCTTGCTGACGTTGTGGCAGCTGCAGATCACCGCGTCGTCCGGCAGCGACGCCGGGCCGAGTGAGACGCCGCCGCCGGCGCCCGCCGGCAGCACCAGGTGCTCGGGCGCGACCGGCGGGACCGTGCCGGTCAGCGGGCGCAGCATCCCGTACGACTCGCAGTCGCCGACCAGGATGCCGCCCAGCAAAGTGCCGTCGGCGGCCACCACCAGCTTGCGGTACACCCCGGAACGCGAGTCGGAGTAGACCACGTCGAGGCTGCCGTCGGCGGCGCCGTGCGCGTCGCCGAAGCTCGCCACGTCCACGCCCAGCAGCTTCAGCTTGGTGGACAGGTCGGCGCCGGTGAAGGCGCCCGCGTCGCCCGCGATGGTCCGCGCGGCCGTCTCGGCCATCTCGTTGCCCGGCGCGACCAGCCCGTACACCCGGCCGTCCACGGCCTGCGCGCACTCGCCGATCGCGAAGACCGCGGGGTCGGCGGTACGGCAGGTCTCGTCGACCACGATCCCGCCGCGCTCGCCGACCGGCAGCCCGCAGGCCCGGGCCAGCTCGTCGCGCGGCCGCACGCCCGCCGAGAACACCACCAGGTCGGCGGCCAGCCGCGAGTCGTCCGACAGTGCCATGCCGGCGACCCGGCCGTCGTCGCCGGTGACGATCTCCCGCGTGCCCACCCCGGTGTGCACGGTGACGCCGAGGCCCTCGATCTTGCGCCGCAGCGCGTCGCCGCCGCCGTCGTCCACCTGCACCGGCATCAGCCGCGGCGCGAACTCCACGACGTGCGTGTCCAGGCCGAGGCCCTTCAGCGCGCCCGCCGCCTCCAGCCCGAGCAGCCCGCCGCCGACCACCGCGCCGGTCCGCGAGTGCCCCGCGTACTCCTCGATCGCCAGCAGGTCCTCGATGGTGCGGTAGACGAAGCAGCCCTGCGCGTCCTTGCCGGGCACCGGCGGCACGAACGGGTACGAGCCGGTGGCCAGCACCAGCGTGTCGTACCCGACCGTCAGCCCGGAGCGGGCGGTGACGGTACGGGCCTCGCGGTCCACCGCCACCGCCGGGTCGCCCACGTGCAGTTCGATGCCGTGCTCGGCCATGAAGCCGTCCTCGACCATCGACAGGTCCTCGGGCGTCGCGCCCTCGGTGAAGTACGAGGTCAGGTGTACGCGGTCGTACGCGGGGCGGGGCTCCTCGCACAGCACGACCACGCGCGCCCGCCCGGTCACCCCGCGGTCGGCCAGCGCCTCCAGGAACCGCTGGCCGACCATCCCGTGGCCGACCAGCACGATCGTCTGCGCCGGGCTCGCCGGGCTCGCCGAATTCTCGGCCGGACTCGCAGCCATGCTCAGAAACCTCCGTCGTCGGTGAGCAGATGAAGCAAAGGAGCGGAGGGCAGCGGCTCGTCGCCCTCCCAGGTGCGGGCGACCGTGCCGACCGCCGCCAGATCGCCGAGCAGCACGCCGCCCACCAGCCGGTCGCCGCGCACGACGACCTTCCGGTACGCCCCGCGGGTGGCGTCCGCCAGCCGCAGCACGTCGTCACCGGGCAGCGGTACGGGCTCGCCGAACGCCGCGAGGTCCAGGGCCGCCGGGCCCGTCCCCTCCGTGCCGCCGCCCGCGGGCCGCAGCGTGAGCCGGGTCAGCGCGCGGGTGCCGGCGTAGCGGGGGCCGGGGGACCCGGCGGCGGGCCGGTGGGCGGCGCCGGCCGCCTCCGCGCTCGCAGCCGCGCCCGTCCGGTCGCTTGTCCCCGCGTCTGTCCCCGCGCCTGTCCAAGCGCCCGCCTCGCCGCCCGCCTCCGTCTCCGCTCCCGCCTCCCGCAGCAGCACCCCGGCCAGCACGTCCGCCTGGTCGCGGGCCGCGCCCGCCAGGCCGTACACCGTGCCCGCGTGCTGCGCGCAGTCGCCGATCGCGAAGACCGCGGGGTCGCTGGTGCGCAACTGGTCGTCGACCACGATCCCCTTGGCGACGTCCAGCCCGGCCGCCCGCGCCAGGCCGACCCGGGGCCGCACCCCGCAGGCCAGGACCACCAGATCGGCGCCCAGGCAGTAGCCGTCGGCAAGCTCGACCGAGCGGACCGCACGGCCGGCCGGACCGGGGTCCGGCTCGGTCAGCACGCCGCGCACCCTGCACTCGGTGTGCACCTCGACGCCCTGCGCTTCCAGGTGGGAGCGCAGCAGCGCCGCGGCGGGCGCGTCCAGGTGCCGTTCCATCAGGTGCTCGCCCTGCTGGGCGACCACCACCTGGGCGCCGCGCGCGGCCAGTGCCTGCGCCGCCGACACCCCCAGCAGCCCGCCGCCGACCACCACCGCGCGCACCCCCGGCCCCGCCGCGGCCGAGAGCGCCAGGCAGTCGTCCATCGTGCGGAAGGCGTGCACCCCCGCGGGCAGCGCCAGGTCGCCCTCCCCGAACAGGCCGCGCAGCGGCGGCAGTACGGGGTTGGAGCCGGTCGCCAGGACCAGCCGGTCGTAGCGCAGCACGGAACCGTCGTCGCAGCGCACCAGCCGCTCGTCCCGGTCCAGCCGCACCGCCCGCGCCCGCCGCACCGCGCCCGCGCCGGGCAGCGCGATCAGCTCGGGCCGGTAGCGCCCGGCCAGCACCTCGGCGAGCAGCACCCGGTTGTACGGCAGGTGCGGCTCCTCGCCGAGTACGGTGAGGCGGACCGGCCCGCCGCCGGAGCGCCCGGGGCCGCCGCCGGACCGCGCCGGCCGGCCGAGCTGGTGGGCGAGCCGGGCGCCCGCCATTCCGCCGCCGATCACCACGATGTCCATGCCGTCGAGCGTGCGGGGCCGCTGTTACCCGCCCGAATCCCCGCCATTACCCGGGAGCAACGGTGCGCTCACGCCGCCGGGAACGGGATGTGAGCCCGTCCGGTACCGTGACCGGATCGGTCCGCATCCGGACACGATCGGGCCTGGCCCCCGTATCCCCGGACCGGCGAGGATCATTGGCATGAGCGAACAGACGCGATCCCGTACCGCCCTCCTCGTCATCGACGTCCAGGAGTCCTTCCGGCAGCGCGAGAGCTGGCGGCACGCTTCCGACCCGGACGTGGCCGGCCCGGTCGGCAGGCTGGTCGACTTCGCCCGGGACCGCGGTGACCTGGTGGTATGGGTGCTGCACTCCGAGCCCGGCACCGGCAGCGTCTTCGACCCTGCGCTCGGCCACGTCCGGCCGATCGAGCCGCTGGCCCCCCGGGACGGCGAACCGGTCCTCACCAAGACCTCGCACAACGCCTTCACCACCACCAACCTGCAGCAGCTCCTCACCGAGCGCGGCATCCACCGCCTGATCACCTGCGGCATCAGGACCGAGCAGTGCGTGGAGACCACCACCCGCCTCGCCTCCGACCTCGGCTACCAGGTCACCTTCGTGGTCGACGCCACCGCCACCGAGCCCATCCCCGATCCCGCCGCCCCGGCCGGCCGGCCCTACGCCGAGGTGCTCGCCGACCCGCGCACCCTGGGCACCGCCGAGATCATCGCCCGCACCACCTACGCCCTGGCCGGGCGCTTCGCCACCGTCACCACCGTGAAGGAGCTGACCGGATCGTGACCCGGGTGGTCTTCCTGCTCGTTCCCCGCGTGCACCTGCTCGACCTCGCCGGGCCGGCCCAGGTCTTCTCGACCGCCGCCGACGACGGCCTCGGGTACGAACTGGCGTACGTGGGCGAGCGGGAGGACATCCCCACCGCGCAGGGGCTGCCGCTGCGCGCCACCGCGCAGCTGCCGGCACTGGCCGCGGGCGACCTCGTGGTCGTCCCCGGCTGGCGGTCCCGTTCCCTGCGCGACAACGGCGGGCTGCGCCCGGCCACCCTGGAGTGGCTGCGCGCGCACCACGCGGCGGGCGGCACCGTCGCCTCGGTCTGCGCCGGAGCCGACGCGCTCGGCCGGGCGGGGCTGCTCGACGGCCGCCGCTGCACCACCCACCACGACCTCCAGGACGAACTCGCCCGCCGCTACCCGCGGGCCACCGTCGTGCGCGACGTGCTCTACGTCGTCGACGGCACCCTGGTCACCTCCGCCGGGATCGCCTCCGGCATCGACCTGGCGCTCCACCTCCTCGCCGTGCGCCACGGCCCCGCGGCCGCCGCCCGCGTCGCCCGGCAGATGGTCGTCTACGCCCGGCGCAACGGCGACGAACGGCAGGCCAGCGCCATGCTGCGGCACCGCGCCCACGTCAGCGACGCCGTCCACCGCGCCCAGGACGTCATCGACGCGCGCTTCACCGACCGCCTCGCCCTGTCCGACCTCGCCTCGGCCACCGGCGTGAGCGAACGCACCCTCACCCGCCGCTTCACCGCCTCCACCGGCCTGACCCCGCTGCGCTACCAGCAGGAACTCCGCCTCGAACGCGCCGAGCACCTCATGGCCCTCGGCGCCACCGCCGAGTCCGCCGCCCGGGCGGTCGGCTTCCAGGACGCCCGCATGCTCCGGCGCCTGCGCGCCCGCTCGGCCGGGCCCGGTCCCGCGGGTTCGGCTTCGGCGGGTCCGGTTCCGGCGGGTCCGGTTCCGGCGGGTTCCGGGCCCGCGGGTGACGCCTTGGGCTGACGCCGTACGGAGACCGCGGCGGCGACTGGACGGCGGCGGAATGGCCGATTCCCGGGAGGTGTGCGCGGACCCGCCGGTGCCATGGTGGGCCGGGTGGACTTCTTCGACTCCTTCCCGGCGCGGGAACCGGTCGCGCCGCCGCGCCGCCGCCGCCCGTGGTGGCAGCGGCCCGACAACGTGCTGCCCGCGTCCGTACCGGGTGACGCCCTCCTGATCAGGACCGACAGCGCCGCTGTGTGGGCCGGGGCCGTCCGGGTCTACCCGAACGGCTTCCAGATGAGCGTGCGGATGGTCCGGCGGGAGCCGCCGGACGGTTCGCCGCGGTACCGGCCCGTCCACCACTTCCCGCCCGCCCCCTTTGAGGCGGTCGGAACCGGCACCGGGCTGCGGCTGGGAATCGAATACGTCGACGGGCGCCGCGACGCCCTGGGCGAGGGCCTCGCGTCCCACCACTTCAGCGACGACGAGGAAGAGCGGACGCTGCGCATCATGGACCAGGGCGGCGGGGGCGACGGCACGACCTGGGACGCCGAAGTGTGGGTGGCGCCGCTGCCTCCCGACGGTCCCGTCACCCTGGTCGCCGTCTGGCCCGGCGCGGGCGCCACCGCCGAGTGCCGCGCGGAACTCGACGGCGCCGCGATCCGCGCGGCCGCCGCCCGCACGGTCACCCTGTGGCCGCCGGACGAGTACGAGGCGCAAGACGGCGGCCAGTGGGGCAGTGTGCGCATCGCGACCACGGCCGACGACGCCGGCGGCAAGCAGGCCGGCGGCGCGTGACGGCCGGACCTGCCTGACCCTCACTCCTGCCCGGCGGTCACCACCGGTTCGTGCTCCACCGGGAAGTTGACCGAGGCCGCGATGAAGCACAGGCGGTGGGCGTCCTCGTGCAGGGCCGCGGCCTTCTCGGCCATCGCGCCGGACGCCACCTCCACGCGGGGCCGCAGCAGCGCCCGGGTGAAGTGGCCGCCGCCGTCGCCCGTCTCCTCCATCGTCCCGGACGCCCGGTCGGTGTACGCGGTCACGACGACCCCGTTCACGGCGCACAGGTGCAGGTAGGCGAGCATGTGGCACTGCGACAGCGCCGCCAGCAGCAACTGCTCCGGGTTCCAGCGGTCGGCGTCGCCCCGGAAGTGCGGGTCCGACGAACCGGCCAGGGGCGGCGGTCCGTCCGCCTCGACCTCGTGCGTGCGCCGGTAGGAGCGGTAGGAGTCGGTGCCGCTACCGAGGTTCCCGGTCCAGGTGAGGCGGGTCTCGTAGGCGTGCGTTCTGGCGGACGGCATGAGCGGGCCGGCCTCTCTCCTCGGTGCGCCGGGGTCCCCGGGGTCCCGGAATCCCGGGGACCCCGGCACTTGACGGCTGGGCGGGCGTGCTGCCTCGGATCGTAGCCGCCCGCGCCGCCGCGGCCAGGGGTTTCCCGGCCGGGGACGGAAAACCCGGGACCTGCACCAGCCTCCTAGAGGGGGACGGTCCACTGGAGGCAGTTGTACATGGGGGCGTTGCACCCGGGGGGGATGCCGCTGCCGCCGATGGTGGTCGCGCCTTCGTCCACACTCCCGATCGTCGAGTCCCCGCCTGTCGAGCCCCCGCCTGTCGAGCCCCCGCTCGTTACCGAGCCCCCGCTCGTCGAGGTGCCGCCCACCGAGCTCCCGCCCGTCGAACCGCCGGTGGGCACTCCTTTGGGCCCGTTGCCGGGCCGCACGAACCAACTGATTATCGTTCCGCGGTTGTCGATGTACTCCGCATAAGCCCCGTACCTGCCGTCGGGCAGGGGAAGGTCGATGCGCTGCCCGGCACGCCACAGGAAGGGGCGGTAGCGAACGCCGGCCTCCACGGACACGACACAGTAGCCGCAGACGTCACCGCGGTCGTTCACGGACAATGCCAACCCGTCTTCGGTGTCTTCGGGAACCGACAGCACGGTCAGGGTGTTCCCCGACCACAGGAACGGACGGCGGTCGTCGGGCCCGTACGCGCCCGTGCCGATCACGTCCCCGCGCATGTTGATCGCCTGGAGGCCGTCCGCCACCGTCAGCCCGTCGCGGGTGGCTCCCGGCAGGCGCATCGGCGAGAGCTCGGACCTGCCCGCCCGCCAGCGGAACGCGCGCTCGACCAGGGTGCCGTTCTCGGCGTACATCACGGTGCCGGCGACCTGCCCGAGGTCGTTGACCGCCGAGGGAAGCACGGTCGACCCGGCGGCGGCGATGTCCGTCAGCCAGGTGGACCGGCCCGCCTGCCAGAAGAAGGGCAGGGACTTCCAGGGGCTGGACTGCGAGACCTGCGCGAGGATGCCTCCCCGGTTGTTCACGGCGAGCACCCGGATGTCGGACCAGGGGCCGCCGTCCGGCGGCAGAATCGGGGTGATCCGCCCCCGGTCCCAGAGGAACAGCTTGTCGTACGTCCAATCCTCGTAGTAGGGCGGGGGCTCCGGGTCCGTGCGTGCCTGGACCAGGACCCGCCCCCTGGCGTCCATGCAGACGGCCCGGGTGTGCGGGAAGGGGCCGACGTTCATCGGCCGGGGAACGCCGTCGGTCCACAGCAGGGCGGTCATGCCGGAGTTGTAGTACGCCCCGGCGTACTGGCCGGAGTCGCTGATCCCCACGAGCTCCACCGGCGACGCACCGTCCGGTGCGAGGGGCACGGACAGCGCGCCGTCCGACCACAGGACGGGTGCGTACGTCTTCCCGTCGAGGAAGCCCCACCCGGCCATCTGCCCCGACCGGTTGATGCCGCAGACGCGCGACATGTAGGTGCAGTCGTCCCTCCGCAGCGATGTGACCGTAATACCGCCGTCCGTGGTGGGGCGGGCCGTCGCCGAAACGCGCGAGGCCCCGAAGCCGATCACGGCCGCGCTCGCGAGCGCACCCGAAAGGATCGCGCGCCGGCTCGTACCCTCGTGTGCCATGTCCGGTCCCCTCGTCGAACTGCCTTTCGGCGAGGGTGACATGGATCACCTTTATCGGCACAGACGCCATCACGCCACGCATCGGCGGGCTCGCATCGGGCTTATCCGCACCACTCGGACCGCCCCGCCGCGCTAGGCCCGCTCCACGCGGACCGCGCACACCTTGAACTCCGGCATGCGGGAGGAGGGGTCGAGGGCGGGGTTGGTGAGGAGGTTGGCGCGGCCCTCGCCCGGCCAGTGGAACGGCATGAAGACCGTGTCCGGGCGGATCGCGGGGGAGACCATGGCGGGGGCCACCGCGCGCCCGCGGCGGCTGGTGACCGCCACCGGGTCGCCGTCGGCGACGCCCAGCAGGCCGGCCAGGCGGGGGTGGAGCTGCACGAAGGGCCCGGGCGCGGCCTCGTTGAGCTCGGCGACCCGCCGGGTCTGGGCGCCGGACTGGTACTGGGCCAGCACCCGGCCGGTGGTGAGGTGGTACGGGAAGTCCGGGGACGGCTCCTCGGCGGACGGGCGGTGGTGCACGGGGGTGAACCGGGCCCGCCCGTCGGGGGTGGCGAACCGTTCGAGGAACAGGCGCGGCGTCCCGTCGCCCGCAGCCTCCCCGTCATCGCCGTCATCCCCGTCCTCCGGGGCCGGGCACGGCCAGAACACGCCGTCGTGGGCCGCGATCCGCTCGTACGTGATGCCGGAGTAGTCCGCGGGCCCGCCCGCGGAGGCCCGGCGCAGTTCGCCGAAGACCTCCTCGGGGTCGGCGGGGAAGCCCTTGTCACAGCCCAGCCGCTCGGCCAGCCCCTCCAGGACCTCCAGGTCGGACCGCACGCCGGCGGGCGGGTCGACGGCCTTGCGGCGCAGGATGACGCGGCCTTCCAGGTTGGTGGTCGTCCCCGTCTCCTCCGCCCACTGCGTCACCGGCAGGACGACGTCCGCGAGCGCGGCCGTCTCGGAGAGCACCACGTCGCAGACGGCCAGGAAATCCAGCGACTGCAGGCGCTCGGTGACGTGCCCGGCGCGCGGCGCGGAGACCACCGGGTTCGAGCCCATGACCAGCAGGGCGCGTATGTCGCGGCCGAGGGCGTCGAGGAGTTCGTACGCGCTGCGGCCCGGCCCCGGCAGGTCGTCGGGGTCGACGCCCCACACGGCGGCCACGTGGGCGCGCGCCGCGGGATCGTCGAGCTTGCGGTAGCCGGGGAGCTGGTCGGCCTTCTGGCCGTGCTCGCGGCCGCCCTGCCCGTTGCCCTGCCCGGTCAGGCAGCCGTAGCCGGACAGCGGGCGGCCGGCCCGGCCCGTGGCCAGGCACAGGTTGATCCACGCGCCGACGGTGTCCGTCCCCTTCGCCTGCTGCTCGGGGCCGCGCGCGGTCAGCACCATGGACTCCCGGGCGTCGCAGAACATGGCCACCGCCTGGCGTAGCCGCGGCACCGGCACGCCCGTGATCCGCTCGACCAGCTCGGGCCAGTGCGCCATCACCGCGGGCAGCGTCTCGTCCCACCCGCTGGTGCGCCGCCGGACGAAGTCCTCGTCCAGCCGCCCCTCGGCGACCACCAGGTGCAGCAGGCCGAGCGCGAGCGCCAGATCCGTACCCGGACGCGGCTGCAGGTGCAGGTCGGCCTGCTCGGCGGTGCGGGTGCGGCGCGGGTCCACCACGATCAGCGTGCCGCCGTTCTCCCTCAGCTCGGTGAGGTAGCGCAGCGACGGCGGCATGGTGTCCGCGAGGTTGGAGCCGACGAGGATCACGCACCCCGTCCGTGCCACGTCCGCCAGCGGGAACGGCAGCCCGCGGTCCAGCCCGAACGCCTTGTTCTGCGCCACCGCCGCCGACGACATGCAGAAGCGCCCGTTGTAGTCGATCTGCGAGGTACGCAAGGCCACGCGGGCGAACTTGCCCAGCGCGTACGCCTTCTCGTTCGTCAGCCCGCCGCCGCCGAACACGCCGACCGCGTCCCGCCCGTGGCCGGCCCGTGCCCGCAGCAGCCCCTCGGCCACCCGGTCCAGGGCCTCCTCCCAGCCGGCCGGCCGCAGCACGCCGTCCGCTCCCCGTACCAGCGGCTCGGTCAGCCGCACCCCGCGGGACAGCACCTCGGCCGCGGTCCGCCCCTTTCCGCACAGGGCGCCCTTGTTGACCGGGAAGCCGGTGCGCTCCACCACCTCCGGCAGCCCGCCGCCGTCGGCCCCCACCCGCAACGTCATCCCGCACTGCAACGCGCAGTACGGGCAGTGCGTATCCACGTCCCTGGTCGCCACACTCATGTGCCCACCCTGCGGCGGCCGTGTTTCCCCCGGGCCCCGGACCGATTACGCCCGGGGGACGACCCCCTCAGCGCCCCGCCCGCGCCGCTGTGAGCCCTTGGCCGTGGCTCACCCGCGGCCCGGGGCGGCGGCGGAGGGGGCGGCGAGGGCGCGGGCCACCTCGTCGTCGCGCGGCCCGAGGAAGCGCGGGTCGGGTCTGACGGCCGCGTCGAAGGCCGCCTTGCCCGCCGCCAGCAGCTCCCGCGCCCCGCCCGCGTACCAGGTCGCGTCGTGCGGCTCGTCCACGCCCACCCCGTAGGCGTCGATCCCGGCGGCCTCGCACAGCGTGAGGGCCCTGCGGATGTGGAAGCCCTGGCTGACGAGGATCGCCCGGTCCACCCCGAAGACGCGCTTCGCCCGGTCGCACGAGTCCCACGTGTCGAACCCGGCGTAGTCCAGGACCACCTTCCGCGCGGGCACCCCGTGCGCGGTCAGGTAGGTGCGCATGGCGCCGGGCTCGTTGTACGAGGCGCGGCTGTTGTCGCCGGTGACGAGGACGACCCGGACCTTGCCCGCCGCGTAGAGCCGGGCCGCCGCGTCGAGCCGGTGCGCGAGGTACGGCGAGGGTCTGCCGTTCCACAGACCCGCCCCGAAGACCACCGCCACCGGCTCGCTCGGGACGTCCGCCTCCGTCCGCACCCGCCCGCTTCCGCCGAGCTGCAGCCAGGTGGCGGGCAGCAGCGCCGCCACGCACCCCGCCACCACCCACCGCACCAGCCGCCGCCGGCCGCGCACGGTCCGCGGCAGCCGCGGCAGCCCGGCCCGCCGCCGGATCCGGCCCAGCCGCGCCCGCGCCCGTCCCGTCCAGCCGGCCCACCGCGCTGGTCCCCTCCAGCCCGTCCATGTCCGCACGAGCCCCTCCTTCCACCCGCACTGGTCGACGCGCGTACGGGGCGGCCGGTTGCCCGGCGGGCCGCCCCGGCGGCTTCGCGGCCACCCGTTACCGCCCCGCGTGGACCACACTGGGACACGAGCACGGGCATCCCCCGGACATCTCTCGGGCATCTGCCGGGCATCCCTCGGACGACTCCCGGAGGTCGCCGCGGGGATCCTCCGGGACGTTCCGGCCGGGTCCCGGCGAGTGACCCCATGGCATCGACGCGCGGAGGCCGTCCTGACCACTCATCGTCTGCCGTTCTTCGTCTACGGCACGCTGCTGTCCGGTGAGCGCAACCACCACCTGCTGGCCGGCCGTACCGCGACGTGGACACCGGCCGAACTGACCGGCGCGCTCCTCTTCCACGCCACGAGCCGCCCTTACCCGTACCCCTACGCCGTTCCCGACCCGGCCGGTGCGGCAGTGGTGCGCGGCGAAGTCGCGGCCGTGTCCGAGGAGCTGTACGAGGACGTGCTGCGTGAACTCGACCTGCTGGAGAATTTCTCCGCCGGCCGTAACGACAACCACTATGAACGAGTGGCCGTGCGGGTTCGGGCGGAAAGCTCGCGGATCGACGCCTGGGTCTATTTCGCCGCCGACCGCATAGCTCGTGACCTGCTGGTTTCGGGTGTGCGCGTGCCGTACGGGGACTGGCGGCGGCGTGCCGCGCGATGACCGGCGGGAATGCGGCGGGGCCGGCCCGGAGGAATTCCGCGGGCCCGCGGGGAATTGCGCGGAAGCCCTCACAGCCCTTTCCGGAGGCGGTGAGATCCGCGATACGGCCCGTTTCCCGGTTCCACATGGCGGCGCAACGTCCCGGCCGCAGGATCGCCCTATGAGTCGCGTCAGCCGCATCAGCCGCATCAGCAGTGCCGGCCCGGTCGGTCCGGTCACCCCGGTCGGTCCGGTCACCCCGGTCACCCCGGTCGGCCCGGTCGTTCCGGCTGCCACGGTCGGGCGGATCGGCGCCGGGCCGGGCGACCAGCAGGGGCCCTCCGGGGCGCCGGGCCGCCGCCTGGCGGCCGACGGCGGGCGGCCGGTGCTGGTCGCCGTGGCGCACGGCAGCCGCGACCCGCGCGCCCTGGTCACCGTGACCGAACTCCTGCGGCGGGTACGGGCCCGCAGGCCCGGTCTCGACGTGCGCCTGGGGCACGTCGAGCTCAACCAGCCGCTGCTCACCGACACCCTGGCGGACCTGACCGGCGACGTGGTGCTGGTGCCGCTGCTGCTGGGCCGTGGCCACCACGTCAAACACGACCTGCCCGCCGCGCTCGCCGGCGCCCCCCGGGTGACCGGGGTCGTCGCCGGGCCGCTCGGCCCCCACCCGCTGCTCGCCGAGGCACTGCACGCGCGGCTGGCGGAGGCCGGCTGGCAGGAGGGCGGCCAGGGCGTGGTGCTCGCGGCGGCGGGCTCGCGCGATCCGGACTCCGCGGTGGACACCGCGCGGACGGCGGCCCTGCTGAGCGCGCGGCTCGGCCGGGTCCCGGTGCTGCCCGCCTACGCCTCCGCCGCCGGCCCCACGGTCGCCGAAGCGGTGGCCGCCCTCGCCGCCCGCGGGATGCGGCGGATCGCCGTCGCCTCCTACTTCACCGCCCCCGGCCGCTTCGCCACCCAGGTCGGCTCGGCCGCGCCCTGGATCGTCTCGCGCCCCCTCGGCGCGCACGACGCCATGGCCCGCCTGGTCCTGCGCCGCTACGACGAGGCCGCCGCGTCCGTCCGACGGCTCGCCGCTTAGTGCTGTGGTCGGGAAGGTTTGCCGGTAGCTCGCGGCGTCCGGTGCGGTGGATCGCAAGGCGCCGGATCGGCCTCGTAGTGGGCCTACTCGGTCGATTCGGCAACGCCGCGAGGTGCCGTGCCGGGCGTCGCGAGCCGGTGAACCTTCCCGGTCACAGCACTAGCCTAGGGCGCGCCCGGGCCGCGGGCGCCACGGCGAACCGTCCGGGGCGCGCCTCCCGGTTACCGTCGAAGGCATGGAAGGCAACAACGCGCCGCGCCTGACGGGCACCAGGACGACCACCGGCTCGTACGGACCGCGCGAGCCGTACGAGGAGGCCGACGCGGAGCGGTACGTGCCGGAGCCGGACAAGCGCCCCGGCCGCACCGCGTTCCAGCGCGACCGCGCCCGGGTCCTGCACTCCGCCGCCCTGCGCAGGCTGGCCGGGAAGACGCAGGTGGTCGATCCGGGGGTGGCGGGCGCCGCGGTGTACGACACCAGCCCGCGCACCCGGCTGACCCACTCCCTTGAGTGCGCCCAGGTGGGCCGGGAGCTGGGCGGGGCCCTGGGGTGCGACGCGGACCTGGTGGAGAGCGCGTGCCTGGCGCACGACCTGGGCCATCCGCCCTTCGGGCACAACGGCGAGGTGGTGCTCGCCGAGTTCGCCGCGAGCTGCGGCGGGTTCGAGGGCAACGCGCAGAGCCTGCGACTGCTCACCCGGATCGAGCCGAAACGGTTCGCCGACACCGGCGGCGGCTCCGGGGCGCCGGTCAGCGTCGGCCTCAACCTCACCCGGGCGGCCCTCGACGCCGCCACCAAGTACCCCTGGCCGCGCGGCGCGCACCCCACCGATCCGGGCGGCCCGAAGTTCGGGGTGTACGAGGACGACCTGCCGGTCTTCCGCTGGATGCGCGAGGGGGCGCCCGAGGGGCGGCAGTGCTTCGAGGCGCAGGTCATGGACTGGTCGGACGACGTGGCGTACTCCGTGCACGACATGGAGGACGGTCTGCAGGCCGGGCACATCGATCCGCGGGCCCTGCTGTCCCGCGACGAGCGCGCGGAGGTCTTCCGGTGCGCCGCCGCGCGCTACGCCCCGCCCGGCACCGACCAGGAGGAACTGGCCGCCGCCCTCGACCGGCTGCTCGCCCAGCCCTGGTGGCCGCGCCACTATGACGGCTCCGCCCTGGACCAGGCCCGGCTGAAGGACGCTTCCTCCCAGCTCATCGGCCGTTTCTGCCTGGCCGCCGAGGGCGCCACCCGGGCCCGGCACGGTACGGCGCGGCTGACCCGGTACGGCGCCGAACTCGTCGTGCCCCGCGAGCAGCGGCTGGAGTGCGCCGTCCTGAAGGCCGTGGCCGACCGCTACGTGATGCAGCGCGCGGCCCAGGCCCGGCGGCGCGCCGAGCAGCGCGTCGTGATCGGCGAGCTCGCCGAGGCCCTGTGGGCGCGGGCCCCCGAGGGCCTCGACCCGCAGTTCCGCCCCCTCTTCCTGTCCGCCCCCGACGACCGCGCCGCCCGCCGCGTCGTCGTCGACCAGATCGCCGGGCTCACCGACGCGGCCGCGACAGCGGCCCACCGCCGCCTTTGCGACTGACCGGCGCCCGCCGCCTATGCGGCCGATCGTGTCCGTCGCCCATGCGGCCGACCGGCATCCGCCGCCCGTGCGGCTGACCGGACGTGGGCGCGGCCCCCTAGGTGGTGCGGGCATGCCCGGCGTACCCTCGGACGATGATCAAGGACGCGAGCGGACGACGCGCTGAAGCCCCGCAGGGCCCCCGCACTCTTCCCGGCGGCACGCCCGTGCGGGAGGCTCGCGTATGACGGACGACCGGCAGGGGAGGCGCACAGTGGTGGACGCACACCAGACCTTCGTGATCGTCGGAGCGGGGCTCGCCGGGGCGAAAGCCGCGGAGACGCTCCGCTCCGAGGGGTTCACCGGCCGGGTGATACTGATCGGCGACGAACGCGAGCACCCGTATGAGCGCCCACCGCTCTCCAAGGGCTTCCTGATCGGCAACGACGAGCGCGACTCGGTGTTCGTGCAGCGCCCGGGCTGGTACGCGGAGCACGACGTCGAACTGCACCTGGGCCAGCCCGTGGTCCACCTCGACCGCACCGCCCGCACCGTACGGCTCGGCGACGGCACCACGCTGCAGTACGACAAGCTCCTGCTGGCCACCGGTTCGGAACCGCGCCGCCTCGACGTCCCCGGCACCGACCTGGCCGGGGTGCACCACCTGCGCCGGCTCGCCCACTCCGAGCGGCTCAAGCGCGTGCTGGCCAACCTGGGCCGGGAGAACGGCCACCTGGTGATCGCCGGGGCCGGCTGGATCGGCCTGGAGGTGGCCGCCGCCGCCCGGGGCTACGGGGCCGAGGTCACCGTCGTCGAACCCTCGCCGACGCCGCTGCACGCCGTGCTCGGCCCGGAACTGGGGGCGGTCTTCACCGACCTGCACACGGAACACGGCGTGCGCTTCCGCTTCGGCGCCCGGCTGACCGAGATCACCGGCCAGGACGGCATGGTGCTGTCGGTGGTCACCGACGACGGCGAGGAGCACCCCGCGCACGACGTGCTCGCCGCCATCGGGGCCGCCCCGCGCACGGCGCTCGCCGAGACCGCCGGGCTCACCCTGGCCGGCCGCGCCGAGGGCGGCGGCATCTCGGTGGACGCCTCCCTGCGCACCTCCGACCCCGACATCTACGCCGCGGGCGACGTCGCCAACGCCTTCAACCCGCTGCTCGGCGTCCGGCTGCGCGTCGAGCACTGGGCGAACGCCCTCAACGGCGGCCCCGCCGCCGCCCGCGCCATGCTCGGCCACCCCGTCACGTACGACAGGGTCCCGTACTTCTTCTCCGACCAGTACGACCTGGGCATGGAGTTCTCCGGCCACGCGGCGCCCGGCACGTACGACCAGGTGGTGGCGCGCGGCGACGTGGGCAAGCGGCAGTTCATCGCCTTCTGGCTGCGCGAGGGCCGGGTGCTGGCCGGCATGAACGTCAACGTCTGGGACGTCACCGAGCCCATCCAGCGGCTCATCCGCTCCGGCCGCCAGGTCGACCCCGACCGCCTGTCCGACCCCTCCGTACCACTAGCCTCGTTCCTGGACTGACCGGGAGGCTCCCGGCCCGACCGGGGAGGAACGCCGCCGCATGCCCGCCCAGATACGTACCGCCGTCGTGCCCGTCGAGGAGATCTTCGCCCTGCGGTGGGCGGTGCTGCGCACGGGAATGCCGCGCGAGGCCGCCGTCTACCCCGAGGACGCGCGGCCGGAGACCTTCCACGTGGCCGCGTACGACGAGCACGGCGCCGTACGCGGGTGCGTGACGTTCTTCCCCGACGCGATGCCCGGCGAGGCCGTGCCCGCCTACCGCTTCCGCGGCATGGGCAGCGCGCCCGAGGTCCGCGGCCAGGGGTTCGGCGCCGCGGCCCTCACCGCGGGCCTGCGCGAGTGCGCGGCCCGCGGCGCCGGACTGGTCTGGTGCAACGGCCGCACCTCCGCGACCGGTTTCTACGAGCACTTCGGCTTCACGGCCCTCGGCGAGGAGTTCGTCCTCGAACCGAGCGGCCCCCACTACGTCTTCGTCACGAAGGACCTGGACCGGTAGCCCGCCGCCGGCTCCCGCCGTACGGGTCGCGGCAGGCGGTCGCGGCAGGCGGTGTCCGACCCGGGCCGTAGACTTCCCCCGTGGCAGGGCGGATCAGGGACGAGGACGTGAAGGCGGTACGCGACGCCGTCCCGATCGACGCCGTCGTCGCCGAATACCTGCAGCTGCGCCCGGCCGGCGGCGGCAACCTCAAGGGCCTGTGCCCCTTCCACGACGAGAAGTCCCCCTCCTTCCAGGTCAGCCCGTCCAAGGGCCTGTACCACTGCTTCGGGTGCGGCGAGGGCGGGGACACGCTCTCGTTCGTCATGAAGGTGGACCACCTGTCGTTCACCGAGGCCGTGGAGCGGCTGGCCGGGCAGGCCGGGATCACGCTGCGGTACGAGGAAGGCAGCCACATCCCCGGCCGGCAGCAGGGGGAGCGGATCCGGCTGGTGGAGGCGCACCGGGCGGCCGCGCGGTTCTACGTGGAGCAACTGGCGGGCGCCGAGGCCGAGATCGGGCGGGCGTTCCTGGCCGCCCGCGGGTTCGACCAGGCCGCGGCGGAGCGCTTCGGAGTGGGATACGCGCCGGCCGGGTGGGACCACCTGGTGCGTTACCTGCGCGGCCAGGGCTTCACCGACAAGGAGCTGATCGTCTCCGGTCTGGCCTCGGAGAGCCGGCGGGGCGGGGCGATCGACCGGTTCAGGGGCCGGCTGATCTGGCCGATCCGCGACATCACCGGCGAGGTGATCGGCTTCGGCGCGCGCAAGCTGCGCGACGACGACCAGGGCCCGAAGTACCTCAACACCGCCGAGACCCCGCTGTACAAGAAGTCCCAGGTGCTCTACGGCATCGACCAGGCCAAGAAGGAGATCGCCCGCACCGGGCGGGCGGTCGTGGTCGAGGGCTACACCGACGTGATGGCCTGCCACCTGGCCGGGGTGACCACCGCCATCGCGACCTGCGGCACGGCCTTCGGCGGCGAGCACATCAAGATCCTGCGACGGCTGCTGATGGACAACTCCACCGCCGAGGTCGTGTTCACCTTCGACGGCGACGAGGCCGGGCAGAAGGCGGCGCTGCGGGCCTTCGAGGACGACCAGAAGTTCGCCGCCGAGACCTCGATCGCGATCACGCCCGGCGGCATGGACCCGTGCGAGCTGCGGCTGGCCGAGGGCGACGCGGCCGTCCAGCGGCTGATCGACACCCGCACCCCGCTGTTCGCCTTCGCGCTGCGCTCCATCGTCGGGCGCTACAACCTCGACACCGACGAGGGCCGGGTGGCCGCGGTGGACGCCGCCGTGCCGGTGGTCGCCGCCATCAAGAACCAGGCGCTGCGCGACCGCTACGCGATCCGGCTGGCCGGCATGGCCGGGCTCGCCACGCAGGCCGAGGAGCAGTCGATGATCCGCCGGGTCCGGGCGATGGCCCGCGCCCGCGCCCAGGGTGCGCCCCCGCCGCAGCGGCAGCCCCCCGCCGGGTACGCCCGGCAGGGCCCGCCCCCCGGCAACGCCGGGCCGCCCGCCCCGCGCGGCCCCCGGCTCGACCTGCGCAGCCCCGCCCACCGCGTCGAGCGCGAGCTGCTCAAACTCGCCCTGCAGTACCCGCAGTTGGTCTCACCGGCGTTCGACGCCTACGGCGAGGACGAGTTCACCGGCCCCCCGTACGCCGCGGTGCGCCGCGCCATCGCCGAGGCGGGCGGCGTGGAGCGCGCCGACGGCGACTTCCTGCTGCGGGTGCGCGAGGCCGCCGCCGACGACACCGTGCGGACCATGATCACCGAGCTTGCCGTCGAGCCGGTCATGCACAAGCTCCCGGAGATCTACGCCGGCGAGGTGCTGGTCCGGGTCCGGCTCTTCGCCGTCGACCGCCGGGTGGCCCAGGTGCACGCCGCCCAGGCACGTCTCGCCGCGCAGGGCGCCCCCTCCGACGCGCCGGAAGTGGCCGCGGTGCGGGACGAGTTGTGGGCCCTGCAGCAGTACGGCAGGCGGCTGCGCGACCTGGGCGCGGCCGCGCTCTGACCGTTCCCGGCGGCCCGCGCCGGCGGTGCGGGCCGGCGGTGCGGGCCGGCCCGGTCGTGCGGTGAGCCGGCCGTCGCCGTGCGCCGGGAGGCAGGCGGCATATGCCGCTGAGTTACCGACCGGGCTCAGGTGGTGACGTGGTGTGAAAAAAGGGAGCGCACGACCCTCGTAGTGGGAGTGCGTCCTGGGTCAGACTGGGGGGCGGCGCCAGAGCCCTCTTCGAGCCCAATGTCGCGCTCACTGCGGAGGTCGCTTCCGTGCAGACCCAGTTCGAGGACATCCAGGACATCCAGGACATCCAGGCAAGCCGCGGGATCCGCGGCCTTCGGGACGCCGAGCCGGAGTTTCCGGCCCTCCTGCCGGCCGCGGGCGGGGCGGTGGCGGTGGATCCCGTGGCGGAAGCACGGGGAGGGCAGGCCGTTCCGCCGCGGGTGCCGGAGCAGCGGCGGGACGACGGCGACGGCGTTGGCGACGGCGAGGGCGGCGGCGGTCAGGCGCCACCGGGCGCGGGGGCGGAGTCCCCGGGCGGGCCCGTGCCCCGGTCCGACCTCGAACCCGGCCCCGTACCCGGCGCACCGGAGGACGTACCGGAGGAAGGGCCGGTGCGGGCGCCGCGGGAGGAGGCGGTGGGGCCGTCGGCCGACCTGTTCCGGCAGTACCTGCGGGAGATCGGCCGGATCCCGCTGCTGACCGCCGTGGAGGAGGTCGAGCTCGCGCGCCGGGTGGAGGCCGGGCTGTTCGCCGAGGAGAAGCTGGCCGCCTTCCCGCACCTGGACTCGCGGCTCGCCTCGGACCTGGACCGGCTGGTGGTGGCGGGCCGGATGGCCAAGCGGCGGCTGATCGAGGCGAATCTGCGGCTGGTCGTCTCGGTGGCGAAACGTTACGTCGGCCGCGGGCTGACCATGCTCGACCTCGTCCAGGAGGGCAACCTCGGCCTGATCCGCGCGGTCGAGAAGTTCGACTACACCCGCGGCTACAAGTTCTCCACGTACGCCACCTGGTGGATCCGCCAGGCCATGTCCCGCGCGCTGGCCGACCAGGCCCGTACCATCCGTGTCCCGGTGCACGTGGTCGAGCTGATCAACCGGGTGGTCCGCGTCCAGCGCCGGCTGCTCCAGGAACGCGGTTACGAGCCCAGCACCGAAGAGGTCGCCGTCCAGCTCGAACTGCCCGTGGAACGCGTCCGGGAGGTGCTGCGGCTGGCCCAGGAGCCGATCTCCCTGCACACCCCGGTCGGCGAGGAGGAGGACGTGGCCCTCGGCGACCTCATCGAGGACGGCGACGCCGCCTCCCCGGTGGAGTCCGCGGCTTTCCTGCTCCTGCGCGAACACCTGGACGCGGTGCTGTCCACCCTCGGCGAGCGCGAACGCAAGGTCGTCCAGCTCCGCTACGGCCTCGACGACGGCCGCCCCCGCACCCTTGAGGAGATCGGCCGCATCTTCGGCGTCACCCGCGAACGCATCCGCCAGATCGAGTCGAAGACCCTCGGCAAACTCCGCGACCACACCTTCGCCGACCAGCTCCGCGGCTACCTGGAGTAGCGCGGCGCCCGCCCGGGCGCACGTCGCAGACGCCTTCCGCATCTCCGTACGGGCCGGCTCGAAGGAGACTTGGCGGCCCTTGCGGCCGGGCCGGGCCTCACAGGTCGTCCGGCAGCACCCGGAAGGCCTGGTGACCGCTGAGCGGGCGTACCGCCCGGAAATCGCGCCTGTCGAGCGTCAGCACGCAGTCGGTTTCGTAGGTCTCGGCGAGGACGACGTTGACCGCGTCGGTCAGGTCGAGGTTCAAGGAGCCGTAGCGGTTCTGCACGGACCGGGCCTTGCGCAGTAGGTCGGCCGAGACGTTCGGGATGAGGACGCGCAGGGTGCGCTCTTGCTGGAGCAGCCAGTCCTTGACCGTGTCGGCGGCCCTCCGCCCGACATTACGCGTGGTGATGTGCTCGATTTCGAGTATGACGAGCGGGGATACGACGGTGGCCGACGCCTGGCCCAGTGCCTTGCGGGCCGCGTCGTGCTCCTGATCGGACACGTTCAGCGCGGCCACGAGCCCCGAGGTGTCGCCGATGACGATCAACGCAAGTCCGTGATCGCCCGGTCAACCCCTGCCTTGACGTCCTCCGCCGAGAGCGGACCGCCGAAGTCCAGTTCCGGGATGTCCCATTCCTGATCCCATCGCCGGTTGCGGAGCGCCACGATGTGGAAGGCCTCGCGGAAGAACTCCGACTCGGGGCGTCCTTCCCGCTCGGCGGCCTCCTTGACGGCCCGGAGGTCCTCTTCGTCAACCATCACCGTCGTCTTCTTCAGAGCCATGAGGTTATGGTACCTCCACCATAACCTTCCTCCACTCGGCCAAGGCCCGGGAAGATCGCGGCGCGGTCAGTGGGCCGACCGGCGCGCGGTCGCGGCCGAATCGGCCGGCCCCCGGCGCCGGGAATTCGGTGGTGAGCCGGTACGGCCCGCCCGTACCGTCACCCGCATGACCGACAGCGCCGAGGACTGGCTCCGGCTCAACCGGGAGAACTGGGACGACAGGGTCCCGGTCCACGCCGCCAGCGAGTTCTACGATCTGCCCGGTTTCCGCGCGGGCGCCTCCACGCTGCGGGCGTTCGAGGCGGACGAGGTCGGGGACGTGTCCGGCAAGCGCCTGCTGCACCTGCAGTGCCACATGGGCCAGGACACGCTGTCCTGGGCGCGCCGCGGAGCCCGCGTGACCGGCCTGGACTTCTCGGAAGCCGCCGTACGCATCGCCCGCGCCCTCGCCGAGGACATCGGCATGGCCGACCGCGCCCGTTTCGTGGTCTGCGACGTGTACGAGGCGCCCACCGCCCTCGACGGCGAGCGCTTCGACATCGTCTACACCGGCCTGGGCGCCCTGGTCTGGCTGCCCGACCTCACGCGCTGGGCGCGGGTCGTCTCCTCGCTCCTGGAACCCGGCGGCGCCCTCTACCTCGCCGAGTTCCACCCGGTGACCGACATCCTCGGCGACGACGGCCGCACCGTCGAGTACGACTACTTCCACGTCGACGGCGAGCTGTGCGAGTACCCGTACTCGTACACGGGCGGCCCGGCCCTCACCAGGACGCGCTCGGTGCAGTGGCAGCACCCCCTCGGGGACGTGGTGACCGCCCTCGCCCGGGCCGGGCTGCGCCTGGAGTTCCTCCACGAACACCCCACCACCTACTTCCCGCGCTACCCGGTCCTGGAGCGTTCCGGCCCCGAATTCCGCTTCCCGCCCGGCCACCCCCGTGTCCCCTTGATGTACTCCCTGCGGGCCACGAGAGCGTGAGCCCTTCGTCCGGGGGCCGCCGGATTTCCCTCGGTGTGCCGTGTCCTGTCCGGAAACAACGGAATGGCGGAATAGCGGAATGCCGGAATCCGCTTACCGACTGTTTGCCGTGCGTTGAGAAACATGATATTCATTGCTTACCGAGACTTCCGGGGGGCGCGGAAAGAGCCGAAGGGGTCGGTTGTCGCGATACGCGCCCTTATCTGGCGTGATGTGTCACGATTCGCGCGCTCCGGCCATCGGCTTTTTCCCGATTTTTCCTGTGCGCTGTTGCGCCTCTCCGCATGTCCTTTCAGTAGTGCCCGCTCCGCGCTTTGCGCGGAATTCCCGAACAGGCGGAGAGATGTCCAGACTGTTCCGCAACGTGGCCGCCGTGAGCGCAGGTGTCATCGGCTGGGCCGCCATATTCGTCACCAGCGGTGCGACCAGCGCGATGGCCGCACCCTTCGACAACATGTATCCCACGCTCAACGCGGAATGGCCCTGCCTCGATTACAGCGCGCACGGGCACTTCTGCCAGACGGACAACAAGGACATGTCCGTGTGGATGCAGGGTTCCCTGACCAGCGCGGCCAAGAGCACCATCAAGAGCCGGCTCAGCAACCAGTACGCTCCGACCGACCTGGTCGTGAGCTACCCCTCGTCCGCGTCGTACACCGGCTCCAGCGAGACCGACATCGTCTACCAGCAGAGCACGTCGGGAATGAGTGGCACCACCATCGGCTTCACCTGGTGCGACGACGCGGTCAGCCCCTCCTCGTGCGACCAGCAGTACGTGCGGTTCCGGTACGACAGCATCGACGCGGAACTGGCCTGCCACGAGACCGGTCACGCGGTGGGTCTGACCCACGGACGTCAGGCGTCGCCCGCCGTCTCGCAGACCAACTCGGCGCTGGGGTGCATGGAGACCCCCGACTACGGCAACCGCACGGGCCTGGGGTCGAACAACATCGCCGAGATCAACGCGACGTACTGAGAGGACCGGTCGGATGAGACTGACGAGATTCAAGATCAGGCCGGGCCACGTACTCACCGCGGTCGGCGCCTGCGCCGCGCTCACCGCGGGCACCGTCGCCGTGGCGAACAACGGCTCGGCCGCTCCGCCCAGGCCCAAGGTGGTCGTCGCGGACGCCGACGCGCTGCTTCCCAGTGACACCGCGACCGACTGGGTCACCTACAGCGACCACCTGGCGGTGGTGACGATCACTTCCGAGCGCGCGCTCCCGCCCTCCGCGGAGGAGACCGCGGCCGGCGAGGGGTTCATCCCCCGGGTGGTGACGGCGCACGTGGATCAGGTCCTGTGGTCGAGGCCGGGCGCGCCGACCGCTCCCACCACGATGGACTGGGACCTGGACGGCTGGACCTTCCACGGCGACGAGAGGACCCCGCTGCGGGTCGACGGCGAGCCGTCGATGGCGGTCGGCGAGCGATACGTCGTGCCCATCACGTATCTCAGCCCCACGACCACCGTCGACGAGGCCGGCTGGGAGCCGCTGAGCAGCGACTCCCTCCTGCCGGACGCGGACAACACCGTCGGCGCCGGTGCGAAGGTCTACGGCTACAGCGGCCCGCAGTCCGACCCGGCCCATACGACCGACGTCAAGGACGACGCGTGGGGCGGCACCCCCGAGGAACTGGCGGCGACTTTGGCCGCGACCCCGCCCGACCCCAATGCCGCCGCCTACATGGACCTGCCGCCCGACGTGCGCTTGTCCAGGGCCAACGGGACCAACCACACCACCGGTTGACGTTCGTACGCGCCGTCGGGGAACCGATTGCCGGCCGGCCCGTCCAACCACCGTCGGCGGCCTTGAACCGGCCGCCGACGGCCGATCAGAAGAGGGGGCGTGGAATGACACCGAGTGACCGCGGACGAAGGACGCGAGGCGTACTCGTGATGACCGCCGTGGCGGCGGCGGCCCTCGCCGCGGCCTGTTCCGGCGGCGGGCAGCATACGGCGGACGCGGACTGCGCCTGGCAGCTGTCGTACGGAAACCGCCTGTACGTACCCCCGCAGAACGCCGCCGCCGTGGTCCAGGGCGTCCGCCACGAGGGGACCGCTCTCGGGCAGGGCTCCTTCGCGGGCTGCGCGGACGGCGGGGACAGCGCGGACGGCGGGGACGGCGGAGAGAAGGTCACCGTCTACCGGATCAAGGGGGTGGACCCGTCGCTGGCCGTCATCACGCAGGACGACCAGATCGGCGTGACCGACCCGAAGCATCTGCCGCCCCCGGTGAGCGCGTTGCTGGCCGGCCGCTGAGCCCCGGCCTCCTCGTAGCGCCCGCCGACGACGCGAGGAACGGGCGAGGTATGCCGTGAGCCGGGCTCCGGAAGACACCCGCACCCGGGGCCGCCGTTCCGTTCCGGGCGGGGTCCGCGCCCGGAACGCGCCCCTCCGCCCAGGCCCGCGATAGGCGTACGCACGGGGGTGGCGCCACCGGTTGCTCTGACGCATCATCAGCCTCATGGGGTATGCCGCCGGGGCGAGTGGGGGCATACCGGAGACGCGCACGGGGAGGGAACGCGATGAGCGGCGGCAGCGGGCAGGGGATCGGCAGACGTGCGGTGGTCGCGGGGATGGCGCTCGGCGCCACGGCCCTGTCGACGGCTCCGGCCAGGGCACTGACGGCGGGGCGGGCCAAGGCGCCGGCGGCGGGAACGGGCGCGCGCCCGGGCCGGACGCCCGCGGCGGTGACCAGGTGGCGGACCGCGAGCGGGCACACCGTCCTGGCCCGGCCGCTGGCGAATCCCGACGGGTCGAACCCGCTGGTCGAGATCTGGGACGTCAACCGGCACGGCCATGTGCTCGGCATGATCGACGCGGGCGAGGGCACCACGCCTCAGTGGCCCTCGGCGATCTGGGCGGACGGCCGGGTCACCGTACTGCCGCCGCCGGTGGCGGACGCCGCGGACTGCGGCGCGCGCCACCTCAACGACTCCGACCAGGCCGCCGGTTACTACACCGTCGGCGGCCGGACGCACGCCACCTTGTGGACCGGCGGCGTGCCGCGGGTACTGGACATCGGCACGGTCTACAGCGAGGCGACCGCCCTCAACAACCTCGGGCAGGTCGCGGTATTCGGCTACGACGTGCCGAGCGGGGACACCGCGACACCGAGCAAGGCCTGCCTGGTCGACGGGACCACCGTCACCACGATCGCCCCGCCGCCCGCCCGGCAGGGCATCACCTTCTCCGCGGTCGCGGTCAACGACCGGGGCGAGGCCCTGATGCGCGGCTACATCCCGCAGAGCCCGATGCGCCTGGCGTACCTGTGGCGGGACGGCACCACCGTCGCCGACTTCACGGACATCGACGGCACCTGGAGCCTGATGGGCGTCGCCGGCCTCAACTCCCGCGGTGACGTCGTCGGCGACTACTCCTCGCAGTCCGGTCCGCCCACGACCCGCGCCTTCCTGTGGTCCGGCGGGACGCTGACCACCTTCACCGGCCCGCACAACGGCACCGCCTCGGTCTCCGACTACTCCATACAGCGGGCGCTCAACGACCTCGGCGACGTCGTCGGCTTCAGCAACAGCGCCGTCGGCCAGCGCCCCTTCCTGCGCAGCGGCGGCACCGCCACCGACCTCGGCACCCTCGGCGGCACGAGCGCCAGGGCGGTCGGCGTCAACAACGCCCGCCAGGTAGCCGGCGGTTCCTCCCTCGCGAACGGCTCCTGGTCCGCGTTCCTGTGGCGGGCGGGCGAGATGATCGCGATCACCCCGCCCCCCGGTTACGCCGGCACGGGCGCCTCCGCGATCACCGAACAGGGCGACGTCCTGGGGTGGGCCACCACCGTCGACGGCACCCGTACCGACTACTTCCGCTGGACGGTCCTGTAGGGCGTACGGATCCCGTGCCGCCGGTCCGCGGCGGCCGTCACCGGCGGCGTATCCAGGCCGGGGCGGTCAACCGGTCGGCTTGACGGGCGCGCTGCGTCCGTGGCGTCGGCCGCTGAGCTCGGCGTCGAGCGTCTCCTGGGCCACGCGCATGGCCTCGGCGTGGACGGGGTCTTGCAGCCGCTTCCACATCTCGTCCTCGGCGACGTCCTCCACATCGCTGACCACCCGGTGCCGGCGTTACTTCGCGTCCTGCGGGTGGGTGATCGCGCTCGTGTCCACGAAGAGTGCGGCGAATGCCGCGGTGGCCGCGGCGAAGGCGGTTGCCGCGTTCGGGTGCGAGGAGCCGTTCACGATCAATGCCACGCCGGAGAACACGACCGCTGGGGCAGCGAGAATCGCGGCGACCAGCCACAGAGGGTCGGGGGGCATCGACGAAACCTGCGCGTCCTGCTTCTTCTGTCGCGGGTTGACGATCGCACCAAGAAGGGCGGAAGCGAGAACGCTGAAGGTATTGCTCAGGTCCGACAGATCCACTGCGTCGGTTTCCCAGGCCAACAGACACACAATCACGAGTAGCCCGGCATAGGCCAGGGTCAGGAGCCCGCGAGCGGTGCGGGTCCGCACGCACTCCCAGAAATTCCTATGACGCGCCGACGTGTCTCTCCGCAAACGCCTGGTCACTTCGTCAGCTTAGCCCGCGGCATGCGGAAACCTCCGTACCCGGGCGTGCGGCACGCAGGGTGACCGGGCCATGCCTACGCGGACGGGGCGCCGACGACCGGTGATCCACTCACGGGTGGATCCGAATGGGTATTCGACCGGGAATACCGTGGCAGGCCGGACGTATTGTCGTCACAAGCCGGCAGAAGGAACGGGTGTCGTCGTGTACCCGGTGCGGCTGCCCGCTCATGGGGGAATGGCCCGCTGATCGGAGGGGGATGGTTGCGGTGGTGGCGATCGGGTCTGCCGCCCGCGGCTCGCGGTTCACGCGCGGCGCGAACAGGCGGTTACGAGAAGCCCGCCACGACGAGTGGGCGAGACTGGCCGGCAGGTCGCTCGCGGACCACGTCGACGGGTGGGCGCATGTTCAGCGGAAGGCGCCGCTCCTGGTCTCGGAGATCGAATCCCTGGATTGGGAGGCGGAGCGATTCCTCGATGTACAGGACTGGTTACTGGTCCGCAAAATGATCCTCGGCGCCTTCGAGGCGGCGAAAGCCGCGGAGGAGGACGCGCCGAGCGCCGCCGGGGACGTCGGAGCTGCGGCGAGGGACAAGCCGGAGAAAACGCGGGCGTTGCTGAGCGTATTGACGGCGAGAAAGGAGAGCATAGCCAAGTACGTCGCGGAGTCGGCAGAGATCCGGGCCAGAAGACGCTACTCCCGGGGCCTGGCCCTGGGCGCCGCATTGAGCATCGCGGCCCTCATACTGATCGGATTGGTCATGAGGGACGTCACCGTCGCACTCCACCACCCCTTCGACGGGTCGAACCAACTCAACCTCAAGGAGTTCTTCGCCTTACGGGACTCTCTGGCCTGCATCGGTGGCGGCTCGCTCGGCGCCGCCCTGAGCGTCCTCTTCCGCATAGGCGCGGGACAGCACGTCTCCTACCGTTCGACCTCGGCCGCCACCGCCGTCTACCGCATGATCCTCGGCTGGATATTCGCCGCGGGAATCCTGTGCCTGGTGAAAGGCCACATCGTCGCCCTGTTCCCGGACCCGACGGAGGAACTCCTCAAGAGCAAGGACCCGTTCGACGACCCGTTGGTGGCGCAGTCCTTCTTCTTCTGGGTCGGCGTCGGCATCCTGGCGGGATTCAACGAACGCTGGGTGAAACGCCTCATCTCGCAACCCGTGAGCGACAAGAAGGGCTGACCCCGCCCGCCCAGCGAGCCCGCCCGCAAGCACAGGCCGCGCCGGCGCTCGCGTACTCCGATGAACGGCGGGCGGGTGTCAGTGAGGGAGGCGGTCGGCGTGCGCGGGCGCGCCCCCAGAGGTGTGTCAATCCGTTTCAGGGAGGGTCCGGGGCAGTCCGAAACGCGTCATGACGTTGGTGTCGTGGAAGCCGGTGATGGACGTGATGTGGTCACCGGCGGTGGTGGTGACCAGCAGGGTGTATGCGCGGTGGACACCGCACTGAGGGTCGGCGAGGTACACGCCGAAGGCGGGCTGGCCGTTGGCACGGGTGGGCACCACGCGGTAGGTGCGGCCGGGCCGGAAGACGACGGCGGCAAAGAGACGCCGGGCCGATTCGATGCCGCGGTATTCCAGCATGGCCGGGGGCATGGACAGCCTCACGTCGGTGACGAGCAGTTCGATCAGGGCGTCCAGGTCCGCTCGTTCCAAGGCGTCGGTGAACCGGGCGACGAGCCGGTGTTCCGCGGCGCTGTCGGGTTGCCGCGCATGCCTGCCGCTGCGGGTGCCGCCGGCGTCGGCGAGGTGCTTGTCGACCGTGGCGCGGGCGCGTTTGAGGGCGCTGTTCACGGAATCCTCGGTGGCCTGGAGCATCCGGGCGGCCTCGTCGGCGTGATAGCCCAGGACGTCGCGGAGGACGAGCGCGGCGCGTTGCCTCGGGGGCAGTAGTTGCAGGGCGGTGACGAAGGCCAGGGAGACGGCCTCGGTGGTCTCGTAACGGGCCTCAGGTCCGGGGCGCTGGTCGACGAGGTGGTCGAGCAGGACATCGGGATAGGGCTCAAGCCAGGGCGGGGCGTCGCCGGCGCCTGCGGGTTCCGGCAGGGCGCCCTCGGGCAGCGAGGGGGCTGCACGGGGGCGGGGGCGTCGGCTGTCGGCACGCAGCATGCTCAGGCACCGATTGGTCGCGATCCTGTAGAGCCAGGTGCGCAGCGAGGACCGCTGGCCGAACTCGCCGAGGTTGCGCCAGGCGGACACCAGGGTTTCCTGGAGCGCGTCCTCGGCGTCCTGCAGGGATCCCAGGATGCGGTAGCAGTGCACCTGCAGTTCGTGGGAGTGGCCCTGGACCAGGTCGCGGAACGCGTCGTGGTCACCACCCTGAGCCCGAGCGATCAGGCCCGTCGTGTCCGTCCCCATCGGCGTAAACCCTCGCTTTTCCATCTTCCGGCGGGCGCTTTCGGCTCGTCCGAGAGTACGGACGCCGCCGGGCCCCCGAACTGGGCGGTTACCGCGCGCCCGATTCGCGGGCCCGGCGGCGTCTGCCCGAAGGGAGACGGTCCCGTCCCGGGGGGCGCCCTGGATGCGGAACAGGACGTGACCTCATCGACGGCGTGTCCGTACCGGTCACAGCCGGCAACACAGTCAAGGGAGCAGGAAATGGGAAAGATCGTCATCAGCTCGAATGTCACCCTCGATGGGGTGGTCCAGGACCCGGACGGCGAGGAGGGCTTCGAACGGGGCGGCTGGTTCCACCAGTACGTGGCGGCCGACGACCTCGAGGACTGGGTCGCTCGCGAGACCCAGGAAGCGCTGGATGTCAACGCGCTGCTTCTGGGCGGGCGCAGCAGCCAGTGGTTCGCGGACCGGATGATGGCGCGTAACGAAGGCGAAGGCCGTGTGAGCCCCGAGTGGGCGAACAGGGTGAGAAACCTCCCCAAGTACATCGTGTCGTCGACCCTTGAAGATCCTCAGTGGAGCAGCGCCACCTTCCTGACCGGCGATGTGGTGAAGGAGATCTCGGAGCTGAAGCGGAAGGTGGACGGGGAAATCCTGGTCTACGGCAGCTATCAGCTCGTGCGCACACTGATGGAACACACCTTGGCCGATGAACTGCGGCTCGTGGTCTTCCCGGTCGTGCTCGGTTCCGGCATGCGCATTTTCGACGAGATCGGCGACAAGAAGCCGCTGCGCCTGGTCGACACCCGAAAGATGGGTGGCAGCCTGGTGTTCCACCGGTACGAATTCGTGCAGGGCTGACGGCCGCGGACAGTGCCGGATCGGCGTTCGTCGGTGTTGCAGCAGCGCCCCCCCGGCCTGCTCGGGGCGCGGTCGCTCGGGCTGCGTCGCGCCCCGAGAGGCTGCCACTGCCGTTGCGGGGCGCCCTCGTTGGGCGACGGTTCCTCCTTCGGGCTCCGGTGAACGGCGGGCGGTTGTCAGTGGGGGAGCCGGTCGGCCTTTATCGCTCCTATGAAGGCGGACCACGCCGTGGGGGAGAAGGCGAGGTGGGGGCCGTACGGCACCTTGCTGTCGCGGACCGGGACCTCGCCGGTGGCGGCGGCATGCGCGGGGGCCCACTCGACGCACTCGCCGCCGTTGCTGCCGCTGAATGACGATTTACGCCAATCCTCATGGGGGATTGCGGTAAGGGTCATGAGTAACGGTCCTTCAGGAGAGAATCGATCAGCTCCGCCGTCTCGTCCGGCGGCTCGGCTACGGCCTTGAGCAGATCATATGCATCCTGAGCGGTCGTGACATCGCTCGGATCGGCCAGAACGTACCCGCGGGGAAAACCGTCGACGTGGACCACGTCCGCCCCCTCGCTGAACGACAGCAAGCTCCACGCGGACTCCGTCGCGTAGTGCGGGCCCTTGCGCCGGATGACCTGCACCCGGTTCCGCGGTGTCTCCGCCAGGTCCCGCACGTACATGAGCTGGCGGCGCATCACCTCCGGGTCGCCCACCGTGTTCGTCAGGACCGCCTCGTTCAGGACCAGCCACAAGCGGGCCGGGTCCTGCTCCCTGGTCAGGATGTGCCGGCGTTCGACGCGCGCCGTGACCAGGTCCTCCAGATTGCTCGGGCGGGCCGTGCGCAGCACCGCACGCGCGTACTCCGGGGTCTGGACCAGGCCCGGGAAGAGTTGCGGGTGGAACATCCGCACCGTCGTCGCCGTCCATTCCAGTTCCGCGTACGGGCGGAACCACGGGGGGAAGGCGTAGCGCAGGGCGAGGGGCCAGAAGCGTTCGAAGCGGCCGCCCGCGTACGGGAAGGTCTCGTCGCAGACCTTGGCGAAGTCCAGCGTGGGGACCCGGTCGCCGGACTCGATCTTGGCCACCAGGGAGTAGCTGCAGTGGGCCAGCGCGCCGAGTTCGGCGCGGGACATGCCCAGGCGTTCGCGCTCCAGCCTCACCTCCTGGCCGAAGTACGCCAGTGGGGACGCCGTGGGGTCGCCGGACGGGATCTGCTCGGTCTTGGTGCTCACGAGAACTTCCCTGGTGCCGCTGGACAGTTGTTGCCGTCCAGGTGAACGCTCTATCACTCTCCGTTGCCACTCGACAGTCTAGGAGTAGCCAAGGACGCACGGGACAAGAACGGCGAAAGGTCCACGATGACGACGACGGGAACCCGGACCGCACACCTCAGCGCTGACGCGGCGCCACACGAGACCGAGATCGTCAGCCGCTGGCCCACCGCCGGGCGGACGGTGGCGCGGGCCCGGCGGGAACTCGTGGACGCCCTCACCGCCTGGGGCCTGCCCGAACTGCGCGACGCGGCCGAGCTGGTGCTGTCCGAGCTGGTCACCAACGCGGTCCGGCACGCCCGCAGCCCGCGCGGACGGCTGATCGAGACCCGCGTCCGCCGGCTGCCCGACGGCCGGGTCCGGATCGAGGTGCACGACGCCAACACCGATCTGCCCGTGCCGCGGGCGAGTTCGGACACCGACGAGGGCGGGCGCGGGCTGCAACTCGTGGACGCGCTCACCGCCCACCAGTGGGGGGTGAGCGGCCGTACGGGGGTCGGCAAGGCGGTATGGGCGATCGTCGCCGGGCCCGGCGACGGGCAACGGCCCGGAGGCTGACGGTGAGCCGCGGCCGGCCCGCGCGCTCACGGCGCCAGGATGATCCACGTGCGGCCCGGGTGCAGCGTCACCGTCCTGCCGTTCACGGTGTACGTGGTGCCGGCCGACTGCGTGGGGCGGGTCCAGCGGGCCTGGTACGACCTGCCGTCGCGGAGGACCTGCGCCGAACCGCTGCCGACGGTCTGGGAGAAGGGGACGAAGCCGGTACGGCTGTGGAAGCGGGACTCCTTGACGGTGACGTGCTGGATGATCACGTTGTCGGCCGTCCAGGGGGAGGCGGCGCCGTCCATGGCGACCCGGTAGCGCGAGCCGTTCCAGGTGAAGGCGAAGCGCGCCGAGGGCATGGCGGCCGAGGCCGAGGTGCCCGCCGTACCGCCCGGGGGAGGCGCGGCGGCGAACCGCAGGCCGATGTCCCGGGCGGGTGCGGCCCGGTCGGCGACGCCCTTGGTGCGCAGGTACTCGTTGTGCGGGGCGGGGCGGTCGGGGGAGCGGAAGAAGGCGCTGGTGCCGGTGACGGCGGCTATGTCCTTGTCCGCCTTCAGCACGGGCAGCAACTGGCTCTGCGCGCCGGAGAAGGCCAGGACGGGACGGCCGTACTGCGGCAGGATCTGCAGGTCGGTCTCGCGGGCGCTGCGGACCGGGCCGACGACCGGCGGCAGGTGGTTTCCGTCGAAGACCGCCATCAGGCGGGACAGGCCACCCTCGACCTCTATGCCGTAGACGATGTCCGCGCTGTTCAGGCCGGTCTGCGGGCGGGCCGCGCCGACGTTGTCGATCTTCACGGCCAGGACCTTGCCGGCCGCGCCGGGCTCGCCGGTCAGGTACGAGGTGGCGGGGGCGGACGAGCCGGAAGTGCCCGGCCCGGTCGTCGGGGCCGTGCCGCCGCCGCCCGTGCACGAGGTCACGAGCACCAGGACGACCGCCCCGGCCGCCGCTGCGGCCCCCACAGCCCTCTGCCTGCGCATGGCCACCACATCCTCTGCCCAGAGGATTACCGCGACCCCCCGCCCCTAACCGTTCGGGATCGGCGAAACCGGTCCGCCGCCGATCCGGTCCGCTGGTGCCCCCAGCCCCCGGCACCCCAAGCCCCCGAGTGCACGATCCTTGACTCATGCGTGCCGCCCGCCTGATCCGTATGGCGCTCCTCGTGCAGTCGAGCCCCGGCATGACCGCCGCCGCCCTCGCCCGCGAGCTGGAGGTGTCCGAGCGCACCGTGATCCGCGATGCCCAGGCACTGCAGGAGGCGGGCGTTCCCATCCGGTCCGAGCGCGGCCGGGCCGGCGGCTACCACCTGGCGCCGGGGCACAGGACCCGGCTCACCACGCTGCGTCCGACCGAGGCGGAGACGCTCTACCTGTCCGGTCTGCCCACGGCCCTGCGCGACCTCGGGCTGGCGGACGCCGCGGACACGGCCCGGCTGAAGCTGTCGGCCACCCTGCTGCCGTCGCTGCGTGCGGCGGCCGAGTCGTCGGTGCGCCGCTTCCACCTCGACGCCCCGGCGTGGTTCCGCGAGCCGTCGACGCCGGAGCTCCTGCCGGAGCTGGCCCGCGCGGTGTGGTCGGACCGCCCCGTCGAACTCGCCTACGCGCGGCCCGGCCGGGAGGGCGCGCCGCCCGAGCGGGTGACGCGCCTGCTGGAGCCGTACGGTCTCGTACTGAAAGCGGGCGTGTGGTACGTCGTCGGCCGCGTCCCGGGCGGGCGGCCGTCGCGGGAGGGCGACTGGCGCACCTACCGCGTCGACCGCGTCCTGGCGCTGTCGCCCGCCCGCGGGACGCCTCCCGGCGGCGACGAGCCGTTCGTCCGCGATCCGGCCTTCGACCTGGCCGCGTACTGGAAGACCCATTCCGAGGGGTTCGCCCGTGCGCTGCTGCGGACTGCCGTCACGGTGCGTCTGACCGAGCGGGGGCTGCGCCTGCTGCCCGTCGTGGCGGATCCGGCCGGCGTGGGCGACGCGATGGCCTCCGCCACCGGGCCGGACGAGGCCGGGCGCGTGACGCTCGACCTGCCGGTGGAGTCGGAGGAGGTCGCCTTCACGCAGCTCGCCGGGCTCGGCGCCGAGGCGGAGGTGCTGGCCCCGGCGGGCCTGCGCGCGCTTTTCCGCGAGCACGCGCGGGCCCTGGCGGCCGTCTACGGGGCGGAGCCCGGCGATCAGCGGTAGTCGTCCGGCGTGCCCTGCTTCCCGCCGTAATAGACGTCCTCGAAGTACGCCATGGCGTCCGGCCGGCTGCCGTCCACGTCGCGTACGCCATAGGCCCTGGCCAGCTCCCCGCTGGAGGTGGACCTGCCGTTCCAGCGGGCGGCCCGGTCCGGGTCGGCGGCGAGCGCGGCGACCGCGCGGGCCAGGTAGTACGGCGACTCCGCGACGGCGAAGTGCGGGTCCTTGGCGACCGCGTCGCGCCAGTTGTCCTCCGTCACCCCGAAGTGGGCCAGCATCTGCTCCGAGCGCAGGAAGCCGGGCGTCACGGCGACGGCCGTGCCCCCGTACTCCGCCAGCTCCTGGCCCAGCCCGAAGGCGATGCGGATCGGGGCGTTCTTGGCCAGGTCGTAGTAGAGGTTCTCGCGGTAGCGGCGGTTGAAGGCGGCCGTGCCGTCGGTGACCTCCACGTGCAGCGGCGCGTCCGAGCGGATCAGCAGCGGCAGTGCCAGAGCCGCGGTGATCAGGTGGGAGCGCACGCCCAGGTCCAGGATGCGCAGGCCGTCGGCGAGCGGTGTCTGCCAGCTCTTCTTGCCGAAGACGGAGCCGGCGAGCAGGTGCTCGCCGCCCCACAGGTCGTTGAAGAGGATGTCCAGCCGTCCCTGGTCGCGGTCGACGCGCTCGACCAGGGCGCGTACCCGGTCCTCGTCGAGGTGGTCGGTGGGCACCGCGATGCCGGTGCCGCCGGCCGCCGTGACCAGCTCCGCGGTCTCCTCGATGGTCTCCGTGGCCCGGCCGACCTCGCTGACGTGCCCGCGGGTGGTGCGGCCGGTGACGTAGACGGTGGCCCCGGCGCGGCCGAGCTCGACCGCGAGAGCACGCCCGGCGCCGCGCGTGGCCCCGGCGACGAGCGCGATCCGGCCCGCGAGGGGGCCCTCCCGGTCGGCGGGCGGTGTGCTGCCGCTGTTGTGGTTGTGGTTGTCGTTCATGCCACCACGGTGCCTGCCAATGGTGACAGAACACGTCACCCTTTTTTTCCGCCGTGCCGCGCGTGCCGCCCGTGCCGCTCGTGCCGCGCGTACTGCCCGTACCGCCCGCGCCCGCCCTAAGCGTCGCCGCGCAGCCGGGCCAGAGGGCGCGGGGCCACGATGAAGCCCTCGGCGCGGGCGCTGGCCAGCCCGATCCTGGGCAGGTGCGCGCTCTTGGCGAACAGCAGGAACCGCGGCTCCCAGATCGGCCGGTACTTCGCGTTGGCCCGGTACAGCGACTCCAGCTGCCACCAGCGGGAGAAGAACATCAGCGCCGAACGCCACATCCGCAGCACCGGGCCCGCGCCCAGCCGGGCGCCGTCCTCGAACACCGAGCGGAACATCGCGAAGTTCAGCGACAGCCGCTCGACGCCCACCTCCCGGGCGCGCTCGATGAGGTCCAGCACCATGAACTCCACCAGGCCGTTCTCACCCTCGCGGTCGCGCCGCATCAGGTCCAGCGACAGGCCCGACGGCCCCCACGGCACGAAGCTCAGCAGCGCCCGCAGCTCGCCGTCGGCGTCGTGGCACTCGATCATCACGCACTCGCCGTCGGCCGGGTCCCCGAGCCGGCCCAGCGCCATCGAGAAGCCGCGCTCGGTCTGCCCGTCGCGCCACCGGTCGGCCGCCGCGACCAGGCCGGCCATCTCCTCGGCGGGGATCTCGCGGTGGCGGCGGATACGGGTGGTGTAGCCGGCCCTGCGGACCCGGTTGTACGCCTGCCGCACCCCGCGCATCGCCCGCCCGTCGAGCGAGAAGTCGTCCGTCTCCACGATCGCCTCGTCACCCAGTTCCAGCGCGTCCAGGCCGAACCGGGCGTAGACCGTGCCGCCCTCCTCGCCGGCGCCCATCACCGCCGGGATCCAGGCGTGGTCGCGGGCCTCCGCCAGCCAGGCGTCGATCGCGCCGGGCCACGCCTCCACGTCGCCGATCGGATCGCCCGAGGCCAGCGCGACCCCGCCGACCACCCGGTAGGCGATCGCGGCCTTGCCGCTGGGGGAGAAGACCACCGACTTGTCGCGGCGCAGCGCGAAGTAGCCCAGCGAGTCCCGGGCGCCGTGCGCCGCCAGCAGCGCGCGCAGCCGGTCCTCGTCCTCCCTGGTCTGCAGCTCGCGGCCGCGCGGCGAGCGGAACAGCGCGTACAGCGCCGCCAGCAGCAGGACCAGGCCGGCCAGGTTGATGCCCGTGCTCACCCACGTGGTGACGTGGAGGTTGGGGGCCAGGTCGTCGTCGCGGCTGAGGGTGCCCAGGCGCAGCGCCACGTACCAGACGCGGTCGCCGACACTGGCCCGGTCCGGGCCGACCGCCGTGACCAGGGTGGTGCCGACCAGCACCGACAGCAGCGCGCCCGCGCCCAGGACGGCCAGTGCGAGCTGCGGGTTGGTCCGGTCGCCCTTGCCGTAGAACTCCTTGCGGCCGAGCAGCGCGAAGACCAGCACGGCCAGCGTGACGGCGGTGGACACCCAGTTGAACGGGCGCTGCCGCAGGTCGTGCAGGCACAGCCACCCCACCGACAACCCCGCGTAGGCCCCGCACAGGCCCGTGAACACCCACCAGGCCAGCCGCTTGTGACGGGCCAGCATCATCGCCATGAAGAACGCGACGGCCGCGGAGCCGTACCCCGCGAAGAGCATGAACGGGGTGAACAGGTGCCCGGTGTTGTGGTCGTAGACCTCCTGGCGGGCCGACAGGGAGACGCCGCCCGCGAGGTTGAGCAGCCCTATCAGGCGCAGGTACCAGATCGGGACGCGCGCGCTGCGCCTGGCCAGGGGCGTGAGCGCGCCGCGGGCGCAGCGGTGGTCCCGGCCCTGCCCGGACCCCTTGGGCGTGCTCCCCGGCCGCTGGGCCGCCCCGGTGCGGGCGGGCTGGGGCGCGGTGGCGGTACTGCTCATGATCTGTGCCTTCCGGGCGACGGCCGTGCGAGAGCGCACAGGCTACCGCGCACGGCCGCCCGGACGAAGGGGCGCGGGGTCCGCCCGCGCCCCTCCGGTGTGTCCCGCCGTGCGGCCCGGTCAGTCGACCTCCGCCACCGCCTGGGCGAACTGGGCCGCGTACAGGCGCGCGTAGGCCCCGTCCGCGGCGAGCAGCTCCTCGTGCGTGCCCTGCTCGACGATCGAGCCGGACTCCATGACGAGGATGACGTCGGCGTCACGGATCGTGGACAGCCGGTGGGCGATGACGAAGCTGGTACGGCCGTGGCTGAGCTTGGCCATCGCCCGCTGGATGAGCACCTCGGTACGGGTGTCGACCGAGCTGGTCGCCTCGTCCAGCACCAGGATCCTCGGGTCGGACAGGAACGCCCGGGCGATCGTGATCAGCTGCTTCTCGCCCGCGCTGACCCCGCTGCCCTCGTCGTCGATGACCGTGTCGTAGCCCTCGGGGAGGGTGCGGATGAAACGGTCGGCGTGGGCGGCCCGGGCCGCCGCCTCGATCTCCTCGCGGGTGGCGCCCTCGTGGCCGTAGCCGATGTTCTCCGCGATCGTGCCGCCGAACAGCCACGTGTCCTGCAGCACCATGCCGATGCCCGCGCGCAGCTCCTCGCGGGAGATCGCCGAGATGTCGGTGCCGTCGAGGGTGATCCGGCCGCCGGACACCTCGTAGAACCGCATCAGCAGGTTCACCAGGGTGGTCTTGCCGGCCCCGGTCGGGCCGACGATCGCGACGGTGTTGCCCGGCTCGACCTTCAGCGACAGGTTGTCGATGAGCGGCTTGTCGGGCAGGTAGCGGAACGAGACGTCCTCCAGGACGACCTTGCCGGTCAGGTTCGCCGGCAGGGCCAGCGCCTTCGGCTCGGGCGACTGCTCCTCGGCGTCGAGGAGTTCGAAGACCCGCTCCGCCGAGGCCACGCCGGACTGGATCAGGTTGGACATGCTCGCCACCTGCGTCAGCGGCTGGCTGAACTGGCGCGAGTACTGGATGAACGCCTGCACGTCGCCGATGGACAGCGCGCCCGAGGCGACCCGCAGGCCGCCGACGACGGCGATCGCCACGTACTGGATGTTGCCGATGAACATCATCAGCGGCTGGATCGTGCCCGAGATGAACTGGGCGCGGAAGCCCGACTGGAAGAGCGCCTCGTTCTCCTTGTCGAAGACCTCCTGGGACTCCGCGGCCCGGCCGAAGACCTTCACCAGGGAGTGCCCGGTGTACATCTCCTCGATGTGCGCGTTGAGGCTGCCGGTGGTCTTCCACTGCTGCACGAACTGCGGCTGGGCGCGCTTGCCGACCCTGGTCGCCACGACCAGCGTGGCCGGCACGGTCACCAGGGCCACCAGCGCCAGCAGCCAGGAGATCCAGAACATCATCGCCAGCACGCCGACGATGGTCAGCAGCGAGTTGATGAGCTGGCCCATGGTCTGCTGCATCGTCTGGCCGATGTTGTCGATGTCGTTGGTGGCCCGGCTGAGCACCTCGCCGCGCGGCTGCTGGTCGAAGTACGACAGGGGCAGCCGCGACAGCTTGGCCTCGACGTCCTCGCGCAGCCGGTAGACCGCGCGGTTGATGACCAGGGTCGCGGTGCGCATCTGCACGACGCTCAGCAGCGCGGCACCCAGGTAGACGCCGAGCGCCAGCAGCAGCACCGAGCCGATGGCGCCGAAGTCCATGCCCTTGCCGGGCGTGAAGTCGATGCCCCCCAGCATGTCGGCGACGCCGCCCTTGCCGTGCTCGTGCAGGTAGTGCAGGACGTCGGCCTTCGAGCCGCCCTTGAGCTGCTTGCCGATCACGCCGGCGAAGATCAGGTCGGTGGCGCGGCCGAGGATCTTCGGGCCGGTCACCGCGAGCGCCACGCTGCAGGTGCCCAGGGCCAGTACCGTGACCAGCAGCACCCGGTCCGGCCGCATGAGGGCGATCAGCCGCTTCAGGGAGCCCTTGAAGTCCATGGACCGCTCGATCGGCCCACCGCTCATGAACCGGGCGGGGCCCGCCATGGGCGCGGGTCCCCGTCGCGCGGGCGCCTTCTTCGGGTCGCCGTCGCTCACGCCGCGGCCTCCTGTTCGGTGAGCTGGGACAGCACGATCTCGCGGTACGTCTCGTTGTCCGCCATGAGTTCGGCGTGGGTGCCGGTGCCGACGACCCGGCCCTCGTCGAGGACGACGATGCGGTCGGCGTCGCGGATGGTGGACACCCGCTGGGCGACGATCACGACCGTGGCGTCGGACGTCTCGTGGGCCAGCGCGCGGCGCAGCGCGGCGTCGGTGGCGTAGTCCAGGGCGGAGAAGGAGTCGTCGAAGAGGTAGATCTCCGGGCGCCGCACCAGCGCCCGGGCGATGGCCAGGCGCTGCCGCTGGCCGCCGGAGACGTTGCTGCCGCCCTGCGCGATCGGCGCCTCCAGGCCGCCCTCCAGCTTGGCCACGAAGTCCTTGGCCTGCGCCACCTCCAGCGCGTGCCACAGTTCCTCGTCGGTCGCCTCCGGCCGCCCGTAGCGGAGGTTGGAGGCCACCGTGCCGGAGAACAGATACGGCTTCTGCGGGACCAGGCCGACGGTCTCGGCCAGCAGCGCCGGGTCGAGTTCCGCCACGTCCTCCCCGTCGATCAGCACCTGGCCGCCGGTCGCGTCGTACAGCCGCGGGATCAGGCCGAGCAGCGTGGACTTGCCGCTGCCGGTGGAGCCGATCACCGCGGTGGTCTCGCCGGGCCGGGCGATCAGGCTCACCCCGCGCAGCACGGCCGCCTCGGCGCCGGGATAGGCGAAGTCGACGTTGAACAGCTCCAGCTCGCCGTGCCTGCGCAAGGCGGTGACCGGCGCGGCCGGCGGCACCACGCTGGAGTCGGTGCTCAGCACGTCCTGGATGCGCTCGGCGCACACCTCGGCGCGCGGCACCATCATGAACATGAAGGTGGCCATCATGACCGACATCAGGATCTGCATCAGGTAGCTGAGGAACGCCGTCAGCGCGCCGATCTTCATGCCGCCGCTGTCGATGCGGTGGGCGCCGAACCACAGGACGGCGACGCTGGAGATGTTCACGATCGCCATCACGGTCGGGAACATCAGCGCCAGCAGCCGGCCGGAGGCCAGCGACGCCTCGGTGACCTCGTCGTTGGCGCCCTTGAACCGGCGCTTCTCGTAGTCGTCCTTCACGAAGGCCCGGATCACCCGGATGCCGCTGATCTGCTCGCGCAGCACACGGTTGACGGTGTCCACACGGGTCTGCATGGTGCGGAAGATCGGGCGCAGCCGCCGGACGATCAGGCTCACCGCGATCCCGAGCACCGGGACCACCGCCAGCAGCAGCGAGGACAGCGGCACGTCCTGGCCGAGCGCCATGATGATGCCGCCGAAGCACATGATCGGCGCCGAGACCATCATGGTGAAGGTCATCAGCACCAGCATCTGCACCTGCTGGACGTCGTTGGTGGTGCGGGTGATCAGCGAGGGGGCGCCGAACTGGCCGACCTCGCGGGCCGAGAAGCTCTGCACCCGGCGGAAGACCGACGAGCGCATGTCGCGGCCCACGGCCATGGCGGTCCGCGCGCCGAAGTAGACCGCGCCTATCGCGCAGCCGACCTGGACCACGGTGACCCCGAGCATGGTCCCGCCCATGCCGAGGATGTATCCGGTGTCGCCCTTGACGACCCCGTTGTCGATGATGTCCGCGTTGAGAGTCGGGAGGAACAGGGCAGCGATGGTCTGCACGAGCTGCAGCAGCACCAGGATGCCGATGGGGCGCTTGTAGGGTCCGACATGGGACCGGAGAAGTCGGATCAGCACACTTCAGTCCTTGGTGACGAATCCATCGGTGGGTGGGCGGGCGTGCGGAAACAGGCGGTACGGGGGTTCCGGCGGTGCGGGTGGAGCTTTTGGTGCGGGCGGTTCTCGGGTGCGGGCGCGGGGCGGCCCGCGCCCGTCCCGAAAGGACGCGCTGCGGGCGCTGCGGGTTGAGCCGTGAACGGCACGAATCCCGCGGGCTTCCCGGGAGACCCGCTCCGGGGGCGCTCCCGGGGCACGACGGGACTCGCAGACCGTTCGTGATACCTCAACGATATATCGGAACAGTATGGAGAGCAACGGACGGACAACAGAGGGATACAAAGCTATCTTCCGACGAGTCGCCGCCGCACACGGTTAAAGGGCGGAAAAGGCCCCGGGATGGGTGTGCTCCCGTACCGCCCGGTACTGCTGCCGCACCGCCGACCCCACGGCCGCCTCGTCGCCCGGGTCCAGCAGTCCGGCCGCGGGCTGCGACCACCGCGGCGGCTCGCTCTGCGACTGCGTGCCCAGCACCGCGCCCAGCGACCAGGCGGCCTGCCGGGCGGCGCCCAGCGCCGCGTACTCGGCCGCGGGCGGTACGACCACCAGGGTGCCGAACAGGGCCGGCGCGATCGCCTGGACGGCGGGCAGCTCGGCCGCCGCGCCCAGCAGGAACACCCGGTGCACCGGGACACCCTTGTTGCGCAGCACGTCCAGCGCGTCCGTGAGCGCGCACAGCATGCCCTCGAAGGCGGCCCTGGCGAGGTGCTCCGGCTTCATCGACTCCCGGCGCAGCCCGGCGAGGGTGCCCGCGGTGTGCGGAAGGTCCGGGGTCCGCTCGCCCTCCAGGTAGGGCAGCAGCACCAGCCCGTACGCGCCCGGGGTCGAGCGCAGCGCCAGCTCCGACAGGCCCGCCAGGTCGGTGCCGAGCAGTTCGGCGGTGCCGCGCAGGGTACGTACCGCGTTGCGCACCTGGACCTGCGGCAGATGGCGGCCGGTGGCGTCGGCGTACGCGGTGACCGTACCCGTGGGGTCCTTCACCGCCTCGTGGTGCACCGCGAAGACGGTGCCGCCCGCGCCCAGGGAGATCACCGCGTCGCCCGGACCGAGGCCCAGGCCCAGCGCGGCGGCCATGGTCTCGCCGGTACCGGCCGAGATCAGCAGGCCCTCCGGGGTCTGGCCGGCCGGTTCGGCGGGGGCGAGCACGTCGGGCAGCCGCACCGCGTGCCCCAGCGCCCGCTCCACCAGGTCGGTCCGGTACTCGCCGGTGGCCGCCGACCAGTAGCCCGTGCAGGAGGCGTCGCCGCGGTCGGTGGTACGGCGGGCGGGCTGGCCGAGCAACTGCCACACCAGCCAGTCGTGGGGAAGGAGTACGTGGGCCACGCGCTTGGCGGCGGCCGGTTCGTGCTGGGCCAGCCAGCGCAGTTTGGACACCGGGTGCGCGGCCTGCGGCAGGGTGCCGACGGCTTCGGCCCAGCCGGCCGGCCCGCCCAGCTCCTCCAGCAGGTCGGCGGCCTGCACCTGGGCCCGCTTGTCGCCGCGGAGCAGGGCCGGGCGCACGGTGACCCCGCCGGCGTCCAGCGCGAGCAGCCCGTGCTGCTGGCCGGAGATACCGATGGCCTGCACGCCCTCCAGCACCCCGCCCTTGGCGGCCTCACCGAGCGACAGCAGCCACGCCTGCGGGTCCAGCTCGGAGGGGTGCTCCCCCTCGCCGAGCGGATGCGGGGCGTGCCCCTGCTTGAGCACGGCCCCGCTGTCGCTGTCGCACACCACGATCGTGGTGCCGGTGGTCGAACTGTCTATGCCCGCGACTTTCCCCATGGGGCCGATGATGCCCTACGGGGAGGGGGCGGGGCATGGCGAACGGGGGTCACGTGTTCGACGTGCCCCAGTCGTCCTCCGGCGCGCTTCCGTTGCGCAGCGCCCGCACCTTCTCGGCCAGCGGGCCGGGCAGGTGGTCGCCCACCTTGGCGGACACGGTCTCGGCGGCCTTGACGGCGGACTTGCGGCCCTGCAGCACGGCCGCCTCCGCCGTATTGCGTACCGCGGGGTTCTGGGCGAGCTTCTGCGCCTGGGCGCGCAACTGCTCGTACCGCTCCCGCCCGGCGCGCGCGCCGAGCACGTAACCGACCACGGCACCCACGATGAACGTCAGCCGGTAGCGCATGGCTCCACCCTTCACTCGTACCTAGCGGGCTGTTCGGCGCCTACCCTGCCCACCCCGGCGGCAACCCCGTCGGCAAGCCCGTCGGCAACCCGGCGGAAGCGGTTGGCGGAGCACCCCCCCACTTGCGCTAATGTATGTGTCGCACCGATCGCGCGCCCCCCGGGATGACCCCGGTGGGTGCATTCGGCGCACACAGGGCGATCCTCCGTAGCTCAATTGGCAGAGCAGCCGGCTGTTAACCGGCAGGTTACTGGTTCGAGTCCAGTCGGGGGAGCTCGGTCCTCCGTAGCTCAATTGGCAGAGCAGCCGGCTGTTAACCGGCAGGTTACTGGTTCGAGTCCAGTCGGGGGAGCGCGACCATCACAGTGGATCAGGACCCTCCGGGGTCCTTTTTCACGCCCGCCGCCGCCCGCCGCCGCCCTTCACCGCCCCCTCGCGGCGCGCCGCGGCAGCCCCGACGGGCTCCGGCGAGTCCACTCCACGACCTGTCTGTGACCCGCGAGGGCGACAGATCGTATGAGCGGCTATGCTGCGGCAGACGGCGCGCACGGCGCACCGTACGGGGCGGTAGCTCAGCCGGTTAGAGCAGCGGACTCATAATCCGTCGGTCGTGGGTTCGAGTCCCACCCGCCCCACCACGCGGGTCACCGGGGGCGCCCCGGTTGACCTGGGTGATCTTGGCGCCGGTGAATTCGGCGAAGGGGAAGATCTTTGCCTTCACCGAACCGCTTGCGGGCGGCAGTGCGGATCGCTGTGGTGAGGTCGGGGGCGAGGGCTGCCAGGACCTCGCCTGCCTCCCCGATGTATCGGTAGACGGTGGCGATCCCGACGCTGTACCCGGCGGCGAGCTGGGCGTAGGTGTGGCCGCACCGCAGCAGCCGCTCCGGGACGCCTTCCCGAAGATGCGCGAAGGCACCCGCCGGGTCGTGCTTGCGGCCGTCGACGAGCAACGCGCCACCGCGGCGGACGTCCACCAGGCTCTCGCCGCACTCCTCGACATGCCGACGGCCTTCGGATCCGGCATCAGGACGATCTCGCTCATGGCGGCATCGTGCGGCAGCCCGCGCCGGGCCCGGTGCTCGTACGCGGTCCTCGTACGGCCGGGCGGCGGCCGGAACCGATTGCCGAAAGTTTCGACATTGCTGTCCCCGATACCTTGCGCCAGACAGGCGACACCCGATCGAAACCGTTCGCCCCATTCCATCCTCTCCGCCGTGAACTGGATGAACCTGCCTCCCCAAGCTCGCCACACCGGACCGACCCTTTCGAAATGATTGCCGAAACCGTTGACACTCCACGCGCTCGAATCAACACTGTCGGCATCGACAGGCCGCAACCGCTGTCGGTACGGGCCGCCACAAGCGGCCCGGTCCTCTGGCCGCCGGGCGCCACGACGACCGGCCAGTCCGGCTGCGCCGTACGATCCGCCGCGCCTCCTCGCGTACGGGCCGTGCGGGCACCCGCCCGGCCCCCCCACGCCAGTCTTCGGAGGAGGAATCAGTACATGAACCACGCGCTCGCACATCCCGACCACCGCAGACGGGGCCGCGTCCAACTCCTGCTCAGCGGCGTCTGCGCCGTGGTGCTGGCCGCCCTGGCCGCGCTGCTCCTGCCCGGCACCGCCAGCGCCGACACGGTCGTCACCTCGAACAGCACCGGCACCAACAACGGCTACTTCTACTCCTTCTGGAGCCAGAACAGCGGTCAGGCGTCCATGACCCTGAAAGCCGGTGGCGAGTACAGCACCCAGTGGAACAACGTGAACAACTTCGTGGCCGGCAAGGGCTGGAACCCGGGCACGACGGCGCCCGTGACCTACTCGGGCACCTGGAACTGCAACGGCAACTGCTACCTGTCGCTCTACGGCTGGACCACGAACCCGCTCATCGAGTACTACATCGTCGACAACTACGGCAACTACAACCCGAGTTCCGGCGCCACCAAGCTGGGCTCGGTCAGCAGCGACGGCAGCACGTACGACCTGTACCGGACCCAGCGCGTCAACGAGCCGTCGATCATCGGCACCGCGACGTTCTACCAATACTGGGCGATCCGCGAGGCGAAGCGCACCGGCGGCACCATCACCGTGGCCAACTTCTTCAACGCGTGGGCGCGGGCGGGCCTGAACCTCGGCACTCCGAACTACGAGATCCTGGCCACTGAGGGCTACGGGTCCTCCGGCAACTCCGACATCACCGTCGGCTCGACCGGGGGCACGACCGGTGGAACCACGGGCGGGACTACCGGTGGAACCACGGGCGGCACCACGGGCGGCACCACCGGAGGCACGACCGGCGGCACGACCGGCGGGACCACCGGAGGCACGACCGGCGGCACCGGCTCCGCGGCCTGCACGGTGACCTTCACCCCGCAGAGCTGGAACGGCGGCTTCACCGCCAACGTGACGGTCGCGAACACCGGTTCCAGCGCCATCAACGGCTGGAAGGTCGGCTTCACGCTTCCCTCCGGCGAGGCGGTCACGAACGCCTGGAACGCCACCATCAGTCCGTCCTCGGGCTCGGTGACCGCCACGAACGTGTCCTACAACGCCCAGATCCCAGCGGGCGGAAGCCAGTCCTTCGGCTTCCAGGGCACGGATTCCGGCTCCTTCACTCCGCCCACGGCCTTCACCCTCAACGGCGCGGCCTGCACCACGGGCTGATCCCCGCCTGCCCGGGCGCACCCGCGCCCGGGCACACCGGGCCCGGCGGCACCGGCAAGGAACACCGCCCGACTCGCCGGCCGCGTGCGGCGGGCGGTGGGTGGTACTCGGCCGGCCTCACGCGGGCCGCACGGCACGGTAGAAGGCGACGCGGCCCATGACGCGGTGCCGGTGGGTGGCCACCTCGTCGCACGCGAAACCGGCGGCGGCCAGCAGGCGCGGCAGATCGTCGTCCCCGGCCCGGTGGCCGGACCTCGACATGCGCCGGGCCATGAGGCCGTGCACCCCGTGCAGGTCCCCGGTCATGTCGAGCACGTACAGGCTGCCGCCCGGCCGCAGTACGCGCAGCGCCTCCGCGAGGGACGCGGCCTTCCCGTCGTCGTCGAGGTGGTGCAGCATCAACGACGACAGCACCCGGTCGAAGGCGGCGTCGTCGAAGGGAAGCCGCTGCGCGTAGCCCTGCTCGAAACGGATTCCGGTCAGCCCGCCGGTCTTCCGCCGCGCGCGGGCGAGGGCCAGGGGATCGGGGTCGAGGCCGACGACCCGCACGCCGGGGTGGGCCTGTTTGGCGCGCAGGCACAGGGTGCCGGTGCCGCAGCCGATCTCGAGTGCCACCTGCCCGTCGGCGAGTTCCGCCCGGTCGATCAGGGCGCGGTGGAGCTTCGGCACGCCGAGGGCGGAGCTGAGGATGTCGTAGAACGGCAGGAAGGCGTCCCGGCCGGCGGCGGGCAGGTAGTCGTGGCGGTGACCGTCGGCGTGCTTGATAGGAGGATGTTTCGTCATACCAGCCATGCTGGCGCCCATCTCCGGACTGTGGTTGACCGATCCTCGGCAGAAATAGGATTATCTTCGCCCGTATGACCCAGTCGGCCAAACAGGAGCGCTACCGAGCGGGAGTACCTGTCTACGGCTACCGGACCGATCCGCAGACACCGCCGGTCAGCGTGCTGCGGCTGGGCGAGCACGTCCATCCGGTCCCCGGACAGCGCCACATCCACGACTTCCCGGTGCTGCTGTACATCGAGCAGGCCGTGGCGGCAGCGGCGGCCGGGCCCGGTCTCCCGGTCCGGGACGGCGACGCGTACGTGCTGGCCCCCGGCCAGGTGGTGGACCCCGCCGTCGTCGCCCCGATCGGTGAGGGGTACGCGGTCTTCTTCGACCCGGTCGCCCTGGGCGGCGACGACCGGGCGCCGTGGCCGTCCTGGCGGACCCACCCGCTGTTGTCGCCGTTCCTGCACGACGTGCCGGGCGGGGTGCTGCGCCTGCGCGTCCCGCCGGCGCGGCGGCCGGTGTGGGCGGCCACGATGCGGGAGATCGGACAGGAGCTGGCCGAGCGGCAGGAGGGACACCGGCAAGCCGCGCTGGCGCATCTGACGCTGCTGCTCGTCGATGTCGGCCGGCTGGCCGTCGACGTGGTGGACGACCTGCACCGCAGCAGTGAGCCCCTGCTGGCCGAGGTGTTCGACGTGATCGAGCGGCGCTTCGCCGAACCGCTGTCGCTGCGCGAGGTGGCCGCGAGCGTCGGAATGAGCCCGGGCCACTTGACCACGGTGGTACGGCGGCGCACCGGCCGCACGGTGGTGGACTGGATCACCGAACGCCGCATGGTCCACGCCCGGAGCCTGCTCGCGGGAACGGACCTGCCGGTGGCCGAGATCGCGCGCCGCGTCGGCATGCCCGACCCCGGCTACTTCGCGCGGATCTTCCGGCGCGCCAACGGGGTTTCCGCCCGTGTCTGGCGCCGGGAGTCCGCCCGGGACACACCCCGTCCGGCGGCGAAGAGCACCGGTCCGCGCACTCGACGCACACCCTGACGCCCGGGGTTCGAGTCCCACCCGCCCCACCGCGCGGGTCACCGGGGGTGCCCCGGCTGTCCGTCGCCTTCGGCGGCGCCGGCCCGGCGGACATCAGTCGGTCGTCGTCGCCGTGTTCGTCGCCGGCTTCCTGCTCGTGTCGATGGTGTCGGACGCCGGCGGGGTCGGGATGGTCCGGGCGCCGCCGAAGCTTTTGAAGTCGAAGGTGTTCCGCTGCTCGCCGTCGTCCCAGACGTACCGCACCGGATAGCCGTCCTGGCCGACCCACACGTCCGCCTGCGCGGTGGCGGGCACGTGCTTCAGCGCGACGATGGCGGGGTCGGCCGCGACGGTCGCGTGATAGTGGGTCGTCGGCTTGCCGTCCACCGTCTCCCGCCCGACCAGGGCGACCCTGCCCGCGGCTGCGGGCGCCCTCAGCGCGTCGATCGGGTTCCGGGCGCCCGCCTTGTTCATCGCGTCGGTGAGAGCGCTGCCGCCGACAGCCGTCTCCGAGTAGCGCAGCCAGTGCCGTCCCTTGAACGCTCCGCTCCTCACCGGGTCGATCGACAGGTATTCGCTGTCGCCCTTCATGATCATCTCCATGCGGCCGGTGCGGTTCACGTTCTGCATGCCGAAGTCGGCCGGAGAGGCGGTGACGTCGAGGCCCAGGCCGCTGCTCCCCCAGACATGCCAGCCCGACAGGGTGACCGTCCGGCTGCCCCGGCGCTCGCTCTCCACCATCCAACCGGAGCTCTTGGTGTCCATCCGGGCCACCACCGCGGCGACCGCTTTCGACGCCGCGCTGTCGGCGTCCTTCGCCGCGCCCGCCGCCTTCGTGGTCGCGGTCGCAGGGGACTTGGCGCCGTGCTCCGTCCGCGCGTGGTGCATGCCGCAGCCCGCTGCGGCCAGCAGTACTGCCAGAACGGCAGCGCGTCCGGCGGCCGTCGACGTCCTCATCATGTGTCCCACCCCTGATAACGCGCCGTGTCCGCGCGGAAGGCCCACTGTAAACGGCGAGCGTTCCGGCCGGGGTTCCGGGCGGTCGGCCATTCGGCGGCCGGCGTGGTGAATTCCCCGCGGAATTTACTAGGTTGGCCTCTCTCGTCCGATTCCCACGGTTTCCCACAGGGGAGTTGCAGCCATGCGGCAAGAGCAGATGACCTTCCAGGCGATCGAGGTCGGTGACGGCGGCGACGGGCGGTGGGCCGCCCACGCCCTGACGCTGTGGGAGGAGATGGAGGGCCTGCTGACCGAGGAGGGCCGGACCGCGCAGGGCGCGGACCGCGTTCGGACGCTGTTCCGTACGCACATGCCGGAACTGGTCCCGGTACTGGACCGCCTGGCCGACCGGCTCGACCGGCCCGCGGCGGAAGTCCTCCTCACCCACGCGGCATTGCGGCCGTTCGCCCAGTCCTGCACCCAGATCGGCCGGAACGGCACCCTGCTGCGCAACTACGACCTGCTGCCCGAGCAGTGCGAGGGGACCATCGTCTCCTCCTGCTTCCTGCGCCCCGTGATCGGGACGCAGGACGTGCTGTGGGGCTTGCTGGACGGGATGAACGACGCCGGGCTCGCGGTCTCGCTCACCTGGGGCGGGCGTTCCGTCCACGGACGCGGCTTCGCGATTCTCATCGTGGTGCGCTACCTGCTGGAGACGTGCGACACCGTCGACGAGGCGCTCGGCAGGCTGCGCTCCCTGCCCATCGCCGTCCCCCAGAACCTCACCCTCGTCGATCCCACCAAGGCGCTGACGGTGTACGTCGGGCCCGACATCGCCCCGATGGTGGCGCCGGACGCCTGCGCCGCCAATCACCAGCACCTGCCGGTGACCGACGAGCAGGAGCGGGCCCTGCGGACGCAGGAGCGGCTGCGCGCCATACGCGCCGCCGGTACGGACGTGGCGGCGATGCTGAAGCCGCCGCTGTACCGGTCCGTCGACGAGGAAGGGGTGAGAACGCTCTACACGGCCCACTACCGGCCCGTCGAGGGCCGCGTGACCTACTACTGGCCCGGTGAGTCCTGGGAGCAGTCCTTCGGCGGCTTCACGCCCGGATCCCGCACCGTGACCTGGGGCCGAACCGGCTGAGCCCGCGCCGGCCGAGCCCGTGGCGGGGGCCCGTTCAGCGGCGCCAGCGGCGTCTGGTCGAGGCGGACCAGCCGTGGCCGAAGCCCGCCAGGTGAAGGGCGACGAAGAAGGCTCCGGCGATCAGCAGGCTGAAGGGTGTGAACGCCGCGTCCGTGGACGTGCTCGTGACGTTGATGAGGTAGGCGATGGCGAGGATGACGGCGCCCACGGCTGCCAGCATGTGAAGTCTCCTTTGCGGTGGCCCGGTCGGCGTCGGCGGACGCCGGTCGCTCCGGTGAGGCGTCGGTCGCCCCGTACGCTCCGTTGCCCCCGAACGGCCGTTTGAAGCCTGCGTTCCCGGCCACGGGCCCGACCCGGAAGCGGTCGGCCCCGGTGGCCCTCTGTACGAGGGGCCACCGGGGCCTTGGCGGCTCGCCGCGGGACGGGTGACGACCGGGTGGGCCGGAGGTCACAGACCGGCGACCCAGTAGGGCTCGATGGTCATCCAGCCGTTGCCGCGGGCGCCGTGGATGGTGCCCGACTCCTGCTCGGTGATGGTGTACCAGGAGTCGACGTAGTCGTCGTCGTTGGTGTACCAGGCCGAGGGGATGGCGTTGAGGATGGCGTCCACCAGGGGCTGGTAGGCGCCGTTGTCGGTGATGTAGAGCAGCGCGTCGGCGATGGCGATGGCCAGGGACTGGTAGTTCTGGCCCGAGTCGGACTCCATCATCACCAGGTCGGCCGCGTCGTACTTGTAGTTGGACCAGTTGATGACGAGCTGGTTCGGGTAGTAGGTGTGGTGGTCGTTGTCCAGGTACGGCATGTCGACCGAGTCGACGCGGACCTTCCCGTCCCAGCCGAAGCCGCTGACGAGCGAGTAGATCTCGGCGTCGCCTTCGATCCACGGTTCCTCGTCGTCGGTCAGGTAGACCGCGTCCAGCTTGGTGGCCCAGTAGCCGGAGGTGGCGGCGGCGGCCCGGTCGGTGGCCGCGCTCTTGGGCGCGGCCGAGGTTCCGGCGTCGAGGCCGGCCGCCTGAAGGGTGCGGTTGATGACCGACATGCCCGCCGCGGCGGCCTTCGTACCGTCGATGTCGATCACGTACACGGCCTGCTTCGGCGCGGTACGCGCGTCGAGGGTGTGGGTGCGTCCCTGGGCGTCGTAGGCGGTGGCCGTCGAGGCCTTGCCGCCGGTGACGGCCGCCGCCACCAGGGGGACCGTGCCGGGCCGCAGCCCGGCGGCCATCGCCTGGGTGCCGAGGCGCAGGCGGAGCAGGGAGCCGACGTCCTTGCCGAGCCCCTTGGCCGCGGCGATGCGCTGGTCGGCCGCGCTCACCTGGGCTTCCAGTGCCCGGCCGGCCGGCGTGGTGGAGGCCGCCGTCAGCGCGCTCAGGTCGACGTCGTGGCCGCTCAGCGCGGCGGAGCGCACCTGGGCGCGCCAGACGGGGTCGGCCAGCGACGCGGCGAGGGAGCGGGCGGTCCGCGCCTCGGCCCGGCTGACGGTGGAGGAGGCGGAGGCGGCGGAGGAGGCAGGAGCCGCGGCGGCCGGGGCGGCCTCCGGCCGCGCGACGGCCGACGGCGACGCCAGGCCCTGCAGTGCCGCGACGGTGGCCGCGCATGCCACGAGCGACAGGGCACCGCGCCACGTGATCGATCTGTTCAAGGGTCCTCCCGGAGGCGTGCTGCGTCATCCGCCCCGCGCGGGGCGGATGGTGGTGGGGTGCGCGTTCAGGACGGAAACCAACCCGAGCGGATCTATGCGGGTAGAGCTTGAAGGTAGAACATGTTCATGTCACAAACAAGGCCGTGTGCGCGCATTGCCGCGCGCTTGGCCGGATGGACGCGGACGAACGGCTCAAGGGCGTCGGACGTGCGCGCGGAGGTGAACGGGCGGGGACCCCGGCCGCCCGTTTCGCCTGTGCCGGCGGCTCCGGCGCTCTACGGTGGTGTCGGCGCGGTACGGCGAGTACGGCGCGGTACGCGAGTACGGCCGATATGACGGCGTACGCCGGCGGACCGTGGGCGAAGGCGTGAGGCGGAGGGGCGGGGCTCGGTGGACATTCCCTTGGTGGAGGCGGTCGCGGCGGTGCGCGACGAGCTGATCGCGGCGGCGGGGGCGGGCGGCGACCACCCCGGCCTGGTCTTCGCGGTCGGGCCCGTGCAGATGGACTTCGAGGTGGAGATCCGTGCCGACGCGAAGGCCAAGGCGGGCTTCCGGCTCTGGGCCGTCGGCGCGGAGGCCGAGGCGGGGGTCTCCCGCGGCCGCACCCACCGCGTGTCGTTCACGCTCACCCCGCGCAAGGCCACCGGCGGCGACCTGCTGGTCAGCAGCGGCAGCGGCAGCGGCAGCGACAGCGGTACGGACGGGCAGGCGGGCCTCGTGGGCACAGCGGACCGCATCCCGGACTGAGCCGGGCGCGACGGACCGACCCAGTCCGGGATGCGGCCCGCCGCGCATTCGGCCGGCCGAACGACCGTCAGGGGGGACAGGTGCACCGTCGGCGAGTGGTGGCCGTGGAGGGACCGGGCGAGCGGGGCTCGGGATACGTGATCGGGCCGCGGCTGGTGCTGACGTCGGCGCATGTCGTCCCGAGCGCCGAACGGATCGAGGTGTTCCGGCCGGGCGACGAGGTCATGTGCCGGGCCACCGTGGTCTGGCGCGGCACGCCGGGCGGCCGGGACGACGCGGCCCTGCTGTCCGTCACCGACCCGGCCTGGGTGCCGCCGGAGGACGCCGGGCCGGGCTGGGGGCGGCTGGTGACCGACCGGCCGGGCACACCCTGCCACCTCGCCGGGTCGCCCGACGTCGTCCAGCGTCCCGGCCGCCCCCGCGAGCTCTGGCAGGCGACCGGCACCCTGAACCCCTTGAGCGGCAGGGCCGGCAACCGGCACGTCGTCACCGTGCACGAGGTCCCCGCCCCCACCGCCGACGGCACCTCGCCCTGGAGCGGCCTGTCCGGGGCCGCGGTCTTCAGCGACGGCCTGCTCGTCGGGGTGGTCGCCGCCGATCTCGACGGCTTCGGGCACGCCGGCCTCGGCGTCGTACCCGCCTACGTCCTGCACCACGATCCGGCCTTCCGGGCGGCGTTGGCCGAGCACGGCGCGGGGCGGGACGGTGGGGAGGCGCTGGAGCCGGTGGAGTGGCGGCAGTTGGCCGACACCGGCGACACCCGCCCCACGGCGGGCGGCCTCCTGGCGTCCCCCGCCGTGCTGCTGCGGGCCCGGCGCGCGGTGGTGCCGTTCCGGGGCCGGGAGGACCTGCTCAGCCGCATGCGCGCCTGGTGCGGCGAACCGGGCTTCGGCGCCTGGCTGGTCCACGGCCCGGCAGGACAGGGCAAGACCCGCCTGGCCCATCAGCTGGCCACCGAACTCGGACAGGGCACCCCCCGGTGGGCCACGCTGTGGCTGCGCCCCGACGCCCCCGCCGCGGACCTGGCCGTACTGGCGTCGGCCGCCGTTCCCACGCTCGTAGTGGTCGACTACGCCGAGACGCGCCCGCGCCAACTGTCCGCCCTGCTGCGGGCACTGGGCAGGAACGAGGGCGCGGTCCAGGTCAAGCTGGTGCTGCTGGCCCGGACCGCCGAGGACTGGTGGGACGACATCCGCGCCGACTCCTTCGAGGCCGAGGAACTGCTCGACGGGGCCCCGGTGACCGCGCTGAAGCCGCTGGAACCCGAGGCCGGCGACCGGGAGGCGGCCTACCGCGCGGCGGCGGACGGCTTCGCCGCGGGGCTACGGCGGGTACGGGGCTGGCAGGACCACCCCTGGCCGGCGCTGGCCGCGAACCTGCCCGTGCCGGCGCTGGGCGGGCCCGCCCTGGCGAGCGCCCTCACCCTGCACATGACGGCCCTGGCGGACCTCCTCGACGCGGCCACCGGCACGGACCGCGTCGGCACGGACCCCGGCGATCCGGCGCCCGATGACCCCGCCGAACGCCGTACCCCCGACGGCCCCGGCTCCGACGGCCCAGGCTCCGGCGGCCCAGGCCCCGGCCCCGGCGGTCGCCCTGGCCCCGACGACCCTGCCCCCGGCGGCGAGACCCCTCCCGCCGACCCGGACGCGCAGGCCGCCCGCGCCGCCGGCACCGAGACGGTCGAGGACCGGCTGCTGGTCCACGAGCGCCGGTACTGGACGGCCGTGGCGGCCGCCCACCACCTGCACCCGCAGCTCACCATGAACACCCTCGCCGACGCCCTGGCCGCCGCGTTCCTGTGCGGGGCGGACGACACGGACGAGGCGGACGCGCTCCTGGCGAGGGTGCCGGACCTGTCCGACCAGCCCCGCGACCGGCGGGGCGCCGTGCGCGCCTGGATCCGCGCCCTGTACCCGCCGGACGACGCCCGCGTGTGGGACGGCCTCCAGCCCGACCGGCTCGCCGAGCGCTTCATCGGCCGCCACCTGCACCGCCGTCCGCGCCTGCCGGAGAGCCTGCTGCCCGGGACCGGCCCGGCCCAGGCCGTCCGGCTGCTCACCGTCCTCACCCGGGCCGCCGCCCAGCCCGACCTGCGCGACCGGCTCGGCCCCGATCTGACCGCGCTGTGCGCCGCGCACCCCGGCCGGCTGGCCGCGGCGGCCGTCGAGGTCGCCACCCGAACGGAGAACCCGAAACCGCTGGTCGAGGCCCTGCGCCGGATCAGCGACGACCCGGCCACCCCCGGCTCGCTCCTGCAGGACCTGGCGGACCGTCTGCCGCACAGCAGCCACAACCTCGCCGATGTCGCCGCCCAGCTCCTGCTGCGCCTGGTGCGCCACCACCGCGGCCGCGCCGGCGGCCCCACCCGGTCGGCCGCCTACGCGCGCGCCCTGAACGGCGCCTCGTACCGCCTCGGGGCGCTGCGCCGGTACGAGGAGGGACTTGAGGCCAGCCGGGAGGCCGTCGCCATCTGGCGCGAACTGTGCGAGGTCCACTCGCCGGAGGCGTACGAGGACCGGACTCACGAGGACCGGGCGTACGAGGACCGGGCTCACGAGGACCGGGCTCACGAGGACCGGGCGTACGAGGACCGGGCGTACGAGGACGCAGCGCACGAGGACCGGGCGCACCTGGGGGAGAGCGTCAACGCGCTGAGCCTGCGCCTGGCCGCGCTGGGACAGCACGAGGAGGCGCTGACCGCCATCCGCGAAGCCGTGGCGATCCGCCGCCGACTGGCCGCAGAACGCCCCGACCTCTACGAGGACGATCTCGCCAAGAGCCTGAACAACCTCGCGCTGCGGCTCGGGGAGTTCGACCGGACGGAGGAGGCGCTGGACGCGGTGCGCGAGGCGGTGGCCATCCGCCGCCGGCTGGTCGCCCGCAGGCCGGAGCAATACCTGCAGGCACTTTCCGCCAACCTGGGCAATCTGTCGACCCGTCTGGTGGCCGAGGGCCGCGACGAGGAGGCGCTGGCCGCCGTGGAGGAGGCCGTGGAGATCCGCCGCCGCCTCGCCGAGAGCGTGCCGGACGCCGCTCTGCCCGCCCTGGCCTTCAGCCTCAACAACCTGGCCGTGCGGCTGGGGACGATGGACCGCCGTGAGGAGGCCCTCGCGGCGATCACCGAGGCGGTGGCGATCCGGCGCCGCCTGGCCGCCGTCCGGCCCGTCGTCCACGAACCCCACCTCGCCACCTCCCTGAGCAACCTCGCGTCCCGGCTCTCGGCCGTGGGCCGCCACGAGGAGGCGGTGGCGGCCGTCGGCGAGGCCGTCCTCATCCGGCGCCGGCTGGCCGCCCACCAGCCCGCGATGTTCACCCGCGCCCTGGCCAAGGCCCTGCGCAAGCAGGCGCGTCACCTGGCCGCGCTCGGCCGCGACGAGGAAGCGAGGGCGGCGGTGGCCGAGGAGGCCGGGCTCGGGCGGTGAGACGGGCGTCGCCACCGGCGGGACCCGGGAAGCCCCGCTGTATCCGGGGGCCGTACCTCGTCTCAGCCGGCCCCGGACGCCGTGGAGTAGGCGTCGGCCTGGATCGCGTACAGGTCGGCATACCGGCCGCCGAGGCGGACGAGCTCCTCGTGGGTGCCCGCCTCGGCCAGCCGGCCGCGGTCCAGGACCAGGATCAGGTCGGCGCCGGTGACCGTGGAGAAGCGGTGCGAGACGATCAGGGTGACCGCGCCGGTACGGGCGGCCAGTTCCCGGGCCCGCAGCATGTAGCGGGAGAAGATGGCGTCCTCGCTGGGCGCGTCCAGGGAGGCGGTCGGCTCGTCGAGGACGAACAGCAGCGGATCGCGTCGCATGGAGGCGCGGGCGAGGGCGGTCTTCTGCCACTGGCCCTCGGAGAGGTCCACACCGTCGAACTCCCGGCCCAGCTGGCTGTCCAGCCCGTCGGGCAGCCGGGCCACCAGCGACTCGGCGTCGGCGGCGCGCACCGCCTCGGCGACGCGTTCGCGGTCCTCGGCATGGGCGAGGTCGCCGAGCCCCACCGCCTCGGCGAAGGTGGTGTGCAGGCGGCCGAAGTCCTGGAAGGCGGCGCTGGACCGGGAGCGCCATTGCCCGGTGTCCAGTTCGGCGAGGTCGGCGCCGTCCACCGTGATGCGGCCCGCGTCCGGGCGGTAGAACTTGGCCAGCAGCTTGACCAGGGTCGTCTTGCCCGATCCGTACTCCCCGACGATCGCGACCACCGAGCCGGCGGGCAGCGTGACGTCGACCCCGTCCAGGGCGAGCCGGTCCGTGCCGGGGTAGGTGTAGCTGACGTTCTCGAAGACGATGCCCTCGCGCAGCACCTCCGGTGTCCTCCCGCCGGCCGTGCCCCGGACCCGGGCGCGGTCCGCCGCGACCCAGTCGCGCAGCCACAGGTAGGGCTCGATGAGCCGGCTCGCGCCCGCCGTGTCGGTGGCGCGCAGGACCGCGAAGTGCACGGACTCGCGCAGGTTGTTGGCCACCGTGACGGTGAGCACGATGTCGCCGACGGTGCCGTGGCCGTGCGCCGCCCGGTGGGTCACCAGCGCCAGTCCGGCGACGAAGCCCGCGGTGAACAGGCCCCACCCCGACAGCTTCCACACGGCGGCGCCGATCCGGGCCCTGGCACGGCCGCGCATCGCCTCGTCCCACGCCTCCCGCTGGCGCCGGGCCAGTTCGGGTCCGGAACCGGCCAAGCGCAACTCCTTGCCCGCCGAGGCGGAGGTCGCCAGCCCGAACAGGTGCCGCTGCAGCCGGAAGGCCTCCGCCGTGGCCGTCTCCGCGTCCTTCACCGCCCGCAGGCCGCGCCGGTCGAACCACAGCGGTACGGCGGCGAAGGCGAGCAGGAACAGCAGCCAGGGGTTCATGGTGCCCAGCAGCACCAGGGCGACGACCACCTCAAGGACGTTGAACACCGCCTCGACCGAGGCCCACAGGCTGTCGGCGATGCCCCAGGCGCTGTTGCGGACGACGGTGACGCGGTCCAGGAAGTCCGTACGCTCCAGGTGGTCCAGGCCCTCGACGCCCGCGATGTCCCGGTAGATCCGCTGCTGGAGGTCGGTCAGCCCGACCGTCTCCACCAGCAGGATCCGCAGGCTCCCCGTCGCACCGCGCAGGTACTGGGTGACGGCGTACGTGAACGCCGCGCCCAGGGCGGCCGCGACGGCCGGGCCCGAGCGGTGGGCCAGGCCCGCGTCGACGGCCTCGCGCAGGCACAGCGCGGAGGCGGCGACGGCGGCCACGGCGGCCGTCCGGACCAGCAGCATGCCGCAGACCAGCCGCGGCTTCCTGCGCCAGGACAGCCGGAAGAGTTCGGCCCACAGGGCGAGGTACCGCCTCACAGGAGCTCCTCCTCGACGCGGTCGTCGAAGCCGGCGGCGAAGCGCTCGGCCTGGATGGCGAACATGGTGGCGTAGGAGCCGCCGAGGGCCATCAGTTCGTCATGGGTGCCGGACTCGGTGATCCGGCCGCCGTCGAGCACCACGATGCGGTCGGCCTGGCGGACCGTGGACAGCCGGTGGGAGATCAGGACGACGCTGCTGCCGCCCCGGTGCGCGGCCAGCCGGGAGAAGACGTCGAACTCGGTGCGCACGTCCAGGTGCGCGGTCGGCTCGTCCAGTACCAGCAACCGGGCGCCGCTGCGCACCGCGTACAGCGCGCGGGCGAGCACCACCTGCTGCCACTGGCCGCCGGACAGGTCCACCCCGCCGGTACGGGAACGGGCCAGCGGGGTGTCCCAGCCCAGCGGCAGCCGGGTCAGCACCTCGTCGAGCCCCGCGTCGCGGGCGGCGGCTTCGGCGCGGGCGAGGTCGGGTGCGGTGCCGTCGCACTGGCCGAGGGTCACGTTGTCGGCGAGGGTGAGGTGGTAGCGGACGAAGTCCTGGAAGACGACGGCGATCCGGCGGCGCCAGGCGGCCGGCCCGATCGCGGCGATGTCGGTGCCGTCGGCGGTGATCCGGCCGGCGGTGGGTTCGTACAGCGAGGAGAGCAGCTTGATCAGGGTCGACTTGCCGGCGCCGTTGAGGCCGACGACGGCCAGCAGTTCCCCGGGGCGGATCTCCAGGTCCAGGCCGTCGAGGACCTTGCGGCCGGTGCCGGGGTAGCCGAACTCCACCCCCTCGAAGCGGACCAGGGGCGCGCCCTCGGGCACGCTCGCGGGAGTTGGGGCGGCGGGGGCGGACGGGGCGGCGGGAGCGCTCAGCTCCCGCTCCAGCCTCCTGGCCGCCCGCAGCGCCGGCAGGGCGCCGACGCGGCTGCGCCAGTCGAGGCCGCCCAGCCCGGTGAACACCGACCAGGCCGCCGCGAACACGGCGGTCTCGACCGCCACCGTCCGCGTACCGTGGGCGGCGTCCAGGGCCACCGGCACATAGGCCGCGGCCAGGCCGAGCACCGTCAGGGCGGTCCTGGCCCACTGCTGGTTGAGGTGGCGCGCGCTCGCCGCCCAGGCGGGGTCGAACATGCCGTGGATGTGGTGCTGCTCGCGCCGCACCGCCCACTCGGCGAAGCCGAAGACCCGCACCTCCTTCGCCTCCGCGGGACCGCTGAGCACCTCCTCCCACATGTGGGCACGCCGTCCGTGCGGGGTTCCGGCCAGCCACAGGCGCATGAAGTCCAGGCCCTGCCGGTACGCGAGGGAGCGGGCGGTGATCGCGGTGAGGAGTACGACGGGGACGAGCCACCAGGCGTAGCGGGCCAGCACCAGGCACGAGGCGGCGATGCCCAGGATCCGGACGAACTCGCCGACCTGCGCCAGCGCGCCCTGGCCCGGGGTGCGTTCGGTCCAGTTGTCCGGGTCGGCGCGGGCCAGCCGGATCTGCTCCTGCACCTGCGGCCGCTCCAGGGCGCCGATGGTGTGGCTGCCCGCCGCGAGCCGGGCGACGCGGGCCCGGTGCGCACCGTCCATCCGGGCCTGGGCGAGGAACCCCAGCGGCTCCACCAGCGCGTCGACGACGTGCCCGGCGAGCAGGACCGCCCCGAAGGCGAGCAGCGGCCCGAGTGCCTCGGCGAACACCTCGCCACCGCTGCCCGCGCCGAGCCGCGAGACCAGCCAGGCCATGGTGACCGCGCCGGCGGCCGGCACCAGGGCCTCCGCCACCCGCAGCAGTACGTAGCCGGTGAGCAGCGGGCCCCCGGCGTCCCGCAGCGGCCGCAGGAGCAAGGATCGGTCGCTTACAGTGAGTCCCACGGTCCCTCCGCCCGGCCGGAAGGCCCCGATGCTCGTGTCGAACACCTTCCGCCGCAACCGGATTTACGCGGCCGCGCCCCGTCCCGGCCACGCACCGCGCCAGGCCCCGCCGACCGTGCCGGACCGGGACCCGCACCGACCCCGCCGGCACCGGCACCCGCATCCGCGCCGGCCGGGCGGCCTCGCGGCCCCCCGGTCGTCAGCGGGCCCGCGGCCAAGCGGTCCGCGGCCCCGTGATCACCCGGTCAGGCCGACTCGCGCAGGACCAGCCCGCACGGGACGGTCTCCACGCCGGTGGTGCCCCGCCCGTCGATGGCGTCCAGCAGTCGCAGGGCGGCTATCCGGCCGATCTCGCCGAGGTTCATGTCGATGGTCGTCAGCGGTGGGCGGGAGGCGAGGGCCATGATGTCCCAGTTGTCGTAGCCGACGACGGCGATGTCGTCGGGGACGCGGTGGCCGTCCTCGCGGAGGGTGTCGGTGACGCCGCGCGCTATCTGGTCGTTGCCGCAGAAGAAGGCGTCGGTGTCGGGCGCCGTCCGCAGCACGCTCCGGGCGGCCCGGCGGCCCCACGCCTCGCTCCAGTCGCCGAAGTGGACGTGGCCGCCGGACAGTTCCAGCCCGTTCTGCCCGAGCAGGTCCTCGGTGAGCCGGGCGCGGTGGCGGGCGGCGGCGTGATGGGCCGGACCGGAGACGTGGGCGATGCGGCGGCGGCCGGAGTTGATCAGGTGCTCCACGGCGAGGCGGGCGCCGCCCTCGTCGTCGGAGGCGACCGACATGTCCCGCGGATCCTCCGAAGGGGTCAGGGCGTAGACGGTCGGGACGTTCTGCAGGCCCTGCAGCGGCGGGCGGGGGTCGGTACGGCGGCCGGTGACGATGATCCCGTCCACCCGGCGGGCCAGGAGGGTCTGGACGTAGTGGCGTTCGCGGATGGCGTCGCCGCGGGTGTCGCACAGCAGGACGGAGATCTTCCCGGCGCCGAGCGCGTCCTCGGCCCCGAGCAGGACGGGGGTGCTGAAGCGGCCGATGCCGTCGGTGGTGATCAGGCCGACCGTCCAGGTGCGTCCGGCCAGAAGCGCGCGAGCGGCCTCGTTGGGCTGGAAGTCCAGGCGCCGCGCCGCTTCCAGCACTCGCTCACGGGTCTCGGGCCGCATGCGGCCGTTGCCCCGCAGGGCCTTGGAAGCGGTGCCCACGCTGACGCCGGCCAGGGTCGCCACGTCGGCGAGCGTCACCCGCCCCAGCGTCGGGCGCCTGTCAGTCTCTGTCACGGACAATCCTTTGCTCACCTACAGGTTGCCCCCATCCTGCCAGCATGCCGCTCGTATCCCAAGTGTTACGGGAAAATGGATTCTGGGGTCTGCGCGAGTCTTGACGCACGCGGGAGCGCGCTCCTAGCTTTCGGGGGAAGAAAAACCGTTTCCCAATTTTTCCGAAGCTGCGGCGGCCCGCCGACGGTCCTGTCACCCGCGTCGCCGCGGCAGGCCCGCATGACGGGTGACCCGCCCCTCGCTCACCGTACTTCCCAGGGAGTCCCATGTCCCACAGCAATCCGTCACCGCACGTCCCGGCCGGCCCCGTCCGGCCGGGCCCCGGGGCTCGGACCGTGCTGCGCCCCGCCGTCACGGCGGACATCCGGGGCGGCTTCTGGCGCGACCGCCGCGAGGTCAATGCCCGGGTGGGGATTCCGCAGGGCCCCGAGCTGCTGGAGTCCGCGGGGAACCTGCACGACCTGCGGCTGGCGGCGGGGAAGGCCGAGGGGGAGTTCCGGGGCGACTACCCGTTCATGGACTCCGACGTCCACAAGTGGCTGGAAGCGGCGTCCTGGCAGCTCGGCCACGCCCACGACCCGGCCCTGGCCGCGGACGTGGAGCGGATCACCGCGCTGGTGGCCGCCGCGCAGCAGCCGGACGGCTACCTCAACACGTGGTTCCAGGCGGGGAAGGGCGCCGGCCGCTACACGGATCTGCGCTGGGGCCACGAGCTGTACTGCGCGGGCCACCTGATCCAGGCGGCCGTCGCGCACCACCGGTCCACGGGCGACAAGGCGCTGCTGGAGGTGGCGGTGCGGTTCGCCGACCAGATCGACGCCACCTTCGGCCCGGACAAGCCGATCGACGGTTTCGACGGTCACCCGGAGGTGGAGACGGCCCTGGTCGAGCTCTACCGGGAGACCGGGGAGCGGCGCTACCTGGACCTGGCGGCGTACTTCGTGGACCGTCACGGCCACGGGCTGCTGGGCGGCGAGGCGTACTGCCAGGACCGGGTGCCGCTGCGCGAGCAGGAGAACGTGGAGGGACACGCGGTGCGGCAGCTGTACCTGCTGGCCGCGGCGGCCGACCTGGCGGCCGAGACGGGCGACGGCGAGCTGCTGGCGGCGTGCGAGCGGCTGTGGACGGCGATGGTGGCGACCAAGACCCACGTCACCGGCGGCCTCGGCGCCCACCACGACGAGGAGGACTTCGGCGACCCGTTCGAGCTGCCCAACGAGCGGGCGTACTGCGAGACCTGCGCGGCCGTCGCCTCCGTCCACTTCGGCTGGCGGATGGCGCTGCTGACCGGCCGGGCCCGCTACAGCGACCTGATCGAGCGCACCCTGTTCAACGGCTTCCTGGCCGGCGTCTCGCTGGACGGCGAGCGGTGGCTCTACGTCAACCCGCTCCAGGTCCGCGACGGCCACACCGACACCGGCGGCGACCAGTCCGCGCGCCGCACCCGCTGGTTCCGCTGCGCCTGCTGCCCGCCCAACGTCATGCGCCTGCTGGCGAGCCTGGAGCACTACGTCGCCTCCACCGACGCCGGCGGCCTGCAGCTGCACCAGTACGCCACCGGCCGCTACGGCGGGCTGCTCGGCGACGCCCCGGCCGCCGTGCGCGTCGAGACGGACTTCCCCTGGTCGGGCACCGTCCGCGTCACCGTGGAGGAGGGGCCGGCGGACCGGCCGTGGACGCTGTCCCTGCGCGTCCCGCAGTGGTGCGCCGGCCACCGGGTGTCCGTGGCCGGCCAGGACGTGCCCGCTGCCGCGGACGACGGCTGGCTGCGGCTGGAGCGCGCGTGGACGGCCGGCGAGGAGGTGGTGCTGGAGCTGGACATGGCGCCGCGCCTGGTCGAGGCCGACCCCCGGGTGGACGCGGTCCGCGGCTGCGTCGCGATCGAGCGCGGCCCGCTCGTCTACTGCCTGGAAGGCGTGGACAACCCCGGCGGCCTGGACGACGTCGTCCTCGACCCCACCGGTCCGCTCACCGAGGAAGAACACCCCGAGCTTCTCGGCGGCGTCACGACCGTGACGGCCGCCGGGTACCGGCGCACCCTGCCGAACGACGGCTGGTGGCCCTACCGCACCACCGCCGGGCCCGCCCACACCGACGCCCGGTCCACCCCGCGGCACGACGCCGGTCCGGCCCTGACCGCCGTCCCCTACTACTCCTGGGCCAACCGCGAGGACGGAGCGATGCGGGTATGGGTCCCCACCAGCTAGGCCACAACCCGCCGCACCCCGCCGCCGCAACCTCCCGACCCGTACGTCCCGTATCCCTCACGCACCAGTCAAGGAACGCCATGAGACACACACGCACCGTCGTCGCTGCGGTCGCGGCCTGCAGCGCACTGACCATGGTCGCCGCCTGCGGCGGCTCGGGCGGCGGCTCGTCCTCGTCCGCAGCTTCGGGCACCTACACGTTCTGGGACCCCTACCCGCAGTTCGACGGTTCCTCGGCCTGGGGGAAGCTGGTCGCCGCCTGCGGCACCAAGGCGGGCGTCACCGTCAAGCGCACCGCGTACGACACCACCGACCTGGGCAACAAGGCGCTGCTGGCCGCGCAGCAGGGCAACGACCCGGACGTGATGCTGGTCGACAACCCGGTCGTCTCCACGCTGGTGCAGGCCGGGATCCTGAACAAGATGAGCGACGTCGGCATCCCGACCGCCTCGATCCAGAGCAACATCATCGGCGCCGGCGTCCTGGACGGCGCCCCGTACGGCGTCCCCATCGGCGCCAACACCCTGGCGCTGTACTACAACAAGAACGTGCTGGCCGCCGCGCACGTCGACCCCGCCTCCATCAAGGACTGGGCCTCGCTGACCGCGGCACTGGAGAAGGTCAAGGCGGCCGGCAAGAAGGGCATCACCTTCTCCGCGATCGGCACCGAGGAGGGCAGCTTCCAGTTCCTGCCCTGGTTCTGGGGCGCCAAGGGCGACCTGACCCACCTGGACAACGCCGACGGCCAGTCCGCGCTGTCGCTGTGGAAGGACTGGGTCTCCAAGGGACTGGCGCCCAACGACGTGCTGAACAACACCCAGACCACGAGCTGGCAGGAGTTCGCCACCGGCAGCTACGCCTTCGGTGAGAACGGCACCTGGCAGCTGGCCAACGCCAAGAAGGCCGGCTTCCCCTACGGCGTCATCTCGATCCCGGCCCGCGACGGCGGACCGGCCCCCGCGCCGACCGGCGGCGAGTTCGTGACCGTGCCGGTCCAGAAGGACGCCGCCCGCTACAAGACCTCGGCGAAGATCGTCTCCTGCCTGACCAACGACGCCAACCTGCTGACCACCGACACGACCTTGTCGTACGTCGCTCCCACCGCCGGCGTGCAGAGCCAGCAGGTCAGCCAGAACCCCGACCTCAAGCCGTGGGTGGACGCGGTCGGCGCCGCCCGGGGCCGCACCAGCGGCGGCCTGGGCACCAAGTACCCCGTCATCTCCCAGCAGCTGTGGACGGCCGTGCAGGGTGCGCTGTCCGGCGGCAAGAGCCCGCAGGCGGCGCTCCAGGCCGCGCAGAAAGCCGTCGAGAACCACCAGAACTGACGGTACGCGCCGCCCCCGTCGGGGGCGGACCAGTGCGGCCGGGTGCCGGACCGGACCGGTCCGGCACCCGGGAGCAGGGCCCCGTCGTGCCGCCGCCCGTCCCGGCGGCACGACGGCCTCCGGACCGCGCTGAGGATCCGGGCCGTCGGGAGCCCGGCATGGATCCTCAGCGCGCTCCTGGGTACCGTCGCGGCGTCCGGAGCCTCCCCCGGCGCCGCGACGGTACCGGTGTACGACGGGGCGGTGCTGGTACCCGCCCGCGCAGCCTTTTGTGATCTAGGAGCTCGTATGACCACCGCCCACGCCGACGGCCTCAAGCGGCCGCCGGGCGCGTCCGGGGCGACCGGCGGGGACCCCGGCCCCGCGGCCGACGGCAGGCGCCGGCCGCGTGCCGGCCGGCGCCGCGGCGGCCCGCGCGCCTCGCAGCTCGCCGCCTGGGCCTTCCTGGCCCCGGTCGTCGCCTACCTCGGCGCCTTCTACGCCTATCCGCTGTACCGCAACGTGGACCTGTCGGTGCGGCACTACACGGTCCGCTCGTTCGTGCAGGGCGGGGCGCCCTTCTCCGGGTGGGACAACTTCCACCAGGTCCTGCACGACCCGACGTTCGGCACCGCCCTGCGCAACACGATGGTCTTCACCTTCGTGTCGATCCTCTTCCAGTACGTCCTCGGACTGGCGCTCGCGGTGTTCTTCAACCGGGGCTTCCGGCTGGCCCCCACCCTGCGGGCGCTGTTCCTGATCCCCTGGCTGCTGCCGCTGATCGTGTCCGCCTCGACCTGGTCGTGGATGCTCAACAGCGAGTCCGGCGTGGTCAACTACGGACTGCACCTGATCGGCGTCGGCAAGGTGGACTGGCTCACCTCGCCCTCCTGGGCGCTGACCTCGGTGATCATCGCCAACATCTGGATCGGCATCCCGTTCAACCTGGTCATCCTCTACAGCGGCCTGCAGAACATCCCGGCCGAGCTGTACGAGGCGGCGGCGCTGGACGGCGCGAGCACCTGGCAGCAGTTCCGGCGGATCACCTTCCCGCTGCTGCGGCCGGTCTCCGCGATCACCCTGCTGCTCGGCCTGATCTACACGCTCAAGGTGTTCGACCTGATCTGGATCATGACCAAGGGCGGGCCGGGCGACTCCTCGTCCACCCTGGCCACCTGGTCCTACCGGCTCGGCTTCGGCTCGCTGCTGCCGGAGTTCGGCCCCGGCGCCGCCGTCGGCAACATCCTCATCCTGATCGCCCTGGTCTTCGGGCTGTTCTACATCCGCGTGCAAAGGAGGCAGGGCGCATGACCACCACCCCGGCTCCCGCCGCCGCTCCCGTTCCCGCCCCGGCCCACCACACCGTGCCGGCGCACCGCCGCCGTGTCCGCAAGACCTCGCGCCGGTACACCGCCATCGGGATCGTGCTCACCGCGCTCATGCTGTTCCCGGTGTACTGGATGATCAACGTCTCGCTCACCCCGCAGCAGGACATGCGCAAGGACCCGCCCGACCTGCTGCCGCTGCACCCCACCTTCAGCGGCTACCGCTCGGTCCTGGACGACCAGCTGCCGTACCTGTGGGTCAGCCTCCTTGTCGGCCTGGGCACGGTCGCGCTGACGCTGGTGCTCTCGGCGCCCGCCGGCTACGCCATGGCCAAGCTGCGCCCGCGCGGCGGCGGCGTGGTCGGCCTGGTGCTGCTGATCGCGCAGATGATCCCCGGCATCGTGATGGCGATGGGCTTCTACGGGATCTTCCTCAACCTGGGCATCATGAACACCTGGTGGGGCCTGGTGGTCGCCGACTCCACCATCGCCGTCCCGTTCGGCGTCATGATCTTCACGGCCTTCATGTCCGGCATCCCGGACGAGCTCATGGCCGCGGCCAAGATCGACGGCGCCGACTCCTGGCGGACCTTCTGGTCGGTGGTCCTGCCGGTCAGCAGGAACGCGATCGTCACCGTGTCGCTGTTCAGCTTCCTGTGGGCCTGGTCGGACTTCGTCTTCGCCAACACCCTCGACGGCGGCGGCAGCATGCGGCCCATCACCCTCGGCATCTACAAGTACATCGGCAACAACAACCAGGAATGGAACGCGATCATGGCCACCGCCGTCGTCGCCTCCATCCCCGCCGCCGTCCTCCTGGTCCTCGCCCAGCGCTACGTCGCCGCCGGGGTCACCGCGGGCGCCGTCAAGGACTGAGTCCGGCCGAGGGCTGAGTCCCGTCGAGCACCGAGCCGAGTCGCGCACCGAGTCCCGTCAGGAAGTGAGGTCTCAAGAACACCAAGGGCCGAGGTCCGGCAAGGACCGAGTCCCCCGAGGAACACCGGTCCCGGCAGGGACCGGTGTTCCGGCGCGGTCCCGTTCCTCATGGTTCGGGACCGTTGTCGTCGGTGCCTGCGCAACGGTTTTCTCCCGGGTGAAAGTCCCTTCTTCCTGCTGCTGTCCACCCCCGCGGGCGGGCACTTGGGCTGTCACGGAAAAAGTTGCTCCGGCACGCTTGACGACCGGTTGCGTCAACCATAGGTTTCAGCCTTGGAAAAGGCTTTGCTCATTCCTTTCGCTCGCCGCACCTCCCGAGCCACGCGGCCGGTCCCCACGCCGACTCGACGGCACCTTCCCACGAACCGTCCACAGGCACGCCATGCCGCAGGACGAGGACCGCCCGAATCGGTGCCCCCCATCCCGCGAGGGAACCCGCCGAGCACCACCCGGCTCCGCGGCGGCGCCGGCGAACCCATCCAAAGGAGCGACACATGCACAGGACCAGACGAGCGCGAAGAGCGGGGGCGCGGCCGGCGGCCGTGCTCGCGGTCTTCGCGGTGGCCGCCGCCGGGGCGGCAGTTGCCGTACCGTCGGCCCAGGCCGCGGGTACCTCGGGGCCGTCGGCGGCCAACACGATCGCCATCCACGCCGACGAACCGTTCCGCCCGGTCACCCACGTCGCCACCGGCAGCCTGTACGGCCTGGCCAACGCCACGACCCCGGCCGACAGCCTGGTCGCCGCGATCAAGCCGAACACCTTCGTGCAAAAGCCCCAGGGCGGCCGCCAGCAGCCGACCGGCGACATCATCACCGTCGCCCCGAAGGCCGCGGCCGCGGGAGCGGTGGTGGTCGACCGGCTGTCGGACTACTACGCCGGCTGGCCGTACCAGTTCAGCTGGGACACCTGGCTGGGCGTGGTCGACGACCAGATCGCGCAGGTCAAGGCGTCGGGGATCACGAACCTGGCCGCGTACGCGCCCTGGAACGAGTCCGACAACACCTGGAAGTCCGCCAACGGCACCTTCGAGGACTTCTGGACCAAGACCTACCGCGAGATCCGCTCCAAGGACACCACGACGCCGATCCAGGGCCCGAGCTTCTCGGACAACATCGGCGACATGGACAACTTCCTGAAGAACGCGGTGGCGACCGACACCGTGCCGGACATCATCGCCTGGCACGAGCTGGAACGCTCCTCCAAGATCGCCGGTGACATCGCCACCGTCACCGACCTGGAGAAGAAGTACGGCATCAGCCCGCGGCCGATCGCGATCGAGGAGTACGCCGCCCCGGCCGAGGTGGGCATCCCCGGCAATCTGGTGGGCTACATCGCCAAGTTCGAGCGGCTGGGCGTGCACGACGCCGAACTCGCCTTCTGGAACCAGTCCGGGGCGCTGGGCGACCTCCTCACCGGACAGGGCGGCAGCCCCAACGGCGCCTACTGGCTCTACAAGTGGTACGCCGACATGAGCGGGAACATGGTCACCACCACCCCGCCCGCCCAGACCGGCATCGACGCGGCCGCCTCCGTCACCGACGACAAGAAGGAACTCGACGTCCTCACCGGTGGCGCCTCCGGCCCCTCGGCCCTGCGGATCGACGGACTGGACAAGCTCGACCTCGGCCAGAACGTCAACGTGAAGCTGGAGTTCACCCCCTCCTACGGGCGCACGACCGCGGTCTCAGGACCGGTCACGATCTCCGAGACGAACTACACCGTGGGGTCCGACGGGTCGATCACCGTTCCCGTGGTGATGAACCCGGCCTACGGCTACCACGTCGTGGTCACCCCGGCGACCGGGCCGGACAAGAGCCTGGCCGGCACGTACACGATCAGCAACGTCAACAGCGGCCTCGCTCTCGACACCGCCGGCTCGGGCACCACCTCGGGCACGCCGGTTCAGCAGACGAGCCCGGTGGCCGGCAGCCAGACGCAGACCTGGAAACTCGTCGACGCCGGGTCCGGCCTGTACCGGATCGTCAACGCCGAGAGCGGCCTCGTACTCGGCATACAGGACGCCTCGACCGCCAACGGGGCACCGGCCGTGGTGTGGAGCGACGACGGCACCGACGACCACCTGTGGCAGCCGATACCCGACGGCAAGGGGCACTACCGGTTCGCCGACTACGGCACCGGGCTCGTCCTGGCCGTCAGCGGCATGAGCAAGGCCGACGGCGCCCAGGTCGTCCAGTGGACGGACGGATCCGTCACCAACGCCTGCACCCCGACCGGGCCGCGGCAGCCCGGGAAGATCGGCTCGGCGCTCTCGTTCTGCAACACCACCGGGTACGTGAGCCTGCCCACCGGTGTGGTCAGCGGCCTCACCGGCGACTACACGGTCTCGGCCTGGGTGAAGCCGGCCGCCAACGCCACGTGGTCGCGGCTGTTCGACATCGGCACCGGCTCCGGCGCCAGCATGTTCCTCACCGTCAACGACGGGAAGGAGCTGCGGTACGCCATCACCACCGGCGGCGCCGGCTCCGAGCAGCGGATCAACGGCACCGGCACGCTCCCGCTGGGCCAGTGGTCCCTGGTGACCGTCACCCTGTCGGGCACCACCGGCACCCTGTACGTCAACGGCCAGGTGGCCGGCACCAACACCGCGATGACCAACCACCCGTCGGCCTTCGGCGCGAGCACGAGGAACTGGATCGGCAAGTCGCAGTACGGCAGCGACCCCGCGCTCAACGCCACGGTCGACGACTTCAACATCTACGGCCGCGCGCTCAGCGCGTCCGAGGTGGCCGCTCTGGCCGGCGGCCAGGCCGGCGCCGGCGACGTGGTGCACTACGCCTTCGACGAGGCCGGCGGCGCGACCGCGCTCGACTCCTCGGGCAGCGGCCGCGACGGCACGATCATGCCCGGGTCGGCGGCCACGACCAACACCTCGGCCACCGACGCGGCGACCGCCGACCACTTCTGGACCCTGACACCCGCGCTGATCCCGCTCCACTCGCTGACAGCGGCGGCGGCGCCGGTGAACGGCTGGTACTCCGGCAACGTCCAGGCCACCCTGACCACGGACGTCCCCGGGGCCCGCATCCAGTACCGCCTCGGCGACGACTCGTGGGAGGACTACGTCCACCCCGTCACGATCGCGGCGCAGGGCCGGAACACGGTGGGCGTGCGCCTGCTGTCCGACGGCGCCGTCCTCGACGGCTCCACCGGCTCCTTCACGGTCGGCATCGACAGGACCGCCCCGGTCACCTCGGTCACCAAGGACCCGTCGTCCGCCAAGGGCTCGCCCCGTAACCCCGTCTCCCTGACGTTCGGGGCGAGCGACCCGTTCTCCGGGGTGGACACGCTGTCGTACAACGTCAACGGCGGCGACTGGACCACCGTGGCGGCCGGCACCCCGGTCACCTTCGACACCGTGGGCGACTACGTCGTCGGCTACCGCGCGGTGGACAAGGCGGGCAACACCTCGCTGACCAAGAGCCTGACCGTGCGGATCGCGGAAGACCCCGCGACGGCGGTCAAGGCGAGCCCGGCCGAGGTCGCCGCCGGCGAGTGGGAGACCTTCACCCTGACCGGGTTCCACCGGTACTCGGTCGTCGACCTCACCCTCGGATCGACCCCGCTCGGCTCGGTCACCACCGACGTCAACGGCGCCGCCGAGGTCTCCCTGCGGATCCCGGCGGACACCGCGCCCGGGACGTGGACGGTCACCGCCACGGAGAACGGCGGATCCCTGTCCGCCACCGCGACCGTGCAGGTCACGGCGTAGCCGACGGCCGCAGGAAGCATCCGGCCCGATGTCCTGACGGTCTGACAGCCTGACAGCCGGCGACCCGACGGCCTGGGACGGCCGGCATCACGAGGGTGGCCGCCGCGGTCCGACACCGCGGCGGCCACCCTTCGTCGTCCCCCCCCGTACCGGTCGGTGGCCGGGCCGTTTCGCACGACCGCGCTGTTCATCGACTGGGCAATCCGTTTTCCGCAACGGGGCGGAATCCGCCGTGGGGGAGGCGCGGTCCGCCGGACCCCTCGCGGCTGCCGGGCCGCGGCTTCGCGCAGGTGCGCGGGGGGTGGGGTCCTGGCGAGAAACCGTCTGCCCACGCACGGGCGGGGGCCGGAGCGGGTCAACCCCCGCGCCGCGCGGCAAAGTAGCCGTGCGCGATCTCTTGACCCGGCATCCCCGCGCTTCTACGTTGGCCGCTGGAAAAACCGTTGCCCTCTTGCGCAGCGGTACGTGCCGTGCACAGGACGACGGGGTTCCCGCAGGACGGGCGGCTCCCCGCCGACGCAGTTCTCGGCTGAGGCAATGCTCAA
>NZ_JAINVH010000010.1 GCF_020400825.1 Streptomyces sp. HPF1205
CGCGTCGTTGAAGGTGATGTCACCCTGGATCGAGGCGGCGGCGGAACTGCTCGACGAGGGACCGGGGCTGGAGTCGGAGGACGAGGAACCGCCGCCCGCTCCGCTCTTGCTGCAGGCGCTCGCGGTGGCGACGACGGCGATCACCATCGCGGCGGCGCCCCAGCGCGCGATCCTTTTTCCGCCGGACCTCATATGACGCATGATGTACATCCTGTTCGAGAAGGGCCTTTAGTGGCCTGTTAGCGCTCACGCTCATGGGAGCAGGGCAATTTGTCGCCAACGGCCGGTACCTCGCGGCCTGAGCGGTGGGGGGTGGTGGTACAGACTCAGGTCGGGCAACAGCGCTTTTTGCTGGTCAGGCTCGCGCTCAGGGTTGTTGTCGCCCGTAGCCGCTTCCTTCCACGGGTGGACTCGGGCTATCAGCCCCTCCCCGCGGTATGCCGGGTACGAAGCCCACCGGATCTTTTCCCCGTTGGTCCTGCGCTCCGTCGCTAGGCACAGATTGTTAGCGTTCACCGCCATGGCGTCAAGTGAGTTGCGCGGGCCGGCGGACCGACGGCGTGCGGCGAACGCGGACCGTTGGAAGTGAGCGCTCACAACAGACCCCAGGGGCCACTGCGGCCCGGTGCGCGGCCGGGGGCGGCCGAGCCGGCGGTCCGCCCGCGGCGCCGGGACCGCCCGCCGCGTCGCAGAGCCCGCGGGGCGGCGCCGGGAAGCCGGGCACTGCGCGGGGAGCCGGCCGCGCGTCATACCGCGCCGGGTGCGCCGCCGCCTCCCAGGCCGCCCGCCAGGAGGAGGCTGCCCAGCTCCGTGCAGGAGTGGCGGACCTCCTTACCGGTGCGGACCGTCGTGACCAGGCCAGCCGCGCGCAGCGTCTTGGCGTGGGTCGAGGCGGAGGCGACGCTGATGCCGAGCGTACCGGCCAGGGCCGTCGTCGTGTGCGGGTCGACGAGCAGGTGGAGCACGTGGGCCCGGGTCGGGCCGAGAAGCGCGGCCAGCGGGTCCTCCAGGTCGTCCGGCGGGGGCACCAGTGGCAGGGGCGTGAGCGCGGGGTAGACGAGCAGCAGCGAGCCGTCGGGGTGCCGCGTCCGGAGCGGAGCGCCGCGCCAGAGCAGCGAGGGCAGCAGGGTCAGCCCCCGGCCCTCCAGCGGGATGCTCGCCGGGCGTGGCCCGGGCAGCCGCAGGTCGGCCCCGGACCAGGTCGCCCCCGGCACCAGCCCGGCCAGCATCGCCCGCAGCCCTTGCCGCTGCTGGACTTGGCCGCGCCAGGCGACGTCCGCGGCGAATCCCACGCGCACCCGCGGCCACCAGGGTTCCACGACCGCGTGGTGAACCGTCGCGAGTCGGCCGATCAGCTCGCGCCAGGCGCGCCCTTCGTGACGCTCCAGCGCGGTGGTCCACGATCCGCGCCCGGCCGCCCGTCCCGCCCACAGCCGCCGCAGCTCGGCGGCGGCGCGCACCTGCGGGGTCGCGGCGACGGCGTCGAGGGCGTCGCCGATGCCGTCCAGCGGGGGATCCAGGAAGGTCGGCCCGAGGCCGTCCGGGCGCAGCAGTTCGAGCATCCGCCCGGCCGCCGTGCTCGCACGGGTGGTCAGCTCCGCGGTGGTGCTGCGGCGCCACCTGGCCAGAGAGGGATCGGGGGTCCCCGCGCGCAGCACCGCCAGCGCGAGCCCGGTCTCCACCAGCGGCGCCGGGCCGGGAGCGAAGCGCACACGCAGCAGGTCGTCGACGGTGAAGCGCAGGACGAGCATGGCCGTTCCCCTCTCGACCGGACCCCCATGGGCCGACAAGGATCCCGCCAGCCTGGCACGTTTCCGTTCCCGGCGGAAGGCGCGCCGCCGGCGGCCCGCGGCACCGCGCCCGTCGCCCGCCCGACCCGCGCGGATCGGGCGGGCGACGGGCGGACGGCACGACCGGACGGTCAGTGGCAACCCACGTCGTAGGAGCCGTTGCCGGAGTCGGCGGCCGGGTCGCTGGAGACGGTCAGGCCGATGTACGGGTGCTCCCGGTCGGTGGTGAAGGTGAAGCTGTCGGTGAAGGTGTAACTCTGCGCCCCCTTGGGGAGTCGCGCGGTCTGCGGGGCCATGGTGACGGCGCCCTGCGGGGTCCCCGTGGCGCTGCGCCACCACGTCAGGTGCAGCGTTCCCGCTGCGGTGCCGTCGTACCGCACGAGCACCGTCGCGGTCGCCGTGCGGCGCTTGCCGTTGGAGCACTGGAAGCCCGTGAAGGACAGGGACGACACATGCGGTCCGGCCGCCGGCCGGGAGGGCTTCGCCGGGGCGGTGGAGGCGGGGGTGGCCGGCACGGTGGTGGGGTCGGCCGCCGGGGCGGTCGTGGCGGGGACGGTCGTGGCCGGGGCGGCGGGTGTCGAGGCCGCGGCCGTGCGGGACGCTGACGCGGACGGGTGGGCGCCCGGGGAAGCCGCGGCCGTCGTGGCCGGCGGTGCGGCGCTCACCGGCCCCTGCGCCCGCACGGTCGGGCCGGTCGGGCCGGGGTGCGCGGCCGCGGTACCCGAGTCCTTGCCGGACGCCGCCGCGGCGATGGCCACGGTGCCGACGACGACCACACCCGCGACGACGGCGGCGAGGATCTTCTGTCGCCGCCCGAAGCGGGGTCCGCGACCGCCCCCGGCGCCCGCCGCGTCGCCGCTCGTGCTGCCGCCCGCGGCGCCGCCGAAGCCGAAGGGGAACGGCGCGGGGGCCTGCCCCTGGCCGCCCTGCGCCGCCGCGGCCGCACCCTCACCGGCGGCCGGATCCCCGGTCGGGGCCGCGGCACGCGCGGCGAGTTGACGCCTGCCCCGCTCCTCCCAGCCCCCGCCGTAGGCCGCGACGGCGAGGGCGTCCAACTCGGCCGCGAACTCGGCCGCTCCGGAGGGGCGTCGGGCCGGTTCGCCGGCGGTGCCCCAGGCCACCAGCGGCCGTACGGGTGCGGGAACCGCGTCATGGCGCGCCGGGGCCCGCGTGGAGCCCGTGCCCGGGTTCGGCGGCGCCCCGACGAGGCACTCCTGGAAGCAGGCCGCCGCCGCGTACAGGTCACCGGCCACACTGGCCGGACCGCCCGCACGGCGCTCGGGACCGGTGTACGCGGTGTGCGCGGTGTGCCCGGCGTTCTCGGTGTGCCCGGCGTTCTCCGCGTGCTCGGCGCCGTCGGAGTCCTTGGCGTCTTTGCTGTCCGTGGTGTCCGTGGTGTCCGTGGTGTCCGTGGTGTCCGTGGTGTGCGAGGAAGTGGAGGTGTCCACGGGCGGGCCGTCGGTCTCCGCGCCGCGGGCGGCGAGGCCGAACCCGGCGAGTTTCACCGCCCCTTCCGGGGTGACGAGCACGTCGGCGGGCCGCAGGTCGCGGTGGAGGACGCCCGCCGCGTGGGCGGCCGCGAGCCCCAGCAGGGTTCCCTTGAGGACGGCGAGCGCCGCCTCGGGGGTGGTGGGGCCGCCGGTCCGCAGCAATTCGTCCAGGCCGACGCCGTCGACCGCTTCCCCGACGAGCGCCGCGTGCCGCCCGTCCTCGACGTACGCGTGGACCCGGGCGAGGTACGGCGAGTCGAGCCCGCCGAGCGCCTCGGCCTCGCCCTCGAACACCTCGCGGAAGGCGGCGTCGCCTTCCAGCGCGGCCGGCAGGTACGTCAGCGCGACCGGCGTGCCGTCCGCCTCTCGGCGTGCCCGCACCGCGCGGCCGGAGCCGCGGACGCCCGGTGCCTCCTCGTGGACGTAGCCCGGCACCCGCCACGCCGTGTCGGACGCGGCGCCCTGCCCTCCCCCGTCGGCGCCGGACGGTCCTGCCGCCGGGGACACGTCTGCCGACGGCGGGGCGGCGGCCCGCTGCCGTCGGGTGCCCGGCGCAGTCTTCGCGGGGTTCGCCGGGTCCGCGGGGCTCGTGGGATTGGCGGCCTGGGTCCTCTTCGAGGACGCCGCCCGCCTGCCCGGCCCTGAGCTGCCCGCTGCCGCGCCTGAACGCGCCGTGGCGGGAGCGCCTTTCCGCGCCCGCGCGCCACTCGACGCCGGCGCGGCCGCTGCCGCGGAACCAGCCGCCTTCTTCTTGCCACCGGCAGCCGCCTGCTCGCCCGGTTCCGCGTCCGCCGCGTCCGATGCTCCGGCCGATCCGCTGGTTCCGGTCGGCCCGTTCGCTCCGTTCGCCGCGGTCGCGGGTGCCGCGTTCGGGTCCGCGCTCTCCGGCGCCTTCGTACCGGACGTGCCGCGCGCCTGCCGGTCCTCGGCGGTCGGCGCCTGGTCGGGCGTCCGCGCGCTCCCCGTTCCGGACGGGGCCGCCTTCGCGGCGGCGCCCTTCCGCGCCCCCGTACCCGGTGTGCGCGGTGAACCCGACGTACCCGACGTACCCGAGGTGTCCGCCGCCGCTTTCGCGGTGGCCGCGGGCGCCGCGGGCGCCACCGCCGTCCGCTTCCCCGGCTTCGCACCGGCGGGCTTGTCCGCGGCCTGTCCCTGGTCCGCCGCCGCCTGCGCTTCGGAGGCCGGCGGCTTCGCGGGCGCCGACCCGGTGGGGCCGGAAGTGCGGTCGGTATCGGGGGCCGCGCCGGGCCCGGGCCGGGACCCGCGCGGCTTCGCCGGGGGCTTCGGGGCGGTGCGCCGCCGCCCGGTGGGCCGGGGTCGCCCTGCCGTTTCCTCGCCCTTGCCGGGTATGCCCGTGCCGTCGTGGTTGTCCACCTGATTCCGCCCCTCGCGCCGACCCTGTGGGAGGGGCCTGCTCGCAGCCCCTCGATGCCCTGTTCCGCTCCCGGTTCCCGCCGGCGGCCGGGCTGGTCCGCCGGGGCGCACGGCGACCAGTCCGCCCCCCATGAGCGGGCTGGTTTCGGCACGCGGGCAGGCCCGGGGGGCGTCCCGGGGCCGCGGGAGGAGCCGTGAGGGTCACGAGGGTACTGCCGATCGGCACCCGGGGCGGAATCGGGGTGACTGTCCAACGACCGCGCAGGTCAGCGGCCCTGACGGCCCTCCAGCGGAGCCGGCCCCGCACCACGCCGCCGACGAAGCGGCGCACGGGGCCGTGCGCCATCCCGCGCCTGCCCGGCGCCTCCCCGGAAAGGTGGAGGGAAAGGCGCCCGCGGTGCCGGACGGTACGGCGCGCGGTCGCGCGGGTCCGGGGTCGAGGCCGCGGCCCCGGACCCGGCCCCGGACCCGGACCCGGACCCGCGAGGACAGCACCCGGGCCGCCGCCGGGCGACGGCCCCGGGGTCAGGCTGGGGTGCCGCCCGCGTAGTCGCCGTCGAAGGTGGTCTCGATCGTGGTGGCCACGGACTCGGCCACGCCGGTCCCGGTGAGGATGAGGCCCAGCTCCCGGTTGTTGCTCAGCGAGTTGGAGCTGAGGTTCATGGAGCCGGCCTCCACCTGCTGGGTGGACAGGCCGTAGTCGGCGACCATCGCCTTGGCGTGGATGTAGAAGCCGTTGGGGTCGGAGTACCCGACGACCGTGCCTCCGGCCGCCTTGATCGCGGAGACCTCGGAGGAGTAGTCGGACGGGGTCTCCAGCACCACCCGGACGGCCACTCCGGCCTTGGCCCGCGCCACGATGGCGTTGACCACCGTGCTGTCGCTCAGCTCCAGTTCCTCGACGTCGAGCTTCGCGGTGGCGCCGTTGATCACCGTCAGCAGGCGGTTGCGGGAGTCGGTGGGCGACCACAGCAGGTGGTCGCCGTCGGTCGGGGTGATCGAGGTGCCCGCGTAGTCCGCGTTGAAGACCTTCTCGATCGAGGCGACGTCACGGCTGTCGTCGTCGAAGACGCCGTAGTCGCGGCTGGTGGTGTAGTACTGCGAGGTCAGGTTGCCGGTGAGGATCAGCGACTCGGCGCCGTCCACCGTGATCGTCTTCTGGTGGGTGTAGACGAAGGTGGAAGGCGACCACACCACGCCCACGCCCGCCGCGGTGAGGGCGTTGTACGCGGAGCTGTTGGCGGTCTTGTGCTGGCGGTCCAGAATGACGCGGACGGTGACGCCCTTCTGCTCCAGGGCTATGAGGTCGTCGACCGCGGTGGTGTCCTCCAGCTCGTACATGGTCATGTCGAGCGAGGTGGTGGCCGAGTTGATGAAGCTGTAGATGGTGGGCTGGCTGCCGCTGCGCGAGAAGGCGAAGGCGGTATAGGTGGCGGCGTTCGCTGGTATGGCGGTGGCGAGCACGGCGCCGCCGGCCGCGAGGGCGGCGCCGGCGCGGCGGAGGACCTTCCACAGCATGCGTGGCTCCTAGTCGAGGTGACGCTCGAACGGGGGAATGAGCGTGCACATGACACCACGCGCGTAGAACGCCGAGCAGGGGCGGGCGGGTGAAGATGTCGTAACGGGAAGGCGGCGCGCCGGGACGAACGGGGCACAGCGCTGGTCGGAGGCGGTGCCGGCGGGCCGCGCGGTATCGCAAAATCTTCGTCTTGCCCGCGGCGGGCGCCTATTGCCGGGATCCCGGCGGCGCGGTCAGGCGTGCCGGCCGCGCCACCCGCTCCCGCCGCGGACGGCGACGGGCAGAGGCGCCCGGGACCGGCCGGCCACGCGCCCAATGCGACCACCACACCCAGTCAGGGGGACCGGGACGGCGGCGAGCACGTCGAGGACCGCGGAGGCGGTGGTGCGCGGGATCCGCGCGACCGCGGCGCCGCGCAGGGGGGCCGGGCCGGCGCCGCGCAGGGGGGCCGGGCCGGCGCCGGGCAGGGGGGCCGGGCAGGCGCCGGGCGGTGCCCGCGCTGGCTCGGAGGAGCGCGCTGGCCCGGAGGAGGGAGCGCGTGGTCATAATGATCGGGAACCGCCGTCGACGCAGGAGAGCCCGGTTGTGACGTCCGCTTCCCCTCCCGGGGCCGAGCCGCAGGCCGTGCTCAGCCCTCTGACCACCGCAGCGATCTTCCTCGTGCTCACCGTCGACCCCGGTGGCGAGGAGCGCGTGCGCGACCTGCTCGCCAATCTGCCGGGACTGCGGCGGTCGGTCGGCTTCGGCTCCCCCGACGGCTCGTTGAGCTGCGTCGCCGGCATCGGCTCCGAGGCGTGGGACCGGCTGTTCGACTTCCCGCGCCCGGCCGGGCTGCATCCCTTCCGGGCGCTCGAAGGCGCCCGGCACCGCGCCCCGGCCACCCCGGGCGACCTGCTCCTCCACCTGCGGGCCACCCGCCTCGACCTGTGCTTCGCGCTGGCCGCGCTCGTCATGGAGCGGCTGGCCGGCGCGGTCACGCTCGCCGACGAGGTGCAGGGCTTCAAGTTCCTGGACTACCGCGACCTGCTGGGCTTCGTCGACGGCACCGAGAACCCGGTCGGGCGCGAGGCGCGCGAGGCGGTCCTCATCGGCGACGAGGACCCCGACCACGCCGGCGGCTCCTACGTCATCGTGCAGAAGTACCTGCACGACCTGGACGCCTGGAACGCCCTGCCCGTCGAGACGCAGGAAAGGATCATCGGCCGCCGCAAGACCTCCAACGTCGAGATGGACGAGGAGGCCTCCCACGTCGGCCTGACCACGATCACCGGTCCGGACGGCGAGGAGCGGCAGATCCTGCGCGACAACATGCCCTTCGGCAGCCCGGGCCGCGGCGAGTTCGGCACGTACTTCATCGGCTACTCGCGCACCCCGGACGTCACCGAGGAGATGCTCGCCCACATGTTCCTCGGCAACGGGGCCGCGGCGTACGACCGGATCCTCGACTTCTCCACCGCCGTGACCGGCACCCTTTTCTACGTTCCGCCGGCCGGCTTCCTCGACGACCTGCCCGGGCCGCCGGCCGCCGGCGTCCTGACGGGGCGGCCGGCCCGGGAACCGGTTCCCGGCGCGGCCCCGCAGACCCTCGGGCCCGCGGGCGCGGCCCCCGCCACCCACCCGGCCGTCGGCGACGGCAGCCTCGGCATCGGCAACCTGAACAGGAGCACGACCCCGTGAACAACCTGCACCGCGAACTCGCGCCGATCTCCGCCGCCGCCTGGGCCGACCTGGAGGCCGAGGCGCGGCGCACCTTCAAACGCCATGTGGCCGGCCGGCGCGTCGTCGACGTGCCGGAGCCGGCCGGAGCCGATCTGGCGGCGGTGGCCACCGGCCACCTCGATGCCCTGGCCGCGCCCGCCGACGGCGTCGTCGCGCACACCCGGCGGTCCCAGCCCGTGGTCGAGCTGCGGGTCCCCTTCACCGTCGACCGCGGCCAGGTCGACGACGTGGAACGCGGAGCCAAGGACGCCGACTGGCAGCCCGTCAAGGACGCCGCCCGGCAGCTCGCCCACGCCGAGGACCGCGTCGTCTTCGAGGGCTACCCCGCCGCCGGGATCACCGGCATCCGGGCGGGTTCGTCCAACCCGCGGCTGTCCCTGCCCGCCGACGTCCGCGACTACCCCAACGCCATCGCCCAGGCCGTGACCGCCCTGCGGCTCGCCGGTGTGGACGGCGCGTACTCGCTGGCGCTGAGCGCCGACGCCTACACGGCGGTCAGCGAGACCTCCGACCACGGCTACCCCATCCACGAGCACATCGCCCGGCTGCTGGACGGCGAGATCATCTGGGCGCCGGCCATCGACGGCGCCTTCCTGCTGTCCACCCGCGGCGGCGACTTCGAACTGGTCCTGGGCCAGGACGTCTCCATCGGTTACCTGTCCCACGACGCGACCACCATCGACCTGTACTTCCAGGAGACGCTCACCTTCCTGGTCCACACCTCGGAGGCGAGCGTCGCCCTCGGCCCGGCGGCGCCCGGCGGCGCGTAGGAAGCCGCTTCCGGCGCGGACCGCGGCCACCGGCCGACCGCGGTCCACGGCCCGGATCGCCGCCGGACACGCCCGCCCTCGCCCGCCGTCGCGCGTACGGGGGCCCGGCCGGGCTCGGCGCGCGCGGGTGCGGCCGGACCCCCGGCCGCCGGCCGCGCCCGCCCGCGCCGCGATCCCGGCCGGTCGAGGCTCCGCCGCCGGGAATCCGCCGCTCGCCGCCGCGCGAGGGTCGCGGACCGTCCCGGGCGGCCGTCAGTACGACTGGAGCTCCCACAGGTTGCCGTCGGGGTCGCGAACGTGGGCGGTGCGCAGGCCCGGTCCCCACGCGGGCCGGTCGACCGGTCCCGCGACGCCTTCGGCTCCGTGGGACAGGCACAGGGCGTACCCGGCGTCCACGTCGTCCACCCGGCTGACCAGCATGGCGGCGTCCTGCGAGGGGGCCGCGGCCAGCAGGCCGGAGGTGCCGGCCACGGCGGCCAGGGCCTGCCTGTCGAACAGCGCCAGCGCCCCCTGCCGGTCCACGTCCCAGGCGGCGTACGGGCCCTGCCCGTCTCCTCGCGCCAGCCGCGCTCCGAGCAGGCGCGGCAGGACGGCGTCGTAGAAGCGGAAGCACTCGGCGAACCGGGTCACCAGCAGGCGGGGGTGCAGCGCGTCCATGCCACTCGCGTCCATTCGTAGGTGCGGACTCATGATTGGTGCTCACCATACAATAGGGGCATGACGCAGACGCCCCCCACCTTGACCGCGCTGACCACCTACCTCCTGTCCCAGGCGGGAAAGGCCGCCCGCGGGCTGATGGCCGAGCGCCTGGCGGCCGAGGGGCTGCGCCTGTGGCACATGGCGACCCTTGCCGCCCTCGCCGACTTCGGCTCCCAGGCCCAGCGGGAGCTCGGCGAGCGGCTCGCCGTCCACCCCAGCGACATGGCCAAGGTCCTGGAGGAACTGGCGGCCGGCGGCCTGGTCGAGCGCGATCGCGACCCGGCCGACCGCCGGCGCGTGCTGGTCACCCTCACCCCGGCGGGGCGGCGGGCGCTGGACCACCAGACAGCGCAGGCCCTCGCCGTCCAGGACTCCGTTCTGGCGCCCCTGTCGCCCGGCGAGCGGTCGGAACTGCACCGGCTGCTGCTGCGCGTGTACCGCCGCTGACCCGTCGTCCCGCGGGGGCGGCCGCCGTGCCGGGCGCGCTCCCGTACCTCGTGACGGGCTCGCGTACCTCTTGACAGGTCCCTGCTCCACTGGCGTGATGGGAGCGCTCCCATACATCCCCCCCACACGGAGTCCCCCATGCGCAGACGTACCAATCGCCGGGTCGGGGCCGCCGTCGGCGCCCTGCTCGCGACGCTGTCCCTGTCCGTCGCGGCCGTGCACGCCACGGCTTCCTCGCCGTCGGCGCACCGGACGGCGGTGTCCGGCGCGACGGCCGGACTGCCGTACCAGGACCCGTCGTTGCCGGTGGCGCAGCGGGTCGACGACCTGCTGTCGCGGATGTCGCTGGACGAGAAGGTCGGACAGATGACGCAGGTCGACCGGACCGCGCTGGCGGCCACCCCCTCCGACCTGGCGACGTACCGGATCGGCTCGGTGCTCTCCGGCGGCGGTTCGGCCCCGAGCCCCAACAACGCCACGTCCTGGGCCGACATGTACGACACCTTCCAGCGCACCGCGCTGGGCACGCCGCTGGCCATCCCCATGATCTACGGCATCGACGCGGTACACGGCGACAACAACGTGTACGGCGCGACGATCTTCCCGCACGACATCGGCCTGGGCGCCACCCGCGACCCCGACCTGGTGCAGCGGATCGGGCGGGCCACCGCGGAGGAGGTGTCCGGCACCGGCATCGACTGGGACTTCGCGCCGTGTGTCTGCGTCGCGCGCAACGACCGGTGGGGCCGCACGTACGAGTCCTTCGGGGAGACGCCGGACCTGCCGTCGGCGATGACCACCGAGATCACCGGCTTGCAGGGCACGACTCTGGGCGGGCCGGCCTCGGTGATGGCCACCGCCAAGCACTTCATCGGTGACGGCGGCACGGACGGCGGGGTGAACGAGGGCAACGCCACTTTGACGGAGGCGCAGCTGCGGGCCATCCACCTTCCGCCGTTCAAGGCCGCCGTGGACCGCGGGGTCGGCGCGGTCATGGTCTCGTACAGCAGCTGGAACGGGGTGAAGGACCACGCCAACTCCTACCTCATCACCACGCTGCTCAAGGGCGAACTGGGCTTCTCCGGTTTCGTGGTGTCCGACTGGGCCGGCGTCGACCAGATCGACGGGAGGAGCGGCTTCACCGCGGCCGAGGTCGCCACGGCCGTCAACGCCGGCATCGACATGGTGATGGTGCCCACCGACTACAAGTCGTTCATCACGGACCTCAAGAGCGATGTGAACAGCGGCGCGGTCCCGATGTCGCGGATCGACGACGCCAACCGGCGCATCCTGACCAAGAAGTTCCAGCTCGGCCTGTTCGAGCACCCGCTGACCGACCGGTCGTACACCTCCACGGTCGGCTCGGCCGCCCACCGCGCGCTCGCCCGGCAGGCGGTGCGCGAGTCGCAGGTGCTGCTGAAGAACGACGGGAACGTCCTGCCGCTGGCGAAGTCGGCGAAGGTCTTCGTGGCGGGCAAGAACGCGGACGACATCGGCAACCAGAGCGGCGGCTGGACCATCAGCTGGCAGGGCGGCAGCGGCAGCACCACGCCCGGCACCACGATCCTGCAAGGCATCAAGGCGGCGGTGAACGACCCCTCCCAGGTGACGTACGACCGCTACGGCAACGGCATCAACAGCTCCTACAGCGCCGCCGTCGCCGTGGTCGGCGAGACCCCCTACGCCGAGGGCCAGGGGGACAGGACCGGCTCGATGGGCCTGGACCAGGAGGACCTCGCCACGCTCGCCAGGCTCAAGGCCAGCGGCGTACCCGTGGTCACCGTGCTGGTCTCGGGACGCCCGCTGGACATCGCGGCCCAACTGCCCGACTGGAAGGCGCTGCTGGCCTCCTGGCTGCCCGGCACCGAGGGCAACGGCGTGGCCGACGTCCTGTTCGGCGACTACGCCCCCACCGGCAAGCTCCCCGTCACCTGGATGCAGAGCGCCTCCCAGGAGCCGATCAACGACGGTGACGGCCAGACGCCGCTGTTCCCGTACGGGTACGGCCTCACGTACGACAGCGGCCAGCCGCCGACGACTCCCCCGACCACCCCGCCCACCACTCCGCCCACCACCCCGCCGACCACTCCCCCGACGACCCCGCCGACCACTCCGCCCACGACGCCGCCGCCGGGTCCGGGCTGCGCGGTGCAGTGGAAGGTGACCAACTCCTGGCCGGGCGGCTTCCAGGCCGAGGTGACCGTGGCCAACACCGGGACATCGCCGTTCGCCGGCTGGAAGGTGAGCTGGTCCTTCCCCACGGCGACGATCACGAGTCTGTGGAACGGCACGTACACCCAGAGCGGAGCGACCGTGTCCGTGACCAACGCTCCCTACAACGGGGCCGTCACGGGAGGCGGTTCGGTCTCGTTCGGCTTCACCGCCACGGGCACGCCGGGAACGCCCTCGCCGATCTGCACGGTCTCGTAGCGGCGGGCGGGAAAGAGCCGCGCCGTGGGACCGCCGGGCGAACCGGCGGCCCCACGGCGCCTCCTCACCGGGCCGGGGGCCGGCGCCTCACGCCGCGTCCTGCGCGCCGGCGGTGTAGAAGTGGCGGCGCACGCGGCGCAGCCACGCCTCCGCCGGGGCCTCGTCGGGGCGCTCGGGCAGCGGGCTGCGGGCCGCGGCGAACAGCTCCTGGTACTTCTCCAGGACCGGCAGGGCCGCCATACCGTCCCGCGCGACCCGCTCCCCGAAGTCGACGTACTCCCGCGGGTCGTCGACGCGGATCTCCAAACGGCCCGTGGTGTACAGCAGGTAGCCCTGCCGGCACAGGCGCAGCAAGTGCCGGGCGTGCTTGGCCGTGCGCTTCCGGGTGTCCGCCGAGAACGATCCGTCGCCCCGCTCGTACAGCCGCTTGAACTGCTGGGTCGCGTATCCGAGATAGGCGTCGCGGACGCGCCCGGCGGACAGCAGCGAGGAGCGTATCCCGATGAGTTCGTCGCCCAGCGGCGTCCGCACCTCGTACAGCTCGTCGGGCAGCCATACGAGTTCCATGACGGTGGGGTTGCCGCCGAGGGCCAGCCGGCACCACTTCGCCGCCTCGTGGAGGGTGCGGTCGGGGCGGGTCGTGACGCGGGAGTCCTTCGGGGCGTGCAGGCCGTGGAGATCCTCCGTGGCCGCGGCGAACACGCCGAGACGGTCGATGTCGGAACCGTCGTGGGCGAGGCCGTAGGCGGTGGATCCCACGATGCCGGACAGCAGGACGTTCACACGGGCCTCCCGGGCCGGGGCTCCTGAGCCGGCCCCTTCGAGTCGGGCTTCCTGAGTTGGGCTGTGCCCGTGATCGTCTCGCGCCGCGGCGCCCGCGGTCGACCGGGTTTCCGCGTCCCCGCGTCCCCGCGTTTCCGCGTGGTGGGCGTCGCGCTCGGGGGCCGGGTGGCGGCACGCGGCGACCGCCCGGCCGCGGGGCCGGGCGGTCGGTCGTTCGGTGCCGGGGATCGTCGTCCGGACGATCCCCGGACACCGTGGTGCGGTGGCGCGGTGGCGCGGTCAGCAGTTGTGGATGTCGCTGGTGGCCGAGCCGATCTTGACGTCGAGCAGGCCGAGGCCGAGCGGGCTGGCCTTGATGTGGACGGCGTTGACCTCCAGGCCCTGGTCGGCGCCGGCCACCGGGAGTTGCTCGTTGAGGACCAGCGTGACGCCCAGGACCGAGATGACGGTGTTGGGCGCGGGGTGGATGTTCAGGTTGACGGCCACGCCCCCGACGGTGATCGAGGTGACGGTGACCGCTCCCGTGGAGCCGGTGCACCGGGTCTGCGAGGACGCCTGCACCAGGCCGACCTTGATGACCGGGATCCCGACGATCCCGACGGTCGCGTCCTGGACGGAGGCGGTGGCCGTGGAGGTCGCGGGGTCCAGCGCGGTGACCACACTGGCGCACAGGGTGTGCGCGCTGATCAGGCCGGACAGGGTGGCCACGCACGGCGGGGCGTGGGTGCCCGCCGTCGCGGTCGAGACCGGCCCGGTGTCCGGGGTCGGCGAGACGGTGACCAGACCGCCGGCGGCCAGGCCGTACGCACGCCCGGTCAGGTACGTGAAGCGGAGCGTGGCCGTCGCCGTGGCCGGCCGGTAATAGGAGTCGCCGGCGAAGACCGCGGTGACCGGCACGCTGGTGGTCGGCGAGGGCTGGTCGACGTTCGCCAGGGTGCACGAGACGTTGCCTGCGGTGTCGGTGACACCGGAGCAAACTTGCGCGGACGCGCCCGAGCCGAGAGTGAAGGTGACGGTCCTGGTCGCGATCGGGGTGTCGCCGTCCTCCTTGAGCACACCGGACAGGGTGAGCGGCTCGCCGTTGGCAGCGCGGGTCGGGCCCGTATAGGCGAGGGTGGTCTCTTCGAGGGTGACCGTGAATCCGGCACTCGCCGAAGCCGCGGTGTCCGTCGCGTCGCCGGCGAACGACGCGGTCAGCGGGTACGTGCCGGCCGCTTCCGCCGGTGTGAGGGAGCAGGACGCGATTCCCGCGGCGTCCGTGGTCGCCGTGCAGGTCTCGGCGCCGTTCAGGGCGAATGTGACGCTTCGCCCGGCCAGCGGGCCGCCGCTGTCGCTCAAGGCCGCCGACACGGTGGCCGGGTCGTCGAAGTCACCGGTCGTGGAGCCCGCGGAGACGGCCAGGTGTGCCTGCCGCTTCTGCCAGACGACGGCGACGTCGTTGGAGGTGATCGTCCCGGCCGGGTTGGCCGTACCGGCCGTGAGCGTGTCGGTCCCGACGGTGCTGCCGCTGTACGAGAAGGTGGCGACGCCGTCGGAGTCGGTGGTGGCGGTGCCCTTCAGTCCGGCGTCGGGTCCTGAGGTGGCGGCGAACGAGATCGCCGCGCCCTGCAGGCCGGTGCCGCAGGTGTTGGCCAGGGTGGCCTTCACCGTCGCGGTCGACCCGATGGGCAGGGTCTGCGTGGGCGGGGCCAGCACCAAGGTGGCGCCGGGACACGGCAGGCTCCCGACCGACGTCCACTGCGTCGACTCGTTGGTGCCGGCGGGGCAGGAGGCGAGGTCGACGCCGCCGGTGTTGATGACCTTGCCCGTGTCGGTGAACACCTGCGCCGTGCCGTTGATCGAGGCGTCCACTTCCGGTACGACACCCGACTGGCCGCAGTTGCCCGACCAGCTCGCCCCGTTCGGCCCGATGTCGGAGGTGTCGAAGAGGCCGCTGGTGTTGTCGCACCCGCTGGAGGCCCCGCCGGCGGTCTGCGCGATGATGAACTGCTGTCCGGGGGGCAGCACGGTGCCGTGCGGCCACAGGTCGAACACGCAGGTGCTGAGCCTGACCCGCACCGAGTCGAGGGTGACCGGCGCCGGGGAGTTGTTCACGAAGCGGACCGCGCCGCCGTCGAAGCTGCAGCCGCCGTGGCAGCCGGCGAAGATGACGCCCGGGGAACCGTCCCAGGGCGTCGGGAAGTTGGCGGGGTCGGCGCGCAGGTTGTCCGCGTAGCCGACGAAGACGTCGAGGCTGGAGGACGCGGCGGTGGCGGCCGGGCGGGGCTTCGCGGCGGCGTGGCCGGTTCCCGTGGCGGCCTGCGCCCTGGTGAGCGGGCTCGCGACGAGTGCCGCGAGGACCAGCGCCATGATGCCGAGGACGGCAGGGATCGCGCGCAGCGGGGAGCGGGTCCGTGTCATCCCGCGCTCCCGTGGCGTACGCCGGCGCCCCGGTCGCCTCGGCACCCGCCCGGACGGACCTCGTGGGCGGGGGCGGCGCGGTGCTCGGGCCGGAGCGGGTGCCCGGCCGGGACCGGCCGTGCCGGTGCCAGGCGTTGTGCGGCCCGGACCGGGCGCGGCCGGGAGCCGGCCCGGACGCCGGGCGGTGATAAGCGGCCTATGCGCATGCTGTTCCTCCTGGTGTGGACGTCGCGGCCTCCGGCCGCGACGCACGGCACCGCGCCCTCCTCGGGCACGGTCGGCCGGCACTGATCAGGGGTCGTCCCCTCCCCCGCGGAACTGCTCGGAACCCCCCTCACAGCACGACCCGCCTCCTGCGCCGGAAGCCCCGGAAAGCCCCGGGGCCCCGGGAGCCGCGGGAGCCTTCGGGGGTCCGAAAGCCCCGGCAGCCCCCAAGGGGGCGGGAGGCGGCGTCCGTTCGGAGTGCGGCCACCCCGAGCGGGCGGCTCAGCTTGGCATGGATGGATCAGATCATTCGTGAGTTGCCGGAGTATTCCCCCTAATGGGGGAACAGGGCGGTTTCAGGGCGTCAACCATGCACCGCGGTCGGCGGTGGACCGCCCGGCGCGCGGGACGCGTGCGCCACCGCTGCCGGGTGAGCGCTCCCCCTCGGGGGCCCGGCGGCGCGCGGCGCCGCCGCTACAGCTCGGACTCCCCCCAGGAGGCGACGCCCACCTCGTCGCCCACGGACAGCTTGCCGGTCCCGAGCACGGCGAACTTCACGCCGAACGCGACGCCGCCCCCGGCCGCCCGCCGGTAGCCGGCCAGGGTGCGCAGCGGCTCGGGGCCGGTTTTCGCCCCTTCCGCCTGGTCGACCGTCGTGACGACGCAGCGGATGGCGAGTTTGGCGTAGCCGAGTTCCACGCCGCCGATGCGGACCCGCCGGATCCTGTCCTCGGCGTGGGGTTCGTCCCATCCGTCGACGACGATGTTCGGGCGGAACCGGTCGACGGGCAGTGCTGGGGCCCCGCGTTCGGCCATGCGCGCGTTGAGCAGGCCGAGCGCCACGCGCGACACGAGGTGCACGGCGCAACTGTCGGCGTAGCCCGAGGTGCCGGGCGTGCGGCCATCGGTGACCCGGTCGTGCTCCGGCGGTACGCGCACCAGCCTGCTCGGTGCGCCGAGGAACTCCGACAGCCAGCCGGCGGCCTCGTCGCCCTGGTCGATTCCCTTGAAAGGCGCCGCGAACAGCGTCACGTCCCGTCGCGCACCGGATGTGTCCACCTCGACGGCCAGCGGGTCCAGGCCCGGTCCGCGCAGGGTGAGGCGGCTGCCGTCCGCACTGGTCGCGGGGCGGATCAGCGCGAGGCGCGGAGTGCGGCGCTGGCTGCGGAAGACGCCCTCGGCGGTGGTGACCATGAAGCTGCGGTCGTGCGCGATCCCCGCGGACGTCACCTCGGCCTCGTCCACCCGCACGCCGGCGCACCCTTTGACGGGGTAGTACGACAACTCGACGACCCTGGCCACCCGTCCCCCTCGCCGCGCGCCGCCCGCTTGGCTCCAGCCCGACCGTACGGGTGCGGGCGGGGCGCCGACAAGCGGTTTCCCGCCGTGCCGGGGCGCCCTGACGTCTCACCGTGCCCGAGGGCCGGGTGGCCGTCGTCAGCCGCGGCTCGCGGTCGTGCGGTCGCCGGTACGCGTCACAACGCGCGGTGCATGATGTGCAGGCCGACGTAGCCCTTCGCCGGGTGGCGGAAACCCTCCGGGAGGGTGCCGAGGATGTCGAAGCCGAGGGAGCGGTACAGCCGCACCGCGCGGTCGTTCGTCTCCACCACCGCGTTGAACTGCATCGCGCGGTAGCCCGCCGCCCGCGCCCACTCCAGCGTGTACGCGCACAGCGCGCGCCCCACGCCCTGTCCGGAACGCGCCGGGTCCACCATGTAGCTGGCGCCGGCGATGTGCGACCCGTTGCCCATGTGGTTGCGGTTCATCTTCGCGGTGCCGAGGACCGTCCCCGAGTCGTCCACCGCGACGACCGTCCGGCCGGGCGGTGGCAGCAGCCACCAGTCACGGCCCTCGTCCTCGCCGAGGTCGGTCGGATAGGTGAACGTCTCGCCCGCGGCGACAATGGTGCGGAAGAACGGCCAGATGGCCGGCCAGTCCCCCGCGTCCGCTTCCCTGATCAGCACGGGGACAGCATGCCGCGCGCCGGCGCGCCCTCCAAACGCTTTTCGCCTGCCGCGCCGCGACCGGCGGGAGGGCAACGCGCAGGCCCGCGTCAGAACTGTGTCATCGCTTCCTCAGGCCGCGCCCGCACCCGCCGCGCGGCGGCCTAGCCTTCCTGCGTTCGGTCAACTGTCCGCTCGTTTCAGCAGATTGAGGCGGTACCGTGATCACTCGCAGGTCCCTTCTCGGCGCCGGTGCCGGCGCGCTGGCCGTGACCGGTCTCCGGGCCACCACCGGCCAGGCGGCCACCGACCGGGCCGCCCACTACGGCGGCGTCCCGTGGCGCCGGCTGTCCGCGCGGCTGGCGGGCCGCGTGGTGCGCCCCGGCGACGCCGCCTACGCCACGGCCAAGGATCTCTACGACCAGCAGTTCGACGCCATCAGCCCGCAGGCGGTCGCGTACTGCGTGAACCCCGCGGACGTCGCCAGGTGCCTGGAGTTCGCGCAGCACCACCGGCTGCCGTTCGCCGTGCGCAGCGGCGGGCACAGCCTGGGCGGCTATTCCACGACGGACGGGCTGGTCGTCGACGTCTCCTCGCTGAACTCGGTCTCGCTGGACGGCGGTCTGCTCACGGTCGGCCCGGGCGCCCAGGGCGTCGACGTGACGACCGCCCTCGCGCCGCACGGCCTGGGCGTGGTCGGCGGCTACCACCCGTCGGTCGGGGTCGGCGGCTTCTACACCGGCGGCGGTCTGGGGCTGCTGACCCGTTCCCTCGGCATGGGCTGCGACCGGATCACCTCGGCCCGGGTGGTGCTGGCCGACGGCTCCCTCGTCACCGCCTCCCCCACCCGGCACAGCGACCTGTACTGGGCGATCCGCGGGGGCGGCGGCGGCAACTTCGGCGTCGTCACCTCGTACACCATGCAGCCGGCGCCCGTCTCGCAGATCGCCGTCGCCGACCTGGCCTGGAACTGGCAGGACGCGGCGGCGATGCTCGACGGGTACGCGCGCTGGCTGGTGGACGCGCCGCGCACGCTCAACGGCGGCGTCTTCATCGAGCTGCCCGACGCCGCGCCCGGCAACACGCCCGTGCCCTCGGTCTTCATGGCCTGCACCACCGGCGACACCGCCCTGTTGAACGGCGAGGTCGCCCGCCTGCTGTCGCTGACCGGCGCCGCGCCCGTCCAGCGGTCCCCCGCGGCTGCCGTGCCGTACCAGGCCCTGATGATGAACTTCTACGGCTGCGGGTCGATGAGCCCGGACCGGTGCCACCGCGCCGACACCGCGCCGGGCGGCGAGCTCCCCCGCCCCAGCCTGTATCTGCTGCGCAGCCGGCTGTTCCGCTCCGTACCGGGCGAGAGCCTGTGGCGGGACGTGGTGGCCGTCCTCGACAGGAACCGGGCGGCGGGCCAGTCCCGGGCCGTCGAACTGGTGCCGTTCGGCGGCGCGGTCGGCGACCTCGGCCGCACCGACACCGCGTTCGTGCACCGCGACGCGCTGTTCTCCGTGAGCTACCTTGCGGGCATCCAGTCCCCCGCCGCGGCGGACGCGGCCGGGCGGGCGGCCGCCCACGCCTACGTCGACGAGGGCTTCGGCGTCCTGGACCCGCACTCGTCGGGCGAGACGTACCAGAACTTCATCGACGCGAAGCTGACCGGCTGGGCGGAGGCGTACTACGCCGAGAACTACCCGCGCCTGGTCCGGATCAAGAGGAGGTACGACCCGCACGGCGCCTTCCGCTTCGCGCAGGGGATCGCCTGAGCCGCGGGACCTCCGGGGCCGCCGGGGCCGGGCGGCCGCGCCGTCGAGGAGCGACGGCGCGGCCCGCCGAGGAGCCCGGCCGGCCGGCGGGTCAGGCGAACTGCCCCGGCCGGTAGTCGCCGGCCGGCTGGCGGACGATGACGTTCATGCGGTTGTAGGCGTTGATCAGGGCGATGAGGGACACCAGGGCGGCGAGCTGGTCCTCGTCGTAGTGCTTGGCGGCGTTCGCCCACGCCTCGTCGCTGACGCCGCCGGCCGCGTCGGCGATGCGGGTGCCCTGCTCGGTCAGTTCCAGGGCGGCGCGCTCGGCCTCGGTGAAGACCGTGGCCTCCCTCCAGGCCGCGATCAGGTTGAGGCGCTGAGCGCTCTCCCCGGCGTGCGCGGCGTCCTTGGTGTGCATGTCGGTGCAGAAACCGCAGCCGTTGATCTGGCTGGCGCGGATCTTCACCAGTTCCTGGGTCACGGCGGGCAGTTGCGAATCCGTCACGGCCGCGCCGGCGGAGTTGATGTACTTCGCGAACCTGGCCGCGACCGGGGTGCCGTAGTAGTTGATCCGGGCGTTCATCGTGGTCTCTCCTCGCTGCGTGGACGCTTGTACCGGACCGACGTACCGCGCCGCCGCGATGTGACAGGCCGGCCGGCCGAAAGGAATGTGACCTGCGTCTCTTCCCCCACGCGTCCCGCAGCGCCGCGCCCGCCGGCGCTGCGGTCAGGCTGCGACCAGCACGACTTCCAGGGTGCGGGGGCCGTGGACGCCCTCGACACGGTCGAGTTCGATGTCGCTGGTGGCCGACGGCCCGGAGATCCAGGTCAGGGGGCGGGTGGGGTCGAGGCGTTCCAGCGCCTGGGGTACGGAGGAGACGACCTGCCCGGGGACGCGGACGACGCAGATGTGGTGGTCGGGGATGAGGGTGATCCGGCGGCGGCCCTGGCCGGGACCCGCGTCCAGGACGATCGTGCCGGTCTCGGCGATCGCGATCGCGCAGGCCGTCACGACGCTGTCCACCGCGTCCAGCTCGTGGTGGGTCCTGTCGTCCCGGTCGGGGACGCGGTCGGGGGCGGCCTGCGCCAGCCACTCCCCGGGCAGGCCGCCGGGGACCAGGACCCGCCGCGCGCCGCGCTCGGCCAGCAGCCGGGCGATCAGCGCGGGCAGGCCTGCGGTGTCGGTGCGGTGGACCAGGGCCCGGTAGTCCGCGAGGTTGCCCGCGAGCAGGTCCACCGTCTCGGCGACCGTACGGCTGCCGTGCTCGCGCAGGTAGGCGCGGTCGACGGCCCGCTCGTACGGGATGTCGGGCGGTGCCGGGTCGCCGGGGGCGGCGGCCAGTGCGGCACGCACCCGCCCGAGAACGACGTCCCTGCTGTCGGCCGGACCGCTCACCGGATCTCCTCCTTCGCGTCGTGGGTGCGCTGCCACCAGGCGCGGAAGGACTCGGCGGGTACGGGCGGCAGCGCGCGGGTGTCGGTCCAGGCCTTGCCGGGGCCGGGCAGGCGGCGCGGGTGCAGCCGGCGGGTGCGCGAGGCCAGGCGCTGGCCCGCGGCCCAGGCGGCGGGGTGGTCGAGGGCCCAGCGGGCGGCGCGCATCGCGGCGCGTTCGGCGGCGTGCCCCCCGGCGGGCCTGAGCACCTTCCGCTCGCCGCCTTCCACCACCGGCCCGCCCTGGACGACGCGTTCGCGCAGGTGCACCAGTACCTGGGGGATGTCGATGGCGACCGGGCAGACCTCGTAGCAGGCGCCGCACAGGCTGGAGGCGTACGGCAGCGAGGCGTCCAGCTCCGTGGTGACGCCGCGCAGTTGCGGGGTGAGGATGGCGCCGATGGGCCCGGGGTAGGCCGAGCCGTAGGCGTGGCCGCCGGCGCGTTCGTAGACCGGGCACACGTTCAGGCAGGCCGAGCAGCGGATGCAGCGCAGGGCCTGGCGGCCGACGGTGTCGGCCAGCGCGTCGGTGCGGCCGTTGTCCAGCAGCACCAGGTGGAACGTGCCCGGCCCGTCGCCGTCGGTGGTACCGGTCCACATGGTGGTGTAGGGGTTCATGCGTTCCGCGGTGGACGAGCGCGGCAGGGTCTGCAGGAAGACCTCCAGGTCGCGCCAGGTGGGCACGATCTTCTCGATGCCGACGACGGAGATGAGCGTCTGCGGCAGGGTCAGGCACATCCGGCCGTTGCCCTCCGACTCCAGCACCACCATCGTGCCGGTCTCGGCCACCATGAAGTTCGCCCCGGACACGGCGACCTTCGCCCGCAGGAACTTCTCCCGCAGGTGCAGGCGTGCCGCCTCGGCCAGCTCCGCCGGGGCGTCGGTCAGCCCGGCCGGCGCCGGGCGCCCCCGCGCGCCCATCTCCGCGCGGAAGATGTCGCGGATCTCGCCGCGGTTCTTGTGGATCGCCGGCACCAGGATGTGCGAGGGCCTGTCGTGGCCGAGCTGCACGATCAGCTCGGCGAGGTCGGTCTCCACCGCGCTGATCCCCTCGGCCTCCAGCGCGGCGTTGAGGTCGATCTCCTGGGTGGCCATCGACTTGACCTTCACCACCTCGCTCTCGCCGGTGGCCTTGACCAGGCCGGTGACGATGCGGTTGGCCTCGGCGGCGTCCGCGGCCCAGTGGACGGTGCCGCCCGCGGCGGTCACCGCCGCCTCCAACTGCTCCAGGTAGCGATCCAGGTGGCGCAGCGTGTGGTCCTTGATCTGCCGGCCGGCCTCCCGCAGCGCGTCCCAGTCCGCCAGCTCCCCGACCGCGACCGCCCGTTTGGCCCTGATGGTGTGCGTGGCGTGCCGCAGGTTGCCCCGCAGCGTGCTGTCGCGCACCGCCTCGTGCGCCGCCCGCGGAAAGGCGGGAAGCCCCAGGAACGTACCGCTCATGCCCCACACTCCTCGTCGGTGCCGGCCGGGACCGGCGATGTGGACCATGCCCACCCTACGGCGTGCCCTCACCCCGCCGGACGGCGGCCGCTCGGCGGTGGAAGCGGCCGGTCCGCACCAGCTGTCCGGGGATGGAGGCGAGCATCCCGCGTCTTTGGGCGTCGATGCCCAAGGGGCGCGGGGGCGCGGAAGCCGGTGTCGTGAAGGTGTGTCAGCAGGTGGTGCACGGCAGGGGTCCGCGGCCCGGCGGGACGGCGGACGGTGTCGCCGAGGCGGACGACGCCGACGCTGACGTTCGCCCAAACAAGGGCTGTTCTTGCTCCTTGTTCACGAAACTCCGTGTGCGGGACGGTGCCCGCGCCCGCGCCGCCCCGGGGCCCGGTTCCGGCAGCCGGCGCGCTCCTGGTCACTCCCGGGAGTCGGTTCCGGTCCACTGCGGTGCCAGGGCGCACACCATGTAGTGCGTACGGGCCCAGCGCGCCCACACCTGCGAGTCGACGCCATCGGGGCCCGCGGCGAAGCGGGCGCACTCGGGGCAGCCGGGTCTGGGTGCGGGGGTGGCGGCGTGCTCGTCGAGGTGGTGGGCGGCCCACGCGTAGAGGAAGGCCCCGGGGTTGGGGGTCGCGGGGTCGAGGAAGCGCGACTCCAGGACTGCGCACCGGGCGCATCCCAGGGGGACGGTGACACCTTCACTCACGGAACAGAGAGTACGTTCCCCGGCACAGGACCGCGCGCGGGTTCTTCGAACGGTGGCCTCGCGCCGGCGGGAGAACCGCGGCGGCCGGTTGACGGGGGCCGCGCTCCGGGTGCGCCGGGCGCGGGGGCGGGCGCGGGGGCGGGCGCGGGAGCAGGCCCGGAAGCGGCCCGGGAGCAGACGCGGGAGCAGGCCCGGCGGGGGGCCGCCTGACGGCGCGGGAGCGGGGCCCGGCCCGGGTCGGAGGCGGGTTCCGGGTCCGCTCGCCCGCCGCGCGGTCAGCGCACCCGTACCTCTTCCTCCTCGCTCTCCTCACCGGGGACGTTGACGTCCCTGACGTTGATGTTGATCTCGACGACCTCCAGCCCGGTCATGCGCTCGACGGCGCCGGCGACCCGGCTGCGGATCTCGGTGGCGGCCTCGGAGATGTGGGTGCCGTAGACCACGACGATGTCCAGGTCGAGTGCCGCCTGCTTCTCGCCGACCTCGGCCTTCACGCCGCGGGTGGGATCGGAGGAGCGGGCCACCCGGTCGCGTACGGCCCCCACCGCCCGGGCGGTGCCGCCGCCCATGGTGTGGACCCCCTCGACCTCGCGTGTGGCGATGCCGGCGATGGTCGCCACCACCGAATCCGCGATGGTGGTCCTCCCTGCGATGTCCTTCCCCCTGTTCGTGGAGACGCCGGCGGACTGGCGCGCGCTGGTGGTCATGGGACGTCCCTTCGGGTCTTTCGCGGTTCTCCTGCGATGGCTGACGGATGCCGTGTGCCGACGGGTGCGGTGCGCCGGCGGTCGCCGGTACGGCGTCGTACCGCCGACGCCGGTGGGGCTCGTGAGGTCCGGCGAGCGCCCGACCGCACGGGCCGCCCCCGCCCGCGTACCGGCCGGATCGCCGGCACGTGTGCGCCGCGCGCGCCCGCCGCCGTCGCGTGGGGCCGCACGGCGGCACGCGGGGTCCGGGACCGCCGCGTGCGCCCCAAGTCGGGGCGGGCGGCGCGGACATCGGAACGCGGCCCTGTCTTCACTGTGCGGCCGGTGGCACCCGCCCGCCACTTCGGACGGCCGCCGGACACGCAGGGGTGCGGGCCGGTCGCCGTGCGTCGACGGCGGCCCCCGGTTCAGGCGGTGAGTTCCTGGGTCAGCGGGACGGCCCGGGACAGGTGCACGGTGCCGTAGGTGATCACGGCCAGGCCCGCGATTTCCGGCAGGGTCCACCAGCCGGTGCGGATGTGCTCGCCGTAGAGGAAGACGCCGAGGGCGAGACTCACGACGGCGTCGCCGAGAGTCAGGGCCGGCTGGGAGACGGCGATGGAACCGGCCTGGAGGGCGTTCTCCAGGAGGAAGACCGCGGTGATGCCGCACAGCGCGAAGCCGTAGGTCTGCCAGGCGGTGAGGAAGGCGGTCCCGCCGTGCTGGGAGAAGGTGTCGGCGGCGGATTTCATCATGGCGGCGGTCATGGCGTTGGCGACGGCGGCGGCGGCGCCGAGCAGGGCCGCGCGCGGCGCACCGGAGGGGCGGTGCCGGGCGAGTGCCACCGCGACGGCGACCACGCCGCCGCACAGCACGAGAGCGGGGATCCAGCGGACCATCGCCGCCTGCTTCGCGCCCCCGGCGGGCGCCGCGCTTCCCAGGGCCAGCGCCAGCCCGGCGACCATGCAGCCGACCGCGAACCACCCGGAGCGCGGCAGGCGGCGGTGCAGCACCGGCACGGAGATCAGCAGGGCGAAGGGCAGTTCGAGGATGAAGAGGGGCTGGGCGAGCACCAGCGGTCCGGTGACCAGCGCGAGCGCCTGGAAGAGGGCCGCCCCCGCCACCCCGCAGATGCCCAGCAGCCACACGGGCTGGCGGACCATGTCCACCATGAGCCTGGGGCGCAGCGCGTCCTCGGCCGGCACCGACAGGGCCGCCTTGCGCTGCAGGACGGTACCCGTCGCGTTGCTGGCCGCGCCGAGCAACGCGAAGACGACGCACAGCGCCAGCAGCATCGGCCTCCCCGTGGGCGCGGGTCCCGGACGGGGCCCGGGACGACGATTTCCTACGTTTTCCGACGTCCAGCATCGCCCCACGGCGCGCTCGGCGCGAAACGGAGCGCGCGGCGCGGTCGCGCCGGGCAGGCACAGCGAGGCGCGCACGGCGGGCGCGGAGCGGGGGCACGCCCCGGGTGCGCCGGGTGACGGGGCCCCGTCGCGCGGCGCGCCCGGGTTGCCGCCCCCACCCCCGCAGCCGGAGGCCGCCCGCCGGACACCGGGCGGGCCGCCCGCCCCGGCAGGAGCCGGCGCGGGCGGCCCGTCGCCCGGTGTACGTCCCGTACGGTCCCGCGCCGCAGTCGGCACCTCGCCGCGCGAGAAGCCGTTCCGGTGGGCCCCGGCCGTCCGCCGCGCGCGTCAGCTCGTGTAGTCGACCGGCCGCGGGGACGGGCGGTCGGGGGCCGCGGGGCGGGTCGGGCCGCCGCGGGTGACGGGGCCGCGGGCCAGCCGGTGGGCGCCGACCGCCAGAAGCGCCGCGAGCAGACCGCCGCCGCCCGTCCACAGCCACCGCGGCGACCACCAGGTGCCGGCCCAGCCGCCGGAAGGCTCGACGGACGGGGAGTTCGCGGACACCACGGGCGCCACCGAACCGTCGACCGCCTGGCTGCCCGCCGTGCCCGAGGAGGTCGCCTTCACCACAGCGGAGACCGGCAGTCCCAGGTCGGCGGGCGGCAGGTCGACGACGGTGAGGCGGATGTAGTAGGCGCCGCGCAGCGGGTCGTTGGACCACGGCTCGGCCCAGGCCCGGATGGTGCGCAGCTTGCAGGTCAGCGTCACCGAGCCGGCGTCCGCGGCGACGGTGCGGGTCTGCGCGCCGTAGCGGCACGGCTGGCGGCGGCGCAGGCCGTCGTAGACGTCGACCTGCCAGGTGGACGGGCCGTGCCGCGGTGCCGCGGCCGGGAAGGTCACGGTGGCGTCCACGGAGACGTGGCTGCCGGTGTCGGCCGGGAACGTCCAGTACAGGTAGTCGCCCGCCGAGGCGGCCGCGGTGCCTTCCTGCCCCTGGCGCAGGACGGCGGCGGTACGGAAGCTCGTGCCCGCCTCGGCCGGCGCCGCGTGGCCCCCGTCCGCCGTCGCCGTCGCCGACGCGGTGGGCGCGGGGCCGCTCGCCGGGGTGTCCGCGTGCGCCGCGCCCGCGAGGGCGAACAGCGAGGCCGCGGCCAGTGCGGCGGCGGCTGCCGGCAGTCGAGGCGTGCGCATCAGCGGGTCCTCCCCGAGTTCAGGTTCCAGCGGGCGATCCAGCCGGTCAGCAGGCCGGCGACCACGCCGGCGGCGGCGAGCGCGCCCAGCAGCCACCAGCCGCGGCCCAGCCCGTAGAAGGCGACGTCGGAGGGCTGGTCGGGGCCGTGCACGAGGTCGACGGACAGTTCCACGGGCAGGCCGGGGGCGGTCTTGACGGAGGCCGGGGCCGAGAAGGAGTTGCCGACCTGGAGGCACACCGTCTCGGGCGGGGTGCCGGACTCCCCCTTCGGCTTGGGGTAGCGGATGCCGGCGGAGACCACGTCGGTGCGGCCGGTGCCGGCCTCGTCGTCGCGGACGATCTCCCGCCCGTGCAGGGTGACGCCGCGCAGCAGGACCCCGTAGTCCGCGTTGATCGTCCGGTCGTCGGCGACGCTGACCGCGGCTCGCAGTTCCTGCCCGGCCGGGACCTCGACCCGGTACCAGCGGTTCTCGGAGAACATCTCGCGGTCGGTGTAAAGGCCTTGGCGCAGCATCGGGGCGTCCGCGCAGTCGGCGGCGCCCTTGGTGGCCACGGGCTGCACGCCGGGGTCGGTGCTGCGGTGCACCAGTTGCTCGACCTTGCTGGTGAGCTGCTGCCGGTGGGCGACGGCGGTGTAGGTGCCGCCGGTCGCGGCCGCGATGCAGCTGAGCTGGTTGCGGGTGGACACGTCGGGGACGAGGCCGAGGGTGTCGATGACCAGGTGGATGCCGCCGGCGGCTATGTCGCGTGCCACGTCGCAGGGGTTGAGCGGGGCGCAGGTGTCCTCGCCGTCGGTGATGAGCACCAGGCGGCGGGTGCCGTCGCCGCCCTTGAGGTCGTTCGCGGCCTGCTGCAGCGCGGGACCGATCGGCGTCCAGCCGGTGGGCGCCAGTGTGGCGACGGCGGTCTTGGCCTCGGTGCGGTCCACGTTCCCTACCGGGTACAGCAGCCGGGTGTCCTTGCAGCCGGTCCTGCGGTTGTTGCCGCGGTAGTCGGCGCCCAGCGTGCGTATGCCGAGCTGGACGCCCTGCGGCACGGAGTCCAGGACGTCGTCGAACGCCTGCTTGGCGGCCGACATCCGGGACTGGCCGTCGATGTCGCGGGCACGCATCGAGCCGCTCACGTCCAGGACGAGCTCCACTTTCGGGGCGGCCTGGGGGTCGGCGGAGGGCGTGGGCTCGTCCGCCGAGGCCGGGGCGGGCAGGAGGCCGCAGGCGAGCACGGCGAACAGCCCGCCGGCCGCGCCCGCGGTCAACAGCTTTCTGAAGATCATCGGCGGATCGTAGTGAAGATCCCACGGAATCTCGAAGTCGGCTGGTCAGCACGGCGGTTGCCGGGCCACCGCGGGTGGCGTTCGAGGAGCGGGCGGCGGCGACCGCGGCTCTGACCCGGGAGCGCTCAGCCCTCGACGGCTCAGCCCTCGACGGCCATGCGTATGCCCAGGAGCAGCAGCACCCCGCCGCTGACCTGCTCCAGCCTCCTGCGGACGGCGGCGCGGGACACGATCCCCCGCAGCCGGCCGACGAACCACACGTACATCCCGTAGTAGCCCACCTCGAACACGGCCCACAGCGCGGCCAGCGCGACCATCGCGGGCAGCTTGGGCGCGCCCGCGGGCACGAACTGCGGCAGGAAGGACATCGCGAAGACGGCGGCCTTGGGGTTGGCGAGGTTCAGCAGCAGCCCGGAGCGGTAGGTCCGCCAACCCGCCGGCGCGCGGCCGGCCGGCGCCTGCGCGGCGGCGGCCCCCGCCGCACCGGCCCCCTCCTCACCGCTCCCCGCCCCCTCCTCACCGCTCCCCGCCCCCGGCTCACCCGTGCCCGCCGGGTCCCGCGGCACGCCGGGCCCGTCCGGTGCCCCGTCCCCGGCGCGGGCGGCCCGCGCGGACCGCAGCGTCTGGACGCCGAAGCCGACGAGGACCACCGCGCCGGTGATCCTCATGGCGTCGTACGCCGCCTGGGAGGCCGCTAGCAGCGCGGTCAGGCCGAAGGCGGCGACGAGGCCCCAGACGAACACGCCCGTCTCGTTGCCCAGCACGGTCAGGAAGCCGGCGCGCCGGCCGCGCAGGGACTGACGGATGATCAGCATCGTGCTGGGGCCGGGGGAGGCGGCGATCAGGGTGCACGCGCCGAGGAAGCCGAAGAGGGTGCCGAACACGGTCGTCATCGTGCTGCCCCGGCCCGGACCTGTCCACCGGGTTTGCGGGCGGGCGGGACCGGGCCGGGGCGGGGGCCTCCCGGCCGTCGGGGGGACGGTCAGGAGCAGGTGATGACCAGTGAGGTCAGCACCGTGCAGGTGCTGGCGGCCCGGTCGTCGGCGGTGCTGGTGTCGACGGGGTCGCTCGCGGTGCGGGAGGCGGTCACGGTGTAGGGCAGGTCGAGGGAGAGCAGGCCCACGGGAACGGAGAAGTGGCGGGTCGCCGAGGTCCCGGCCGCCAGGCCGTCCACGGCGCAGGTGACGGTGCCCGTCCGCGTCGCGCAGTCGGCCGAGTCGGCCGTCATGGGCGCGGGCAGTGACGCGGTGATGGTGGCCGAGGTGAGGGGGGACGGGCCGCGGTCGGTGACGGTCAGGGTGTAGTCGATGCGTCCGCCGAGCAGTCCCGGGCGCGGGTCGGCGGTCAGGGCCACGGCCACGTCGGCGGCCGCGTAGGTGAAGTGGTCGGCCGTGGTGGCGGCGCTGGTGCCCGCCGGGGTGGTGACCTGGACGTCGACGGTGCCTACCGCGCCCGCCGGGGCCGTCGCGGTGCAGGAGGTCGCCGTGCAGTCGAACCGCGTGGCCGGGTGGCCGGGGCCGAAGGTGACCGCGGTGGCGTCGCCCAGGGCGGTGCCCGTGACGGTGACGGCGGTGCCGCCCGAGGGCGGCCCCGAGCGGGGGGTGACCGACGTGACGGCCGGTGGGGGCAGCGGCGTGAAGGAGACCGCCACTCCGGCGGGGTCGCGGCCCACGGGCGTGGTGGCGGTCACCGCGCGGGCGGCGGTGTCGATCACCGTGACGTCGTCGGAGCCGAGGTCGGTGACGTAGGCGAGCGAACCGTCCGGGGTCAGCGCTATGCCCTGCGGATTCGTGCCGGCGCGGACGGTGGCGGTGACGGTGCCCGCCGCGAGGTCGACCACGGAGACCGAGTCGGCGGGGCCGCCCGCCGTGTAGAGGGTCGAGCCGTCCGGGGACACGGCCAGCGCGTACGGCGGGGCGTCCGGCGCGATGGCGGCGGTGACGGTGTGCGTCGCGGTGTCGAGCGCCGACACCTTGCCGGAGCCCAGGTCGGCGACGTAGGCGCGGGATCCGTCCGGGGCGAGGGCGACGGCGACCGGGAAGGAGAACGCGTGCACGGTGGCGGTGACCGAGTCGGTCGCGGTATCGACGACGGAGACGGTGCCGCTGCTGCTGGCGACGTACACCTGGGAGCCGTCGGGTGTGACGGCCAGCGCGTCCGGGCCCTGGGCGACCGGCACGGTCGCGGTGACCGTGCCGGTGGCGGTGTCGACGACGCTGACCGAGGCGGCGCCGAGGTCGGCGACATAGGCGCGGGCGCTGTCCGGGCTGACGGCGACGGCGGTGGGGCTGACGCCCACCGGGACGGTGGCGGTCACGGACCGGGTCGAGGTGTCGATCACGGACAGGGCGTTGGACCCGATGTCGGGTACGTAGACGCGGGCGCCGTCCGGGGACGCGGCCACGGCCTGCGGGTCGCTGCCGACCGGGATCGTGCCGGTGACGGCGCCGGTGACGGTGTCCACCACGGAGACGGCGTTGTCGCCGGCGTCGGCCACGTAGGCGGTCGCCGTGCCGGGGACGGCGGCCGCGGCCGGCTGGGCGGCCACGGTGACGGCGGCGGCCAGGCCGAGCGCGGCGGCCAGGGCCACGGCGGTGGGTCCGGCCGTCCGCCCGCCGCGCGGGCCCGCGACGGCCGGCCGCGCGGCGCCCGCGGCGGTGGCCCGGGCCCGGGCGACGGGCCGCGGCAGCCGTCCGCGGCGGGCGCCGCCTCTGGTGTGTTCTGTCGGGATCACGTTCTCTGCCCCCCTCGGGTCGCCCGCGGTGGCGGGCGCCGGTCGGGCCCGTCGAACCACCGCGGTGCGGTCTCGTGACGGCGGTACGGCGCGCCACCCGGCCGGCGGGGCCCGGGCACGCCCGGGCGGCGGTCGTGCGCCCCGCCCGCGCGTCACGGTCGCCCAGTGCGACGTTCCGCGCACGGTACGCTGCCACGGCCGCCGGGGCCGCGCACCGGATTCGCCGCAAACGGCCGGTCGCCGGGCGCGGTTGGCGTATGCCGCGGGCCGGTTGCCGGGGGCCGGTTGCCCCGGGGGGCCCGGCCCGGTCGCGATCGCGCGGTCACAACCGCCCGGTACGGCGGCGGGGTCACGACCCCCGGGGGCGGCCGGGTCACGGTGACGAACCGCGGCTTCCCGGCCGCGGCGGCGCGATCCGTCGCCGCGGCCGTGACCGCCCGGTCGTGGTGCCCTCGCCGCGACCGCCCCGAGCGCCGCTCCCCCGCGCGGCAGCCCCGTCACGGCGGCGCGGTCACCGCGGCCCCGTCACAGCGGCGCCGGTGAGGAGGCGTCCGCCGCCAGGAGCCGGGGACTGCCGGTGCCGTCGGCGGGCACGCTCCACAGGTCCGTGCGCGAACCGCCGTCCGGGGCGGGCAGGGCGTAGGCCACGGTGCGGTCGTCCAGCCACGTGGCCTGGTCGTCCACGCTGTGCCGCTCGGCCAGGGGGGTCTCGCGCAGGGTGCGCAGGTCGAGCACGTACTCGTGCCACAGGGAGGCGCCGGCCAGCACCCGCCTCTTGAAGGCGATCCGCGTGCCGTCCGGCGACAGCGAGGGACACTCGACGTTCTCCACGCCCAGCGCCGTGACCGTGCGGGCGGCGACGGAGCCCTTGACGAGGTAGGTCTTCCCGCCGGTGCCGAGGGTGGCGTAGAAGGTGTCGTCGTCGCGGGCGAAGGTGACGCCCCAGAAGTTGTCGTCGGCGGCGTGGTAGCGCTGCCCGTGCAGGGTGATCGCGAAGTCCTCCAGGCTGGGCAGGAGCCGCCAGGTGCGGGTGTCCACGATGGAGGTGCGGGTGGAGAAGAAGGCGGCGCCGTAGGACTCCCCGCCGACGAAGACCGTCCACGCGGCGAACCGGCCGCTGGGCGAGACGCGGGCGCGGCTGGGGGTTCCGGCGAGGGGGAAGGTGCGACGGACGCGCAGGGCGGCGTCGGTGATCACCGCCCGGTCGGTCTGTGAGACCACGCCGGGCGCGGACTGCAGGCACACCCCGGTGCCCGAGGCGGCGTAGAAGCGTGCGCACTTCAGGCCGGAGGCGGTGCGCCCGCCGCGCGGACGGTCCGCGGCGACCGTGGCGACCCGGCCGCGGTACGGGCCCGGCGCCGTGCTGACGACGGCGATCCATCCGTGCCGGTCCAGGTCCACGGCGCCCGCGGTCACGGCGGGGTCGCCGGCCCGCGCCGTGCCGTCCTCGGCCGCCCGTGAGGCCGCGTGCAGCACGAAACCGGTGCCGATGCCCGCAAGCAGCAGTACGGCGACGCCGAGGACGAGCAGGCGGCGTCCCGCGCTCATCGGTGTCCGGCCGCCGCCGGTTCCCGCGGGTGGCAGGGCGTGTCGTTCGGTCACGGCGTCTCCTCGGCCGGGCGCAGGACGAAGACGGCGGCCGTCGCGCACAGCGCCAGTCCGGCCGCCGAGGCGAGCAGGGCCCGGCCGTCGCCCCACGCGGTCCATGCGGCGCCGAACGCCAGGGAGCAGCAGAACCGGGCGAGCGCCTGCCCCGTGCCGACCAGCGCGAGTCCGGTGCCGCGCAGCGCCCCGGGAACGGCGTCGGCCACCGCGGCGGGCAGCACCCCGTCGGTGGCCGCGTAGAAGGCGCCGTGCAGGGCGAGCACGGCGTACGCCAGCGCGGGCGTGGCGGGGGCCCACAGCAGCAGCCCGTACGCGGCGAGCAGCCCGGCGTGTCCGGCGAGGAACACGACACGCCGGCCGATCCGGTCGGCCAGGACGCCCGCGGGCACGGCGAGCAGCAGGAACACCGCGGAGGTGCCGAGCGGCAGCAGTGGGAAGAACTCCTCGCCGACGCCGGCCCGGCGCTGCAGCGTCAGGTAGACGAAGGCGTCGCTGACGGTGGTCAGGCCGAGCAGCACCGCGCAGCCGGTCAGGGCACGCAGGCGGGGCAGTCGCAGCAGGGCCAGGGCCTGGCGCAGGTCCACCGGGGCCGGGCGCGGTCCGGGGCCGCCGGCGGACACGCGGTCCCTGCCGGGGACGAACAGCACCAGTACCAGCACGCCGAGCACCGCGACGCAGGCGCTGACCCCGAACACGGCGTCGTAACCGTCCGCGGCGGCCCGCAGGATGAGGAAGGCGGTCATGGGGCCGAGGACCGCGCCGGTGGTGTCCATCGCGCGGTGCACGCCGAAGGCCCGGCCGCGGTGCTCCGGCGGGGTGGACAGCGAGATCAGGGCGTCGCGGGGCGAGGTGCGCAGGCCCTTGCCGGTGCGTTCCAGCGCGAGCACCAGCCCGAGGGGGCCCAGGCTCCTGGCGACCAGAAGCAGCGGTTTGCACAGGGCCGACAGGCCGTAGCCGAGCCCGGCGACGAGCTTGTGGTCGCGCACCCGGTCGGCGAGGTGACCGCCGGTCAGTTGCACCAGCGCGCCGACGCCGTTGTAGACGCCGTCCAGGGTGCCGAAGCCGAGGGGGCTCAGGCCCAGGCCCGCGACCAGGTAGAGCGGCAGCACGGCGGTCACCATCTCCGAGGAGACGTCGGTGACCAGGCTGACGGCACCCAGCGCGAGGACGACGGACGAGACCGCCGGGGCTCGCCCGCCTCCCCTGCCGGGGGCGGGATCCGCCGCAGGAGCGGCGCGGTCCGCGAGATACATCGTTCGGGTCCCCCCTCGTGCGCGCCGGGTCAGTCCCGGCGGCTGCTCTCGTCCCGCAGCCAGGTGTCGAAGTCCCCGTCGCGGATGGCCTTGCGTGAGGTACGGCGGGCCACCGCGGCGACCGTGAGGAACACGGCCACGTGCGGCAGCAGCCAGGGCTCGGCGTACAGCAGGCGCCGCAGGTCGGCCGGCCGCGTGCGGGCGGAGGGCGGCGGCCCCGGGGCACCGGCGGCGGGGGCGGAAGGGGCGGGAGCGGGGCCGGGAGCTCCCGCGCCGGCGTCCGGCCCTCCGCCGTTCCCGGCCGGTGATCCAAGTGCTGCGGCCGTTCCCGCGCCGGCGGCTCCCCCGGCCGCCGGCGCCGGTGCGCCCGCCCGCGCCCGGCGCGCCTCTTCCGCCTGGCGCGCCTCCAGTTGGGCGGAGGAGGTGTCCGCGCGTACCCGGCGCCGGATCAGGTCGGCCCAGGTGCGCGGCGGGCGGACCGTGACGCGGGCCTGCTCGACCACCCGCCGCTCCCCCGGCGCGAACGCGAGCGAGGCGGCGAGGTCGTCGGCCATCAGCGGCGGCAGGGCGGCCAGCCGGGCGTGCCCCTCGCGCGACACGGCGATCACCCCGCGGCCGAACAGCCCCTCGCGTACCGCGGGCAGCCGCTGCCACACCCGGTAGTAGGCGCGGACCGGCCAGGCGCAGCCGGTCATCGGCAGGTCCCGGGCGGGCGCGGCGGCCAGCACCGGGCCGCCGCCGGCCACCGTCTCGGCCAGGGCACGGACATCGGCGGCGCCGATCACCACGTCCGCGTCCACGTACAGCCGCGGGAAGCCGCGGGCGTGAGCGTCGCCGGTGCGCAAGGCGTCGTGCTTGGACGGAAGCGGAACCTCCACCACCCGCACGCCGGGACGGGCGGCGGCCTTCGCGGTGTCGTCCGTGCAGCCGTTGCAGACCACCACGACGTCCGGCGCGGGACCGTCGGCCGGGCCGCTCAGCAGGGCGTCCAGCAGGCGGCCGATGACCGGTGCCTCGTTGTGCGCCGGAATCACGATGCTCGTCACGCAGGTGAGTATGCAGCCGCGATCCGCGGGCCCGCCGAGTGTTTCGTCCAAGTCTCCCCCGAGCTGGAAGCGAGTGGTCTAGATTGAGCGACGCGGAGCCGGTTTGCGCGGAGCGTCTCACCGTGCCGGACCGGCCGCGGTCGCGGGCGGAGCCATCCGCTTCAGCCCCGACGGGAACGGCGAGTCACCGCACGAGAGCACCGCACGAGAGCACCGCAGCACGGCGCTGGCCGGGCGCCCCGGCGTCCCGCCCCGCGCCGACCGCACAGTCAGCAACTCCTCCGGTCCGGGCGTGGGGACGCCCGAGGGCCGGGCGGAGCATGGGGAACCACTCGGTGTGGGGGGATTGATGAGTGCTGCACAGGTCACGTCCGCGGCGGACGTGGCGGACCGCAAGCGGAACGCGCGGCGGGAGGACGCCAGGACGCTGGGCGTCGCGGTCGTCGGGGCCGGCTACTGGGGGCCGAACCTCGTACGCAACTTCCAGTCCAGCCCGAACTTCCGGCTGCGCTGGGTGTGCGACCTGGACGTGGACCGGGCCCGGCGGGTGCTGGGCGGCTACTCCACGGTGCGGGCCACCTCGGACTACTCACAGGTGCTCGCCGATCCCGAGGTGGACGCCGTCGCGGTGGCCACGCCGGCCGGCACCCACCTGGAGGTGGCGCTGGCCGCGGTCCGCGCGGGCAAGCACGTGCTGGTGGAGAAGCCGCTGGCCGCCACGTACGCGGACGGCGCGCGGCTGGTCGAGGAGGCCGCGGGGCGCGGGCTGACCCTGATGTGCGACCACACCTACTGCTACACCCCGGCGGTGGCCAGGATCAGGGAGCTGGTGCGCTCCGGCGAACTCGGCGAGATCCACTTCGTGGACTCGGTGCGCATCAACCTGGGGCTGGTGCAGAAGGACATCGACGTGCTGTGGGACCTGGCCCCGCACGACCTGTCGATCCTCGACTTCATCCTGCCCGACAGCGTGGAGCCGGTGGCGGTCGCCGCGCACGGCGCGGACCCGATCGGCGCGGGCCGCGCCTGCGTGACGTATCTGACGCTGCAGCTCAGCAGCGGCGCGATCGCCCACGTGCACGTCAACTGGCTGTCGCCGACGAAGGTGCGCACCACCATGGTCGGCGGCGCCAAGCGCACCCTGATCTGGGACGATCTCAACCCCTCGCAGCGGCTCGCGGTGTTCGACCGCGGTGTGGACCTGACCGCGCCGCAGGACATCGGGGTCAGTGAGCGGCGGGAGATGCTCGTCTCCTACCGGACGGGCGACATGGTGGCGCCGGCGCTGAAGGAGAAGGAGGCGCTGCGCGCCATGGTCGACGAGTTCGCGGCCGCGATCGCCGAGGGCCGGCCGGCGCTGACCGACGGCCGGGCGGGGCTGCGGGTCCTGGACATCCTCGAAGCGGCCTCGCGCAGCCTGGAGTTCCGCGGCGCCGTCGTGGGCCTGCGGGCCGGCGGCCGCTGACACCCGGCACGCACCGGCCCGTACGCGACACGCACGACGTGCGGCACGCGGCACGCGGCACGCAAAGACGGCCGGTGCGCGGGCCCGCCCCGCGCACCGGCCGCGGCAACAGCGCATCACCCGAGGCGTTCCGCCGGGGGAACGGCGGACCTGAGTTGGGGGGAAGAGGCTTGGACACGCGAGAGCGCGGCACGGACGACGAGAGGGCGCAGGCGTCGGAGGCGGCGCAGGCGGACCCCGCCCCGTACCTGCGCGGCAAGAGGATCCTGGTCACCGGCGGCGCCGGCACGATCGGCTCGCACGTGGTGGACCTGCTGGTGGCCGCGGGGGCAGGCCACGTGGTGGTGCTGGACAACTTCGTGCGGGGGCGGCCGGAGAACCTGGCTTCCGCCCTGCGCAGCGGCGCCGTCGAGGTGGTCGACGGCGACATCCGCGACACCGCGACGGTCCGCCGCGTCACCGAGGGCGCCGACCTGGTCTTCCACCTGGCCGCGATCCGCATCACGCAGTGCGCGCAGGAGCCGAGGCTGGCCAACGAGGTACTGGTGGACGGCACCTTCAACGTCCTGGAGGCGGCTGCCGCGGCCGGCGTCGGCAAGGTGGTCGCCTCGTCCTCGGCGTCGGTGTACGGCCTGGCGGAGAGCTTCCCGACCACCGAGCGGCACCACCCGTACAACAACGACACCTTCTACGGCGCGGCCAAGGCGTTCAACGAGGGGATGCTGCGCAGCTTCCACGCCATGTACGGGCTGGACTACGTGGCGCTGCGGTACTTCAACGTGTACGGCCCGCGGATGGACATCCACGGCCTCTACACGGAGGTGCTGATCCGCTGGATGGAGCGGATCGAGGCCGGGCGGCCGCCGCTGATCCTGGGCGACGGCACGCAGACGATGGACTTCGTGCACGTGCGGGACATCGCGCGGGCCAATGTGCTGGCCGCCCGGCCGGGACTGACCGACGAGGTGTTCAACGTGGCGGCCGGCGCCGAGACGTCGCTGCTCGGGCTGGCGCAGGCGCTGCTGGAGGCGATGGACGCGAAGGCCGAGCCGGAGTTCGGCCCCGCGCGGGCGGTCAACGGCGTGACCCGGCGGCTCGCCGACACCTCGTACGCGGCGGAGCGCCTCGGCTTCACCGCGCGGATCGGTCTGCGGGAGGGCCTGAGGGACCTGGTCGACTGGTGGCGGGCCGAGCGCTCGGCGGTGGCGGCCGGCGCCCCCGGGGCCGCCGGGTGAACGCGGCCGCGCGGATCCCGGTGATGGTGCCGTGGCTCGGCGAGGAGGAGGCCCGGGCGGCGGCGGACGCCGTGCTGTCGGGCTGGGTGGCGCAGGGGCCTCGGGTCGAGGAGTTCGAGCGGGCCTTCGCCGGGCGGGTGGGCGCCGGGCACGCCGTCGCGGTCAGCTCCTGCACCACGGCGCTGCACCTGGCGCTGGTCGTGCTGGGCGTGGGCCCGGGCGACGAGGTGGTGGTGCCGTCGCTGTCGTTCATCGCCACGGCCAACGCCGTGCGGTACACGGGCGCCACCCCGGTGTTCGCCGACGTCGAGGCCGCCACCGGCAACGTGACGGCGGCGACGGTGGACGCGGTGCGGACCGCGCGCACCAAGGCGGTGCTCGCCGTCCACCAGGGCGGGGTGCCCGCCGACGTCCACTCCCTGCGGGCGGCCTGTACGCGGTGGGGGGTCGCGCTGGTGGAGGACGCGGCGTGCGCGATCGGCGCCACGGTCGGCGGGAAGCCGGTCGGGCAGGGGGCGCTGCTCGCCGCGTGGTCCTTCCACCCGCGCAAGCTGGTCACCACCGGCGAGGGCGGCATGGTCACCACCGACGACGCCGAGTGGGCGGCGCGGCTGCGCCGGCTGCGCGAGCACGGCATGAACGTGTCGGCCGCGCAGCGGCACGCCGGCGCCGCACCCGTCCTGGAGAGCTACCTGGAGGTCGGCTTCAACTACCGGATGACCGACATCCAGGCCGCGGTCGGACTGGTGCAGCTCGGCAGGCTGGACGCGATGGTGGCCCGCCGCCGCGAACTCGCCGCCCGTTACGACACGCTGCTGGAGAAGGTGCCGGGGCTGACGCCGGTCCGCGACCCCGCGTACGGCCGGGGCAACTTCCAGTCCTACTGGGTGCTCCTGGACCCGTCCTTCCCGGTGGACCGGGGCGCCCTGCTCGCCGCCCTCGCGCGGGACAGCGTCTCCGCCCGCCGCGGCATCATGGCCGCGCACCTCGAACCCGCCTACGCCGGCCACGAGCACGCCCCGCTGCCGGTCACCGAGCGCATCAGCTCCCACTCGCTGATCCTGCCGCTGTTCCACTCCATGACGCACGACCAGCAGGACCGGGTGGTGGCCGCCTTGCGCGAACAGGCGGACCGGTGAAGGCGGGCGGCGGGGCCGCGAGCGGCGGCCGGGGCGGCGGGCGCGGCGCCGGCGAGCCGCTGCTGATCGTCGGGGCCGGCGGCTTCGCGCGGGAGGCCGCCCAGGCGGTACGGGACGTGAACCGCGCCTCGCGCCGCACGCGTTGGCGCCTGCTGGGGCATCTGGACGACGACCCCTGCCTGCACGGCCGCGAGGTGGACGGGGTGCCGGTGCTGGGCGCGAGCGCTCTGGCGCACGAGATGCCGGACGCGCGGGTGCTTGTGTGCGTCGGCAGTCCGCGCGACCCCACCTCGCGGGCGCGGGTGGTGCGGCGGCTCGGGCTGGACGGCGACCGCTGGGCCACGCTCGTCCACCCCGCTGCGGCGGTCTCGGCCACCTCGTCGGTCGGCCCCGGTTGCGTGCTGCTCGCCCACTGCGCGGTGACGGCGGCGGTACGCGTGGGGGCCCATGTCGCGGTGATGCCGCAGGTGGTGCTGACCCATGACGACGTGGTCGAGGACTTCGCCACCCTCGCCTCCGGGGCGCGCCTGGGCGGCGGCGTCCGTCTCGCACGCGGCGCGTACGCCGGCGCCGGCGCCTTGATCAGGGAGAACGTCACGGTGGGCGCCTGGTCCCTGGTCGGCATGGGCGGCGTGGTGCTCGGCGACGTCCCCCCGGGCGAGATCTGGGCGGGCAACCCGGCCCGCAGGCTGCGGGCGGCCGGCGCGCCCGCCCTGGCCGAACTGCGCACGAAGCCGCGGCCGGAGGGCGGCGCCCGCCCGGCCGAGGGCGTGGACGACGTCGGCAAGCACGACAGCGCCAAGCACGACAGCGGCCACGACAGCGCTCTCCACCGCGACCACGGCGGCCACGGCGGCCACGGCGAGCACGGCGACGACCGGGACGGCACGGCCGACCCGCACCGCACGGAGCGCGCAGCAGACCACGTGAGCACTACGGAAGACACGGACCGCACAGACCGCACAGACGACACGGACCACACGGACCACACGGACGACAGCGACCGGACCGGCGACACGCACCGCACCGGAACGCGGCCGGCCGTACGGATGGGGAGCCCAGCGACATGAACCAGATCCCACTGGTGGACCTCAAGGCGGCGCACGCCGAGGTCGCCGAGGACGTCAGGACCGGGTTCGAGCGGGTCCTGGCGAACACCGCGTTCATCGGCGGCGAGGAGGTGCGGGCCTTCGAGCGGGAGTACGCCGCCTTCGCCGGGGTCGCCCACTGCGTGGGTGTCGCCAACGGCACGGACGCCCTCGAACTGGCGCTGCGCGCGAGCGGGGTGGGCGCCGGTCACGAGGTGGTGCTGCCGGCGAACACGTTCATCGCGACGGCGGGGGCGGTGGCCAGGACCGGGGCGCGCCCGGTGCTGGTGGACTGCGACCCGGACACGTACCTGATGGACGGCCCGGCCGCGCTCGACGCGGTGGGCGGCGCCACCCGCGCGGTCGTGCCGGTGCACCTGTACGGCCAGTGCGCCGACGTGGAGGCCCTGGCCGCGGCCCTGCCGCCGCGGGTGGCCGTGGTGGAGGACGCGGCGCAGAGCCAGGGCGCGGCCCGCGACGGCCGCTCGCCGGGGCGTGGCGGCATCGCCTCGACCAGCTTCTACCCGGGCAAGAACCTCGGCGCGTACGGCGACGCGGGCGCGGTGCTGACCGACGACGGGGAACGGGCCGGGCTGGTCCGGGCGATCGCCAACCACGGCGGCGTCGCGAAGTACCGGCACGACGTCGCCGGGTTCAACAGCCGGCTGGACGGCCTGCAGGCGGTGGTGCTGCGGGCCAAACTGGCCGGGCTCGCCGCCGGCAACACCGCCCGGCGGGCGGCCGCCGCCCGCTACGACGAGCTGCTGTCGGGCCTGGTGGCGGCGGGCCGGGTGGTGCTCCCGGTCACCGCCGCCGGCAGCGCGCACGTGTGGCACCTGTACGTGATCCGTGTGCTGGGCGCCGACCGCGACGAGGTGGTCGGCAAGCTCAACGCCGAGGGTATCGGCGCGGGCGTGCACTATCCGGCGCCGGTCCACCTCACCCCCGCCTTCGCCCATCTCGGCCACCGCCGCGGCGACTTCCCGCACGCGGAGGAGGCCGCCGACCGCATCCTGTCCCTGCCCCTCTACCCGCAGATCACCGCCGACCAGCAGCAGCGGGTGGTGGACGTCCTGGCCGGCGCCCTGCGCTGACCGGCCGGCCGCCGCACCGCTCCCCTCCCCCCACACACCGCACCACCCGTCCCGCCGAACCGGGGCCCCGCACCGCCTGAGAGGTACCGATGCACGCTACGAGCAGACATCTCCGGGGCGCGCTGTGCGCTCTGGTGGCCGCGCTGGCCGCGGCCGTACTGCCGCTGACCGCGGCGGGCGGCGCCGCGGCGGCCGATCCGTGCGGGAGCGGATCGAACCCCGTCGTCTGCGAGAACTCCAAGCCCGGCACCCCGATGTCCGACTGGTTCTCGCCCAACGCCTACGGCAACGTGCAGGGCTTCTCGACCCGGGTGAGCGTCCAGGCCGGTGACACCGTCCAGTTCAAGGTGCAGTCGCCGGTCGCGTACCACCTGGAGGTCTACCGGCTGGGCTGGTACGGCGGGGACGGCGCCCGGGAGATGTCGACGAGCACGCAGGCCGCGGCGACGTACCCGGCGAACTTCACCACGGACGGCAGTCCGGGCAGTCCGCTGGACACCAAGGTCGTCGACGGTGTCCCGGACGGCAAGCCGCTGAAGTGCGACGGCGACTCCACCGGGCTGGTGGACTGCGGGAACTGGCCGGTGACCGCGTCCTGGACGGTGCCCGCCGACGCCGTCTCCGGGCTGTACATCGCCAACTTCGACCAGGTCGACGGCAACGGCGTGATGCCGTACCCGTTCGTGGTGCGCGACGACTCCAGCCACTCCGACATCGTCGTGCAGACGGACGACGAGACCTGGCAGGCGTACAACATGTGGGGCGGGCGCAACCTGTACCAGGGCAACGGACCCGCGCCGGACGGCCGCGCGTACGCGGTGAGCTACAACCGGCCGCTGGACATAGGCGGCGACAACGGGGTCTACGGCTCCGAGTTCGAGATGCTGTCCTGGCTGGAACGGGGCGGCTACGACGTCAGCTACCTGTCCGGCGTCGACGTCTCGACCCGGCCCGCGGACCTGCTGAACCACAAGGTCTTCATGTCCTCCGGCCACGACGAGTACTGGACGCAGGACCAGTTCACCAACGCGCTGAACGCCCGCAAGGCAGGGGTGGACGAGGCGTTCTTCTCGGGCAACGAGGTGTCCTGGAAGACCCGCCTGGCGCCCAGCGTCGACGGCGCGAACACCGCCGACCGCACGTTGGTGTGCTACAAGGAGACCAAGCTGGAGCTGGCGCAGCCGGACGGCGTCCCGGACCCGGACCCGACGGTGTGGACCGGCGCCTTCCTCGACCCGAACAGCGCCAAGAAGGGCGAGCCGTTCCAGCCGCAGAACATCCTCACCGGTTCGCTGTTCACCGTGAACGGCTACCGCAGCGACGCGATCACCGTGCCCGGCACGTACGCGAAGATGCGGCTGTGGCGCAACACGTCGGTGGCGAGCCTGACGCCGACCCAGGTCGCGTCCTTCCCGGCCGGCACGCTGGGCTACGAGTGGGACAGCGACCTGTCCGACAGCACCCGGCCGGCCGGGGAGATCGACCTGTCCTCGACGACTGTCGACATCGCCGACGGCAAGTACCGGCTCGACTACGGCAACACCTACGGCAACGGCACGGCCACCCACAGCCTGGTCGAATTCCGCGACCAGACGTCCAAGGCGCTGGTGTTCGGCTCCGGGACGGTGCAGTGGTCGTGGGGCCTGACCGACGTGCCGACCGCCGACCCGGGCGCCGGCGTGGTGACCGCGGACAAGCGGATGCAGCAGGCCACCGTCAACGTGCTGGCCGACATGGGCGTCCAGCCCAGGACGCTGCAGAGCGACCTCGTGGCAGCCGCGCCCTCCACCGACATCCTGGGACCGGTGGTGTCGGTGACCGGTCCGGTGATCGGCGCGACCGTGCCCGCGCTGCGGCCGGTGACGGTCACCGGTACGGCCTCCGACGTGGGCGGCGTGGTGGCGCGGGTCGAGGTGTCCACCGACGGTGGCGCCACCTGGAACGCCGCGACCGGCCTGAACTCCTGGACCTACACCTGGACGCCGTCCGCGCCCGGCTCCGCGCAGATCGAGGTGCGGGCCGTGGACGACAGCGTCAACATCGGCGCCACCACCACGATCCCGCTGACCGTCGGCCCGCAGCAGTGCCCGTGCACGGTGTGGCCGGCCACGTCGGTCCCGACCACCGTCAACAGCGGCGACCCCAGCGCGGTCGAGCTCGGGGTGAAGTTCCGCACCACGACGACGGGTTCGATCACCGGCGTGCGCTTCTACAAGTCGCCCCAGAACACCGGCACGCACACCGGGTCGCTGTGGTCGGCGTCCGGGCAGCGGCTGGCCACCGGGACGTTCACCGGCGAGACGGCCTCCGGCTGGCAGCAGTTGAACTTCCCCACGCCGGTGCCGGTCAAGGCCGGTACCACGTACATCGCCTCCTACTTCGCCCCGAACGGCGGCTATTCCTACGACGGCGGCTACTTCACCTCCAAGTCGGCGGGCCTCGCGCCGCTGACCGCGCTGCAGTCGGGTACGGACGGCGCCAACGGCGTCTACCACTACGGTTCCTCCGGCGGCTTCCCGAACACGCCCTCGGACGGCAGCAACTACTGGGTGGACGCGGTGCTGGACACCTCCGCCGCGAGTACCGTGCCGCCCGCGGTCACCAGTCCCTCACCGACGTCAGGCGCGGTCAACGTGCCGATCACCGCGCCGGTGACGGCCACGTTCAGCGAGCCCGTGGACGCGGACACGCTGCGGTTCGCGGTGAAGGACTCCGCCGACAACCCGGTGCCGGGCAGCACGACACTCGGCGCGGCGAACAGCGTCAGCTTCACCCCGTCCACGCAGCTCGCGCTGGGCACCACGTACACCGCGTCGGTGCAGGTCGACGACCTGTGGGGCAACCGCATGACCGATCCGGCGACGTGGAGCTTCACCACGAGTTCCTCGCCGCCCGCCGTCACCTGCCCGTGCACGCTGTGGAGCACGGCCACCACCCCGGCGAACACCGACATGACCGGTGACACCAACTCCGTCGAGCTCGGTACCCGGTTCACCTCGGCGGTCGCCGGCTACGTCACGGGCGTCACCTTCTACAAGGGCCCGGGCAACACCGGGACGCACACCGGGAGCCTGTGGGCGGCCGACGGCACCCAGCTCGCGACCGGCACCTTCTCCGGCGAAACGGCCTCGGGCTGGCAGCTGCTGACCTTCGCCCATGCGGTGGCGATCACGGCGAACACCCCGTACGTCGTCTCCTACCACGCGCCGAACGGCAACTACTCCGTCGACGGCGGCTACTTCGGCGCCGCCCACCAGGCGTATCCGCTGACGGCCACCGCCGACGGAGCGGGCGGTCCCAACGGCGTGTTCCGGTACGGCGCCGCCACGGCCTTCCCCTCCGGCACCTACGGCTCGGCGAACTACTGGGTGGCGCCGACCTTCACCACCACCCCGCCGCCGGCGCCGCCGGACGGCACCACCACGGAAGTCCAGTAGCCCGCGGGCACCGGCAGATTGGCAACCAGGCGATGAGCAGTGTCAGCGTCGTGATCCCCTGCTACAAGTACGGCCGCTTCCTGGCCGACTGCGTGGGCAGTGTGCTGGACGGAGCGGAGGACCTCGACGTCCGGGTGCTGATCATCGACGACGCCTCGCCGGACGACTCGGCGCGGGCCGCCCGCGAGCTCGCGGCCCGCGATCCGCGGATCGAGGTGCGGGTGCACGAGCGGAACATGGGGCACATCGCCACGTACAACGAGGGCCTGCTGGAGTGGGCTGACGGCACTTACGTGGCGCTGCTGTCCGCGGACGACCGGCTGGTGCCCGGGGCGCTGGCCCGCGCGGCGGCCCTGCTGGACGCCCACCCCGAGGCGGGTTTCTGCTACGGCAGGCCGCTGCGGTTCCGGCACGGCGACCCGCTGCCCGGAGCACGTACCCGCGCCACCGGTTCGGTCGTCTACCCCGGGCTGTGGTGGCTGGAGCGCCGCTTCCGCGAGGGCACCGGCTGCATCACCTCCCCGGAGGTGGTGGTGCGCACCGAGCTCCAGCGCAAGGTCGGCGGCTACGACCCGAAGCTGCCGCACGCGGGCGACATCGAGATGTGGATGCGGCTGGCCGCGCACGCGGACGTGGGGTACGTGCGGGGCGCTGACCAGGCGTACTACCGGGTGCACGGCGCCAACATGTCCACCGTGGACTTCGGCGGGCAGTTGGACGACCTGCGGCAGCGGCGGGCGGCGTTCGAGGCGGTGCTCGACAAGTGCGGGGACCGGCTGCCGGACGCCGCGGGGCTGTCGCGGACGGTGCACACCCGGCTGGCGAGGTTCGCGCTGCGCCGCGCGTACCGGGCGTACGACCGGGGGCGCACCGATGTCGTGCCGGTCGAGGAGCTGGTGGAGTTCGCGGCGGACTGCCTGCCGTCCTACGAGGCGCTGCCCGAGTACCGGGCGCTGCGGTTGCGCCGCCGGGTGGGCGCGCGGGCCATGCCGTACCTCCAGCCGCTGGTGCTGTCCGCGGTGGCCGAGCGCGGCCGGGAGTGGCTGTGGTGGCGGTCCTGGAACCGGCGGGGGATCTGATGCGGCCGATCCCGGGGACCGTACGGCGGGTTCGGCGCGGGCCGGCGCCGCGCGGGAGCGGGCCGTCAGCGCGGGGCCGCAGCCGGGCGGGCGCGGCCGGCCGGACGCCGCCACGGCCCGGCGCCACGGGGCCGTCCGGCCCGGCGGCGGGTGAGCAGGCGGTCGGTCCACAAGGCGGCGAGCAGGCCGCCGGTGACGCCCGCGACGGCCACGCCGGCCAGGGCCCGGCTCCTGCTGCCCACCACGCGCGCGGCGTTGGGCGGCACGAGCAGGTCCACGCTCATCCGCGCCGCCGGCGGGACGTCCTGCGCGCTCTGCAGGCTGTCCACGTGCCGGGTGTAGACGTCGATGATCTCCCGCACCACCCGGTCGGCTCCCGCGGGGTCCGCGAGGCGTGCCTGCACCTGCAGGGAGGGGATCAGGTAGGCCGGGGTGACGCTGGTGCCGCTGTTGCGGGGCGCCAGCCGGTAGGTGCCGTGGACGCCGGCCGCGCGCAACTCGGCTTCGCCCGCGGGCGACCGGAGCTGCTGGACGACGGCGTAGGAGACGGCGGCCAGCGGCGGCTGGAGGTTGGCGAGCTGGTTGGGCTGGTTGCCGGTCACCGGGGGTTTGAGGACGACCACCGCGGAACTGAGGAACCGGGGGGCCGGGCGCAGCACATGGTGGGCACCGACCGCGGTCAGCGCCGCCGCGAGCAGCAGCACGTACCAGCGGCGCAGCAGGGCGAGGAGCACCTCACCAGGGGACACGGGGCCTCCTCGGGTCGGCTCCGATACTGGCAGGACACAGCGGGCGTCGCCACCGAAACGGCCGCTCCGGCGCGATACCGCCGCGAATCCGGCCGACGGGGGGATGCCGGGTGAACCTGGGCGAGATCCTGGCGGTGCTGCGCCGCCGCTGGTACGTGGTGGTGCCGCTGGCCCTCGTGAGCCTGCTGGCCGGCGGCTACCTGTACAGCTCCGTGCCGGTGTCGTACGAGTCGCAGAGTTCGGTGTCGCTGCTGGACTCCACGGCCGTGGCCAAGCTGGCCCCGGCGTTCGGCAACCCCATCGCCGACGCGGGCGGTTCGCTGGTGGTGACCGCCGACGTCCTGATCAGGACGCTGCAGTCCAACGACGCCGCGCACGGCCTGCTGGGCCTCGGGGTCACCGACCGGTACGCGGTGGGCTTCGCCGCGAACACCTCGGGGCCGCTGGTGTCGCTGTCCGTCACCGGCACCGACCGGGCGAAGGTGCTCCGGGAGACGGCGACGCTGACCCAGTTCGCCGCCGACCAGTTGCGGGCGCTGCAGGCAGCGGCGAAGGTCCCGCCGCAGTACTACGTGAAGGCCGCGCCGATCGTGCTGCCGCAGACACCGGTCTCCAGACTCAAGAGCCGCTACCAGTACGTGGCCGCTGTCGTCATCGCCGGCCTGGTGGCCGCGTTCTTCCTGGCCTTCGCGGCGGAGAGCGCGGCCCTGGCCCGGCGGGCGCGCAGGGGCGCGGCGGCGCGCCGGCCGCGCCTTCGCCGCGCGGGACGCGGGGGCGGGCCGCGCCGGGGCCCGCTGCGCCGGCCGCTGGACGCCACCACGATCCTCACCGGCTACATGGCGCTGGCGTTCTTCATCCCGTCCAACCTGGACCTGCCGGCGCTCGGCGGGGTCGGTACCCCCGCGAACGTGTTCGCGCTCCTGGGGCTGCTGTGGTACCTGGCGTCGTGGCTGACCGGCCGGGTGGTCCCGGCGCCGGGCACCAGGGGCCCGCGAGTGGTCATGTGCGTGCTGGCCGCCGCGGTGCTGATGGCGTACGTCGCCGACGCCACGCGGGGCAGTTCGCACGAGGAGGTGCTGGCCGCCGACCGCGGGCTGATCGGGCTGCTGGTGTGGGTGTCGCTGGTGGTGCTGACCTCGGCGGGGGTGCACGAGCGGGAGCGGCTGGACACCCTGCTGCGCCGGATGGTGGTGATGGGCACGGTGGTCGCCGCGATCGGCTACTGGGACTTCTTCACCGCGACGAACATCGCGGACTCGATCCGCGTCCCGGGCCTGCACTCGTCGGTGGCCTCGGTGCGCACCCTGGACCGTGGGTCGTTCGTGCGACCGCGCTCGACGACCGCGCAGGCGCTGGAGTTCGGCGGGATGCTGGCGATCCTGGTGCCCTTCGCCGTGCAGCAGGCGCTCGACCCGGTGCGCCGACACGCCTCGGCGTGGCGGCGCTGGGGCCCGGTGGTGGTCATGGGCGGCGCGCTGCCGCTGACGGTGTCGCGCACCTCGATCATCGGCGCGCTGATCGTGGTGCTGGTGCTGGTGCCCAGGTGGGGGCCGCGGCGCCGCTGGTCGGCGATCGGGCTGCTGGTGGCGTCGGTGGGTGTGTTCAAGGTGCTGGTGCCGGGCCTGATCGGCACGATCACCACGCTGTTCTCGACGTTCCTGACCAACTCCGACAGCAGCACCCAGGCGCGGACCGTCAAGTACTCGGCGATCATGCCGTACCTGCGCGAGCGCCCGTGGTTCGGGCGGGGGTTCGGCACCTTCACCCCGGACCTGTACTTCTTCACCGACAACCAGTACATGCTCACCCTGGCCGAGATGGGCCTGCTGGGGCTGGTGGCGCTGTTCACCCTGTTCCTGACCGGGATCCACCACGGCGGCGCCATCCGCCGCTTGGCCGCGACCGAGTCCGACCGGGAGCTGGGCCAGGCGTTCTTCGCCTCGGCGGCGGTGGCACTCGTGATCAGCGCGACCTTCGACGCCCTGATGTTCCCGATGTTCGCCGGGATGTTCTTCGTGACGCTCGGCGCCGGGGGCGCCGCCCTCGGCTTCGTACGACGTGAGGCGGCCGCGGCCGGCGGCCGGGAGACCTCCGGCGGGCCGGCGGCCGTGCCCGAGCCCGAACCCCAACTCGTGGAGTCCCGATGACCTTTGCGCACACCCCCGCCGAGTCCGACGCACGGCCGGGACCGGTCGCCGTTCTCGTCGTCACCTGGAACAGCGCGAGGGTGCTGCCGGACTTCGTGGCGTCGCTGCCTTCGGGCATGGCCGGTCTGGACTGGCAGCTGGTGGTGGCGGACAACGATTCCGCCGACGACACCGTGGAGGTGGTGCGGCGCCTCGCGCCGGACGCCGTGATCGTGCAGACCGGGCGCAACGCGGGTTACGCGGCGGGCGTCAACGCGGCGCTGGCCGCGGCGGCGGGCCGGCCGGGCGGGATCCGGGCCGCGCTGGTGTGCAACCCGGACATCCGGATGCGGGAGGGCTGCGCCGCGTCGCTGGTGGCCGCGCTCGGCCGCCCGCTGCCCGACGGCTCGCGGGTGGGCATCAGTGTGCCGCTGCTGTACGAGCAGGACGGCACGGTGGTGCGCTCGCTGCGCCGGGAGCCCAGCGTGAGCCGGGCCTTCGGGGAGGCGGTGCTCGGCAACCGCAGGGCGGGCCGCTTCCGGCACCTGGGCGAACTCGTCACCGACCCGGCCGCGTACACCTCGGCCACGCGCGCCGACTGGGCGACCGGCGCCCTGATGGCCCTGTCCCGCGAGTGCCTGGACACGTGCGGCCCGTGGGACGAGTCGTTCTTCCTCTACTCGGAGGAGACCGAGTACTGCCTGCGGGCCCGGGACGCCGGCTTCGCCACCTTGCTGCGGCCCGACGCCTCGGCGGTGCACCTGGGCGGCGACTCGCGGGTGTCGCCGTTCCTGTGGACGCTGCTGGTGCTCAACCGGGTGCGGCTGCACCGCCGCAGGCACGGCCCGATCGGCGCGGCGGCGTTCTGGGCGGCGGTGCTGCTGCGGGAGATCTCGCGGGCCGCACTGGGCCGGGCGCCGAGCCGGGCAGCGGTGGCGGCGCTGCTCAGCCCCGCGACGCTTCGCCGGGCCCCGGGTCCCGCTCCGCGCGCACCGATATCAGCGACTTCGTGAGGCCGAGGACCCGCTCGCCGAGCAGCAGGTCGCCGGGGAAGAGGTAGCGCATCTCGGCGCGGCCGAGCAGCTCGATGCCGATGACCGCGTCCATGGCTTCCTGCCGGTCGGCCGGGCGCGAGTGGGTCAGCGGCCAGCGGCGCACCAGCCGGGCGCGGGCGGACAGCGGCAGGAACTGGAATCCGGGCGCCACGAAGTGCGGCTCGACCGGGAAGTACCGGTACGGGGTCTGCACCCAGTGCAGCGGCGCCAGCTTCAGTACCGCGTCCGCGAAGCGGCGGCGCTGGCTGTGGCCGCCGACGTGCTCGATGGTGGAGTTGGAGAACACCAGGTCGAACCCGCCCAGTGCGGCGGCCACCGCCGGGTCCGTGACGTCCGCGTTCTGCGCGGTGATCCAGTCGGGCAGGTCCGCGGGGTGCGGTTCGAGGTTGACCACGTGGACGTGGGCGGGCCGCAGCGGTGCCCGCAGCCACATGTCGGCGGTGCCGCCGAGGTCCACGACACGCATGCGGGCCGCGCCGGGGAACAGTCGCCGGAAGCGCTCCCAGCGGGCGGCGCGCAGGCGTTCGCCGAGCGAGTCGGGGGCGTCCACGAGTCGGTTGCGCAGGGTGCGGGCAGCGGGCATGGTCAACCACCTGACGGTCGAAGCGCCCGGGACGTCCGGGCGCGGGCGATTGGGGCAACGATACGGTCGATCGGGGCAATTGCGGGGGCGAACCGGGGCGTTCGCGCGGACCGCGGGACCGGCGGCCGCGCGCGGTCCTACCAGCGGGTGTAGAAGCTGCCGGGGTTCACCAGGTAGCGGACGGTCGGATGCGGCAGGTGGCGTATCCGGTGGGTTCGGGCGTAGCGGTGGATCAGCTCCCAGTCCTCGCGCGGCAGCACCTCGGGGGTGCGGCGCAGCCGGCTGAAGCGCAGGGCGCGGTTGCGGCGTGCGACGAAGGCGTTGGTGTCCAGGAAGGACTCGCGCGCGGAGCGGCGCCGGTCCCAGGGCACCGACAGGATGTCGTGCTCGGTGCCGTCGGGCAGTACGCGGCGCAGCGCGGTGTACACGCCGTCCGGCCCGCCGGGTGCCTCCAGCGCCTCCAGGGCGCGGGCCAGGTGTTCGGGTTCCCAGAGGTTGTCGTCGTCCAGGAACGCCACGTACCGGGAGCGGCTCAGGCGGATGCCGACGTTGCGCACCACCCCCGCGGTCTTGGTGTTGACCGACAGCGACACCGCGAACAGCCGTGGATCGTCCGGCAGTTCGGGCAGCCCGGCGCCGTCGTCCACCACCACGACGACCTGGTCGCGGACGGTCTGGGCCAGCGCGGACCCGACGGCCGCGCGCAGGGCCTCGGGCCGTTCGTGGGTGGCGATCACGGTGGCCACCAAGGCGGTGGGGCGCACCGGCAGGGCGGCCGCCAGGCGGCGGGTCTCGGCGTTCTCGATCCGCCGAAGGCGCAGTGCGGAGCCGGCCAGCAGCACTTTGTTGCGCAGCTCGAACAGCACGAGCCAGCCGAACGCCCCCTTCAGCAGCGTCCAGGGCAGGCGGGCGGCCGCACGCAGCGGGCCCGCGGCCCCGCCGGGCGTCACGAGGTCGTCCCCGGCACGACGGCCCGGCCGTCGGACATGCGGTTGTCGCGCCAGACGTTGCCCGCGCCGCCCTCGTTCCACGCGGTCACCGCGCCGTATCCGCCGGCGGCCGGGTGGTATTCGGTGGAGAAGACGTTCCCGGTGACCTTGATGCCGGTCGCGCCGCTGCCTCCGGCGTAGAGCGTGTACGCGCCGCCGGCCAGCCAGTTGTCCTCGACGGTGACGTTCTTGACGGTGCCGGTGTCGGCGAACAGCCCCACGCTGCCGGAGGCGCCCCGGTCGACGGGGGTCGGGTTGAGCAGTGTGTTGTGCCGGACGGTCAGCCCGCCCGCGCCGCCGCCGTCGCTGATCACGGCGTTGGTGTGCTGCCATTCGCCGCCCTGGTTCCTGAACGGCGTGATGTCGTGCACGTAGTTGTCGTGCAGGTAGCCCTGGCCCATGGACAGGGCGTCGCCGAAGACCGACACGTCGCACCAGCCGACCTCGACCGCGCTCGCCCCCATGTTCGACACCGCGTAGTCCACTCCTCCGTTGTCGGGGCCCTTGCCGGGCACGGCGGTGATGGTGGTGTGCAGGATCCGCAGGCCGCTGTAGCCGGCCCGCAGGTTGATGCCCCACCAGTTGTCGGAGGTGATCCTGCTGTCGATGACGGTGACGTTGTTGGCGTACACGTCCAGCGAGCCGGTGATGTCCCAGCGGCGGATGACGGTGCCGTCGGTCCTGATGCTCATGGCGCCGACCCGGTGCGGGGTGAGCGCCAGGCGCGGGCCGGTGGTGCGTGCGTCGGGGAAGCCGCACGCCGCCGCTGTGCGGCAGGTCCCGGGTGCGGTGGGCGCTTTGGCGTCGCCGCGGTCCGTCGCCGCCGGGTCGGCCGTCGCCGTGGGGGACGTACGTCCCATGCCGGGGGCGCGGGCGCCGCTGCCACCGTCCGGCGTCGGCCCGCGCGTGGCCGCGGGCGCCGAGTCGGCCGGGTCGGACTGGCCGGGCGCGCAGGTGAGGGCTTCGACGGGGCAGCGCCCGCCGGTCGTGTCGCTCCGTCCCGAGCGGGTGGCGAGCACCACCGACAAGGCGACCGCCGTCACCACGGCGCAAGCGATCAATAACGCGGCTCTGCCGGACCACCACCGCCGGCGGCCCCCGGCCGCCCGGTCTTCACGGCCCTTCCCCCCGCCCCCGCCCGGCTCTCCTCGCGTGCGGCGGGTCCGCGCGGGGCCGTCGCCCGTACGGCCGCCCGGGCCGGCCGGCGGGCCCGCGGCGTCCACCCGCGGGTCCGGATCCCGGCCGCCGTCCCCCGCGGGTCTTCCTCCCGGTCCGGGCGGCGTGTCGGGGCTGTCGGTCATGGTGGTCTCATTTCGTGGTCTCGGCAGTGGACTTCCCGCCGCGCGGCGACCGCAGGGCCGGCAGGACGCAGAGCGCGTACGCGGCCACGGCCGCGCAGCCGGTGGCGGCGAGCGCGGGCCGGCCGTCGCCGAGTCGGCCGTGCAGGGCGATGGTGACCGCGGCCATGACGGCGCCGGCGAGGAACGGCCGGGCGCAGGCGCGGGCCACCCGCCCGGGCCCGATGCCGCTCCCCCGCAGCGCGAGCAGGAAGACCGGGACGATGACGCCGCCGGCGACCAGTACATGGCCCTGGGCGACGCCGACGATGCCGTCGCGGTGGGCGGCGGCGACGAGGACGGGGAACAGGGCGGCCAGCCACAGCGCCTGGACGCCGATCAGGGAGCGCCGCCGGCCCGCGGCGACGAGGCAGTCGTAGGCGAGTTCGCAGCCGATCCGGATCAGGCCGAGCGCCATCAGCCAGGGCAGTGCCCTGGCGGCGGGGACCCACTGGCCGCCGTAGACCAGGCCGATCAGCGGGGCGGCGAGGCAGGCGAGCAGGACGCACAGCGGCACGGTGCCGGTGACGAGGACGGCCAGGGCGCGGCCGAAGCCCTCGGCCAGGGCCCGCGGGGAGCCGGCCAGGCGGGAGAAGCCGGCGAACGACACCCGCCGGGCCGCTTCGGAGACGATCCGCACCGGCCAGCCGGAGATGTTGAAGGCGAGGACGTAGAAGCCCAGGGACACCTTGCCGAGGGTGGCGCCGACGACCAGGGTGTCGACGTTGACCACGGCGAGGGCGAGGAGGCTGGCCCCGGCCAGCGGCAGCCCGAATCGCAGCAGCGCGCGGGCCTGCGCCGGGTCCCAGCCGAAACGCAGGGTGCCGGGGGCGGCCAGGCACAGCCCCGCCAGCGCGGCGACGTTGCCCGCGACCGAGCCCCAGGCGAAGCTGATCGCCCCCCGCCCGTCGAAGGCGAGGAGCAGGGTCACGGCGGTGCTGACGAGGAAGTTGACGGCGTCGATGGCCATGCGCCGGCCCTGGGCGAACTCCCGGGTGAGGAAGCCGGCCGGGACCTGCGAGACGCCGTCGAGCACGACGCACAGGCACATCACCCGCAGTACGGCGGCCGCGTCGGGCGAGCCGAGGGCGTGCGCCATGGCCGGGGCCGCGGCGAACAGGGCGGCGTACAGCGCGGTGCTGGACAGGGCGCTGAGGGTCAGCACGGTGGGCGCGAAGCGGCGGGGGTCGCCGTCCCAGCGGACGACGGCGAGCCCGACACCGAGTTCGTTGGCGGACAGCAGGACCAGCAGCACGGTCTGCGCGACGCCGTACACGCCCCACGCGGCGGGGCCGAGGGCGAAGCGCGCCAGGACGATGCCGGTGGCGAAGTTGCCCAGCCGCATGACGACGGTGTTGACCAGGCTCCAGCCGGCCGCGGAGCGGACCTTGCGGCCGAGGGACGGCGGAGCCGCGGCGGGCGCCGGGGGCGGTGTCCGGTGCGGGCGCGGCCTTCCGGACCGCGAGGCGTTCGCGCCGGGGGCGTCCCGGCGCGGCTCGTCCTCGTCGTCCGGGATCGCCCAGAACGGGACCCGGCGTGCCGGGCGCGCGGGCGCGGCGGGCCGGCCCGCCGGGGTGCCGGTGGGGCGCGCCTGGTCCATGGGCCGACTCCTCGCCGGGCGGCTGGTGGGTGCGGTGGTCACACGAAGCGGTGCGCCTGCGTCCCGGACGTGTCCGCGGGATTCGCGTGATCCGCGGGGTCCGGGGCGCCGCGGTCGCCCGGGCCGGGGCCGCCGTCGGGGCCGGGCTCCCCGGTACGGGCCGCGGACCAGCGGGGAGCGGGGCGTACGTGGGTGTCCGGCGGGGCCGCGGCCTCCTCCCGCGCCGGCTCCCGCCCGGCCGCGGCCTCCTCGCGCGCCTGCCCGGCCGCGGTCGCGCCGGCCGCCGTGCCCGCCGCGGCGGCGCGCGCGGGCCGCCTGCTCGCCTCGAACCAGAAGGTCGCCACCAGGCTGATCACGATGCCCATCAGCGCGGCCAGCACCAGGTATTCCGTGCGGGTCTTGGTCTTCGCCACCGGGATCTGCGGCGGCACCACGGTGGCCATCCGGATCATCGCCTTGGGCGCCACGGACTGCTGGACCTGGAACTGTTCGAGACGTTTGGCGGCGTAGGCCGTCAGCAGCCGGTCGGTGTGCAGCACCGCGGCCTTGTCGGTGCCCGTGGCGGTGAGCCACATCAGGGGGCCCTGGGCGTTGTCGGCGATCTTCGCGAGGGTGCTGCCGCTGGCGCCCTCGGCCCGCAGATCGGCCACCGAGGCGTCGGAGTTGAGGTTGCGGGCCAGGCTGTCGGCCATGCCGGTGAGCGAGGTCTGCGTGCTCAGGAACGGGTTGCCGTCGAAGGCGACCGTCGCCTTCTGCGAGTTGAGCAGCACCACCGTGCTCTGCGACTGGTAGGTCAGGGGCACCCGCAGGTAGGCGCCCGTCACCAGGCCGGCGGTGAGCAGCAGTCCGGGCAGCAGGACGTACCACCGCCTGCGCATGACCCGGAAGATCTCGGCGAGATCCATCTATGTCCCCCTCGCGGCCCCAAGTACGTGGTCGAGCATATGGTGCGTGTTGACCGGACGAGGGCGGTTTCGGCCCCCGCGGCGGCCCGGCTCACGCGGCGGGCGCCGGCCGGTCGGTGGGTCTGGGGCGGGTGCGCGCGGTGCCTCCCTCCAGCAGGACCCGGGCGACGCGCTCCCCGGCCCGGCCGTCCCACAGGGCGGGGCGGCGCGGCGCGGGCGGGTCGTCCAGGACGCGCAGCGCCGTGGCGACGACTCGGTCCGGGTCGCGGCCGGCCAGCACGTTGGTGCCCTGCTCGACGGTGATGGGCCGCTCGGTGTTGTCCCGGAGGGTCACGCAGGGCACGCCGAGCGCGGTGGTCTCCTCCTGCACGCCGCCGGAGTCGGTCAGTACGATCCGGGCGGCGTCCTGCAGGGCGATGAAGTCCAGGTACCCGGCGGGCGGCACGAGCCGCACGCCGCCCGGCACGCCGAGGTCCGCCAGGCGGCCGGCGGCCCTGGGGTGGACCGGCAGCAGCAGCGGGCAGCGTCCGGCGATCTCGCCGAGCGCCTTGAGCAGGCCGGCGAGCACCGCCGGGTCGTCGACGTTGGCCGGTCGGTGCAGGGTGACCAGGCCGTACTCCCCCGGCGTGAGGCCGTACCCGGCCAGGACGCCGTGGGCCCGGGCCCGTTCGAGGTTGGCGAGCAGCGTGTCGATCATGACGTTGCCGACCAGGTGCACCTGGTCCTCGCGGTAGCCCTCGGCCCGCAGGTTGTCGACGGCGTCGGGCGAGGGGGCCAGCAGGTAGTCGCTGACCCGGTCGGTGGCCACCCGGTTGACCTCCTCCGGCATGGTCCAGTCGCGGCTGCGCAGGCCGGCCTCGACGTGGGCCAGCAGCGGGCCCGCCTTCGCGGTGACCAGGGCGCAGGCCAGGGTGGAGTTGACGTCCCCGACGACGACCACGGCGTCCGGGGCCAGGTCGGCGAGCAGCGGCTCGAAGGCCGCCATCACCCGGCCGGTCTGCTGGGCGTGGCTCCCGGAGCCCACGCCCAGGAACCGGTCCGGCGGGCGCAGTCCCAGGTCGCGGAAGAAGACGCCGTTCATCGCCTCGTCGTAGTGCTGTCCGGTGTGGACGAGCACCACCTCGGCGCCGGCCGCCTCCAGGGCGTCCATGACGGGTTTGGTCTTCATGTAGTTGGGGCGGGCGCCCGCCACGCACACGACGCGTTTCATCACAGCACCTCGACGGTGGGTCCGGACAGCCGGTGGCGGCAGTCGAGGACGAAGCCCGCGTGCCGCACGATCAGGTCGTAGTCGAAGGCGTCGTGGTCGGTGAGCAGTACCACGACGTCGGCGCCCGCCACCTCCTTGCGGGTCAGTTCGACCCGCACCAGCCGGGGGTCGACCGCCGCGGTCTCCACCACGTGCGGGTCGGCGGCCCTGACCTTCGCGCCCATGTCGAGCAGCAGCCGGGAGATGCGCAGGCTGGGCGACTCGCGGGCGTCGCCGGTGTTCTTCTTGTACGCAAGCCCCAGCAGCAGCACGCGCGACCCGTTGACGGAGCGGCGGCGGCGGTTGAAGGCGTCGATGACGCGGCGGGCGACGTATTCGGGCATGTGGCCGTTGATGTCGTTGGCCAGTTCCACGAACCGGAAGTTCTGGCCGAGTTCGCGCTGGACCCGCCAGGACAGGTAGGACGGGTCGATGGGCAGGCAGTGGCCGCCGACGCCGGGTCCCGGGGTGAACTTCATGAAGCCGAACGGTTTGCTGGAGGCGGCCTCGATCGCCTGCCAGACGTCGATGTCCAGGTGGCGGGCGAACATCGCGATCTCGTTGACGAGCGCGATGTTGACGTGCCGGAAGGTGTTCTCCAGGAGTTTGGCGAGTTCCGCCTCCTTGGGTGAGGCGACGGGCACGGTGGTGTCGACCAGTTCGCCGTAGAAGCCCTGCACGGCCTTCAGGGAGGCCGCGTCGACGCCGGAGACGACCTTGGGGGTCTGCTGGAAGCCCCACACCGGGTTGCCGGGGTCGATCCGCTCGGGGCTGTAGCCGAGGTGGAAGTCCGCTCCGGCGGCCAGGCCCGAGCCGTCCTCCAGCAGGGGCGCGAACAGCTCCTGCGTGGTGCCCGGGTAGGTGGTCGACTCCAGGACGACGGTGGCGCCGGGGCGCAGGTAGCGGGCGAGGGTGCGGGCGGAGTCCTCGATGAAGCGCAGGTCCGGTATGCCCTCGCGCAGCGGGGTGGGTACGGTGACCACGGCCACGTCGAAGCCGGCGCAGTCGCGGGCCGAGTCGCTGGGGCGGTAGGCGCCCTTGTCCAGGGCGGCGACCAGGCGCTGCGCGCTGACGTCCTCGACGTAGGAGACGCCGGCGGCGAGGTTCTTGACCCTGGCCGGATCCACGTCGTACCCGACGACCTCGTGTCCGACCTCGGCGGCGCGGATCGCCAGCGGCAGGCCGACATACCCCTGTCCAACCACGACGACGCGCATCAGCGACTCCTCTTCACGGGGCCGGCGCCGAGGCCGGGGGGAGGTGTGGGGCGGAGCATCTCGCGGGCCGTCATCCGGACGAAGGCCGCGTTGGTGGTGAGGTAGCGGCGGGCCAGCCGGCGGGGCTCCTGGAGCAGGCGGTAGAGCCACTCCAGGCCCAGCCGCTGCCAGGCGCGGGGGGCGCGGCGGGTGACGCCGGCCAGGATGTCGAAGGAGCCGCCGACGCCGTGCACGAGCCGCACGCCGGTCTGCTTGCCGTAGCCGGCGGTGAAGATCTCCTTCTTGGGCGAGGTCATGCCGAGGAAGAGCATCGCGGCGCCGCTGTCGCGGACCGCGTCGGCGACGGCGGACTGCTCGTCGTCGGTGAAGTAGCCGTCCCGGTGCCCGGCGACCACCAGGTCGGGGAAGCGGCGGTGGACCCGGTCGAGCATGCGGTCCAGGACGTCGGCGCGCGCGCCGAGGAAGTACACGGATTCGCCCTCGCTCTGCGCGGCGGCCAGCAGCCGCATGAACAGGTCGATCCCGGCGACGCGTTCGGGCAGCGGCGAGCGCAGCAGCCGGCTCGCCCACACCACCGCCTGGCCGTCGGCCAGGACCAGGTCGCAGCCGGTGACGGCCTCGGCCAGCCGCGGGTCGCGCCGCATGCCGACCAGCTTGGCGGCGTTGACCACGCCGATCTCCAGCGGTTCGCGGTCACGGACGGCCCGCATGCAGCGCTCGACGGTCTGGTCCATCGTCAGCGCGTCGATCCGGACGCCGAACAGGACGCTTGTCGCGTTCACGCGTCCTCCCCCTGCGCGGTGCCGGCCGTGGGCCCGCCGAGCCAGGCGAAGAGCATCCAGCCGAACTCGTACGGCCGGCACTCGCGGTCCACGGCGGCGGGGCGGAAGATCCGGTCCAGGGCGCCGAAGCGCAGCCCGGGTACGGTACGGGTGCCGAGCCCCCGGGCGGCCCTGACGGCCTTCCTGGGGTCGCCGCGGCCGACCTTGCGCCAGGTGACGCCCAGGTCGTCGCGGATCATCGTGGCGCCTGCGGGCAGTTCGGGCGGGCCCGCCAGCCATCGCAGGCCCCGCCGGACCGCTTCCCGGTGGTCGGTGCCGCCCGCGTCGGCCAGGTCGAACAGGGCGGTGGGCGCCATGGCGTGCTGGTGGACGCTGTAGACGGGGTAGCCCTCGACGACCGAGCCGTCCCGGGCGTCGTAGTGCCACCACCACTGCCCGCCCTCGCCCTGCAGGGCGCAGACGCGGGCGGCGCAGGCGTCGGCGGCGGCCAGCGCCTCGGGGTCGTGGCCGCCGGCGTGGACGCGGGCCAGCGCCTGCAGCGGGTAGGTCTGGTCGGCGAAGCAGCCGACGTGGGCGCGGTACCAGGGCAGCAGGCCGGGCCCGGTGGCGTGCGGGAACAGCGGGCTGCCGGGAATCCGGGCGCGCAGCAGCCGGTCGCGGGCGGCCGCGAGCGGCCGCTCGACGTCGGCGCCGGTGCGGGCCGCAGTCAGGGCGGACAGCACCCAGGCCGCCTCGACGGTGTAGCGGGGCCCGGGGCCCGCGTCCAGGGCCGCGAGGCGCTCCAGCGCGTCGGAGAGCTTGGGGTGGCGGTGCTCGGCGGCGGCCCAGGCGATCAGGGCGGCGTCGCCGAGGTTCGTCACCGACGGCAGCCGCTGGACGAGCAGGCCGGTGAACTCGTGCGAGGTGCGGCCGCCGAACAGGGGCCGCTGGCGGTCCTCGGGCAGGAAGCGGGCGCCCAGCGCGGTGATGGCCGCGTAGCGCGTGCTGGTGCCGCGGCTCTCCAGGCCGGTGCCGCCGCCGGGCGAGCCCGCCCGGCCCGCGCCGCGGGCGGCGCGGGTGAAGACGAAGGTGCCGCCCTCGCGCGGCTCACCGCCGTTCGGGTTACCCGCGCCGCCGTCGGGCACGTACATCGCGGGCAGCCCCGCCTCCGCCAGCGTCAGCAGACGCCCGGCGAGGGTGCGCAGCGGCGGATCGTCGCGGCCGAGGGCCGCCAGTCGTGTCGTGGTCATCGCGCCCTCGTCTCCCTCGCGGGGATGCCGTGTGCCGCCTGCGTGCGCGGCGGTGTGCGGGTCTCGTCCCGCGTGGGCCGGCCGCGTGCGCCGACGTGCCCGCACCGGGCAGTGGAATGCGGTTCAATGCCACAAAACGGGCATACAGAAACCGCGCGGATGTGACCCACCGGACCCCCCTGGTCGCTCGCCGAACGGCCGCGCGGCCGTCCCTCGCGGACCGCGGGCCCTTCCCCCTGAACTCCCCTTGCGATGTGCGATGTGCGCCGTGCGATGTGCCGTGTGCGCCGTGCCGTGTGCGCCGTGCCGTGTGCGATGTGCCGGTATGCCGTGCCGGATGCACCGCGCCGTGACCGCCGCGCCGCGCGCCGTCACGTTCCTCGCCGTGCGCGTGCACCGCCGCACGCTTCCCCCGAGGTGCGGCGGGCTACACGATATGCCTACGGATGTGCGCTGATTGACGTTTTGCGGAAAGTTGCCGCCACCTGTTCATCACATCTTCCCCACACGACGATCACCGGCGCTCCACAAGCAGCCCGTCCCGCTCGTCGTGGAGCGCGCCCGTGCGCGGGCACCGCCACACCCCCGGCTCCCCCGGCAGTTCCTCCAGCCGCACCCCGGCCCGTCCGACCCAGCCGATCCGGCGGGCCGGCACCCCGGCGACGAGGGCGAAGTCCGGCACGTCCCGGGTGACGACCGCGCCCGCCGCGACCAGTGCCCAGCGGCCGACCCGCACCGGGGCCACGCACACGGAGCGGGCGCCGAGCGCCGCGCCCTCGCCGACCCGCACGGCCACCGGCTCCCAGTCGCCGCCGCGCTTGAGGACGCCCTCGGGGTCCACGGCCCGCGGGTAGTGGTCGTTGGTGAGCACCGCGGCCGGGCCGACGAACACCCCGTCGGCGAGTTCGGCCGGCTCGTACACCAGCGCGTAGTTCTGCAGTTTGACGCGGTCGCCGATGCGCACCCCGGGTCCCACGTAGGCGCCGCGGCCCACGTTGCAGCCGCGGCCGAGCCGGGCTCCCTCCCGTATCTGCGCCAGCTCCCACACCGTCGTGCCCTCGCCGAGTTCGGCGTCGGGATCCACCTGCGCGGTGGACTTGACCGTGACCGTCACGTTCCCCCCAGATTCTCCGGACGGGGGCGAGCATAAGCCGCGGCACCCCACAATGAGGGCCCGACGACACCATCGAGGACGTGATCCCATGAAGCCACTGGCCATCGAGGGCTCCTGGCTGCACGAACCGCAGGTCTTCCACGACGCTCGCGGTGGCGTCCACGAGTGGTTCCGGCAGGACGACATCGCGGCCGCGACAGGCCGGTCGCTGACCCTGGCGCAGGCGAACTGCTCGGTGTCGGTACGCGGCACGCTGCGCGGTGTCCACTTCGCCGACGTACCTCCCGGGCAGGCGAAGTACGTCACCTGCGTACGCGGCGCCGTACTCGACGTGGTCGTGGACATCCGGGTCGGCTCCCCCACCTTCGGCCGATGGGAAGCGGTGCGCCTGGACGACCGGACGCACGCGTCGATGTTCGTCGCCGAGGGCCTGGGGCACGCCTTCATGGCGCTGACGGACGACGCCACGGTGATCTACCTGTGCTCGCAGGGCTACGCGCCGGCCCGCGAGCACGGCGTCGACCCGCTGGACCCGGCGCTGGGCATCGAGTGGCCGACCGACACCGTCCCCGTGCTGTCGGACAAGGACGCGCAGGCGCCCACGCTGGCCCGTGCCCGCGAACTCGGCCTGCTGCCGTCGTACGAGGAGTGCCTGGCGTTCTACGCGGGGCTCCAGCGGCCGGAGCGGTGACCGAAGCCGGTGTCGTCCTCGCGGTGGACGAGGAGCTGCGCCAGATATTCGCCGTAACCGCTCCTGCGCAGCGGCTCGGCCAGCTCCAGCAGCCGGTCGTCGTCGATGAACCCGGCCAGCCAGGCCGCCTCCTCGACGCAGCCGATCTTGAATCCCTGCCGCTCCTCGACCACCCGGACGTACTCCGACGCCTGCACCAGGGACTGGAAGGTGCCCGTGTCCAGCCAGACGGTGCCGCGGTCCAGCACCGAGACGGTCAGCCTGCCGCGGTCCAGGTAGGCCTGGTTGACGTGGGTGATCTCCAGTTCGCCGCGCGCGCTCGGGGTCAGGGAGCGCGCTATGGCGACCACCTCGCTGTCGTAGAAGTACAGGCCCGGCACGGCGTAGCGGGACCGCGGCCGGGCCGGCTTCTCCTCGATGGACAGCACGGTGCCGTCGGGGGCGAACTCCACCACGCCGTAGGCGGCGGGGTCGGCGACGGCGTGCGCGAAGACCACGCCGCCCTCCGGCTCGGCGTAGCCGCGCAGCTGCCGGCCCAGGCCGTCCCCGTGGAAGATGTTGTCGCCGAGGATCAGGGCCACCGGCTCGTCACCGATGAAGTCGGCGCCGATCACGAACGCCTCGGCGATGCCCGCCGGCCGCTCCTGGACGGCGAAGGTGAAGTTCAGGCCGAACTGGGACCCGTCGCCGAGCAGCCGCTCGAACTGCGGGCGGTCACCGGGTGTGGTGATGACCAGGATGTCCCTGATCCCCGCCATGACCAGAGTGGTGAGCGGGTAGTACACCATCGGCTTGTCGAACACGGGCATGAGCTGTTTCGACACGGCTTTCGTGATCGGCCACAGCCGTGAGCCGGTCCCCCCGGCGAGCACTATCCCACGCATGCCGGTGATGATAGCGATCGGCCCGGTTTCGCATCGTTGTTCCGCGAAGCGAGCGGTTGTTCCCCGAAACGGCGGTTGCGTCGCCTAGAGTGGCGGCCCTATGCGGATACTCGTCACCGGCGGAGCCGGCTTCATAGGATCGCAGTTCGTACGGGCCGCCCTGCTCGGCGAGCTGCCCTCGGGCGCGGGCGCCCGGATCACGGTCCTGGACAACCTGACGTACTCGGGCAACGAGGCGAACCTCGCGCCGGTCGCCGGGCACCGGGACCTGGTCTTCGTGCGCGGCGACGTCCGCGACCCGGCGGTCGTGGACGGCGTGACGGCCGGGCAGGACGCGGTGGTGCACTTCGCCGCCGAGTCGCACGTGGACCGCTCGATCGCGGACGCGGCGCCGTTCGTGACCACCAACGTGCTGGGCACGCAGGTGCTGCTGGACGCGGCGCTGCGGCACAAGGTGGGCAGGTTCGTCCACGTCTCGACCGACGAGGTCTACGGCTCCGTCGCCGAGGGCTCGTGGACGGAGGACGCGCCGCTCGCGCCCAACTCCCCCTACGCCGCGTCCAAGGCGGCCTCGGACCTGATGGCGCTGGCCTACCACCGCACCCACGGGCTGGACGTGACGGTGACCCGCTGCTCCAACAACTACGGCCGCTACCACTTCCCGGAGAAGATGATCCCGCTGTTCGTCACCCGGCTGCTGGACGGCCGCGAGGTGCCGCTGTACGGGGACGGCCGCAACGTCCGCGACTGGCTGCACGTGTCCGACCACTGCCGCGGCATCGACCTGGTGCTGCGCGGCGGCCGGGCGGGCGAGGTCTACCACGTCGGGGGCGGCACCGAGCTGTCCAACCGCGAGCTGACCGGGCGGCTGCTCGCGGCCTGCGGGGCGGACTGGGACCGGGTCCGGTACGTGGCCGACCGCAAGGGCCACGACCTGCGGTACTCGCTGGACATCTCCAAGATCCGGGACGAGCTGGGGTACGAGCCGCTGACGGGCTTCGACGAGGGGCTGGCCGACACGGTCGCCTGGTACCGGGACAACCGGGAGTGGTGGGAGCCGCTGGCCGCCCGGGCGGAGCTGCCGGCATGACCCGCTGGCTCGTGACCGGAGCCGGCGGGATGCTCGGCCGGGACCTGACCGGTGTACTGGCCGCCCGGCCGGGCGCGTCGGTCACCGCGGCGCCCCGGGCGGCGCTCGACATCACCGACGCGGCCGCGGTCGAAGCCGCCGTCGCGGGGCACGACGTCGTCGTCAACACGGCGGGCTGGACGGACGTGGACGGTGCCGAGGCGGACGAGGCGGCCGCCGCGCGGGCCAACGCGGGCGGCCCGCGCCTGCTCGCCGGGGCCTGCGCCCGCCACGGCGCGGTGCTCGTGCACCTGTCCACGGACTACGTCTTCCCCGGCGACGCGGGCCGCCCCTACCCGGAGGACGCGAGGTGCGCGCCGCTGAACGCGTACGGCCGGGGCAAGCTCGCGGGCGAGCGGGCGGTGCGCGAACTGCTGCCGGAGCGCGGCTTCGTGGTGCGCACGGCGTGGCTGTACGGCGCCCACGGCCGCAACTTCGTCGCCACCATGCTGGCGCTGGCCGGGCGGCGGGAGACCGTCGACGTGGTGGACGACCAGGTGGGGCAGCCGACGTGGACGGGCGCGCTGGCCGGGCGGCTGACCGAGTTGGGCGAGGCGGCGCTCGCCCGCCGGGCCCCGGCGGGCGTGTACCACGGCACCGCGAGCGGCCAGGTGAGCTGGTACGGGCTGGCCCGCGCGGTCTTCGAGCTGTCCGGGCTGGATCCGCGCCGGGTGCGGCCGACCACCTCCGACCGGTTCCCGCGGCCGGCGCCCCGGCCCGCGTACAGCGTGCTCGGCCACGCGGGGTGGGCGCGCGCGGGCATGGAGCCGATGCCGGACTGGCGCGCACAGCTCGCGGCGGGGCTGCCGGCGATCAGGCGCGCGGCGGCGCGGGCGGCGGCCGGCGGCTGAGCGCCGCCGGGCCGGGCCGCGCCCTCGCGCGGGGGCGCGGCCCGGCCCGCGGCCGGTCACTCCTGCCGCAGGAGCCCGAGGAGTTCGCGCGGCAGGCCGTGCGTGTCGTGCAGGTAGCGGTAGTCGTCCTCACCGAGCGGGCCGGTGAACCGCTGCCGGGAGAGCACCTTCCTGCCGCGTTCCAGGAGCGTGCGGAAGCGGTGTTCCTCGTCGAGGAGCACCTCCCGGACCCGGCCGGACCCGGCGGGCGGCTGCCCGAACCGGTCCAGTGTCCCTCCCAGGAGGCCGTCGGGGAGGTCGGCGAGGGTGCGGGACGGATCGTGCCGCCACAAGGTGGTCAGCGTCCGGCGGACGAGCCGGCGCAGCACGTAACCGTGGCCGTTGCCGCCCGGTCGCACGTCGTCGCCGATGACGACGGCGGCCGAGCGCAGGTGGTCGCACACCAGGCGCAGCGCACGTCCCTCGACGCCCCACAGGCGGGAGACCTCACCGGTCCACGGCAGGAACTCGTCGACGCCGAAGACCGACCGGCTCCCGCCGAGCACCATCACCAGCCGCTCCAGGCCCATCCCGGTGTCGACGCTCCGGCGGGGCAGCGGGGTCAGGCTGCCGTCGCCGTGCCGCCGGTAGCGCATCATCACGTGGTTCCACACCTCGACCCATCCGGGGTCGGTGGTGGGGGTGCCGCGCGGCGGCCCGTCGCCGTTCCAGACGAAGATCTCCGAGTCCGGGCCGCAGGGGCCGGTGGGGCCGTTGGACCACCAGTTGTCCTCCCCGGTGAGTTCGACGGGCACTCCCAACTCCTGCCAGGTGCGCAGCGAGCCGGTGTCGGGGCCGGTCCGGTCGTCGCCGCCGAAGACGGTGGCGTGCAGCCGGCCGGGGGCGATCCCGAAGCCGTCGACGAGCAGTTCCCTGGCCCAGCGCAGGCTCTGCGAGGATTCGTAACCGCCCAGCGACCAGGAGCCGAGCATCCGGAACACGGTCAGGTGGGTGTGGTCGCCGACCTCGTCGAGGTCGGTGGTGCGCAGACAGCGCTGGACGTTGACCAGGCGCTCGCCGCGCGGGTGCGGCCGCCCCTCCAGATACGGCGTCAGCGGGTGCATGCCGGAGGTGGTGAACAGCACCGGGTCTCCCGGTGGGCGCACCAGGCGGGCGCCTGGAAGGGACACGTGGCCGCGTTCGGCGAAGAAGTCGGTGAAGACGGTGACGGTCTGACGGGTGTCCACGGCGGTCGGCCTTTCGGGCGGGCGACGACCGGAAAGGCCGCGGCGAGCCCCGCCCGCGTGAACGGCGGACACGGCGCCCGGCGACCGTTTCCGGTCGCCGGGCGGGAAATTCAGGGGTCAGGCGGCGGCAACCGGCGAGCTGGTCGCTCGCGCGGTCGCGGTGATACGGGTGCCGTCCATGTCCTCACCGTAGCATCGGCGGCCGTCCGGCGCCCCGGGTGGACGCTCCGGTCCCGCCGCCGCGGGGTCATGAGCGTCTCCACGCCCACCCGCACACGGCGGCGCACCCGCCGAGGGTGATCAGAATCGCGATCAGGCGTGCAGTCGTCTCCGGCGCCTCGATAGCACGCTGCACCGTACGCCACAATCCATCCATCGGCACGGCACACCTCCCGTCACGGCAGGCATCCCCACCTGAACTGGCAGTGCACCCGCCTGCCCTCAGGGTGGGACACGTCACCCGCCGGCACACGCCACCACCCCGCGGCGCGCCCACAATCACTCTCACGAGTGATGCCGACGCGATCGTCCGGCGGGTGGGTCGGCGCCGCGCACGGCGGCCTTCACCAGCGGGGAGTCGACCACGCTCCTGCCGACCCGCTCGGCCCGGGCGTCGTCGCGCGCGCCGGTGACGCGTACCTCGATGAGCTTGCCCGCCCCTTCGCCGTCGGCGGCGATGCACCGCACCGGGCGCGAGGCGCGCCGGCGCGTGCGCCGGGATGTCGGCGTCGGTGGAGAAGAAGGCGGGCCCGCGCACCTCTTCCACCGCTCTTCCGCCCCCGGAATTCCGGCATTTGACCGTCGACCCGCACAAGTGCCCCGTTCCGCCGCGGGACTTGGCACGACCTTTGCCGTTTGTTCCGCAGGCCATCTGTTGCCACCCGCCGATTGTCAGCACACTGACAATCACTGGCGTCTCGTCCACCCCACCAGAGCACGCCGGTTACGCCTGCATCGTGGGACCCGCGAGAAGGAGCAGCATGTCGGCAACGATCCGCTACACCGCCGTGTCCGCCGCAGCCGCGGCGGTTCTGTCCGCACTGGCGACCGCGCCCTCCACCGCCGCCTCGGCCGAGTCGGCCTTCCGCTTCACCCCCGTCAGCACCCACCACGTCGTGGTGGGCGGGCACGGCGGCGGGCTGATCACCCACAGCACCAGCTCCAACTGGTCCGGCTACGCGGCGACCGGCAGGACGTTCACCAGCGTCTCGGCGAGCTGGGTGCAGCCGGCCGTGAGCTGCGGCAGCGCGACCACGTACTCGTCGTTCTGGGTCGGCATCGACGGCGACGGCAGCAACTCGGTCGAGCAGACCGGTACCGAGGCCGACTGCTCGGGCGGCCGCGCGTACTACTCGTCGTGGTACGAGATGTACCCCGCCTACCCGGTGAACTACAGCAACACCGTCAGCCCCGGTGACCACTTCACCGCCACCGTCTCGGTGAGCGGCTCGACGTTCACCCTGACGCTGTCCGACACCACCCGGGGCTGGACGAAGACCACGACCAAGTCCTCCAGCAGCGCGTCCAAGGCGTCCGCCGAGATCATCGCGGAGGCGCCGTCCAGTTCCTCGGGCGTCCTGCCGCTGTCGAACTTCGGCACCGTGTCCTTCACCGGCTCCACCGCCAACGGCCAGGCCATCGGCAACTACAGCCCGGACAGGATCAACATGGCCTCGGGCAGCACCACCAAGGCCAGCACGTCGTCGCTGTCCGGCGGGGAGAACTTCTCCGTCGCCTGGAAGCACAGCTGACAGGCCGGCACTCCGCTCGGCGCGCGCCGGGTCCGCCACCGGGTGGCGGGTCCGGCGCGGCCGGTTCCGGACGGTGCCGGCCCGGCGGCGGAGGGCTACCATGCCGGAGCTCCCGCACAGTTCGCCCCTACGGCACCGGCACCGGCAAGGTCGCCTTCGTCCCCGTGCCGACCAGCGCCACCGCGCGTACCGGCTACGTCACCGTCACCTTCGGGAGCGTCGGGGTCCGACGGCGCCGCCGACGCCGCATCGGGTACGGCGCCGCTCCCCCGGCAGGGCGCGCGCGGCCTGCCGCCGTTCCGCCGGGGACCGCGGCGAACCGGTGGTCAGCGGCTGAGCACCGTGAACCGGGCGCCGTCCGGGTCGCGCAGCTCCGCGTACTGCTCGCCGCCGTTCCCGCCGCGGTCGACCACGCTCCCGCCCAGGTCCCGTGTGCTCGCCACGCAGGCGTCGACGTCCGTGACCCGGAACTGCACGCTCCAGTGCGGGCGCAGGTTCGGGTCGGGCGCCGCGCCCACCGCGCCCGAGCTCAGCCGGGCCACCACGCTGCCGCGGCTGCGCACGACGACCTCGTCGTGCTCGTAGGCCACCGTCACGGCGTCGGGGCTGTCGTGGCGGTCCCACTCCAGGACGCCGCCGTAGAAGATCGCCGCCTCGAAGGCGTCGCGGGTGCGCAGCCGCACCACCACGGGACCCTCGTCCCGCCAGGTCTGCCAGCCGCCGGGCATCCGGCCGTCCCACACGCCGAACACGGCGCCGTCCCGGTCCGCGGCCAGCAGCGCGCGGCCCGAGACGGCGAACGCCATCGGGCCCAGCGCCACCGTGGCGGACCGCTCCCTGATCCGGGCAGCGGCCTCGTCGGCCTGCGCGACCGCGAAGTACGGCGTCCAGGCCACGGCGACCTGCAGGTCGGAGGCGACCGCGCCGATCCCGGCCACCGGTTTGCCGTCACTGAGCGCGACCGCGAACCGCTCCCCCAGCGACGTGGCCCGGAACGTCCAGCCGAGCACCGTGCCGTAGAACTTCTCCGGCTCCTCCAGGTCACGGGCGGCCAGGCTCACCCAGCACGGCGCTCCCCGCGCGGGGTCGCCGCCCCCGCTCACCGGGGCGTTCGCCGGCTGTGCCTCGGTCATGTCCTGCCCCGTCCCATCCCTCGTCCGACCGCACGTCACGGCCGTGTGCCTGCTCATCTTCCCGGCTTCCAGTCGATCATGCACGTACGGCACCCGCCACCGGGCGCGCGCGGGCCCGCGCGGGACGGCGGGGCGTTGCGTACGGTGGGGACTGGCGGGTGACCGCCCGCGCGGGGCGGGGGGTGCCACGGAGGTGAGGCCGATGCCGATCAGCCGCTTGGGGCTGGTGGTGCACGAGGGCCGTCCGGCGGCCGTGGCCGGCGCGCGGACGGTGCGGGAGTGGTGCGCGCGGCGCGGCATCTCGTGCGTGGACATCGACGTCTGGGGCACGCCGGGCACGCGCCGCAGCGGGCAGGCGGAGGTGGCGGCGGCCGGCCGGCTGGACCTGATCGTCACGCTCGGCGGGGACGGCACCTTCCTGCGCGGGGCGCGGATCGCGGCGAAGGAGGACATCCAGGTGCTGGGCGTGGACCTCGGGCGGGTGGGGTTCCTCACCGAGATCTGCGTACCGGACGTGGAGCGGGCGCTGGAGGCCGTGCACGCGGGCCGGGCCGGCTGCGAGGAGCGGATGACGCTCACCATGCGGGCCTCGCGCACACCGGAGATGCCGGCCGGGATGGAGACGCTGCTGCGGTACGGGCGGGGGCCCGCGCTGCCGCCGCCGCCCGCGCGCCCGGAGGTGGCGGAGGACGACGGCTGGGGCGTGGCCCTGGACGTGACGGCGCTCAACGACATCGTGCTGGAGAAGCTGGCCCGGGACCGGCAGGTCGCGCTCGGCGTGTACATCTCGGGCCGGCTGCTGGCCTCGTACTCCTCCGACGGGGTCGTGGTCGCCACGCCCACCGGCTCGACCGCGTACAGCTTCGCGGCCGGCGGGCCGATCCTGTCGCCGCGGATGCGGGCACTGGTGTTCACCCCGGTCGCGCCGCACATGACCTTCAACCGCTCGGTGGTGACGGGCGCCGACGAACCGGTCGCGCTGCGTATCCTGCCGCATTCCGGCCAGGCCGCGATCAGCGTGGACGGGCAGTTGCGGGGCGTGCTGGGCCCGGGCGACTGGGTCGGCGTCTTCGCCGCGCGGCGCCCGCTGCGGCTGGTACGGCTGCGGCCACCCGACTTCTACGGCCGGCTGCGCGACCGGATGCGGCTGACCGACGCGCCGGCCGCCGGCCAGGACGCGTCCGCGCCCTTCTTCCGGCCGACCACTCCCGTTCCCGCCGATCTCGCGCACCTGCACCTTCCGCCGCCGCCGGCCGGGGACGTCTGAGGCGACGCAAAGGCGGCGGGTGGGGCCGGAGCGCGGGCGGCACAAGGGCGGCGGGCGACACAAGGGCGGCGGGCGACGGAAAGGCCGCAGGAAGGGCGGGCGGCCGGAAAGGAAGAGGCGGCTGTGCGTTCCACCGGCCGGTGGAACGCACAGCCGCCTGCGGGCGGGCGGAACCGCTCAGGCGGGAACCGTGCCGGAACCGGCGATGACGACCTTCGCGCTGACGGCGCCGCTGCGCGACCCCTTGCCCTCGATCTTGTCGACCACGTCCTTGCCCTCGACGACCTCGCCGAACACCACGTGCTTGCCGTTGAGCCAGTCGGTCACCGCGGTGGTGACGAAGAACTGGGAGCCGTTGGTGTTCGGCCCCGCGTTGGCCATCGAGAGCAGGTACGGGCGGTCATGCCCCAGCTGGAAGTTCTCGTCGGCGAATTTCGCCCCGTAGATGCTCTTGCCGCCGCGGCCGTCCCCGCTGGTGAAGTCGCCGCCCTGCAGCATGAAGCCCGGGATGACCCGGTGGAAGGCCGAGCCCTCGTAACCGAAGCCGTGCTGCCCGGTGGCCAGCTCGCGGAAGTTCTGCGCCGTCTTCGGGACCACGTCGTCGAACAGGCGGAAGACGATCCGCCCGGCCGCTTCGCCGTCGATGGTGATGTCGAAGTACACATTGTCCATGGGCCCATCCTGACACTCCCGGCCCTCGCCCGCCGCGCGCGGCCCCCCGCGCGGGCCGCGGCCTCAGTTCTGGTAAGGGCTGTGCTGCCCGCCCTGGCCGTGTCCCTGGGGAGCGGGCGCGCCCTGCTGCGGCTGCGCCGGCGGCTGGACCGCGCCCTGTGCCCGCAGCTGCTCCGCCTGCTCCTTGGGCAGGGCGTGCTCGGCGCCGCAGAAGGTGCACTGCGTCGAGTACTTCGTGCTGATCGGGAACAACGGCACGAAGAACAGCGTGAACTTGACCACGCGCTTCCTGAGCGTGTGCGCGGCCGGGTTGCCGCACACCGCGCAGAGCAGGGTGATCATGGCCAGCCGTTGCAGGTAGCTGCGGGTTCCAAAGATGATCACGGAAAAGTCGTCCCCCTCGTGTCGCGTGCCGCCCCTGTGGCCGCCGCCGTGGAGGAAGAGTCTGCCGTACCCGCCGCCGACCGCCGCCGCCGGGCCGCCCCGCACGGTGCCGGGCGGTTCCACGCGGTCCCGCGGTTGCGGCGGTCCGTCAGTTGGCGGACGAGGCGGCGGGCACGAACCGGGCCGGATTGCAGTACGGCAGGTCGCGGATGGAGCGGTCGGCGCAGAACCGGGCGATCAGGTCGCTGAGTTCGTCGCTGCGCTCCACGGGGACGAGGTGGTCCGCCTCCTTCACGGTGGTGAACCACGCGCCGCCGAGGCGGCGCGCGGTCTGCAGTCCCATGTGCGGCGGCGTCAGGGTGTCGTGCTCGCCGGTCAGGACGAGGGCGGGCACCGGCGGCACGGGGGCGGGAACGTACCAGTCGTGGCTCATCAGCCGGGTGTTGTGCTCGACGTCCATCCTGAGCCGGTCGGGACCGCGTTCCACGAACTGCCGGTACAGCAGCCGGGACACGGCCGCGTGCCTGCGCACCGGGCCGGTGCCGGGCGGCGACATGAAGCGGTCCACGAGGTCCCGCGCCAGTTCGCCGGTGCGGCCCTCGTCCAGCAGCCGCGTCCAGTGCGGTACGCGGTCGGCGTAGTCGTCCGGGATGGCCACCGTCATCCCGACCAGGAGCAGCCGCCGGACCCGGTCGGGGTGGCGCTGGGCGAACCGCAGGCCCACCGCGCCGCCGAAGCACGCGCCGAGCAGGTTCACCCGTTCCAGACCGAGGTCGTCGAGCATGCCGCGGACGGCGTCGGCCAGGAAGTCGATGCCGTACCGGGCGGGCAGGAAGTCCGCGTCACCGTAACCGGGCAGGTCCACGGTCGTCACCGGGCCGAGCCCCAGCAGGGCGGGTTCGTGGCGCACCCAGGAGAAGCGGTCCTGGGAGGAACCGCCGAGCAGGACGAACGGCTCGGTGGCGCGGGCCCCGCGGCTCGCCGTTCGGCACACGTAGCCGAAGCCGCCGTGCGACAGCCGGCGTTCCTCGACGGCCACCGGGCCCGGGCCGTCCGAATCGGTCCGCAAACCGACCAAGGCCTCACTGATAGTCATACAGGGGTGCTCCAGAACATGCGGCGCGAAACGACCCGTCATGCCTACCACAGCGCCGCGGCGGCGGCGCGCAGCGGCGGTTGCGAACATTCGGCCGCCGTGCGTCGTGGCGTGCGGGCGAGCGGGTGCTCGGGCCGGCGGCGCCCAACGTACGATCGGCCAATGGCTGACACGACCGAAACCACGCCCGGCTGGCTCTCCCGCGACGAGCTGGAGTCGACGCGCGCCCGCATGCCGATCCTCTACGTCGACGCCGTGCCCGTACGGGTGGACGACAGCGGGGAGGTCACCCACGTCGGCCTCCTGCTGCGCATCGGGCCGGACGGGACGGTCAGCCGTACCCTGGTCTCCGGCCGCGTCCTGCATCACGAGCGGGTCCGCGACGCGCTGCTGCGGCACCTGGAGAAGGACCTGGGCCCGGTCGCGCTGCCCCGGGTACCGGCCTCGCTGCAGCCGTTCACGGTCGCCGAGTACTTCCCGACCAAGGGCATCACGCCGTACCACGACCCCCGGCAGCACGCCGTGTCCCTCGCCTACGTGGTCCCGGTGGCGGGTGACTGCCGCCCGCGGCAGGACGCCCTCGACCTGGTCTGGCTCACCCCTCACGAGGCGTCGTCGCCGCAGTTGCAGCAGGAGATGCCCGGCGGGCAGGGAGTGCTGCTCAAGCAGGCCCTGGCGCACGTGGGCTGCCTGACCTGAGCGCGCGTACCGGCCGGGACCGGTGCGGGCCGGGGGCGGTCACCGCTTGTCGAGTCCGGTGATGACGGGGTCGCCCAGCGGGGCCTGCTCCGGGCTCAGGCCGGCGGTGCGCAGGGCGGAGGCCGCCAGTTCGCGGGCCGCCTCCTCGGCGGCCGGCGCCGTGTCGGCGGCGACCTCCAGGCGCAGGCTGAAGGCGTTCGTGCCGCCGTAGACCGTGAGGATGTCCAGGTCCTCGGCCTCGCCGAGGTCGGTGCCCTGCGGGTCGGCCGGCCGCAGCGCCCGCAGGAGCGCCTCGCGGGCCTGCTCGGTCGGCTCTTCGAGGAAGGTGCCCGGCACGGTGACGACATAGGTACTCATGAGGGGAACGCCTTCCCGCTGTGGGCCGGGAAAACCCGGTCGGGCCGGGTACGGGCCCCGGCGGCGGGCCCCGCGCCGGTCGCGAAACGCCGTCAGGCGAACCGGACGAGTTTCCGCTTGCGGGCCCTGCGCCAGGCGGCCGGGAGGGCGGCGCGCGCTTCGAGGGCGAGCCGGTCCTGCAGTGCGTGCAGGCGGCCGTGGGCGTACGTGTCCTGGCCGGCGGCCCGGGCCCGGGCCGCCAGGTCCAGCAGTTCGGCGCGGGCCACCACGGCGTCCTGGTGTTCGCCCAGCAGTCCCTGCAGTGCCTTGGTGCGCTTGCGCAGCCGCTTAGCGCGCTTGCCCCCGTAGGGTTCGGCGGTCTCGGCGGTGTGGCGGGCGCGTCTGGCGGCCTTGCGGGCGCTGTGCAGCGCCCGGTCCCGCTCGGGGCCCGGCTCGGCCCGCCGCACGGCGGCCATCCGCCGCTTCAGCCGCCGACGGTCCCCGGCCGCGGCCTTGCTCAGGTGCTCGGCGGCCGGCTTGCGGGCCCTGCCCTCGCGCAGCGGCGGGTTGTTCACCAGGTCCTCCAGGGCGTCGAGCAGCGCGGCGAAGCGCCGGCTGTCCAGGGCCGCGACCGCGGCCCGCCGGCCCTCCGCGTGCCGGGCGCGCTCCTCGTCGCGCAGGAGTGCGGCGAAGCCGGGGTCGGCGGGGCCGCGCAGGGCGCGTCCCTGGTCGTACAGGCGTTCCGCGAGCACCTCGTGGTCGCGCGCGGGGCCCAGCGCGCGGGTCAGCCGGCGCAGCTCGGCGGCGACCGGCTCGGTGCGGCCGCGGTCCAGGAGGCGCCGGTGGCCGCGCAGCAGGCTGCGCAGGCGGCGCGCGGTGGAACGCATCCGGTGCACGGCGTCGGGCTCGTCGGCGCGCACCGCCGCGTCCAGCGACAGCAGGACCCTCACCTGGTCCCGGAGCCTGGTCGCGACGGCCTCGCCCGCCGAGCCGCGGCCCCAGGCGTTCACCGGCGGCACGGGACCGAAGTCGGGGGGCAGCACGGGCGCGAGCGCGTGGCCGAGCTTGCGCGGATGCGGTGACGGCCGCCAGCCGGCCGCCCGCAGCTCGCGGGCGGCGGCGCGCAGCAGCTTCGCGTCGCCGGCGTCCGTCTCGATCTCCACCTCTGACCAGTGGCTGAGCCGGGTGCTGGTGCCGCCGGACCGGACGGGCGCGCCCTCGGGGGCGGGGCGGCCGGGCCGCAGCCGTTCGGTACCCAGGATCTGCGCGTCGACCTCGTCCTGGGCGACCTCCGCGAGCCGGCGGCCACGCTCGTCCAGCATGCTGTGGCGGGTGCGGTGGGTGCGCACGTGCGCGACCGGCGTCAGCTCGGCGCCGCGGGCGTACGCCGCGACCCCGCGGTACAGCTCCGCGGGCACCCCCGCGGGCCGGGTCCCGCCCGGCGGCACGTGGAGCTCCAGGCGCTCGCCGCCGGCGCCGGGGAGCTTCAGGTGCCAGCCCTCGTCGTGGCCTCCGCCGCGCCGGCGCAGGGTGATGCCGTGCGCCAGCAGCCGCAGGTCCGCCGTGTCGTAGTAGACGGCGTCCAGTTCCTCGGGCTCCTCGGCCCGCACCCGCGCCACACCGGGTACCCGTCGCAGCAGGGCGGGGTCGAGGACGCCGGGTCCTTCGAATGTCGCTTCCTGTTCGATGTGGGTGGTGGTCATACCGGTCCGGCTGCCCGCCCCGGGGCCGGTCATGCCCGGTCCGCGACCCTGTGTGCGCGGGACGCTACGGGCGGCCGGGCGGCCCCGGGCGCGGGTGGCGGCGGTACGGGCGGACGGCCCCGGGCGGCTCAGCCGAGCGCGTCCGGCCCGCGCAGCACGCTGCCGTCCAGGCGGGCCAGGAGGTCGGCCGGTCCTTCGTAGATCCCGGTCATGCCCGCGCGGGCCAGTTCCTCGCGTGCCCATCCGCCGGTGAGCAGGCCGACGCACCGCACACCGGCCCGGCCGGCGGCCTCGGCGTCCCAGACCGTGTCGCCGACGAACACCGCGCGGGCCGCGGGCACCCCCGCGCGCTCCAGCGCCCGGCCGACCAGATCGGGCGAGGGCTTACTGGCCTCCACGTCGTCGGCGGTGGTCGCCGCGTCGATCACGTCGTCGGCGCCCAGGGCGGCGCGCATCACCCGCAGTTCCTCGTCCTTGGCGGAGCTGGCCAGGACGATCCGCCAGCCGCGTTTCGCGCAGGCCCGCAGCAGGTCCGCCGCGCCTTCGAGGGGCGCGAGGCGGGACCAGTACTGGGCGTACAGCGCGTCGTGGGCCGCGCTCAGCGCCCCGTCGGCGCCGCGGTCGCGGTCCTCGCCGAGCAGCCGGTCGAGGAGGTGGTCGCTGCCCATGCCGATGCTGCGGTGCACCACTGCGGTCGGGACGATGTGCCCGCGCTGGCGCAGCGCCTCCCACCAGGCCACGGTGTGCAGGTGGACGGTGTCCATCAACGTGCCGTCGACGTCGAACAGCACCGCCGCGTCCTTCGTGCGCGCGTTCACCGGAACCTCCCTGATCGAGTGCTGTGCGGGTACCCGGGGAGCCGCCGCGTACTCCGTTTCGGGGCGGGGGGTCCGGGTAGCCGCAGGACACCCCAAAGCACCACACGGGAGGCAGCAGCCCATGACGGACCAGGGAACCAACAAGACGGGCTTCGCCCGGGACGACGAGCTCAAGCGGGAGATGCAGGGCGAGCTGAAGGCGAACCGGGCGGTGCGCTCGGAGGAGGCGTACGAGCCGCAGCCCTCCGGCGAGGACCAGCCGCTCGCCGAGGTCGCCCGTACGGTACCGGGCGCCGGCACCCCCTCGGGGATGACCCCCGAGGGCGTGACGGTACGCAGCGAACTGGCGAGGCATCTCGACCGCAGCGTCTTCCCGGCCCGCCGTTCCGGTCTTCTCGGCTCCCTCCACCGCCATCAGGCCCCCGACGCGCTCGTGGAGCGGGTGACCGCCCTCCCGCCGGACGAGAAGTACCCCAACGTCCAGGCGGTGGTCAGGGCCCTGGGCTACGGGGTCGAGGACCGCAGGGACTGAACCGCGGCGGGAGCCGGCCGCGCCCGGCCCCGCGAACCCGCGGCCCGGTCCCGGCGCCGGTGGCGGCCGGACCGGGCGGGCGAGGCAGCGCGGCCCGCGCTCAGCGGAACGGGCGCACGCCCGGCAGCCGCGGAAGGCCGCCGTCGTGGGGGCCGCGGCCCGCGCCGCCGCGCAGCCACCGGTCGAAGAAGGCGGCCAGGAGCGCGCGTTCGGCGGTAACGGCGCGCCGCACGCCGATCGTCCCGGTGTTGCCGCGGACCGTCGCCGCCGGCAGCCCCAGCAGCCGGGCGATCTGCGGCACCAGCGGCTCGGCGTCGGTGAACGTGCCGTGCTCCGCGCCGCGCAGCGTCACACCCGACCGAAGGCCCGGGCGGCTGCGCCGCCACAGCGCGTCCCAGGAGGGCACGGTGCCGCGGGTGTTGCCGTCCTTGCCGACCAGCAGGAAGGGCCGGTCCAGGCCGTCGGCCGCGACCGGGGAGAGGTAGCCGCGGTCGGGGTCGTTCTGCACGTACGCGAGCACGCCGTCGAAGTTCGCGCCCGCCGCGAGGCGGGGGTCGTCGTGCATGGCCTGCAACGCGGTGAACCCGCCCGCGGAGTGGCCGAACATGCCGGTGCGGCCGAAGTCGGCGGCCGCGCGCAGCCGCGGCGGCAGGGCGTCCGGCAGCGCGTCCAGGACGAACCGCGTGTCGGCGACGCGCACGTCCATCGTCTTCTTCAGCAGCGCCGCGACCTTCACCGGGTCGGGGTGCTCGGGGTCGGGCACGGCTCGCGCGTACTCCTCGGGCAGCACGGTGTGCGCGACCCGTCCGTCCGGGAACTCGACGGCCGTCGCGTCATAGGTGTGGTCGACGGTGACCACCGTGTAGCCGCGCGAGGCCAGGTCGTCGACGAGGGTCGCGTTCCACGAGCGCGGGTCGCCCGCGCCGGGCGAGTAGAGCACGACCGGGTGCGGGCCCGGTGCAGGGGGCGCGCCCAGGTGCGCGTGCGTACGGGTGGCGGCCCAGTCGACGCGGCCGGCGGGGATGCCGGAGAGGTTGTTGAGCGCGTCGAACCCGGCGGCCTCGCCGGGCAGCATCTGCGGGGCGAGCCGGTGGCGGCCGGCCTCCAGGGCCGGGTACCGCACGCTCACCATCAGCTCGCGCCGGCGCTCCCCCGCCACCCATGGATCCGGCCGCGCGGTGTCCACCAGCCGCAGCGCCACCGTGCCCACGGGGTACGGGCCGCCGGGCGCGGGCAGCCGCACACGCACCCGGCCGGGAGCGCCCTCGCGCCCGGCCGAAGGTGCCGCGGAGGAGGGCGACGGAGACGCGGGCGACGGGCGCGCCGCGAGGGCCCGCGCGGGTACCGCGGCCGTGACGGCGGAGGCGGCGGCCGCCGCGGCCGAGGTGAGGACGACCCTGCGAGTGGGCACGGTTGCTCCTTGGGGTGGACGGACGTCGAGGACGCGGTGCGGACGCTCGGATGTTCCGGCTACCAGCCTCTGCGCCGGCCGCGCCCCGTCCCATCCGGCTGGCCGGTGTGCCGGTCCTGGGGAAAACCCGTGGGCGCCGTCCCGCCCGTCCCGCCTGTCGCGGATTGGGCCGATCGGGCGTTCGGGCGGACTTGCCCCGGGACCGGCATGCGGGCGGGGCGGGCCGGGCACAAGCTGCGACATGACGGAGATCGGCCTGCCCTCGGGAGTGCGTGCCTGCCTTTTCGACCTCGACGGGGTGCTGACGCCCACCGCGCTGGTGCACTCCGCGGCCTGGAAGGAGACGTTCGACGAGTTCCTGCGCAAGCTGCAGGGCGCGGACTTCCGCCCGTTCGACCCGGTGGAGGACTACGACCGGTACGTGGACGGCCGCCCGCGGGCGGACGGAGTGCGCACCTTCCTGGCCTCGCGGGACATCGAGCTGCCCGAGGGCGAGGAGGACGACCCGCCGGACCGCAACACGGTGCACGGCCTGGGCAACCGCAAGAACGCCCTCGTGGTGGCGAAGATCAGGACCGAGGGGGTGCGGCCCTACCCCGGCTCGGTGCGGTACCTGGAGGCGGTACGCGACGCCGGCCTGCGTACCGCCTGCGTCTCCTCCAGCGCGAACGCGCACGACGTCCTGGTCTCCGCCGGGATCGAGAACCTGATCGACACCAGGATCGACGGACTGACGGCCCTGGACCGGGGTCTGCGCGGCAAGCCGCAGCCGGACACCTTCCTGGAGGCCGCGCACGACCTCGGGCTCGCCCCGGAACAGGCCGCGGTGTTCGAGGACGCGCTGGTCGGCATGGACGCGGGCCGGGCCGGGCGGTTCGGCTACGTCGTCGGCGTCGACCGGGTGGGACAGGCCGAGGAACTGCGCAGGCACGGGGCCGACACGGTGGTCACCGACCTGGCCGACCTGATCGGGGTGACGCCGTGATCACCGACCCGGCGTTCACCGTCACCCCCTGGACGCTGCGCGAGCGCGAACTGAACCTGGACGTGCTGCCGCAGAGCGAGTCGATCTTCGCGCTGTCCAACGGCCACATCGGCTGGCGCGGCAACCTCGACGAGGGCGAGCCCAACGGACTGCCCGGCTCGTACCTCAACGGCCTGTACGAGCTGCACCCGCTGCCGTACGCCGAAGCCGGCTACGGCTACCCGGAGTCCGGCCAGACGGTCATCAACGTCACCAACGGCAAGCTGATCCGGCTGCTGGTCGACGACGAGCCGTTCGACCTGCGCTACGGCACGGTCCGCTCGCACGAGCGGGAGCTGGACCTGCGCGCGGGGGTGCTGCGGCGCACCTGCGAGTGGGTCTCGCCGGCCGGGCGGGCGGTACGGGTGCGCTCCACCCGCATGGTGTCGTTCCGGCAGCGCGCGGTGGCCGCCATCGCCTACGAGGTGGAGCCGCTGGACAGCCAGGTGCGGGTGGTGGTGCAGTCGGAGCTGGCCGCCAACGAGGAGGTGCCGCGCATCGCCGGCGACCCCCGGGTGGCCGCCGCGCTGGAGTCGCCGCTGCGGCCGGAGGAGCGGTTCGCCGAGGGCACCAGGCTGCGGCTGATCCACTCCACGACCCGCAGCGCGCTGCGGCTGGCGGCGGCGGCCGACCACCGCGTGGCGGGCCCCATCGGGACCACCCAGGTGTCGGCGGAGTCCAGCGAGGACGTCAGCCGGCTGACGGTGACCTCGGTGCTGGAGCTGGGGCAGCGGCTGCGGCTGGAGAAGTTCGTCGCCTACGGCTGGTCGGCGACGCGCTCGCTGCCGGCGCTGCGCGACCAGGCCGACGCGGCACTGGTCGGCGCCCGCGACACGGGGTGGACCGGTCTGCTGGACCAGCAGCGCGAGTACCTCGACGACTTCTGGGAGCGGGCCGACGTCGAGGTGGACGGCGACACCGAGATCCAGCAGGCGGTGCGGTTCGGCCTGTTCCACGTGCTGCAGACCGGTGCCCGCGCGGAGGAGCGGGCGATCCCCGCCAAGGGGCTGACGGGTTCCGGCTACGACGGCCACACCTTCTGGGACGCGGAGACCATCGTCGCGCCGCTGCTGTCCTTCATCGCGCCCAAGGCGGCCGCCGAGGTGCTGCGCTGGCGGCGCAACATGCTGCCCGCGGCCCAGGACCGGGCCCGCCAACTGGGCTTCGCCGGGGCGGCGTTCCCCTGGCGGACCATCAACGGCGACGAGGCGTCGGGCTACTGGCCGGCCGGCACGGCGGCCTTCCACATCAACGCCGACATCGCCGACGCGGTGGTGCGCTACGTGGCGGCCACCGGCGACGACGCCTTCGAGCGCGACACGGGTCTGGAACTGCTGGTGGAGACCGCCCGGCTGTGGCGCTCGCTGGGCCACCACGACCACGCCGGCGCGTTCCACATCGACGGCGTCACCGGGCCCGACGAGTACAGCGCGATCAGCGACGACAACACGTTCACCAACCTCATGGCGCAGGCCAACCTGACCGCGGCGGCCGACGCGGCCGAGCGGCATCCGCGGCACGCGGCCGCGCTGGGCGTCACCGACGAGGAGACCGCCGCCTGGCGGGACGCGGCGGCCGCGATGACCGTCCCGTACGACCACGACCTGGGGGTGCACGAGCAGTCCGCGGGATACACCCGGCACCAGGTGTGGGACTTCGCCGGCACCGACCCCGGCGACTATCCGCTGATGCTGCACTACCCGTACTTCGACCTGTACCGCAAGCAGGTCGTCAAGCAGGCCGACCTGGTGCTGGCGATGTACCTGCGGGGCGACGCCTTCACCCCCGAGCAGAAGCTCCGCAACTTCGCCTACTACGAGCCGATGACGGTGCGCGACTCGTCGCTGTCGGCGTACTGTCAGTCGATCGTCGCCGCCGAGGTGGGCCACCTGGAGCTGGCGTACGACTACCTGGCCGAGTCGGCGCTGATGGACCTGGAGGACCTGGAGAACAACGCCCGCGACGGCCTGCACATCGCGGCGCTCGCCGGCACCTGGACCGCGCTGGTGGCCGGGCTGGGCGGGATGCGGCTGTTCCGGGGCGAGTCCATCCGCTTCGCCCCGCGCCTGCCGGAGGCGCTCAGCCGGATCGCGTTCCGCCTGATGTTCCGCGGCCGGCGGCTGCGGGTGGAGGTCAAGCGCGGCTCGGCGACGTACACGCTGTCCGACGGCAAGCCGCTGGAGGTCCTGCACTTCGGCAAGCCCTTCACGCTGACGTCGGACGCGCCGGTCACCCGGCCGATCCCGGAGCCGCCCTCGCACCCGCCCCTGCGGCAGCCGCCGGGGCGGGCCCCGCTGCGGCGCCAGCTGCCCAGCTGAGCGGCCGGGGAGCCGCGCCCCTCACAGCCACCCCCGCCGCTTGAACAGCAGGTACAGCCACAGCACCGCCGCGGCCATCACGCCGACGACCGTGGGGTAGCCCCAGGTTCGGTGCAGTTCGGGCATGTGGTCGAAGTTCATGCCGTAGATGCCGGCGATCAGGGTGGGGACGGCGGCCATGGCGGCCCACGCGGAGATCTTGCGCATGTCGTCGTTCTGCCGGACGCCGACCTGGGTGAGGTGGGCGGCGAGGATGTCGCCGAGCAGGTGATCCAGGCCGTCCCCGGCCTCGTTGGCGCGCGCGAGGTGGTCGGCCACGTCGCGGAAGAAGGGCTTGGCGCTGGGGTTGACGTGGGGCACCCGGCCGCTGACCAGGCGGGCCAGCGGCTCGGTGAGCGGGCCGGTGGCCCGGCGGAACTCCAGCACCTGCCGTTTGAAGGCGTAGATGACCCCGGCGAGCCCGGGCGAGCCGCTGCCGTCGGGCGCGAACACCTGCTCCTCCAACTCCTCCAGGTCGACCTGGAGGTCGGCCGCGATGTCCAGGTAGGCGTCGACGACGCTGTCGCAGATCGCGTACAGCACCGCGACCGGGCCGAGCCGCAGCACCTCGGGTGTCTGCTCCATGCGCCGGCGCACCTCGGCCGCGGTGGCGCTGTGGCCGTACCGGACGGTCACGACGAAGCCGTCGCCGATGAAGACCATCAGCTCGCTCGTGGTGACGGTGGCCCGCTCGTCGTCGTAGCGCAGCGGGCGCAGGACGGTGAACAGGGCGCCGCTGTACACCTCCATCTTGGGCCGCTGGTGGGCGTGCAGGGCGTCCTCGACGGCCAGCGGGTGCAGCGCGAACTCCGAGGCGACCGAGTCGAACTCCTCCGCGGTGGGCTCGGACAGCCCGACCCAGACGAACGCGTCCTCGTGGGCCCGCGCCCGGGCCAGGGCGTCGGACAGGTCCCGCGCGGTCGCGGCGCGGTGGCCGTCCCGGTAGACGGCGCAGTCCACGATCATGCCTCTTCCCCCCTCCTCCTGCGCCGCTCGTGACATGCCGGGCGGCGGGTGCGTGCGGTACGTGCGATAGGTGCGGTGCGGGTGCGTGCGGTGCTTGCGGTACGTGCTGCGGTAGGCCGTTCCCCTCCGCGCCGCTCAGGCCGCGACGGCGGACGGGCGCAGGCCCGCGCGTTCCAGGCGCGGCAGCAACCGGTCCGGGGTGAGCGGGAGTTCACGCAGCCGCACCCCGGTTGCGTGGTGGACCGCGTTGCCGACCGCCGCGGCCGTGCCGACGATGCCGATCTCGCCGACGCCCTTGCCGCCCATGGGGTTGAGGTGCTCGTCGGCCTCGTCCAGCCAGTAGGCCTCCACGCCGGGCACGTCGGCGCACGTGGCGACGTGGTACGAGGCCAGGTCCGGCTCGGCGAAGTCGCCGAACCGCGGGTCCGTCGTGCTGCCCTCGCACAGCGCCATCCCGGCGCCCATGGTCATGCCGCCGATGAACTGGGAGCGCGCGGTACGCGGGTTGAGGATGCGGCCGGCCGCGTAGACACCCAGCAGCCGCCGCAGCCGCACCTCGCCCGTGACGGTGTCGACCGCGACCTCCGCGAAGGTCGCGCCGAAGGCGTGCCGGGCGTATCGCGAGCCCCGCGCCGTCTCCTGTTCGGTGTCCGCGGTCACGCTCATGCCCTCGGGAGGCAGCCGGCCGCCGTGCTCCTCCAGCCGTTCGCACAGCTGCGAGCACGCCTTGTGCACCGCCGAGCCCCAGGAGGCGGTGCCGGACGAGCCGCCGGCCACCGGCGCCGCGGGCAGCCTGCTGTCACCGAGTTCGAGCCGGACCCGCTCCAGCGGGACGCGCAGCGCGTGGGCCGCGATCTGGGCGAGCACGGTACGGGCGCCGGTGCCGATGTCGGTGGCGTTGACCCGCACCTCGTAGCCGCCGTCGGGCGCGGCGAACGCGGTGGCCCGCGACGGTGCAATCAGCACCGGGTAGGTCGCGGCGGCCACGCCCGTGCCGAGCAGCAGGTCACCCTGCCTGCGGGTGGCCGGCCGCGGGTCGCGGGGCTGCCAGCCGAAGCGGTCGGCGCCCTCGCGCAGGCACTCGGCGAGGTGGCGGCTGCTGAACGGCAGTCCGCTGTCGGGCTCCGCGGCCGGGTCGTTGCGCAGGCGCAGTTCGACGGGGTCGAGGCCGGTCGCGACGGCCAGTTCGTCCATCGCCGACTCCAGGGCGTACATGCCGGGGGTCTCGCCCGGCGCGCGCATCCAGGACGGGCTGGGCACGTCGAGCGCGGCGACCCGGTGCAGGGTGCGGCTGCTGGGCGAGGTGTACATGACGCGGGAGGGCACGGCGGCCTGCTCGACGAACTCCCGCACGGTCGAGGTGTGGGTGGCGACCTCGTGGGCCAGCGCGCCGATCCGGCCGTCGCGCCCGGCGCCGATCCGCACCCGCTGCACGGTGGGGGCCCGGTGGCCGGTGACGGCCGGCAGGTGGCGGCGGGGCAGCGCGCACGTGACCGGCCGGCCGGTGTGCAGGGCGGCCAGGGCGGCCAGCACGACCGGCGGGCGCGGGGTGCCCTTGCTGCCGAAGCCGCCGCCGACGTGCTCGGACACCACGGCCACGCGGTCCTCCGGCAGGCCGAACAGTGCCGCGAGCGCGTCGCGCACGGCGGTGGAGCCCTGGCTGGAGTCGTACGCGGTCAGCCGGCCGTCCTGCCACCAGGCGGTGCTCGCGTGCGGCTCCATCGGGTGGTTGTGCAGGGCGCCGAGGGTGTACGTGGCGTCGACCCGGACCTGCGCGGCCTCGTAGGCGGCCGGGAAGTCGCCGTGCTCGCGCAGCGCGGGGTGGCCGCCGTTGGCCTTCTCCGGCGTGTACAGGCCCGGGTGGTCGGCGGTCAGGATCACGTCGTGCGGCTCCTCGGCGTACTCCACGCGCACGGCCGCGGCGCCTTCCCTGGCCGCTTCGGGCGTCTCGGCGACGACCAGGGCGACGTACCAGCCGCGGTGCGGGACGCGGTCGTCCTGCAGCAGGTGGAGGGTGGCGTCGTCACCGCGGCGCAGCCGGGGGGCGTTGTCGTGCCCGAGCACGGCGATCACGCCGGGGACGGCGAGCGCCTCGTCGCGGTGCAGGGCGGTGACGCGGCCGCGGGCGACGGTGGCGCCCACCGGGCGGGCGCAGGCGCGGTCGGGCTGGGTGTGCTCGGCGGCGTAGCGTGCGGTGCCGGTTACCTTGGCGCGGCCTTCGAGGCGCACGACGGGGGCGCCGAGGGGGTCGGTGCCGGCGGGAGCGGTGGTCTCGTTCATGCCGGGGCTCCGGTGGCGCGGGCGGCGAGAGCGGTCAGGACGTCGACGGCCAGGTTGCGCGCGAGGGGCACCTTGAAGCCGTTGTCGCGCAACGGGCGGGCGTGGACCAGTTCGGCCTCGGCGGCCTGGGCGAACGTGTCGGGGGTGGCGGGCGCGCCCAGCAGGACGGTCTCCGCGGCGTCCGCCCGCCACGGCCGGTGGGCGACGCCGCCGAAGGCGAGGCCGGCGTCGTGCACGATCCCGTCGCGCACATCGAGCACGGCGGCCACCGAGACGAGCGCGAACGCGTAGCTCGCGCGGTCGCGGGCCTTGCGGTAGGCGGACACGCCCATGGGCGGCGGGAGTTCGACAGCGGTGATCAGCTCGCCGGGAAGGATCTCGGTGTCGCGTTCGGGGCGGTCCCCGGGCAGCCGGTGGAAGCCGGTGAGGGGCAGCGCCCGCTCGCCCTCGGGGCCGAGCAGGTGGACGGTCGCCCCCAGCGCGGCCATGGCCACCGCCATGTCGGACGGGTGCGTGGCCACGCAGCGCTCGCTGTGGCCGAGCACCGCCAGATCGCGGTGCACCCCTTCCCCGGCCGGGCAGCCGGAGCCCGGCAGGCGCTTGTTGCAGGGCTTGGCCGGATCCTGGAAGTACGTGCACCGGGTGCGCTGCATCAGGTTGCCGGCCGTCGTCGCCATGTTGCGCAGCTGCCCGGAGGCGCCCGCGAGCAGCGCCTGCGACAGCGCCGGGTACCGCTCCCGTACGACGGGGTGGGCGGCCAGGTCGCTGTTGCGCACGGCGGCGCCGATCCGCAGGGCCCCGCCGGGCAGGGTCTCCACCCGGTCCAGCGGCAGCCGGCTCACGTCGATGAGGGTCTGCGGGGTCTCCACGCCGAGCTTCATCAGGTCCGTCAGGTTGGTGCCGCCCGCCAGGAAGCGGGCGCCGGGGTGGGCGGCGTACTCCTCGACGGCCTCGGCGGGGCTGTGGGCGCGCACGTAGGCGAAGGGCCTCACCGGGTGCCTCCGTCCCGGTCGGCCGATGCGCCGTGGGCGGTGGCGCGGGCCGCGTCCCGCACGGCGTCGACGATGTTGGCGTACGCCCCGCAGCGGCACAGGTTGCCGCTCATCCGCTCGCGGATCTCCGGCTCGGTGAGGGCGGGGCGCTCGCCGGGGGCGGTGACGTGGGAGGGGTGGCCCGCGGCGAGTTCGCCGAGCATGCCGATCGCCGAGCAGATCTGGCCGGGCGTGCAGTAGCCGCACTGCAGGGCGTCGCGGTCCAGGAACGCCTCCTGCATCGGGTGCAGCCGCTCGGCGTCGGCGCCGCCCTCGGCCAGGCCCTCGACGGTGGTGACGCGGGCGCCGTCCTGCGCCACCGCGAACAGCAGGCAGCTGTTGGCGCGGCGCCCGTCGACCAGGACCGTGCAGGCCCCGCACTGCCCGTGGTCGCAGCCCTTCTTGGCGCCGAACAGACCCAGGTGCTCGCGCAGCGCGTCCAGCACGGTGGTGCGGTGGTCCAGGGTGAGGGTGCGGTCCGTCCCGTTGACCCGCAGGGTGACGGTCGAGCGGTGCTCGGCGCTCGGCGGCGCCCCGGACCGTGCCCGCGCCTGAGTGGATGCCGCCCTCGTGCCTTTCGCTGCCACGGTCGCGCCCTTCCGGAAAGTCGTTCTCGCGTGCCTGCCCCCGCCCGGTCCGTTTCCCTGCCTGCTGCCCCGGCCCGGGCCGGGCAATCCCCGCGCCGTCCTGCTGCCAGGCTCCCCACCCGCGACCGCCGCCGCGCCCCGGCGGCGCCGACCGGGTGACGCTCCCGGCGCCTGGTGCCGGTTTGCCCCGGTCCGTCCCGGGCACGCGCCCGGGTGACGTCGCCTGGACGGCGACCGTGTGACGAGAGGCGAGGTGGCCCGGATGCGAGCGACGGTGTGGCACGGCAAGCGCGACGTAAGGGTTGAGCACGTGCCCGATCCGAGGATCCAGGAGGACACCGACGCCGTCGTCCGGATCACCTCCTCCGGGCTGTGCGGCTCCGACCTGCACCTGTACGAGGTGCTCGCGCCCTTCATGACCCCCGGCGACATCCTCGGCCACGAACCGATCGGCATCGTGGAGGAGGTGGGCCCCGCCGTGCCCGACCTCGCGCCGGGCGACCGGGTCGTGGTGCCGTTCCAGATCGCCTGCGGCGAGTGCTGGACGTGCCGCAGGGGGCTGCCCACCCAGTGCGAGACCACCCAGGTCACCGAGTACGGCATGGGCGCGCAGCTGTTCGGCTACACCAAGCTCTACGGCGCGGTGCCCGGCGCCCAGGCGGAGTACCTGCGGGTCCCGCAGGCCCAGTACGGCCCGATCAAGGTGCCCCAGGGGCCGCCGGACGACCGCTTCGTGTACCTGTCCGACGTGCTGCCGACCGCCTGGCAGGCGGTGAAGTACGCCGGCGTACCGCCCGGCGGCAGCATCGCGGTCCTCGGGCTCGGCCCGATCGGCGCCATGGCCTGCCGGGTGGCCCGCCACCTGGGGGCCGGGACGGTCATCGGGGTCGACCTGGTGCGCGAGCGGCTCGACCGGGCCCTGCGCGAGGGCGTGACGGCGCTCGACCTGGAGGCCTTCGACTCCGGTGCCGCCCTGGTCGACGCCGTACGGGGGCTGACCGACGGGCGCGGCCCGGACGCCGTCATCGACGCGGTCGGCACCGAGGCGCACGGCAGTCCCGTCGCCAAGCTCGCCCAGGCGGCCGTCGGACTGCTGCCGCGCGGCCTGGGCGCCAGGATCACCGAGACCGCGGGCGTGGACCGGCTGTCCGCGCTGGAGCTGGCCATCTCGCTGGTCAGGCGCGGCGGCACCGTCTCGGTCAGCGGGGTGTACGGGGGCGCGGTCGACCCGCTGCCGATGCTGACCATGTTCGACAAGCAGATCCAGTTGCGGATGGGCCAGGCCAACGTCCGTGCCTGGACCGACGAGATCCTGCCGCTGCTCACCGACGAGGACCCGCTGGGCGTGGACGACTTCGCCACCCACCACGTGCCGCTGGACGAGGCGCCGGACGCCTACGCGATGTTCCAGAAGAAGCAGGACGGGGCGATCAAGGTCCTGTTCAAGCCCTGAGCCGGCCCAGGAGCCGGGTGGCGTTCGCCGCGCCGCGGGCCGCAGGTGCCGGTGCCGCGGCGCGGGCGGGGGGCGGGGGCGAGGCGAGGCGAGGTTTTCCCCGCGGGGATTGACAACCGGTCAGGGCGGGAGCGAAATTTGGGAGCGCTCCCACGGGAGCGCTCCCACGGCGTGTATGCCTCACCTCACGCCCGCGCACGCCCCCCACGTCCCGCCTCGTCGAAGGTGAGAATTCTCCGTGCGATCGACCCGTCCCACGACCACGCCCTGGCGCCGGCGCCTCGCCGCCGGGGCCTCGGCGGCCGCCATGGCCGCCGCCCTGCTCGCGGCCGGCGGCGCCGCCCACGCCGACGATCCGCCGCCTTCCGGAGTCGACGTCACCGTCAACGCCAACGAGGGACAGGGCACGATCCCCGCCACCGGCTACGGCCTCAACAGCGCGGTCTGGGACTCCCAGATGAACGTGCCCGAGGTGCAGGACCTGCTCAAGGCGGCAGGCGTCGGTGTGCTGCGCTACCCCGGCGGCTCGTACGGCGACATCTACCACTGGCAGGACAACACCGCGCCCGGCGGCTACGTCGCCCCCGGCACCGATTTCGACTCCTTCATGGGCACTGTCAAGAAGCTCGGCGCCCAGCCCATGCTGATCGCCAACTACGGCTCGGGCACCCCGCAGGAGGCCGCGGACTGGGTGCGGTACGCCAACGTCACCAAGGGCTACGGCGCGAAGTTCTGGGAGGTGGGCAACGAGCTGTACGGCAACGGGCACTACGGCTCCGGCTGGGAGACCGACCAGCACGCCGACACCTCGCCCTCGGCGTACGCGCATAACGTGCTGGACTACGTCTCGGCGATGAAGGCCGTGGACCCCACCGTCAAGGTCGGCGCGGTTCTGACCATGCCGGGCAACTGGCCCGACGGGGTGATGGCGAGCGGCGAGAGCTCCGACTGGAACCACACGGTCATCCCGATCATCGCGGGCAAGGCCGACTTCGTGATCGTCCACTGGTACCCGAGCAGCTCCGACGCGGCGCACATGCTGGACTCGGTCTCGCAGCTCAATGGTGAGCTGGCACAGCTGCGCGACGAACTCGACGCGGCGGGCGCCGCCGGGACGCCGATCGCGCTCACCGAGGTCAACGGCGGCGTGGACGAGGACACCCAGCCCAACGCACTGTTCGGCGCTGACGCCTACCTGTCCGCCCTGCAGAACGGCGTGTTCAACGTCGACTGGTGGGACACCCACAACGGCCCGACCAAGATCGACACCGCGCCCGACGGCGCCACCGACTACGAGGACTGGGGCGTGCTGTCCAGCGGGACGTGCGTCGGCTCGGTGTGCGAGCCGGCCCTGAACACCCCGTTCCCCAGTTACTGGGCGATCCGGATGCTCAGCCGGGTCGGCGTCGCCGGTGACCAGTTGGTCGGCGCGGGCAGCGACAGCGCCATGGTGGCCGCGCACGCCGTGCACCGGGCCAACGGCGACCTGAGCGTGATGCTGATCAACAAGGACCCGTCCGCCGCGAAGGACGTGACCCTGCACTACGCGGGCTTCACCCCGGACACCGCCGCGACGCAGACCGTGTCCACCTACGGCGACGAGGCCACGTCGATCGACACCGCCACCTCGGCGTACTCCGCCACGCACACCCTGCCCCCGTACTCGATCACCACCGTCACACTGCACCCCAAGGCGGGTACGGCGTCCGCGCTGTCGGCCCCGGGCAGCCCGCACGTGACGGCGGCGACCGACTCGACCGCGACGGTGAGCTTCAGCCCGTCCAGCGGCGGGCCGGTCACCCGCTACGAGGTGTACCGCCAGGTCGGCACCGTCAGCGAGCTGCTCGGCAGCTCCACCGGCACCTCCGTCACGGTGCCCAACCTGACGCCGGGGTCCACGTTCACCTGGAACGTGCTGGCCAGGGACGCGGACGGCAAACTCTCCCGCCCGTCCGACCCGGTCACCGTGCGCACCGGCACCCCGGCGAAGTCGACCTGCCAGGTGTCGTACCAGCTCACCGCCGGCTGGGGCAGCGGCTTCAACGCCAATGTCACGGTGACCAACACCGGCCCCACCCCGATCACCGGCTGGACGGTGGCCTTCGACTTCCCCAGCACCGGCCAGTCGGTCGCCGGCTTCTGGAACGCGAAGGTCACCCAGAGCGGCCGGACCGTGGTGGCCACCCCGGTGGACTGGAACGGCACCCTCGCCGCGAACGGCGGCAACTCGGCCTCCTTCGGCTTCACCGGCGCCAACAGCGGCGCCAACCCGCCGCCGACCGTCTTCACGCTGAACGGAACGGTGTGCACCACGCAGTGACCGCGACCGTGCCGCGGTGAGAAAGCAGGAAACCGCGACGGCGACGCGGTGAGAGGGGCCCGGTCCGGCGCGCGACGCCGGACCGGGCCCCCTCGCGTGCGGTGCGGGCGGCGGCACGCGCCGTAGGCCATGGGGACGGTCCCCGCGCGCCGGTGGTTTCGCCGGCACCGGCGCGGGTCAGGCGCAAGGACGACCGGCCGCGGGCCCGCCGGCACGGACGAGCGGCAATACGCAGGGAGACACCGATGACCGCCTCTTCGCCGATCGACATCCTCGACACGCTCGCCGAGCAGCACGAGCGGATCCGCGAGCTGCTGACGGCGGTGGAGACCGCCGGCGGCCCGGCCCGGCGGGAGGCGCTCGACGAGCTGGGCGAGCTGCTGGCGCTGCACGAAACGGGCGAGGGCTACCTGAACGGGCCGGACGGCGGCCGGGCGGGGACGCGGGGTACGCGCCTGACCGCCGAGCTGTCCGCCCTGGACGCGGACGGCCCCGACTTCGCGGCCCGCTTCGCCCGCTTCGCCGCCGAGTTCCGCGCGCACGCCGAGCGGGAGGAGCGCGAGGTGTTCCCCGCCGCCCGGGCCGCCCACTCCCCCGACGAACTGCACGAGATGGGCAACCGGCTGCTCAAGGCGGAACGGGCCGCCCTCGGCGGCTGACTCACCGACCCGCCGGAGCCCGCCGCGTCCTGGTCCAGGTCACCAGCTCGTCGGCGGTCCACGTCGTGACGACGCGCTCGGCGGGGATGCCCGCCTCCTCGGCGCGTGCGCAGCCGCGGATCAGCCAGTCGAGCTGGCCGGGAGCGTGGGCGTCGCTGTCGACGGCGAACAGGGTGCCGCTGTCGCGGGCCAGCGCGAGCAGGCGGCGGGGCGGGTCCAGCCGGTCGGGACTGCTGTTGATCTCCACCGCGGTGCCGGAACGGGCGCAGGCCGCGAAGACGGCATCGGCGTCGAAGGCGGACTCCGGGCGCACCGCGCGCCCGCCGAGCAGCCGGTTGGTGCAGTGTCCGAGGACGTCGACCAGGGGGTTGGTGACCGCCGCCACCAGCCGGGCGGTGAAGGCGGGGGCGGGCATCCGCAGTTCGGAGTGCGCGGAGGCGACGACCACGTCCAGCCGGTCGAGCAGGTCGTCGTCCTGGTCCAGCGAGCCGTCCGGCAGGATGTCGCACTCGATGCCGGTCAGCAGCCGGAAGGGCGCCAGACGGGTGTTCAGCTCGGCGACCGTGTCGAGCTGGGCCCGCAGCCGGTCGGCGGACAGGCCGCGGGCGACCTTCAGCCGCGGCGAGTGGTCGGTCAGCGCCGCCCACTCGTGGCCGAGGCCGCGCGCGGCCAGGGCCATCACCTCGACGGGGCTGCCGCCGTCGGACCAGTCGGAGTGCAGGTGGCAGTCGCCGCGGACGGCGGCCCGCAACCGCCGGCCGCCCTCGGCGAGCGGGGTGGTCCGGGCCTGTTCCTCCAGCGCGGCCAGGTAGCCGGGGACGCGGCCCGCGCTCGCCTCGGCGATGACCGTGCCGGTGCTCTGCCCGATGCCTTTGAGATCGGTGAACCGGCCGGTGGCGGCCCGCCGCCGGCGTTCCTCCTCGGGCAGCGCCGCCAGCACCTCGGCGGCGCGCCGGAACGCCCTGACGCGGAAGGTGGGTGCCTGTGCGCGCTCCAGCAGGAACGCGATCCGTTCCAGCGCCTCGATCGGTTCCATGACGATCGCTGTTCCCCGCGGCGGGCCCCGTCTCACTCTCGGGCGTCCCGGCGTCACCCGCGGGGAGGCGCGCCTCACACCCGCGGCACGTGCAGCGCGTCCCACGTCTCCTTGCCGGGGGGCCACTTCAGGGCCTCGCCCGTCCAGCCCTTGTGGTGCTCGGCGCTGTAGGTGCGCTGCCACGCCTCGTACGAGGCGATGTCGCCCGAGCCGATCACGTCCTTGTTCGCGCTGCCGCGGTAGTGGTCGCAGCCGACCGCGACCAGCCGGTCGTGCATGGCGGCCACGATCGGCGAGCGGCGGCCGGGGGTGAACCAGTCCGAGCCGGGGAACGGCTCGTAGCCCGGCGCGGCGCCGCTGCCGCCGCCCGCCCACGCCCGCAGTGCGCCCTTGCCCGCGAAGTTCGCCACGTTCAGGTCAAGACCGCCGCTCTCGCCGTACTGGTGGAACAGCCAGGAGTGCTGGATCCGCGGCCGGCCGGCCGGGGCGTCCGGGTCGGCGATCCACAGGCCGTCGCCGACGTACGAGGTGTGGTCGCGGTGCAGCCAGAAGTCGCGGTTGCAGTACAGCACGGCCTTGTGGCCAGGCGCCGCCGCCCGCAGGTCCTTCAGGAAGGCGTCCTTGTCGGAGCCGGACACACCGGTGTCCTCCCAGTCCAGGGCGAGCACGTCCCCGGCCCGGGGGGCGGCGCGGTGCAGGAAGTACGAGACCTGCGCGCTCATCGAGCCGGGCCGGACGAAGTGGTAGTGGCCGACCACGAGCGAGGCCGCGCGGCCGTGGGCGACCTGCGCGGCGTGCCGGGGGTTGACGTACGAGGTGCCCTCGGTCGCCTTCACGAACACGAAGCCGAAGCCCGCGGTGCCGTAGTCGGTGCTCTGGTACGAGGAGACGTCGATTCCTTTGAGGCTCATGCGCGGTCCGAATTCTGTGAGTGGCGGTTCCGGCCGGGCCGGTGGTGCGGAGAAGGGGCGGGTGCGGGCACGGGACCGGTCGATGGACGGGGGCCGGTCGGTGGCAGGGCCTGTCGATGGACGGGGGCCGGTCAGTGGACGGGGCCGGTGCCGAAGGTGCCGCCGCACACGACGGGGGCGGCCACGGCCAGGGTCACGGCCTCGGTGGACCCCGGCGGGTACACCTTGACGAACGCGGGTGCGCGCCAGCAACCCCCCTCGCGGACACCCTGGTTGAGGGTGTGCAGGTCCGCCTCGACGGACCGGCCCGGGGCGAGCCGCACCACCGCTGCCCTGCCGCCCTCGCGGCCCGCGGGCCGGCCGATGACACTCCCGTCACCGCGCAGCAGGGAGACCCCCGGATAGCCGTCGAGGGTGCACGGGTGTGCGGAGACGTTGGTGAACGTCAGCGGGTAGTAGACCTGGCCGGCGCCGGGATCGCCGCGGCCGAGCCGCAGCTTCAGGTCGCCGACGGTGCACCGCGTGGAGCCGGCGGGTGTCGCGGACGGCGCCCGGCCGCCGGACGGAGCCGGCGTCACGGAGGGAGCCGGCGTCACGGAGGGTGCGGCGGTACCGGGTGCGGCGGACGAAGTCGTCGGGGCGGCGGTGGCGCCGGCGGACGTCCCGGCGGCGGACGCCCCGCCGGACGAGCTGCCGCATCCGGCGGCGGACGCGGCCAGCAGGACGCCGGCCACGGCCACCGCGACCGGCGGCCTGCGGCGGATCCCGGCGGCGGAACGGAAGAGCACGGACGAAGTACGCATGTCTGACGGGTGCTCGGCGCACGGCCCCTTCGAACCCGGGGTGGCGTGATTGTTGCCGTACCCGCACATTCCCCCCGTCCCGTCCCGAACCGCCGTACCAACGGCGAACAGGGGTGCGCACGAAGAGGCTTGACGGCGACTCAGTCCGGTCCGCGGCGCTTCAGCGGCCGTACGGCCGGGCCGTGCAGGACTTCGCCGTCCACGCCGAACCGCGAGCCGTGGCAGGGGCATTCCCACACCCGCTCGGCGTCGTTGAAGGCGACCAGGCACCCCAGGTGGGTGCAGCGTGCGGACACCACGTGCGCGGCGCCGTCCTCGTCGCGGTAGACGGCGTACGTGCCGCCGCCGGTGCGCACCACCGCGCCGGTGCCGGGGGCGACGGCGGAGAGGTCGTCGTGGCGGGCGGCGCGCAGCCGGTCCCCGACGAAGTGGGCCGCGACCTCGGCCTGCTGCGCCAGCAGCGTCGGCGCCTCCTTGAGCAGCGGCAGCAGGCGGCGCGGGTCGTACAGTCCCGCCCAGCGCGGCGGACGGCCGGCGATGAGCTCGCTGATCAGCCGGCCGGCCATCACCCCGCCGGTCATGCCCCAGCCGCCGAAGCCGGTGGCGACATAGGTGTGGCGGGCGCCGGGGTGCAGCGGGCCGACGAGGGCGACCTTGTCGGTCGGGTCGTTGTCCTGCGCGGCCCAGCGGTAGGCGGTCTCCTCCACCGGGAAGTGCTCGTGCATCCAGGCGTCCAGGGTGCGGAAGCGCTCGGCGGCGCTCCCGGTGCCGGGGGTGAAGTCCTCGCCGGTCACGATGAGCAGCCGCCGCCCGTCCGGCAGCGGGGCGGTGCGCACCGAGCGCTTGCCGTCGCCCTCGGTGATGTACATCCCCCGCGGGTCCGCGGCCGCGTCGACGGGGCCTGCGACGACGAGTTCGCGGCGCGGCTTGAGTCGGGCGAACAGCAGGGCGCGGTCGAAGACCGGGTAGTGGGTGGCGACCACGATGTCGCGGGCGGTGACGGTCGCGCCGGACTCGGTGCCGAGCCTCCCCGGCTCGCCCTCGCGCAGCGAGGTGACGCGGGTGCGCTCGTGGACGGTGCCGCCGCGCGCCAGGAGGTCCTGGGCCAGGCCCAGCATGTAGGCCAGGGGATGGAACTGCGCCTGCCCCTCCACCCGCACCGCGCCCGCGACCTGGAACGGCAGCCCGGTCCGGTCCGTGTAGCGCGCGTCCAGCCCGGCCTCCCGCGCGGCCCTGGCCTCCGCCTCCAGCTTCGGCCGCTGTGCCGGGTCGCGCGAGTACGTGACGGCGGGCAGCCGTTCCAGGTCGCAGTTCAGGCCCAGTTCGCCGACGGTGGCGGCGATCCGCTCCAGCGCGTCGGTCTGGGAGGCGGCGTACAGCGCGGCCGCCTCCGCTCCGTGCCTGCTGCGCAGCCGGTCGTAGATCAGGGTGTGCTGCGCGGTCACCTTGGCCGTGGTGTGGCCGCTGACCCCGGAGGCGATGCGGTCGGCCTCCAGCACCACGACGGACCGCCCGGCGCGGGCCGCCTCCCACGCGGTGCTCAGCCCCGCGATGCCGCCGCCGATCACGGCGACGTCCACGCTCAGGTCGTCGGTGAGCGGCGCGAAGCGCGTCCAGTCGGTGCCGTGCGTCCAGTACGACTCGCCCGTGCCGGGCAGGTCCAGGTCGTTCGCCATGCCTGAGCGGTTTCCCGCGGCGGGCGCGAGCACGCAAGGAGGCGCCGTATTCGCCTCGAATGGCCGCCCCGGGCCCCGCCCCCGGGCCCCGCTCAGTGGTCCGACTCGCCGGTCCTGCGGCGGCGCCGGATGTGCCACACGATCAGGGCGATCACGACGACACCGGCCACCGTGGCCGCGACGGCGGTGCCGGCGACGTGCTCGATCCGCTTGTAGGCGGTGCCGGCGAAGTAGCCGAGCAGGGTGAAGCCGACGCCCCACACGAGGCCGCCGAGCGCGTTGAAGGCCAGGAACACCCGGTAGGGCATGCGGGAGATCCCGGCCAGCGCGGGCATCAGGGCGCGGAAGAAGGCGATGAACCTGCCGAGGAACACCGCGACCGGTCCGCGCCGCCGGATGAGGTCCTGGGCCTTCCCGATGCGTTCGCGGTGGCTGCGCAGCCCCTTGGCATCCAGGATCCGGGGCCCGAGGCGACGGCCGACCTCGTAGCCGACCGAGTCGCCGAGCACGGCGGCGAACACCACGACGGCGCACAGCCAGTACACCGAGACCCGGCCCTGGTTGGCGATCACCCCGCCGAGGACGACGGCGGTCTCGCCGGGCAGCACGAAGCCGAAGAACAGGGCGTCCTCGCAGAAGACGAGTCCTCCGACGACGGCGTAGACCATCAGTCCCGAGCCGCTCGCCAGCCAGTCGGTGATGCCGTGCACGGCCTTCGCCGGCCTCTCACCTCAGGCCGCGGCGGCCCGGCGGCCGTACCCGGCCGCGCAGCCGCAGCCACCCGTACACCAGGTCGGCCGCGAAGACCGCGCAGCCGACGGCCAGCAGCCAGGTCAGGCCGTCGGCCACCGCACCGATCAGGCCGAGCACGAACGCCACGATGATCAGGAACAGGAAGAAGCTCATCGTCGCGCCTCCTTCCGGCGTCTGCGGTCCGACCGGTGCGGTCGCAACGGCGGCGACGGGGCTGTCACCGGCGGGCGAGCCGGCGCACCCCGTCCGCTCCGGACGTGTACGCCAGGCCGTAGTACTGGAAGATCGCCTCCTCGTCCTCGGCCGGGAGGACGTCGTCCGTCCCGATCGAGGGGGCCGACTTCACCAGCGATTTGGCATACGGCACGCGTACCTGGTCCGGACCAGCGGTCGCCTCGTCCACCGGCACGAAGACCAGCCGGCGGCGGGTGGGGGCCCCGGTGCGGACCGTGGCCATCGAGGGCTGGTCCGTGCCGGTGTCCACGTAGACCGCTTCCAGGACACCGATCCGGCGGCCGTTCTCGTCCACCACGGCGTGCTCGCGCCATTCACGCAGATCGGCGATCCGGACCATGCCGTCCTCCTCGCGTCGTCGGCGGTACGGGCGGTGTCCCTCGGTGTCCGCCTGCCCCCGTCACGGCCCCGTACACACCCGTCACGGCGCGCTCACCTCGGAGCGGTCGCCGCCCCACAGGGTGTGGAACACCCCGTCGCGGTCGGTGCGGCGGTAGGTGTGGGCGCCGAAGAAGTCGCGCTGGGCCTGGGTGAGCGCGGCCGGCAGGCGGTCGGCGCGCAGGGCGTCGTAGTAGGCCAGCGCGGCGGAGAAGCCGGGGACGGGGACGCCCTGGCGCACCGCCACGCTCACCACGTGCCGCCAGTCGTCCTGGGCGCCGCCGATCTCCTCGGCGAAGCCGGGGTCGGACAGCAGGCTCGGCAGGTCGGGGCGGCCCTGGTAGGCGGCCGTGATCCGGTCGAGGAACGCGGCCCTGATGATGCAGCCGCCGCGCCAGATGGCGGCGACGGCGCCCGGGTCGATGTCCCAGTCGTAGGTGTCGCTGCCGGTGCGGATCTGGTGGAAGCCCTGCGTGTAGGAAACGATCTTGGAGGCGTACAGGGCCTGCTCGACCTGGTCGGCGAAGGCGGCGGCGTGCTCCTCGGGCAGTGGCGCGCCGTGCGGGCCCGGCAGGTCGCGGGAGGCGGCGCGCAGGTCGGCGTGGCCGGACAGCGCGCGGGCGAAGACGGCCTCGGCGATCCCGGAGACGGGCACCCCCAGGTCGAGGGCGATCTGCACGGTCCACCGCCCGGTGCCCTTCTGCTCCGCCCGGTCCGCGACGACGTCGACGAAGGGCCGGCCGGTGGCCCGGTCGGTGTGCGCCAGCACCTCGGCGGTGATCTCGATCAGGTACGAGTCGAGCCGGCCGGTGTTCCAGGCGCGGAAGATCTCCGCGATCCGCCGCGGCTCGTACCCGGTCACCGCCCGCAGCAGGTGGTACGCCTCGGCGATCAACTGCATGTCGGCGTACTCGATGCCGTTGTGCACCATCTTCACGAAGTGGCCGGCGCCGTCCGGGCCGACGTGGGTGGTGCAGGGGGCGCCGTCGTCGGCCTTGGCGGCGATCCGCTCCAGCATCGGGCCGAGCGACCGGTAGGACTCGGCGGAGCCGCCGGGCATGATCGAGGGGCCGTTGAGGGCGCCCTCCTCGCCGCCCGAGATGCCGGTGCCGACGAAGTGCAGGCCCTTCTCGCGCAGCTCGCGCTCGCGGCGGCGGGTGTCCTCGAAGTGGGCGTTGCCGCCGTCGATGATCACGTCGCCCGGTTCCAGGAGCGGCGCGAACTCGTCGATCACCGCGTCGGTGGGGCCGCCCGCCTTGACCATGATCATCAGTCGTCTGGGGCGTTCGAGGGCGGCGACGAACTCCCGCGCGCTCGTCGTCGGCACGAAGTCGCCCTCGTCGCCGTGCTCCTCGACGAGCGCGGTGGTTCTGGCCGTGGTCCGGTTGTGCAGGGCGACGGTGAAGCCGTTGCGGGCGAAATTGCGGGCGAGGTTGCTGCCCATCACGGCCAGTCCGGTGACGCCTATGTCGGCGGCTTTGCTCATACCAGCATCGCTTCCCAGGTCCGGGGCCGGAGTCCGGCTGCCTCGTCCATTGTGCGCGCGGGCGGGCCGGGCGGCCTGTCGGGGCGGTGGGGGGACGACACCGGGCCGTGCGGCGCGGAACGGTGCGGGGTGCCGTGGCGGGGCGGGGCGGCGCGGGCCGGTGAGGTGCGGCGCGCTGCGGTGGCGGCGCGGGCCGATGGTCACACCGCCGCTGCCCCCGTACGGGTGACTTCGCCGCGCGCCGCCCGGCGTGGCGGCCGGTGGCGGCGGACGCCGGGGGACTCTGAGTGACCGACGGCGTCCTCTTAGGGTGCGGACGCCGCCGTGACGATCACTCATAGCTAAGGAGTACCTGTGAAGCTCATGCGCAAGGGCGCCGCGGTGGCGGCGCTGGCCGGCGGGCTGGTCCTGGCCGGCGGTGGGGTGGCCGCGGCCGACGCCGGCGCGGGCGGGGCCGCCATCGGGTCGCCGGGGTTCCTGTCGGGCAACGTCGTCCAGATCCCCATCGACATCCCCATCAACGCCTGCGGCAACTCCCTCAGCGTCATCGGACTGCTCAACCCGGCCTTCGGCAGCCACTGCGCCAACGTCAGCCTCCACCACCACGGCTGACGGCAGGCGCCCGGCCGCCGTGCTGGGGGGCGGATGGCGGCCGGGCGCGGCCCGGGGACGCGGGGGGGATGGGCGTCACCGGGCGGGGCTTCGGCCTGCCTCTCGGGCCAACAACCGGCCGGAGCCCGTACTCCCGCCGATCCCGGGCGGGAGCTTACGGTCGTCTGCCCCGGCCGCGGGCGCTCATGCCGGATCGGGCGCGGTTTTCCCGGCGGCGGGGACGCCCCGCGCCGGGGCCGTGGCACGCGTCTTCGCCCGACCGCCGGGAACGACGGCCTGACCTTCGGGAACGGCTGCCGGCCCGAGGGCGAGGCAGGCGGTGACGTGCTTGCCGAACGGGTCCCGGTGCGCCTCGAAGCTCTCGCACAGCGCGAGGACGACCTCCAGCCCGTGGTGCCCGATCCGGCCGGGTTCCGGTCCGCGCGGCTCCGGCATGGTGGGCTCGGTGTCCCACACGGTGATCTCCAGCAGCCGATCCCTCACCACCAGCCGGACCGCGCACAGCCCTGCCGCGTACTTCACCGCGTTGGTCACCAGTTCGCTGACCACGAGCTGGGCGTCCGCGGCCGCCTGCCGCGGCACCCGGACCCCGTGCTCGGCCGCGGCCTGTTCCAGGAAACCCGCGGTGAAGGCGCGCGAGGCCGCTATGGACGCGGTCTCACCGTCGAACACCATTCCGGCGCCGGCCCCCGCGACCGCTCCCGTGCGCGGGCCGGACAGCAATGTCGGGCCGCTGCCGGTGCTGGTCGTCATGGACACCCCTGTCCCCGCTGTTCTCCGGACATTCGCCGTGTACCCGTCCCGCTCCCGGCCACACCACCCCCGGTTTCCGGCGGCGCGCCACCCCGCGTCCCGGGGGACGGCGGACCGGGCGTCCCCGCGCGCCGAGCCGTCCGCGGGCCGGCCGCCGCGGTTATCGTCGGCCAATGCGAATGATGCAGAAGTGGACCGGTCACCCGATTCCCCTCGGAGCCGACTACGACGGTTCCGGCACGAACTTCGCGCTCTTCTCGGAGGTGGCCGAGAAGGTCGAGCTGTGCCTGATCGACGAATCGGGTGCCGAGGAGCGGGTGGCGCTGGAGGAGGTCGACGGCTTCATCTGGCACGCGTACCTGCCGGAGATCGGCCCCGGCCGGCGGTACGGATTCCGGGTGCACGGACCGTACGACCCGGCGCGCGGGCACCGCTGCAATCCCGCCAAGCTGCTGCTCGACCCGTACGCCAAGGCCGTCGAGGGCGAGGGCGACGGCCACCCGTCGCTGCTGGGCTACCGCACCGACGACCCCGGCCGCCCGGACGGCGGCGACAACCTCGCCCACGCGCTGCTGTCGGTCGTCGCCGACCCGGCGTTCGACTGGAGCGGTGAGCGGCGGCCGCGCCGGCCCTACCACGAGTCGGTGATGTACGAGGCGCACGTACGCGGGCTGACCCGGCGCCATCCCGCGGTGCCCGAGCATCTGCGCGGCACCTACGCCGGGCTGGCCCATCCGGCGGTGATCGAGCACCTGACCGGCATCGGGGTGACGGCGATCGAGCTGATGCCCGTGCACCAGTTCCTGCAGGACGGCCATCTGCTGGACCGGGGACTGCGCAACTACTGGGGCTACAACACCATCGGCTTCTTCGCGCCGCACAACGCCTACGCCGCCGCCGGCAGCCGCGGCGGGCAGGTCACCGAGTTCAAGGCGATGGTCAAGGCGCTGCACGAGGCGGACATCGAGGTCATCCTCGACGTGGTCTACAACCACACGGCCGAGGGCAGCGAGCTGGGCCCGACGCTGTCCTTCCGCGGCATCGACAACAGCTCGTACTACCGCCTGGTGGACGGCGACCCCGCGCACTACTTCGACACCACCGGCACCGGCAACTCGCTGCGGATGCGGCATCCGATGGTCCTTCAGCTGATCATGGACAGCCTGCGCTACTGGGTGACGGAGATGCACGTCGACGGGTTCCGGTTCGACCTCGCGGCCACCCTGGGACGGCAGTTCGACGAGGTGGACCGGCTCTCGGCGTTCTTCGATCTGGTGCAGCAGGACCCGGTGATCAGCAGGGTCAAGCTGATCGCCGAGCCGTGGGACGTCGGCGACGGCGGCTACCAGGTGGGCCGGTTCCCGCCGCTGTGGAGCGAGTGGAACGGCACGTACCGCGACTGCGTACGGGACTTCTGGCGCGGCCAGGACGGCACCCTGCCGGAGTTCGCCTCGCGCCTGACCGGCTCCGCCGACCTGTACGCGGGCGACCGCAGGAGGCCCAGGGCCGGCGTCAACTTCGTCACCGCCCACGACGGCTTCACGCTGCGCGACCTGGTCTCGTACAACGACAAGCACAACGAGGCCAACGGCGAGGACAACCGGGACGGCGAGAGCCACAACCGGTCGTGGAACTGCGGCGCGGAGGGCGAGACCCGCGACCCGGAGGTGCTGGCCCTGCGCGCCCGGCAGCAGCGCAACTTCCTGACCACGCTGCTGCTCTCGCAGGGCGTGCCGATGCTCTCGCACGGCGACGAGCTGGGCCGCACCCAGCACGGCAACAACAACGCCTACTGCCAGGACGACGAACTGTCCTGGGTCGACTGGGACCTCGGCCCGCAGCAGCGGGAACTGCTGGAGTTCACCCGCGGGCTGATCGCGCTGCGCCGGGACCACCCCGTGCTGCGGCGGCGCCGGTTCTTCCAGGGGCGGGCCGCCAACGGGGAGATCGGGGACATCACCTGGCTGCGGCCGGACGGCCGCGAGATGACCGAGGCCGACTGGGGGCGCCCGGACGCGCACACCATCGGGGTGCACCTGAACGGCGACGCGATCTCGGAACGGGACGCGCACGGGCAGCCGGTGCGCGACGACTCCTTCCTGATCCTGTTCAACGCCTACTGGGAGCCGGTGGCGTTCACCCTTCCGCCCGCGGACTACGGCGAGCGGTGGCGGGTCCTCGTCGACACCGCGGCCGCCACCCGCGACGACGACGCGGTCCACGGGCCGGGTGACACCGTCAAGGCGCAGGGGCGTTCGACGATCCTGCTGATCCGCGCCGGACGGGAGCGCTCCTGACGGATCGGCACAGGACGCGGCGGAGTCGGCGCCGCCCGCGGGGGTAGACGCCTGACGACCGTCCAAGGGAGACACGGCCATGCCCGACATCTCGGCTGATCCGGCGCACGCCGCCGCGGCACGCGCGGGTGGCGCACGCGACGCACGGGATGCGCACGACGCACGGGATGCGCACGACACACGGGACGCGGGCCGGGCGGAGGGCTCCGGCGGTGCTGCGGCGGGCTCCGCGCCCGGCGGGGACGGGCTGGACCGGGACGGCGACGCTGCTCCCCCGGACGGCGGCGCTGCCCCCTCCGGGGGCGCGGCGTCCCTGCCGGGGGCGCGTCGGGGCGGGCGTGGGGCGCAGCCGCCGCGGGGGGCGCGATCGTGGTTCGGCGTGGGTTTCGCGACCGGGCTGGGCGCGGTGCTGGCCTGGCTGCTGGTGCGGACGGTCCTGCGGCTCAGCGAGTTGCTGACCCTGCTGCTGCTCTCGGCGTTCATCGCGGTCAGCCTGGAGCCGGTGGTCGCCTGGCTGTGCCGGCGCGGGCTGCGCAGGGGCTGGTCGGTGGCGGCCGTGGTGGCCGCCTTCGCCGGGCTGCTTGCGGGTTTCGTGGCGCTGGTGATCCCGCCGGTCACCGCGGCCGTGACCGCCCTGACCGACGCGGTGCCGCGCTGGCGCAGCCAGTTGCACGACCACCACTCGACGCTGGGCCGGCTGGAGGACCGGTACCACCTGATCGAGAAGGCGCAGAGCGGGCTCGGCTCGGGCGGCGCGTCGAAGGTGGCCGGCGGGGTGCTCGGCGCCGGCCAGCTGGTGATCAGCGTCGTGACCTCGGCGGTGATCGTGATCACCGTGACCCTCTACATGATGGTGGCGCTGCCCACGATCAAACGGTTCTGCTACCGCTTCGTGCCCGGCACCCGCAGGGAGCGCGTGGTCGCCGTCTCCGAGACGATCCTCACGCGGGTCGGCCGCTTCATGCTGGGCAACATCGTGACCTCGGCCATCGCCGGGCTGGCCACCTTCGTGTGGTGCGAGGTGGTCGGCGTGCCGTATCCGGCGGCCATGGGCTTGTTCGTCGCCCTGATGGACATGGTGCCCATCGTGGGTTCCACCGTGGGCGGCGTGGTGGTGAGCCTGGCCGCGCTGTCGGTCTCGCTGCCGGTCGCCATAGCGACCGCCGTGTTCTACATCGGCTTCCGGCTGGCCGAGGACTACCTGATCATGCCCCGGGCGATGAAGTTCGCGGTCGACGTGCACCCGGTCGTGACAGTGGTCGCGGTGCTCGCGGGCGGTTCGCTGCTCGGTGTCGTCGGCGGCCTCGTGGCGATCCCGGTGGCGGTCGCGCTCGGCATCGTGCTCGACGAGTTCGTCTTCCCGCGGACCGACGCCTCCTGACACCTGCCGGCCTGACGGTGACCCCCGGCGGCGCTTTTCGCGAGGTCACGCGGACACGTAACCGGCCACGCCGCTTCCGGAAATGCGGAATTCACACGGCGTCCAGTTTCGACTGCTCCCATCGCGGCTAACCCGCTGGTCAAGAGGGTTCCGTCAATTCCCGCCCGGCGGGACGTCCGATGGGTTGCGCGTTCATGAGCGAACTCCGTGTGCTGTCGATCTACGAAGGCTTCTTCTCCGGTGGGGCCCGAATTCTGCACAGCGATGTCGTGCTCGGCCTTCATGGCGGTGTTCAGCGGCATTCCGTGCTGAGCGTGCAGGGGGACGTACTGCGTGAGGCGACGCGGCAGCGGATGGAGGACGACGCCTGTTACCGGTCGCTGACCGGCGCCGGGGTGCCGGTCTCCGCGCTGCGGCGGGGGCTGGGCGCGGGGACTTGCGACGGCTTCACCGCCGCCGAGGTGGCGGCGACGGCCCGGGCGGCGGCCCGGGCCGACGTGATCCTGTCGCTCAAGGAGCAACCGCTGGCGCTGCTGAACCAGGCGGGGCTGCCGTACCGGCCGGTGGTGGTGTGCCTGCACCGGTCCGACCCGCTGAACCAGGGCGCGGCGCTGGACGCCATGCTCGCCGGGATCGCCGCGGGCCGGGTCAGGGCGTGCGTGTGCTGCGCGGAGTCCACCCGTGCGGCCTACGCGGCCGCGGGCGTGCCCGAGGACCTGCTGCACGTCATCCCCAACGGCGTGGACCTGCTGCGCTTTCGCCCCGACCCGGTCGCGCGCGCCCTGGTCCGGGCGCGGCTCGGCATTCCGGCCGGCGCTCCGGTCGTGGTCTTCGCCGCGCGCTACGCCGCCATGAAGAACGTCCCGCTCCTGCTGCGCTCGGCCCGCGCGTACCTCCGGCGCGACCCCGGCGCCCACGTCCTGATGTGCGGGGCCGGGATGACACCCGCCAACGCCGACCTGCGCGCGGACATCACGGCGGCGTTCGGCGACCAGCCGTGGCTCGCCGAGCGCGTCGCCCTCCTCGGCGTGCGGTCCGACATGGAGGCCGTGTACGCGGCCGCCGACGTGGTCTCCCTCACCTCGGACTCGGGCGAGGCCGCGCCGCTGTGCCTGATCGAGGGCATGATGTGCGCAGCGGTGCCGGTGACCACGGACGTCGGCGACAGCGCGGCCCTCGTGGCCGGCCGCGGCTTCGTCACCGCGGCCGACCCCGACGACATCGCCGCCGCCTGGGCCGAGGCCGCCGGGAGCGCCGCGCGGCTGCGTCCGCTGCTGGAGACCGCCCGCGAACGCTTCAGCCGCACGCGCATGATCGCCGCGTACGGATCACTGATCGAACGCGTCCACTCCGGCCTCCCCCTGGCCGCCCTCCCCGAGCCGCTCTAGCCCTGGCCGTCGGCGCTCTCCCGGCCTTCCGCGCCCTCCTGGAGCCCGTAGAGCTCCCGGTAGGAGGGGAAGGTTCCGCCCGGTCCCGAGACGCCCCGTGCCGACAGGACCGCGCGGACCACGGCCCGGGTGAGCGCGTCCGCGCCCGCCGCCAGGATCCCGTCGAGCGCGCCGGCCGCCGCTTGCGCGCCGAACACGGGGCCGGCCGGTGGCGGCCGGTCCGCGGGGACGAGCGGCCGGTCGCCGGTCGCCATGGCGAAGACGGTGTCGCCGTCGGAGAGCAGGTGGACCGGGCGGACGGCACGGGCCAGCCCGTCGTGGCCGGCGCCGGCGAGCCTGTGCGCCTGGGCGCGGGTGAGCTCGGCGTCGGTGGCGACCACGGCGAGGGTGGTGCCGAAGGGTGGCGGCTGCGCGGCGGACAGCCGCTCCCGCGCGCGGGCGACGGTGTCGGCGGGCAAGGGGGCACCGTCGACGCCGAGTTCCGCGGCCCATGCCCGGCGGGCGCCCCACAGCGCGCCGGTGTCCGGATCCACGACCGAGCCCACCGCGTTGACCACCGCCAGGGCCGCCACCGTCGTGCCGGAGGCCAGCCGCACCGCGGCCGTGCCGACCCCGCCCTTGAGTCCGCCGGCCACCGCCCCCGTACCGGCGCCGACGCAGCCCTGCGCCACGGGGGCGCCCGGCTCACCGGCGGCCGCGGCCTCGACCGCCGCCCGGCCCATACCGCGGTCGGGCCGGGCCGACCACTCGCCGCCCCGGCCGAGATCGAACAGCACTGCCGCGGGCACCACCGGCACCACCCGTCCGGGGCCGACAGGGAAGCCGCGCCCCCGCTCCTCCAGCCACTCGGCCACCCCGGAGGCGCTGTCGAGGCCGAAGGCGCTGCCGCCGGTGAGGACGACGGCCTCGATCCGCTGCACCAGGTTCCGCGGGTCGAGCGCGTCGGTCTCGCGGGTGCCGGGGCCGCCGCCGCGTACGTCCACGGCCGTGACCACGCCTCCCTCCGGGGCCAGAACCACGGTGACGCCGGTCAGCCAGCCGCCGCCGGTCCGCTGGGCGTGGCCGACCCGCAGCCCGCGGACATCGGTGAGGGCGTCGCGCGGCCCCGTCGCGGGGGTGCTCACGGGCACCCGCGCGCCGCGGCGGGACGGCGGCCGGGCCCGCCGGTCCGCGCCACCGCCTCGGGTGAGTCGTACGCCTCCATCGCCCCTCCGCCCTCCGTCGGCCGCCGCTGTGTCACTTCCCCTTCAGGATCACCCGCTCGGGCCGGCCGCGGAACCCGGGCCGCGGCGGCTGAGGCACGCGCATGCGCGTCCCGCATGCCACGCATGCGGGACATTCGCTGGTGGAATGATCGTCTCCGCTCCTAGCCTGAGGCCCGCGGCGACGCCGTTCCGGCGCGCGGCCACGCCGTCCCGGCGCCCGGGGTCCCCTCGCGCCGGGGCCCGGGAAACAAGGAGGCAGAACCATGGTGGTCTTCGACAATCCCGCGGGGGTTCCCGCGCCGCCGCCGGGGCGCTATTCGCATGTGGCCAGGATCGACCTCGGGGAGCGGACGATGCTCGTCCTGTCGGGGCAGGTGGCGGTGGACGCGGACGGCGAACTCGTCGGCGAGGGGGACATGGCCGCCCAGACCGCGTATGTGATGGACACCATCGGCACCATTCTCGCGGCCCACGGTGCCGGCTTCGGCGACGTCGTGAACGTCCGCACCTACCTGACGGACATGTCGCGGCTCGCGGAGTACGGGCAGGCGCGGCGGAATCGGTTCGGGGACACACCGCCGACGAGCACGACAGTGGAGGTCTCCCGCCTGTTCGTCCCGGGCGCGCTGCTGGAGGTCGAGGTCACCGCCGTGGTGTGAGGCCCCGCCGCCCGTCGCCGCGGGGCGGGTTGGGGCGGCTCGGCGCCCTCGGCCCGTATCCCGCCGACGGCGCCTCGGCCGGGTGGCTGTGGGTGACCAGGCGGTTTCCGGTTGTCCACAGGCGGGCTGACGCGGCCTCGGCCGCAAGGGCTAATGTGGCGGTACGGCACGGTCATCGGGCCGTCGCCATGGGGAGGACCGGACAACAGGCGTTCGGACGGGCGAGGGGCAGGGGGGCTCATGCGCAGAACAGGTGCGGTCGCCGCCGCGGTGTCGCTGGCGGCGGCGTCGCTGATCGGGTTCACGGCGGCGCGCCCGGCGAGCGCGCTGACCCCGCCGGTGGCGATGACGGCGGACGACCTGCCGACCTGGCAGACGAACGGCGTGGTGTGGGCGCTGGCCCAGGCCGACGGTGTCGTGTACGCGGGCGGCACGTTCTCCACGGTCCGCCCGCCGGGGGCCGCGGCGGGCACGAGCGAGCAGAAGGCACTGAACTTCCAGGCGTTCAACGCCGCCACGGGAGCACCCACCTCGTGCAAGCTGTCCTTCACGGTCGGCACGGGTACCGCCACGGTGCGCGCCCTCGCGGTGTCCCCGGACAAGTCGACGCTGTACGCGGGCGGGACCTTCGGCGCGGTGAACGGGGTGGCGGTCAGCAACATCGCGGCGATCAGCCTCCCGGGCTGCACGGTCAAGGCGGGCTTCAAGGTCGCGGTGTCCGCCCAGGTCCGGGGAATCACGGCGACCGCCGGCACGGTGTACTTCGGCGGCAACTTCACCACGGTGGCCGGGAAGGCCCGGGCGCACTTCGCGGCCGTGAGCACGACCGGCGCCCTCCAGCCGTTCACCGCCAACGCCGACAAGGCGGGCAAGGCCGTGGTGGTGAGCCCGAGCGGCACCGAAGTCGTCATCGGCGGCGACTTCGACACGGTCAACGGGGCCGCTTCGCACGCCCTGGCGGTGGTGGACGCGAAGACCGGCGCGAACATCAGGACGTATCCCGGTTTCATCCAGGCCACGTCGACCGTTCAGCACCTGACGGAGGACCCCACCGGGTTCTACACCGCGAACGAGGGCACCGGCGGCGGGGTGTTCGACGGCCGTATCGCGGTCGACTTCGCCACCCTGAAGCAGCGGTGGCGGGACACCTGCCTGGGTGCCACTCAGTCGGTCGAGGTCTACAAAGGGGTGCTCTACAGCGCCTCGCACGCCCACGACTGCTCCAGCATGGGGCAGTTCCCGCAGATGAACGACCGTCAGCACCTGCTCGCCGAGTCGGTGGACGACCCCAAGCCGCTGCTGGGCTGGTTCCCCGACACCGACGACGGGCCGGTCGGCACCGAGCGGATCGGGCCGCGCGCGCTGGCCTTCGCCTCCGCCGGCGGGGTGGACTACCTGTGGGTGGGCGGGGAGTTCACCCGGATAGCCAGCAACGGCAACCGTCCGCAGCAGGGCCTGGTCCGCTTCGCGAGCACACCGGACACCCGGGCGCCCTCGGTGCCGCAGAGCACGGCCGCCGCCGCTGTCACGGGCGGGGTGAAGGTGAGCTGGCAGGCGAGCCTGGACCTGGACGACTCGGCGCTGACGTACCGGGTCTACCGCGACGGCAACCCGGTCGGCACGGTGACGGGCGACTCGAAGTTCTGGCTGCGGCCGACGCTGTCGTTCACCGACACGACGGCGGATTCCGGTACGACGTACGCCTACCAGGTGACTGCCGCGGACTCGGTCGGCAACACCAGCGCGAAGTCGGCCGTGGCGAGCGTGACCACGCCGGGCACGCCGACCTCCGCGACCGTGACCGTGACCGACTCGGCGGACAGCTACGTCAACGCCTCGGCCGCGTCGGCGAACTACGGAGCGGACCAGCAGCTCGCGGTGCGCGGCAGTTCGGCGTACGAGACCTATCTGCGGTTCGCCCTGCCGACAGCGCCCAGCGGGATGGTGCTCAAGAGCGCCCAGCTGACCGTGCGCACCAGTTCCGACCCGGTAGCGGGGTCCACCGACACCCTGCATGTGCAGGCGGTCACCGGAGCCTGGAGCGAGACGGGGGTGACGTGGGCGGACAAGCCCGCTCTGGACACGGAGGTGCTGGGGTCGATCACCGCGCCGTCCGTGCTGCAGACCGACTACTCGGCCGCGCTGACCACGTCGGCGGTCCAGGCGCGCCTGGGCGGGACACTCGACCTCGCGCTGACCTCGCCGGGAACCGACTCCGCCTGGTTCTGGTCGCGGAACGCGCCCGGCACCTCGGGGCACCCGCAGTTGACGCTGACCTTCGGCCGGGCGTGAGGGGCCGGTCATGAGGACGACGACAGTCGCGGGGCGCCCGGGCCGTGCCGCCGGGCCGCGGGCGGAGGCGGCTCGCGGCTCTGGGCGGCGGCCCCGGGCGGGCGCGCAGGCGAAGGCGGACCGCACCGCCGAGGCGCATGGCCGAGGACGGCGGGGCGCTGCGCGGGCTCGGGTCCGGACGGCCCGGGGTCTCGCGGTCGCGGCGGCCGTGCTGGCCGCCGTGGTGCTGGTCGCGGGGTGCGGCAGCGGCGGGGGCGGTAAGGACGGCGGCGATGACGGCGGCCGGGGCAATGGCGGTGGGCGTACGGCCGGGCACCGCGCGCCCGCGGCGGTGTCCACTTCCGGGAGCGCGGAACCCCCGGCCTCCTCGGCGCCGGGCGTGGGGCCGGACGGCACCGCCGAGACGGTCGCACCCGCCGCCGGGGGCGGCCGGGCGCAGGCCACCGTACCCAGGGCGCGGCTGACGCCGGCCACGGGGACGTTCACGGAGCGCCAGAAGGACTACCTGGTCGGGAAGGTGCCCGAGGGGATGGATCCCGCGGCGGTCCTGCAGAACGGCCAGGACGCCTGCGACCGGATCGCCAACACGGCGCAGGAGGACGCGCGGGCGGCCCGGCAGGCCGTCAAGGACGGCGAGATACCCGGCGCCCGGGACGCCATCACGTACCTCTGCCCGGCGTACCGGTACCTGCTCGGCTGAGGACCGCGCCGACGTCGCGGGTCCGGGCGGCCGGCGGCCGGGAGGCGGCTCGTTCCCCGCGCGGGATGCGGGGGTCCCGGGCGGAACCGCCCTTCGCCAGGATCGTCCACGACGCCGGCGTCGTCGAGGCGGCGGCAGGCGGCGCCGGGCGGGTGTGCGATCATCCGCCCGGGGGCGCGAGGCGAGGAGGGCGGGTTGAGCGGCACCACAGCGGACGGCGGCGCGCACGACGTCACGGCGGACGGACGACCGGGCGGCGGGGCGGGACAGCCCCCGGTACCGGGGGCGGGCCAGGAGTCGGTAGCGGCGCGGGCGGCGGGGCCCGGGATCTCTCGGGGCGGCTTCTTCCATGCCGCCACCGCCGGGGTCGTGGCCGCCTTCGTCGGGTTCGCCAGTTCCTTCGCCGTCGTGCTGGAGGGACTGACCAGGGTCGGGGCGTCGCGCGAGCAGGCCGCGTCGGGGCTGATGGCGTTGTGCCTCGCCATGGGCACGTGCGCGATCTTCCTGAGCCTGCGCTCCGGGATGCCCATCAGTACGGCCTGGTCCACGCCGGGAGCGGCGCTGCTGGCCGGGTCGGCCAGGCCCGGCGGCGGGTTCGCGGCGGCGGTCGGCGCGTTCCTGGTCGCCGGGGTGCTCATGGTCGTGTCGGGCCTGTGGAAGCCGCTGGGCCGCTGGGTCTCCGCGATCCCCAAGCCGTTGGCCAACGCGATGCTCGCGGGCATCCTGCTGCCGCTGTGCCTGGCTCCGGCGCACGCGGTGAAGTCCGATCCGGCCATCGGCCTCGCGGTCGTGGTGGCCTGGGCCGCGGTCGGCAGTGTGCGCAAGCTGTACGCGGTGCCGGCCGCGGTCGTCGTCGCCGTCGTGCTGATCGCCACGACGACCCACATCGCCGCGGACTCCCTGGGCCCGATGTGGCCGCATCCCGTGCCGGTGGCACCGCACTTCACGGTGCCGGCGCTGATAGGCATCGCGCTGCCGCTGTACGTGGTCACCATGGCCTCCCAGAACATCCCGGGCATCGCGGTGCTGAACGTCAACGGCTACGAGCCGGCGCCCGGCCCGCTGTTCGGCTGGACCGGCGCCTTCACACTGCTCGCGGCGCCGCTGGGCGGCCACGCCGTCAATCTGGCGGCCATAACGGCGGCGCTGTGCGCGGGCGAGGAGGCCGGCCCCGACCGCGGCGGGCGGTACCGGGCGTCGGCGGTGGCCGGCGCGATGTACATACTGCTGGGCCTGGGCGCGGCTGCCGCGGTGGCGTTCGTCAACGCCTCACCGCCGAACGTGATCGAGGCGGTCGCCGGCCTGGCGCTGCTGGGCGCGCTCGGCAACTCGTTGCAGGCCGCGATGGCCGACGCGGACCGGCGCGAGGCGGCCGTGGTCACCTTGGTGGTGACGGTCTCCGGCGTGACGTTCCTCGGCGTGAGCGGCGCCTTCTGGGGACTGGCGGCGGGCGGCGCGCTGTACGCGGTGCGGCACTGGCGGGCGCGGCGACCGTAGCGGCGGACGGTTCCGGGGCGGGCGCGCACCCGCCGGGACAGGGCGGGCACCCGCCCGGGCGCGGCCGCTGGACCGGCCCACCGAGCAGCCCCCGCACGAGGACCCCGCCACCCGGCTCGCGCCCGCGGCTCGGACGGCACCCACACCGGCCGCCGACCCTCCGGGCCGACCTGACCGCGCGCCCGGTCGGACCCGCCCGGCCGACCCGACCGGCAGCCCGACCCCCAGCCCGCCCGGCCGACACGACCGGCCGACCCGACCGCCCGGCCGACCCGCCCCGCCCGGTCAGCCGCCGTCTCGGCACCGCGAAAGCCCCGGCCCGGTCAGCCGGGCACGCCCATGCGCTGCGTGCCGACGACCGACAGCAGGCGCAGCGCGTCCTCCGACGGCGAGCCGGGCGCCGCGGTGTAGATGACGACCTGCTGGTCCCGGCCGGTGATCGACAGGACGTCGCAGTCGACGGTGACGGGGCCGACCAGCGGGTGCCGGAAGGTCTTGCGCAGGGCGGGGTCCGCGCCCACGTCGTGGGACTTCCACAGCCGGGCGAACTCCGGGCTGCCGTCGAGGAGTTCGGCGACCAGTCGGGTCGTCTCGGGATCGTCGGGGTAGCGCGCGGCCGCCGCGCGCAGGTGCTGGGTGGCCATGCGGCCGAACTCGTCCGCGTCGGACACCCCGTACAGCCGCCGTCCCTGCGGGTGGGGGCCGAGGAAGAGCCGGCGCACGAGGTTGCGGTCGCGGCGCGGCACGGCGGAGAAGTCCTCCATGAGGGCGGCCGCGAGGTCGTTCCACGCGATGACCTCAAGCGTCGCGGACGTCACCGTGGCGGCGGCCAGCGGCAGCCGGCGCAGCAGGTCGAGGATGCTCTGCCGCACCTCGCGCGGGGGTCCGGGCGGCGGGCCGGGCGGCACTCCGGCCAGGTGGTGGAGGTGGTCGCGCTCGGCGTCGGACAGACGCAGCGCCCGGGCCAGCCCGGCCAGCACCTCACGGGACGGGCGCGGGCCGCGGGCCTGCTCCAGCCGCGTGTAGTACTCGGTCGAGATGTACGCGAGCTGGGCCGCCTCCTCGCGCCGCAGCCCGGGGGTGCGGCGGCGCGGCCCGGCCGGCAGACCCACGTCGGCAGGGGTGATCCGCTCGCGCCTGGAGCGCAGGAAGTCGGCCAGTTCTCGTCGGTCCACGTCCCCCAGTGTGCGCGGGTGCTGCGGGGCGGATCCAGGTACCGCCGGTGCCTGGAACGGGTCCGCGGCAGCGCCAAGGCTCGGCCGTATGGACATCACACCCACTACCGACACGTCCGCCCCCGCGGCCTCGGCCCTGCTGGCCGGCAAGGCCGTCCTCATCACCGGCGCCGGCCGCGGGATCGGCGCCGCGGCGGCCCGGCTGTTCGCCCGGGAGGGCGCCCGGGTGCTGCTCGCGGCCAGGACAAGGGCCCAGCTGGAAGCGGTGACCGAGGAGGTGCGCGCGGCCGGGGGCACCGCCGACCACGTCGTGTGCGACCTGGCCGACAGGGCCGCCGTACGCGCCGCCGTGGACCGCGCCGTGGAGCTGTACGGCCGGCTCGACGCCGCCTTCAACAACGGCGCCGCCTTCGTACCGCCCGGCCCGCTGGACCAGGTGCGGGAGGAGGACTTCGACCGCGTCTACGCCGTGAACCTCAAAGGCACGTGGCTGGCCATGGCCGCCGAGGTCGCGGCGATCCGGGCCACCGCCGGAACGGGGGCGATCGTCAACAACTCGTCCGTCGGCAGTCTGCGGGGCAACCCCGAGCTGCCCGCCTACGGCGCCATGAAACGGGCGGTCAACAGCCTCACGGAGTCGGCCGCCGTCACCTACGGCCCGGAGGGCATCCGGGTCAACGCGATCGCCCCGGGCGGCACGCTGACCGAGATGATCCGCACCTGGGAGGCCCGGTCGCCCGGCCTGCTCCAGCGGCTCAGGGAGCGGACCCCGCTGCGCCGCGCCGCGGACCCGGAGGAGATCGCCCAGGCCGCGGCCTGGCTGCTCAGCGACCGCGCCTCCTTCGTGACCGGCGCGGTCCTGCCCGTGGACGGCGGCGCGCGGGCCTGACGGCCGGCCCCGGGGCCCCGGGCCCGACGCGGCGGGGTCACGGTCCGGGCGGGCGCCCGACACGGCGGGGTCACGGGCCGCGCGGGCCGCGCGGGCGTGCCCCTGGGACGGCTCAGTCCAGCTTCCGGACCACCCGGGCCGGGTTGCCGACCGCGAGCACCCCCGGCGGCAGGTCCTTGGTGACCACCGCGCCGGCGCCGACGACCGTGTTCTCACCGATGGTCACCCCGGGGCAGACGATCACCCCGCCGCCCAGCCAGACGTTGTCGCCTATCGTGATGGGCAGCGCCTTCTCCCACCCCGCCCGACGGCGTTCGGTGTCCAGTTCGTGCGTGGGCGTGAGGAGCTGGACGTTGGGGCCGATCTGGACGTCCTCGCCGATGGTGATCGGCGCGGCGTCGAGGAACACCGCGCCGAAGTTGACGAAGGTACGGGCGCCGATGGCGATGCGGCTCCCGTAGTCGCACCGGAACGGCGGCCTGATCCGCACGTCCTCGCCCAGCTCGCCGATCAGTTCTTCGAGCGCCTCGCGCCGCGCCGCGTGGTCGAGGGCGTCCGCCGTGTTGTACGCCTGGCACAGCTCCGCCCTGCGGGCCGTCTCCCGCGCCAGTTCCTCGTCGTCCGCCACGTACCACTCGCCGGCCAGCATCCGCCTCTTGTTCTCACCCATGGGACAAGTGTGACGGGCCGGCCGGCGGGCCGATCAGGCGTCCTGCACGCTGAGTTCGACGTGCTGGGGGTAGAAGGCGACATGCCCGGCGATTTCGGCGACCGGCTCGTAGGGCCGCTCGTAGGTCCACACCGCGTCGGGCACCTCGCCGTCCGCGGTGACCAGGGTGTAGTACGAGGCGTCACCCTTGTAGGGGCAGTACGTGGCGCTGTCGGTGCGGCGCAGGGCGCCGGGCTCGACGTCCTCCAGCGGGATGTACTGCACGGCGGGATAGTCGGCCTCCTGCAGGGTCAGGGCGCGGGAGGTGTCTGCGATCACCTTGCCGCCGGCCCGCACCACGAGCCGGGAGGCGGTGGGCCGCACGGTGATCGGGTGGTCGGGGCCCGGCTTGAGTACGGGACGTGTCACGGCGTTCTCCCTCGGGTGCGCCTGTCTGCGGACATCAGCCAATGTCGAGCATGTCGAGCGGCCGTCTCGAACGGCCCTCTCAACTGCGCAACCTCTGCACGCGCAGCAGATATTCCTTGCGGTCCAGCGGGTTGTGGTCGGTGCGGGGCCGCTCGGGCACCGGTCCGCGTACCGCCTCGTAGCGGTCGAAGGCGCTCTCCAGCGCCCCCTCGCCCCGGGTGAGCGTGGGCAGCCGCAGCTCCAGGTCGTGCACGCGGGCCGCCGGGATGTCGCCCTCCACGACGTACGAGGCGGGATACGCGGCGGCCCCGCCCTCCGCCACACCGTCCGCCGCGCCCCGCGCGACGCCGTGCGCCGCCTGCGTGCGCGGCACGGCCCGCAGCCGGGACAGGGCCGGCAGCACCGCGCCGAGCGCGTCGCCCGGCAGCTCCAGCCGGAAGCGGTGCATCGGCTCGTACACCGCGGTGCCGGCCCGGCGCAGCGCCGTCATCAGCACCAGTGGGGTCAGTGCGCGGAAGTCGCCGGCGGTGCTGGACATGCTCTTGTCGAACACCGCGTGGGCGTGGCTCTGCCGCGGGTTGTAGCCGGAGTGGGTCATGGTGACCGCGCAGTCGGTGACCTGCCAGCCGTGCAGTCCCTGGGCGAGGGTCTGCCGGACGGTCTCCTCGACGGCCGCGAAGAAGGCGAACGGCAGGGCGCCCAGTTCGACCTCGCGCCGGAAGGCCACCCCGCTGCCGGCGGGCGCGGGTTCGACCCGCAGCCCGATGGTGGCGAGGAACGGGTTGCCGTCCTTCTCCTTGACCTCAAGTGCCGAGCCGGTGCCGGCCGGCCGCTCGATGTGGAGGGTGGTCGTCCCGCGGAAGACCACGTCCACCCCGTACTCCTCGGCGAGGGTGGCCTGGAGGACCTCCTTTTGCACCTCGCCGTAGAGCGACACGGCGATCTCGCGGCGCACCGGGTCCCGCCGGAGGTTGATCAGCGGGTCCTGCTCGGCGAGCTGGACGAGCGCGGCGTGCAGGGCGCCGCGGTCGCGGGAGTGCCGGGCGGTGACGACCGTCTCCAGGGTCGGCGGGGCGAAGTGCCGCCGGGTGTCCTGCCCCGCCGGGGCGTGGCCCAGTACGTCGCCGACGCGGACGTCGCCCAGCCCCCACAGCCTGGCGATGCGCCCGGCGGCGGCCGCGTCCCGGCGTACGTCGGTGCCGTGGTCGAACACGCTGATCGCCGTGACCTTGCCCTCGCCCGCTGCCTCGCCGTCGCGGTGCAGGGGCAGCCGGTCGCGGGTGCGTACGGTGCCGGAGGCGATCCGGGCGTAGGCGATCTTCTCCCCCGCCGGCCCGCGCTCGATCTTGAACACGGTTCCGCGGACCGGTCCCCCGGCGTCCGGGGCCCGCGCCGGGAGCAGCTCGCGTACCCCCGCGACCAGCGCGTCCACTCCCGCGCCGGTGATGGCCGAGCCGACGTAGACGGGGTGCACGAGTGCCTGCGCGGTGCGCTCGGCGAGCGCGGCGCGCAGCCGTTCGTACGGGACCGGCGGGCCGTCGGCGACGTAGGCGGCCAGCAGGGCGTCGTCGTGCTCGGCGAGCACCTCGGTCAGGCGCGACACGTGTGCGGGGTCGGCTGCCGTGTGGGGTACGGACCGGGCCGCGCGGGTGCCGGGGGCGACGGCCGCGGCCATCGGCACCACGTCGCGGGCGAGCCGGCCGGCGATGTCGCGCAGGGTGCGGGCGGGGTCGGCGCCGTGCCGGTCGATCTTGTTGACGAAGACGAGGGTGGGGATCCGCAGCCGGCGCAGGGTCCGCATCAGCACCCTGGTCTGCGGCTGCACCCCTTCGACGGCCGAGACCACGAGCACGGCGCCGTCGAGCACGCCGAGGACGCGTTCCACCTCGGCGATGAAGTCGGGGTGGCCGGGGGTGTCGACGAGGTTCACGGTGACGCCGTCGACGGCGAACGACACGACGGCGGACTTGATGGTGATCCCACGCCGCCGCTCCAGCGCCAGGGAGTCGGTGCGGGTACTGCCGTCGTCGACACTGCCGATCTCGTCGATGACTCCGGCGGCGTGGAGCAGCCGCTCCGTCAGGCTGGTCTTACCGGCGTCGACATGCGCCAGGATTCCGAGGTTGAGCGTGTGCACGAAGTGTCATGTCCTCTGAGAGACGGGTCATCTTCAGCTGGTTGGACATGAACGCTCCCCGCATGATCAACTCCCGGGTCGGTGGCTCGGTACGGGATCACCGCACCACGGCGCCGGGGCCGACGGCAACGCATTTTCCGCCGTGCGCCCCCGCCCCGGGCAGGGGCGGGGCGGGGCACGTGCTTACCGGCCGCGCGGGACCTTGCGGTTGGCCCGCAGCCACTCCTTGTTCATGGACGTGATGGAGGTCAGCGGGATGCCCTTGGGGCAGGCGGTGGCGCACTCGCCGGTCAGGGTGCAGCCGCCGAAGCCCTCGGCGTCCATCGCCGCGACCATGTCCAGCACCCGGGTCTCGCGCTCCGGCGCGCCCTGCGGGAGGGCGCCGAGGTGGTTGACCTTGGCCGAGGTGAACAGCATCGCCGAGCCGTTGGGGCAGGCGGCGACGCAGGCGCCGCAGCCGATGCACTCGGCGTGCTCGAAGGCGAGGTCGGCGGCGGGCTTGGGTACGGGGGTGGCGTGCGCCTCGGGCGCGGAGCCGGTGGGCGCGGTGATGTAGCCGCCGGCCTGGATGATCCGGTCGAAGGCCGACCGGTCCACCACCAGGTCGCGGACGACGGGGAAGGCCGCGGCCCGCCAGGGCTCGATGTCGACGGTGTCGCCGTCCTGGAAGGACCGCATGTGCAGCTGGCAGGTGGTGGTGCGCTCGGGGCCGTGCGCGTCGCCGTTGATGACCATGCTGCACGCGCCGCAGATGCCCTCGCGGCAGTCGTGGTCGAAGGCGACGGGTTCCCCGCCCTCCGCGGTGAGCCGCTCGTTGAGGGTGTCGAGCATTTCGAGGAAGGACATGTCCGGTGAGACGCCGTCGACCTCGTAGGTGACCATCGCGCCGGGCGCGTCGGCGTTCTTCTGGCGCCAGACGCGCAGGGTGAGCTTCATGCGTAGCTCCGCTGGGTGGGGTGGACGTATTCGAAGACCAGGTCTTCCTTGTGCAGGACGGGGGCCCGGCCGGTGCCGGTGAACTCCCAGGCCGCGGCGTAGGAGAACTCCTCGTCCCTGCGGGCGGCCTCGCCGTCCGGGGTCTGCGACTCCTCGCGGAAGTGGCCGCCGCAGGACTCGGCGCGGTGCAGCGCGTCCAGGCACATCAGCTCGGCCAGTTCCAGGTAGTCCACGACGCGGTTGGCCCGCTCCAGGGACTGGTTGAACTCGGCCTCGGTGCCGGGCACCTTGATCCGGCGCCAGAACTCCTCGCGGATCTGCGGGATGCGGTCCAGGGCCTTGCGCAGGCCCTCCTCGGACCTGGCCATCCCGCACAGCTCCCACATCAGTTCGCCGATCTCGCGGTGGAAGGAGTCGGCCGAGCGGTCGCCGTCGACGGCCACCAGCCGGCGCAGCCGGTCCCTGGTCGCGGTGACCGCCTCGACGACGGCGGGGTGGGCCGGGTCGACCGGCTCGCCGTGCGGGTGCCGGGCCAGGTAGTCGTTGACGCTCGCGGGCACCACGAAGTAGCCGTCGGCCAGCCCCTGCATGAGGGCGGACGCGCCGAGCCGGTTGGCGCCGTGGTCGGAGAAGTTGGCCTCGCCGATCGCGAACAGGCCGGGGATCGTGGTCTGCAGGTCGTAGTCCACCCACAGGCCGCCCATGGTGTAGTGGACGGCCGGGTAGATCCGCATCGGCGTCTCGTACGGGTTCTCCGCGGTGATCCGCTCGTACATCTCGAAGAGGTTGCCGTACTTCTGCTCGACGGCCTTGCGGCCCATGCGGGCGATGGCGTCGGCGAAGTCCAGGTAGACGCCCTGGCCGCCGGGGCCGACGCCGCGGCCCTCGTCGCAGACGTTCTTGGCGGCGCGGGAGGCGATGTCGCGGGGCACCAGGTTGCCGAACGACGGGTAGATGCGCTCCAGGTAGTAGTCGCGCTCGTCCTCCGGGATCCGCGCGGGCGGCCGGGTGTCGCCCTTGGCCCTGGGCACCCAGATGCGGCCGTCGTTGCGCAGCGACTCGCTCATCAAGGTGAGCTTGGACTGGTGCTCGCCGGTGCGCGGGATGCAGGTGGGGTGGATCTGGGTGAAGCAGGGGTTGGCGAAGTACGCGCCGCGGCGGTGGGCCCGCCAGATCGCGGTCGCGTTGGAGTTCATCGCGTTGGTGGACAGGTAGAAGACGTTGCCGTAACCGCCGGAGGCCAGGACCACGGCGTCCGCGAAGTGGGTGCGGATCTCGCCGGTGATCAGGTCGCGGGCCACGATGCCGCGGGCCCTCCCGTCGATCACGATCAGGTCGAGCATCTCGGTACGGGGGTGCATCTCCACGTTGCCGGCCGCGATTTGCCGGGACAGTGCCTGGTAGGCGCCGAGCAGGAGCTGCTGGCCGGTCTGGCCGCGGGCGTAGAAGGTGCGGGAGACCTGGACGCCGCCGAAGGAGCGGGTGTCGAGCAGGCCGCCGTACTCGCGGGCGAACGGCACGCCCTGGGCGACGCACTGGTCGATGATCTCGACCGAGATCTGCGCGAGCCGGTGGACGTTGGACTCGCGGGCGCGGAAGTCGCCGCCCTTGACGGTGTCGTAGAACAGCCGGTGGATAGAGTCGCCGTCGTTGCGGTAGTTCTTCGCGGCGTTGATGCCGCCCTGCGCGGCGATGGAGTGGGCGCGGCGCGGGGAGTCCTGGTAGCAGAACTGGACCACGTGGTAGCCCTGTTCCGCCAGGGTCGCGCCGGCCGAGCCGCCGGCCAGGCCGGTGCCGACCACGATCACGGTGTGCTTGCGGCGGTTCGCGGGGTTGACCAGCTTGGCGGTGAAGCGGCGGGTGTCCCAGCGCTCGGCGATGGGTCCGGCGGGCGCCTTGGTGTCGGCGACCGGCGCGCCGACCTCGTACTCGGTGTAGTCGGTCATGGGTCAGCTCACGATTCCGGTCATGACGCCGACGGGCACGGCGACGAAGCCGGCCGTCAGCACCAGGGCGAGGGCATTGGCGGTGGTCTTGAGGACCCGGTCGCGGGTGCGGCTTCCCGCGCCGAGGGTCTGGGCGGCGCTCCAGAAGCCGTGCCTGATGTGCAGCCCGAGGGCCAGCACCGCCACGATGTAGATCACGTCGCCGTACCAGGTGGAGAAGGTGTCCACCACGTTCTGGTACGGGTGGCCCGGCTGGAAACCGCCGGAGTGCACGGTCCCGGTCGTCAGGTCCAGCAGGTGCCACACGACGAACAGGCCGAGGATCACCCCGCCCCAGCGCATGGTCCGGGTGGCGTAGCTGGTGCGGGCCTTGCGGTGGACGTAGCCGACCGGGCGCGCGCGCAGGTCGCGGCGGCTGAGCTGGTACGCGCACACCGCGTGCGCGACGACCGAGACGGCCAGCACGACGCGGATGATCCACAGCGCCCACGTGTGGTGCAGGAAGGGCTCGCCGAGGGTGCGCAGCCAGTGGGCGTACCCGTTGAACTGGCCGGCCCCGAAGAAGATCTTGAGGTTGCCGATCATGTGGGCGAGCAGGTAGAGCACCATGATCAGGCCACTGACGGCCATGATCGTCTTCTTGCCCACGGTCGAGTCCCACAGCGTCCGCGCGGCGGACGGCCGGCGATCCGTCTGAGTTGCCAGTGCCATGGCACCAGACGTTAGGGGCGCACATGACCAGTGGTCCAAGACATGGTTCGGCTCATGTCAATAGGCGCTACCTATGGACTGCGCTTAAGCTGTGCGCGTGCAGCTCCAACAGCTCGCCTACTTCGTGGCCGTCGCGGACACCCGGCACTTCACCCGCGCCGCGGAGCAGGTACATGTCTCGCAGCCCTCGCTGTCCCAGCAGATCAAGGCGCTGGAGCGGGAACTGGGCGCGCAGCTGTTCAGTCGGGCGCGCGGCCACATCACGCTGACCGACGCGGGCGAGGCGCTGCTGCCGCTGGCCCGGCGGATCCTCGCGGACGCCGACACCGCCCGGCAGGAGGTGCAGGAGCTGGCGCAGCTGCGGCGCGGCCGGGTGCGGCTGGGCGCGACCCCGAGCCTGTGCACCGGCCTGCTGCCCGACGTGCTGCGCGCCTTTCACGACCGCCATCCGGGCATCGCGCTGCTGATCGAGGAGGGGGGCTCGCACGACCTGGTACGGGAACTGGCCCGCGGCGCGCTGGACCTGGCGCTGGTGGTGCTGCCGCTGCCCAGCCCGTCCCCCGCCCTCACCACGGTCGAGCTGTTCCAGGAGGACCTGGTGGTCGTCTCCTCCGCGCGGGCGCCGGCGCCGCGGTCGCCGCTGCGGGTGGCCGACCTGGAAGGACTGCCGATGGTGATGTTCCGGCACGGCTACGACCTGCGGGACCTGACGCTGGCGGCCTGCCGGGCGGCGGGCTTCGAACCGTACCTGACCGTCGAGGGCGGCGAGATGGACGCGGTGCTCGGCTTCGTGCGGGCGGGGCTGGGCCTGGGGGTGGTGCCGGCCACGGTTGCCGCCCGCACCGGTCCCGAGCTGCGCGTGACCCCCCTGGCCCGGCCGGGTCTGCGCCGCACCGTCGCCCTGGCCCACCGCAGCGATGTCGCCCCGCCCCGCGCCGCCCGCGTCATGCAGGAGGTCATCCAGTCGGCGGCCCGCCGCGCCCTCACGGCGAACGGCCCGCGGCCCCCGGCGACCGCGGACCAGGCGGACCCCGCTGACCCGGCGCCGGCGGCGGACTGAGCCCGCCCGCGGCGCCGAGCGGCCCGGTCACAGCGCCACGGGCGCCTTGGTGCGCGGGCCGCCTGCCGAACCGGTGTTGCTGGTGCCGGCCGGTTCCAGCAGCAGGATCGCCGTCTCCTCCTCGGCCAGCGGGCAGTGCTCGACGCCCTTGGGCACCACGTACATCTCGCCCGGCCCGAGGACGACGTCGCCGTCCCTGAGCTGGATGGTCAGGCGGCCGCTGACCACGAGGAAGAACTCGTCGGTGTCGTCGTGCCGGTGCCAGACGAACTCGCCGTGCACCTTGGCGACCTTGACCTCGTAGTCGTTGACGGTGGCTACGGTGCGCTGCGCCCACAGCTCGCTGAACTGCGCGAGCTTGCCGGCGATGCTGACGGCCTTGCGGGCGGTCCCGGGTTCGGGGGCGGTCCCGGGGGCGTTCTCGGGCCCGGTTACGGGCGCGGTCTCGCGGGCGGGCTCGGTGACGGCGGGAGCTGCGGGAGCTGTGTCGGTCATGGCACGAGCATCGCGCGGCCGGCGCGGGCCGGTCTTGTACATTTCTGACGTGAGGGGATCGCGGACCGGAACCGAGGTCCGCGCCTGGCGGCCGGCCGTGGCGGGGATCACCGAGGTCCTGCACGCCCACTTCACCGACCACGCGTACCCGGTGCACACCCACGACACCTGGGACCTGATGCTCCTGGACGACGGCGCGGTCGACTTCGCGCTCGACCGGCGCAGGCACGGCGCATGGGACGCGAGCCGGGTGGTGCTGCTGCCGCCCGGCGTGCCGCACGACGGCCGCACCGTCGACCCGACCGGCTTCCGCAAGCGCGTGCTGTACCTGGACACGGACGTGCTGCCCGAGCGGCTGGCCGGGCACGCGGTGGACGTGCCGGTGCTGGGCGACCCGCTGCTGCGCCGCCGGGTGCACCGGCTGCACGCCGCGCTGCGCGACGACACCGAGGTGTTCGAGGCGCAGTCGCGGCTGGCCTTCGTACGCGAGCGGCTGCTGCACCACCTCGGCGCGAGAACCTCCGTCGGCGGGCCGGCGCCGGCCCGCCCGGCCACCGGCCGCGAGGCCGACCGGCTGGCGGCGAGGCTGCGCGAACTGCTGGACGCCCGGCTGACCACCGGGCTCACCCTGAACGAGGCGACCGCGCTGCTGCACGCCCACCCGACCCACCTGATCCGCTGCTTCACCCGTGCCTACGGGCTGCCGCCGCACACGTACCTCACCGGCAGGCGCATCGACCTGGCCCGCCGGCTGCTGCTGGCCGGGCAGCGGCCGGCGCAGGTGGCCACGGCGGTCGGCTTCTACGACCAGGCACACCTGAACCGGCACTTCACCCGTCACATGGGCGTCCCGCCGGCGCGTTACGGCCGCGGGCGGCGCCGCGGCTGACACCGCGGCGCCGCCTCCCGACGGCTTCACCCACCCCGAGGCGGGCCCGGTTCAGCCGGTGGCGATCGCCGGGTCGCTGACGCCCGGACGGCCGTTCTCCACGTGCCCGGCGAGCCTGCGCAGGAACACCGGGTCGTGGGTCGACACCACCGTCAGGTCGTACCAGCGGTGGCCGGCGCCGGATTCCACCCACTGCGTCACGCGGCGGCCCGCGCGCACGACATGGGTCTGCCGCCGGCCGTCGTAGGCGTTGGTGACGGTGAGGCGCACGTCCGTGGTGCCGGCGTTGGCCAGGGTCAGCTCGACCCGGCCGGAGGCCGCGTCGTGGCGGGCCGTCACCTCGGGCCCGGCCTGCGCCGTGGAACCCTTGAAGGCGCGCAGGAAGCCGGCCGGGCCGTGGGCGATGAGGTCGTACCGGCCCCCGGTGGCGGCGGTGTCCCACTGGCCTGTGACCTTCTTGCCCGCCTCGGCGGTATAGGTCCAGGGGCCGTCGGCGCGGTCGGCGGAGGTGACGTGGAAGCAGGCGCCCGCGGCGACCCCGCCGCCGAAGGTGAGGGTGATCCGGCCGGACGACCGGCTCACCGAGGAGTCCACGAGGGGCGCGTACGGCAGCGGGCGCGCGGGTCGGTGGCCCTTCTCCTGCACCGGCAGCGCGGGGTTGGCGGGCGGCACGGGGACGTAGGAGTCGTGCCGCTGGTTGTCGGTGGGCCGGTAGCCGTCGGTGCGGGGCAGCCCGGGCGGCGCGGTGCGGGTGAGGCCGAAGTCGAAGGCCGAGGTGAGGTCGCCGCACACGGCCCGGCGCCAGGGCGAGATGTTGGGCTCGCGCACGCCGAACCGGCGTTCCATGAAGCGGATGATCGACGTGTGGTCGAACACCTCGGAGTCGACCCAGCCGCCGGTGCTCCACGGGGAGACCACGAGCATCGGCACCCGCTGGCCGAGCCCGTAGGGGCCGGGCCGGTACACGCTGTCGCCGCCGAAGACCTCGCCCTCGGTGCTCACGGTGGACGCGCCGCGGCCGGGGCCGGGGGGCGCGAACGGCGGCACGACGTGGTCGAAGTAGCCGTCGTTCTCGTCGTAGGTGATGAACAGGGCCGTCCTGCTCCACACCTGCGGGTCGGAGGTGAGCGCGTCCAGCACCTGGGAGACGTACCAGGCGCCGTAGTTCGCGGGCCAGTTGGGGTGCTCGGAGAACGCCTCGGGGGCGGCGATCCAGGAGACCTGCGGCAGCCGGCCGGCCCGGACGTCGGCGCGCAGCACGTCGAAGAGGCCGTCGCCCGCGGCGGCGTTCGTGCCGGTGCGGGCCTTGTCGTAGAGCGGGTCGCCGGGCCGCGCGGTGCGGTAGTTGTCGAAGTACAGCAGTGAGTTGTCGCCGTAGTTGCCGCGGTAGGCGTCCTCGATCCAGCCCCAGGAGTGCGGGCCGTCGAGGCCGTCGCCGATGTCCTGGTAGACCTTCCAGGACACCCCGGCCTTCTCCAGGCGCTCGGGATAGGTGGTCCAGTCGTAGCCGAGTTCGCTGTTGTCCAGGACCGGGCCGCCGCCCTTGCCGTCGTTGCCCGTCCAACCGGTCCACATGTAGTACCTGTTGGGGTCGGTGCCGCCGATGAACGAGCAGTGGTAGGCGTCGCAGACGGTGAACGCGTCCGCCAGGGCGTAGTGGAACGGGATGTCGTCCCGGGTCAGGTAGGCCATGGTGCCGGCGCCCTTGGCGGGGATCCACTGGTCGTACTTGCCGTCGTTGAACGCCTTGTGGCTGCCCGTCCACTCGTGGTTGAGGCCCTCGATGAACTGCATGCCCAGGTCGTCGGCCTGCGGGTGGTACGGCAGCACGTCCTTGGCGCCGTCGCTCTGGTGCCAGACGGACTTGCCGTTCGGCAGCCGGACGGGACGCGGGTCGCCGAAGCCGCGCACTCCGCGCAGCGAGCCGAAGTAGTGGTCGAAGGAGCGGTTCTCCTGCATCAGGACGACGATGTGCTCGACGTCCTGGAGGGTGCCGGTGCGGCGGGCCGCCGGGATCGCGGCGGCGCGGGTGATGCTGCCGGACAGGGCGGTGAAGCCCGCGGTGGCGCCCGCGATCCGCAGGAACCGCCGCCGGTTGAGTTCGGACATGTCTGACCTGGACCTCTTCGGCTCGGGGAAAGTGGGGAGGGCGGTCCCAAGAGCAGCGACAGCGGGCGACGGCACCGTATCGCCCGGGTGGCGCCGCGCGGTACGGGTCGCGAACAGCCCGCGTGCGCGCGGCGCGCCGCGGCGGGCGGTGCGGGTGGGACGCGAGTGCCCGGCCGTCCGGTACGTCACCGGTCGCGCGTTCGCACGGTCACATCGCGTTCCGACGTCGCCCGGCAAGGCGCCGTTCAACCGGGCGTCGCCGGCGGGCGGGAGTCTTCACGCGGTCCCACGACCGGTACGCCCTTCACCGCCCTTGCACCAGGGAGTAACGATGGCCGCACAGATGGACACACCGCAGCCCGGGGCCGCCCGTCCGGCCGGCTCCCCGTCCGGGAACCGCCTGAGCCGGCGCACCGCGGTCGGGCTGCTCGGCACGGCGGGGGCGGGGGCGGTCGCGGGCCCGCTGCTGACGGCGGGTCAGGCAGCGGCGGCGCCGGCCGGCGCGCCGGCCTTCCACCCGACGCCCGACGCGAGCGGCGCGGCCCCGGTGCAGGGCCTCCACCTGACCTTCGGCAAGGACCCGGCCACCCAGATGGTGGTGTCCTGGATCACCGACGCCCCCGTGCGGCGCCCGCGGGTGCTGTACGGCACCTTGGCGCACGGCCTGGGATCCGGCGCCCCGGCCACGACCCGCAGCTACAGCGACGGCAAGTCCGGCCGCACGGTGTACGTCCACCACGCCGCCCTGTCCCGGCTGAGCCCGGGCACCACGTACCTGTACCTGGTCTCGCACGACGGGGCGACGCCCGACAGCGGCACCTTCACCACGGCTCCGCGCGGCCGGGTGCCGCTGACGTTCACCAGCTTCGGCGACCAGTCCACTCCCGAGGTGTCGTGGACCGCGGCCGGCGCGGTGGGCCTGGACGCCAACGTCGCGCCGGCCAGCAAGGACATCGTCACCGGCATCGAGCAGGTGGCGCCGCTGTTCCACCTGCTCAACGGTGACCTGTGCTACGCCAACCTGGACGTGGACCGGGTGCGCACCTGGAACAACTTCTTCACCAACAACAGCCGTTCGGCCCGTTTCCGCCCGTGGATGCCGGCCGCCGGCAACCACGAGATCGAGAGCGGCAACGGCCCGATCGGCATGGGCGCGTACCAGACGTACTTCGAGCTGCCCTCGGACGAGACCGACGAGGAGCTGTCCGGCCTGTGGTACGCGTTCACGGCCGGTTCCGTGCGGGTGATCGTGCTGCAGAACGACGACAACTGCCTGCAGGACGGCGGCGACGTCTACATCAACGGCTACTCCGGCGGGCGCCAGCTCGCCTTCCTGGAGCGGGAGCTGAGGGCGGCACGCGCGGACCGGGGCGTCGACTGGGTCGTCGTGGCCATGCACCAGGTGATGGTCTCCTCGGCGGACTTCAACGGCTCGGACCTGGGGTTGCGTGCCAAGTACGGCCCGCTGTTCGACCGTTACGGCGTGGACCTGGTGGTCTGCGGCCACGAGCACCACTACGAGCGGTCGCTGGCGGTGCGCGGCGTGCTCGGCGGCAGCGAGACGCTCACCCCGAGCCCCGTCTCGGCCGCGACCGACGACATCGACACGGGCCTGGGCACCGTGCACATGGTGCTCGGCGGCGGCGGCGTGTCCGGGACGAGCAACCAGACGTTCTACAAGGACGGCAGCGCGAAGGTCATCACCGCGGTGTCGGCGACGCCCGGTGCCAACGGCAAGCGCGCCGCGACCTACGTCAAGGAGCAGGCGGTGTGGAGCGCGGTCCGCGACGTGGACCACCCGTACGGCTTCGCCGCGTTCACGGTGGACCCCGGCCGCTTCCCCGGCGACACCACCCGGCTGCACGTCACGTACTACAACGTGAACAAGCCGAACGGCGAGCTGTCGGTCTTCGAGCGTTTCACCCTGCACCGCAAGCGGTCCGACGGCGGCCGCTGAGCCCTGCCGCGGCCGGGGGGCGGCATGGGGGCCGCCCCCCGGCGGAGGGGCACCGTCCTGGCGGGTGGCGGGCGCCGGTTCTCCGGCGGTCCGCCGCCCGCCCGTTCTTTCCGGTGGAATCCCCGGTGGCCTTCCACCCGCCTGTATACCGAGTATTGTACGGGGTATTCAGGCGAAGGAGGGGATCGCGGTGAGCGTGCGCCACGCGTTGCTCGCCCTGCTCGGCGAGGGGCCGAAGTACGGGCTGCGGCTACGTCAGGAGTTCGAGGCGAGGACCGGCGAGGTCTGGCCGCTGAACGTCGGCCAGGTGTACTCGACGATGCAGCGGCTGGAGCGGGACGGCCTGGTGGAGTGCGACCCGGAGGACGCCGCGCGGCCCGGCCCGCAGCGCACCTACCGCATCACCGAGGCGGGCGCCGAGGAGCTGGCGGCGTGGCTGCGCACCCCGCCGGCCGACGACGCCCCGCCTCGCGACGAGCTGGTGATCAAGGTGCTGGTGGCGCTGCGGCTGCCGGGCGCCGACCTGCCCGCGCTCCTGCAGACCCACCGCAACCACACCATCGTCCGCATGCAGCACTTCACCCGCCTCAAGGAGCACGCCGCCGACGACCTGGCGCTGCTCATGGTCGCCGACGCGCAGCTCTACCGGCTCGAAGCGGTGGTCCGCTGGCTCGACGCGACCCAGGCGCGGCTGCGCCACCGCACCCCGCCGGGCCCCGCGCCCTCCCAGCGCCCGGCGGCCGGGGCTCCCGTCCCGCCCGAGGGAGCCGTGCGATGAGCGCGGCGCCGCCCCTGGAACTGCGGGGGGTGTCGAAGACGTACGGGGACGGGGCCGCGGCCGTGCGCGCGCTCGCCGAGGTCGACCTGTCGGTCGAGGCCGGCGAGATGGTGGCCGTCATGGGACCCAGCGGGTCGGGCAAGTCCACGCTGCTGACCATCGCCGGCAGCCTGGAGGAGCCCACGACGGGCGAGGTGTTCGTCGAGGGCACCGCGCTGTCCGGGCTGAGCCGGGGCGAGCGCGCCGGGCTGCGCCGCCGCCGCATCGGCTACGTCTTCCAGGACTTCAACCTGCTGCCGGGGCTGACCGCGGTGGAGAACGTCGCCATGCCGCTGGAACTGGACGGGGTGAGGTCCCGGGCGGCCCGCCGGGCGGGGCTGCGCGCCCTGGCCGAGCTGGACCTCGCCGACCGCGCCGACAGCTTCCCCGACGAGCTGTCCGGCGGCCAGCGCCAGCGGGTGGCGCTGGCCCGGGCCCTGGTGGGCGAGCGCCGGCTGCTGCTGGCCGACGAGCCGACCGGCGCCCTCGACTCCGGCGCCGGGGAGGGCGTGATGCGGCTGATCCGCGCCGCCTGCCGGTCCGGCGCCGCGGCCGTCCTGGTCACCCACGACGCCCAACTCGCCTCGTGGGCCGACCGGGTGGTCTTCGTGCGCGACGGTGGGATCGTCGACTCCACCCGCCCCCTCGCGGGACCCGAGTCGCTCCTGGCGTCCGGTGGGGAGGAGTCGTGACGGCCGTGCGGACCGCGCCCGGCCCGGTCGGCGGGCGCTCGCGGACGCACGGCGGGCTGCCCGCGCGGGTGGCCGTGGTCCGCTGGTCGTGGCGGCTGCTGCGCCGCGAATGGCGCCGCCAGGCACTGCTGCTCGCGCTCCTGGTGACAACGGTCGCCGGCGCGGTGTGCGGGCTCGTCGCGGTGGACGCGTACCAGTACAGCCCGGTCGGGACCTTCGGGTCGGCGCGGCAACTGGTGCGCCTCGACGCGGGCGACGACGGCCGGCGGACGCTGGAGGCGCGGATCGCGTCCGCGCGCTCGAAGCTGGGCACCGTCGAGGTGATCGCCCACCGGCAGGTGCCCGTCCCCGGATCGGTGTCGGTGCTTGACGTGCGGGCGCAGGACCCGCATGGGCCGTACGGCGCCGGGCGGCTGCGGCTGCTGGAGGGCCGCTACCCGGCCTCGGCGGGCGAGGTCGCCCTCACCCGGTCCGCGGCCGCGCTCTTCCGTACGGGCGTCGGGCGCTCGTCGCGGTTCGGCGGCCGCTCGCTCACCGTGGTCGGGCTGGTGGAGAACCCCGGGCGGCTCGCCGACACCTTCGCGCTGGCCGCTCCCCCCGGCGCCGCTGACCCCGAGGTCGCCGGACTCCCCGCGGCCTCGGTCGACCTCCTGGCCGACGCCTCCCCCGACGCGATGGCCGCCTTCCGCGCGGGCGGCGACGGACCGCTCGACGTCCAGGACCGGTACGGCGACGCGTCCGCGGGCGCCGACGTCCTCGTCCTGGCGGCGGCCACGGTCGCCCTGCTGCTGGTCGCGCTGGTCGCCGCCGCGGGCTTCGCGGTGATCGCCCACCGCCGGCTGCGCCAGATCGGCATGCTGGGCGCGATCGGTGCCACCGACCGGCACCTGCGGCTGGTACTGGTCGGGCAGGGCCTGTTCACCGGCCTGGCGGGCGCCGCCACCGGCACGGCGCTCGGCCTGGCCGCGTGGCTCTCCCTGGCCCCTCGTCTGGAGGGCGCCGCGGGCCACCGCATCGACGCCTTCGCCCTGCCCTGGACGCTGCTGGCACCGCTCCTCGCGGTCGCGGTGCTCACCCCGGCCGCCGCCGCGTGGTGGCCGGCCCGCACGATGGCCAGGGTGCCCGTGGTGCGGGCGCTGTCCGCCCGGCCGCCGGAACCCGTGCGGGGCCGCCGCTCGGTGCGGGCCGCCGTGGTCCTGGTCGCCGCGGGCGCCGGGTGCCTCGTCGCCTCGCGCCGAACCGACGGGCTCCTCGTCGTGGCCGGCCTGGTCGCGGTGGTCGCGGGGATGCTGCTGGTCAGCCCGCTGGTCGTCCGCGGCCTGGCGGCGGCCGCGGGCCGGGCCCCGCTCACCGTACGCCTGGTCCTGCGCGATCTCGGCCGTCACCAGGCCCGCTCGGGCGCGGCCCTCGCGGCGATCACCCTGGCGATCGGGCTGCCCGTGGCGATCAGCGTGGTGGCCGCGGTGAGCCGGGACGGCGCCGCCGCCGGGAACCTCTCGGCCCGGGACGTCCTGGTCCGGGCCCCTTACGACGGGCCGCTCGTGCCCGTCCTGTCCGCCCCGGACCTGCGGCACCGGCAGGAGGCGGTCCAGCGGTACGCGGCGCAGCTCGGCGGCACCGCGACCCCGCTGGTGATGGCCTACGACCCGGCCGTACCGCCGGGCGGCATGCGGAGCGGCGGCTCCGGCCGGCAGGTCCTGGAGGCCGGCCGGCCCACCGGGCCGCGCACTTGGGCGAGCCTTCGGCTGTACGTGGCCACGCCCGACGCGGTCCGCCGGTTCGGCCTGCGCCCGCCCGGCCGGGCGGGCGCCGATGTCCTCACCTTCCTGCCCGGCCACGACGCCCTCACGCTGCTCGGCCAGGCCCGGCGCGGCGGCGACCGCGCCGCGACCGCGCACGTGCCCGGGCCCGCGTACTCCTCGCAGCCGCGGGTGTTCATCACCCCGGACGCGGTACGGCGGGGCGGCTGGCGGACCCTGACCGCCGGCTGGTTCGTCTCGGCCCCGCACGACCTGAGCGCCGCGCAGCGCTCCGCCGCGCGGGACATGGCCGTGGCGAACGGCCTGACCACCGAGACCCGGAACCTCCAGGAGGGCCTGGAGACCGTGCGCCGGGGCTGCGTGGCGGCGGGCGCGGGGCTGGCGCTGGGCGTCCTGGCGATGACGGTCGGCACGGTCCGCGCCGAATCGGCCGACGACCTGCGCACGCTGACGGCCGCCGGGGCCGGGCCGCGGACCCGGCGCGGCCTGGGCGCGGCCACGGCCGGCTCGCTGGCCCTGGCCGGCACCCTGCTGGGCACGGCCGGTGCCTACCTGGTCCTGTTGTGCGCCTACGCGGACGATCCGGCGTCCCTGCGGCACGGCCTGTACCTCCCCCTGCTGACCGCCGTGCCCGGCGTACCCCTGCTGGCGGCGGCCGCCGGCTGGCTTGCGGCGGGCCGCGAGCCCACGGGGACGGCGAGGCGGCTGCTGGAGTAGCGCGCGGGCCCGTCCGCTGGGTGCCGGACCCGCCGCGGAGGGGGCGGGTCCGGCACGGGTACCACGGCCCGCGGGTCCGGCACAGGCACCACAACCCGCGGGTCCGGCACAGGCACCACGGCCCGCAGACCCGGCGGCGGGCACCACGGCCCGCGGGTCGACCGCGGCCGGCCCCGCTACCGGCCGCCCGGCAGCGTCACCGTGAACGTGGTCCGGCCCGGAACCGACGTCACGCCCGCCGAGCCGCCGTGGGCGGCGGCCACCGCCGAGACGATGGACAGGCCCAGCCCGGCACCGTGGCCGGAGCGGGGATGCGGGGCGCGGGTGAACCGGTCGAAGACGGATTCGCGCAGGGCCTCGGGGATGCCGGGGCCGTCGTCGCTGACGGCCAGGGTCGTGGCCCGCGCGGTCTGCCGGAGGCGGACGGTCACCCGGGTGCCGGCCGGCGTGTGGGCGCGGGCGTTGGCCAGGAGGTTCGCTGCGATCTGGTGCAGGCGCGCGCCGTCGCCGGTGACGACGACGGGTTCGGCCGGCAGGTCCAGCGACCAGCGGTGGCCGGGGCCGGCCGCCCGGGCGTCGTCGACCGCGTCGAGGACCAGCCGGGTCAGGTCGACCTGTTCCCGGGCCAGCGGGCGTCCCGCGTCCAGCCTGGCCAGCAGCAGGAGGTCGTCGACCATGCCGCCCATCCTGGTGGATTCGGCGGCGATCCGGTCCAGCGCCCGGGTCACGCCGGGCGGCACGGGGTCGGGATGGCGCAGCGCCAGTTCGGCGTGGCCGCGGATCGCCGCGACCGGTGTGCGCAACTCGTGGGACGCGTCGGCGGCGAAGCGGCGCAGCCGCTCCTCACTGGCGTGCCGCTTGGTCAGGGCGCCCTCGACGTGTCCGAGCATCCGGTTGAGCGCGGCGCCGACCTGCCCGACCTCGGTCCGCGGGTCGGTGTCGGGCACCCGGTCGGGCAGCACGACCTCCCCGCTGTCCAGCGGCAGCTCGGTGACGGCCGCGGCGGTGGCGGCCACCCTGCGCAGCGGGCGCAGCGACCAGCGGACCCAGAACGCCCCGGCCGCGCCGGCGGCGACCAGCGCGCAGCCGAAGACGACCGCTTCCACGACGACCAGGCGCTCGGCGGCGTCCTCGACGCTGCGCATCGACAGGCCGGTGAGCAGGACGTCCCCGTCGTCGCCCGCCGTGGCCTGCACCCGGTAGTCGCCGAGCGCGGACAGGTCCAGCCCGTGGCAGTGCCCGTCCACCGGCACGGCCGCGATCGCCGCGCGGTCGGCCGGGCTGAGCCGTACGGAGGTGTCCGACCCGGCGCGGACCACGGCGGCGTCGGTGACCTTGCCGTTCAGCAGCCGCGCGCCGAAGGTGCCCGGTGCCTGGCGGCGGGTGTCGGCGTACTTGTTGTCGGCGTCGGGCTCCCCCCGCGCGCCGTGGGTGTGTTCGAGGCTGGCCGGGAAGTGGCTGCCGGCCTGCACGACCTGCTGGTCCAGGCGCTCGGTGAGGAAGCCGCGCAGCCCGACGACCGCGGCGATCCCGACGGCCGCGCAGCTCAGCGCGAGCAGCACCACGAGCCCGCAGGTGAGCCGGGCACGCAGGGTGCGCGGCACCAGACTCCTCACCACTGCGCCGCCTTCAGCACGTAACCGGCGCCCCGTACGGTGTGGATCATCGGCTCCCGGCCGGCGTCTATCTTGCGCCGCAGGTAGGAGATGTACAGCTCGACGATGTGCGCCTGGCCGCCGAAATCGTAGGACCACACCCGGTCGAGGATCTGGGCCTTGCTGAGCACCCGCCGGGGGTTGCGCATCAGGAAGCGCAGCAGCTCGAACTCGGTCGGGGACAGCTCCACCGCCTCGCCGCCGCGGGTGACCTCGCGCGCCTCCTCGTCCATGACCAGGTCGCCGACGGCGAGGACGGCCGCGTCGCCGCGGGCCCTGGTCATCCCGGCCCGGCGCAGCAGCCCGCGCAGCCGGGCCAGCACCTCCTCCAGGCTGAACGGCTTGGTGACGTAGTCGTCGCCCCCGGCGGTGATGCCCGCTATGCGGTCCTCCACCGAGTCGCGCGCGGTGAGGAAGAGCACGCACACGTCCGGCCGGCCCTCCCGCAGCTTGTGCAGCACGGCGATTCCGTCGCCGTCGGGCAGCATCACGTCGAGTACGACCGCGTCGGGCTTGAAGGTCCTGGCCTCGGCCACGGCGGTGGCCACGTCGCCGGCTGTGCGCACCTGCCACCCCTCGTACGCCAGGACGCCGGAAAGGACCTCGGCGAGGTCGGGCTCGTCGTCGACGACCAAGACGCGGACAGGGGTGCCGTCGGGGTGCGTGAGGGGATGCGCGGTGCTGTTCATGATGCCTCCCAGCATCCCCCGACACGCGGCCGGGCGGGACGGGAGCGGCCTTTGCGATCGCTGTGAATCGGGCCACCGGCGATCGGTGCCGGGCGTGTGCCGGGTGGTGCCGGGCGCCTGCCGGGCCGTTCCGGGCCGTTCCGGGCCGCTTCCAGCCCCCGTCCGAGCCGGTTCTGCGCCCGTTCCGAGCGCTTTCCGAGGCGATTGCGAGCCCGTTCAGAGCTCGTTCAGAAGTTACGCACGCACAGTGGCCGGTGTACGCCACGAAAGGAAACACCCCCATGACCAGCACCTCGCCCCCACGCCAGGCGCGGCACGCGGTGGCCGCGCCCGCCCCGCGACGGCGCTCGACCGCCGCCTGGGTCCTGGCCCTCGGGTGGGCGGGCGCGGCCGCGGTGCTGGGCCTGTGGTGGCACGACACGACGGCGGTGGTGGGGTCCACGGACTGGCTGCTGGGCGCGGGCCGCATCAGCGGTCTGCTGGCCGGCTACTGCTGCGCGCTGCTGATGCTGCTGATGGCCCGCATCCCCGCGCTGGAGACCGGCGTCGGCAGCGACCGCGTGGCCCGCTGGCACGCGATGGCCGGCCGTTACACCGTGTGCCTGCTCGTCGCGCACATCGTGCTGATCCTGTGGGGGTACGCGGCGCAGTCGCACGCGGCCGTGCTGAGCGAGTCGTGGACGGTGGTGTGGACGTACCCGGAGATGCGCAAGGCGACCCTCGGCGGTCTGCTGCTGCTCCTGGTCGGCGCGGTGTCGGTACGCGCGGCCCGCCGCCGGATGCGCTACGAGGTCTGGTACTACCTGCACCTGCTGACCTACGTGGCGATCTTCCTCGCCTTCTGGCACCAGCTCGCCCTCGGCGCGGACTTCGCGGCGGGCGGCGCGGCGAAGGCCTTCTGGTACGCGCTGTACGCGGCCGCGGCGGGGGCGGTGCTCTGGTACCGCGTGCTGGGGCCGGTGCGGCTCAACCTGCGGCACCGGCTGCGGGTGCACTCGGTGGTGCCCGAGGCCCCGGACGTGGTGTCGATCGTGGTGCGCGGCGAGCGGCTGCGGCACCTCGGGGCGCGCTCGGGCCAGTTCCTGCGCTGGCGGTTCCTGGCGCCGGGGCTGTGGTGGACGGCGAATCCGTACTCCCTGTCGGCGGCGCCGCGCCCGGACCTGCTGCGGATCACGGTGAAGGCGGTCGGCGGGCACAGCGCGGCCCTGGCGCGGCTGCGGCCGGGCACCAGGATCTGGGCGGAGGGCCCGTACGGCGGCCTCACGGCGGACCGCAGGACCCGGCGCAAGGTCCTGCTGCTGGCGGGCGGCGTGGGGGTGACCCCGCTGCGAGCCCTGTTCGAGTCGCTCCCCGCCGGGCCGGGCGACCTCACCCTGGTCTACCGGGCCCGATCCGCCGCCGACCTCGCGCTGCGCCGTGAGCTGGAGTCGATCGCGGCGGTCCGCGGGGCACGGCTGATCTTCGCGCTCAACGGCCCGGACGGGCGCCGCCCCGCCCTGACCGCGGACGGCCTGCGGGCCGCGCTGCCCGACATCGCGCGGCACGACGTGTACCTGTGCGGCCCGCCCGGTATGGCCGACGCCGGCTACGAGGCGCTGCGCGCGGCCGGTGTGCCCGCCCGGCACATCCACCACGAGTCCTTCGAACTGTGAGGAGAGTCCCGATGCCCGCACCAGTGAACGACGGCCCGCCGGCCCGAGACGGCCGCGTGGCGCCCGCCGGGCGCGGACGCGGGGAGGTACGCCGGTGAGCGCGCTGCACGGGCGCCCTGCACGCCGCGTCGTCCTGTCCACCGGCGCCACCGTCGCGGGTGTGGTGGTCCTGCTGTCCCTCAAGCCGCACACGACGGGCGGGACCACGGCGGCCGCCGTCCCGGCCCCCTCCTCCACCGCGACCGCGGGCACCGGATCGTCCACCGGCGGCTCCTCGGACGGCAGGGCCTCCGGCGGGAGCACGCCGTCCGGAGGGTCGTCCGGCTCCTCGAAGGGCGGCACGTCGACGAGCGGCTCCTCGAAGTCTGGCTCCTCCAAGTCCGGCTCCTCGCGCAGCGGCGGCAGCGGCGGCGGTTCCGCCGCCACGCGGACCGTGAACGGCGACACGGTGCAGACCCGTTACGGCCCGGTGCAGCTGCGGATCACCCTCACCGGCGGGAAGCTCACCAAGGTCACCGCGCTGCAACTGCCGAGCGACAACCCGCGTGACCAGGAGATCGCCGGCTTCGCGGTGCCGCAGCTCACCCAGGAGGCGCTGGCCGCGCAGAGCGCCCACATCGACGCGGTGTCGGGCGCGACCTACACCAGCGCGGGGTACACGCAGTCGCTGCAGAGCGCGCTCGACAAGGCGGGACTGTGACGGGGGGCACGGTCCGGGAGCGGGCCGGCAGTCAGCGGCGGGTCGAGCACACCATGGGCACGGTGTTCTCCTTCGACGTACGCGGCGGCGATCCGGGCCGGATCCCGGCTGCGCTGGAGGAGGCCGTGCTGTGGCTGCGCCACGTGGACGAGGTGTTCTCCACCTACCGCCCCACGAGCCAGATCAGCCGGCTGGCCGCGGGAACCCTGCCGCTGTCGAAGTGCACGCCCGAGGTGTGGGAGGTGCACCGGCTGTGCGACGCGGCGCGCCGACGCACCGGCGGCTGGTTCAGTGCCGGGTACGCGGGGGGCTTCGACCCCACCGGGCTGGTGAAGGGCTGGGCGGTGGAGCGCGCCGCGGCGATGCTGGCGGCGGCGGGCGCGGACGCGGTCCTCGTCAACGGCGGCGGCGACGTCCAGGCGCACGGCGGCCCCTGGCGGATCGGGGTGTCGCACCCGTTGCGCCCGGGCACGCTGGCCACGGTGGTGCACGCCGACGGCGACGTCGCGGTGGCCACCTCCGGCGCGGCCGAGCGCGGCCCGCACATCGCGGACCCGGCGACCGGCCGTCCGGCCGCCCCCGCGATGGCCTCGGTCACGGTGGTCTGCCCGTCCCTCACCGACGCGGACGTGTCGGCCACCGCCTCGTACGCGATGGGCACCGCGTCCTTCGGCTGGCTGGCGGACCAGCCCGCGACCGAGGCCTTCGTGGTGCTGCCGGACGGCGAAACCTGGCACACCGCGGGCTTCGGTGTGCCAGGCCCACACTCCGGCTAGCCCGGTTGTGTGGCGCGCCGCCGTCTCCCCGCGGGCTCCGGGCTCCCTATCCTGCTCGGTCGGTGACGGACGGCGGAAAGGCGGCGGGCCGCGATGCGGGACTTCCAGGACGTGACGGTCGAGGTGGACGGCGGGCTCCTGGCGGTGCGCCGCTGGCCGGGCGCGCCCGGGGCCGGGACCGTCCTTGCCGTGCACGGGCTGACCGGCAACGGCCTGGCCTGGGGCGAGGTGGCCGAGGCGCTCGGCGGTACCGAGGTGATCGCGCCGGACCTGCGGGGCCGCGGGCGCAGCCGCGACGTGGCGGGGCCCGGCGGCATGGCGCGCCACGCCGAGGACCTGATCGCGGTGCTCGACCACTTCCGGCTCGGCGCCGCCGTACTGGCCGGGCACTCGATGGGGGCCTTCGTCGCCTGCGTGGCGGCGCGCCGCGATCCCGCGCGGTACCGCGAACTGGTGCTGGTCGACGGCGGCCTGGGCATCCCGGTGCCGGCCGACGCCGACATCGACGCGGTGCTGGGCGCGGTGGTCGGTCCCGCGATGGCCCGGCTGGACATGGAGTTCCCCGACCGGGCCGCCTACCACGCGTTCTGGGCCGCGCACCCGGCCTTCGCCGGTCTCGGCGGCCCGCTGCTGGCCGAGCACCTCGACCGCGACCTGGTCGGGCGGGAGCCGCGGTTGCGTTCGGCGTGCCGGGCGGCGGCGATCCGGGAGGACGCGGAGGACGAGCTGCGCGACCCGGCGGTGTTCCGGGCGATCCACGAACTGACCGTTCCGGCCCGCCTGTTGTGGGCCGAACGCGGCCTGCGCAACGAGCCGACCGGGCTGTACTCCCCCGACACGATCGCCGCCTGCGGCCTCGCGGCGTCCGGCGTGCCGCTCCATTTCGTGCCCGACGTCAACCACTATTCGCTGGTGCTCGGCGAGCGCGGCGCCCGCGTGGTGGCGGACCACATCGCCGACGCGGTGCGCCGCGCCCCGGCGGGCGACTGACGGTGTGGTCGATGGTGTCGCGGCCGGCGGGCCGCACGACGGCAGCGTCCCCGAGCGTGGCCGCCCGCCGCCATGGTGGCCGCCGACACGCGTCCCCGTGGCGGTGCGTGCCGCGCCCACATGTCCGGCTCGCCGGGCCGCTTCTACGGTTTGCGCAAGCCGCCACTGGTTCCGGGAGCCGTCAGCCATGCGCACAAGCAGTTCACCGAGCACCTCACCGGCGCCGAGAACCCGGCGGGACGCGCGGGCCGGCCGGCCCCGTTCCGCCGCCCCCGCCGTGTCGCGGGCCGCCCGGCCGGCTACTGCACCGCGGCGGGGCTCGGCGACCTCGCCGTGGTCGCGCTGCTCGCCGCGCTGCTGCGGGCGGCGGGCCCGGCGGCCCGCCGCCCGCCCTCTCACCGGCCCTTGCCCGGTTCCGACAGCAGGTGCAGCCGAAGCGCGAGTTGGAGCTCCAGCGCCCGCTCGGGGGTGTTCCAGCCGGGCCCCAGCAGCGCCTGGATCCGGTCCAGGCGCTGCACCACGGTGTTGACGTGCAGGTGCAGTTCGTCCTTGGTGCGGGTGAGGGTGCCGCCGCAGGCGAAGTACGCGCCGAGGGTGCGCACGAGTTCGGTGCCGCGCCGGGCGTCGTAGTCCAGCAGCGGGCCGAGGGTGGCGGTGACGAAGGACTCGACGTCGTGGGCGTTGCCCAGCAGGACGCCGAGGAAGCCGAGTTCGGCCGCGCCGGCGCCGTCGCCGATGCGGCCGAGCGCCCGGAGGGCGCGCAGGCAGCGCAAGGCCTCGGCGTGCGCCTCGGCCAAGGCGGCGGGTCCAGCGGCCGGGCCCGCGGCGGCGGCGGTGACGGGGGCGCCGACGAGGTGGGTGAGCCGGCCGACGGCCGTCCTGGCGGCCTCACCCGGCAGCGTTCCGTCGTGCGGCAGCAGCACGACCACCGTGCCGGCCTGCTCGGCGCTGATCCCGTGGCTGCCGAAGAGGTAGCGGCCGGCGGCGCCCGCCAGCTTGTCGCGGTGGCCCTCGGCGGTCTCGGCGACGAGCACCAGGCAGTCACTGCCCAGGTCGATGCCGAGCCGGCGGCCGCGTACCACCAGTCCCGCGGGGTCGCGGCCGGGTGCGGTCAGCAGGTCGGTGATCAGCTCGCCGCGCACCCGGTTCTCGGTCTCCGCGACCGACCGGCTGAGCAGGAGCAGCAGGGCGGTGACCACGCCGGCCCGCTCGAACAGCCGCCGGTCGGAGTCGTCCAGCCGCCCGCGTCCGTACAGCACCAGGCAGCCCAGCAGTTCCTGGCCGGCCGACACCGCGCAGGTCCACCGGCCGTCCCGGCGCACCGCGCGGGCCGCCGCGTGGGAGTCGGCGGCATGTCCGACCAGTACGTCCGGGTCGGGCGCGGGCCCCTGGAAGGCGCCGCCGCCCCTGCCGACCGCGGCCAGGGTGCGGCCCTGCGGGTCGTGGATACTGATCCCGCCGTCGAGCAGTCCGGCGACGGCCGCGGCGACCTCGGGCAGGTCGCCGCCGCGCAGCACCAGGTCGGTGAGCCGGTCGTGCGCCTCCTCCGCGCGCTGCATGGCGGCGGCGTGCTCCTGGATCACGGCGTTGGCCTGGGCCAGGTCGGTGATGGCCCGCGCGGTGTCGATGGCGATCGCGGCGTGCGCGGCGAGCGAGCACAGCAGCGCGACCTCGTCGGGCGAGAACGGCCGCGGGGTGCGGTCGGCGGCGAACAGCACGCCGATGACGTCGCCGTCGCCGCCCGGCCCCGCGCCCGCGCCCGCGCCGTCGGTACGGGAGGTGCCACCGCGCCCGCCGAGCAGCAGCGGCACCCCGAGTATGCCGACCAGGCCCTCGTCGAGTACCCCTTCGTCGATCGAGCCGGTGTGCCGGAACCGCTGGTCGGTGCGGTAGTCCGGGGTGGCGTAGGGGCGGGCGGTCTGCGCCACCAGACCGCCGAGGCCGTCGCCGTAGGACAGCCGGAGCGCCTGGAAGAGCGGGGAGACCGAGCCGTCGGTGACCCGCATGTACGTGTCGCCCGCCTCGTCGTCGCGCAGCGTGAGGTAGGCGGTGTCGGTGCCGAGCAGCATCCGGGCCCGGCGCACGATGGACTGCAGCACCGCGTCGAGGTCGCGCAGCCCGGCCAGGTCGCCGGCGGTGTCGAACAGGGCCGCGAGCTCGGTCTCGCGGCGGCGGTGCTGGCGCAGCACCCGGCGCAGCCGCAGCGCCGTGCCGGTGGCCGACTCCAGTTCCGACAGGTCGGCGGGGCCCGCCCCTTCGGTCCTGGCGCGGGCGGCCACCGCGCCGAAGTCCTCGGCGGGCGCGTCCTCGGCGATCAGTTCGAGCAGCCGGCGCATGTGCGCGGCGATGGGAGCGGGCTGTGCGGACATCTTCGGCCACCGTGCGGGTCGCGGGCTGATCGGACGTGGGGCGGGGCCGGGCGCCGCGCTCGGTGCCAGGATTCCCGCCCGGTGTTCGGGACGACGGGCGGTGAGGGAGCCGCTCCTTCGCGGCTCCCTCACCGGGGACGTACGGCGGGGCCGGCCGTCACGCGGACGAGGCGGCGGTCTCCGTGGACGCCGAACCTACCGAACCCCGGCCCGCCCCGCCGCCGCCCGAGGTGAGGGTTTCCAGGTCACGGCCCCTGGTCTCGCGGGCGAAGAGCAGGGCGACGACCGTGACGACGGCGGCGAGGCTGACGTACACCGACACCGGGGTGGCGTCACCGTAGGACTTGAGCAGCGCAACCGCGATGAGCGGCGCGGGCGCCCCGGCGGCGACGGACGCGAACTGCGCGCCGATCGACGCGCCGGAGTAGCGCATCCTGGTGGCGAACAGCTCGGAGAAGAACGCGGCCTGCGGGGCGTACATCGCGCTGTGGAAGACCAGCCCGACGGTGACCGCGGACACCAGCGCGGTGAAGTTCCTGGTGTCGAGCATGGTGAAGAACGCCCACGCCCAGGCGCCGGTGCCGACCGCGCCGACCAGGTAGACGGGCTTGCGGCCGACCCGGTCCGACAGCGCGCCGAACAGCGGGATCAGGCAGAACTGGACGGCCGAGCCGATCAGCACGGCGTTGAGCGCGGTCTGCTTGTGCAGCCCGAGGTGTTCCACGCAGTAGGCGAGGACGAAGGTGGTCAGCACGTAGTACGAGATGTTCTCCGCCATCCTTGCGCCCATGGCGACCAGGACGTCCCGCCAGTGGTCGCGCAGGACGGCGAGGCCGGGCAGCCGGTCGACCGCCCCTCGGGCCTTCTCGCGCCGCTCGGCCTTGGCCAGCGCCTCCTTGAACAGCGGGGACTCGTCGACCGACAGGCGGATCCACAGGCCGATGCCGACCAGCACCGCGGAGAACAGGAAGGGGATGCGCCAGCCCCACGCGACGAAGGCCGCGTCGCTCTGCACGCCGGTCATCAGCGACAGCACCCCCACCGCGATGAGGTTGCCCGCGGGCGCGCCTCCCTGCGGCCAGGACGCCCAGAAGCCGCGGCGCCCGGCGTCGCCGTGCTCGGAGACCAGCAGCACCGCCCCGCCCCACTCGCCGCCGAGGGCGAAGCCCTGCACCACCCGCAGGGTGGTGAGCAGGATCGGCGCGCCGACCCCGATGCTGTGGTAGCTGGGCACGCAGCCGATCAGCGTGGTGGCGCCGCCCATCATCAGCAGGCTGAGCACCAGCAGGCGTTTGCGGCCGATGCGGTCGCCGAAGTGCCCGAAGACCAGGGCGCCCAGCGGACGGGCGGCGAAGCCGATGGCGTACGTGAGGAAGGACAGCAGGGTGCCGGTCAGCGGGTCGGAGTCCGGGAAGAACACCTTGCCGAAGACCAGCGCGGCGGCGGAGCCGTACAGGAAGTAGTCGTACCACTCGACGGTGGTGCCGATGAGGCTCGCGGCGACCACGCGGGTCAGTCGGTCGGATCTTGCGGGGCGGGGGCCGTGCACGACGCTGTGAGGGGCCATGGCTGTCACCGGTTCCGGGATGGGGGTGGGGACGGAGGCGAGGGGGCGGGTACGAAGGGGCGGTGCGGACGAGGGCGGGATGACGCGCAGGCGGGCGGGGCGGCGGGCCCTGGGGCGCTAGTGCGCGGTCCAGCCACCGTCGAGGGGAAGGGAGGTGCCGGTGACGTAGCCGGTGTGCGGCGAGCAGAGCCACAGCGCGGCGGCGGCGACCTCGTCGGGCTCGATGAGCCGCTTGATGGCGGTGCGCTCCAGCATCACCCGCTCCACCACTTCGGACTCGGGGATGCCGTGGGCGGCGGCCTGGTCGGCGATCTGGTCCTCGACCAGAGGGGTGCGCACGTAGCCGGGGTTGACGCAGTTGCTGGTCACGCCGTGGGCGGCGCCTTCGAGGGCGACGGTCTTGCTGAGTCCTTCCAGCGCGTGCTTGGCGACGACGTACGCGGACTTGTAGGGGCTTGCCCGCACGCCGTGCACCGAGGAGATGTTGATCACCCGGCCCCATCCGCGCGCGTACATGTGCGGCAGGGTGCGGCGCAGGATGCGGAAGGGCGCCTCGACCATCACCCGCTGGATCAGGGTGAAGCGCTCGGGCGGGAACTCGTGCACGGGCGCGACGTGCTGCAGGCCCGCGTTGTTGACGACGATGTCGGCGTCCGCGGGCAGGGCGTCCACCGCGTCCGGATCCGCGAGGTCGGCGACCAGGCGGACGCCGCCCACCAGCGCGGCCACCTCCTTGGCGGCGTCGGCGGCGCGGTCCACCACGTAGACGTCGGCGCCGGCCTCGGCGAGGGCCAGCGCGCAGGCCCGGCCGATGCCGCCGGCCGCGCCGGTGACCAGGGCGGTCCGGCCGGCCAGGAAGCGCGCGCCCGGGAGCGGTCCGCTGGTGTCCGCCGCGCGCGTGGTGGGCTCGGCGCCGGCGTCGGGGCTCGGAAAGCTCTCCATGGCCCGTCACGCTAGGTACCCGGCGCGGACCCGCACACGTGGTCGGCGCCCATACTTCCCCGCCGGTTCATGGTGTCCGCCCACACCTTCGCCGCCGTCCACGGATGCCCGCCGTCCGCAATGGCCGCGTCCCCCACTTCGCGCGACGAACCGTGGCGGTTCGACACCTGTGGCCGGCCGCGTCAGTGCGCGCGGGCCAGCACCAGGCGGACGCTCGGGCTGCCGTCGCCGCGCCGGCCGAACTCCTCCAGGGGGCGCGAGGTCACCGTGAAGCCCGCCCGGCGCAGGTCCGCGCACACCGGCCCCAGCGGGAAGGTGCGGTAGTACATGACGAAGGGCGGGCGGCGCAGCGCGTTGCGGACCCGCATTCCGGCGTCGAAGCCGCGGAACGCCCAGTACCACGGCGAGGTGACCGGCGGCGGCGCCCCGATCGGGAAGGCGAACAGCCCACCGGGCCGCAGGCACCGCCGCACCTCGCGGAACAGCCCGGGCCGCTCGTCCGGCAGGAAGTGCCCGAACGCCCCGAAGCTCACCGCGAGGTCGAAGACCGGCCGGAAGGGCATCGCCCGCACGTCGGCCCGCACCCAGGCGTCCAGCGGCGAGGAGTCGCCCCGGCGGGCCACGGCGAGCATCCCGGCGGAGAAGTCGACCCCGGCGACGCGGGTACGGCACAGCGGCCGCAGGGCCCGCGCCCCCGCCCCCGTACCGCAGCAGACGTCGAGGCCCGCGTCGAAGGGGCCGAGGGGGCGCAGCGCGCCGGTCACCGCGTCCAGTACGCGGTCGGGGGTGCGGAAGGGGGTGTGGTCGAACTTCGGCGCCAGCAGGTCGTAACCGCGCTCGACGGAGGACAGCGCCTGGACCGCGAGTTCGCGCAGCGAGGGGCCGCGGGGAGAGAACACCCGTTCAGCATAGGGAGGGTACCGGCCCGCCGCCGTGGCGGGGAAAGGATGGATGGCGACGGGCCGGTCGTCCCTGACGTGGGAGCGCTCCCACTCCTCGAAGTTAGCGCGCCGCGATACCGCTGTAAATATCGCCGACGACTCCCGCCGGGCGCGTTTGCCGCGAGTGCGCACGTTTATTCCCACTACGCCCTGTGTTCCATCCCTCACTTCCGCGAACCGGAAGGGGAATTCCTGATCGCCGGAGGCTGTTGACGCCTGAGACGGAATGATCGTTCCGGTTTCTTTCGACCTTTCGAGGAGTTTGCCTTGGCCTCCGAGACCCGGCGCACGCCGCACCAGGTCACCTTCGCCGTCCTCGCGGTGAGCGTGTCCGCGTACGCGCTGCTCCAGTCCCTGGTCACGCCCGTCCTGCCGACCATCCAGGCCGACCTCCACACCACCCAGAACACCGTGACGTGGGTGCTGACGGCGTATCTGCTCTCGGCCTCGATCTTCACGCCGATCATGGGCCGGGTCGGCGACATGATCGGCAAGGAGCGCGTCTTCGTGGCCACGCTGGGCGCGCTGGCGGCCGGCTCGCTGCTGGCGGCGCTGGCGACCAACGTGCAGTTCATGATCGTCGCCCGGGTGATCCAGGGCATAGGCGGCGGCGTGCTGCCGCTGGCCTTCGGCATCATCCGTGACGAGTTCCCGCGCGAGCGGCTGCACTCGGCGGTCGGGGCCATAGCCTCGCTGCTGGCGGTCGGCAGCGGGCTGGGCATCGTGCTGGCCGGACCGATCGTGAGCGCCCTGGACTACCACTGGCTGTTCTGGCTGCCGATGATCCTCACCGTGGTGGCGGCCGTCGCCGCCTTCGTCTTCGTGCCGCGGTCCCCGGTGCGCATGCCCGGCCGGATCAGCTGGGCGCCGGCGCTGCTGCTGTCCGCGTGGCTGGTCGCGCTGCTCGTGGCGCTCAGCCAGGCCCCGGTGTGGGGCTGGGGCTCCGGCCGGGTGATCGGCCTGTTCGCCGCGGCCGCCGTACTGGCCGCCGGCTGGGTCGAGGTGGAGCGCCGGGCGGCGACACCGCTGATCGACATGACGATGATGCGGCGGCCCGCGGTGTGGACCACCAACCTGGTGGCGCTGCTGTTCGGCGTCGGGATGTACGCGATGTTCGCGTTCCTGCCGGAGTTCGTGCAGACCCCGAAGTCCACCGGCTACGGCTTCGGCGCCTCCGTCACCGAGTCCGGGCTGATCCTGCTGCCGCTGACCGTCACCATGTTCCTGGCCGGCCTGTGGGCCAACGGCCTGGCCGCGCGGGTCGGCGCCAAGGGCGTGGTCCTGCTGGGCTCGCTGATCGGCACCGCCGCCATGGCGCTGATCGCCTTCGCGCACGCCCACACCTGGGAGCTGTACGTGGCCACCGGCGTCATGGGCCTCGGCTTCGGCTTCGCCTTCGCGGCCATGTCGAGCCTGATCGTGAGCGCGGTCCCGGCCGAGCAGACCGGTGTGGCCAGCGGCATGAACGCCAACATCCGTACCATCGGCGGCTCGATCGGCGCCGCGCTCATGGCCAGCGTGGTCACGGCGAGCCCGGCCGCCGACGGGCTGCCCCGCGAGGCCGGCTACACCCACGGGTTCACGATGCTCGGCGGCGCGCTGCTGGTGGCCGCGATCGCGGCGATACTGATACCCGTCGGCCGCCGCCCCGGCCGGGTGGAGGCCGCGGGCGAGCCGCGGCCGGCGGACCGGGCCGCGCCCGTCACGAGCGCCGCCTCCGCCGGAACCCTGCCCGAGTGACCCCGCGGTGACCTCCGGTGACGCCCGGCGCGACAATGGGCACGAGCGGGAGCCGGGCAGCGGCCCTCCCCGCCGCCTCACCGACGGCAGCGACCGGATCACGGACCGACCTGGAGTGACGATGAGTTCGCACGACACGGGGCACCGGCCCATGCGACGGGACGCGGCGCGCAATCACCGGCTGGTGGTCGAGGCGGCACGCGAGGTCCTGGCCGAGTTCGGCACCGACGCCAGCATCGAGCTGATCGCCTCGCGAGCGGGGGTGGGCGTCGGCACCGTCTACCGGCGGTTCCCCAACAAGGAAGCGCTCGTCGACGAGATAGCCGGGCAGATGCTGCGGCGGCTGACCGAGGAGGCCCGGCGGTCGCTGGCCCTGGCCGACGGCACCGGGCTCGAGACCTTCCTGCGGGTGGTGGGCCAGTCCCTCAGCGAGCACCGCGGCTACGCGGAGAAGCTGGTGGGCCACACCAAGGCGGAGGGCGTGGAGCAACTGCGCGACCTGGTGGCCGACCTGCTGGTCCAGGCCCAGCGGGCGGGAAGGGTCGCGCCGGGCATAGAGCTGGGTGACGTGATGACGCTGATATGGGGGCTGCGCGGCATCGTGGAGACCAGCGGTCCCGTGGCGCCCGACGCCTGGCGGCGGCATCTGGACATACAGCTCGCCGGGCTGCGGTCCGCCGCCGCCCCGCCGAGTTCCCGTCCGGCTCTGACCCGCGCCGAACTCAGCCGTATCACCAGCGACAAGGCCGGGGAGGGCAAGGCCGCGGCATCCTGCGCCTGATCCGGACGCGGCGCCGTCGACCGGACGCGGCACGTCGACCGGACGCGTGCGATCCGGCGTGCGCGCCCACGGGTGTGCGCGTCCGCCCGGGGGCGCGGGTGTACGCGTCCGCGCCCCACGGGTGTACGGGACGCGGACGGCCCCGGCTCCCCCGCCGCTGGGGCGGGGGAGCCGGGGCCGTGGCTGGTGCGAGGGCGTTCGGCCGGCGGGAAGCGTCAGCCCTGGCGCGCCTTGGACCTCGGGTCCTTGCGGTTGATCACGTACACCTTCCCGTGCCGGCGGACGATCTGGGACCCCGGGCGCCGCTTGAGCGACCGCAGCGAGTTGCGGACCTTCATCGGGATGCCTCCCTGCTCGTACTGTTGTTGCACGCATGACAACACCAGCCGGTCCCCGCGCATTCCGGCCCGCGCGTTCCGGCTGGAGCGGCAGGACGCGAAGCCGCGGGGCCGGGCGGTCCGGACGGGCTGGAACCCGGGGGCGAGCCGGGGGCGAAGGCGGCGCGGCCGGCCGTACGCCCGTGAGCCCCTTCTCCGTCCGGGCCGCTACTTCTACCTCGCCGCCGCCCGTCCCGGGGCCGGCGGGCGTACGGCGGCCCGGTCGCTCCCCCCTCGCCCCTCGGGCCGCGCCAGGGCCCGGGCGGCGGTCCTGGCCACCGCCTCGGCGACGGCGGCCAGCGCCGGGGAGTCCAGCTTCCATTGCTGCCAGTACAAGGCGACGTCCACCGGCCGTGTCGGTGCCAGATCGGTCAGCGTGCCCGCCGCCCGGTGCGCGGCGGCCTGGGCGTCGGGGATCATGCCCCAGCCCAGGCCCGCGGCGACCGCCTCGACGAAGGACTCGGAGGAGGGGACGTACGTCCGGAAGCGGCCGGGCGGGCGGCCCGGCGCCAGCTCCCGCAGGAAGCGGTCCTGCAGGTCGTCCTTGCGGTCGAAGACCACGACGGGCGCCGAGGGGAGGAGGTCGCTCGGCGACCCGTCGGCGAGGTGCCGCGCCACGAAGCCGGGAGCGGCCATGGCGCGGTACCGCATCCGTCCCAGGGGCCGTACCGAGCAGCCCTGCACCGGTTCGGGCGAGGAGGTGACCGCGGCCATCACCCGGCCCTGACGCAGCAGGTGGGCGGTGTGGTCCTGGTCGTCGCGGTGCAGGTCGAAGCACACCCCGAGGTCCTCGCCGAGGCCGGCGAGGGCGGGCAGGAACCAGGTGGCCAGCGAGTCGGCGTTGACCGCGATCGGCAGGGTGGCCGGTCCGGTGCGTTCGCCGATCCCCAGTTCCTCGGCGGCGTCCCGCTCCAGCCGGGTGAGCTGCCGCCCGAAGCGGACCACCACCTCGCCGGACTCGGTGAGCCGCACCGGCTTGGTCCGCAGCAGCAGCACCCGGCCGGTGCGCTGCTCCAGCGCCTTGACACGCTGGCTGACCGCCGACGGCGTCACGTGCAGCACTTCGGCCGCCGCCTCGAAGGTGCCCTCGTCCACCGCCGCCAGCAGCGTCCGCACCTGGTCCAGCGGAAGGTCGATCATCGGGCTCCTCTCGCGCCGGCCGGTGTCCGTCCGGCACCGGTTGTCCCGGGACCCGAAGCCGTGAATTCCGGCCCCCTCGGCGCCTTGGCGCCCGGGGCCTCGCCCACAGGAGCCCCGAGGCCCTCAAGGCGCACATCATAAGTTCAGCTCATCTTACCTAAGCATCATTAGCTGGCTTCATGGTTCGCGGTGCTCCTAGCCTCGGGGCATGTCCACCGCACCTGTCGCGGCCCTTACCGGCCTGGGTACCGGCCTGTCGCTCATCGTCGCCATCGGCGCCCAGAACGCGTTCGTCCTGCGGCAGGGCATCCGGCGCGAGCACGTGCCGGCGGTGGTCGCGATCTGCGCGGCCTCGGACGCCGTGCTGATCGCGGTGGGCGTCAGCGGCGTCGGCACGGTGATCGGGCGATGGCCGGCCGCGGTGACGGCGACCGGCTGGATCGGCGGCGCCTTCCTCGTGTGCTACGGGGTGCTCGCCGCCCGGCGCGCGCTGCGGCCCGCCGCGCTGACCGCGGGCGGGCCCGGCGGCGCTCGCGGTTCCGGCGAGGGGTCGCTGCGAGCGGCGGTGCTCACCTGCCTGGCCATGACCTGGCTGAACCCGCACGTGTACCTGGACACCGTGCTGCTGCTCGGCTCGGTGGCCAACCAGTACGGCACGGCCCGCTGGCCGTTCGGGGCGGGTGCGGCGTTCGGCAGTGTGCTGTGGTTCAGCGGACTCGGCTTCGGGGCGCGGCTGCTCAGCCGGCCGTTCGCCCGGCCCTCGTCCTGGCGCGTGCTGGACGTGGTGATCGCCTGCACGATGGTGACGCTGGGCGTGGCGATGGCGGTGCGGGTCTAGGGTCCGCGCCGCGGCGGGCGCGGGTCCTGTGCGGCGCGTCAGCGCCCCGGCCGGCGGTCCCCCGGGCCGGGATCCGGGTCGCCGTCGGCGGCGAGTCCGCGCGGCAGGGGGCGGAAGCCGATGACGGCGGCGTCGTCCCGGCGGTCGACGACCGCGGCCAGCAGCCGCGCGCACAGCTCGGCCAGTGTGCCGCCTCCGCGCCTGATCTCCTCGGCGTGGGCGGCGAGGTCGGCCATGCCCTCGGAGATGTCGCGGCCGGGCACCTCGATCAGGCCGTCGGTGTAGAGCAGCAGGGTGTCGCCGGTCCCCAGGTCGTGGTGCCGGGTGGTGCGGGGCACCTCGGGGGCCACGCACAGCGGCAGGTCCGCGCCGTCCGCGCCGAGGTAGCGGGGGGCGCCGCGGGCCGGGATGAGCAGCGGCGGCGGGTGCCCGGCGCTTGACCAGGCCGCGTGCCAGCCGCCGGACTCCTCGGGCGTCAGGCTGACGTGCACGGCGGTGACCAGCGGCGCCATGTCAAGACCGTCGGCGACCCGGTCCAGCGTGGACAGCGCCTCGGCGGGCGAGTGCGGGCGGCCCTGGTCGTAGGCGATGACCCGCAGCATGCTGCGGAGCTGGCTCATCGAGGTGGCCGCCTCCAGGTCGTGCCCCGCGATGTCGCCGATGGTCAGGGCGACGCCCCCGTCGGGCAGCAGCAGCGCGTCGTACCAGTCGCCGCCGATCTCGGCGGTACGGCTGGCGGGCTGGTAGTTGGCGGCGAGCTCGGCGCCGGGCACCCGCGGGGTGGGGGTGAGCAGGGCGCGCTGGAGGGTGAGCGCGGTCTGCCGGGTGCGCTCGAGCTCCAGCGCCTGCCGCAGCGGCTCGCGCACCCCGTGCAGGATCTCGCCGAGCAGCGCGAGGTCGCCGGGGCCGGGTGGCGGGCTCTCGCCGCAGCCGACCGCGCACGCGTAGGCGACCACGGCCGCGTCGATGACGATCGGCACCACGGTCAGGCTGGTGGAGCGCACCTTGCGCATCCAGGCCATGGACATCTCCGGCAGCACACCGCCCGGCGGGTCGCCGGCGGGGAAGGTCAGCAGCTTGGGCCGCCCGCTCTCGACGACCTGCTGGGCGAGCTGTCCCACGGCGTACGGCTGGTCGCTGATCGGCGGCACCGGCGGGAGCCCGGCGCGGGCGACGGACGCGACGCGGGTCGCGGTCAGCGGGCCCGCGGGCGCGGCCACACCCGAGGCGGGCAGCAGGCACACCACGCAGGCGTCGGTCAGGTCGGGGACCACCGCGGCGGCGACGGCGGCGAACGCCTGCGGCAGGTCGTCGGCGGCGGTGACGCTCGCGACGCGGGCGAGCAGCCGCTCGCGCAGCCGGTTGCGCCACTGGTCCTCGATGTCGGCGGTGGCGCCGATCCACTCCACGACCACGCCGTCGCGGACGATGGGAACCGCGCGGGACTGGACATGGCGGTACTCGCCGGAGGCGGTACGCAGCCGGAAGGTGCAGGCGAAGAACGAAGGGGTGCCCGTGGCGGCGTCGCGCCAGGTCTGCACCAGGCGCTCCCGGTCCATGGGATGGACCCCGGCGAGCCACTCCTCGTCGATCCTGGGCCGCCACGGCGTGCCGGTGAACTCCTCGAAGCCCCCGACCAGCTCGGTGATGGCGCCGTCGGGCTTCATCAGCCAGACGATCTGCGGCACGGCCGACATCAGGGCCTCGTAGCGCTGCAGTGCCTGGTGCCGCTCCTCGGACAGGTCCTCGGCGCGCTTCATCGCCTCGATCTGGCGGGTGGTGTCGACGGCGACGGTGAGCACGCCCGGCCCGTGCCGGGACACCACGGGCGAGCAGCTGTAGACGAAGTGCCGTCCGGCCGGTGCCCCGGGCGCGGACCCCGTGGTGGTCCGCGCCGACGTGACCTGGCGGGCCCGCCGGTCCCGGTGCACCTCGTCGAGCATCCGCAGCCAGCGCGTGGCCGTCGGCTCCGGGAACGCCGCACGTGCCGGGTCGCCCAGCGGCCTGGGGCCGAACAGCTCCTGGAACGCGTCGTTGCGGTACACCAGCCGGTGGTCCGGGCCGGCGGTCAGCGCGACGGCCACGATGGCGCTGTCGAACACCTCGGGTTCCAGCTCGGGAACCCCGACCTCACCGCCGGTCCGCCTCATCCTCCGATCATCGCGCGCACCGCCCCGCCGGGCGCGTCGAACGCGCCCGCTCGCCTGTCCGCTCGCGACATGCGCCGAAAGGCCGCGGCATGGGGCGGCTCGGCGGCCGGAGGGTACGGGGCGGCTCGGGCGGCGATCCCCGGCGGGCCGGTTTCCGCGCCCGCCGGTCACCCGCCGCGCCAGGCACCGCCCCGGGTCAGTCCCGGTCCTGCCCGGTCCCGGGCACCGGGCCCGCGCCCGGCGCCGGACCCGCCGGAGGGAACCCGGAGCCGCCCGAGGAGGAGGACGGGCCCGCCGGCGGGGACGCGCCCGTCGGGGGCGGCGGCCCGTCGGGAGCCGGCCGGTCCGCGGGGCCCGCCCCGGCACCGGCGTCGCCCGCGGACGGGCCAGGACCGGACGGGCCATGACCGGCCGCCCCGGCACCGGCCTCGCCCGCGGCCGGGCGCGCGTGGAAGCCCAGGGCGCCGTCGTCCACCGAGACCACCACGCGGTCACCGGCGGTCACCTTGCCGTCGAGGAGCATCCGGGACAGCGGGTTGTCGACCTCGCGCTGGATGGCGCGGCGCAGCGGGCGGGCCCCGTACTCGGGCTGGTGGCCGCGCCTGGCCAGCCAGTCGACCGCCTCACCGGTGAACTCGACGGCCACGTCCTGGGCGAGCAGCCGGCGCCGCGTCTCCTCCAGCAGCAGGTCGGTGATCCGGCGCAGCTGCTCGTCGGAGAGCCGCCGGAAGACCACGACCTCGTCGATGCGGTTGAGGAACTCCGGCCGGAAGTGCTCGCGCAGCGGCCGCAGGATCTGCTCCCGGCGGGCCGCCTCGTCGGCCTCCGCTCCGGCGGCGCCGCCGCCGCCGAATCCCAGGGTGGTGCCGCGGCCGGTGATCATCTCCGAGCCGAGGTTGCTGGTCATCACGATGACGGTGTTGGCGAAGTCCACCGTGCGGCCCTGCGCGTCGGTGAGCCGCCCGTCGTCGAGGACCTGCAGCAGGATGTTGAAGACGTCCGGGTGCGCCTTCTCGACCTCGTCGAGCAGGAGCAGCGAGTACGGATGGCGGCGCACGGCCTCGGTGAGCTGTCCCGCCTCCTCGTGCCCGACGTACCCGGGCGGGGCGCCGACCAGCCGGCTGACGGTGTGGCGCTCCTGGAACTCGCTCATGTCCAGGCGGACCATCCGCTCCTCGCTGCCGAACAGGGCCTCGGCCAGCGCGCGGGCCAGTTCCGTCTTGCCGACGCCGGTCGGACCGAGGAAGAGGAAGCTGCCGATGGGCCGCCCCGGGGGCGACAGTCCCGCACGCGAGCGCAGGACCGCCTCGGCGACCACGCCCACCGCCTCGTCCTGTCCCACCACCCGCTGGTGGAGGTGCTCCTCCAGGTGCAGCAGCCGGTCCCTCTCCTCCTGGGTGAGGCTGCTGACGGGGATGCCGGTCTGCCGGGACACCACGTCGGCGATGTCCTCGGTGGTGACCTCCACGACCTTCCCGTCCCCGGACTGCAGGCGCTGCTCCTCGGCCTCGCCCCGGCCGATCCGCTCGGTGAGCTCGGCGATCCGGTTGCGCAGTTCCGTGGCCCGCTCGTAGCTCTCGGCGGCGACCGCCTGCTCCTTGTCGCGGGTGAGCTGCTCCACCTCGCGCTCCATCGCCCGCACGTCGGAGCCCTTGGTGTGGGCCCGCAGCCGCACCCGCGCACCGGCCTGGTCCATCAGGTCGATGGCCTTGTCGGGCAGGAAACGGTCGGTGAGGTAGCGGTCGGACAGCTCGACCGCGGCCACCAGTGCCTCGTCGGTGTAGCGGACCTGGTGGTGGGCCTCGTACCGGTCGCGCAGGCCGCGCAGGATCCCGACGGCGTCGGCGGTGGTCGGCTCCGGTATCAGGATCGGCTGGAAGCGGCGGGCGAGCGCGGCGTCCTTCTCGATGTACCGGCGGTACTCCTCCATGGTGGTGGCGCCGATGACGTGCAGTTCGCCGCGGGCGAGCGCCGGCTTGAGCATGTTGCCCGCGTCCATGGAGCCGCCCTCGGAGCCGCCGCCCGCGCCGACCACGGTGTGGAGCTCGTCGATGAACACGACCAGGTCGCCCGAGTGGGCGCGGATCTCCTCGATGATGCCGTTCATCCGCTCCTCGAAGTCGCCCCGGTAGCGGGTGCCGGCGACGACGCCGGACAGGTCCAGGGCGATCACGCGGCGCCCGGCGAGCGTGTCCGGCACGTCGCCGTCGGCCATCCGCTGGGCCAGCCCCTCGACGACCGCGGTCTTGCCGACACCCGCGTCGCCGATCAGCACGGGGTTGTTCTTGCCGCGCCGGGAGAGCACCTCCACGGTCTGCTCGATCTCCTCGTCGCGTCCGATCACCGGGTCGATCCTGCCCTGCCGCGCCAGGCCGGTCAGGTCGCGGCTGTACCTGTCCAGGGTGGGCGTGGGGCCGGTCCCGGGACCGCCCGCCGGGCCGGGGCGCTGTTCCGGCCCGGCGCCCGGCCGGGCGGGCCCGGCCTGCGGGACCGGCCCGGGATCGAAGCGGGCGGCGTTGAGGATGTGCCCGGCCGCCGAGTCGGGGTTGGCGGCCAGGCCCGCGAGCAGGTGCTCGGGGCCGATGTAGCCGGCGCCGCCCGCCCGGGCCAGTTCGTGGGCGTCGAGCAGGGCCCGCTTGACCGCGGGGGTCACCGACAAGGACACCGGGTCCCGGGAGCGGCGGTCGCCGCCGGGCTCGACCTCACCGGCCCTGCGGTCGATCTCGCCGGCCAGCCGGTCCGGGTCGGCACCGGAGCGCGCCATCAGGCTCCTGGTCGGCTCGATGGCGAGCGCGGCGCGCAGCAGGTGCTCGGTGGCCAGGTCGCTGCTGCCGTGCTCGGCCGCGTACGCGGCGGCTCCCGCGACCATCTGCCGGGCCGGTTCGCTCATCAGCCGCCCGATGTCGATCGGCTGCGGTCCGCGGCGCTGTCCGCCGCCCAGGAACCGGGCCAGGAACTCTCCGAACGAGTCGGGGCCGTAGCCCTCAGGTCCGATGAACCCGCTGCTCATGGCCATCCCCTCGGGCGGCCGGACGGGGCCGGGCGCCCTTTCGCGTCGACGGGCGTGTACGTCCGGCCGGGTGCCCGATCGGCCGCGGTCCACACCTGTGGAAGTGTCACGATTGCGGCGAATCGCCCGCGGCCGCGCGTGAGGGCCGCCGCGGGCCCGGTCCTCGCCGGGTGCCGCGGCCCCGCCGGGGCCCGCCTCCGGCGCGCCGGAGTCCCCCGCTGCCGTTACGGTGGGTGAGGGGGCAGCCGGACGGAGCCGGTCCGCGGGGCCGGCAGTCGGAAGCAGCCGAACCGAGGGCGAGGAGCCCGGTAAGGAACCGCACCGATGACCTCAGTGCCCACGCTCACCATGAACAACGGCGTCGAGATCCCCCAGCTCGGCTTCGGTGTGTTCCAGATCCTCCCGGAGAGCACCCGCAGCGCCGTGCTGACCGCGCTGGAGACCGGCTACCGCCACATCGACACCGCCCAGATGTACGGGAACGAGAAGCAGGTGGGGCAGGCGGTCAGGGACTCCGGGCTGCCCCGCTCCGAGGTGTTCGTCACCAGCAAGCTCAACAACGGCCACCACGCCTACGGGGACGCGCTGGCCGCCTTCGCCCGCACGCTGGACGACCTGGGGCTCGGGTACGTCGACCTGTTCCTGGTCCACTGGCCGATGCCCGCGGTCGGGGACTACCTGGAGACGTGGAAGGCGATGGAGGAGATCTACCGGTCCGGCCGCTGCCGGTCGATCGGGGTCTCCAACTTCAACCCCGGCCACCTTCAGCGCCTCCTGGACGGCGGCGAGGTGGTCCCGGCCGTCAACCAGATCGAGGTCCACCCCTATCTGACGCAAGCCACGGTGCGTGCCTTCGACAGCGGCCACGGCATCGTCACGGAGGCGTGGTCGCCGATCGCCCAGGGCAAGGTGCTGGGCGACCCGGTGATCGCCGGTATCGCCTCCCGGCTGGACCGGTCGGCCGCGCAGGTCACGCTGCGCTGGCACCTCCAGCGCGGGGACGTCGTCTTCCCCAAGTCGGTCAGCCGGGCGCGCATCGAGGAGAACTTCGAGCTGTTCGACTTCGAGCTCACGCCCGGCGACATGGCCGCGATCACCGCCCTGAACCGTGACGAGCGCACCGGCCCGGACCCGGAGAGCTTCAACTGGATCCCCTGACCCGGCCGACCCGGCGGCGGTCACGCCCGCCGGGTCCGCCGGGGCGACGCCCGCCGGTCAGCCGCGGTGCCGGCGCACCGCGACCGCGACGGCCGCCGCGGCCGACACCGCCGCCGCCGTGGTGGGCAGGGGGTGGCGGGCGGCCATGGACTGGTAGGAGCGTGCCGCGGACCGGTCGTCGAAGGCGCCGTGGGCGCCGTGGTCGGTGCCCGGCGCCTCGTCGACCGGGTGCCACAGGTTGTCGGGGCGGACGGTGTCCGCCTCACCGGTCTGCTGGGAGGCGTATCCGGTACGGGCCAGGTAGCGGTCGAGCAGGCCGGCGGCGACCTTCTCGCCCAGCACGGTGGCCACCGTGGAGGCGCCCACGTAGTACTGCTTGCGGCGCGGGTGGTCGGCGGCGTGCACCACGGCCCGGGCGGCGACCTCCGGCTGGTAGATCGGCGGCACGGGCTGCGGCTTGCGGGGCAGCCGGGATCGCACCCAGGAGAACTGGGGGGTGTTGACGGCCGGCATCTGCACCACGGTGACGCGGATGCGGCTCTTGTCATGCATCAGCTCGGTGCGCAGCGAGGAGGTGAAGCCGTTCACGGCGTGCTTGGCGCCGCAGTAGGCGGACTGCAGCGGGATGGAGCGCTCCCCCAGCGCGGAGCCCACCTGCACGATCACCCCGCTGTCGTGCGGGCGCATCAGGCGCAGGGCGGCCCTGGTGCCGTTGACGAAGCCCAGGTAGCTGACCGCGGTGACGCGCTCGTACTCCTCCGCAGTGATCTCGGTGAACGGGGCGAAGACGGAGGCGAAGGCGACGTTGACCCACACGTCGACGGCTCCGAACGCACCCTGGGCGGCGTCCGCGGCGGCTTCCACGGCTTGGTGGTCGGCCATGTCGGTGGGCACCGCGAGGGCGCGGCCGCCCAGGGCCTCCAGCTCGGCCGCGGCGGCTTCCAGGCCGGCCCGGCCGCGGGCGAGCAGCACCACGTTGTCCCCGCGTGCGGCGAACTGCCGGGCGCAGGCCCGCCCGATCCCTCCGCTGGCACCGGTGACGACGACTGTCCGGGTCATGCTTGGTGGTCCTCTCCGTACGGTGTGGTGAGCCGGGCGGCGCTCTCCAGCAGCAGGGCGTGGACGAACGCCTGCGGGATGTTCCCGCGCTGCTGCCGCTGGGCGACGTCGTACTCCTCGGCGAACAGTCCGGCGACGCCGCAGGCCGAGCGGTTGCGTTCGAACCAGCGGTGGGCGGCGATCCCGTTGCCCTGCTGATGCTCGGCCAGTGCCATGAGGAAACCGCAGAGCACGAAGGCGCCCTCGGCCTCGGGCAGCGGGCGGCTGTCGTGGCGGAAGCGGTAGGCGAAGTGGTCGTCGGTGAGCCGCTCCCGGTAGACCCGCAAGGTGGCGCGGGTGCGCGGGTCGCTCGCGGGCAGTGCCCCGCGGATGGGCGGCAGCAGCAGCGCCGCGTCGGGGGCCGGGTCGTCCGGGGAGCGCTGCCAGTGGCCGTCGGGGTGCAGCGCCTCCGCCGTGGTGGCGGCCAGCAGGCTCTCCGCGAGTCCGGTCCACTCCCCCGTACGCGAGTCGTGCGGCACGGCCGCGGCCAGGGCGCGCAGCCCCGCCACGCAGGTCAGCCGGCTGTGCGTCCACCGGCGCGGGCTCAGCTCCCAGATGCCGGCGTCGGGTTCGTCCCGGCGCCTGCCGACAGCGTCCGCGGCGGTCGCGGCCGCGGTCAGGCCGTCGCGGTCCAGCCGGCCGTGCCGGGCAGCCGCGGCGAGCAGCAGCAGCGCCTCGCCGAACGCGTCGAGCTGGAACTGCCCGCGCACCTTGTTGCCGATCACGTCGTAGCCGCCGGGGTAGCCGGGCAGGTTCAGCCGCCGCTCGCCCGGTATGGGCCCGCCGTCGGGGGTGTACGCGGGGGCGAGCCGCGGCCCGTCCTGGTGCAGCCTCGCGGTCACGAAGCGCACGGCGTCGTCCAGCAGTTCGTACGCGCCGGCGGCGGCCGCCGCCTGGCCCGCGTAGCACTGGTCGCGGATCCAGACGTAGCGGTAGTCGTAGTTGCGGCCCTCCTCGGCGCGTTCGGGAAGGCTGGTGGTGGCCGCCGCGACCATGCCGCCCCCGGCGCCGGTCAGCCCGCGCATCACCGCGAAGGCGTGCCGGGCGTCGGCGGGCGCGATGGTGTGCGTCATGGACGGGGTGTCCGCCCAGGCCGCCGAGGTCGCGGCCCAGGCCCGGTCGGGGTCCGGCGGTGGCGTGTCGGGCAGCGGGCCGGTGCCCAGTTCCAGCACCAGGTCGTGGCGGGCGCCGGGGGGCAGGTCCAGCCGGGCGAGGAACCGCTCCCCCGCGCCGTCCGGGTCGGCGATCCGGGCGTCGCCGGCGCCGGTCCAGCGCAGCCACAGGTCCCCGCTGCGCGCGGTCCACACCCCGGCCTCGTCGCGGTGGGCCCCGGTCAGCGGCGCGCGGCCGTACCCGGCGGCGGGGTGCAGCACGACGTCGAGGTGCGCCGGCCCCTCCTGGGCGTGGGTGCGGCGCAGCAGGACGACGCGGCCCGGCTCGCCGGGGCGGGCGAGCGCCTCCCGGCACTCGGTGACGCCGGTCGCGGTGATCCAGCGGCGCCGCCAGACCAGCGACCCGGGTTCGTAAGCGCCGCCGCCGACGAACCGGCCGCGGGGGGTGAGCGCGTAGACCCCGGCGCCGCCGATGAGGGTGGCGAAGACGGCGTCGTCGTGCCACCGCGGCGCGCACATCCAGGCCACCTCGCCGCGCGGGCCGAGCAGCGCCCCGCGCTCGCCGTCGGCGAGCAGGACATGGTCGCGCAGCGACTGCGGCGGGTAGGCGCGGGCCCAGCCGGGCGATCCGCCGTGTGCCCCGGCCGGAGCCCCGGTCCGCTCGTCCCGCCCGCCGCCGTCCACCGTCGTCCGCCGCATCCGCTTCCTCACCCCGCCTGGTAGTGCTCCGCCCGTCCGGGCACGGCGTGCGGCCGTGCCCGGGCCCCCGCGGACGCCGCCCGCCCGCGGGTCCGGTCATCGTTGGTCGTCGGCCCCCGGTCGGTCGCCGCGGTGCCTGCGGCCGGGCAGCATCTCCTGCACCTTGGCCTTCACGCCCTGCCTGACCATGCCGACGCGGTCGCTGTCGCCGTGCAGTACGGCGGAGGCGGCGGCCTCGATCTGGTCGAGGGTGGCGTGCGGCGGAATGGGCGGCACGGCGGGGTCGGTGCGGAAGTCGATGACGAACGGCCGGTCGGCGGCCAGCGCCCGCTGCCAGGCGTCGACGACGCCGCCCGGCTCCTCCACCCGCGTTCCCTCCAGGCCGACGGACCGGGCGAAGTCGGCGTAGCGCACGTCGGGGATGGACTGGGACGGCAGGAACTGGGGCGCGCCCTCCATGGCCCGCATCTCCCAGGTCACCTGGTTGAGGTCCTGGTTGTTCAGGACGGCGACGACCAGCCGGGGGTCGCGCCACTGGCGCCAGTACTTGGCCGCGGTGACGAGTTCGGCCATGCCGTTCATCTGCATGGCGCCGTCGCCGACGATGGCGATCGCCGGCCGGTCGGGGTGGGCGAACTTCGCCCCGATGACGTACGGCACACCGGGCCCCATCGTCGCCAGCGTGCCCGACAGCGAGCCGCGCATGTGGCCGCGCATGCGCAGGTGGCGGGCGTACCAGTTGGCGGCCGATCCGGAGTCGGCGGCCAGCACGGCGTTGTCCGGCAGCAGGTCGTCGAGGGCGTGGACGACGTACTCGGGGTTGACCGGGTCGGCGTCGACGGCCGCGCGCCGCTGCATCACCTCCCACCAGCGGGCGGTGTTCTTCTCGACGGTCTTGCGCCAGTCGCCGTGCCGCTTGGCCTTCAGCATGGGCAGCAGCCGCTTGAGGGTGCCTGCCGCGTCGCCGACGAGGTTGACCTCGAAGGGGTAGCGCAGCCCGATCATGAACGGGTCGTTGTCGATCTGCACCGCCCGCGCCTGCCCGAACTCGGGCATGAACTGGGTGTACGGGAAGCTGGACCCGATCACCAGCAGCGTGTCGCAGTCCCGCATCATCTCGTACGAGGGCCGGGTGCCGAGCAGGCCGATGGAGCCGGTGACGTAGGGCAGGTCGTCGGGCAGGACGTCTTTCCCGAGCAGCGCCTTGGCCACGCCGGCGCCGAGCAGGTCGGCGGCGTGCTCGACCTCCGCGCGGGCGGCCCTGGCGCCCTGGCCGACCAGGATGGCGACCTTGTGGCCGGCGTTGAGGATCTCGGCGGCGTGCGCGATGTCCTGGTCGGCGGGCACGGGCGCGTAGTCGGCGACGCCGAGGCTGGAGGGCACCATCTTGAAGGCGTGCGTCGGCGGCGAGTAGTCCAGTTCCTGGACGTCGGCGGGCAGGATGACGGCGGTGACGGTGCGCTTGGCGTAGGCGGTGCGCAGCGCGCGGTCCAGGACGTTGGGCAGTTGCTCGGGGACGGTGACCATCTCGCAGAAGTCGGCGGCGACGTCCTTGAACAGGGTGTGCAGGTCGACTTCCTGCTGGTAACTGCCGCCCATGGCGCTGCGGTTGGTCTGGCCGACGAGGGCGACGACCGGCACGTGGTCGAGCTTGGCGTCGTACAGCCCGTTGAGCAGGTGGATGGCGCCGGGGCCCGAGGTGGCGGCGCAGACGCCGACCTTGCCGGAGAACTTGGCGTAGCCGACGGCCTCGAACGCGGCCATCTCCTCGTGCCTGGCCTGGACGAACTGGGGTTTGTTCTCGGCCCGGCCCCACGCCGCGAGCAGCCCGTTGATGCCGTCGCCGGGGTAGGCGAAGACGTGCTGGACGTCCCACTCGCGCAGGCGCTGGAGTATGTAGTCGGACACCTTGATCGACACGGGTCTTCCTCTCGTCGCTGAGCGGTTGGCGGGCGGCCGGGGGCGCCTTCGGGTCAGGTCCGCAGCCGTCGGGTCACGGCCCAGCCGGCGGCGCCCACCGCGCCGGCCGCGGCGGCGGTGACGAGCCGGGCGCGCGCCGGCGAGGGCGGCTCGGGGCGCGCGGCCGCCTTCTCCGGGCGGTCGGCGGGCAGACCCGCGTCCAGGCCGAGCGCGAGCACCTCGGCGAGGTGCAGGGCGCGGCGGTCGGTGCCGCCTTGCTCGATCTGGGTGCGGCAGCTGAAGCCGTCGGCGATCACCAGGGCGCTGGGCGCGGCGCGGCGGACCGCGGGCAGCACGCCGAGTTCGCCGACCGCCATGGACAGTTCACGGTGGCCGCGTTCGAAGCCGAAGTTCCCGGCCAGGCCGCAGCAGCCCTCGTCCAGCACGTCCGCGTCGAGCCCCGCCCGGCGCATCAGTTCCCGGTCGGCGTCGAACTTGGTGACGGCGTGCTGGTGGCAGTGGGTCTGCACGGTGGCCGCGCGGGTCAGCCGGGGCGGCCGCCAGTCGTCCGGGGCGTGCCGCAGGAGCAGCTCGGACAGGGTGTGGAACTGCCCGGCGAGCCGTTCGAAGTCCTCGTCGTCCGGCATCAGTTCCGGCGCGTCGGCGCGGAAGACGGCGGTGCAGGACGGCTCCAGGCCGACGATGCGGGTGCCCGCCTCGATCCACGGCCGCAGTGTCCGGGCGGTGCGCCGCAGCACCCGCTCCGCGACGCCGAGTTGCCCGGTGGAGATCCAGGTCAGTCCGCAGCACACGGGCCGGGTGGGAACGGCCACGTGGAACCCGGCGTCCTCCAGCACCCGGACCGCCGAGCGGGCGACCGACGGGTGGAAGTAGGTGCTGAACGTGTCGGGCCACAGCACCACGGCCCTGGGGTCGGCGGGGTCGGGTTCCGGTGTGCCGCGCGAGTGCCACCACCGCAGGAAGGACTCCTCGGCGAACAGCGGCGCGTCGCGGTCGGCGACACCTGCCAGGCGTTTGCCGAGCCGGGAGACGCCGGGGGCGCGCAGCACCGTGTTGGCGGCCCCGGGTGCCATCGAGGCGGCGCGGGCCCACAGCGGCAGCCAGCCCAGGGCGTAGTGGGCGGCCGGCCGCAGCCTGCCCTCGTAGTGGTGGGAGAGGAACTCCGCCTTGTACGTGGCCATGTCGACGCCGACCGGGCAGTCGGACTTGCAGCCCTTGCAGGCCAGGCACAGGTCGAGTGCGTCGCGGACCTCGGTGGAGCGCCAGCCGTCGGTGATCGGCGAGTCGGTGTGGCCGCCGATCATCTCGAACAGCAGCCGGGCGCGGCCCCGGGTGGAGTGCTCCTCCTCGCCGGTGGCCCGGAAGGACGGGCACATCACGCCGCCCTCGTGGCTGCGGCAGTTGCCGATGCCGACGCAGCGCATCACCGCGCGGTTGAAGGAGTGGTCGTCCTCGGGGTAGCCGAAGCGGGCGTCGCGGTCGTCGCGGGGCCGGAAGTCGGCGCCCAGACGCAGGTCCTGGTCGGTGCGGTGGGGGGCGACGACCTTGCCGGGGTTCATCCGGTCGGCCGGGTCGAACAGTTCCTTCAGCTCGCCGAAGGCGCGCACCAGGCGGTCGCCGTACATGATGGTCAGCAGCTCTCCCCTGGCCTGGCCGTCGCCGTGCTCGCCGGACAGCGACCCGCCGTAGGAGACGACGAGTTCGGCGGCCTGCTGGAGGAAGTCGCGGAAGGCGGCGACGCCTTCGGCGGTGCGCAGGCCGAAGGGGATGCGGGTGTGGACGCAGCCCTGGCCGAAGTGGCCGTACAGGGCGGGGTGGTCGTAGCCGAAGCGGGCGAACAGGCCCTTGAGGTCGCGAAGGTAGTCGCCGAGCCGGTCCGGCGGTACGGCGGAGTCCTCCCAGCCCTCCCACGTCTCGCGGTCGTCCGGCGGGCGGGCGGTGACGCCGAGGCCGGCCTCGCGCGCCTTGAGCATGCGCTGTTCGCGGGCGGGGTCCTCGGAGAAGGACACGCCGGGGTCGCTCTCGTCGCGCCCGATCGCCGCCAGCAGGTCGTGGACCTGCCGCTCGACGTCCTGCTGGGAGTCGCCGGTGAACTGCAGGAGCAGCCAGCTGCCGCCTTCGGGGAAGCTGCGCAGCGACTGGAGGTGGCTGCCCTCCTCGCGCATGAGCTGGGCCATGCGGTCGTCGAGCGCTTCGAGCTGGCCGGGGTGGCAGTGCTCCAGCAGGCGGGGCACGTCGTCGGCCGCGGCGCAGATGTCGGGGTAGCCCAGCACCAGGACGGCCTCGGCGGCGGGCACCGGCACCAGTTCCAGCTCGGCGTGCAGGACGGTGACCAGGGTGCCCTCGCTGCCGACGAGGGCGCGGGCGAGGTTGAAGCCGTTCTCGGGCAGCAGGTCGTCCAGGTTGTAGCCGGACACGCGGCGCGGGATCTTGGGGTAGCCGCGGCGGATGTCGGCGAGGTAGCGGTCGCCGATGCCCTGCAGGCCCTGGTACAGCTCGGCGCGCCGGTCGCCGATGGCGGAGACCGCCTCGTACTCCTCGTGCGAGGTGGGACCGACCCAGCAGCGCACGCCGTCGTAGGTGAGGATCTCCAGGCGGCGGACGTTGTCCACGGTCTTGCCGTACGCCTGGGCGGAGGCGCCGCAGGAGTTGTTGCCGATCATGCCGCCGATGGTGCACTGGCTGTGGGTGGACGGCTTGGGGCCGAACTGCAGGCCGACCGAGGCGAGTTGGCGGTTGAGGTCGTCCAGGACGATGCCCGGCTCGACCACGCAGGTGCGGGCCTCGGTGTCCACGCAGACCAGTCCGTAGCAGTACTTGGTCCAGTCGATGACGACCGCGGTGTTGGTGCACTGGCCGGCCAGGCTGGTGCCGCCGCCCCGGGAGAGCACGGGGGCGCCGAAGCGGGCGCAGACGGCTATGGCGTCGGCCCCGGCGTCCACGCTGTGCGGCACGACCACGCCCAGCGGTATCTGCCGGTAGTTGGAGCCGTCGGTGGCGTAGGCACCCCGGCTCCCCGGGTCGAAGCGGACCTCGCCGTCCACCTCGCCGCGCAGGGCGTTCTCCAGGGCCGTGACGTCGATCGCCGTCCCCGGCGAGGGGGCGCCGGGAGCCTGGCCGCGTGCCTTTCCGCTGATCGTGGTCATACGCACCTTTCCGGCCGCCCGCCGCCCGCCGCCCGGCGCGCGTGGCGCCGGGCGGCGGACGTCCGCGGGGCGGCGTCCTTCAGTGGCCGAGGGCCTTGCTGAGCTCTTCCTTGCTCATGTGCGAGCGGCCCTTGATGTTGCGCTGCCTGGCCTCGTTGTAGAGCTGGTCCCTGGTCGGACCGCCGGGTCCCGACCGGTTGCCGGAGCGCTTGCCGCCGCGCCGTGACGAGGACATGTCCTGGACCGAGGTACGGCTGGCGGTGCGGGCCTCGCCGGAGCGGGCCCGCTCCTTGTTCACGGTCCGCGAGGCGATCTCCTTCGCGCGCCGCTCGGACTCGCCGCGCTCGCGGGCGCTGTCCTTGATGTGCTCGTACTGCCGCTCACGTTTGGGCGACGAACCTCGAGGCATGGTGTTCACCTCTCATGCGGGTCTCATGACGGGGGAATGTGCGCGGGGACCCGCGCGCTGTCCGGTCATGGCGTTCGCCTGCCCGGCCCGGGACGTCGCACGCACGCTTCTCCAGTCTTGTCACCGTCCGCCGCCCGGGGGCCACCGCACGTACGCCGTTCGGGTGGGGCCCGGGCACGCCGACGGCCCGCACGGTCGCTGCCGTGCGGGCCGTCGTCACGCGGCTCGTACGTGGTGCCCCCGGTACGGGGCCGCGAGGAGGCGCGGCCCCGTACCGGGGTCGTACGGTCAGCCCACCTTGCCGGTGCCGGCTCCCGCGGTCACCGAGGAGACCACGGTCGAGGCGCTCTCGGCGCTGTAGCTGTAGGAGGGCTTGTAGGAGGACGTCCGGGTGATGTCGGTGGTGGAGTTGTTGAGGATGTTGCCGGACTGGTTGGCGTAGCCGTCGGTGGGGCTGTCGCCGGTGGTGGTGATGGCGTCGGGGACGTTGGTGAAGACGTTCTTCTCGACGTAGACCTCCGCGCCCATCCGGGAGTGGATGCCGCTGTCGCCGACGTTCTCGTAGTAGTTGTTGAACATGTGGCCCTTGCCGAAGCGCAGACTGGGCAGCCGGGAGTTGACGTTGTAGAACCAGTTGTGGCTGTAGGTCACCCGCAGGTGGCCGGTGTCCTCCGAGGCGTTGCTGTCGGAGTGGCCGACCAGGGACACCTTGTAGTGGTCGTGGAACTTGTTCCACGACACGCTCACGTAGTCGGCGGCGTGCGTGATGTCGAGCAGGCCGTCGTAGTAGTCCTTGCCGTGGCTCTGGTCGGACGACAGGTCGTTGTGGTCGACCCAGACCTTCGTGGAGTGCTGCACGGTGATCGCGTCCGTGCCGACGGCCTTGCTGATCACCAGGTTGCGGATGATGACGTTGGTCCTGTCCTTCACCCGCAGGCCGCCGCCGGTGAAGCCGGAGTTCGACCCGACTCCGAGCACGGTGGTGTTGGAGCCGACGTCGACCTGGCCGGACAGCGGGATCAGGCCGGAGACCTTGACGACCTTCGCGGAATCGCCGCTGACCGCGCTCTTGAACGCGGACAGGCTGCTGACGGTCTTGGCCGCGGCCGAGCCGCCGCCGGTGGTGCCGGCGCCGTACCCGACGGGCGACGACTCGTAGGACGCCGCGTGGGCGCTGGGGGCGCCGGTCACCGCGGGGACGACCGCCAGGGCCAGGGCCGCGGTGCCCGCGGCGGCCGCCAGACGCCGGCGGCGCGCGCCGCTCGGGCGCTCGACTGATACGTGCGTGAGCTTCATGTGCCGTTCCCTCTCGTCAGGAGGATGTGGGGGGCCGCCGTGGGGGGCGGCGACGAAACACGCTCACCGTCGGTAAACGATCAGCAAGCGCTTACTGTGCCGGCGTGCGATTACCCCCGGACATCGGGAGCCGGGCGCGCAGGCGTCATCATTGCGGTTCGACCAGGGTCTCCGAGAAACGGGTAGGACAACTCGGCCCGAACTCAGGTCACCTGTGTCACCGTCGCATCACCGCCAACGTAGCAAGCGCTTGCCATAGGCGTCAACGCCCTTGCTCCGCGGGATCCCCGACGGGTGGAGCGATTCTGATATATGACGTACCACGTACGACGTACGACGTACGACCCGTGACGGTAGAGCGGTCCCGTGACACCGTCAATGCCTTGCGCCGAACCGGTTTCCGATCCGGCCCGCGCCCGGTGCCCGGGACCGCCGTGATCCGGTCAGCGGACGGGCTGGCCCTTGCCGAGCACGATCACGCCCGAGGCGGAGACCGTGTACAGCTCCCGGTCGCGGTCGGGGTTGACCCCGATGGTCCCGCCGGGCGGCACGTCCACGTTCTTGTCCAGCACCGCGCCGCGGACGATGGCGCCGCGGCCGACCCGTACGTTGTCGTGCAGCACCGAGCCCTGCACCACCGCGCCGGGGTCCACGATCACCCCGGGCGAGAGCACCGAGCGGGTGACCTGGCCGCGGATCACGCAGCCGGGGCTGATCACCGACTCCCCCACGATGCCGCCTGCCGCGATCTTCGCGGGCGGCAGCGGTCCGGTGTGGGTGTAGATGGGCCAGTTGCCGTTGTGCAGGCTGAAGGCGGGGTGCTCGCCGACCAGGTCCATGTGGGCGTCGTAGTAGGCGTCCAGGGTGCCGACGTCGCGCCAGTAGCCGTGGTCGCGGGCGGTCTCGCCGGGTACGTGGTTGGTACCGAAGTCGTAGACCTGGGCGACGCCCTTGCCGGTGAGCCGGGGCAGGATGCTGCCGCCCATGTCGTGCACCGACTGCGGGTCCTCGGCGTCCTCCTGCAGCGCGTCGATCAGGGTCTTCGTGGTGAACAGGTAGTTGCCCATGGACGCGAAGACGTGGGCCGGGTCGTCGGGCAGTCCCGGCGGGTCGGCGGGCTTCTCCAGGAACCGCTCCACCTGGATGCCGTCGGCGCCCGGGGTGATCACGCCGAAGCCGTGCGCGTCGGCCCTGGGCACCTTGATGCCGGCCACCGTGACGCCGGCGCCGTGCTCGATGTGCTGGGCGAGCATCTGCCGCGGGTCCATCCGGTAGACGTGGTCGGCGCCGAACACGGCTATGTAGTCGGGCCGTTCGTCGTACACCAGGTTCAGGGACTGCAGGATGGCGTCGGCGCTGCCCAGGTACCAGCGCGGGCCGAGCCGCTGCTGGGCGGGCACGGGCGTGACGTAGTTGCCCAGCAGGCTCGACATCCGCCAGGTGGTGCTGATGTGCCGGTCCAGGGAGTGCGACTTGTACTGGGTCAGCACGCAGACCCGCATCATGTCCCCGTTGACCAGGTTGGACAGCACGAAGTCCACCAGGCGGTAGGTGCCGCCGAAGGGGACCGCGGGTTTGGCCCGGTCGGCGGTGAGCGGCATCAGCCGCTTGCCCGCCCCGCCGGCCAGCACTATGCCCAGCACCGAAGGTCCACCGCGCATCGGGTTCCCCCTTGGATCGTGTCCGCCTGTGTCCGCCTGTGTCCTGCCCGCGTCCGGGGTCGCCCGTCGGTGTGGACGGGCACGGGTCTCATCCGCCGCCGAGGACCCGCGTGTACAGCTCGGCGGTGCGTGCCGCCACGGTGTCCCAGCCGAATTCTCGTACGGCGCGGTCCCGGCCGGCCTCGCCCATACGGGCGGCCAGCGCCGGATCGCCGGTGAGCCGGTCCACGGCGGCGGCAAGGGCGGCCTCGAAGTCCTCGGGGCGCCCCTCGTCGTAGGGCACCAGGAGTCCGGTGACGCCGTCCCGCACGACCTCGGGTATGCCGCCGACCGCGGAGGCGACGACGGCGGTGCCGCACGCCATGGCCTCCAGGTTGACGATGCCGAGCGGCTCGTACACCGAAGGGCAGACGAACACCGCCGCGTGGGTGAGGAGTTGGACGACGGCGGGCCGCGGCAGCATCGCCGGTATCCAGTGCACCCCGTCGCGGACGGCCCTCAGTTCGTCGAACAGCGCACGGAACTCGCGGTCCAGGGCGGGGGTGTCGGGTGCGCCCGCGCACAGCACGAGCTGCACGGCCGGATCGGTGCGGCGGGCGGCGCGCAGCAGGTGGGGGACGCCCTTTTGCCGGGTGATGCGGCCGACGAACAGCACGTACGGGCGGTCGGGGTCGACGCCGATCCGCTCCAGCGCGTCGGTGCGGGCGTCGGGGCGGTAGGTGGCGGTGTCGATGCCGTTGCGGATGACGTGCACGCGGCCGGGGTCGAGCGCCGGATAGCAGCCGAGGATGTCGCCGCGCATGCCCTCGGAGACCGCGACCACGGCGTCGGCGGACTCCATCGCGGTGCGCTCGGCCCAGCTGGACAGGGCGTAGCCGCCGCCCAGTTGCTCGGCCTTCCAGGGCCGCAGCGGTTCCAGCGAGTGGGCGGTCAACACGTGCGGCACCCCGTACAGCAGCTTGGCGAGGTGGCCGGCCAGATTGGCGTACCAGGTGTGGGAGTGCACCAGGTCGCGGCCCCGCAGGGCGGCGGTCATGGACAGGTCGGTGCCGAAGGTGCGCAGGGCGTCGTTGGCGCCGTCCAGGAAGCCGGGCGGGCCGTGCCGGACCACCCCGGGTTCGTCGCCGCCCCGGCCCCAGCAGTGCACCTCGACGTCCGCCAGGGCGCGCAAGTGCCGGGCCAGGAACTCGACGTGCACCCCCGCCCCGCCGTACACGTCCGGCGGGTACTCGCGCGTCAGCAGCCCGACCTTCACTGATCCTCCCGCCCTCGACGACCGTGCTCGTTGCCTTCCCCGCCCGCGGCCACCTCTACCGTGCCGGGCGTGGCCGGAAAAGGTTGCTCGCGATCCGGCCATGTCCCGCGCGGCCCCGAGGAGGCGCTGCGGCCCGGCCGGGCGGCCGACCACCGACGTCTGCTGTGACGCCGATCCACCGGAGCGACGCATGAGGCGTGCTTGCGGTCACGGCGGGCCACCGGCCGGTCGCGGTACGTCCGCCTTCGCGGCGTAACCGGAACGGCGACAAGCACATATCCGCCGCTCCCGCGCCAATACCGGGGATCGGCCCCCTTCGCGCGGTCAAAGGAATGACGCTTTATGGACGGTCGCAACGAGCCCGACCGGGCAAACCTAGGGGAGACATCGCGTGATGACCACACCCCGCACCACCGCACCGGTACCGCTGCGCACCGGGGAACGGCTGGCGCTGGCGCTGGCGAGGGAAGAGATGATGCAGGACTACCACCGGTGGGAGACCGACCCGGCGACGGTCGTCGGTTTCGGTGCCCGCTGGCCGGTGTCCTGGGAAGTCTTCCGGGCCAGATTCCACAGCGGTCACACCACCACCCACTACCAGCTTTTCGAGGTGGTCACCGCTGACGGCGGGACCCCGGTGGGGACCACCTCCCTCAATGTCGACCAGTCCGTCAACACCGCCGAATTCACCGTGGTGATAGCCCCGGAGCAACGCGGCCGGGGCTACGCGGCCGAGGCGACCGCGCTCACCCTGGACTGGGCGTTCACCATCGCGTCGCTCAGCGCGGTGTGGCTGGAGGTGCTCGCTCCCCACACCGCCGCGGTGCACGCCTACCTCAAGGCCGGTTTCCGCATCGCCGGACGGCTGCGCAGCGCCGCCCTGTGGCACGGGAAGCGCGTCGACAAGCTCCTTCTGGACTGCGTTCCCGACGACCTGGCAGAAAAGAGGTGACCCACGATGTCCTGTCCCGACGTGAACTGCCGCAAGGGCGGCTGCACCACCGACCCGGGTGGCCGGCCCGCCGGCGAGAGCAGCCCCAGGAAGGCATGACGCCCGTCTTCTTCGCGGACCGGCCGTACGGCAGGGGTACGGCCGGTCCGCCGCGGGCGGCCCGGCACGATCGGGGAACCGCCCGGGCCCGAAGCCGCTCGGGCCGTTCGGGCGGTCCGGGCCGTTCGGGCGGTTGAGGCCGCCCAGGCGGTCGAGGCCGTTCGGGCCGGTCGGGAAGGCCGTGCGGTTCAGGCCGTGCGGGCGGCCAGCATCTCCTCGGTGACCTCCCAGAGCCGGGCCGCGGCCTCGGGGTCGAGGGCGTACGGCGCCACGCCCCGGCGGGTGCCCGGCTGGTTCTCCTCCGCTTCCCGGCAGTCCTCGAAGTAGCGGCCGCCGACGCCGTCGAGCAGCGGCGAGGTCGCCACGAGGACGGAGGTCGCGGCTCCCTGTTCCGGCGTCTTCCAGTCGGCGCCGCCCGCGCCGGACCGGGCCCACAGCCGGTTCAGCTCCTCGTCGGTGACGTGGCGCTGCAGGTTGGTGCGGATTCCGCCGGGCATGAGGGCGTTGACGGTGATCCCGTCCGCCGCCCAGCGCTTGCTCGCCTCGACGGCGAACAGCACGTTGGCGGTCTTGGACTGCCCGTAGGCGAGCCACGGGTCGTAGGGCCGCCGCAGGAAGTGGATGTCCTCGAAGACCACGGGCGAGCGCAGGTGGGCCGAGGAACTCACCGACACCACGCGGGCACCGCCGGCCCGCGCGAGCGCCTCGCGCAGCCCGGCGGTGAGCGCGAAGTGGCCGAGGTGGTTGGTGGCGAACTGCAGCTCCCAGCCCTCGGGGGTGCGCGTCTCGGGCGAGGCCATGACCCCCGCGTTGTTGACGAGGATGTGCAGCGGTCCGTGCCACGCCTCGGCGAAGGCGGTCACCGAGGCCTGGTCGGCGAGGTCGAGACGGGCCACCCGTACGTTCTTGCTGTCGGCGCCGGCGGTGATGTCGCGCGCGGTCCGCTCACCCGCGGCGGTGTCCCGGACGGCGAGGGTGACCTCGGCGCCGGCGCCGGCCAGGGCGCGGGCGGTCTCGACGCCGATCCCGGAGGCAGCGCCGGTCACGACGGCCCTGCGGCCGGTGAGGTCGATGCCGGCGACGACCTCGGCCGCGGTCGAGTGACGGTCGAAGGGGGTGGTGGTCAAGGAGTGCGAAGTCATGTCGGACCATTTCTCGGCGCGAGGGCCGATCCGTGAAGATGTGCCGGTGCGGCGGAGTCCGGCCGGCGGCCGGCCGGCCGCGGGCGCGCGCCCGCGCGCCGTGGGAGCGGCCGGTACCATGGTGGAACCGGAGGTTCCTCCACTACGACCCACCATAAGCGGAGGTTCCTCCGCTTGCAAGCGAAGGAGTGCCACCGTGCCGGGCACCGGTTCACGTCCGTTGCGCGCCGACGCGCGGCGCAACCGCGAGCGCCTGCTCGCCGCCGCCGTCAGCGCGCTCGCCGACGGCGGCGAGGTGACGCTGGAGGCCATCGCCAAGGACGCCGGGGTCGGCATCGGCACCCTCTACCGCCACTTCCCCACCCGGGAGGCGCTGGTCGAGGCCGCGTACCGCAGTGAGCTCACCCGGCTGTGCGAGGCGGCCCCGCTGCTGCTCGACGCCGGCCCGGCCGACCTGGCCACGCGGGCGTGGATGGACCGCTTCGTCGACTACATGATCGCCAAGCGGGGCATGGCCGACGCCCTGCGGGCGGTCGTCGCCTCCGGCGGCAACCCCTTCGCGCACAGCCGCGACCTGCTCGTCGGGACGCTGTCCGCACTGCTGGAGGCGGGTGCGCGGGAGGGCGCGCTGCGTACCGACATCGATCCCGCGGACGTGCTCACCGCGCTGAGCGGGGTGTCGCTGGCGGCCGGCCGGCCCGACAACCGCGAGCAGGCGGGCAGGCTGCTCGACCTGCTGATGGACGGCCTGCGGCACGGGGCGGGCGGCGGCCCCGGGCGGGCGCGCGAGGACCGCGCCGGCCGCCCCGGGACCGGTACGGAAGCCGGGTACGCCGGCGGGCCGGGGCGCGCCCGGGTCCCGGACGAATACCGGGACGAAGAAGTCGGGTAATGATGTGGAATACATCCGCTCGGAGCGGGAAGGCGGCTCGCGAACAGTCGACGATGTGCGAGGCGATGACGTGACCACAACGGTTGGCAAGTCGGAAGGCACGAACGGGACCGCGATGAGGGCGCAGTGGGCGGTGGGGGACGAATGCACCACCGGCGGACTGCCGTTGATCGATGACGCGGCGGGCGTGGCACCGAAGGACGCCCGGGCGCTGTCGAAGCTCTTCTTCAACCGCCTGCAGGAGCTGGAGGAGGGAACAGCCGCATACCAATACGCGCGCAACACGCTCATCGAGATGAATCTCGCGCTGGTGCACTTCGCGGCGGGCCGGTACCGCAACAGGCCGGCCACCGACCACGAGGAGATCATCCAGGTGGGCACGATCGGCCTGATCAAGGCGATCGACCGCTTCGACCTGTCGCGGGAGACGGAGTTCACCACCTTCGCCATCCCGTACATCGTCGGGGAGATGAAGCGGTTCTTCCGCGACACCTCCTGGGCGGTGCACGTGCCGCGCAGGCTGCAGGAGCTGCGGGTCGAGCTCAGCAAGGCGAAGGAGGAGCTGTCGGTCGTCCTGGACCGGGACCCGACGGTGCAGGAACTGGGCGAGCACCTCGGCATGAGCGAGGAGGAGGTCCTGGAGGGCCTGGTCGCGGCCAACGGCTACACGGCCGGCTCGCTCGACACCCCGTACAGCGACACCGACGGCGGCGCGGAGGGCGAAGGACGCACGCTCGCCGAGACCTTCGGGGCCTGCGACCCGGCGCTGGAGCTGGTGGAGGACTTCCACAGCCTCGCACCGCTGATCGAGAAGCTGCCCGAGCGGGACCGGCGGCTGCTGAGGATGCGGTTCGGCGAGGAGATGACGCAGGCGCAGATCGGTGAGGAGCTGGGCTACTCGCAGATGCACGTCTCCCGGCTGCTCAGCCGCACCATCGCGAAACTGCGCGCGGGACTGCTCGCGCAGGAGTGACGTCGCGCCCGCCGCGCACTCGCACTCGGCGGCCGCCGCCCGGAACCCCTCCCCGGGCCGCGGCCGCCGTTCGCGTGCGCGGCTTCCCTGCGTCCAATGGCGTCCTCGCCTCCGCGGCCCGTGGCTTCGCGGCCCGCTCGACTGCGGGTCCTCCCGTCCTCCCGTCCGCGTGGCGGTCCGGCACTCCGGACGGTCCGGCGCTCCAGGCGACCCGCACCGAGCACGAAGGAGGGGCCCCCGGGACCGGGCACCCCTCCCCGTTCGTTCCGCTCAGGCGCCGCCCGTCGGGCTCGCCGCCGGCGCGGCCGACAGCGGGGCGGCGATGTCCTCGAGCGACCGCTGTTCCGCGTCGACCGCGAGGAAGGCGGCGACCAGACCGGCCGCGCACATCAGGGACGCTCCGATGACGAAGGCCAGCACCGTGTCGCCGACGACACCGGACTTGGTGAGGTCGGAGAAGACCAGCGGACCGCTGATGCCGCCGGCCGCGGTGCCCAGGGCGTAGAAGAACGCGATGGCCATGGCCCGCGTCTCCATCGGGAAGATCTCCGAGACCGTCAGGTAGGCGCTGCTGGCACCGGCCGAGGCGAAGAACAGCACCACGCACCAGCAGGCGGTGATCGTGGTGGCGTCCAGCGAGCCGCGGTCGAACAGCCAGGCGGTGCCGAACAGCAGCAGACCCGACACGATGTAGGTGGACGAGATCATGACGCGCCGGCCCAGCGTGTCGAAGAGGTGGCCGAGCAGCAGCGGGCCGAGGAAGTTGCCGGCCGCGATGACCGCGAAGTAGTAGCCGGTGTCGCCGGTGCCGACGTCGAAGAACGTGGTGAGGATGCTGCCGAAGCCGAAGGTGATCGCGTTGTAGAGGAACGCCTGGCCGACGAAGAGGGCCAGGCCCAGGATCGCCCGTTTGGGGTAGGCGGTGAAGACGGTCCTCGCGATGACGCCGAAGCCGATGCTCTCGCGCTGGTGGATGGTCATCCGCTGCCGCACGCGCGGCAGCCGCTCCTGCTTCTCCTGCTCGATCCGCCGCTCCACCGAGTCGACCAGTTGGTCCGCCTCGTCACCGCGCCCGTGGATGAACTGCCAGCGCGGGCTCTCCGGCACGTGCCGGCGGACCAGCAGGATGACCAGGCCGAGCACGACGCCGAGCGCGAAGGTGAGCCGCCAGCCCACGTCGACCGGGAAGATTCGGGTGTTGAGGGCGACGATGGACAGCAACGAGCCGCCGACGGCGCCGAGCCAGTAGCTGCCGTTGATGATCAGGTCCACCCGGCCGCGGTAGCGGGACGGGATGAGTTCGTCGATGGCCGAGTTGATGGCCGCGTACTCGCCCCCGATGCCGAAACCGGTGAGGAAGCGGAACAGGAAGAACCACCAGGGCGCGAAGGACAGCGCGGTCATGGCGGTGGCGCCCAGGTACACCGCCAGGGTGAGCATGAACAGTTTCTTGCGGCCCCGGCGGTCGGTCAGCCAGCCGAAGAACAGGGCGCCGGAGCAGGCTCCGGCCACGTAGAGGGCGGCCGCTATGCCGGTGATCTGAGCCGAGGTCACGGCCAGGCCGCTGCCCTCCTGCGACAGCCGGCCGGCGATGTTGCCGACCGTGGTCACCTCCAGGCCGTCCAGAATCCACACGGTCCCCAGACCCACCACGATCATCCAGTGCCACCGCGACCACGGCAGCCGGTCCAGGCGCGCGGGTACGTCGGTGGTGACGGTCCCGCTCTGCGCGGTACTCGGCCGGTGCACGGCCATGGAAGATCACCTCCTCGCCGGTCAGTCTCACACCGGCCCGCGGCTGTCGCGCGCCGGACACTTCCGTTGGCGGTGCACGGCCACCGCTGTGGATCAGGCGGCCGTCCCCTGCACTGACGCATGTCCCGTGGCGCGCCGGACACGCCACGGGCCGGGGCCCCGTCGCGATTCGACGGTGCCCCGGCCCGGTGTTCACCGACGGTCAGGTCGAACAGGCGGCGCCGTTCAGCGCGAAGCCGGTCGGTGCCGCGTTGCTGCTGGACCAGGTGGCGGTGAAGCCGATGTCGACCGAGCCGCCGGGGGCTATGGCGGCGTTGTAGCCGGCGTCGGTGACGGTCACCTTCTGGCCGCTCTGGGAGACGGTGCCGTTCCAGCCGTTGCCGATCTTCTGGTCACCGCCGAACGTCCAGGTCAGCTTCCAGCCGTTGACGGCGCTCGCCCCGGTGTCGGTGACGGCCACGTCCGCCTGGAAGCCGCCGCTCCAGGAGCTGGTGACCTTGTACACCACGGCGCAGGCCGCGCCGCCGGTCGGCGGCGGGGTGGTGGGAGGCGGACTCGTCGGAGGCGGACTCGTGGGCGGGGGCGTGGTGGGCGGCGGGCTGGTGGGCGGCGGAGTGCTTGAGCCGTCGGGCGCGTTGCCCCACACCGCGGTGGACCCGTCGTACAGCACCACGTTCTGGACCGTCACCGGCGTGGCGCCCGGCGTGGTGGGGACTCCCTGGTAGGACCAGTCGTTCGCCGGGTTGTGGGCGCCGGGGAAGGTCAGCCGGAACTGCACCTCCCGGTGGAAGGCCGACTGCCCGGCGGGCGCGATGTCCTGGCCCTCGCAGCTCACGGTCACGTAGTAGACGCTGCCGGAGTACTGGGTGGGCCCGGTCGGCGCCGAGCACTGGTTGTACGGCGAGGTGAGCGTGACCTGGGACGCGCTGGTGCCCGGGTCGAGGGTGAAGTACCAGCGGAAGCTGCCGTGGGTGAGGTGCCGGGCGGGCCATCCGGACTTGTTGACCACCTGGGCCTTGATCTCGTAGAAGTTCGTGCCCGCGGTGTTGACGGCGGCCTGCATGAACTCCTCGGGGCCGTCGGGGCTCTCCTTCTTCGGGAATCCGGTCAGCGGGGTGCCGCCGTACTCGTCGGTGAGCGCGGCGAGCGCGCCGGAGAAGCCCGCGTTGTAGTCGAGGGCGCCCTCGGTCATCGCGTACTGCTGGCGGTCGTCGGTGAAGGAGTCGTTCGCGCTCGACGGTCCGCCGACCAGCAGGCCGATGTCCAGGTGCCGGGTGGTGGGCGGATCGGACATGGACTGGTCCCACGAGCCGTGCGCGGTCCTGTTGTGCGGGTTCTGCGGCCAGTTCGTGTTGGTCCCCGAGTTGGTGAAGCCGATCTCGTAGCTCTCGTGGCGCGGGTTGTCGCCGAGCACGTAGCCGATCTGCCGCACCCCGAAGTCGTGGTACGTCTGCGCCTTCGCCGTGTCCCTGCCCTGGCCGGTCAGCCAGTGGCTGAACTGCAGCGCGGCGAACGCGGTGTTGGACGAGTAGCGCAGCGAGCCCCAGGTGTCCAGGAACGCCTGGCCGCCGGGCGAGTAGGCGACCTTGGAGCCGCCCACGCCCGTCGTCCACCAGTCCAGCCAGCGCTCGGCGTCGTCGACGTAAGACTGCTGACCGGTCAGTTCGGCCAGCAGCAGGTAGTCGCCGTAGCTCTTGTCGTCCCAGGCCAGCGTCCAGTTGTACTCGGGCGTGGTGGACTGGCTCATCTTCGGGAGCTGCGCGTAGTACGTCTCCGCCTTCGTCAGGTACGAGCTGTCGCCGGTGGCCCGGTACAGCCAGATCGCGCCCCACACCAGCTCGTCCCAGTAGCCGCTCCAGGAGTTGTAGTAGCCCTGGGCGGCGGTGATGCACTTGTCGTAGGTGCCGCGGTAGGTGTCGGCGAAGGTGTAGAGCTGTTTGGCGTTGGTCAGCAGCGTCGCCGCGTAGGTGGGATCGCTCGCCTTGAACACCATGGAGGAGGAGGCCAGCGCCGCCGCCGCTTCCCCGGCCAGGTCGGAGCCGGGGCAGGAGGCGTCGATCTTGTACGAGGGGCGGGGCGAGGGGTTGACCTCGGCCGGCCCCCAGAAGGAGTGGTCGGAGCTGCCGTCGCCCACCTGGCCGTACAGCACGTTGGGCGAGGGGTGGGCCTTGAGCAGCCAGTCGTCGCCCCAGCGCAGGTTGCGCAGCAGGTAGGTGCTCTGGGCGCTCTTGGTGTAGCCGGCGGACTCGTCGACGCCGCCCCAGGCCAGCATGGTCATCGAGAACGCCATCGGGAAGCCGAACTTCACCTCGTCGCCGGCGTCGTGGTAGCCGCCGGTCAGGTCGATGCCCACGTCGGCGCCGTCGGACAGGTCGGAGTCGCCGCGCCAGGAGACCCGGTTGTCGGCGGGCAGCTTGCCGGAGCGCTGGGACTCGTAGAAGAGCATCGAGTCCTGGAGGGCCTCGGCGTAGTTGTACGCGGGGGCGGCGTCCGCGGCGTTCCTGGCGGCGTGGGCGGCGGGGGCCCCGGCCGCCGCCGCGAGGGTCAGGGGCAGCAGTGCCGCCGCCAGGGTGACGGCGGCCGCCCGGGCCCGCCGGGCTCCGGGTGGTATGCGGAATCTGGTCACGCGTCCTCCAGCGGTGGGGGGTGGGAGCGCTCCCACATGCTGAACCCGGACGTCACGGACCGTCAAGCACTTGCACATGCCCACCCCCGGTGTGCGGGACGGGGCCGTGAGAGGGCATTCTGGCCCCCTGACGAGGGTTTCTTTTCGTCACACGAGATGACTGGCGTTTCGCGTGGCAAAGGACATGGGAGCACCACCCACGCTCCAGCCCCCCGACCGAACGACGAGGTGTGAGGTTCCGCAGTGCGTCAGCCGCTCTCCGCTCCGCAGCCCCCCGCCGGCCGCCCCACCGGCGCCGGACCACGGACCGCCGCCCGAGGACGGCTGCGCGCCGGCCGGCTGCCGGTCTGCCTCGCGGCGGGGGTGCTGCTCGCCGTCGCCGGGTGCGGCGACGGCAACAGCCGTACGCCGACCGTGTCGTCGGCAGCGCCCTCGGGCACCGGTGGCACGACCGCCACCGGCACCGCCGCGAGCCCGACCACCTCGGCGTCGTCCGTGCCGGGCTCCGCCACGCGGCCGACCGCTTCGTCGGGCGCGGCCACCGGGACCACGCGGCCGTCGAGCTGCGTGGACCGGACGGTGAACGCCATGAGCCAGGCGCAGCGGGTGGGGCAGCTGTTCATGACCTCCGTGAGCACCACGGGAATGACCACGGCCGAGGCGGCGGCGATCAGGCAGGGGAAGACCGGCTCGGTGTTCCTGAAGGTGCACACGAACGCGGGGACCGCGGCGGTGAGGTCCGTCGCGAACCGGGCGCGGGCCCTGACCTCGCCCGTCAAGGGGGTCACGGTGGGCATGCTGGTGGCCACCGACCAGGAGGGCGGTCTGGTGCAGGTGCTGAACGGCCCCGGGTTCAGCGTGATCCCGAGCGCCGCGCGGCAGGGCACCTCGGCGCCGGCCACGCTGCAGAAGGACGCCGAGACCTGGGGCCGGCAGCTGCGGGCGGCCGGGGTCACCATGAACCTGGCGCCGGTCGCCGACACCGTGCCGCCCGCCCTGGTGAACGTCAACGCCCCCATCGGGAAGCTGTCCCGCGAGTACGGCACCGACCCCGCGACCGTGGCCTCGCACAGCACCGCCTTCCTTCGCGGGATGGCGCGGGCCGGCGTCGTCGCCACCGCCAAGCACTTCCCGGGGCTGGGCCGGGTGACCGGCAACACCGACACGACGGCGGGCGTGGTGGACGGGGTCACCACCAGCACCGACCCGTTCCTGCAGCCGTTCAAGTCGGCCATCGACGCGGGTGTGCCGTTCGTGATGGTCTCCTCCGCCACCTACGCCAGGATCGACCCGTCCCGGCAGGCCGTGTTCTCCCCGGTGGTGCTGCGCACCCTGCTGCGCGGTTCGCTGGGCTTCAAGGGCGTGATCATCTCCGACGACCTGGGCCAGGCCGTGGCGGTCGCCGACCGTACGCCGGCCCGGCGGGCCCTGGACTTCTTCGCCGCCGGCGGCAACGTCCTGCTGACCGTCCAGCCGGCGGACATCGGCCCGATGACCTCGGCGGTGCTGGCCCGGCTGCCGCAGGACGCCGCCTTGCGCAGGAACGTGGACGACAGTGTGCGGCGGGTGCTCACGGCCAAGCAGAACGCGGGCCTGCTGACCTGCGGCTGAAGCGCCGCACAGGGCCGGGCGGGCGGACGGGGCGGGAAGCGCCCCGCGAGCCGCCGCCGTTCAGGCGAGCGCTTCGCGCGCCGCCGCCTCGAACGCGGCGGCGAGCGGGGAGGGCCGCGCCGCCGGCCGGGCGAGGGCGACCCCGCCGCGACCCGGCCGACGACCGAGCCGACGACCGAGCCGGCGACCACACCGTGACCGCCCCCGGACCGGCTTGGACCGCGCCGGCCGCCGGCCGCCGCACGCCGGCCGGCCCGGCCGGCCCGCACTGTGACGAGCGGGTGAACCCCGCGGGAATTGTGGGCAGCGGTTGCGGCGGGGACTGGGTGCGCGGTCCGCGCGGTGCATAAGGTGAGGCGCCCTTGAGTTCCGCCACGCACCGACTTCCGGAGGTCCGGCCGTGTCCGCCGAACCCGCCGCGCCCGTGCCGGAGCCCGCGGCGACGCCCGATGCCGGGGCTGTCGCGGGATCCGGCCCCCGGGCCGATCACCAGGCCGATTCCCGGGCCGATTCCCGGGCCGATTCCCCGGCCCGTCCCCGGGACCACCGCGGGGACGGCTCCGGGGAGAGCGTCGGGGACGGCCTCCCCGCGGGGTCCGCGGACGGCTCCCCGGAGCCCGCGGGCCCCCGGGGCACGGACGCCACCGGGTCCGGACCGGTCAGGACCGGCCGGCCGCCGTCCTCTTCCTCTTCCTCTTCCTCGCGCCGCCGCGGGCGCATGTGGCAGGCCGTCGCCGCGGTGGCGGCCGCGGCCGCGGTGACCGCCGGAGTGCTGGCCTACGGCGGCAGTGGCGGAGGTGGCGGCCGGGACGACGCCAAGCAGGCCGCCGCCCCCGCGGCGGACGGCCTGCGGCACACCACCGTCCTGGTCTCGCCGGGCGGCTGCGGGCACGGCTGGGTGCGCCCGCACACCGGAACGCAGGCCTTCGACCTGCGCAACACGGGCGCGGCCGCCGCGGAGGTGTACCTGACCGATCCGCGCACCGGGCAGGTCTACGGCGAGGTCGACGGGCTCGCGCCGGGCACGACCCGGCCGATGGTGGTGGACCTGGGCAGCGGCACGTACGCCTTCAAGTGCCTGGCGGAGGACGCGGACGCGGTCACCGGCCCGTCGGTGGTCGTGCCGGGGCACGCCCCGCGGGGGCCCGCCGCGCTGCCGGTCAGCGGGCACGACCTGATCCCGCCCGCGCTCGCGTACCAGAAGTGGATCGGCGCGCGGATGAACGACCTGGTCGCCGGAGCGGTCAAGCTCGACGCGGACATCACCGGCGGGGACCTGGCCGCCGCGCGGCGCGACTGGTTGGCGGCCCACCTGGTGTACGAGCGGATGGGCGCCGCCTACGGCACGTTCGGCGACGCGGACGGCAGGATCAACGGCACGGCGGCCCGCGCCGGCGGCGCCGTGGACGACCCGGGCTTCACCGGCTTCCACCGGATCGAGTACGGGCTGTGGCGCGGCGCGTCGGCGGCGTCGCTGCGGGGCGCGGCGGCACGGCTGGTGAGCGACACCAAGGCGCTGCGCGCCAGTTGGGCGCAGGCCCGGATGGACCCGGCCGACCTGGGGCTGCGGGCGCACGAGATCCTGGAGAACACGCAGCAGTTCGAGCTGACCGGCCGTACCGACTACGGCAGCGGCACCAGCCTCGCCACCGCGCGGGCCAATCTGGACGGCACGCGCGAGGTGCTCGCCGAGCTGCACGCGCTGCTGGTCCCCCGCGACCCGCAACTGCCGCAGCTGGAGGCGGCCTTGGACCGCACCCAGCGGGACCTGGACGATCGGCACCGCGGCGGCTCGTGGACCCCGCTCGGCGCGCTCTCCCACGACCAGCGGCAGCGGATCAACGCCGACGTGGGCGACCTGCTGGAACGACTCGCCCCGGTGGCGACGATCTTCGACGTACGGAGGACGGCATGACCGACACGCCCGAGGCCGCCGGGGCCCTGCGGCGGCGCGGCTTCCTGCGCGGCGCGGCGCTCGGTGTGGGAACGGTCGGGGCGGTCGCGGGGGCGGGCGCCGCCGCCGCGGCCCTGACCGCGGACGCGAGCGCCACGGCGAGCCCGGGCGCGGACACGGGCGCGGGCGCGGGAGGCGGCCCCGCCCCTTTCCACGGCGTGCACCAGGCGGGCATCGCCGAACCCGTCCAGCGCTCCACCGTCTTCCTGTCCTACGACGTGACGGCCGCCGACCGCCGCGAACTGACCGAACTGCTGCGTGCGGTGACCGAGCGCGCCCGTTTCCTGACCGCGGGCGGCACGCCGGCGCCGCTGGGGATCACCGGCCCGCCGTCGGACAGCGGCACGCTGGGCCCGCGGGTGCCCGGCGACGGACTGACGGTCACCGTCGGGGTGGGGGCGTCGCTGTTCGACGACCGGTTCGGGCTGGCGGGGCGCCGCCCGGCCCGGCTGAAGCGGATGCCGGCGTTCCCCGACGACGACCTCGACCCGGCCTGGTGCCACGGCGACCTGAGCCTGCAGATCGGCGCGGCGCACCCGGACGCGGTGCTGCACGCGCTGCGGGACATCGCCCGCCACACCCGCGGCGGCATGCAGGTGCGGTGGCGGATCGACGGGTTCACCAGTCCCCCGAGGCCCAGCGGCACACCGCGCAACCACCTGGGCTTCAAGGACGGTACGGCCAACCCGGACGTCACCGACCCGGCGGTCGCGGACCGCCTGCTGTGGACGGCCGGTGACGGCGAGCCGCCGTGGGCGGCCGGCGGCTCGTACCAGGTGGTGCGGGTGATCCGGATGCTGGTCGAGTTCTGGGACCGGGTGTCGGTCACCGAGCAGGAGCGGATCTTCGGCCGGAGCAAGGCGACGGGCGCGCCGCTGGACGGCGACGGGGAGTTCGACACGCCGGCGTACGCCCAGGACCCGACCGGCGACGTGATACCGCTGGACAGCCACATACGCCTGGCCAATCCGCGTACCGCGCGGACCGCGGACTCCCGGCTGCTGCGGCGCGGGTACAACTACGACCGCGGCATGGACAGCAACGGCGATCTCGACATGGGCCTGATCTTCGTCTGCTACCAGCGGGACCTGGTCCGGCAGTTCGAGACGGTCCAGAAGCGGCTTGCGGGCGAGCCGCTGGTGGACTACGTGACGCCGTTCGGCGGCGGGTACTTCTTCGCGCTGCCCGGGGTACGCGACCGCTCGGACTGGCTGGGACGGGCACTGCTGGCCTGAGAAGGGCGGTCGGTGGCCGGAAACCGCGCCCGATCACCAAGGGGGAGTAAAGAGTTCCCTCGGATTTCCTGACTCGCTGTTCACCTGAGCGCCATCGACGGTCTGTTGGCATGTCGTGGTACGTCCGGGACGATCTCGTTCGACATCGTGCGCGAATTGAGTCAGCGGCACACGCGAAGCGCCACTTAGCGGAGGCTGGGAGCACATGAGCACCACAAGCGGTTCGGGCAGGAATGGAGAGTCGGGAGCGCTCAGGCGCCCCGCGCGCTGGGGGGCGTTCGCCGGAGCCGCGGCCCTCGTGCTGATGGGCGGCACCGCGCCGGCCGCGTACGCGGACCCGGCGCACCACGGCGGCGGCACCGCGACCCCCGTCAAGCACCTGGTGGTCATCTTCGACGAGAACGTCTCGTTCGACCACTACTTCGGCACCTACCCGGTGGCGGCCAACACCGACGGCACCAGGTTCACCGCCGCCAGGCACACCCCGAAGGACATCGACACCCTCGCCCGCGCGGGTCTGCTGAGCAAGAACCCGAACCAGTACGCGCCAAAGCGGCTGGGTCCCGGCAAGGCGATGACCTGCGACCAGAACCACGGCTACGGCCCCGAGCAGTACGCGGCGGACGGCGGCAAGGCCGACGCGTACGTGCAGAACACCGAGAGCAGCACGTGCTCCGCCCCGCTGTTCGGCGAGCCCGGCCTGGTGATGGACTACTACGACGGCAACACCGTCACCGGCCTGTGGAACTACGCCCAGCACTACTCCTTGAGCGACAACTCCTGGAGCAGCACCTACGGGCCCTCCACGCCGGGCGCGCTGAACCTCGTCTCCGGCCAGACGCACGGGGTGATCTCGGTCGACCCCAAGAGCGGCAGCGAGAACCCGAAGCAGACCGCGACGCCGGACGCGTACACCGTCCAGTCGCCGGACGCGAAGGGCGTCGGCACGGTCATCAACGACCCCGACCCGGCCTACGACGACTGCTCGGACAAGGACCACACCAGCAGCAACGCGCTGGCGGTCATGCAGGGCAGGAACATCGGCGACATGCTCAACCAGCGCGGTGTGACCTGGGGCTGGTTCCAGGGCGGTTTCCGGCCGGCCACGGCCTGGGACGGCAAGGCCGGCGACTACGCCACCTGCGCCGGCGACACGCACACCAACGTCGGCGGCGTGGCGGTGGAGGACTACAGCCCGCACCACTCGCCGTTCCAGTACTACAAGTCCACCTCCAACCCGCACCACCTCCCGCCGCGGAACGCGGCCGAGATCGGCCACGACGGCCAGGCGAACCACAACTACGACCTGAGCGACTTCGACACCGCGCTCAAGGGCGGCAACCTGCCGGCCGTCAGCTTCCTGAAGGCCGCGGAGTACCAGGACGGCCACGCCGCCTACTCCGACCCGACCGACGAACAGCACTTCCTGGTCGACGAGATCAACGCGATCCAGTCCTCGCCGCAGTGGAAGGACACCGCGGTCGTGATCGCGTACGACGACTCCGACGGCTGGTACGACCACGCCTTCGCCACGCCTTCCAACGGCTCGAAGGACACCAAGCTCGCCTCCAACGGCAAGGCGTACGACAGCCCGGCCTGCCAGGCCGGTCCGGCCGCCGCGGGCGGCTACGCGGACCGCTGCGGCCCGGGCACCCGGCAGCCGCTGCTGGTGATCTCCCCGTACAGCAAGGTGAACTCGGTCGACCACACCCGCACCGAGGCGGCGTCGATCACCCGCTTCATCGAGGACAACTGGCGCACCGGCCGGATCGGTGACGCCTCCTTCGACGCCACTGCCGGCTCCCTGGACGGCGCGTTCGACTTCCGGCACCCCAACGACAAGCAGGTGCTGCTGAACAGTGACGGCTCGGTGAAGTCGGTCCGGCCGATCAGCGCGCACGGCGGATCCGGCGGCGGCCGGGACGACGGGGCCACCGGTTCGGCGACGGCCGGTTCCTCGGCCGGCACCTCCTCGACCTCGGGTACGTCCGCCAACAACCCGTCCACGCAGCTCGCCGAGACCGGCGGCTCCTGGCCGGCCCTCCCGCTGGGCATCGGCGGGGCCGTGCTGGTGGCCGGCGGCGGCGCGGTGTACTACGCCCGCAAGCACCGCCACGGCTCGGTGAGCGCCGTCTGACGCACCGGTCGCACGGATGGGGGCCGCCCCGGCAGACGCCGGGGCGGCCCTCGCCGCTTCGTGGCCCGCGATCGGCCGAGCCGCCGTACGAAGGACGCTCCTTGCCGTATCGGCAAAGGAACTTGCGCGCGTACACGGTGTCGCGCATGGTCGCTCCCATGACGAACGGACGAGAGGGGCACGGCGGCCACGCCCACTCCCCCGCGCACTCCCACCCCCACTCCCACCCCGGCGGCGACCAGGAACTCGACTGGGCGGCGATGGCCGACCACCTGGAGCGGGCCGGCGAGATCACCCTGGCGTCGCTGACCGAGACGGCGCAGTGGCTGGGCGACCTGCTGGCGGAACGCGGCACGCGGGTGCGGCGGGTGCTCGACGTGGGCAGCGGGCCCGGCGTGGCCGCGTGCGTGTTCGCCGGGGCCTTCCCAGGGGCCGAGGTCGTCGCCGTGGACGGCTCGGAACCCCTGCTGGAGCGGGCGGCGCTGCGCGCGGCCGGAGCCGGCGTGGAGGCGGAGCGCTTCCGTACCCTGCGGGTCGACCTGCCCGAGGACTTCGGCGCCCTCGGCGGCGCCGACCTGATCTGGTCGAGCCGGGCCGTGCACCACCTCGGCGACCAGCAGGACGCGCTGAACCGGCTGGCCGGCTCGCTGCGGGACGGCGGGCTGCTGGCGGTCGCGGAGGGGGGACTGCCGATGCGCTTCCTGCCGCGCGACTTCGGGCTCGGCCGCCCGGGGCTGGAGGCACGGATCGACGCGGTCAACGGCGAGTGGTTCACCGTGATGCGGTCCGAACTGCCGGGCGCGGTCGCCGTGGTGGAGGACTGGCCGGCGATGCTGCGGCGGGCGGGACTGACCCCGGCGGGCTCCCGGACGTTCCTGACCGACCTGCAGGCGCCGGTGGACGGCACCGTACGCGACTACCTGCACGCGCACCTGAGCCGGGTCCGCGAGGTGCTGGGTACCGAACTCGACGAGGACGACGTGCCGGTCCTGGACGCCTTGCTGGACGACGGCTCGCCGCACGGGGTCAGGCGGCGGCCCGACCTGTTCTTCCTGACGGCGACGACGGTCCACACGGCGGTGCGTTCCGCGCGGTGAACGCTCACGGGCCCCGGGCCGTGGCTACGCGGCCGGGCGCCGCGGCCCGTGACGGTTCCCGGGCGGCTCAGGCTTCCGGCTTGCGCGCCTCGATCAGGCAGCGGGTCGCGTGCGTCAGGAAGCACCCCTCGGACTCGATGAGCTCGTGCATGTCCCGCAGCCGGTCCTCGTGGGCGGCGACGGTGAAGCCCGGAACCATCCAGATGACCTTGCGCAGGAAGTACACCACGGCGCCGATGTCGAAGAACTCCATGCGCAGCGACTCGGTGCGCAGGTCCACCACCTCCAGGCCCGCCGTGGTGGCACCGGCGCGCGCCCGGTCGGGATGGCGGGCGCCGCGGTGGGCGCCGGGCTGCGGGCCGAGGAAGAACTCCACGAGTTCGAGGGCGCTGGCCGGGCCGACGTGCTGGGCGAAGTAGGTGCCGCCCTGCCGCAGTACGCGGGCGATCTCGTCCCACCACACGGTGACCGGGTGGCGGCTGGTGACGAGGTCGAAGGCGGCGTCGGCGAAGGGCAGCGGCGGCTCGTCGGTGTCGGCGACCACGACGGCGCCGCGCGGGTGCAGCAGGGCGGTGGCCTTGGCCAGGTTGGGCGGCCAGGACTCGGTGGCGGCCATCACCGGCGGCAGGCGCGGCACTCCGGCGAGCACTTCCCCTCCGCCCGTCTGGATGTCCAGCGCGGCCCGGACCCGCCCGAGCCGCTCCCCCATGGCCTTCTGGTAGCCCCATGAGGGCCGTTGCTCGGTGGCCCGCCCGTCCAGCCAGGAGAAGTCCCAGCCCGCCGTCGGCGCCGCGTCGGCTTCCGCCACCAGTTCCTCGAACGACCGTCCCATGCGGCCATCCTGGCCCGCCCGTCACGGGCGCCGCCACGGGATTTCGCCGCGCCCCGGGCGCCCCGGCGGCAACAGGGCGCGACTTTCACGGTCTAAACTCTCCCCTCAACATGCCAAGTCCGTAAGGGGTCCGGACCTTGATACGAATAGAGTCGGTTACCAAGCGGTATCCCGACGGGACGGTGGCTGTCGACCGGCTGTCCCTGGAGATACCCGACGGGTCGGTCACCGTACTGGTCGGGCCTTCCGGCTGCGGGAAGACCACGACGCTGCGCATGATCAACCGGATGGTGGACCCCAGCGAGGGCAGGATCCTTCTCGACGGGGCGGACATCACCGAGCAGCCGGTGAACGCGCTGCGCCGGTCGATGGGTTACGTGATCCAGAACGCGGGGCTGTTCCAGCACCGCACCATCGTGGACAACATCGCCACCGTGCCGCGGATGCTCGGCTGGGACCGCGGCCGGGCCAGGGCGCGGGCGATGGAGCTCATGGAGCGGGTCGGTCTTGACGCCTCGCTGGCCAAGCGCTACCCGTACCAGCTCTCCGGTGGCCAGCAGCAGCGGGTGGGCGTGGCCAGGGCGCTGGCGGCCGACCCGCCCGTGCTGCTGATGGACGAGCCGTTCTCCGCCGTCGACCCGATCGTCCGGGGCGGCCTGCAGGCCGAACTGCTGCGCATCCAGGAGGAGTTGGGCAAGACCATCGTCTTCGTCACGCACGACATCGACGAGGCGATCCGGCTCGGCGACATGGTCGCGGTGATGCGCACCGGCGGGAAACTGGCCCAGTTCGCGCCGCCGGACGAGTTGCTGTCGGCGCCCGCCGACGAGTTCGTGGAGGACTTCCTGGGCTCGGGGCGGGGTCTGCGGCGGCTGTCGTTCTTCGGCTCCGCCGGTCTGGAGCTGACCACCGCTCCGGTCGTCCCGGCCGACGCCGACGCCCGGCGCCTCGCCGAGTGCGCGGCGGCGGGCCCGGCGTACCTGCTGGTCACCGACGGCGACGGCCGGCCGCTCGGCTGGGCGCCCGCCGAGGAGGCGGCGCACCACGGCCTCGACGTACAGGCGCTGCTGCCGCACGGCAGGCCGTTCGAGTCCGGCCGCGACTCCCTGCGCGACGCCCTGGACTGCGCGGTGCTCTCCCCCACCGGCTGGGCCGTCGCCGTGGACGACACGGGCCGGGTGGTGGGCGTCGCCTCGCAGGAGGCCATCGCCACCGCGATCCGCGGCGCCCACGCGCGGCACCAGGAGGCCGAGCGCGCGAAGTCGGCGCGGGGCGCGGCGGACGGCTCCTCGGACGGCGCGGCACCCGGCGACGGCGGGAGCGGCCGAAGCGTGGACGGCGAGCGCGCGGAAGGCGAGCGCGCGGGTGCCGAGCCCACGGACGGCGCCGGCGGCAAGAAGCGCGACAGCGCGGGCGGCGCGGCGAGGGCGGCCCGGTGAGCGGCGGCGCGGGGTTCTTCGACATCCCCTCCGACCTGCAGCACACCTATCTCGGCCTGGTCGGCGAGCACCTGCGGGAGGCGCTGATACCGGTCGCGGGCGGGCTGGCGCTGTCGCTGCCCATCGCCCAGTTGTGCGTGCGCTTCCGCTGGCTCTATCCGCCGGTGCTGTGGGTGACCACGATCCTGTACGCGATCCCGTCGATCGCCTTCTTCGTCTTCCTCATCGACTACACCGGGGCCACGGAGACCACGGTGATGATCCCGCTCACCGTCTACAGCCTGGTGGTGCTGGTCCCGGCGATCGTCGACGGCGTCCGCTCGGTGCCGCAGGAGACGCTGGCGGCGGCCGAGGCGATGGGGTTCAACTCCTTCCAGCGCTACTTCCAGGTGGAGCTGCCCATCGCGGTGCCGGCGATCTTCGCCGGACTGCGGGTGGCCACGGTCTCCAGCATCAGCCTGGTCAGCATCGGCTCGATCATCGGCAACGAGGGCGCCCTGGGCAACCTGCTCAGCGACGCCCGCGTCTACCACCGCTCCAACCTGGCGGTGACCTCCGTGGTCACCACCGCGATCCTGGCCATCGCCTTGGACGGGCTGCTGATCGGGCTGCGGATGCTGCTGACGCCGTGGATGCCGCGCGGCGGCGGTCCGGGCCGGCGCCCGTCCCCGACGGCCGCGACAGGACCCGCCCCCGAGCAGGCCGCGGGCGAACCGGCGGTACGGGAGGGGGCCAGGTGAGCATCTTCCACTTCATCAACGCCTTCTTCAGCGACGGCGCCCACTGGCACGGCTACGACGGCATTCCGCACCGGGTGCTGGAGCACCTGCAGTACTCCTTCACGGCGCTGGGCATCGCCGCCGCCATCGCGCTGCCCGCCGGGCTCGTCACCGGTCACACCGGGCGGGGCGGCAACGTCCTCGCGCTGATCGCCACCGCCGCCCGCGCGCTGCCCAGCTTCGGCCTTCTGGTGCTGATGTTCTTCTGGCTGGGCATCGGGCTGGTCCCGGTGATGATCCCGCTGGTGGCGCTCGCCGTCCCGCCGATCCTGGTGACGACGTACGAGGCGGTGCGCACGGTCGACCCGGGGCCGGTGGACGCGGCCCGCGGCATGGGCATGGGCCCGGCCGCGGTGCTCTTCCAGGTCGAACTCCCGGTCGCGCTGCCGCTGATCCTCAGCGGCCTGCGGTCGGCGGCGATCCAGGTGGTCTCGACGGCCGCCATCGCCGCGTACGTCAGCCTCGGCGGCCTCGGCCGCTACGTCATCGACGGGCTCTACCAGCGCAACTACGAGACCGTCGTCGGCGGCGCGACGCTGATCGCGGGACTCGCGCTGGCGATGATCGGCCTGTTCTGGGTGGTGGAGCGGGTGGCGGTCTCCCCGGGCGTTCGTCGCGGACGCTGAATCCGGGCCCCGACCGCGGAACCGACGACGCCGGGCCCGGCCGCGCGGCCGGGCCCGGCGTCGTCGGCGGCCAGGCGGTGCGCCCGCCGGCGGTCAGGACTGGGCGCGCCGCAGGGCGAGTTCCAGGACGGCGAGCAGCGCGTCGCGCACGGATCCCCGTTCGCGGGCGTCGAAGACGATCAGCGGTACCTGGTCGGCGACGTCGAGGGCCCAGCGCACCTCGTCCAGGTCGTGTTCGACGCGCCCGTCGAAAGCGTTGACGGCGACCACGAAGGGCAGCCGCCTGTGCTCGAAGTAGTCGACGGCGGCGTAGCAGTCGTCCAGCCGCCGGGTGTCGACGATGACCAGTCCGCCCAGCGCCCCCTCGACCACGTCGTCCCACATGAACGCGAAGCGCTCCTGTCCCGGGGTGCCGAACAGGTAGAGCTTGAGCGTGGGGTCGATGGTGACGCAGCCGAAGTCCATGGCGACGGTGGTGGTCGTCTTGCCCGGGGTGCGGGCCAGGTCGTCCACGCCCGCGGCCACTTCGGTGATGGACGCCTCGGTGGTCAGCGGGGTGATCTCGGAGATGGAGCCGACGGTCGTGGTCTTGCCCACTCCGAAGCCTCCCGCGATGACCAGCTTGACCGGCAGCGGCGGCCGGTCGGCGGTCTGCTGCGCGCGGCCGCCGGCCGTGGCATTCGTCGGTGTCACGGGGTCGTCTCCCGGGAGTCGGGTATGGCGCGCAGGCCGTCGATGACCCGGCGCAGGACGGACAGGTCGTGAGCGGCCTCCGGCCTGGGGACGTAGATCGTCAGGTGCCCGCCGGCCTCCAGGTCCTGGGCCAGGACGCGGACCACGTTCAGGTGCAGCCGCAGCCGGGCGGCGACCTCGGCCAGTGACTGGGGGCGCCGGCACAGGGCGACGATGTCGTGCCGCTCGAAGGTGAGCCGGTCGAGTTCCTCCAGGGCTTGCGCGGTGGCCACCACCTGCGTCTCCAGCGGCATGGGCGGGCCCGACCCGGTGCCCGCCACGCGTCCCGCCGTGACCAGGAAGGGCCGCACGGCCGGGGCGCGGCCGGCCTGCTCCGCGGGAGGTCCGGGAGCGCTGCCGGCGTTCCCGTCGGGCGGCGGCCCGAAGGCACGCCCGGCGGGTGCGGCGGGCGCGCCCGGCATGGCGTCCTCGCCGGATGGCGGGTCACCGGCCGTCATTGGCGCTCCTTCTTCCCCGGTTCCGTCGGGCCGCAGCCGTCACCCGGCCGGCGCGGAACCGACGCTGTTCTTCAGTTCGAGCACGAGTTGCGGGCTGAGCGCCGCCCCGGCACGGTTGGCGAACAGCGTCATCTCGTACGCGATGTTGCCCAGCTTGGCCTCCTTGGAGGTCACCACGCCCAGGACGGCGCCGCTGCCGATCGCCGAGATCAGGACGTGACCCTCCTCCAGGTCGATGATGACCTTGTTGAGGCCGCCCAGACCGTAGTTGCCCGCGACGCCTGCCGCAAGGCTGGTCATGCCGGACACTATGGCGGCCAGCCGTTCGGAATCGGAGCTGTCGCGCAACTGGGACACGGCGATGAGCAGTCCGTCCGAGGACACGGCGATGGCGTCGACCACGCCGGCCGTCTCGGTGGCGAACCGGCTCAGCAGCCAGGTGAAGTCGGCTGCGGCGGCCCGCAGGTCGCCGGGCGCGACCTGGTCTGCCTGGGAGTCCCCTGTCGGCGTTGTCACTGCTGCGCTCCTTCCGGAAGCCCTGCTCGGTGCTCGGTGGTGCCGGGTTCGTCCGCGGTGGCGGCGCTGTCGCGATGTGCGCGCTCCACCGCCGCCTCGAACTCCTCCAGTTCGTTCCTGACCGCCTCGGCGTCGGCGATCCTGGGTTCCGGCCGCGTCGTGGGCCGGTCCCCGTCCCCCAGCGTCGCCCGGAGCGTCGCCCCCCGTACCCGCCGGCGCAGCGGCCGTGCCTGCCCCCTGTCCGGTCGGGCGCCCGAGGGCGGCGCCGCCGTACGGGAGGTTACCGGTGCGGAGGCCGCGGGGTCAGCGGTCGGTGCCGGTTCGGCCGCCGGGCCGGATTCCGGGCCGGATTCCGGCGCCGCCGCGGGGTCCGCGGTCCGCTCCCCGCCCTGCCGCGGGACCCGCCGGGGCAGCGGCGGGGCGCCGGAGCCCGCGCCGTCCCCGGCCGTGGTGCCGGGACCGTCCCCGGCCGGGGCGTCCGCGTCGTCGGCGGGCTCCCGCACGGGATTGCTGCCTGCGTCCCCGCCCGGGTCGCCCGGCCGCGCCTGCGGCGGCGGACTCGGGGTCGCTGCCCGCGTTGTGTCCTCGCCCGCCGCGTCCTCGCCCGCCGCGCCCTCGCCCGCCGTGTTCCGGGCGGCGCGGCGGCGCGGCAACGGCGGCACGGGGACGGCCTCCGGGCCGGCGCCGGCACTGTTGCCGGGTCCGCCGCCGGGTCCGCCGCCGGGCCGGTCGCCGGACGCGCTCGCGTGCGGAAGCTCGGGCAGGTCGGGTACGGTCGCGCCCTCCGGCAGGCCCCAGGCGGGCTCGCGTCCCGGCGGCCCCCACTCGGGCAGTTCCTCGGCCGCGGCGAGCAGCGCCTCACGGGCGTCGACGTTGCGCGCGCCCGGGCCCGTCGTGTCGTACGCCGGGCCGTCGGCGAAGTGGCTCATCAGCAGGAGCAGCGTCGAGGGCAGAGCCACCTGGCTGGTGAGGCCGCCGCCCGGGGTCCTGCTGAGCGTGACGCGCATGCCCCAGCGGCGGGCCAGGCTGCCGACGACGAACAGGCCGAGCACCTTGGTCGGCACCAGGTCGAGGCGTTCACGGCGTATCAGCCGGGCGTTCTCCTCGGCGAGGCGTTCGGGGTCCATGCCCAGCCCGTGGTCGCTGATCGCGATCAGCGCGCCGTCCGGCCCGTTGCGCACGACGACCTCGACCGGGCTGCCGGCCGGGGAGAACGACACGGCGTTCTCCACGAGCTCGGCGAGCATCAGGGTCAGGTCGGCGATGATGTCGGGCGCGACGGTCACGTCGCTGTCGGCACGCAGGGACACCCGCTGGTACCCCTCGATCCGGCCGAGCGCGGCGCGCACCACGTTGGTCAGCAGTGTCGGCCCCGCGTCGAGTCCGGGCTCACGGATGCCGGCCAGCAGCATCAGGCTGTCGGCGTTGCGCTGCAGGCGTGAGGCGAGGTGGTCGATGCGGTAGAGCCGGTCGAGCAGTTCCGGATCCGTCTCGCCGCGCTCGACGGCGTCGATCAGCGAGAGCTGACGAGCCGTCAGGTTGCTGATGCGGCGGCCGACGTTGCCGAACATCTCGGCGACGTTGCGGCGGCTGAGCACCTGGCGCTCCAGCAGGGCGGTGGCGGTGCCCTGGACCCGGTTGAACGCCTCGGCGAGGTCGCCGATCTCGTCGTGGGCCAGGACCGGGACCTCGGGCAGCCGGGGCGCGCCGGCGTCGTCCGCGTCGTCGTCGGCGACGCGCGCCAGTTCCTGCCCCGCTGTCTCGGCGACCTGGACGGCGGCGCCGGTGAGCGCCTGCACGGGCCGGATCACCGAGCGGCGGACGGCGACCGACAGGGCCAGCCACCCGATGAAGGCCACCAGGGCCGCGCCCAGCAGCAGCGCGGCCCGCCACCATGCGCGGTTGGAGGCGGCGTCGGCGCGGGAGGCGATCTGGTCGATCAGCGAGTTGGTGATGCTCAGCCGGTTCTGGGCCTCGGCGCGGTACTGGGGGTACGAGCGCAGTGCCCTGGTGAACGCCGCGCGCACCTGCCGGGCCCCGGTGGCCTCCAGGGAGCTGGGGTCGACCTGCAGCGCCGCGTACTGCAGGTCGATGGTGTTCCACGTCGGGTTCTGCTCGATCCCGGCCAGTTCGCCGCGCTGCCGGTCCGTGGCGAACCGGCCGAAACGCGCGGCCTGGTCGGCGTAACGGCGTTCGTCCCCGACGGCGTTGACGAACTCGATCAGCGCGTTGGTGTCGCCGGTCTGGGCGGAGAACACGGCCGTCTCGAAGGAGCTGTGTGCCGCCTCCGCCCGCAGCAGGGAGTCCAGCAGGCTGCCCGTGCGGGTGTCGGCGAGGTTCCGGTCCAGGCCGAGGCCGTCGATGAGGCCGTCGATCGCGGACAGGTACGCGGGGTCGATGTTGTCGGCGGGCAGGTAGCTCTGCTCGACCGTGGAGCGCAGGCTCCCCCAGCCGTTGATCCCGTCCAGCACCTGAGCCTCGGCCGCGGGCAGCCGGGAGCCGAAGGTCAGCCGCACCATCTGCACCTGGGCGTCGACCGCGGCGCGCGCGTCCCGGTAGTCGCTCAGCGAGGGGCGGCGGCCGGAGGTGGCGGCCTCGTACCGTACGGACAGCAGGAGCGCCTGCTGGTGCTCGGTCTGCACGCAGTCGACGAGTTCGGCGACCTGGCGGCTGTCGCGGACCAGGCGGGCCGCGGAGGCGGCGTGCCTGGCCTGGCCGACCAGGCCGGTGATGACATAGGCGAGCAGCAGGCCGACCACGACCAGCGGGACGCCGACGAGCACGGTGAGCTTGCGGCGGAACGGCCACCGGTCGGCGAAGCTGCGCCGGGCCTGCGGCCCTTGCGGCACCCGGACCGGCCGCGCCGGCCCGTCCACCTCCTCCACGGACACCAGTCCTCCCGCGTCGCTTCCCCTCGGCTCACCCACCCTCCCGCTCGGCCGCGGGGAACGGCCACCGGCCGTGGAGGGTCGTTGGGCCGCGGCGCCGAGTGGGGACAAGGACGGGACGCCAGAACACCGCGCTTTGTCGATCACCGGGCCAACTGCTCGGAGACTACCGCCTTCCGGTGACCAGTAACGACCCCCCGGCCAAACATCCGTGTCAAAAGCCACGCCGGGGCCGCGCATCGTCGGCCACCAGGGCGGATAGCTGTCCGGTGGGCATCGATGCCAATCAGTGACCGGGACGCTATTGACTCGATCCGAACCGGCTGGATTGGATCTCGAATCGAAGCACGCTGTGAAATGGTTCGATCACCACATCGACAACCCTGCGAGCCCGGAAGCGGTAACCGTGACTTCTCAACGGAAGAACTGGTCCAGCCCGACGTTCCTTCGCCTGTCCGCGGTGGCCGTCGTCGCCGCGGTGACGGCGCCGCTGCTGGCGGGCTGCGGCTCGTCCTCATCGGACAAGACCAAGGACCCGCTGGCAGGTTCCAAGCCGAGCGGCAGCACCGTGGTCGTCGGCTCCAACAACTTCGCCGAGAGCACCCTGCTCGCCGACATCTACGGCGAGGCGCTCAAGGCCAAGGGCATCAAGGTCACCTACAAGCCCAACATCGGCACCCGGGAGACCACCTACGGCCTGCTGAAGAACGGCGCGGTGACCGTGCTGCCCGAGTACAACGGCGCCCTGCTGGCCTACCTGGACCCGAAGGCCGCGCCGACCACCATGGAGGCGACGGACAGCGCCATAACCCAGAAGCTCGACCCCAAGCTGACGGTGCTGCAGCCGTCGGCCGCGCAGGACAAGGACTCGCTGACGGTCAACGCTGACACCGCGAAGAAGTACGGCCTCACGTCGGCCTCCACCATCGCGGACCTCGCCAAGCACGGCTCGGAGATCACGATCGGCGGCTCACCGGAGTTCCAGACCCGCCAGCAGGGCCTGGTGGGCCTGAAGTCGGTCTACGGCCTGACACCGAAGTCGTTCAAGGCGCTCGACGCCGGTGGTGCGCTGACCGAGCAGGCGCTGAAGAACGGCAACGTCCAGGCGGCCGACATCTTCACCACGGACACGACCATCTCCAAGGAGAAGTTCGTCGTCCTGCAGGACCCGAAGAACCTCTTCGGCTTCGAGAACGTCCTGCCGCTGGTCTACAAGTCGGCGCTGCCGCAGGCCGGTGTCGCCGCCCTCAACGCGGTGTCGGCCAAGCTCGACACCAAGACGCTGCTCGATCTCGACACGCAGGTGCAGACCGAGAGCAAGGACCCGCTCGCCGTCGCCAAGGCGTGGCTGTCCTCGGCCGGCCTGGTCTGAGCCGGCGCGCCGCCCGGACACTGGGAGGCCCGAGGACGTGACCGCCGCTCCCGGCGCCCCCTCGCGCCGCCCGCACCGCACGACGGCCGTCTCCCGCGCGCGGGAGGCGGCCGTGGTCCTTGACGGGTCGGGTCTGGACGCCGCGGCGGTGGCCCGCCTCGCGGACCGGTCGGCGGTGCCCGAGGTGCCGCCCGCGGCGCTGGCCCGCGCCGAGCGCTCGTGGCACACGGCGAGGCGGCTGGCCGCGGGCGGCCGGATGTACGGGCGGGACACCGGCGTCGGCGCCAACCGCATGGTGTTCCTCAGCGACGAGGACCGGGCGGACCAGGACCTGCGGCTGCTGCGCAGCCACGCGGGCGGTGTCGGCGCCCTGCTGCCGGCCCGTCAGGTCCGGGCCATGCTGGCGGTGCGCGCCAACCAGTTGCTCGCCGGGGGCTCCGGGGCGCAGCCGGTGATCGTGGAGGCTCTGGTGGCCGCGCTGCGGCTGGGCGTCCGTCCGGCGGTGCACGAGTTCGGCGCGGTCGGCACCGGCGACCTGACGGCGCTGGCCGAGACCGGCCTCACCCTGATCGGCGAACTCCCGTGGCGGTACGGGGGCGAGCCGGGCGACGGCGGGCCCGCCGTGTCCGCCGGCGGGCGGCGCGAGGGGCCCGGCGGGGAACCGGCCGTGGCCGGGCGGCCAGTACCGCCGCCGGTGCGGCTGGAGCCCGGTGACGGGCTGGCGCTGATGAGCAGCAACGCCCTGACTCTCGGTCAGGCGGCCCTGGTCTGCCACGACATCGACGTCCTGCTGCGGGCCTCGCACGTCGTGGCGGCGCTCTCGCTGGCCGCGGTCTCCGGCTCCCTGGAGGCGTACGCGGCCCCGGTGCACGCCCTGCGGCCGTACCCGGGGACCGTGCGCGCGGCGGCGGAGGTGCGCAGGCTGCTGGGGGTCCCGGAGCGGCCGCGGGCGGCGGCCCGGCGGATCCAGGATCCTTACGGCTTCCGGGCGTTCCCGCAGGCGCACGGTCCCGCGCTGGAGGCGGTCGACGCGCTGCACCGGGTCGTCGCCGTCGAGGTCAACTGCCCCTCGGAGAACCCGCTGATCAGTGAGGACGGGCCGGACGGCGGGCCGGCCGTCTACCACCACGGCGGCTTCTTCGCCGCTCCGCTGGGCCTGGCGCTCGACCAGTTGTGCCTGGCGCTGCTGCAGACCGGCCGGCTGTCCGCGGCGCGGCTGTCCCACCTGGGCGACCCGGACATCACGGGGCTGCGGCCGTTCCTCGCGGGAGGTTCCGCGGCCGGTTCGGGGATGATGATCCTGGAGTACAGCGCCAACTCGGCGCTGGCCGAACTGCGGCTGAGCGCCGATCCGGCCTCGGCGGGGCACACGGTGCTCTCCCGCGGCCTTGAGGAGGCGGCGAGCTTCGCGTCCCAGGCGGTGCGGCAGGCGCAGCGCGCGGTGGACGCCTACCGCCTGGTGCTGGCCTGCGAACTGGTCGCCGCCGTACGGGCGGTGCGCGCCCACCCGGGCCCCTGGCCGGACGCCCCGGCGTTCACGGTCCTGGCCGCCGGCCTGCCGGCCGCGACCGAGGACCGCCCGCTGACCCCCGACGTGGAGGCGGCCGCGCGGCTGCTGCCGACGCTGGCGCGGCTGTGACGGGGGCGTGGCCGGGCCCGGGGCCCGGCCACGCCGGCTTCGGTCGTGCCGCTGTCCGCCGGTGTCCGCCGCTGTCCGCCGCGGTCAGCTCGCCGTGCAGGTCAGCGTGGGGACCGGGTTGCTGCCGCTGTAGGTGCCCTGGAAGCCGAACTGGGTGGCGGCGGCCGGGGCGATGGCCCCGTTGTAGCCCAGGTTGGCCGCGCTCACCGAGGCACCCGACTGGGTGACGGTGGCGTTCCAGGCGTTGGTGACCTGCTGGCTCCCGGCGTAGGTCCAGCTCACCGTCCAGCCATGGGTCGGCGCCGACCCCTTGTTGGTGACGGTGACGTCGGCGGTGAAGCCGTTGCCCCAGTCGCTGGCGACGGTGTAGGTGGCCGTGCACCCGCTGCCGGTACCGCCGCCGGAGGCCGCGGTCGTGGCGGTCACCGCGGCCGAGGCCGCCGAGGTGTTGCCCGCCGCGTCGCGGGCCTTGACGGTGTAGGTGTAGGGCGTCGAGGCGGCCAGCCCGGTGTCGGTGAACGAGGTGCCGGCCGTGGTGCCCGCCAGTGTGCCGCCGCGGTACACGTCGTAGGCGGTGACGCCGACGTTGTCGGTCGAGGGGGACCAGCTCAGCGAGGCGGACGACGCGGTGGTGCCGGTCACGGTGAGGCCGGCCGGGGTGGACGGGGCCTGGGTGTCGCCGCCGGTGCTCCCGCCCGTGCTCGCGCTGAAGGAGAAGCTGTTGGTGGCCAGGCCCTGCCCGCCCTGCCAGATCTCGAAGCCCGCCTCGGCGTCGATGAGGTAGTGCGAGGGGTTGACCGAGCCGCGGTTGGTGGCGTCGGCGATGAGCGCCTTGACGTCCAGGTTGTTCACCGCGGTGGCGCCGCCCTGCAGGACGTAGGAGATGATCTTCCAGGAGGTCTGCTGGCCGGTCCACACGTCCCAGTTGTGGCCCGCCGCCGAGGAGGTGCCGGTCTTCCCGCCGAACGGCTGCACGCCGCCTCGGGAGTTGATCCAGATCATGATCTCGGTGCCGTCGGGCTGTCCCGAGGTGGTGGGCGTGGAGTTGATCCACAGGTCGTACGCGACATCGTAGGCGCCCGACGCGGGCTGCGTGGTGCTCCACGAGCTGACGGCGCTGCCCAGCTTGCTCACCTGGATGGGCAGCCCGCTGTTCGGGGTGCACTCGCCCCAGTGGCAACCCTTGAAGATGGACGGGTACGTGGCCGGGGCGCCGCCGCTCAGGTTGAAGTCGGCGGTGTCCACCGACCAGGCGGTGCCACCGGTGTAGGTGATGCACTGCTGGGCCGTGGAGTTCCACTCGTTGGCCTGGATGGTGTAGTCGCCGGCCGCGATGACGCCCTGCGGGTCGCACGTGCGCACGGTCGCGGCGTGCGCCGGCTGGATCGCGGCCGCCGGCAGCAGCAGCGCGGCGGCCGCGGTCAGGGCGGCGAGCGCCGGGCGCAGCCGGCGGCCGCGCCGCGGGCGGGTGCGGAGTCTGGCCAGGAGGCGTGTCACTTCGGTGATCCCTTCACCGGTGTGTGGGGGGAGGACCGGCCGCGGAGCCTTGGGAGCGCTCCCACGTCGATCGCACCACATGAAGCCAGTCCGCCGCCTGGCCGTCAAGGGGGTGTGCGGTGCCTTCAGGAGACGAAGGCGGACGCCGGGACCCGCGGTTCTCCGCGCCTCGCGCGCCTCAGGAGGGGGCCTGCGGGCGTCAGTGGCCGGCGGGCGACGGGGGCGCGCTCGGGACGCCGCCCCCGTGGCCGCGGCCGGGCGCGGCGGGAAGCGCCAGGTAGGCGCGGATGACGGTGCCGCGCGGGCCGGTCTGGGTGCGGACCAGGTCAGCGAGGTGGTTGACCATCAGCAGGCCGCGCCCGCCGGGCCTGCCCGGCGGGGGGACGCGGCGGCCTGCCAGCGGGTCGGCGAGCCGGCCGCGGTCGCGTACCTCGCACACGAGGTGGCCGTCCTCGGCCCACAGCCGGATCTCGCCCGACCCGCCGCCGTGCAGCACGCTGTTGGTGGTGAGTTCGGCGACCGCGAGCGACAGGTCCTCCAGCCCGGTCCGGCCGGCCCCGAACCCCGCGGCCACCCGTACCGCGAACTCCCGCGCCTCCCGCAGGCGTTCGTCGTCGAAGGCGAAGACCGCGGGGTGCCGGGGCTCGGGCAGCGGGGTGTTGTACGCGGCCACGACGTGCTCGGGCGCGTAGGCCCGGCTGCGCCGCTCGCTGCCGTTCTCGATGACGACGGGATGGGTGGCCCAGGCGTCCGCGAGCACCCCGGGGGCCAGCGCGCGGGCGTCGTACGGGCACAGGATGGTCGCCGCCCGCCCGTGGAAGGCCATGTTGATCAGGGCCTCGTGCTGGGCGCAGGCGGGGTACTCCAGTTCGCTGCGGCCCGGCCAGACCGGCTCGCCGATGATCCGGACCGGGCCCGGGCCCCGGGTGTCGCAGAAGGCGCGGAGCACGCCGGGGATGATCCGCCCCGGATTGCGCCCGGCCGCGGACATGTCGGTGAAGTGCACGGCGTCGGCGCTGCCGCCCAGGGCGGTGCGCAGCAGGGCGAGGCGGGGCGCGGGCACGGCGACCGCCACCGGCTCGCCCACGGCCAGGCCCTGGCGTACGAAGGCCACGGTGGCGTCGAGGTACTCGTCGTCTCCGCGGTAGAACAGCGCGGGGTGCGAGAAAGCCGGGTCGGGCCCCCCGCTTCCCGGGGCCGCCGATGGCTCCGGCGCCGTCCCGCGCCGGCCGTCCGCGGACTCCACTGCCCTCGCGCCCCTTCTCGCGTCCCGTACCGTTCCGCGCCGTCTCCTGCGCGCCTGCGCTGTCGGCGGGCGGCTCGGACACGTGTGCTGACCGCGCCAGTATGCGCCCCCACCTCGGCGATCTTCGCAACGGGGTCGCCGGTCCCGTCGCGCCGCGTGGCCGTCCCGGCGGCGCCCGGGGACCGGCCACGCGCGTGCCGTCCGTTCCCGCTACCCGTTGTCTATGGCCTCGAAGGCGGCGGCCAGCGTCTCGCTCTCCTCGCGCGGCACCGTCCGCTGCAGGGCGGGCACGAGGTCGCGGCGCTCGTGGAAGAGGTACTGGTACATCTGCGCCAGGGCGCCGTCCACGGTGAGGGTGTGGGTGTCCGAGGGGTGCCGGCCCATGAGGGCCCGATCGAGGATGTCCTGCAGCAAGGTGCCCTCCTGGCGGTCGCGCTCGACGACCTGCCCGGCCACGTGGTGGCGGTCGAGCACCTTGAGCACCGTGGCCTCCTTCGCCGCGTTGTGCCGGGCGAAGGTGTCGGCGAGCTGCCGCAGTTCCTCGGGCCGGTGGGCCTCGCGCATCCGCACGTCCTCCACCATCGCCAGCAGCATGCCGCCGGAGGTGATCAGGCTGGCGGCCACGCCCTCGGGGACCGCGCCGCTCCCGCCGCGCCGCTCCCGGCCCTCCCCGTCCGCGGCCTCGCCGCGGTCCCGTCGGCGGAAGGCGTGCAGCCTGCCGCCCAGCCGCCCGCGCTCGGGCGGGTCGGGCGCGGCGCCGGGCGGCGCATCCGTCGCCGCTGTCTCCCCGGTGTCGGCTCCGGCTTCGGCGCCGACGACGTGCACGGCCGCCTCCTCCGCGCTCGCCGCGCCGCCGTCGATGCCGATGTCCTCGCCGGTCACGCCGTCACGCCGGGGGTGGGCGCCCTCGTCGGGGCCGACCAGCCGGCCGGAGCGGCGGTCGCCGACCTCGTCGTCGAGCGGCTCGCCGTCGGTGTCGGAGGTGTCGCCGATGCCGTCCCCTGCCGCGCCGGGTCCCTCCGGCTCCTCCCGGGACAGCCTGCGGTCCAGCGACTCGCCCGTGCGCTGCTCGCGCGCGGTGGTGCCGGTGTCCTCCACGGCGTAGGGCCGTTCGGGCGGCGAGTACCCCTCGTCCAGGACCTCGTCCAGGCCCCGGTCCTCCAGGGTGTCCTCGGGTTCCAGGGGACCGGTGTCCTCACGGATCTCGCTCCGGTCCGGCTGGTAGACCTCGTCGCCCATGCCGGACTCGTCGCCGCCTCGGGGGTCTGTCATGTCAACGCACCCACTTCACGAAGGACCGCCTGGTTGAACGCCGGCAGGTCGTCCGGTTTCCTGCTGGTGATCAGCGTGCCGGGAGCCGCCCGGCACACCTGGACCTGCTCGTCGACCCAGGTGCCGCCGGCGTTGCGGATGTCGGTGCGCAGGCTCGGCCACGACGTGAGCGTGCGGCCGCGCACCTCGTCGGCCTCCACCAGCGTCCAGGGGGCGTGGCAGATGGCCGCGACAGGCTTGCCGGCCTCGAAGAAGGCCTTGACGAAGGCGACCGCCTTGGCGTCCATCCGCAGGAAGTCCGGGTTGGCGACCCCGCCGGGCAGCACCAGAAGGTCGAAGTCGTCGGCCGCGGCCTGCTCCACGGTCGCGTCGACGGGGAAGGTGTCGGCCTTGTCCAGGTGGTCGAATGCCTGGATCGTGCCGGAACGGGTGGACACCAGCTGCGGCGTGTCCCCCGTCTGGGAGAGCGCCTGCCAGGGTGATGTCAGTTCGACCTGTTCGACGCCCTCGGGTGCCACCAGGAATGCGGTTCGCACGGAACCTCACGTCCTTTCGGTCCTACGTCGACGGGCGGGAGGACGAGGGACGGCCGGTGCCTTCCCCGCCTTCCGCGACTACGCACCGTCGCCTACCCGGGCGTCCGGTACGGAAACGGGCATTGCGCTCGCCACCACGTCTCCATCATGCGCTCACCGGTCGCCGGACGCGCTGCGGTACCTGGTCCACAGCGGCAGGACGAACCAGCACAGCACGAACCACGCCACGATCACCGCGACCAGCCAGACCGCCCCGCTGTCGCGCATCGCCAGCCGCAGCACCAGCAGCATCGAGGACGTCATCGTGCACAGCAGCAACAGCAGGCCGAGCACGGTCAGCCGGGACGCCACGGTGACCGTCTGGCTCTTCAGCCGCCGGCCGGTGAGGATGCGGTGCATGGCGACCGGCCCGACCAGCGCGCCGGTGGTGGCCGCGCCGAGGAAGACCGTGACGACGTAGATGTGCCGGTCGGTGTCCGACAACTGGGTGAAGCGCTGCTGGAAGACCACGGTCAGCAGGAAGCCGAAAAGGATCTGCACACCGGTCTGGGCGACCCTCAGCTCCTGCAGCAGGTCCCCCCAGCGGCGGTCGGCGCGCTCGTCGGGGGTCTCGTGACGGCCCCACTCGTCGACGCCGCGGTCGTCGTCATCCTCCGCCATGTCCGTATCGCTCCTTCCCGGCAGTGCCCGACCCGGCGGGCAGGGTCATCCTCTCCCCCTCCGGCGGGTGACCGCGCGTCGCGCCGCTCCCCTGCGCGCCGGACCCGCCGGCCGCGCCGGCCTTCCGCGTCCCGCCGCCCGGGACGCCGTGCAGCGGCGCGATCAGGTCGAGCAGCTCGCCCAGGCCGCCGTTGGACATGGCCCGGCGCTGCCGGCCGGCACCCGTACCGTTCTCAATCAGGCGCCGGACGCCGTCCGTGACGCGGTCGGTGTCGCCCACGTCGTCCAGGGCGGGCCCGATGTGCTCCAGCAGCGCGCCCACCACCTCGGCGGCGCTGCCCGGGGTGCCGTACCGGGGGTCGACCAGGTCGTTGTCCAGGCCGTGCCGGGCGGCGTGCCAGCCGGATGCGTACAGGATGCTGCCGGGCGGGTCGAGCGGGCGCACTCCGTGCCGAGCCTCGCGCAGCGCGGTCGCGACCAGGCCGCGGGAGATGCCGGCGAGGGTGACCGCGCTGTCGACGTCGAGCTGGACGTCGGGGGCCCGCACCTCCAGGGTCGGGTAGCCCTCGGACAGCCGGGCGTGCCAGTAGATCTGCTTGCGGTCCCGGATGACCCCGGTGGCCAGCACCGCGCCGACCCGGCGTTCGTACTCCGCGCCGCCGGAGACGAACGGCGGCGAGCCGCTGACCGGCCAGCGGCCGAAGACCACGGTGCGCCAGCTGGCGAAGCCGGTGTCGCGGCCGTCCCAGAACGGGGAGTTGGCGCCGAGCGCGACCAGCACCGGCAGCCACGGGCGCAGCCTGCCCAGCGCTGCGGCGCCCGCCGACCGGTCCGGCACCGCGACGTGGATGTGCATGCCGCAGATGAGCTGCTCGTCCACCAGGCGGGCCGCGTCGGCGCGCATCTCGCGGTAGCGCCTGCTCTGTGTGACGGGCACCGTGTGGCCGGCGGACATCGGGGCGCCGCCGGTCGCGGCCAGGCGGCAGCCCGTGCGCTCCGCGGCGGCCGCCACGGCCCGGCGGAAGCGGGTCAGATGGGCGGTGACCTCCTCCAGCCCCGAGCACACCGGGGTGGCCACCTCGATCTGCGCCTGCAGCAGCTCCCTCTCGACCTCCCCGCGGCCCAGCACAGGTTCCAGGTGGGCCGCGGCCTGCACCAGGCCGGCGCTCGGCGACGGCAGCCCGGTGCCGCCGTCGAGCAGCAGGTACTCCTCCTCCACGCCCAGCGTGGGCCCCATGGTCGTCATGCCGGCTCGCCTACCCCGGATGGGGGACCCCCACCGCATGACCGCCGGCCCGCCGGGGCACACAAGGCATGGCGGCCGCAGGTGCCGGGCACGCGACCGGCGTACGCGCGGGACGCGCGAGGGAAAGGACTCACCCCGTGGGCACAGCGCAGGGCCCCGCGCCCGAACACCCCGGCGACGGGCCCGGCGACGGTCCGGACCGGCGCTGGCCGGCCCTGGCGGTGTGCCTGACCGCGAGCTTCATGACCCTGCTGGACATCAGCATCGTCAATGTCGCCCTGCCGTCCATCCGCACGGGCATCCACGCCTCCCAGAGCGGCCTGCAGTGGGTGCTGTCCGGCTACGCGCTGATGTTCGGCCTGGTGCTGGTGCCCGCCGGACGCACCGGAGACGTCCGCAGCCGGCGTGCGGTGTTCATGGTGGGCCTGGCCATGTTCACCGCGACCAGCGCGCTGGCGGGCGCCGCCCGCGACGAGACGTGGCTGGTGCTGGCGCGGCTGCTGCAGGGGCTCGCCGGCGGCATCCTCGTACCGCAGGTGTCCGGCTTCATCCAGCAGATGTTCCGCGGCGCCGAGCGGGGCAGGGCGTTCGGCATCCTCGGCTCGACCATCGGCGTGTCAACGGCGGTCGGCCCGCTGCTCGGCGGGCTGCTCATCCAGGCCTTCGGACCGCACGAGGGCTGGCGGTGGGTGTTCTACGTCAACCTGCCGATCGGCCTGGCCGCGCTGCCGCTGGCCCACCGGCTGCTGCCCCCTCCCCCGCCGCCGGAGGACGGCCGTAAGGCGCGGGGCGACCTCGACCCGGTCGGGGTGGGCCTGCTGGGCGTGGGCACGGTGGTGCTGCTGCTGCCGTTCGTCCAGGAGCAGCAGTGGAAGGGCGCGCTGAAGTGGCTGCTGGTGCCGCTCGCCCTCGCGATCCTCGCCGGCTTCGCCGGCTGGGAGCGGTTCTACGCCCGGCGGCGCGCCCCGCTGGTCGACCTGACCTTGTTCCGGCAGCGTTCCTACGGCCTCGGGGTGCTGCTGTCGCTGGTGTACTTCGCCGGTTTCACCGCGATCTTCTTCATCCTCACCCTGTACCTGCAGAACGGGATGCGGTACTCGGCGCTGGAGGCGGGCCTGTCGATCATGCCGTTCGCCCTGGGCTCCACGGTCGCGGCGACGGTCGGCGGCCGGATCGTGAGCCGGTTCGGCCGGCCGCTGGTGGCGGTGGGGCTGGGCATGGTGCTGGCCGGGCTGCTGGCGGCGGCGCTTGCGGTCCACCTGGACACCGGCCGCACCGTGGGCTGGGCGACGGCCGGGCCGCTGCTGTTCGCCGGCCTCGGCAGCGGTCTCGTCATCGCGCCCAACCAGACCCTGACGCTGAGCGAGGTGCCGGTGGCCCGGGCGGGCAGCGCGGGCGGCGTGCTGCAGACGGCGCAGCGGATCGGTTCCGCGGCGGGCGTCGCGGCGGTCGGCTCGGTGTTCTTCTCGCGCGTAGGCGCCGGTCACGCGGACTGGGCGGGCGGTTTCCAGCTCGGCGTCCTGACCGCGACGGGGCTCGCCGCGCTGGCCCTGGTGGTGGCGCTGCTCGACATCTTCGGCGGTGGCTCCCGCCCGCCGGCGGCCATGTCGCGGCCCTGTGAGGGCCTGGCCCAGGAGCCGCGGCCCGCGGGCCGCGGCTGAGCGGTGGCCGGCCAGGCCCCCGTCGGGTTCCGGGCGACCGCGCGCGGCGTCAGTTGACCCCGCGGGGCCGGAACTGGACGCTGATCCGGCCGCCGACGTCCGCCCGCGTCTTGGGCACGGCGTGGTCCCAGGTGCGCTGGCAGGAGCCGCCCATGACGATCAGGTCGCCGTGGCCGAGCGGCCGGCGCACCGCGGTGGGCCCGCCGCCGCGCGGACGCAGCAGGAGCGGCCGCGGTTCGCCGAGGGAGACGATGGCGATCATCGTGTCCTGGGCGTCCCCGCGCCCGATGCGGTCCCCGTGCCAGGCGACGCTGTCGCGCCCGTCGCGGTAGTAGCACAGCCCGGCGGTGACGAACGGCTCGCCCAGCTCCGCCGCGTAGTGCGTGGTGAGCAGGTCGCGGGCCTCGGCGAGCACGGGATGCGGCAGGGGTTCGCCCGCGCCGTAGTACGACAGCAGGCGCGGCACCGCGACCACGTTGTCGTACATCTGGCGCCGCTCCTCGCGCCACGGGACGCCGCCGGCGAGCTCCTCGAACAGGTCGTCGGCGCCGGCGAGCCAGCCGGGCAGGACGTCGATCCAGGCGCCGCGCCCGAGGTGGGTGCGGCGTGCCGCGGCCAGGTCGCCGAGGGCGGGGCCGCCGGCGGCGAACAAGGACGCTTGCAGGTGGTGCATGCTTGCCACTTTACCGCAGTATCGTACAGACATTCGAACAGTCGATGCCTCCCGCGCGTGATGGCGCGGCCGGTCGCAGGATGGGGTCATGCTCTTCGCCGAAGTCGCCCGCGTCTCCCGGGAGATCGCCAGGACCTCCGCCAGGTCCCGCAAGACCGCGCTGCTGGCCGGCTTCTTCCGGGCGACCGAGCCCGAGGACGTGCCGATTGCCATCGCCTACCTGGCCGGCCGGATGCCGCAGGGCCGGCTCGGCGTGGGCTGGTCCGTGCTGCGCGACCGCGCGGCGCCCGCGGACCGGCCGTCGCTGACGGTACGGGAGGTGGACGCGGGCCTGACCGCCGTCGCGGAGGTGTCCGGCACCGGCGCGCAGGCCGCCCGCCGGGCGCTGCTGCAGGACCTGTTCGCCCGGGCCACCGCCGATGAGCAGCACTATCTGCTGGGCCTGATCACGGGTGAGGTGCGGCAGGGCGCGCTGGACGCCGCCGCCGTGGAGGGGCTCGCGGCGGCGACCGGCGCCGCGCCGGCGGACGTGCGGCGGGCGGTGATGCTGGCGGGCGCGCTGGAGCCGGTCGCCCGAGCCCTGCTGGCGCGCGGCCCCGGGTCGCTCGGGGAGTTCTCGCTGACCGTGGGCCGGCCGCTGCTGCCGATGCTGGCGAGCACCGCCGCGTCGGTGGCGCAGGCCCTGGCCAAGCTGGGGCCGTGCGCGGTGGAGGAGAAGCTGGACGGCATCCGGGTGCAGGTGCATCGCCACGGACTGGGCGTGCGGATCTTCACCCGCACGCTGGACGACGTCACGGTCCGGCTGCCCGAGATCGTGGCGGCGGCCGAGGGTCTGCCCGCGCGGGAGTTCGTCCTGGACGGCGAGGTCATCGCCCTGGACCCGACGGGCCGCCCGAGGCCCTTCCAGGAGACCGCGGGCCGGGTCGCCTCCCGCGTGGACGTGGCGGCGGCGGCCCGCGCCCTGCCGGTGCACGCGGTGTTCTTCGACGTGCTGTCGGTGGGGGGCCGCGACCTGCTGGACGAGCCGTACACGCGGCGGCACGCCGCCCTGGAGGAGCTGGTGCCGGCGGAACTGAGGGTGCGCGGCGCCCTGGTGTCCGACCCGGCCGACCCCGACCAGGCGCGGGCGGCCGAGGAGTTCTGGTCGCAGGCCCTGGACCGCGGGCACGAGGGGGTCGTCGTCAAGGCCGCGGGCAGCCCGTACGCGGCGGGCCGGCGCGGCACCTCCTGGCTGAAGGTCAAGCCCGTGCACACCCTCGACCTGGTGGTGCTGGCAGCCGAGCGCGGCCACGGCAGGCGCACCGGCAAGCTCTCCAACCTGCACCTGGGCGCCCGTGCCGAGGACGGCTCGTTCGTCATGCTCGGCAAGACCTTCAAGGGGCTGACGGACGCCCTGCTGGACTGGCAGACCGAGCGGCTGAGTGAACTGGCGGTGCGTGACGACGGCTTCACGGTGACCGTCCGCCCCGAGCTTGTGGTCGAGATCGCGTACGACGGCGTCCAGACCTCGCCGCGCTACCCGGCGGGCCTGACGCTGCGCTTCGCCCGGGTGATCCGCTACCGCGAGGACAAGACCGCCGACCAGGCCGACACGGTGGCGGCGGTGCGCGCCGCCCACGCGGCCGGCTGAGCGGGCCGGCCGGCGGCACGGCGGGGCGGTACGGCGGTGGGCGCGACGGCAGGCACGCATGGCGGGCGCCCGGACGAGCGGTTGCCGCGGGGCGCGGCCGGGTACCCGAGGTGCGCGGTCACCGGCACCGGCCGCCCGGCGCCGCGGGCGCCGGTCCCCCGCGCACCGGCAGGAGGTGGAGCAGATGGCCCCGACACAGCGCGACACCGTACGGGCGCTGCTGGAGGAGTACGGGCGGACGTACGCGCAGCAGGCGGGTATCGCCCTGAAGGACACCCCGCAGCCGCTGTATCGGCTGCTGGTGCTGGCCTGCCTGCTGAGCGCGCGGATCCGGGCGGACACCGCGGTGGCGGCGGCCAGGGAGCTGAGCGGGTCGGGGATGCGCGACCCCCGGCGGATGGCCGAAGCGAGTTGGCAGCAGCGGGTGGACGCGCTCGGCCGCGGCGGCTACCGGCGCTACGACGAGCGGACCGCGACCCAGCTCGGCGACGGCGCCCGGCTGGCCGCCGAGGAGTACGGCGGCGACCTGCGCGAGCTGCGCCGACGGGCGGGCGGCGACGTGGACCGGCTCAGGCGGGAACTGCGCCGCTTCCCCGGGCTCGGCCCGACGGGCGCCGACATCTTCCTGCGCGAGGCCCAGGCGGTCTGGCCCGAGGCGGCGCCGTACATCGACGGCAAGGCCCTGCGGGGCGCGCGCGAGCTGGGCCTGCCCGACGAGCCGAAGGCGCTCGCCGCGCTCGCGGGCGACGCGGGACCGGCGACGCTGGCCGCCGCGCTGGTGCGGGTGGCGCTCGACAAGGACGCGGCCGGCCGGGTGCGCGAGCACGCGCGGGCGGCCTGAGGGCCGCCGGGGCGGCCGGGGCCGCGGGCAGGCGCGTGGGGCGCCGACCACGCCGCGGGGGGCCGCCGCTGCATCTGCGGCTACATCTCCACCTACAGCTGCGCCCCGAGCGAGATCAGCAGCACCGCCAGCCCCACCGTCAGCCAGGCGACGTAGTCGCCGAGCAGGCCCGAGTGCAGGCGCCGCAGCGGCAGGACGAGCCGCCGGTCGCCGGTGGCGGCGGCGCGGCGGACCCGGGCGGCGGCCGGGAGGCGGCCGGGAAGCCACACGGCGGCCGCGGCAGCGGCGGCGGCCAGGGCCGCGGACAGCAGGCCGAGCAGCACGCCGGCCGGGGTCCAGCCGGCCTCGGGGACGGGCCGGGCCAGGGCGGGCGCGGGCAGGCCGAGGACGTCGGCGACGTAGCCGGTGCGGTCGTCGAAGGCCAGGGACGCGCGGGCCACGGCCTCGCCGACGCCGGGCACGGTGCCGACGAGGAGGGCGCCGAGCAGAAGCGCCGCCGGGACACCGGTCATGGTCGGGGGCACCCGGCGCCTGGGGTCGCGGACCTCGGGCTCCTCGCCCTCACCGGTGGTCTCCACGTCCGAGTGGCTGCGGGTGGGCCGCGGACCGGCGCCCCAGAAGACCCGCAGGGCGGCGCGGAGCACGGCGCCCCCGGTGAGCGCGGACACCAGCACGTACACCGCGGGCAGCCAGGGCGCGTACCACCCGGCCGCGTGCTCGGCGACCGCCTTGCCCAGTCCGGTCCCGAACGGCGGCAGCCCGGCCAGCGCGAGCCCCCCGACGGCGAACAGCACGCCGGTGCCGGGCGAGCCGCGCCCGCGCCCGTACAGGCCGTGCTCGTCGACCGAGCCGTGCTGGTCCAGCAGGACACCGGTGAGGCCGAACAGGGCCGCCTTCACCCCGGCGTGCCCGGCCACGTACAGCGCCGTGCCGGTGGTGGCGCCGGGGCGCAGCAGGCCCAGGCCCAGCAGCCACAGCCCGGTGTGGCCGATGGTGGAGAAGGCCAGCAGCCGCTTGAGGTGCCGCTGCTGCCAGCACATCACCGCCCCGGTGACCGCGGTCACCACACCGAGGCCGGCCATGGTGCGGGTCCAGGCGTCCGGTGGGATCCCGCCCGGTCCCGCGAACACCACCAGGTACACGCGCGCCGCCCCGTACACCCCAAGTTCCACCATCACGCCCGACATCAGCATGCACACCGGGCTGGGCGCGACCGCGTGGGCGTCGGGCAGCCAGAAGTGGAACGGCACGGCCGCCGCCTTGACCAGCATGCTCACGACGATCAGGACGAACGCGGTCACGGTCAGGGCGTCCGCGCCGCGGCCGGCCAGCTCCTGGCCGGTCTGGGCCATGCCGAGCTCGCCGGTGCGGGCGTAGAGCAGGCCGATGCCGAGCAGGGAGGCGTACGCGGCCAGGGAGTTGACGACGCCGAAGGTGAGGGCGCCGTGCAGCGGGCGGGGGTCCTCGATGCGGTAGCCGGTCAGCGCGTAGGCGACCACGCCCATCAGCTCGAAGAACACGAAGGCGTTGAACAGGTCGCCGGTCAGGGCGAATCCGCACATGCCGGCCTCGAACAGCAGCAGCAGCGCGGGAAAGGCACCCGGATGGCCGCTCGGCGGTTCGTCGAAGTACCGCCAGGAGTAGACGAGTACGGCCAGGATCAGGGCGGTGACCAGCACGGCGAGGCCGATGCCGATCCGGTCGCCGACCAGGACGATGCCCACGCCGTGCCCGCCGTGCGGCCGCCAGCCGCCGATCCACGACACCACCCGCCGGTCCCCGGCCCGCGCCCACAGCAGGCCCAGGCACGCGGCGTCGGCGGCGGCGAACGCGGTGGCGAGCACGTCCACCGCCGGACGCGGCAGGAAGCGGCCGACGAGGACGAGGACGGCGGCGCCCAGCAGCGGGATCGCGACGGCCAGCGGGAGGAGGTCGACCGTGTCCGGCACCGGCGCCCCCTCAGCCCTTCAGATCGGTGAGGTGTTCGGGGTCCACGGTCCCGGTCCGCTTGCGGATCTGGATGACCAGGCTCAGCAGCAGCGCGGTGATGGTGGCGCCCACCACGATGTCGGTCAGCACCAGCGCCTGCACCACCGGATCGACCACGGGAGTGCTCGTCGGCACGTCGGCGAAGACCGGCGCGGTCGCGCCGCTGCGGTAGCCGACACCGAGCAGCAGCACGTACGTGGACGACTGGGCGACGGCCAGGCAGCCGACGGCGTGCACGAGGTTGCGGCTGGTCACCAAGCCGTGGACGCCGACGAGGAAGATCCAGCCCGCGGCGAGGAAGGGTACGAAGCTCACCGGCCGTCATCTCCGTCGCGGTCGTCATCTCCGTCGCGGTCGTCGCGGTCGTCGCGGTCGTCGCCGGGTGAGCCCGCCGGATCCGCGCCGTTCCCGTCCGGCGAGGCGATCTCCACGGCCTGGTCGAGGAACTGGGCCAGCAGCACGATCACTCCCGAGGCGACCTCGACACCGACGGCCGCGTTCACCAGCGGTACCAGGCCGGCCGAGGACAGCGTGCCGAACGTGCCGAGCGGGACGACGTTCTGCAGGTAGGCGGCGCCGGCGATCAGCCCGGCCAGGCCGAGCGCGGTGAAGGCGCCGGCCCCGACCGCGTCGAGCGCGGAGAAGAACGCCAGCGGCCGCACCCGGCGCAGCACCCGGTAGTCGGCGGCCACGTACGCCACGTGCAGCCCGGTGGCCAGCACCACCCCGCCCTGGAAGCCGCCGCCCGGGCTGAGCTGCCCGTGGGCCACGACGTACGCGCCGACCAGCACCGTGACCGGCAGCAGGCCCGCGCCGAGCAGCAGGGTGGACGGCAGGACCCGGCCGGGCTCGGGGGCGGCGCGGTCCTCGTCGCGGGCCCGGCGCAGCAGCACCACCGCGCCGAGGACCGCGCCGAACAGGATGGACTCCTCGCCGAGGGTGTCCAGGGCGCGCTGGTCGAAGTTGACCGCGGAGACCACGTTGGCGGTGCGGTGGTCGAGCGCGGCTCGCACCGCGCGGGCTCCGTAGGGATGGTGCCGCGTACCGAAATCGGGCAGTCCGGCGCAGGCGGCGGCGAAGGCCGCGGCGAACACCGCCGCGGCGGCCAGGAACAGCACGGACCTGGCGGTTCGCGTCACTTGCCCTCCTCCCGGCCGCCGGGCCCACGGCCCTCCTCGTCGAGTGCGCCGCGCCGTACCTTGCGCACCGTCAGGAGGATCAGCAGGGGCGTGACCGCGCTGCCCACCGCGAGCTGCGAGAGCGCCACGTCGGGGGCCTGCGCGAACAGGAACAGCAGGGACAGGCTCAGCCCGAGGACGGCCAGCACGACGGACTGCCGTACCGGGTCACGGGTCCAGGCGGCGGCGGTGGCCGTCACGGTGACCAGCGCGAGGGCGGCGATCACCAGGTAGTCGACTGCGGCGGGCGCGGTGTTCATGCCGGCGGCTCACCGCCGCCCGGCGCGGGCTCCTCGCCCTGCCGGGCCATGACCCGGCCGATGACGATGGTCAGCGCGGGCCCCGAGACGGCCGTCAGCGCCCCGATGACCAGGACCTTCACCGCCTGGCGGCCGCCGCCGGCGTCCAGCGCGAGCGCCAGGCAGATCAGCGGCACCCCCAGGCTGGTGGCCGGCGCGAGCGCGTGCAGCCGGGTGTACGGGGTGGGCAGCACGGTCAGCGCGAGCGCGGACAGCAGCAGTGCGGCGCAACCGCACACCAGCAGGGCGACGGCGAGGACATGACCGGCGTTCACCTCTCCGCCCCCGCGCGCCGCCATTCACCGGGGGTGCGCCCCGTCCCGCCGGCCAGACAGCGGGCGAACACCAGCGTCCCGGCGGGCGCCAGCACCGCGCCGACCAGCGCCAGGTCCACGTACGAGGTGCGGTGCATGCCGCGCGCGGTGAGCAGGAAGACGGCCACGGCCATCACGCCGGCCAGCGCCATGGCGGCCAGTCGCTGCCGGGGTTCGCCGCGGCAGGCCCGCCACAGGCACGGCGCGAACCCGCCCGGCAGCAGCACGCAGGCGGCGGACAGCCACACGTTCACGGCAACCTCCTTCCGCCCAGGGCCCGTTCGACGGGGGAGGGCGGATCGGCCAGCACGTGAACCGTCAGGTCGTGCCCGGGGCTCGGGGTGTCGGCGGACGTGTCGGGGGAATCGGCGGGGGAATCGGCGGGGCCGGTGATGTCGATGACGCAGCTGCCGGGACTGGCCGACAGCAGCGTGGCGCCGATCGCCGCGCTGGTGTCGCGCGGCAGCCGCACGGTCACGACGGTGCCGAACTCCCGGGCGCCGCGCAGGGCGCGGAAGGTGGCGGCGGCCAACTGGCCGGTCTCGCGCAGCAGCGTGAGCGGGAAGGCCGCGGCGGCGGACGCCAGACGCGGTCCCCACCGCGCCTTCGGGTGCTCGGCCCTCCGCAGCGCCTCGGCCGCGATCGCGCCGAGCAGCGCGAAGCCCGCGCCGACCATCACCTCCAGCGGCGGGACGCCGGAGATCAGGACCACGTACAGCAGGAACAGCAAACCCCACCACACCAGTACGCCGACCGCGGCCGCCACCGCTCCCCGCACCATCCGCGATCGCCTCCCTCGACCTTCGGCCCTCGCCCCTCGCCCGCGTCCGGCGGACTCCGCCCGGTATACCCGGCGGTCCGGGGCGCGGCGCGGTCCCCGCGGGGACACGCCCTTGCGGGCCACTCCGATGCCACGGGCACGTCTGTCCCCGTCCGCGGTCCCGAAACCGGGGCAGGCCCGGCCGCCCTGGTTCCGGGCCCGCGGACGGGCCGCCGCGCCTACCGGTTGGCCAGCCGGAACGTGACCTCCTCCTCCTGGTCGCCGGAGGCGGTGCCGAGGATCCGGACGGCGAACGCCTCGGCGAGGCTCTCGCGCAGCCTGTCCACCGCGTGGTAGCCGCCCTGGGCGGTGACGGTGACCGGCTCGGTCAGACGGGCCGGGCCGGGCAGCCCAAGGGTGCGGGAGACGTCGAACGTCGCGGTCCACACGATGGGACGCCCGTTCGGCGCGTCGCCCGGGGCGTCGTCCCGGGCCCGGTCGGAGGCGAAACTGCCCTGGAGCGCGGCGAGCACGGCCTGCGCGTCCTCCTTGCAGCAACTGTCGAGGGTGACCGTGACGTGCGCGGCGGGGTCGGTGGCCTGGTCCTGCGGGGTGCTCACGGTGGTTCCTTCCTGCCTGGCGGGACGAGAACAGCGGGCGGGCAGCGCCGCGGTCGCAGGCGGGGCGACGGGGCGCGGCCGGCGGGCGGTCAGAAGGCGTCGCGCAGTGCGGGCAGCAGCGCCTTCTCGGCCCAGTCCAGGAACGGCTCCTGGTGGTCGCCGCCGATCTGGACGAGCGCGACCTCGTCGAACCCCGCCTCCGCGAACGGACGCACCGCCTCGACGAAGGCGCCGACGTCGTCGCCGCACGGGATCGCCTCGGCGACGTCCCGCGGCCGTACGAACTGCGTGGCGCCGGCGAAGCCGGCCGGGTTCGGCAGTTCCGAGTTGACCTTCCAGCCGGAGCCGAACCAGCGGAACTCGTCGTGCGCCCGGGCGATCGCCGCGTCGCGGTCGGTGTCGTAGCAGACCGGCACCTGGCCGACGCGGGGCTTGCCCGACCCGCCGTACTTGTCGAAGGCGGCCAGCAGTGACGGCTTGGGCTCGGTGGAGACGGCGAGGTCGGCGAGCCGGCCGGCGATCGCGCAGGAGCGGTCGCCGGAGACGGCGACCCCGATGGGCGGCGGGGTGTCGGGAAGGTCCCACAGCCGGGCGCCGCGCACATCGAAGTGGCGGCCCCGCTCGCTGACCTCGAAGCCCGACAGCAGGGTTCTGATGATGCCGACGGCCTCCTCCAGCTTCTCCAGCCGGACCGAGGCCGCGGGCCAGCCGCCGCCCACCACGTGCTCGTTGAGGTTCTCCCCCGAGCCCAGGCCCAGCCGGAACCTGCCCTCGGACAGCAACTGCATGGTCGCCGCCTTCTGCGCGACGACCGCCGGGTGGTACCTGGTGGTCGGACAGGTCACGTACGTCATCAGCGGAATGCGGGTGGTCGCCTGCGCGGCGGCGCCCAGCACGCTCCAGGCGTACGGCGAGTGGCCCTGCGACTCCAGCCAGGGGAAGTAGTGGTCGGAGGTGACGGAGAAGTCGAAGCCCACCCGCTCGGCGGCGACCACGTGGTCGACGAGGTCCCTGGGGCCGGCCTGCTCCGTCATCATCGTGTACCCGATTTGCACCATGGTGAGCGCTTTTCCGTCCGGCGGCGGACAAAACCAGCGGGTGCGGCCAATGGCGGCGGACCGTTCGGCTGGAACGGGGGCCGCGGGCGGCCGACGGCGGGCCGCGCGGGCGGCGGACAGCGGGTCCGGGCGGGAGCGGGCGGGACCGGGGGCGGGTGGGAGCGGGAGCGGTTGGGACCGGGAGCGGGCGGGAGCGGTTGGCGGACGGCGGGGGCACGCGGGCGCAGGTGGACGCAGGTGGACGCGGACGGCGGGGCCGCGCGGGCGGGCGTGGGCCGGATGGGACAATCGGGTCATGCCGCGACGCCGTACCGTCCCCACCTCCCCCGCCTCCCCCGCCCCGCTCGGCCCTTCGGCTCCGTGCCCCTGCGGTCTGCCCGCGACGTACGGGGAGTGCTGCGGGCTCCTCCACGCGGGGAGCGGCGCCGCGCCCACGGCGGAACGGCTGATGCGGTCCCGCTACAGCGCCTTCGTCGTACACGACGCCGGCTACCTGCTGCGCACCTGGTCCGCCGCGACGCGGCCGCCGTCCGTCGATTTCGACGCGGACCTGCGGTGGACCGGTCTGGAGGTGCTGGCCACCGAGGGTGGCACCGCCTTCCACGAGGAGGGCAGGGTCGACTTCCGGGCCCGCTTCCGCATCCGCGGCCGTGACGGCGAGCAGCGCGAGAACAGCCGTTTCGTGCGCGAGGCGGGACTGTGGGTGTACGTGGCGGAGGTCCCCGGGGCGTGACGGCGGGCGCCGAGGCCGCCTTGTCGCGCTGAGGACGAATCAGCTGGTCAGGGGTTTTGTCAGTGGGTGCCTCTACCGTTTTCCGCATGGACTCGATGGGGATCCGCGGGGAGGCGGTCATGGGGACGGGGTTCAGCGGGGAGATCGTGACGGGACGCAGCGCGGCGCCGCTGCCGCAGGCGCCCGTCTTCCGCCGCGCCGGGTGGTCGGTGTCGGCGCAGGACGTGCGGCCGGGCGGCTGGCAGTCCGTGCGGTGCGGGTACGGCGGGTCGGCGGCCGACCCGCCGTCGGTGCTGCGGGACCTGGTCGCGTGGACGCGGGCGCCGGCGTGCGCGGTGTCCGTCCACGGCGGGCGGTACGGGCTGGCCCGCGGACTCACCCCGGCCGGCGGCTGGTGGGAGGCGTGGCTGAACCTGGACGCGGCCGCCGAGAAGCTGGCGGAGGTGCCGGACGACGTGTCCGATCCGGCGATGTGGATCGGCGGCCCCGGTTTCGCCGCCGCCGTCGCCCGCAAGCGCGCCGCCCTGGACGCGGGCGTGCCGGTGGACGCCCGCGGCGCCCTGGCCTGGGCCCGCGCGGCGGGCTTCGGCGGGGACCGGGATCCGGCGCGGGTGGAGGCGGTCCTGCGCTCAAAGGCGTCCTCCGTCGAGCCGCTGATACCCGCCCTGTTCGCGGCCCTCGGCTTCCCGCCCGCATCGCCCGCGCCCTCGAACCCCGCGGCCTCGAACCCTGGGGGCCCGCACCGGCCGTCCGACCGTCCCGAGCCGCTCGCGCCGCGCACGGCCGTGCTGCGCTGACCCCGCCCTCGCGCCCGGAAGAGGGCGTGCGGCCAGGGACGGGGAGGGTGGGGAGCGATACCGCGGTCCGGGGCTGCCGCCTGCGCGCACCGGAAAGGGGGCGGCGCACCGGGCGCCCGCGACGCGGCCCGTCGCACCGGAGCCGGGCTCAGGCCACCGGATTCCTCGCGTCGTAGCGGACGAAGCCGCGCTGGAGGAGGCCGACAAGGGTGATGGCCGCGACGCAGGCCAGGCCGCCGCCGACGACGGCCGCGGTCGGCGAGAAGAGGTCGCAGACCGATCCGGCGAGGAAGTCGCCCAGGCGCGGACCGCCGACGACCACGACGAGGAAGACTCCCTGGAGCCGGCCGCGCATGTCGTCGGGGGCGGCGGCCTGGAGCATGGTGTTGCGGAAGACCATGGAGACCGTGTCGGCGCAGCCGGCGAGGGCGAGGAAGAAGAGGCCGAGCGGGAGGTCGCGGGTCAGGCCGAAGACGGCCACGGCCAGGCCCCAGGAGGCGACGGCCACGAGCACGGCCAGGCCCTGCCGGTGGACCCGGCCGAGCCAGCCGGAGAACACGCTCCCGAGCAGTGCCCCGGCCGCGGGCGCCGCGGCCAGGAGACCGACCGTCCGGGAGTCGCCGCCGTACCAGAGGCCGGCTATCGCCGGGAACAGCACGCGCGGCTGCGCCAGCACCATGGCGGCGAGGTCGGAGACGAAGGTGGTCCGCAGGTTGGGGCGCCCGGCCAGGTAGCGCAGACCGGCGGCGACCGAGGGCCGCCGCCGCTCCGCACCCGCCTCGGCCGCGGGCCCACCGGCCCCCGCGGGCCCGCCGTCCCCCGCGGCCGTTTCCACCCGCGCGCGCCGGTCCGCGGACCCACCGACCCCCGCGGCCGCGTCCGCCCGCGCGGGTCCGCCCGCGCCGGCTTGTGCCGGCCTGCTCCCGTCCGCTGCCGCGCGTTCTCCGGCGGCCCGGGCCGCGCCGCCGGACACGTCGCCGGGGAGCATGGCGGGCAGCCGCCACATCGCGTACAGGGAGGCGGTGAAGGCGGCGACATCGACGAGGTAGGCGGCCTGGTAGCCCCAGAAGCCGACGAACACCCCACCGAGCATGGGTCCGGCCATCTGGCCGACGCCGCCGGCCAGTGAGGCGAGGGCATTGGCGGCGGGCAACTGCTCGGCGGGCAGGAGCCGGGGGATCATGGAGGAGCGGGCGGGCGAGTTCATGGCGAAGCAGACCGCCTGGAGGGCGACGATGGCGTAGAGGGGCGCCACCACGCGTATGTGCGCGATCGAGACGGCGGCCAAGGCGGCGGACAGCAGCAGTGCGCCGGTGGCGGTCACCAGGCCGAGCCGGCGGCGGTCGACCACGTCGGCGACCGCGCCGCCGTACAGTCCGAAGGCGACCAGCGGGACCAGGGTGCACAGGCCGACCAGGCCGACGTGGAAGCTGGAGCCGGTGAGGGCATAGACCTGCAGGGCGACGGCCATGGACGTCATCTGCTGGCCGACGTAGGAGACGGTGTTGCCGAACCACAGCCGCCGGAAGTCGGGGTGTTCGCGCAGCGGGCGGATGTCGGCGAGCAGCCGGGAGCGCCGCTCGGCGGTGGCGGTCCGCGGTGTGCCGGGACGGGCCGCCCGACCGTCGGCGCCTTCCGCGCGCTGTCCCTCTTCGCTGTTGAGCACGGGGAACCGTAGCAACCGCGCCCGGGCCGCCCGCGTCCGGGTCGTCCCGCCGTTCGGTGGAGTACATGGGAAACCGGCTGGTGGCGGGGGTCGCCCCGGCTTAAACTGTGGGTGATGTGCGGGATCCTCGGCACGTACCTGGCCGTGGATCCCGTCCCGGAACCAGTCGCACCTCGGCCGCGCTTCCGGCCCTTCCCCTCGGCTCCCGCCGGGGACCGCGAGGGGAGACCACACGGCGCCACCGCGTCCGCACCGCCCGAAGACAGAAGAACCAGCCGGGCGCCGACGACGCATGCACGCGCCTGCGTCGGCGTATCCGGGCCACGCGACGCTAAGGAGTGCTCGGTGTCACCTGAACAGTTCACGCGCAAGGACCAGGCATCGGAGGGCGGCGAACGCACCGCCCTCCTCGACGAGGAACGACCGCTGGACGTCTGGTCCCGCTGCGCGCCCATCCGCCTGGCCGGATACGAGGACGACCCCACCGAGACCCACATCCTGCGGGGCATCGACTGAACCGCCGCAGGGACGGCGAAGGGCCGCCCGGACCAGCGCGGTCCGGGCGGCCCTCCTTCAACACGCGGCCGGCCGCCGGGCGTCAGGCCCAGGCGAACACCGCGCCCGGTGTCACGTTGTCCGGCCCGGCCGCCTGCCACCCCCACTGCGGTGGGTCGGGCAGCGGGCCGGTCCGGCGGACCGGACGGTGCGGGTAGGTGCCGCAGAATTCGCCGTCGCCACCGTCGCCGCCGTCGGCCGGCGGCGCTGTCGCGACCGAGGACCCGGGCGCGGTGAACCCGGGACCGCTGAGGGCGTCGGTGTGCTGCCACTGTCCGGCCGGGGACAAGGTGGCCACCGTGACCGTGCCGTCGCCCGCCGCCCAGGCCGCCCGCAGCGCGGACTTCCCGACGGGCAGGGCGAGTTCCGCGCCGTCCGGCACCTTGACCGGTGCGGTGGTGTCGGGCAGCGGGACGTCGGCCAGTGCGCCGCCCTCGACCGGGTGCGCCACGTAGACCCTGCCGTCGTGGCCGGTGAACAGAAGCGTCACCACCCCGGTGGAGGTGCCCGCGGCCTCGGTGTCGGCGACCGCGACGCCGCCCCCGGGCTTCGCGGTGCCCGGTGCGGTGAGTTGCTTCTCGCTGACCGCGCCGGTTTGCGCGGCCCGCCACTGGACGCGTACCGCACCGCCGGCGTCCACCCAGAACAGCGCGTCGCCCCCGTCGCTCAGCCCCGTGGAGGCGTGGGCACCGCCCTTGTAGTCGTCCAGGGGAGTGCCGGCCAGCAGCGCCGTGGGCGGTCCGCAGGGGTGCGGGATCTCCAGCACCTGGCCCGCCAAGGCCGCCAGGGGCACCGTCACCAGCGCGTGCCCGGCCTTGACGGTGGCGGTGAGGTGCGTGCCCGGCGCCGTGAAGCCGGGCTTGGTGAGCGCGACCGGCCCGCCCGTCGCCGGGCAGTCCTCCAGCAGCGAGCCGTCCGAACCCACGAGGTAGGCCGTCGGCGGTCCGCCCGGCAGGCGGGTCGCCGCCACCGGCGCGCCGGGCGGCGCCACCCCTGCGGGGCCCTGCGCGGCGGCGGTCGTCCAACTGCCGTCCGCCTGCTGCCCGTAGCTCCACAGCCCGCCGTCGTCGCCGACGTAGTACACCGACGGCCCGCCCGGGCCGGAGGCGGCGTGCGCGGCGGGTCCGCCGAGCAGGCCGAGCACGGCGAGCGCCCCCGACGCCGCGCCTGCCAGGGCCGTTCTCACTGCGCGGCGCCCGTCCCGGCGCCGCCATGGTCCACGATGTCCCACCCTCTGCTCCTGACTTCCCTCGGGCCTTGTGTGGCGGGCATTCTGGCAACGGGCTCTGGACGGCGTCTGGATGCCGCCTGACGGCGGTGGCCGCCGCCGGTTCCGCCCGGGTGGGGACCGGGCCGGAAGGCGAGGGCTCGAAGGACCGGTCGGGCTGCCGGGATACGTGGGGGGGCCGCGTGCAGGGAGCGGTGCGGGGGGACGGCGCGAAGCCGCGGTTGTCGGTACGGCTGCTGGGCCCGCCGCGGGCGTTCGTGGACGAGCGCGAGGTGGCGCTGGGACCGCCGCTGCAGCGGGCGCTGTTCGCCGTGCTCGCGGTGCGCCGCAACCAGGTGGTCGAGCGGGCCGAGTTGATCGACGCCCTGTGGGGCGAGGACCTGCCGGACCACCCGGAGGGCGGGGTGCACACCTACGTGGCGCGCCTGCGGCGCGCGCTGGAACCCGACCGCCCCCGCCGCGATCCCGGACGCCACCTGCGGTCGCATCCGGCCGGCTACCGGCTCGAACTGCCGGGCGAGGCCACCGACCTGGGCGTGTTCGAGCATCTGCGGGACGAGGGCCGCCGGGCGTGGCGAGCCGGGCGCGCCGAGGCGGCGGAGCGGCTGCTGGGCGAGGCGCTGGAGCTGTTCGACGGGACGGCGCTGGGCGGCGTGCCGGGCCCCTTCGCGCGGGAGCAGCGCTCCTGGCTGGCCGAACAGCGGCTGTCGGTGGCCGAGGAGCGGATCGACGCCCTGCTCGCGCGGGGCCGGTACGGGGACGCGATCGCGGCGGCCCGTCCGCTCACCGTCGATCAGCCGCTGCGGGAGCGCCCCTGGGCGCAGCTGATGACGGCCCTGTACCGGGACGGCCGCCGGTCGGAGGCCCTGGCGGCGTACGAGCGGGCGCGGGCGGCCTGCGCGCAGGCGCTGGGGCTCGACCCGGGTCCGCTGCTGTCCGGGCTGCGGCAGCGGATCGTGGTGGCCGACCCCGCGCTGCTGGCCGGCGGGACCCAGGGCCCGGGGCCGGGCGGGCAGCGGGTCGACCTGCCCCGGGACAGCGACCATTTCGTGGGCCGGGAACGCGAGGTCGAGCGGGTGCTGGCGGCAGCCGGGCGCGGGGTGTGCGCGATCGACGGTATGGCCGGAGTGGGCAAGACGACGCTCGCGGTGCACGTCGCCGGGCTGCTGGGCAGCCGCTACCCCGATCTGCGGCTGCATCTGGACCTGCACGCGCACAGCCAGGGGCAGCCGCCGGTGCCGGCCGCCGCGGCGCTGGAGCGGCTGCTGCTCGCGGTGGGGGTGCCCGGCGACCGCGTTCCCGCGGCCACCGACGACCGTGCGGCGCTGTGGCGGGCCCAACTGGCCGGACGGCGGGCCCTGCTGGTGCTGGACAACGCGGCCGACGCAGGCCAGGTCCGGCCGCTGCTGCCCGGTTCGCCGTCGTCCCTGGTGCTCATCACGTCCCGGCGCAGGCTGTCCGGCCTCGACGCCGGCGAGTGCCTGAGTCTGGACGTGCTGCCGTACCCGGACGCGGTGGCGCTCTTCGCGGCGGTCGCCGGGCAGGAGCGGGCCGCGGCGGAGCCGGAGGCGACCGGTGAGGTGGTGCGCGCCTGCGGGATGCTGCCGCTGGCGGTGCAGATCGCGGCGGCGCGGCTGCGGCACCGCCCGGCCTGGACGGTGGCGCACCTGCGGGACCGCCTGGCCGGCGAGGACCGCAGGCTGGAGGAGCTGACCGCGCAGGACCGCAGTGTCGCGGCGGCGTTCTCCCTGTCGTACCGGTCGCTGGAGCCGGCCGAGCGGCGGATGTTCCGGCTGCTGGGGCTGTTCCCGGGGACGGGGATCGCGGTGCCCGCCGCGGCCGCGCTGGCCGCGGCGGGCACCGCCGAGGCGGACGCGCTGCTGCAGCGCCTGGTGGACTGCCAGTTGCTGCAGGAGCCGCGGCCCGGCCGCTACCGGCTGCACGACCTGCTGGCCGTGTACGCGGCCGGCGAGTGCGCCCGCGCCGAGGACGCCGGCCGGCGCCGGGCGGCCGTGGGACGGCTGCTCGACCACTACCTGGCGACGGTGGACGGCGCCGAGGAGCACTTGCGGCCCCAGCGGCTGGACCGGGCGGATCCGGCCGAGGGCGTGCCCGGCCTGCGGTTCGCGGACCAGGCGGCGGCGCTGACCTGGCTGGACGGCGAACGCGCCAACTTCGCGCCGCTCGTCGAGGCCGCGGCCCGCCACGGCCACCACCGGCAGGCCTGGCAACTGGCCCGCTGCCTGTGGGGGTTCTTCGAGTCGCGCGGCCATTGGGCGGACTGGATCAGCACGCACCAACTGGCGCTGCCCAGCGCCCGGTCCGTCGGCGACAAGCTGGCCGAGGCCCGGTTGCTCGTCGGCCTCGGCGTGGCCGAGCACTTCCTGCGCCGGTACGAGGCGGCCGTGGGCCACTACCGGTCGGCGCTGGCGCTGATGCGCGAGACCGGGTTCCGCGCCGGCGAGGCCGGGGTGCTGACCAACCTCGGCAACACCTTCCGCCGGATGGGCCGGCTCGCCGAGTGCATCGACTGCCAGGAGCAGGCGCTGGAGATCGCCCGGACGGTGGGCGACCGGTCCGGGGAGGCCATCGTGCTGGCCAACCTGGGCGAGCTGTACGGGGACGCCGGACTGCCGGAACGCAGCGTGGCCGCGCAGGAGCAGGCGCTGGCGATGTTCCGCGCGTGGGGCGAACGGCGCCTGGAGGGAAGCGTGCTGGACGGTCTGGCCCGCGTCCACCTGGCCATGGGCGACCTGGACCGGGCCCTCGCGCACGCCGGGGACGCGCTGGCCTGCCGCCGCGGCTGCGGCGACCGTTCCGGCGAGGCCGAGACCCTCGACTGCCTGGGCCGGGTCCATTTGAGCGCCGGGCGCCGCGACGCCGCGGCCGAGTGCTGGCGGCAGGCGCTGGCGATCGCGGAGGATCTGGCCGCGCCGACGGCCGCGGAGATACGCCGGCGGCTCGCGGAACTGTGACCGCCCGGCGGCAGGCGGCGCCGCGAGCGGTGAGCGGCCTCGGGCACCGCCGTACAGGCGATGTCCAGAGCGCGTCCAGACCTCGGGGCCAGGCTGCCCTGACCGGTTCACGACCGAAGGAGCAGCCATGGAATCCGCCACACACGACGTCCGTCCGTCCCGCCCGCGCCGCTCACGGCCGCGGCGGGCCGCCGTCCTGGCCGGCGCGGCCGCACTGGCCTGCGCGTTGACCACCACCGCCCAGGCGCGTCCGGGCGGCGTCCCGGCGGCGCGCACCGGCACCGCGTCGGCCATGTCGACCGCGTCGATCACCACTGCGACCGGCTACCTCGACGACCGCGCCGCCTACCTGGCGAACGGCTCGGCGAGCTGCCAGGGCACCCTGGCGGAGCTGAGCATCGCCGTCAGCCGGCTCAACGGCGCCGATGGCGTGGCCGGTTACGGCTACGCCCCCTACGTCTCGTACACCCCGCAGCACATCCTTTGGCTGACGACAGGGTCGGTGGTGGTCCCGGCGCACCTGAAGGCCGACCACGTGCGGATGGAGTTCAGCGACCGCTCGAACTTCTCGTCGACGCGAAGCGACGACATCGGCTTCGACATCTCCTGGTACACCGGCGGCACCGCCACGGTGACGGAGACCCTGCACTCCTGGGGCGACTCCGTGGTCTCCTTCGGCGCCTCGGGTGCCGACGACGGGGTCCTGTACGGCGACGACTCGGCCACCGCGCACACGGCTGTCTCGCTGGTGAAATGGTGCAACATCCCGTGAGTCCACCGTCCCGGGCACGGGTGTGACCGGCTCCACAGGCTCATCGTCGGTGTACCGCGCATGAGTTGCCCGATACCGGGCAGACGGGCTTCGACTTCGCCCAACACCGAGGAGCTCAAGGATGCTGATGGCCCACCCCACAGTGCTGCGCAACCTGGTGGAGCGCTACGAGGCGCTGCGCGCCCGGGACGAGAACGGGGAACCGGGCGGCGCCGCGGCGGCGGCGCAGCTCGCGCAGCAACTGCAGGACACCGTCTACACGCTGTGCGTCTCCACCGGCACCAGGGAGATAGGCGCGGCGCTGGCCGCCGCGCGCGAGCACATCGAGCGGTTCACGTACGCCGCGCGCGGCGCCGTGGACGGGACCGCGGCCTGAAGCGGGGGGAGGCGGCAAGGGGCGAGAAGGGGCGGCAGGCGCCGGTCCGGCCCGTGGGCGCGGACGGACCGGCCCGTTGTCGCCCTTTGGGATGAATTAACGCTTCAGCATGACCCGTTCGGCCCTCCGGAGCGTTGTGCCCGGTGCGGACACGCTGTCCGCGCGGATTGTCCGGAAGGCAGGTATCGAATGAACGCAGTCGCCCGCAAGGGACTGGTGACGGCGATGGTCGCCGGCGGGGTGCTGGCCTCCGCCGGGTACGCGCAGGCGGACGCGACCGCGGCCGGCGGCGCGGCGGACTCCCCGGGTGTCGCGTCCGGCAATTCCGTGCAGGTGCCGCTGAGCGTTCCGGTCAACGCCTGCGGCAACACCGTCGACGTGGTGGGGCTGCTCAACCCCGCCTTCGGAAACTCGTGCGCGAACGCCTCGCACACGACGACTCGGCCCGGCGGGACCGGCGCCCGCCCCGCCCACCCGCGGCCGCACCCGCCCGCCGGGCGGCACGCGGGCGCGGAGGCGACAGGCCGCGCCGACGGCTCCCCCGGCGTGCTGTCGGGCGGATCGGCGCAGATCCCGGCCGACGTGCCGGTCAACGTCTCGGGCAACTCGGTGAACGTGGTGGGCGTCGGCAACCCCGTCTTCGGCAACACCGCGGCGAACAACGGCACTTCGGTCCACGGCGACTCCCCGCGGCCCGTGACCGCCCCGCCGCCGGCCCACCACCCGGTCCCGGCCCCGCCGAACGAGCCGCGGGGCGCCGCGCACCACGACCCGTCGCTCGCCCACACCGGCGCGCAGGGCGTCGGCTGGACGGCCGGCGGCGCCGCGGGCCTTCTGCTGTGCGGCGCGGCGCTGGTGCGCCGGTTCCGTCCGGGCCGCTCCGGGCGCGGCTGACCAGGGCCTCCTGGGCGAAGCCGGGGGGACGGCGGGTGCCGTGCGGCTGCGGCGCGTACGCGGGCCCGAGAGCCGCCCGGTCGGCGTGACGCGCGGTCCGGCCGGGCCCGCCCACGGGAGGCGGCCCGGCCGGACCGGCCTCATCCCTTGAGCGCCTCCGCGACGATCGCCCGCGCCTCGTCCTGCACCCGGGCCAGGTGCTCCTCGCCGAGGAAGGACTCGGCGTACACCTTGTAGACGTCCTCGGTCCCGGAGGGGCGGGCGGCGAACCAGGCGTTGTCGGTGGCCACCTTGATCCCGCCGATCGGCGCGCCGTTGCCGGGCGCCTCGGTCAGCACGGCGGTGACCCGCTCCCCGGCCAGTTCCTCGGCGGGTACCTGGCCGGGCGAGAGCCTGGCGAGCACGGCTTTCTGCTCGCGGTCGGCGGGCGCGTCGATCCGGGCGTACGAGGGGGCGCCGAACCTCGCGGTGAGGTCGGCGTAGTGCTCGGAGGGGGTGCGGCCGGTGACGGCGGTGATCTCGGCGGCGAGCAGCGCCAGCAGGATGCCGTCCTTGTCGGTGGTCCACACGCTCCCGTCGCGGCGCAGGAACGACGCCCCGGCCGACTCCTCCCCGCCGAAGGCGAGGGTGCCGCCGATGAGTCCGTCCACGAACCACTTGAAGCCGACCGGCACTTCGGTGAGCGGCCGCCCGAGGTCCGCGGCCACCTTGTCGATCATCGAGGACGACACGAGGGTCTTGCCGACCGCGAGGTGCCGGCCCCACTGCTCCCGGTGCCCGATCAGATACGAGATCGCCACCGCGAGGTAGTGGTTGGGGTTCATCAGGCCGCCGTCGGGGGTGACGATGCCGTGCCGGTCCGCGTCGGCGTCGTTGCCGGTGGCGATGGCGTACTCGTCCTTGCGGGCGATCAGTGAGGCCATCGCGTACGGCGAGGAGCAGTCCATCCGGATCTTCCCGTCCCAGTCCAGGGTCATGAACCGCCAGGTGGGGTCGGCCTGCGGGTTGACCACGGTCAGGTCCAGCCGGTGGGTCTCGGCGATGCGGCCCCAGTAGTCCACGGACGCGCCGCCCAGCGGGTCCGCGCCGATCCGTACGCCGGCCGCGCGGACCGCGTCGAGGTCGAGCACCGAGGGCAGGTCGTCCACGTAGGCGCCGAGGAAGTCGTAGCGGCCGGTGGTGTCGGCCGCCAGGGCACGGGTGTACGGGACGCGGCGCACGTCCTTCAAGCCGCCTCGGATCAGCTCGTTGGCGCGGTCCTGGATCCAGCCGGTGGCGTCGGAGGCGGCGGGGCCGCCGGTGGGCGGGTTGTACTTGAAGCCGCCGTCGGCCGGCGGGTTGTGCGACGGGGTGACGACCACGCCGTCGGCCAGGCCGTCGGTCCGGCCGCGGTTGTGGGTGAGGACGGCGTGCGAGACGGCCGGGGTGGGGGTCCAGCCGTCGCCCTGGTCGACGAGCACGGTGACGCCGTTGGCGGCGAACACCTCCAGCGCGGTGACCCTGGCGGGCTCGGACAGCGCGTGGGTGTCGGCACCGAGGAAGAGCGGCCCGGTGGTGCCCTGGCGTTCGCGGTACTCGCAGATGGCCTGGCTGGTGGCGGCGATGTGGTCCTCGTTGAACGCCGTGTTCAGCGCGGATCCCCGGTGCCCCGAGGTGCCGAAGGCCACCTGCTGGGCGGGCTCGCCGGGGTCGGGGTGCAGCGCGTAGTAGGCGGTGACCAGGCGGGGGACGTCGACCAGGTCGTCCGGCCGGGCCGGGGTTCCGGCGCGCTCGTGCGGCATGCACGTCTCCTTAGCTGCTTCGGCTGCTCGAAGTGCTTCAACGCTTACGTCTTCCTCAACTGCTCCGCCGCCATTCTCACGCGCCGGCCCCTTCCGCCACGTCCGCGGGGCCGCCTGCCGCCGGTGTCTGTGACCGGAACGAGTGGCCCAGTTGCTCGCCGAGGCCGAAATAGTGCCGGAAGTTGTAGATGAGCGGGTTCCAGCGGCCCGGGTCGATGTGCTGGGTGCCGGGCACCACCAGGCCGGCCTCGGCGTGGACCCGCACCACCTCGGCCTCGGCGATGAGGAAGCCGCCGGCGGCGCCGCCCCGGATCCGTACCGTCCGGGCCTCCAGTTGCAGCGGGCATTCGGCGACCCGCGGCGGGCGGACGACCTGCGAGGGCTGCGGGGTCAGGCCCGCGGCCGCGAACTTGTCGCGTTCGGTGCGGAAGACCGGCCGCTTGGCCGCGGGCACGGGGTCGCGGCCGGTGAGCGGGGCGAGGGCCTCCACGGACCGCCACTGCCCGGCGGACGGCAGGTTGATCACGAGCTCGGGCCGTACCGAGAGATTGGCGGCGCTCTGCCCGTTCGCGCCCAGGCCGAGGACGACGGTGCGGTCCAGCGCCCAGGCCGAGGAGATGGGGGCCAGATTCGGCGAGCCGTCCTCGTTGAGGGTCGACAGCAGCACGACGGGGGTGCCGAAGTACAAGATGCGCGGGGTGATCGCCCGGTGGGTGCCGGACCGGCCGGCGGCGGCTTTCTCGCTGATCGGCTCTGCGATGTCCATGCCCTCGACGGTAGGGTGGTACCGCTTCGGCAGGCGCCGAACGGTGCCGCCGCCGCGATGCGAGAGGGCTTCCGATGACGATCACCGCGGAGCAGCCCGCCGAGGCAGGCGTGCGCCTGTCCTCACGTGCCGGCCGCTGGGTGCTGGCCTGCTCGGTCCTCGGGTCCGGCATGGCGATGCTGGACGGGACCGCGGTCAACATCGCCCTGCCCAGGATCGGCACCGACCTGGGTGTGACCCTCGCGACCTTGCAGTGGACGGTCAACGGCTACCTGCTGACGCTGGCCGGGCTGATCCTGCTCGGCGGCGGGCTCGGCGACCGGTACGGCCGGCGCAGGGTGTTCATGATCGGCGTGGTGTGGTTCGCGCTGGCGTCCGCGCTGTGCGGGGCCGCGCAGAGCGGCGCGATGCTGATCACGGCCCGGGCGCTGCAGGGGGTGGGCGGCGCCCTGCTGACTCCGGGGTCGCTCGCGCTGGTGCAGTCCACCTTCCACCCGCGGGACCGGGCCAAGGCGGTGGGCGCCTGGTCGGGCCTGGGCGGGGTGGCGGGCGCGGTCGGCCCGTTCCTGGGCGGCTTCCTGGTGGACGGGCCGGGGTGGCGCTGGATCTTCCTGGTCAATCTGCCGGTCGCCGCGGTGGTGGTGGCGATCGCGGCGCGGCACGTGCCCGAGAGCCGGGACCGTACGGCCTCGGGCGCCTTCGACGTGCGCGGCGCCGCGCTGGCCGCGCTGGCCCTGGCGGGTGTCACCTACGCCCTGATCGCGGCCTCCGGCCACCCGTCGTGGCCGGTGCTGGTGGTGCCCGCGGTGGCCGCGGTGGCGTGCGCGGTGGCGTTCGTCCGCACCGAGAAGAGCCGCGCGCACCCGATGCTGCCGCTGTCGGTGTTCTCCTCCCGGCTGTTCACCTCGATGAACGTGGTGACCTTGTGCCTGTACGCGGCGATCGGCGGGGTCTTCTTCGTCCTGCCGGTGCAACTGCAGATCGCCGCCGGGTACAGCGCGCTGGGGTCGGGGCTGGCGACGCTGCCGGTGACGGTGCTGATGCTGCTGCTGTCGGCGCCGGCGGGCGCCCTGGCGCAGCGGATCGGGCCGCGGCTGCCGCTGACCGTGGGGCCGCTGGTCACGGCCGCCGGCCTGTTGCTGCTCACCAGGGTCGGGCCGGGCTCCTCCTCGTACCCGCTGGACGTGCTGCCGGCGGTCACCTTGCAGGGGCTGGGGATGAGCCTGTTCGTGGCGCCGCTGACCGCGACGGTGCTGGCCTCGGTGGACGTCGACCACGCCGGGATCGCCAGCGGGGTCAACAACGCGGCGGCCCGGGTCGCCCAGCTGCTGATGGTGGCCGCGCTGCCGCTGGTGGTGGGCCTGTCCGACCAGGCGTACCGCTCCGCGCACAAGGTCGACACCGCCTTCGGCAAGTCGATGGCCGTCTGCGCGGGGCTGTGCGCGCTCGCCGCGCTGCTGGCCTTCTGGCTGGTGCCGCCGCAGGCGCTCAAGGAGGCCGAGGAGGGTGGCGCGCGGCAGTGCGCGCACCCGCAGTGCCGGGCGAACTGCGGCTTCTCCGCGCCCCCGCTGGAGCCGGGCGGGCCCGCCCGGCGGGATCCCTGACCGCGGTCAGCCGCCGTCCGGGTCCGCCGGTTCGGTCAGGAGCTGCTCCAGTACGGGCAGCGCCGCCTCCAGCGCCCCGGCCTGCTCGGGGGTGAGCCGGGCCATCCGCCGGGCCAGCAGTTCCGAGCGCTGCCTGCGGATCCGGTCGATCAGGGCGGCCCCCTTCTCCGTGACGCTGACCAGCTGGGAGCGGCCGTCGGTCGGGTCGGGCTGCTTGCTGATCAGCCCGGCCGCGGCCAGCGGCGCCACCGTGCGCGTCAGCGAGGGCGCCGCGACCTGCTCGTACGCGGCGAGCTCCCCGATCCGCATCGGGCCGTGCTCATGCGTCCTGGCCAGCGCCGACAACTGCGCGTAGGTGAGGTCCAGGTCGCTGCCGGACGCCTGCGCGAGCTGGCGGTAGAGACGGGCGATGACCAGCCGCAGCCGCGCCACCTGCGCGGAGGAAGGGGCGGCCGCCGGGGGCGCGGGACGCCTTCCGCGCCCGTCGAGGTCGGTCATGGGGGGGTGCGCCTCCTTCGGTCGCGTCGCGCGCGACTCACTCCTGCGTGCCGCCGCGGGCGCGGATCAGCGACGCGCCCGCCGCGACCAAGGACATCACGATCGCCAGGGAGAACACCACGACCAGCCCGTCGTGGAACGGCCCGGAGATCAGGTGCGGGAAGAACTGCCGCCCGGTGAGGGTGCGGGCGTGGGCCGGGGAGAGCGTGCCGAGCAGGTGCGGGCCGAGCAACTGCTGGATCGGGTTGTAGCCGAGGAAGGCGGCGAACAGGGTGCCGACCGGCGGCAGGCCCGCCACTTGGTGGGCGTTGGCCGCGGGCACGCCCTGGGCGGTCAGGCCGGAGCTGAGGGTGTGCGGCAGCGACCGGGCGAGACCGGCCACCATCAGCGAGAAGAAGACACCGATGGACAGGACCATGCCGGCGTTCTGGAACGTGGCGCGCATGCCGGAGGCGGCGCCGCGCGCGTCGGCGGGCACGCTGGCCATGATGATCGAGGTGTTGGGCGCGGCGAACAGGCCGCCGCCCAGGCCGTTGAGGAACACCACAAGGGCGAAGGTCCAGTAGCTGAAGTCGGTGGGGAGCAGCAGCAGGCCGCCGAAGGAGCCGGCCATGACGACGAAGCCCGCGGCCGCGAACAGCCGGGCGCCGTAGCGGTCGGACAGGTATCCGGCGATGGGCCCGGCGGCGAGGAAGCCGACGGTCAGCGGCAGCAGGTAGATGCCGGCCCACAGCGGGGTGTCGGCGTAGTCGTAGCCGTGCAGCGGCAGCCAGATGCCCTGCAGCCAGATGATGAGCATGAACTGCAGCCCGCCGCGGGCTATGGAGCCCAGCAGGGTGGCCGCGTTGCCGCCCGCGAAGGCCGCGTTGCGGAACAGCCGCAGCGGGAACATCGGCTGAGCGACCCTCGTCTCGACCACGCAGAAGACGACGAGTGTGGCCGCGCCGCCGATCAGGCCGGCCAGCACCCAGGGGTTGGTCCAGCCCATCGTGTGGCCGCCGTACGGCTGGATGCCGTAGGTGATGCCGGCCAGCAGCGCGGTCAGGCCGACGGCGAAGGTGATGTTGCCCCACCAGTCCATCCGGGCCGGGCGGCGCAGGCCGGTGTCGTGCAGCGAGCGGTACGCCCAGACGGTGCCGACCAGGCCGATCGGCACGTTGACCCAGAAGATGGAGCGCCAGTTCCATTCGGCGAGCAGGCCGCCGAGCACCAGGCCGATGAAGGAGCCGGCGATGCCGGCCACCATGTTCACGCCCAGGGCCATGCCGCGCTGCCGGGCGGGGAACGCATCGGTGATGATCGCCGCGGAGTTGGCCATCAGCATGGAGCCGCCGACGGCCTGGGCGACGCGCCAGCCGATCAGCCAGAGCGCGCCGCCCCCGCCGTGGACCGGGTCGACGGAGAGGATCACCGAGGTGACCGTGAAGATCGCGAAGCCCGCGTTGTAGATCCTGACCCGGCCGAGGATGTCGCCGAGGCGGCCGAGGGTGACCACCAGGACGGCGGTGACCAGCATGTAGCCCATCAGCATCCACAGCAGGTAGCTGACGTTGCCCGGCTGGAGCGGGTCGAGGCGGATGCCGTTGAAGATCGCGGGGAGCGAGATCAGCACGATCGAGGAGTTGATCGTCGCGATGAGCATGCCGAGCGTGGTGTTGGACAGTGCCACCCACTTGTAGAGCGGATGGTCGGCGGCGATGCGCGGTGCCCGCCGGCCGGTCCTTCCCTGCACGTCTTCTTCGGTCGCCATCTGGACGGTCACACTCCACCCGGAAGAGTTATTTAACTTAGGTTAAGTAATCCTATCATCGGAGTGCTCGTGTGCCGACCCCGCCTGCCGCCCGTTCCCGGTCACCGGCGGCGCAGCAGCGTGCCGCGCAGCAAGGCCGCCTGGCCGGCGTGCTGGATGTCGTCGTCGATCACGCTGACCAGCCGGACGCCGAGGGTGACCGGCGGGTCCCAGCGCTCGTCCACGACGCGGTCGAGGTCGGACTCGGACAGGCCCGCGACGTAGCCGAGGGTGGCGTCGTGCACCGCGTCGTAGTAGCCGGTCAGCAGCGAGGCGTCCTTGACCCGGACCTTGGCCACCTGGGACGAGGTGTGCCCGTAGCCGGTGGCGGCGGCCGGGAGGGACAGGTCGAAGCGCTCCCGCCAGCCGTCGGACTCCCACAGCTGGTCCCGGCTGGCCACCTCGGCGACATGGTCGTCCTGGACCCGGGTCAGGTGCCAGATCAGCCAGGCGACGGAGTTGCCGCCCGGGTCGAGGCGCTCGCCCAGCTCGTCGGGGGTGAGACCGTCGACGGCCGCGTGCACGTTCTCCTTGACCCGGCCGAAGGCGTCGGCGAGCAGTTCCGCGTGGTTCATCATGGCTCCCTGCGGGATGTACGGGGTGCCGCCCGCGGGTCCGCTGCCCGCCGGCGGCCTGACGCTCCGCATTGTCCCCCGCGGTACCGACATCCCGGGGAGGCCGGACCCGGGTGGGGGCGGGTGGGGGCCTCGGGTGCCGGGACCGTGACCGGGGCCGGGACCGGACCCGGCTCGGGCGCCGGGCCGCGGGCGCCCGGGGTCAGCGGAAGGCGTTGCGGACCGGGACCTCGGCGCGGCGGTGGACGCCGCGGCCCGCCAGGCGGCGCTTGATCAGCTCCAGCCTGGGATAGCGCTCGCTCATCTCCCGTCCGTACCGGTCGAGCTCCTCCACCAGGCGCTCGGACCGCTTCTCGACGGCCAGTTCGTCCAGGATCCGGTCGACCTCGGCGAGCAGGGCGCCGTGCAACTGCCACTGCCTCGGGTGCCGCTGCACCCCGGCCAGCAGCAGGTCCGCCGCCCGGTCGCGGCAGTGGGCGCTGTCGACGAGCGCCTTCGCCAGCCGGTCCTCCGCCTCCTCCGCGTTGGCCGCCACCTGAGTGGTGATCAGCACGGCGAAGCTCTCGATCGCGTCGGCCACATGCGCGAAGAGCCGCTCCAATTGCGCGGCGATGTCCGCGGGGAACAGGTCGGCCGGGAAGAGGGACTCGTCGGTGCGGTGCTTGGCGAGGTCGGTGAGGGTGCGGAACACCACGCGCACCACCACCGCGCAGATCTCCAGGGTGTCCAGGCCGGTGCGCAGCACGATCCGGGACAGGACGCCCTCCTGCACCCGGGGGTTCCACCGCAGGCTGTCCTCGGCCTGCCGCAGCGAGGCGTCCACCTCGACGATCGCGTGGTCCATCCGGCGGGCCTCGTGGAGGCGGGCGGCGGCACGCTCGACGGGCAGGCGCCCGCCCAGCTCACCGCCGACGTCGCGGAAGAGGCCGCCCATCCGGTCGGCGAGGTTCTCGATGGCCCCGCCGGCCGACTGCACCCACACCGGCGGTGCGAACAGCAGGTTGAACAGCAGCCCCACCACGGCGCCGATCAGCGTCTCCCAGATCCTGTCGAGAGCGGTGTTGGCCACCCGCGTCACGCCGAGCACGAGCATCGCGGAGATGGCCACCTCGGCCTCGAACTCCCCCACCCGCACCACGCGGCCGACCAGCAGCCCGGTGAGGATGATCAGTCCCAGGCTCCACCAGCTCAGCCCCACCAGGGCGCTGAAGCCGATGGCGATCGCCACTCCGACGACGACGGCGGTGATCCGGCGGATGCCGGTGGTGACCGTGGAGTACAGGGTCACCTGGACCACGAGCAGGGCCGTCAGCGGCGCGGTGAGCGGCGCCGGGTGGGGCAGCAGCCAGACGGCGACGGCGTAGGCGATGACGGACGCGGCGGTGGACCGCAGGATCTGGACGGCGGCCGGCTCGGTGCTCCACCGGACCAGCTTGACCACGGGTTCTGGTACGTCGGGCATCTCCTGCCCTTTCCCGCTCTCGGCGATCTCACCGCTCAGCGTAGGTGCGGATCCCGACCGCACCCGGGCGCGGCGCGCGGCGGCGCGGCGTTCGGGGACCGCGGCCGGCAGGTCGGTGCCGCGGGCCCCGCCGCCGCGGCGGCCCGGACGCTGCCCGCCCAGGGCGGACCTCTGACGGACGCCGCCGGCACGTCACGGGAGGGCCGGCCGGGACACGGGGCCGCCCCCGCGCGTGGCGGGAGCGGGGCGTCGGGCTGCTACCTTCCGCGCATGCCCGGCCTCACCTATTCCCGTGTGGGCATGACGGCGGGCGACGGCTCGCCGCCGCCTGACGGGTTCCGCACCCTGCGGGTGCGCGCCTCCCTGCCCGCGGACTCCTACGACCGCGCGGCGCAGGCCCTGTTCACGTGGCGGATGCACCGCGCCGTCCCGTTGCTGCGGCTCTCGGCCACCGCCGCTGAGGCCGCGCCCGGCGTTCGCGTGCTGCTGCGCTGGGGGCCCGTCCGGGCGCCGTGCGAGGTCGTCTGGACGGTCCGGACGCGGGACATGGCCGGTTTCGCGTACGGGACGCTGCCCGGGCACCCGGAATGCGGCGAGGAGGCGTTCGTCCTGCGGCGCGCCCCCGACGGCGCGGTGGACTTCACCGTCTTCGCCATCAGCCGGCACGCGGCCCTCTACCTGCGGCCGACCGGCCGCTGCGGGCACTGGGCGCAACGGGCGGTCGCCCGCCGCTACACCACCGCGCTGCGCCGGCTGGCCGAGCGCTGACCGCGACGGCCGCTGGCCCGGTGGGCCGGCCGGAAGGACCGGGCCACCCGCGGCCGATCCACGCGGTCGGCCGCGCCCGGGCGGGCGCGAGCGCCGCCCGCGGGACGGACGTGTCCGGGCGGGCGACTTCGCTAGGGTACGGACCGAGTTCGGTCCCGGGGTCGGGACGGCGGCCGGGACCAGGGAAGGCGCGGTGGGCGGGGTGGACCGGAGCGGTGCGGGCGAGCCGGACGTGCGGTCCGAGGTGAGGTCGGTCGTGGTGCACGCGGCCGGGGCGGTGTGCACGCGGCGCGCCCGGGTCCTGGTGCCGCGGGACGGCGCCGGCGAGGTCACCGTACGGATCGGCGGTCTGCCGCCCACGCTGTACGAGCGGTCCCTGCGCGGGCGGGTGCTGGGCGGACCCGCGGGGACGCGGGTGACCGACCTGCGGCTGGACGTCTCGGCCCGGGTCCACCGGGGGCAGGACGTGCCGGCCCTGCGGATGGACGTGGAGGACGCCGAGGACCGCCAGGCCGCGCTGCGGGACCGCAAGGAGCGACTGGAGGCCGAGATCGCGCAGGTCGCGGGGCTGCGGGCCGAGCCGCTCCAGCCCCGGCGGGGCGATCCGCCGCGCTGGGCGCCGGTGGAGTCCCTGCTCGCGCTCGCCGGGTTCGTCGACTCCCGGCTCGCCCTGCTGCACGAGCGGTTGCGCACCACCGAGGATCTGCTGGCCGACGCCGACCACGAAGTCGACGTCCTGCGGGCCCGGCTGTACGAGGCGTCGACGGCCGCGGGCACCGGTCGCGCCGAGCCCACCGTCACCGCCGTCGTGACGCTCGCCCTCGGCGGCCCGCGGGAGCGGCGCCCCGGGGAAGGCGCGAACGCGCCGGAGCCCGCCACCGGTTCCGTGGCCGCAGGTTCCGAGGTCACCGGCACCACGGGGTCGGGCCCCAAGGCCGCAGGTTCCGGGTCCGCGGGCTCCGGGGCCACCGACACCTCGGCGCCGGGCGCCACGTCCGGGGCCACCGACACCTCGGCGCCGGGCACTCCCGCCGGGACGGCGACGACCGGCGACGCGGCGACCGGCGGCCCGACGGCCGGCGACGCGGCCACCCCCGCCGACGGCCGCGTCCCGGTCGACATCGACGTCGAGTACCAGGTGCCGGGCGCCAGTTGGGTCCCCACTTACCAGTTGCGGCTGGACGGCGGCGGCGGATCCGGCACGCTCGTGCTGCGGGCCTGCGTGGCCCAGCGCACCGGGGAGGACTGGTCGGGAGTACGTCTCGGGCTGTCCACCGCCGACCTGCTGCGCCGCGCCGACCTGCCCGAACTGCGTTCGCTGCGGATCGGCCGGAGGCAGCAGGAGCCCGCCGCCGCGGGCTGGCGGGAGCCGCCCGCGGGACTCGCCGACCTGTTCGCCGACTACGACGGGGCCGTGGCCGCCCGCCCGGGTATCGCGGACCGCCTCGGCGCCGCCCCGGCCGCGTACCCGCGGGCCGCCGCCCCGGCCCCCTCCCCCGCGGCCGACGTCGCCGCGTCCTTCGCCGGCGCGGCGCCCCCGTACGAAAGCGACGGCGAAAGCGCCTCCTACGGCGGGTTGTTCGGTGCTCCGCCACCGCCCGCCCCGGGCGGTGGCGGAGCACCGCTCCCCGTCGCGGCCGCGCCCGCCGCCCCGGGCGGCCCCCCGCCGGGAGCCGAACCGGCCCCCCGTTTCGCACCCCGGCGCTCGGGTTCCGCCCCGGGCGCGGCGCCCGGAACCGGCGCGCCGGACGGGACGCCGTCCGCGCCGCACTCCCCCTCCGCGGACCTGCTCGACTACGCCCGTCTGACGATCGCGGGACCCGACGCGCCCGAGGGCCGGGGCACGCTGCGGCCCGCGGACGCCGGGACCGGCCCGGTGCTCACCGGGTACCGCCGCGGAGCCGGGGCGGCCCAGGCGCCGGCGCGTCCGGCCCACACGGTCGACGTGCGCGCCTCCGCCGGATCGTTCGACTACCGCTTCGACGCGGCCGCGCCCGTGGACGTCGCCTCCGACGGCCGGTGGCACGTCGTTCCGGTCGAGGAGGTCCCGGTCGTGACCGAGTCGCGGTACGTGTGCGTCCCGTCCGTGGACACCGCGGTGTTCGGGACCGTGCTGCTGACCAACACCTCCGCCCACCCGCTGCTGGCCGGGCCGGCCGACGTGATGGTGGACGGCGACTTCGTGCTCACCGCCGCCCTGCCCACGATCGCGCCCGGCGGGCGGGAGGCGGTCGGCATCGGCGTCGCCGAGAGCGTCCAGGTGGCGCGCCGCGCGTACACGCGCGAGTCCGCGGCGGGACTGCGGGGCGGCACGACCGTGCTCGACCGCACGGTGGAGGTGGAGGTCGCCAACCGCCTGCCGTACCCGGTGGTCGTGGAGGTTCGTGAGCGGATACCGGTGTCGGCCGAGAAGGACGTCCGCGTCGAGGAACACCAGGCGCGGCCCCCGTGGCAGGCGGCGGACGAGCCGCTGGACGGCCGGGACGGCATGTACGTGCGCGGGGCGCGGCTGTGGCGGGTGGAACTGGAGCCGGGGCGGACGACGACCCTCACCGGCGGGTACGAGGTCCGGTTCCCCGCGGGGAAGTCGGCCGTCGGCGGAAACCGGAGGGGCTGAGCGATGACCGCCGAGAAGACCCGGGCCAAAACCCCCGTCGGGACCGGTGCCGCCGGCCTGGACGACGGCACCGACGCCGCCGCGTCCGCGCTGTTCCTGCCGGTCACCGCGGTGACCTGTCTGGAGGACAGGGCGCAGGTCGAGCGGTCCGGCACCGTCGCGCTGGACGCCGGCGTCCAGCGGCTGCGGATCGGCCCGGTGACGCCGCTGACCGTGGACCGCTCGCTGCGCGCCGAGATCACCGCCCCCGGCGGGACCGGCGCCCGGGTGGTGGACGCGCGGGTCGTGCGGTCGTACACGCCCGCGCCGCCGTCCCGCCCGGGACCCGGCGCGTCCGACCTGCGCCGCGAGGTGCTGACACTGGAACGCGAGGTCCGCGAGGCGGAGCAGGCGCGTCAGCGCCTGGAGAGCGCCCTCGCCGTGGTGGCGCAGGCCAAGGCCGAGCTGCACCGCGACATCGCGCAGGGGGCGGGGGCGGGCGACGCCGATCCGGAGCGCTGGGCGGACCGGCTGGAGCGCGTCGACGAGGAGGCCGAGACGCGCACCGGGGAACTGCGGCGGCTGCGGCGGCGCGCGCACGACCTGGACGAGGAACTGCGCGCGGCCCGCGCGGCGCTGGCGGCCACCGAGAACGAGCCGCCGACGCTGACCGCTTACGTCGAGCTGGTGGTGGAGACGGACGCCGCGGGCCCGGCCTCCGCTCGGGTGGTGAACCTGGTGCCGTGCGCGCTGTGGCGTCCGGCCTACCGCGCCACGCTCGCCGCGGACCGCGCCTCGGTGCTGCTGGAGACGGACGCCTTCGTGTGGCAGGACACCGGGGAGGACTGGGACGGGGTACGGCTGACGCTGTCCACCGCCCGTCCCACGCTGGCCACGTCCCCTCCCGAACTGACCGAGGACGTCCTGGTGCTGCGGGACCGCACGCCCGAGGAGCGGCGCACCGTGGAGGTGGACCTGCGCGAGGAGGACGTCACGACGGTCGGCGGCGACTCGCCCGGCGGGGCGGCCGAGGATGCCGGGCCGCGCTCCGGCCCGCTGCCCGGCCTGGACGACGGCGGCTCGGTCCGGCGGCTCACCGCCCCGGGGACGGTCAGCGTGCCGTCGGGCCGCCACCCGCGCCGCGTCCACCTGTCCTCGTTCACCGCCGACTGCCGCGTCGAGGACACCTGTGCGCCCGAGCTGTCGCCCCTGGTGGTGACCACGGCACACTTCCCGAACGCGGCCGGCCACGTCCTGCTGGCCGGCCCGGTGGACCTGGTGCGCGGCAGCGGCTACGTCGGGCGTACCACCCTCCCCTTCGCCGGCGCCGGCGAGGAGGTCCGGCTGCCGTTCGGCAGCGAGGACGCCTTCCGGGTCGTCCGCCACGTCGAGGAGCACCGCAAGACCACCGGCCTGTCGGGTCTCAACCAGCGCACGGTGATCACCCGTACGGTGCGCCTGTTCGTGTCCCGTCTCGACGACCCCGGCCGCGACGATCACCGGGAAGTGGTGATCCGCGAGCGCGTCCCGGTGTCCGAGGTCTCCGCGGTCGAGGTGCGGACCGTGACCGGGCAGTGCCGGCCTGCGCCGGACGGCATCGACGCGGACGGCATCGTGCGGTACGTCCAGAGCCTGGGCGGCGGGGAGCGCCGCGAGATCGCCCTGACCTACGAGATCAGCGCGTCAAGTGCCGTGACGGGGCTGTGATTTCAGCGGAGTGTGAGGTGAGGGGGTCCAACTCCACGGGGCTGTGACGGGGCTGTGAGCCGCCCCGTTCGCCCGCCGGCTCCGCGTGGAACGCCCGTCGTCGGGCACAAGGGGACCCCGGCCGGACGGGGGAGGCCGGCCGGGGCCGATCAGGGGCGGAGTGCCGCGACCCGTGCGGCGCCTCGGCGGCGCGGCGCCCGGGGCGCTCCCGGCGCCGTCACAGGCGGCCGTGCGCGGTGTCCGACGCGCCGCCGAAGAGGCGGGCGACGGCGCGGAACGGCAAGGAGACCACGGTCGCGACGGCTCCGCCGATGGACCGCAGTACGTCCGCGATGGCTTTGAACATGGCCGTCCTCTCCCGCGTTCGGCTCGTCGGCATTTCCTGCCTCGCGGTTCGGCTGCCCGCCGCGCCACCGCCGAAACCATGCCGCGGGCGGCGCCGGCGCTCCGGGCGTCCGGCCGCGTACCGGCCCGCCTGGCGTCCCGTGCTTCGTCCCGGCCGGGGCGGCCGTCAGCGGCAGTCGGGGTGGCCCCATCCGTCGGGGTTCTTGGCGATGAGCTCGCCGGCGGCGTACGGGCGTCCGCACCGGCACCGTCCGGCGTACTTGGCCTTCAGGGTGCGTGCCGGGCCCGCCCCGGAGGACCCCGACGACGAGGAGCCGGACGCCCCGCCGCTGGACGCCCCGCCGCTGGACGCCTTGCCGGGGCGCGCGGAGCCCGTCCGTCCCCCGCCGCCGCGCGGCGCCCGTGAGGTGGTGGCGGACAGCGGCGGTGGGGGCGAGCCCGCGGCGCTGCCCGCCGGCTCCTGGACGACGGCCGCGTGGCTGGCGGCGCGGTCGGCGAAGTCGTTGAGGCGGTCCCCGCCGACCTGGTGGGCGGGGACGTAGCGGAACTCGATGTCGCGACCGCCCAGCAGCGCGTCGATGCGTACGACGAGCTCCTGGTTGGCGACGGGTTTGCCGGCCGCGGTACGCCAGCCCTTGCGCTTCCAGTTGGGCAGCCAGGTGGTGACGGCGTTCATCGCGTACTGGGAGTCCATGCGGATCTCCAGGGGCGCGGCGGGGTCGGCGGCCGACAGCAGGCGTTCCAGGGCCGTCAGCTCGGCGACGTTGTTGGTCGCCACGCCGAGCGGGCCCGCCTCCCAGCGGGTGGGCTCGCCCCCGTCGTCGGCGATGACCCATGCCCAGGCGGCCGGACCCGGATTTCCCTTGGATGCCCCGTCACACGCGGCGATGATGCGCTCAACCACAGCACCGATCATGCCAAGCCGCGGGGGCGGCGGTCACATCGGCCCCACCGTGCCGCCGGTGCCCGCCCGCGGCCGGGTCCGGCAGCCCCATCGGACCGCCGCCCCGGCGTGCTCCGAGTGCGAGGTGGGCGGTCGCGGCGGAGCATGGAACCACGGGACGGGGCGGGACATGATCACAGCCGGGCGAGAGGGCGCCGGATGGTGGGCAAGGCAGGAGACGCTCCGGCGCCGGGCGATCGGACGGACACCGCGGAGCTGCGGCAGATCGAGGCGCTGAACCGGATCGGACCGGACGGCCGGTCGGCGGCGGGCGAGGGGCGGCCGGACGCGGCGGCCGGCCCGGACGACCGGGGGGACCCGGGTACGGACACGGGCGGGGCGGGCCCGGACCCGCCCGTGTCCGCGTCCCCGGCGTCCGCTCCCGGCGGATCCGCGGCCTCCTCCTCGAACGCCGGACCGGGTCAGGACCCGGCCCGCGGCCGCGAGACCCTCCTGCTGGAGACCGGCCACGCGCTGGCGGAGGCCGACCGGCTGGGGGACGGGCTGCGGGCGCTGCGGCGCCTTTCGACCCCGGACTTCCCGCTCGACGGCCTGGTGGTCTTCGGCGTGACCGAGAAGTTCCTGAACGTGCTGGGGCAGAGCGGCTACCGGCGCGGCGGGGCGGAGCAGGTGTTCCGCATGCCGGTGACCGCCCGCTTCCCGGCGACGGAGGTGCTCGGCACCGGCCGGCCGGTCTTCCTGTCGTCGGCGGCGCAGTACAAGCGGCGGTTCGCGGCCACCTGGCCGCTCGCCGAGCGGCACGGCCGCGCCGCGTGGGCCTTCCTGCCCCTGGTGACGGCGGGGCGGCTCACCGGGGTGCTGATGGCGGCGTTCCGTACCCCGATGCGGTTCACCGCGGACGAGCGCGGCCTGCTGGTGGAGGTGGCGCGGCTGGTCGCGCAGGCCCTGGAGCGGACCCGCACCAGCACGGCGGAGCTGGCGCTGTCGCGGGGCCTGCGGCGCAGCATGGGGTCGGCGCCGCCGGAGGAGCCCGGGCTCAGCGTGGCCACCCGGTACGTGCCGACGGGCGGCGGGCTGGTGGTCGGCGGGGACTGGTACGACGTCATCAACCTGCCGGGCGGGCGGCTGGCGCTGGTGATCGGGGACGTCCAGGGGCACGACGTGCACGCGGCCGGGCTGATGGCGCAACTGCGGACGGCCGTGCACGCGTACGCGGCCGAGGGCCACGGGCCGGACGCGGTGCTGGCGCGGGCCTCCCGCTTCCTGACCGCGCTGGACGAGGACCGGTTCGCGACCTGCCTGTACATCGAGGCCGAGCCGGCCGCGGGGATGCTGCACATCGCCCGGGCGGGTCATCCGCACCCGGTGCTGCGGCTGCCGGACGGCACGTGCGTGATCAGGCACGTGCGCGGCGGGCTGCCGCTGGGGCTGATGCCGGAGGAGCACGACTACCCGGTCACCGACCTGGAGCTGCGGTTCGGCGAGATCATGATGCTGTGCACGGACGGGCTGATCGAGACCGGCGGGCACGACATGTTCAGCGGCTGGGTGCGCGTCAGGGACACCATGACGCCCGGTCCCGCGGACGACCTGGAGGGCATGGCGGACCGGCTGATCCGGACGGTGCAGGCGCCGGGGGCGGCGAGCGGCCGGGAGGACCGGACGGCCGGGCGCGTCCCGCCGGAGCTTGACGCGCGGGGGCCCCTGTCGCCTCGCAACGAGGACGACATCGCCCTGCTGCTGCTGCGCCGCGACATCGGGGTGCCCGCGCCCGCGGTACCCGAGCGCCGGCTGATGCTGACGATCGAGCAGGACCAGGGGCAGGGCCTGGCGGAGGCCCGGGCGGAGCTGCAGGCGCTGCTGCACGACTGGGCGCAGCCGGACCAGGTGGACACCGCGGTGCTGCTGGCCTCCGAGCTGGTGGGCAACGTGCTGATGCACACCGACCAGACCGCCGTGCTGTGCGCCTCGGTCCACGGGGAGCCGGGCCGGCGCGAGCTGGTGGTCGAGGTCACCGACCGCGGCGACGAACTGCCGCACCAGCGGACGCCGGGGGAACTGGCGTCCTCCGGGCGGGGCCTGATGCTGCTGGACATCCTGTCCGGCGAGTGGAGCGTACGGCCGGAGTCGGAGGGCAAGACGGTGTGGTTCCGCCTCCAGGAGAACGGGAGCGGCGGGGAGCGGGCGGATCACGCGGGGAACGCGGGGAACGGGGACGGCGGGGGGCCGCCCGCGGCTCGGTGACCGCGCCGGGTGGTGCGCGGCGGCCGCGGCGGGCGGCCCCCCGTACCGTCACTGCCCGGGTCCGGCCGGATCACCGCCGATGCGTTCGCGGAGTTCGTCCGGGCTGAGGTAGGCGTCGCTGTACTCGAAGTCGCGCAGCGTGGCCGGGACGCGGGCCTGGAAGCCGGTGCGGACGAAGTCGTCGCCGGCGAGGGCGTTGAGCACCCAGTTGGTCAGCACGCGGGTCTTGGCGACGTTGGTGCGCAGCGCCGACCAGTGGTAGCCGCGGGCGACGGCCTGGGCGGGCAGTCCGCGCAGTTCGACGCCCAGGGGCTTGGAGACGGCGTCCCTGCCGCCGAGGTCGACGACCAGCCCGAGGTCCTTGTGGACGTACGGCCGCAGCGGCTGCCGGCGGATGGTCGCGATGACGTTGTCGGCGACCCTGCGGCCCTGGCGCATGGCGTGCTGGGCGGTGGGCGGGCAGATGGCGCCCTCCTCGTCCTTGGCCACGTCGGGCACGGCGGCGGCGTCGCCGAGGGCGAACACGCCATCGAGGCCGGGCACGGTCATCTCGGCGGTGACGGCGAGGCGTCCGCGTACCGTCTGCGCGCCCAGCGTGGCCATGAGCGGGCTGGCCACGACGCCGGCGGTCCAGATGAGGGTGCGGGTGGGGACCACCCGGCCGTCGGTGAAGGTCACCTCCTGGGGCCCGGCCTTGGCGACGGACACGCCCAGGGAGATATCGATGCCCCGGCGGCGCAGGATCTCCTGGGCGCTCAGGCCGAGTTTCTCGCCGAGTTCCGGCATGAGCTTGGGGGCGATGTCGATCAGGTGCCACTTGATGAGGGCGGGGTCCAGGCGGGGGTAGCGCTTGACGGCGGCCGTGGTCAGGCGCTGCAGGCAGGCGGCGGTCTCGGTGCCCGCGTAACCGCCGCCGACGACCACGAACTGCAGGCGCGAGGCGCGCTCGGCCTGGTCCTGGCTGGCGTCGGCGATGTCGAGCTGCGATATGACGTGGTCGCGGATGTACGCGGCCTCGGCGAGGGTCTTCATGCCGCGGGCGTTGTCGACGAGCCCGGGGATGTCGAAGGTGCGGGTGATGCTGCCCGGCGCGAGCACGATGTGGTCGTAGGGCTCGTTGACGAGGTCGCCGGTTATCGTGCGGATCACGCAGACCTTCGCCTTGGCGTCCACGCCGATCGCGCCGCCGGGGATGATCCGGGTGCGGTACTTGCGGCTGCGGCGCAGGGAGACGGCGATGGACTGCGGGGTGAGGATGCCGGACGCCACCTGCGGCAGCAGCGGCAGATAGAGCTGGTAGGAGAACGGGGTGACCAGCGACAGGTCCGCCTCGTCGGGGGCGAGTTTGCGTTCCAGGCGTTTGACGCACGCCACTCCGGCGAAGCCTGCGCCCACCACGAGGATCCTCGGTCGTGCCACGGTGTCCGTCCCTTCTCCGGCTCAGGCGGATGATTCCCGCCTGCCCGCCGGACTGCGGCTTCGCACATCTCCGATTCCTACCGCGACCCGCGCGGCTGCGCCAGCCGAGCGTCGAACTGTGCGGAACCGGCCCGTCCGCATACGTCGGCCCGCGGCGCTGCCCGCCGGCCCCCGTCCACGCGGGTACGGTCGCCCGCCCGCTGCCGCCGCCCGCCCGCCGCGTCAGCGCAGCAGGTCCGCCACGGCCGCGATGCCCTCGGGGACGGCGCGCTCGGTGACGTTGCCGAAGCCGAGGACCAGACGGGGCGGGTCGGCGCGGCCGGTGGTGCGGTTGGCGCTCATGCCGTACAGGCCGACCCGGCGGGTCAGGGCCTGCCGGACCACGTGCCGCTCCTCGGCGGTGCGCAGGTGGAGGACGGCGTGGAACCCGGCGGCGAGGCCGGTCAGGCGCAGCTCGGGGGCGTGGCGGGCGAGAGCGTCCACCAGGGCGGCGCGGCGGGCGGCGTACAGGGCGCGCATCCGGCGCAGGTGCCGGTCGTAACGGCCGCATTCGAGGAGCCGGGCCAGGGCGAGCTGGTCGAGGGTGGGCGAACCCCGGTCGTCCAGGTGCTTACCGGTCACGACGAGGCCGACGAGCGCGGGCGGGCACAGCAGCCAGCCGATCCGCAGCGCGGGGGCCAGCGACTTGCTGACGGTGCCGATGGCGACGACACGGTCGGCGGCCAGGCCCTGGAGGGCGCCGACGGGTTCGCGGTCGTAGCGGAACTCGGCGTCGTAGTCGTCCTCGATGACGTACCCGCCCGTGCGCTCGGCCCATTCGGCGAGGGCGAGGCGGCGGTCGGCGGTCATGACGACGCCGGTCGGCCACTGGTGGGCAGGGGTGACGAGGACGGCCCCGGCGCCGGTCGCGGCCAGGGCGGCGACGTCGATGCCGTGCTCGTCCACGGGGACGGGCACGGCGGTCATGCCCGCGCGGGCCGCGGCGGCGCGGGTCGGCCCAGGTGAACCGGGGTCCTCGTAGGCAAGGACGCGCACCCCCGTGGCGGCCAGGGCGCGCAGGGTCAGGGCGAAGCCCTGGGCGTAGCCGGAGCAGACCACCAGGCGCTGCGGGTCGGCGGCCGCGGCGCGCACCCGCCGCAGGTATCCGGCCAGCACCTCGCGCAGCGCCGGGGCGCCGCGCGGGTCGCCGTAGTCGAGGTCGGTGACGGCCATGGCGCGGCCGGCCTCGCGCGTGGCCCACAGCCAGTCGGCCAGCGGGAAGGACGACAGGTCGGGGACGCCGGAGCGGAAGTCGGCGAGCAGCCGCGGCGGGGCGGGCGGCGGCGGGACGGGGGCCGGGGAGGGGCAGGCGCCGGCCGCGACAGTGGTGGCGGCGCCGACACGGGTGGCCAGGTACCCCTCGGACCGCAGTTGGGCGTAGCAGTCCTGAACCAGGCCGCGGGACAGGCCGAGCCGGGCGGCGAGCTCCCGGGAGGACGGGAGGCGTTCGCCGACCTCCAGCCGCCCGGTGCGGACGGCGTCCCTGATCTGGCGTTCGAGCTGCGCGCGCAGGCCCTCGGCGCTGCCGCGGTCGATCGTGAGCAAAAGTTCCGGCGACAGACCGGACCACTCCAGCGGCATGGAAATGGAGCTTACCGGGGGTCCGGTGGGCTCGTAGCGTCGCGGACATGACCACGACCTCCTGTGCGGCGCCCTCCGCCACCGCCCGGCCGCCGCTGCTGAGCCGGGCGCTGCTGCTGCGCTTCGCCACCGTCCTCGGCGCCTCCTCCAGCTTCTTCCTGCTGCTGGCGGTGGTGCCGCTGTACGCCGCCGGGTCCGGCGGTGCCCCGGGCCTGGCGACGGGGTCGCTGATGCTGGCCACGGTGCTGGGCGAGCTGGTTACGCCGCGGCTGGTCGCCCGCTTCGGGTACCGGTGGGCGCTGTCGGCCGGGCTGGCGCTGATGGGCGGGCCCGCGCTCGTGCTGACGGTCTCCGGGTCGGCGGTGTGGATCACGGCGGTGTGCCTCGCGCGCGGCCTCGGCTTCGCGCTGACCGTGGTGGCGGGCGGGGCGCTGACCGCCTCGCTGATCCCCGCCGAGCGGCGGGGCGAGGGGCTGGCGCTGGCCGGGATCGTGTCGGGGGTGCCGTCGCTGCTCGGCCTGCCGCTGGGGGTGTGGCTGGCCGGGCGCGTGGGCTACGGGCCGGTGTGCGCGGCGGGCGGGCTGGCGGCGCTGGTGGCCGTGGCGGCGGTGCCGGGGATGCCCGGCGGCCGGGAGAACCGCGAGAACCGCGAGAACCGCGAAAACCGGGAGAACCGGGAGAACCGGGAGAAGCGGCATGCCGGGGTGGTGGCCGGCATGCGGACGGGGGCGCTGGCCCGGCCCACCGCCGTGTTCGCCGCGACCGCGCTCGGGGCGGGCGTCATCGTGACCTTCCTGCCCGCGGCGGTCCCCGCGTCGATGTCGGGGCTGGTCGCCGCGGCGCTGTTCGTGCAGCCCGCCGCGTCGACGGCGGCGCGCTGGTTCGCCGGCCGGATCGGCGACCGGCGCGGGCCGGCCGGGCTGGTCCTGCCCGGGCTGCTGGCGAGCGCGGCGGGGCTCGCCGTGACGGCCCTGACCGGCAGCGCGACGGCGGTGCTCGCCGGGGTGGCGCTGTTCGGGGCGGGCTTCGGGATCACGCAGAACGCCACCTTGACGCTGATGTACACGCGGGTGTCCGCCGACGGGTACGGCACGGTGAGCGCGCTGTGGAACGTCGCCTACGACGGCGGGATGGGGGCGGGCGCCGTCGGCTGCGGCGCGGTGGCGGCCGGTACCGGCTTTCCGGCGGCCTTCGCGCTCACCGCCGCGCTGATGCTGCTCGCGCTGGGCCCGGCCCGGCGGGACCGCGGGGCACCGGCCCGCTCGGACTCCCGTCCTTGACAGCCCGGGCGGATGCCGGATCATGGACTGTGACGGATCGTACCGAACGGTCGGTCGGCACGCGGTACGCGACACGCGGTACGCGGTACGCGGCGTGCGGCGCGGGCGGGAGCACGAGGGAGAACGGCATGAGCGGCGGCACGGCGCGGGCCCGCGCCGCGGACCCGGTCCCGTACGGACCGCTGGACGCGGCGGAGCGGATGGACCGGGACGAACTGCGGGCGCTGCAACTGGACCGGCTGCGCGGGACGCTGCGCCACGCCTACGAGCACGTGCCGCTCTACCGGCGGAAGTTCGACGCCGCGGACGTCCGTCCCGAGGACTGCCGCACGCTGGAGGACCTGGCCCGGTTCCCGTTCACCACCAAGGCGGACCTGCGCGACAGCTATCCGTACGGGATGTTCGCGGTGCCGCTGGACCAGGTGCGGCGGCTGCACGCCTCCAGCGGGACGACCGGGCAGCCGACCGTCGTGGGGTACACCGAGCGGGACCTGGAGACCTGGGCCGAGGTGGTGGCGCGTTCCATACGGGCGGCGGGCGGGCGCCCCGGGCACAAGGTCCACGTCGCCTACGGGTACGGGCTGTTCACCGGCGGGCTGGGTGCGCACTACGGGGCGGAGCGCGCCGGGTGCACGGTGATTCCCGCGTCCGGCGGCATGACGTCCCGGCAGGTGCGGCTGATCGTCGACCTCGAACCCGAGATCATCATGGTCACCCCGTCGTACATGCTCACGCTGCTGGACGAGTTCGAGCGGCAGGGCGTCGATCCGCGCGGCACCTCGCTGCGGGTGGGCGTGTTCGGGGCCGAGCCGTGGACGGAGGCGATGCGTGCCGAGATCGAGGAGCGGTTCGCCATCGACGCGGTCGACATATACGGCCTGTCGGAGGTCATGGGGCCCGGCGTGGCGCAGGAGTGCGTGGAGACCAAGGACGGGCTGCACGTGTGGGAGGACCACTTCCTGCCCGAGGTGGTCGACCCGCTGACCGACGAGGTGCTCGGCGAGGGCGAGCGCGGGGAGGTGGTGTTCACCTCGCTGACCAAGGAGGCGCTGCCGGTGATCCGGTACCGGACGCGGGACCTGACGCGGCTGCTGCCGGGGACGGCCCGGCCGGCGTTCCGGCGGATGGAGAAGGTGACCGGGCGCTGCGACGACATGATCATCATACGTGGCGTGAACGTCTTCCCGAGCCGGATCGAGGAGCTGGTGCTGGCCACGCCCGGTATCGCGCCGCACTTCCGGATCGAGGTCAGCCGGCGCGGGCGGCTGGACCACATGGCGGTGTTCGCGGAGGCGCGGGAGGGCTTCACCGACCCGGCCCTGCGCGCGGCCGCGGCGGCCTCCCTGGCCGACGGCGTCAAGGAGGGTGCCGGGGTGAGCGCGGAGGTCACCGTCGTCGATCCGGGGACGCTGGAGCGGTCGGTGGGGAAGATCCGGCGGGTGGCCGACCTGCGGTGAGCGGTCGCCCGCGCCCCCTGCCGGGCGCGGGCGGCCACCGCTGCGGCCACCGGCCGAAGCGACCGCCGCCGGCGGTCGGCGACTGCCGCCGGTCGTCGCCGGTTGTCAGCGACTGCCGGCCGTCAGCGACTTCCGGCGGATGTCAGTCGATGTCGACCGAGCCGTCGTCCCGCTTGGCGCCCGGGTCGGTCTTCCGGTCGCCGCCCGAGGCGAAGCCGCGCAGCGTCAGGGCGGAGGAGGGGTTCTGGCCGTCGGCTCCGCCGAGGTTCTTGCGGACCGAGTCCAGGATGGTCAGACCCTGGCTGACCAGGCCGGCGGCGATCTCGCTGAGGCCGTCGGCACCGTTGAGGACGTTGACGTTGGCGCCGGACAGGCCGCCCGCCGCCTCCTTCACGATCTGCGGGAGCTGGTCGATCAGCATCCGCTCCAGCGCCACCCGGTCGTGGGACGCGGCGGCGGCGGCCTGGATGCGCATCCGCTCGGCCTCGGCGACGGCCAGCACCCTGATGCGCTCCGCCTCTGCCTCGGCGGGCTTGACGATCTCCGCCACGAGCTGCTGCTGCCGCAGCTCGGCGGCCTTGAGCGCCAGCTCGGTCTGGGCGGCCAGCACCTCCTGCTGGGCGTGCGCCTGGGCCAGCGGCCCGGCCTGCGCGGCCCTGGCCTGCGCGCGGTCCACCTCGGCGTTGTACTCGGCCTGGACTATGGCGGTCTGCCGGGCGTACTCCGCCTGGTTGCGGGCGGCGGCCTGCTGGGCCTCGACGGAGGCCTGGGTGGCCTGCGCCTGGGCGATCTGCGCCTGCCGCTGGATGGCCGCCTTGTGCGGCGCGGACATCGCCGCGATGTAGCCGGTGTCGCCGTCGTCGATGGACTGGATCTGCAGCGAGTCGACGGTCAGCCCGATCTTGGCCATCTCCGACTTGGAGGTCTCCAGCACCTCGGAGGCCAGCTTCTGCCGCTCGGTGACGATCTCCTCGACGGTCATCGAACCGATGATGGCCCGCAGGTGGCCGGCGAAGATCCGGCCGGTCAGCACCGCCATCTGGTCCTGGTCGGACAGGAACCGCTGGCCGGCGTTGACGATGCTCTCGTGGTCGTTGCCGACCTTGAAGGCGATGACGGCCTTGACGGTCAGGGCGATGCCCTGCCGGGTCACGCACTTCTCGGCGACCTCGGCCTCGCACATGGCCAAGGTCAGGAAACGGGTCTTGCGGAAGATCGGCAGCACGAACTTGCCGTGGCCGGTCACGACCCTGAACGGCGCACCCCCAAGCCCTCGCCGACCGCCCGAGATCAGCATCGCCTCGTCGGGCGCGGGAACGCGGTAACCGAACATCTTGTCTCCTTATGTGCAAAATGTGCACCATGTGCGCGGCTCAGCCGAGCGGGATGTCCAGCGGGTCGGCCCAGGCGATGACGTCCACCTGGCGGGTACCTCGGGACTCCACCACCAGCACCGTCGATCCCTTGGGCAGGGGTTCGTCGGACCAGGCGAGAAAGGCCTCGGTGCCGCCCCTGACCCGCACCAGGACCTCGCCGGGCCCGGCAGGTCCCCGGGTGCCGATCAGCAGCTCCCCCGTACAACCGATCACGGCCTCGTCCTGCGCCATCAACGGCCGCCCCTCGTCGTCCTTCCGGTCATCGCCACCCTTGTCCATCCTCCCACCCGGGGCCCCCGCGCGATCACCTCCGGTCGGTACGGAATACGCGCGCGCGGGCCCCGGCGGTTCCGGCCCCGCGCGGCCGGGCGGCACCGGCGTCGCGGCGGCCGGGGTGTCCGTACTACGGTTCGACACGCCGTCGGCGGCCCTGACGTGCCAGGGTGTGGAACAGACGGACGAAAGTTGAGGAGGCCGGATGCTGCGGGGCTTGGCGTCGCGATGGTCGGACCGGTCCGACCGGGACCGGACGACGGCCGCGTCCGCCTGGGCGTACATCCGCACCGAGACCGGCAGCGCGGCGGTCCTGGTCGCGGCCGCGGTCGCGGCGCTGATCTGGGTGAACGTGGCGCCCGGAAGCTACGCGACGGTGTGGGCCACGCGGCTGGCGGTGCGGCTGGGCCACTGGGGTGTCGACCTGGACCTGCGGGAGTGGGTCAACAGCGGGCTGATGACGCTGTTCTTCCTGGTGGTGGGGCTGGAGGCGCGCCGCGAGTTCGACCTGGGCGAGCTGCGCGACCGGCGGCGCATCCCGCTGCCGCTGCTGGCCGGGATCAGCGGCATGCTGGTGCCGATCGTCCTGTACCTGGCGATCAACGCCGGGCGGTCCTCCGCGCACGGCTGGGGCACCGCGATGTCCACCGACACCGCGTTCGCGCTGGGCATGCTGGGGCTGCTCGGCTCCCGCTTCCCCCGGCGGCTGCACACCTTCATCCTGACCGTCGCGGTGGTGGACGACTTCGTGGCCCTGGTGGTGATCGCCGCCGCCTACAGCACGCGCATCTACTGGACCCCGCTGCTGATCGGCCTCGGGCTGATGCTGGTCGTTCTGGTGGTGCGGCGGTACCGGGTGCGGCGCGGACTGGTGTACGCGGCGCTGGGCGTGGCCGCGTGGGTGGCCTTCCTGCACTCCGGGGTGGACCCGCTGGTGGTGGGCCTGCTGCTGGGCCTGATGTCGTACGCCTACCCGGCCTCCCGGGAGAACCTGGAGCGGGCCACCGGCCTGTTCCGCTCCTTCCGGGAGCAGCCGACCGCCCAGCTGGAACGGGAGGCCAGGCAGGGCATCGCCCAGGCGCTGTCGCCCAACGAGCGGCTGCAGCGGATGTGGCACCCGTGGAGCAGCTATGTGATCGTGCCGCTGTTCGCGGCGGCCAACGCCGGCATCCGGATCAACGCCTCGGTGCTGTCGGACGCCTTCACCTCGCCGATCACACTGGGCATCCTCGTCGCCTACGGGCTGGGCAAGCCGATCGGCATCGTCGGCACCGCCTCGCTGGCCACCCGGCTGAGCCGGGGCCGGATGCGGCCGCCGGTGGGCTGGGGGGCTGTGACGGGCGGCGGCACCATCGCCGGTGTCGGCTTCACCGTCTCCCTGCTGATCGCGACGCTGGCCTTCCACGGCAGGGAACTGGAGGAGGCGAAGATCGGCGTGCTCAGCGCGGTGGTGTTCGCGATGCTCGCCACGACGGCGGTCGCCCTGGTCACCGAGCGGCTGCCGGCCGAGCGCCGGGCGCGGGCTCTGCTGGGCACCGCGCACTCGCTGGTGGACCTCGCCGAGCCCGTCGACCCCGCCCGCGACCACATCCGCGGCCCGCTGGACGCCCCGGTCACGGTCGTGGAGTACGGCGACTTCGAGTGCCCCTACTGCGGGCAGGCCGAGAGCGTGGTGCGCAGGCTGCTCGCCGACTTCGGCGACGTGCGCTACGTGTGGCGGCACCTGCCGCTCACCGACGTGCATCCGCACGCCCAGCTGGCCTCCGAGGCGGCCGAGGCGGCGGCCGAGCAGGGCAAGTTCTGGGAGATGCACGACCTGCTGATCTCCCGGCAGGACGAGCTGAAGTTCAAGCACCTGCTGGCGCACGCCGAGGAGATCGGCCTGGACGTGCAGACCTTCGAGAAGGCGGTCAAGCAGCGCCGGGGCGCCGACCGGGTCTCGCGGGACGTGGACTCGGCGGATCTGAGCGGGGTCTCGGGCACGCCGACGTTCTTCGTCAACGGCCGCCGCCACCACGGCGCGTACGACATCGGGAGCCTGTCGAAGGCCGTGGTCGCGGCCCGCGACCGGGCGATCCTGGTGGACGGGAAGGGCGGGCGGACCCGCTGAGGGCGCTTCGGGGCCGCCCGCGGCGCGGTGGCGCGCTCAGTGCTGCACGCTGCGCACCGCCATCGGAACGCCGGGGGCCTGGTGGCCGCCGCTGGCCATCATGCGGACCTCGCCCTTGGCGCTGATCTCGGCACGCACGATGCCCGTGTCGTCCTCGTAGATGGGGTAGCCGCCCGCTCCGGAACGCTCGGTGCGGTGGACGACGACGACGTCGTCCTCGACGGCAGGGGCCTGGAAGACCAGCTCGTAGTTCTCGGGATAGTCCATTGGTCTGCCTCCCGACCGGGTCGTGAGGGGCCGTACGCAGGTCCATTGTCCCCCGGACGGCGGTCGCGCGCCTGCCGGGGGCGGGCGCGCCGGCCGGTGCGCCCGCGGTGACCGGCGCGGCGCCCGGGTCACCCGTGCGGGTCGGGCGGCGCGGCGCGCCGCAGCCAGGCGAGGGCGGAGGCGGGGTCGGGGGTGAGGGGGACGCCCCGCGGCGGGGGCGGGCGCCGGACGACGACGACGGGCAGGCCGACCTCGCGGGCCGCGGTGAGCTTGGGTTCGGTCGCCCCGCCCCCGCTGTCCTTGGTGACCAGCACGTCGATGCGGTGCCGGCGCAGCAGGGCGCGCTCGCCCTCGGCGGTGAACGGGCCGCGCGCCGGCAGCAGGCGGTGGTGGCGCGGCAGCGGGGGGTGCGGCGGATCGACGGTACGGACGAGGAAGAACAGGTCGAGGTCGGCGAACGCGGCGAGGCCGCCCCTTCCGGTGGTGAGGAAGGCCCGGCGACCGAGGCCGGGCAGCATCGCCGCCGCCTGCGGAAGGTCGTCGGCCCAGTGCCAGCGGTCGCCCGGGCCCTGGGTCCACCCGGGCCGCCGCAGCACCAGCAGCGGCACCCGTGTCCCGGCGGCGGCCCGGACCGCGTTGCCGGTGATCCGCTCGGCGAAGGGGTGCGTGGCGTCCACCAGCGCGTCGATCCGCTCGGCCGCGAGGTACGCGGCGAGCCCCTCCGCTCCCCCGAAGCCGCCGGTCCTGACCCGCCCGGGCGGCAAGCGCGGCTCCCCCACCCGCCCGGCCAGCGAGCTGACCACCTCGTACCCGCCGTCCCGCGCGAGCCGCTCGGCCAGCTCGCGGGCCTGCGCGGTTCCGCCGAGCACCAGCACCCGCCGGGTCACGGCCCGCCCGCCGCCTCACCGTCACCGGCCGGGTCCGCTCCCACGCCGTCACCGGCCGGGTCCGCGGTCGCCGGTCCGGGACCGGGTCCTTCCGGCCCTCCCGGCCCTCCCGGCCCTTCCGCGTCCGCCGGTCCGGCCCTGCGCAGCAGGTAGGTGTCCATGATCCAGCCGTTCCTGGCGCGGGCCTCGGCGCGCGTGGCGCGGATGCGGTCGGCGACGTCGGCCAGGGGGCCGCTGATGAGGATCTCGTCGGGGGTGCCGAGGTAGGCGCCCCAGTGGATGTGCAGGTCCTGATCGGTGAAGCGGGCGAAGGCCTGGTGGGCGTCGAGCATCACGACGACGTCGTCCACCCCGTCGGGCAGGCCGGACTCGGCCAGGCGGCGGCCGGTGGTGATCTGGATCGGGCGCCCCACCTGGTTCAGGCCCGTGCGGTGGCGGGCGGCGAGGGTGGAGACGCTGCTGATGCCGGGCACCACGGTCCAGCTGAACTCGACCTCGCCGCGCGCCTGCACCTCCTGGAGGATGCCCGCCGTGCTGTCGTACAGGGCCGGATCGCCCCACACCAGGAAGGCGCCGCGCTCGTCGTCGGCCAACTCCTCCGCGATCAGTCGCTGGTAGATGCCGGCGCGGCGGCGGCGCCAGTCGTCGACGGCGGCCACGTAGCCGGACGTGGGGGCCGTACGGTCGCGTTCCGGGTCGCGGGCGACCACCACGCGGTGGCCGGGCCGGGCGTGCCGGGCCAGCAGCAGTTCGCGCGCGGCCACGAGGCCGGCCTTGTCCTCCCCCTTGTCGAGCAGGAAGAAGACGTCGGCGCGGCCCATTTCCCGTACCGCCTGCAGGGTCAACTGGTCCGGGTCGCCGGCCCCGATGCCGATGACGTGGATCTCTTTCACGGTCGGGAGTCTGGCACAGGCCCGGAGCGTGCGAGGAGCTGAGGTGCGCCGTCCCGCGCGGGGCGCCCGGCGGGCGCGATCACGTCCGGCGGCGGTGCCGGACATGATCGCGATGCGCCGGCATGGGGCCAGGTCGGCCGGGGTAAGAAGCGGAGGCCCGGCCTTATTGCGAATAAGTTGCAACTAGTAGTCTGACGCGGCAAGAGTTCCGCGGCTGCCCTGACGGAGGACGCATCGCATGACCACCACAGCGCCCCCGGCTCCCGCCGGGTCCCGCAGGCGACGGCTGCTGGACTCGATGACGAGGGCGGAGTGGACCCGGCTCGGCGGCATGTTCGCCTTCATCGTGGCACTGCATGTCATCGGCTGGTTCACGCTGGTGGCGATCGTGGCGCCGCACCACTACCGGGTCGGCACCGGCGCCTTCGGGGTGGGCATCGGCGCCACCGCGTACACCCTGGGGATGCGGCACGCCTTCGACGCCGACCACATAGCCGCCATCGACAACACCACCCGCAAGCTGATGCAGGAGGGCAAGCGGCCGCTCTCGGTGGGGTTCTGGTTCTCGCTCGGCCACTCCAGCGTCGTGTTCGCGCTCGCGGTCCTGCTCTCGCTCGGGATGCGGTCGCTGGCGGGCCCGGTGGAGAACGACGGCTCACGGCTGCACGACGTCACCGGCTGGGTGGGCACCACCGTCTCCGGCGCGTTCCTGTACCTGATCGCGTTCATCAACCTGCTGATCCTGTCGGGGATCTGGAAGGTGTTCCGGCGGATGCGCGAGGGCCACTTCGACGAGGCCGCGCTGGAGGAGCACCTGAACAACCGCGGTGTGATGAACCGGCTGCTGGGCCGGGTGACGCGGACGGTCACCAAGCCCTGGCACATGTACCCGCTGGGCCTGCTGTTCGGCCTGGGCTTCGACACGGCCACCGAGATCGCGCTGCTCGTCCTGGCGGGGTCGGGGGCGGCCTCCGGGCTGCCCTGGTACGCGATCGTGTGCCTGCCCGTGCTGTTCGCGGCCGGGATGTGCCTGCTGGACACGATCGACGGCTCGTTCATGAACTTCGCCTACGAGTGGGCGTTCTCCAAGCCGGTGCGGAAGGTCTACTACAACCTCACCATCACGGGCCTGGCGGTCGCCGTGGCGCTGATCATCGGGACGGTGGAACTGCTCGGCCTGATCTGCGACAAGGCGGGGCTGCACGGCGTGTTCTGGGACTGGGTGGGCGGCCTGGACCTCAACGTCGTGGGCTATGTCATCGTCGGGCTGTTCTTCGCCACCTGGGCGGTGGCCATGGCCGTGTGGAAGTACGGCAACATCGAGGAGAAGTGGTCGGCGGGGCTGCGCCCCGCCGACCGGCCGGTGGAATGAGCGGGCCGCGGGCGGCTCAGGCCCGCGGCCTGGTGCCCGTCACGACCGTGGCCCCGAGGTCCTCGTCGGCGGCCACGGCCGGCAGGAGGCCGGCGTCGCCGACGATCCGGGCGGCGACCGGGGCCTGGCGCTCGCTGGTCTCGAACAGCACCGTGCCGCCCGGCGCGAGCCACCGCGGCGCCTGCGCGGCGACGCGCCGCAGAACCTCCAGTCCGTCCGGGCCGCCGTCCAGGGCCGTGACGGCCTCGTGGTCGCGCGCCTCCGACGGCAGGAGGGCGATCGAATCGGTGGGCACGTAGGGCACGTTGGCGGCGAGGATGCCGACCCGGCCGCGCAGCCCGGCGGGAAGCGGCTCGAACAGGTCGCCCTCGTACACGCGCCCGTCGTACGGCGCGAGGTTGCGGCGGGCGCAGCGGACGGCGGCCGGGTCGACGTCGGCGGCGTGCAGTTCGCTGCCGCCCAGGGCCGCGGCCAGCGCGGCGCCGACCGCGCCCGACCCGCAGCACAGGTCGAGCACCACCGGCCGCGGACCGGCGGAGGCGGCCAGGGCGCGGCCGACCAGGAACTCGGTACGGCGGCGGGGAACGAAGACGCCGGGGTCGACGGCGACGCGCAGGCCCGCGAACTCGGCCCAGCCGAGGACGTGTTCCAGCGGGAGCCCGGCGGCCCGCCGCCGGGCCATGGCGGCGACCTCGCGCGGGTCGCGGGCGGCGGCGATCAGCAGGCGTGCCTCGTCCTCGGCGAAGACGCAGCCGGCCGCTCGCAGGGTGGCGGTGACGGTGGCTTCGAGGGCGGGTGTGGCGAAGTGCGGCATGGAGACCTTTCGGGAAGCTGCGGGCGCTCCCCGGTCCCGGTCCGGCGGTCTCGTCGCGGTCGGCTCAGAGCGCGCGGCCCGGCGGCGGGGGAACCCGTCGTGGACTGGCGGTGATCGGTCCCACCTCCTCGGCTCTCGCGCGGTTCACGCGTACGCGCCGTACGCGGGCCGTACGCGCTGCGGCGCACGTGCGCGCCCACGGTACCGCACCCGCGGATCGGGCCCGCGAACGCGTCCCGTTTCCCGCCCGCCCCACGGCTGCGGCTGCGGATGGCGCCGCATTGATATATCCAGGAAGGGACAAAAGAGACCTGTGAGGGGATTCGCACGTAGTCGCCGGAAAGGTCCGCCATGCCGTCCATGCACCAGCCGCTGACCCCAGCCGCGCTCGCCGAACTGCGGCGCCCGCGCAAATACCCGGCCGTCTCGGTCCTGCTGCCCACCCACCGGCGCGAGCCCCCGCAGTTCCAGGACTCCGTACGCCTGCGGAACCTCCTGGAGGAGGCCAAGGACGCCGTGCACAACGACCCGGAGGTCTCCCGTTCCGACCGGATCGACGTCATCAACCAGCTCGACCAGGCGGGCTCCGAGGTGGACCTGACGTACGCGGAGGACGGGGTGGCGATCTTCGCCGCGCCGGGCGAGCACCACGTCTGGTCGCTGGACCGCCCGGTGCCGCCGCGGGTGCTGCTCGCGCAGACCTTCCTGACCCGCAACCTCGTCGCGGCCCACGCCGCCAACCAGCCGTTCTGGGCGCTGGCGGTGTCCGGCGACATCGCGACCATGTGGAGCGGCGGCCGCGGCCGGCCGCCGGAGAAGATCGACAGCCACTTCCCGGTGGAGCGGCCACGGATCTCCTTCGACCCGGAGCGGCAGGAGCGGATAGGCGACACGCCGGGCACGTTCGGCGGCGAGGACAGCCGCCGCTTCATGCGCGAGGTGACCGAGGCGACCGCCGCCGTCCAGGCCGCCGACCCCCGGCCGCTGTACGTCATCGGGGACACCGAGGCGCTCGCGGCGCTCGACGAGGCGGGTCCGGTGGTCAAGGAGGCGGTGGCGCGGATCCACCACGGCGGCCTGGCCGGCGGGCCGGGCGAGGCGCTGCGCAAGGTGCTCGACGACGCCGCCCGCGCCCGGGACGAGGAGCAGGTCGGGGAGGTGCTGGACAACCTGGTCGCGGCCCGTGGCCGCAAGTCCTTCGCGGGCGGCGTCGACGAGGTCTGGCAGTCGGTCAACGAGGGCCGCGCCGCGCTGGTCGCGATCGAGGACGACTACCGCGCCATCGTCCGCCCCGAGGGCGACCACCTGGTGCCCGCCACGCCCGACGAGCGCGGCGCCCGCGAGGACATCGTCGACGAGATCGCCGAGCAGGCCCTGGACACCGGCGCGCGCGTCCACTTCGTGCCCGACGGCTCGCTGGAGGACTCCGGGCACATAGCGGCGGTGCTGCGCTACTGAGCGCGCGTACGGGGTACGGGCCGCCGCGCGGCGCCGGCTACGACGACGTCGTCGTGACGTCCTCCAGTGCCAGCCCCACGGGCAGCGGGCCGCCGCCGACGAGAGCGGCGAGGTTGCGGGCCGAGGCCGGGGTCAGACCGCCGATCCGGGCCGTGCCCGCGGTGTCCTCGGCGGTGACGGCGGGCGCGGACACCACCGCGCCGTCCACGAGGAAGGCGAGCCGGTTCGCGGGCGCGGGGCGCCGGGCGAGCCCTGCGGTGAGGGCGGCGAGCGCGGCGCGGCCCCTCGCCGTGAACCGCAGCTCCACGGCCCAGCCCCCGGCCGTGGAATCGGCGGCGGTCGCGCCGCTCACGGCGGTCCCGTCCAGGGCCGCGGGACCCAGGACCAGCTTCTCGGCGCGGCCGGCCGGACCGCCGCGGCGGCACGCCACGGTGGGCAGCCGCGGGGCGGCGGACGCCGGCGTGTCCGCCGTGTCCGCCGTGTCGCAGTCGAGCGCCGCGTAGCGCTGCCGCAGGGCGGTCGGCACGGCCGCGGGATCGAGGACCGGGCGGAACACCGCGTCGCCGGTCGCGGCGATCTGCCGCAGCGCGTCCGCGGCGGGGCCGGACGCCGTCACGGTGACGGTCGCACCCCGCACCGCGACGACGGGGCCGTCCAGCCCGAACGCCGCCGCCCGCGCCCTGAGCACCCCGGCAACGCGCCGCATCAGCGCGGCCTCCGGAGCCGCACCCCGGGGACCGGCCGCCCGATACGTCGCCGTCGTCCGCCCGGCGACCGACACCGCGGGTCCGGGCGGCGCCGCCGCGTGCCGCGGGTCCTCACGGACGGGTTCGGCCCCTGTGCCGGAGGCGCAGCCGGCCAGTACGGCGCCGAGGACGGACAGCACGGCGAGCGGCATCGCCCTCGTTACCCTGCGGTGACGACTCATTGACTCAGTGTGACGGATGGAGAGTGCGCGGGGCGCCCGCCCGCGGGCATGTCACCGGAAGGTGGGGTTCCCGGGCGGCCGGGTTTCGTCCGGGAACGCGATGGGCTCCGGATGCCGCGCCCGGCCGGTGACACGCGAAAAGCGGCCCCACGCGCCGGAACGGGCGCGTGGGGCCGCGGACATCGTGGCGCCGTGGCGGCGCGGGGTGTGGTGGTGCGGGCGGCGGAGGTCCGCGGTCAGCCCGCCAGCAGGTCACGGGCGTCGGCGTTCCAGGCGCGGGCGCCGGAGAAGCCGGTGACGCGCCAGCGGGCCGCCGCCCGACGGGAGGTGAGGGCCTCCCCCGTCCCGGCGGCGCCGCGCACCGCGGCGGCCCGCGCCAGCAGGACCGCGGTGACGGCGGCGATCTCATCGGCCGAGGCGGAGCCGCGCACGACCCGCAGCAGGGGCACGACGAGCGGGGCCTCGGGCGGCTCGGCGGCCACCGGCGCCTTCGCGGCGGCCGCCGGGAACCCGTTGGCCGGCGGGCTCCCTTGCGCCGGGATCGCCGCCGGGGCGAGCCGCACGGGACGCGGACCCGCGCCAGGGGCCGGAGGGGGAGCCGCGGGGGTCGCGGGAGCCGGTGCGACGGCGGTGGTGGCGGGCATGGGCGTGGGTACCCCTTCTCGGTGGACGGCGGTGGGACGGCTCGGTGGAAGACGCCGGGACGGACGGCAGGCAGGCGCGGCCGGGGGTGCACCGGTGCGGCGTACTCCCCT
>NZ_JAINVH010000100.1 GCF_020400825.1 Streptomyces sp. HPF1205
CCGGCCCCGTTCTTGGGTGCTCAGCCTTTGATGGCTCCGGTGAGCATGCCTTTGGCGAAGTGTTTTTGGAGGAAGGGGAAGACGATGAGGATGGGGATGAGGGTGAGGACGACGACGGCCATTTGGAGGGAGAGGGGGGCGGTTTGGGAGTGGCCGGCGACGCCGTAGCCGGAGTTGACCTGGCCGGGCATGTTGACGCCGAGGTTGACGTATTCGTAGAGGACGTATTGGAGGGGCCATTTCTGGCTCTCGGTGGGCATGTAGAGCATGACGTTGAAGAAGGTGTTCCAGTAGCCGACGGCGTAGAAGAGGGTGATGACGGCGGTGACGGCGCGGGAGGTGGGCAGGACGACGGAGAGCAGGATGCGCCATTCGCCGGCTCCGTCCATGCGGGCGGCGTCGATGAGTTCGGCTGCGGTGGTGGAGTAGAAGGAGCGCAGGACGAGGATGTTGAAGACGCTGACGGCGCTGGGGAGGATGAGGGCCCAGTAGGTGCCGTAGCCGTGCAGTTCGGAGACGACGAGGAAGGTGGGGATGAGGCCGCCGTTGACGAACATGGTGATGACGAGGATGAGCAGGAGGAAGCGGTGGCCGAGGCTTCGGTGGCGGGAGAGGCCGTAGGCGCACAGGATGGAGACGGTCATGGAGATGGCGGTGCCGATGGCGGTGATGGCGCAGGTGACGATGAGGCTGCGTCGGACGGGGCCGCCGGAGAGCATGGTGGTGTAGGCGTCGAGGGTGATGCCGTGGGGGACGAGGACGAGGCCGCCGGCGCGGTTGATGGCGCCGGGGGTGGAGATGCTGGTCAGGACGACGCAGTAGACGGGTAGGAGGATGAGCAGGACGACGAGGCCGAGGGTGAGGCCTTTGGCGGTTTGTCCTGCGGGGGTGGGGGGTTCTTCCCAGACGGGGCGCTGGGGGTGGTGGCGGCGGGGGCGGGGGCCGGTGGTGGGGGCTGTGGGCGCGGGTGTGGTGGTGGTCATTTTCGGTACAGTCCGTCCTCGCCGAAGCGGTGGGCGAGGGTGTTGGCGGCCCACAGCAGGAGTAGGGAGATGGCGCTTTTGAAGATGCCGGCGGCGGCGCCGTAGCTGTAGTTCTGGGTGCCGATGCCGTAGTAGAAGGAGAAGGTGTCCAGGACGTCGGCGGCGTCGTGGCCGACGGCGTTGCGTTGGATGAGCATCTGCTCGAAGCCGACCGACAGGGCGTTGCCCAGGCGCAGCACCAGCATGAGGACGATGATGGCGCGCATGCCGGGCAGGGTGATGTGCCACATGCGGCGCCAGCGTCCGGCGCCGTCGACGGCGGCGGCTTCGTAGAGGTTGGGGTCGATGGCCGCGAGGGCCGCGAGGAAGACGATGATGCCCCAGCCGGCGTCTTTCCAGATGATCTGGGAGGTGACCAGGAGCGAGAAGGTGTGGGGGTTGGTCATGATGTCCAGGGTGTGGACGTGGTGCTGGCGCAGGAATTGGTTGAGGAGTCCGGCGCCGCCGATCATCTGCTGGAAGAGGGTGATGACCAGGACCCAGGAGTAGAAGTGGGGGAGGAAGGTGATGGCCTGGATGATGGAGCGCAGGCGTTGGCTGAGGATGGAGTTGAGGAGGAGGGCGAGGAGGATGGGGATGGGGAAGAAGAGGATGAGCTGGAC
>NZ_JAINVH010000101.1 GCF_020400825.1 Streptomyces sp. HPF1205
CGGCGTGCCGCCCCGCGCCGCCGCCCGCCGTCCTCCGCCCGGCCCCCGCCCCCTGCCGGCCCGCCTCCCGCAGGTCCGCTTCCCGCGGGCCCGCCTTCGGCCCGCCCGCCTTCCGCCCGGCCCCCTCCTCCTTCCTCGTTCTCCCGTCCGTCGTTCCGCCGGGGTCCCCGGCAGGCCGTTTTCCCAGACAGTTACCGATAAGGAGCGTTCCTGATGCACAGCACCTTGATCGTGGCCCGGCTGAACCCCGGTTCCGACGCAGACGTGGCCAAGCTGTTCACCGAGTTCGACGCGACCGACATGCCGCACCGGATGGGCACCCGCCGCCGGCAGCTCTTCCACTACCGCGGCCTGTACTTCCACCTCCAGGACTTCGACGAGGACAACGGCGGCCGGCTGATCGAGCAGGCCAAGGACGACGAGAGGTTCATCCGGATCAGCGAGGACCTCAAGCCGTTCATCCAGGCCTACGACCCCGCCACCTGGCGCTCGCCCGCCGACGCCATGGCGACCCGGTTCTACACCTGGGAGGCGTCCTCATGACCGGCCGCCGGGTCGTCATCACCGGTATGGAAGTGCTCGCCCCCGGCGGCGTCGGCACGTCCGCCTTCTGGGACCTGATCAGCAACGGCCGCACCGCGACGCGCGGCATCACCTTCTTCGACCCCAGCCCGTTCCGCTCCCGGGTCGCCGCCGAGATGGACTTCGACGCCGAGGCCCACGGACTGAGCCCGCAGGAGATCCGCCGGATGGACCGCGCCGCGCAGTTCGCGGTCGTCGCCGCCCGTGGCGCGGTCGCCGACTCCGGCATCGACCTGGGCGCCGAGGACCCGTACCGGGTCGGCGTGACCGTCGGCAGCGCGGTGGGCGCCACCATGGGCCTGGACCAGGAGTACCGGGTGGTCAGCGACAGCGGCCGGCTGCACCTGGTCGACTACGACTACGCGGTCCCGCACCTCTACAACTACCTGGTGCCCAGCTCCTTCACCGCGGAGGTCGCCTGGGCGGTCGGCGCCGAGGGGCCGAGCACCGTGGTGTCCACCGGCTGCACCTCCGGCATCGACTCCGTCGGATACGCCGCCGATCTGATCCGCGAGGGCAGCGTCGACCTGATGATCGCCGGCGCCACCGACGCCCCGATCTCCCCGATCACGGTCGCCTGCTTCGACGCGATCAAGGCCACCACCCCCCGCTACGACGACCCCGAGCACGCCTCCCGCCCCTTCGACGGCACCCGCAACGGCTTCGTCCTCGGCGAGGGCGCCGCGGTGTTCGTCCTGGAGGAGTACGAGCGGGCCCGCGCGCGCGGCGCCCACGTCTACGCCGAGATCGCCGGGTACGCGACCCGCTCGAACGCCTACCACATGACCGGGCTGCGCCCCGACGGCGCCGAGATGGCCGAGGCCATCAGGGTCGCCCTCGACCAGGCCCGGATGAACCCCGACGAGATCGACTACGTCAACGCGCACGGCTCGGGCACCAAGCAGAACGACCGCCACGAGACGGCGGCCGTCAAGCGGGTCCTGGGCGAGCACGCCTACCGCACCCCGATGAGCTCGATCAAGTCCATGGTCGGGCACTCGCTCGGCGCGATCGGCTCCATCGAGATCGCCGCCTCCGCGCTGGCCATCGAGAACAACCTGGT
>NZ_JAINVH010000103.1 GCF_020400825.1 Streptomyces sp. HPF1205
GGGGTGCCTCTATGTCCTTCGTCAAGTCCGGGGTGGTCATGCGGTGGCTGCCTCGGGCTGGCGTGGGTCGTAGAAGGTGCCGTCGCGGAGCATGGCGAACAGGACGCTGATGCGGTGGCGGGCCAGACGTAGGAGGGCCTGGGTGTGGGTCTTGCCGCGGGCCCTGCAGCGGTCGTAGTAGGTGCGGGAGGGGGGGTCGTGCAGGGCTGCGAACGCGGACAGGAACATCGCGCGTTTGAGCTGCCGGTTCCCGCTTCTGGGTGCGTGCTCGCCGTGGATGGAGGTCCCCGACGACTTGGTCGCCGGTGCGAGGCCGGCGTAGGAGGCCAGGTGGGCGGCGCTTGGAAACGAGGTGCCGTCGCCGACGGTGACCAGGAGGACTGCGGCGGTCCTGACGCCGACGCCGGGCAGCGACGTCAGGACCTGGGAAAGAGGGTGGGCCTCCAGGAGTTGGCTGATCTGGGCTTCCAGGGCCCGGCGTTGCTCGTGGACGGCCGCGAGGGAGTGGGCCAGGGACGGGATGACGAGGTCGAGGGTGCCGGTGCCCGGGACGACGACGGTCTGCTCGTCGAGGGCGTCGAAAATGTCGTCGACGAGCCGGGTGGCCATGCGCGGAGCCTTCGGGCGGATCAGCTCGACGAGTCTGCGGCGGCCGGCTTTGCGCAGGGCGGCCGGGGATCCGTGGCGTTCCAGCAGCCAGGTGACGGCCCGGTGGTCCAAGCGGGGCCCCAGGACGCGTTCCAGGCTGGGGTGGAACTGGGTGAGCAGGCCGCGTATCCGGTTGGAGGTGCGGGTGGCCTCGGCCGCGAGGTCCTGGTCGAAACCCACCAGGACGGTGAGCTCGGCGGTGATGGCGTCGGTCAGCTCCAGGGAGCGCAGGGTGTGGGGCATGGTGCGTGCTGCGTCCGCGATCACCGCGGCGTCCCTGGCGTCGGTTTTCGCCTCGCCCGGGTAGAGGTCGGCGATCCGGCGCATGGCAAGGCCGGGCAGGTAGGCGACCTGGCAGCCTGTGTCGCGGGCCACGGCCAGCGGCAGGGCGCCGATGGAGGCGGGCTGGTCCACGACCACCAGGACGGTGCCGAACTTCGAGGCGAGTTTGTCGAAGACGGCCCGCAACTTGGGCTCGCTGTTCGGCAGCTGCTTGTCGAAGACCTTCTTGCCGGCCGGGGTCAGCCCGTGGCCGTGGTGGGTGTTCTTGCCGACGTCCAGTCCGAGGAAGACGCCCACGCCGTCCGTGTCGATCACCATGCCCCCACGTTTGCTCGTTGCGTGCTGGCCTGGGCATCGGTGCCGTTCTCGCGCATCCACGTTATGCAGACCTGCCGCCCGCAGGTGGCCGGGCATTGCACCCGGCCGGGCGGCGGTCGGACCTCTCATCAGCGTCTCCGACGGCACCCCTCGGGTCCGGTGACACCACCCCCCAGGTCATCCGTTCGACAGGGGGCAAAAGTCATGCCGGACCCGGAGGCCAGCGGCCCTCTTGCAGGACCGCGAAAAACATAACGGGG
>NZ_JAINVH010000104.1 GCF_020400825.1 Streptomyces sp. HPF1205
CTCGGGCAGGTGGCTGGCTTTCACGCTGTCGATCCAGGCCGCGAGCCTGTGACCGGTTCGCGCGTTCATCATCTCGGCGAAGGCCCGGACGTGCTCGGCGGTGGCGTCGAGTTCCGGACAGCGGGCGAGGATGTCCTTGAGCTGCAGTGTCTCGTCTTGAGTGAGGCTGTCGGGATGGCGGGTGATCCAGCCGCTGACGTCCCGGACCGACGGTGGTTTGCGGACCCGGTCGGCGGGCTTGGCTCCAGCACGCAGTGGCTGGAGGTAGTCGCGGACCACTGAGTAGCCACCGCGGAATCCGGCGGCCCTGATCTCTTCGAAGAGCTTCTTGGCACTTGTGCAGCCCTCCTGCCAGCGCTGATGCACGTAGGGCTTGTAGTCGTCGAGGACGCTCGCACGCCCCTGCCACTTGCCCGCGCTCAGCTCCTCGGCGGTGGCGGTACGGGCAAACTTCCTCACGGTGTTGCGGGCCAGGCCGAGCTCGCGGCTGATCTCGCGCAGGGTGAGCCCCTTGTCGATCAGGGCGTGTATCTCCTGGTGCCGGTCGCGGGTGCGGTCAGCGCACCGGTGGGCGGCGCGTTCGGTCTTCGCAGCCTCCGTGATCTTCTCCAGTTCGGCGGCCGCAGCGGCTGAGACTGCGGGGCTGGACTCCGGTTCCGGGGTACGCAAGTGGGTGGAGTGCCTGGTCACGCAGCGGTCCACGGCTTCGGTGAGGTTGTGGAACAGGTGCCAGCGGTCTGCGACTTGCACGGCGTCCGGGGCGCCGAGGCGGGCGCCTTCGGTGTAGCCGCTGGCGCGGTCCCGGCAGATGATCTCGACGCCGGGATGCTCCGACAGCCAGCGGGCCAGGGTCGCCGACTCCCGGTCTGGCAGCAGGTCGATCGGGCGACGGGTTTCGACATCGATCAGCACGGTGCCGTAGACATGGCCCTTGCGCAAGGCGAAGTCGTCGACGCCGAGCACGCGCGGCGTCACGGACGACGGGTCCGGCAGGGCATGGATCAGCCGCAGCAGCGTGGAGCGGCTGACGGCTGCGCTGAGCACGGCGGCCATGCGAGCTCCGGCTCGTCCAGCCAGCATCAGCGCGACCATCTGCAAGACGGCGTTCAGCCGCTGGCTTCGCCGCCCGTGCCGGACGGTGAGCCCGTCGATCTGCTCCACGAACGTCACTCGGGGACACGATGCCGCCGGACAACGGAAGCGCCGGACCTGCAGATACACGACCACTGGCCGGCCGCCCACCGCTGCGTCGGCCAGGCGGCGCTGGTAACAGCTGTGGACCCTCCGCGATCTCGTGCCGCAGGCCGGGCAGGCGGCCTCGCTCGTGCACGCGCGAGCGGTCACGGTGACCGCCCCATCGCTGAGTTCGACATCGTCGACCTGCAGGCCGTCCAGGTCGGCGAACAGGACGTCCTCTACCTCCACATCGCTCACGGCCCTTGATCGTTAGGCATGTGTGGACCCAACCGCAGGGAAGCACCGGAAGTGATCAAAAGAGA
>NZ_JAINVH010000105.1 GCF_020400825.1 Streptomyces sp. HPF1205
CCAACGTCGCTTCTTAAGCGGCTCGTGAGAGGTCGTCTGGTTGTGGGCTCGTGTCGAGGAGCATGAGGTTGATGGTGTAGGTGGCTCGGCTGGTGGGTGGTTCGCCGGGGCGGAGGGTTCGGTAGCCGGTGCCGGAACGTTTCGTGGCGCGGGGTGCGGTGCGTCCGGGGCGGGGGCGGACGGCCTGGTGGGCGAGGTCGGCCATGACCTCACGGGTCTTGGCGGCCAGGCGGCGAGGGGGAAAAGTCCGCGCCGACGGTGCGTCGGGCGGCGTTGAGGGCGTTCTTGAAGCTGATGTGGCCGGGCGGGAGTTGGTGTTCGTGGGCGGTGTCGGTGATCAGTTGCCGGGTGGCCTGGTAGACGCAGAGCATGGCCCACAGTTCCTGCTCGACCATGACGGGGCTGTTGGAGCGCAGGGTGGCGGTGCGCCCGCCGCGCTGTTCGATCTTGATGTGGCGGTAGATCGTTTCGCTGGTCCACCGCCTGGCGTACAGCTCCGCCAGCTCGGCCGCGGGCGCGGCCTGCGCGTCGAGGAGCGTGGTGATCAGGCAGAACAACTCCGAGGTCACCTCACCGTGTTCGTCGCTCCGGGTGATCGTGTACTCGATGACACGGACATCGATCGTGCGCTTGGTGCGCTGCTCGCGCAGGCGGGAGAGGTAGGTGCCGTCGGGCAGGGCCTCGACCACGGGCAGGGTGAAGGAGTCCGAGGCACGCCACAGCAGCTCGGCCCCGGTGGCGGCGGCCTTCTCCCACAGGCCGAAGGAGGGGAAGCCGCGGTCGGCCAGCAGCAGCATCCCGGCCGTCAGGTGGGGCAGCAGCCGGTGCGCGAGGGTGCGCTCGCCGGTGGCGAACGGCCCGAAGACGGCGCCGACCACGGCATGGGTACCGCACTCACCCAGTGCCACCATCCGCGCCTGCGGATAGCCCGCCTGCTGCTCACCGTTCGAACTGCTGCCGAAACAGGCGGTGTTGGCGTCGGAGGCGGGCAGGTCGAACAGCGTGCCGTCCAGCGCCACAACCCGCAGCCCGCGCCAGAACACCCCCGGCGTCGCCGGCGTGCCCTGCACCCCGGCGACCTGGCCGAACAGCCAGCGCAGCGGCGCCGCCCCGAGCCGGGCGCGCGCCTTGGTGACCGAGCCGGTCCGGGCCGGACGCGTCCACTTCTCACCCGCCCGCCGCGGGACGTTCTCCAGCAGCTCGCGCAGCACCCCGCCGTAACCATGCCCGGTGAACAGCCACATCACCAGCGTGAAGTACACCATCAGCGTACTCGGCAGCGCCTTCGTGCGCTCCTCCCACGCCCCGGTCTCCTCGACCGCCTGATACACCAGCTCCGGCGTGAACGTCCTGGTCAGCAGCCCCATCCGGACCCGCTCCGGGAAGCTGTCCCCGGCTATGTGATCACGTGCCACGAGCACGAGACCCTACCCCACCAAGATCAATTAACGGAAGCGACGTTG
>NZ_JAINVH010000106.1 GCF_020400825.1 Streptomyces sp. HPF1205
GTGGGGTCCGAAGGCCGGCGCCGCCCGCCACCTGCACGAACTGACGAAGCACCAGGACCTCGCCTTCTTCCTGCTGTACTCGTCCGTGGCCGGCACCCTCGGCGCCGGCGGCCAGGCCAACTACGCCGCCGCCAACGCCTATCTGGACGCCCTCGCGGTCCACCGCCGGGGCCTTGGTCTTTCGGCGACCTCGCTGGCCTGGGGTCCGTGGGAGCAGTCCGGCGGCATGACCGCCGCCCTCGGAGACGCCGACACCACCCGCATGGCCCGGGGCGGTCTGCTGCCGCTGTCACGCGAGGAGGGCATGGCCCTGTTCGACGCCGGTATGACCTCCGCCGCTGCCGCGCTCGTCCCGGTCCGCGTGGACCTCGGTGTCCTGCGCGGCCAGGCCGCCGCCGGCGCGCTCCCGCCGGTCTTCCGCCACCTGGTGCGCGGCACCGTTCGCCGCACTGCGGCCGCCGGCGCCCCCACGCCGAACGCCTCCTCGCTCGCCGATCGTCTGGCGGTGTTGGGTGTTGAGGAGCGTGAGGGGGTGGTGTTGGAGTTGGTGCGTGGTGCTGCGGCGGGGGTGTTGGGTCATGGGTCGGTTGAGGCGGTGGATGCGGGTCGGGCGTTCAAGGCGTTGGGGTTTGATTCGTTGACGGCTGTGGAGTTGCGGAATCGTTTGAATCAGGCGACGGGGTTGCGGTTGCCTGCGACGCTTGTTTTTGATTATCCGACTCCTCGGGCGTTGGCGGGTTTTGTGCTGGGGGAGTTGGCGGAGGGTTTTGGGGGTGTGGTGGCCGGGGCGGCGGCCACGGTGGGTGCCGTGAGTGCCTCGGGTGTGGTGGGTGTGGAGGAGCCGTTGGCGGTGGTGGGGATGGCGTGCCGGTTCCCCGGTGGGGTGGATTCGCCGGAGGGGTTGTGGGGGTTGGTGGTTGGTGGTGGGGATGCGATTGGTGACTTCCCCGCTGATCGTGGGTGGGATGTGGAGGGGTTGTACGACCCTGAGGGGGTGCGTGCGGGTTCGACGTATGCGCGTGGGGGTGGGTTTGTGTCGGGGGTGGCGGATTTTGATCCGGGGTTTTTCGGGATTTCGCCGCGTGAGGCGTTGGCGATGGATCCGCAGCAGCGGTTGCTGTTGGAGGTGACGTGGGAGGTTTTGGAGCGTGCGGGGATTGATCCTGGTGGTGTGCGGGGGTCGGCGACGGGTGTGTTCGTGGGGGCGGCGGCTTCTGGTTACGGGACGGGGTTGGTGAGTGTTCCCGAGGGCGTGGAGGGGCATTTGCTGACGGGGAATACGCCGAGTGTGATTTCGGGCCGTATTGCGTACACGTTCGGTTTGGAGGGGCCGGCGGTGACGGTGGAC
>NZ_JAINVH010000107.1 GCF_020400825.1 Streptomyces sp. HPF1205
CTGGGGTCCCAAGGCCCGCGCCGCCCACCACCTGCACGAACTGACGAAGCACCAGGACCTCGCGTGCTTTGTCCTGTTCTCCTCGGCCGCCGCCACCCTCGGCGGCACCGCACAGGGCAACTACGCCGCCGCCAACGCTTATCTGGACGCTCTCGCCGAGCACCGGCACGCCCTTGGTCTTCCGGCGACCTCGCTGGCCTGGGGTCCGTGGGAGCAGTCCGGCGGCATGACCGCCGCCCTTGTCGACGCCGATGTCAAGCGCATGGCGCGCGGCGGCTTTCTGCCGCTCAGCCGCACCGAGGGGCTTTCCCTCCTCGACGCCGGTATGACCTCCCCCGACCCCGCGCTCGTCCCGCTCCGCGTGGACCTCGGTGTCCTGCGCGGCCAGGCCGCCGCCGGGGCAGTGGCCCCTGTGCTGCGCGGCCTCGTCCGCGGCGGTACCCGGCGTGTCGTCACGACGGGCGCGGCCGGCGGCCGGGCGTCGCTCGCCGATCGTCTGGCGGTGTTGGGTGTTGAGGAGCGTGAGGGGGTGGTGTTGGAGTTGGTGCGTGGTGCTGCGGCGGGGGTGTTGGGGCATGGGTCGGTTGAGGCGGTGGATGCGGGCCGGGCGTTCAAGGCGTTGGGGTTTGATTCGTTGACGGCTGTGGAGTTGCGGAATCGTTTGAATCAGGCGACGGGTTTGCGGTTGCCTGCGACGCTTGTTTTTGATTATCCGACTCCTCGGGCGTTGGCGGGTTTTGTGGTGGGGGAGTTGGCGGGCGGTGTGGTGGCCGGGGCGGCCGGCACGGCGGCGTCGGTGGGCGTGGTGGGTTCGTCGGATTCCTTGGGTGTGGGGGAGCCGTTGGCGGTGGTGGGGATGGCGTGCCGGTTCCCGGGTGGGGTGGATTCGCCGGAGGGGTTGTGGGGGTTGGTGGTTGGTGGTGGGGATGCGGTTGGTGACTTCCCCGCTGATCGTGGGTGGGATGTGGAGGGGTTGTACGACCCTGAGGGGGTGCGTGCGGGTTCGACGTATGCGCGTGGTGGTGGGTTTGTGTCGGGGGTGGCGGATTTTGATCCGGGGTTTTTCGGGATTTCGCCGCGTGAGGCGTTGGCGATGGATCCGCAGCAGCGGTTGTTGTTGGAGGTGACGTGGGAGGTTTTGGAGCGTGCGGGGATTGATCCTGGTGGTGTGCGGGGGTCGGCGACGGGTGTGTTCGTGGGGGCGGCGGCTTCTGGTTATGGGACGGGGTTGGTGAGTGTTCCTGAGGGGGTGGAGGGGCATTTGCTGACGGGGAATACGCCGAGTGTGATTTCGGGGCGTATTGCGTACACGTTTGGTTTGGAGGGGCCGGCGGTGACGGTGGAT
>NZ_JAINVH010000108.1 GCF_020400825.1 Streptomyces sp. HPF1205
CAGGGCTTGTGCAAGTTCCCGGGTTCGCCCAACGCGTCTGAGGTTGGGGTGGATGACGGAGCGGACACGGGTCCGTGATCATTCAGGTGTCGAAGCCGAGTGATCAAGAAGGTTCCCGTGTCCGCTGTCTCATCTTCCCCGATCCCCGCCGTGTTGGCCAAGCTGGGTCCCCTTAACCCTGAGGACGTGCCTGACCTGCGCGTTTTCCTGGAGGCGGTTCCCGATCCGCGCTCCCGGCGGGGCCGCTGGTACTCGCTTGCCTCGATCCTGCTGGTCTGCGCGGCAGCCGCGGTCTCCGGTGCCCGGACCATCGACGAACTCGCCGAGTGGGGCGCCCGCGCCGACACCCGGCTGCTCGCCACTCTCGGTGTTCGCCGCCACCTGCTGCGCTGGCGGCACGCGCCGTCCAGGTCGGCGATAGGGCGGCTCCTCGAACGCCTCGACACCGACGCACTTGACGTGGCCGTGGGGGCCTGGCTGGCCCACCGCCACACCGCTGCGACCACAGCAGCCCCAGGTGGACGGCGGATGATCGCCGTGGACGGCAAGGCACTGCGCGGCTCCGCCCGCCTGGACCAGCCACGCCGGCACCTGCTGTCCGCCGTCACCCACAGCCGCCCGGTCACCCTCGCCCAAGCCGAGGTCGGATCCAAGACCAACGAGGTGCGGCACTTCCGGCCCCTGCTCGCACCGCTCGACCTGGACGGGCAGGTCGTCACCTTCGACGCGCTGCACACCGTGAAGGCCAACGCCACCTGGCTGGTCGAGGTCAAGAGAGCCCACTACATCGCGGTCATCAAGCCCAACCAGCGCACTGCGTGGGCACAGTTGGACTGCCTGGACTGGAACGCGGTGGCCGTCCAGCACAGCACCTCGAACACAGGGCACGGCCGCCGCGAGTCCCGCTCGATCAAGACCCTCGCCATCGCCGACAACCTCGGCGGCATCGCCTTCCCCCACGCCAAGCTCGCCCTTCGCGTCCACCGCCGCCGCAAGGCAGCCGGCGCGAGGCAGACCCGCGAGACCGTCTACGCGGTCACCAGCCTCGACACCCACCAGGCGAGACCAGCGGAATTCGCCTCCTACCTGCGCGGACACTGGATCGTGGAGGCTCAGCACCACATCCGCGACCGCACCTTCGCCGAGGACGCCTCCACCGTCCACACCGGCAACGCACCCCGCGCCATGGCCACGTTCCGCAACCTCGCGATCGGCGCCCTCAAAACCCTAGGAGCGACCAACATCGCCAAGACCACCCGCGCCATCCGCGACCAACCAGAACGAGCCCTTCCCATCCTGGGTATCGTCCCCAAGCCGGATCTCAACGGAACTTGATCAAGCCCTG
>NZ_JAINVH010000109.1 GCF_020400825.1 Streptomyces sp. HPF1205
CGCCTGACAGTGAGGATTGACCATGGCATCGCCCGGAGGTCTGACTCTCCGCCTGACTGACGCTTGGGTTGTCCTTCTGGGGAATCGTCGGCCTGCCGGGCGATGCCGCTTGGCGCGTGGCCGGCCGGGTGACTGTGACCTAATAGGAGCCTGGCCAGAGGTCCCATCACTGTCTTGTCCGTCTGCCCGACCGGCGCGTGCCCTCCCGCACGCGAGAGTTGGAAGGGCAGCACACACCAGCATGGCAGCAGACGAGATAGCCGTCACGGCGGGATCGACACCCACACCGATCTCCACCAGGCCGCGGTCATCGACGGCATCGGCCGCCACTTGGCCACTGCGCAGTTCGAGACCACCCCCGAGGGCTACCAGCGGCTTCTGGACTGGCTCCGGTCCCACGGCGACATCCTCGCCGTCGGTATCGAGGGAACCGGTGCCTACGGGGCCGAAGTCGCCCGGTTCCTCACCGCGAACGAGGTCACGGTGGTCGAGGTGGACCGTCCGGACCGCAAGGCCCGGCGGGACAACGGCAAGTCCGATCCCATCGACGCCTACGGGGCCGCGACCGCCGTGCTGTCCGGCCGGGCCGGCGGCATCCCGAAGTCCCGCAACGCAATCGTGGAAGCGATCCGGGCCCTGCGGGTGGTCCGCAAGAGCGCGGTCAAGGCCCGCACACAGACGATCAACCAGATCCGCACACTGATCGTCACCGCGCCGTCCGCGGTGCGGGACAAGCTGCGCGGGCTGTCCGCGCGGGAGCTGGTCGACACCCTGGCCCGCTCCCGCCCGAGCGGTGAACTGAACGACCCGGCCTGCGCGGTCCGCGTTGCACTACGCCGCCTCGCCCGCCGCTACCAGCAGCTCGACGAGGAGATCAAGGACGCGGACAAGGAGATCGGGCCGCTGGTCGCCCAGGCCGCCCCCAGGCTGGTCGCCCTGCCCGGCGTCGGCCCCGAGACCGCCGGGCAGCTGCTGACGAGCGCGGGCGACAACCCCGACCGGCTCCGCTCGGAAGCGTCCTTCGCCCACCTGTGCGGAGCCGCCCCGGTTCCGGCCTCCTCCGGCCGCACCCACCGCCACCGCCTCAACCGCGGCGGCGACCGCGCGGCCAACAACGCGCTCCACACCATCGTGCTGGTCCGCATGAAGTACGACCAGCGCACCCAGGAGTACGTCGCCCGACGCACCGCCGAAGGCATGGCCAAGAAGGACATCGTCCGGTGCCTGAAACGGTTCGTCGCCCGCGAGATCTACCGGCACCTACCCCATGTGACCCACCCCACCAAACCGCTCCCACAGACCGCTTGACGATCTATAGGAGCTTCCCC
>NZ_JAINVH010000011.1 GCF_020400825.1 Streptomyces sp. HPF1205
CCCATGAGTCCGGCGATTCCCCCGTCTACGGGCGAAGGAATGCCCTCCTGGTGCTCACCTCGGTGATTCTCGTTGCCGCCTCTTTCCGCGCCTGTCATCCATTCCTCCTTCGCTTGCTCGGTATTGGTTCAGGGCAGTGCCCGAGCCGGAGCACGCAAAGAGGAGCCGGTGCCGGGTCCTTCCTGATGCCCGCTGGCACACCCTACGCACACGGGTTCGACACCCCTCACGCACCCCCGCACGTTCACGCAGGTCACCGCTACTCCGAGCCGGCAAGCGCAGCCGCCCCCCTCGGCGCATACCAGGCCAACCGCATCAAGTCCGGCAGGTGATCGGACATTGTTTGTCCGATGCGTAGTGACGCCCTAACTTCTCGTGATGTTTTTTTGGGTCCCCACCGGGGGCAGTCGGCGCCCGAAAGCCGTACCCCTTCCGGTAGCCGGTGGACTGACATTCCTCCTTGCTCCGTTGCTATTTGACAGACCGTAAGCACGGACAGACGGTGCCACGCGCCCCCTTTCTACGCGCGTCACAGCGCATGTGGGAGGCGTTGACGACGGCGCCGCCCACTGGGTTAAATCCCACAGACCTCGCAGCTCACAGGGGCTGCGAGGTGCTCGATGCTGGAGTCCCTTCATGCTGACCACCTCGGTGTACCTACCGCCCTCGGGCGCCCGTCCGCACAGTGCCGTCGAGTTTCCCGGCAATGAGGCCGCGGTCGCGGCACTCCCGTCCGGGGACGGGGTAATCAGCCGCAAGCAGGCTCGCATACCGTTGGCCGACTACCACAACCTGGCTTTTATTTGCCAGTTGGCAGCGGTCACCGCCCTGCGGGACAGGGGTAGTTGGCCAGCCCACGAGGCATGTGCCGGCGCCCAGACGTAGCCGACCCACGCTGAAACGTCCCCAACACGGCACTTGGAAAATTTCGTCGACCATCATCGGCGATGGCAGGTGAGCGCATCACGCGAGGTCGGTTCAGGGCCACGAGCCCAAGGGAGCGCGCCCTTGGACTCACGAAGATGTTTCCAGCGTCGTCACGGCTGGAAATCGTCCGCCGAATGTTCTCACACGGATCGGTTACCCCGTGAAGTAATCAACGCATAGACAATGATCGCAAGGGCGCATATCGAGGAGGACGGCGCCCAGACTGGCATGGAGGGGCCTTGCCTTTGCTCGGTACATTGCTTGCTGCTGAACCTCAACTGCGGAGCGTTCATCTCGCCAACTCCGCCCAACGGGTCGTCGGGGTGTGGCCCGAGGGAGGCGCTCCGCGTCGGCAGGGCTGGCGCAACGTTCTGGCCGTAGTAACCAGACCTGAACGGTGGTCGACCTCCGCGCTGTGTACTCAGCGAGCCTCGGGTCTGGTACAGAGCGGCGCAGCCGGCCTCGTCTGTGTTTCGCCGTTGCCGGACCCGCTACGCGCGGCGGCCGAGCGAGTCGGCCTGACCGTCCTTGAGGCCCCCGAGGCGGCGTATCTGCCGCGGCTTTCCCAGGTGATATCCGATCTGCGCCATGAGCACGAGGCCGCCGACGCCCGCCAGATGCGACTGCTGCTCGAACGCGCACGCAGCCTGTCCTCGGCGAACTCGCTCTCGGAGGGCATCTGCCAGTGGCTGGCCGAAGCCGTACGGGGACACGCCGCACTGATCACGCCCGCAGAGGCCGACAGACCGGTGCTCCCCGACGGCATCGCCATCCCCTCGCACATGTTCGAGGCTCTCGTCAGCGGGTCGCCGCGGTCAGCAGCCCTCAGCGAAGCGGGCTGGTCGGTGCGCCTGTACGCGATGGGCGCTACCACGCCGCATCCGGTTCTGGCCGTGACGCGACGAGGGACATGGGACGAGCACTGCCTGACAGCCGTCACCCACACCCAGGTGGTGCTGGCCTGGTGGCTGTCTTTGGCCTCGGTTAGTACCGAGGCGATGACCATGGTGCGGTCCTCCCTGATGCAGATGGTCATGGCCGGGCAGATTCCAGCCGCTCAACGGGCCGCAGCACCGCTGAAGATCAGCCCGGCCGTCATGCACGCCGAAAAGATCTACGTCTACCTCGTCCAGGGCTCCGCAGCCTCACGAACGTTGCTCATCGAGGCGTGCACCACCCAGCTCGGCAACCGGGCGCTGGTGGCTCCCTGCCCTGTCGACGCCCGTCAGGTCGTTGTGGTGACCGGAGAAGAGGACGGACTGGGCCAGACGCTGACGGCGATCGCGCAGCGCTACAGCGGGACGTACGTCGGCAAGAGCCAGCTGGTTGCGCTGCATGCGGCGGCCGAGGGCCACGTACAGGCCACCCGGGCGCTGGCGGCGGCAGCCAACGCCGCGGGGCGTACGGCGGTGTTCACTCCGGATGCCTCGGTCATCAGTCTCCTTGCCCGCGACAAGGCCCACCGCTGGGCAGCCGCGGTCCTCACGCCGCTGGAGAGCTGGGAAGCGGACCGCCGGGACCGGGACCACTGGCTGGCAACGATCCAGGCGTGGATGGCTCTTGGCACGACCGGCGCCGCGTGTTTGTCCGGGCTGCACAGAAACACCGTCGAACGGCGCGTCACCGCCATCGGCGCCATGCTGGATATGGACATCACCCAGCTCATCGACCGGTTGAAACTCGACCTGGCCCTGCGAATCATGGACCTCCACGGCGGCGAGGCACCGCCGGAAGGCCCGGTGCCGACGTGGGAGGAACTTCTCGCCACACCGGAACTGTTCCGGTGGGCCGAGGAATACCTTGCCCCTTTGAAAGAAGAACTCCGCGAAACCCTGGAAGCGTGGATTGACGTCAACCAGTCCGCGAGCCTCGCTGCGGGGCGACTGGGAATCGGACAGAAGACCGTGCGGGCGAGGCTGCGCCGGGCCAGCGCCACCTTGCAGCAGCCGCTGATACCTCACTCGGCGGGCGCTGGCCGGCGCGACAGTGTCAATGGGTTCACCGGAGCTCACGACGTCACCTTGGCCCTCATGATTACGCGGCTGCCTCGCCCCCAGGAGGCAACGGCCGCCTGAGCCCAGTCGACATTACGCTGCCGACGGCATCTCTTCCCTAGAGCAGTCGGCAGCGGCGCGGAAGTAGCAGGCAGAAACGGCGGATCAACTCCCTTGCTGAAGTCCGTCGTGCACCACAACGGTGAAGCACCGCCCAATGTGCACAACGACCATCCCCGCGGTGTGCATAAAGGGCGTCTCAGCAGGGCTGATGGTGCATTTTGGCCGATGCGCAACAGCCGCCCCTCGTGGTTGAGTGGCACATGCACTCACCACATCGTAGCGGGCGGGAAAATGCAGAAGCGCGCAGAGTCGGCACCAGGAGCGGCCTCCATCAGAACACCTCCTCGGCAACCGATGCTTCACCGCTGCCGCCGGAGACCAGCCGTGTGGAGGCCGCCCCTTCCAGAAGGCGGCGCATCACGCCGAGCAGCCCACTGCCGTGAAACCCATGCACCATATGGCCGGTGGCTGGCGTTCGGGGAGCATCCGTTCTGCGACGGTACTGGAGTAACGGGAGCCCTTCTTCTAGCGGCCATACGGTCGGAGCGGAGGCCCCCCTAGTGCGGCGCACCCGCCCCCTGGTTCGCCAGATCCCAGGCGGCAGACGGCAATTGACGCCCATGCAGATGCGAGGTTCCGCTCTACACGGCGGGACCGTCCTCAGCATGTGGGTGCCAGTGCGGATTTGATGATTGTGTAGCTATGTCTGGATCTTGCTGGCGGCGGTGCGTATGTTCCTGGTCCCACCGCGGGGCACCGGGCCCGGCGGGCGAACGGAGAGGAGACAGGCAGCGATAGGACAGAGCGTCGCGCACGAGCACGGCTTTCACGATGCGGAACCGGCGCCCGAGGGGCGAAGCCCCTGGACGCCGACCGCGGTGGCCTCGACGCCTTGCCGGGCGCGGGTCCACCTCACACATCCGCACCGGCCCTTTGGCGAGGGACGCCCGGTGCGGCCTACTCACGGAGAGTGTTGCATGCCCCAAGCCGCGTGCAAAGCGTCCCAGGAAACCCTGGCGGCAGCACGCCCCCGGCCGCGAACGGAAGAACTGGCCCGCCGCCTGGCCGTGATGATGCCCCAGGCGGCCGTCCTGCGGATCACCCTGCAGGGCCCGTACAAGCCCTGGCCCCACCTGGAAGTCCGCGCCCGCGACGCCCACGGCCACCCGGTGCGCATCTCCCGCACCCAGGAGCTGGTGGCCGCCCGCTGGATCATCCGCGCCCACCCCGACGCCGGATGGCAGAAGCCGCGCACCTTCGACCTGCGCACCGCCCGCCTGGGGGGTGAGGCGCTCTAGTGGCCCGCATCCGCACCATCAAGCCCGAGGCGTGGGACTCCGAAGATCTGGCCTCGGTGCCCGTCACCGCGGTGCTGACGTTCTTCGGCCTGCTGACCCTGGCCGACGACGCCGGCCGGTTCCGCGCCCACCCGGCGATCATCCACGGGCGGCTGTGGGCGCTGCGCCCCGAGCACACCCCGGTGCACGTGGCCGCCGATCTGGAGCAGCTGGCCCGTGCGGGGCTGATCTGCCTGTACACCGGCTGCGACGGCCGTACCTATCTGCACATCGTCACCTGGGCCAAGCACCAGAAGATCGACCGCGCCACTCCCAGCCGCCTTCCCGCTTGCCCCGAGCACGGCTCGCCCACCAGGCACGGGTGCGGCGGCTGCGGTCAGGACGCCTGCACCAACCCCCACCGCGCCACCTCTGTCCCCGCCGGCTTCAGCCCGGTCAGTACGGCCGGCCCTGTCGCCGGGGACACGGCCGGCCGCGGACCCGCGCAGACTCGACGAGCCCTCGATCGCCCGGTTTCCGCCGATCCGGCTCCGGCAGCGGACCTGCTGCCGGAACCGGAGGAGGGCTGTGTCACCGCCGCCTCACCCGTGCCGGAGGACGGAGGCGAGTGCGCAGGTCAGACGGTATTCGTCGAAGCCTCGATGCATCCTCGCGAGCCCTCGTCGTCTGGATCTAGGATCTTGGATCCTGGATCAGTACCTGTGGGGCGGCAAGCTCCCGCGCCGGACACGTCCCCGGTGGAGGTCTCGGCCAAGGACCTGCTGGGCGAGTACATCTCCGCCTGCAACCGCCGCCCGCCCAGCAACACCCTGGGCCATCTCGGCAAGCAGATCCGGATCCTGCTCGGCGAGGGCTTCGAACCCGAGCCGATCCGGGCAGCCCTGGACAAGCTGCGAACCAAGGGCCTGCATCCGAGCGTGCTACCGAGCCTGGTCAACGAGATCGTCAACGCCGCGCCCCAGGTCGTGGGCGCCTCCGGCGGGGGCCCGTGGGCCCGCACCGCCTCCCCCGCCTACGTCCCCTACCAGAACCCGGATGGGCCCGCGCCCAGCAGCTTCGGTATCGGAGGCCGCCGATGACCCTCCCCCGCCTGGACGACCCCCGCCCAGTCGCCGGCGACCGTGTCGCGGCCTGGATGAGCGCCAAGCTCGCCGAACGCGGACTGAGCCTGACCTCGGGTCCCGTCCCCGACGAGCGCCCGGAGCCCTCGCCTGCCGAGCAGGCGGCGCAGAAACGTATCCCCTACGACTACCGGCAGGCCGTGGCCGACCACCCGCAGGTCACCGCTTGGGCGCGGCGCATCGCCGAGGCGGCCGTCCCGGTTGATCTCGGCGGGCGGGGGCGGCGGGAGATCGCCCACGGGCCCTCGCTGCTGCTGTGGGGACCGACGGGCACCGGCAAGACACACCAGGCGTACGGGGCGATCCGGGCCCTGACCGCCGCCGGGTGCGCGACGCGGTGGCACGCCACCACCGCCGCCGACCTGTACGGCGAGATGCGCCCGCGCCCGGGCATCGACGTGGAGTACCAGCTGCGCCAGGTCGTGCGGGTGCCGCTGCTGCTCCTGGACGACCTCGGCGCCGCCAAGTCCTCGGAGTGGACCGAGGAGCTGACGTTCCGGCTGCTGAACTGGCGCTGCCAGAACCGCCTGCCGACGCTGATCACCACCAACCTGCCCCCAGTCCGTGACCAGCGGATGCACTCGCAGGCCCGGGTGCTGCGCGACATGGTCGGCGACCGCGTCCTGTCGAGGCTGTCCGGGATGTGCGAACCGGTCGAATTCACCGGCCCCGACCGCCGCTTCGCCACCGCCGGCTGACCGCCACCTGCCCGAACCCCTGCACGCGCGGCACCACCCGCCCCGCGCCCTGTCACCACGCCCTTCTCGGCCGGGCCTGCCCTTGCGCCCCTGCGCTGCTGCTCGCCGACCACCGCGCACCACGGAGAGTCACCCTTTGCGCTACATCACCACCCACGACGCCCCCGCCACCGGTCTTCGGGGCATCGGCGACACCACCTGGCACCGACACGGCGCCTGCAACGACCTGCCCCCCAAGGTCGCCGACAAGCTGTTCTTCCCCACCGCCCGCAACTACGCCTCCGCCGCCCAGGCCAAGGCCATCTGCGCCCGCTGCCCCGTCCAGGAGACCTGCCTGAACGCCGCCCTGGACACCGATACCAAGGACGGCATCTGGGGTGGGCGGACCGAAGCCGAACGCCGCACGCTCCACGCAGGCGTGGCCCACCGGCTGGAGTACCGGCGCGTGCGCGCCGTCGTCGCCGGCCGCGACATCCCGCTGTCCACCCGGGAACGGGACGCCGTCGCCCGTGAAGCCATCCTGCGCAGCTGGAGCCCCCGGCGCCTGGCCACCGTGCTGGGCTTCACCGTCAAACACACCCGCGATCTGATGAGCAAAGCCCGCCACGACCTCCACCAAGCCGGCATCCCGCTGCCCACCACGGCACTGCCCGTCGCCGAGCCCCTGGACCACGACGACGATGCCGACCTCGACGACATGACCACCGGCGCGCAGGAGTTCGACGCGCTCGACGGGCCCACCGACGCCGAACTCGCCGAGGAGGCTGCGTGACCGACCCCCACCACGCCCCCTCCCCCGGCCCGGATCCGGATGCGACGCCGGTTGGGTGGTGGGACCGGGCCGCAATCCTTGCCCTCGGCGGCGCCGGATGCGCCCTGTCCTACGACGCGCTGCAGCAGATGGGCATCGCCATCCACGTCCGCCCCCAGCTCAGCTACCTCTTCCCCCTGGTCATCGACGGCTTCATCGCCTACGGCATCCGCGCCCTGCTGGTGATGTCCACCGCACCCCTGCGGGCGCGCTTGTACACCTGGACGCTGTTCGCCACCGCCACCACCGCCAGCATCTGGGCCAACGCCCTGCACGCCGTCCGCCTCAACCAGCAAACCCACCACGACGGACTGCGCCTGGGCGACCACATCGTCGCCGTCCTATCCACCATCGCCCCCCTCGCCCTGGCCGGCGCCGTCCACCTCTACATCCTCATCACCCGCCACCACCCCACCCGCCCCGGCAAGCAGACCAAGCCGGGAGCGGACCAACCCAGCACGTCAAGACTGGTCCCGGTCCGCACCGGCCCAGACGGGACCATCCACACCGGACCGGACGACCACCTCGGGCACGCGGTCCGCGCGGACCACACTCACAGCCAGGACCTGCATGGCGGGCAGGCCCCGGACCACGGACCGGACCTGGCGACCGACGCGCCGGACCAGACAGGCGGACCGCAGCACGGACCAGCGGACCACCCCGAAGCCGGACCGCCACAGTGGACCAGCGGTCCGGACCACCCCGCGGACCACCGAGCGGACCACCACGACGGGGACCAGAGCGGCCGAGGCCACGGCCGCCGGGACCAGGGTGAACCAGTTGATCGCGAGCCACTCGCGGATCGCGGCGGCGAAACCGCGACCGCGGAACAACCACCCGCCCGGGCGACTGCGGCGGCGGGGGACGATCGCGGAGGACCGGCAGACCGGACCACGGCAGCAGCCCAGGGCAGCGGACCTACGGACCATGCCGGGACCGCGGGCGAGGACCGGTCACGTCAGGGGACTGGAGGACCGGACCACCAAGCGGACCACGACCACCGTGGGGACCACCCCGGCGGACCGGCGGACCGCGGACCAGGGCCGGACCAGCGGACCGGCGGACCGGGCGACCGTGCGGACCACGAGGCCGGTGACCATCGCGCGTCCGCGGACCGCGGACCACGGACCGGGCCGGACAGCAGGGGCGCCGGGGACGAGCCGGATGCGCGGACCGCGGACCGGACCACAGCCGATTCCACGGGCACCCCCGGGGAGGGGACCGGGCTGGAGGAACTGCTGTCGATCGCGCGGGAAGCGGCCCTGGCCGAGGGCCGGATGACGCGGCGGGCGCTTCGGCCGTACCTGAACCAGGCCGGCGTGCCGATCAGCAACTCCCGGTTCACCGAACTGCAGCGGCGCCTGTACGCCGACCCGACGCTCGCCCACCTGCCCCGGCCCGGACGAAGGACCAGAGACAGATGAAGCCCTGTTCCCGATTCCACCGCATCAAGGCTCTGGCCGAACGCGACGTCGCCGCCCACACCTCGCACGCCGAGCGGCACGCCGGCAAGTCGTCGGCGAAGGTGAGCGCCACCTTGGCCGTCGAAGCCCGGCACAGCATGGCCAAAGCCCTGAGCCGGCACTACCAGAACTGCCCCGAATGCGCCTGAACCACCCCTGACAACCCGTTCCTCGCGTGGTGGCCCGGCCACTGGCCGGGCCACCACCGCCCCGCACCCCTGGAGTTGACCGCTTGATACCTCCCCGCCGACGTGCCCGGGCAGCGAGCTGGGCCGAAGCCTGTGTGTGGGCCGACGTCCTGGTCCGCTACCGCCTCCTGCACGCCGCTCTTCCCACTCCCAGCGGCCAGTGGCTCGTCCAGCAGTACCCGTACGGTCCCGTCGAGGTCCTCAGCGGACCGTCCGCCGTCCTCGACCTGGCCGCCCGCCTGCAGCACCAGACCCGCACCGGAAGGATCCGTACCCGGTGACGAACCCCGAAGAGTCCCATCCTGCCAGCCGGTTTCCGCAGGTCAGAGAGGTGCACGGAGCGCGAGCAAGTTATCCGCCAAGCTACTCTTCCCCGTCGGGGAAGGCTGCTCGGCGATCTCCCGCCCCGGGGGTAACGGGAGGCGACCCGCGCCGGGGGGCGCAGGTCGAAGGGGCTGCGGCCGAGGGCGAACCGCAGCCGCAAGAGAAGCCACCCTCTACCGTCGTTGCAGCTGCTGCGTCGCGCAAGCGTTCACCGATGTCGCGCGAGCGCAAACGCGTCCGCATGTGCAACGTCCGCCTCAACGACGACGAGCATCGCCGTTTGACGGCGGCAGCGCGCGTCGTGCGTACCAGCCTTCCCGCCTATCTGGTACGTGCCGGTCTTGCCGCTGCCCGTGACGCCGATGCCACAGCCGCCGCCGTGGCCGGGCAGCGGGAGCTGGTCACCGAGTTGTTCGCCGCGCGCCGGCACCTGGGACAGGTCGGCAACAACCTCAACCAGATTGCCCGCGCGATCAACTCCGGCGCCCATCCCTCCGAGGTAGACGTCGTGGTCGCCGCCGTCCACCGCGCCATCCAGCGCGTGCAGGACGCCGCCGACCAGCTCCTCGACCGGACCTAGCAGCACGGGCAGGCCCATCTCAGTGATTCCACGAATCCACAGCCGCGGCGCGAACACCTACGGTCTGCTGTCCTACCTGTACGGGCCCGGGCAAGCCGAGGAGCACACCGACCCGCACCTGGTCGCTTCGTTCGACGGCATGGCCCCCGACCCGGGTCGCGATCCGGCGGCGACGCTGAAGGAACTGCAACTCCTGCTCGACCAGCCTGTGGCCGCCGCTGAGGACGAGCGCCGTCCGGCTGAGCACGTGTGGCACCTGTCGGTGCGCAACGCCCCCGAAGACCCGGTCCTGTCTGACAGCGACTGGGCCGACATCGCCCGCCGCATGGTGGCCGCGACCGGCATCGATCCCGGCGACGGGGCCGGATGTCGGTGGGCCGCGGTCCGGCACGCCGACGATCACATCCACATCATCGCCACCCTGGTCCGCGAGGACGGCTACAAGCCTGCCCTTGACCAGGACGCGCGACGTGCCCAGGCCGAAGCCCGCCTGCTCGAAGTCGCCTACGGACTGCGCCGGCTCAGCGCGGGGGACGGCACCGCCGCCCGTCGGCCCACCGGCGCCGAACGCCACAAGGCCGAGCGCACCGGCCGCGAGCGCACGGCGCGCGAGGACCTGCGCGAAGCCGTTCGCCGCGCGGTCGCCGGCGCTGCTGGCGACGAGGAGTTCTTCGACCGCCTGGGCCGTGCCGGGTTGCTTGTCCGGGTGCGTACCTTGCCCTCCGGTGACCTGTCCGGTTACAGCGTCGCGCTGCCCGACGACCTTAACGCCAGTGGGGAGCCGGTGTTCTACTCCGGCTCCACCCTCGCCCCGGACCTGTCGCTGCCCCGGATCCGGCAGCTCTTCGATACCGCGCCCGAGCGCGAGGGTGGTGAGACGCCGCCGGTCTCGGCGTCCGGGCGCTCCGGGCGGCGCCCGGCACCCGCGCGCCGCCGGACCGCCGAGGCTGCCTGGGCGGCGATCCTCCTCATCGATCAGGGAAGCGATGGTGAGGCGGCAGCGCAGATCGCCGCTGCCGGCGAAGTTCTCGACGCGCTCGCCCAGACTTCGGCCGCCCACACCCGGCGGGAACTGCGTGAGGCCGCAGCCGCGTTCGAGCGGGCGTCCCGCTCGCACGTCCGGGCTGAGCGACGGCACGCGCGGGCGCTGCGGCGGGCGGCCCGGGATTTGGTCTACTCCGGTCCCGCGCTGGGCCGCGGCGAGGACGGTGCCGGCACCGCGATGGCCATCGACATGCTGTTCTTCCTGGTCATGGCGACCGCCCACTGGCACGGCCGCAAGCAGCACGCCCAGCAGGCCGCCGCCGCCCGGCAGGCCGCCGAGCATCTGCGTGCCGCCTACCGCAAAACCGCAGGCCGAACGCTGTCCGCCGCCTACCGGCGCGGCCGAGCGCTTCCTGCGCCGGTGCGGGAGCGGCAGGCAGCCATCGTGTGCGAGGCGCTGCCGGAGCTGGCCGATCAGATCCTGGCCGAACCCGGCTGGTACGCCTTGGCCGCCACCCTCGCCGACACCGAGGCAGCCGGCCACCAGCCGGGCCGCCTGCTCGCCCAGGCAGCCACCCGCAGGGAACTGGACACCGCCGAATCGTTCAGCGACGTCCTTCTCTGGCGGCTGCGCCGCACCGCCGGCCTTCCCGCAGACCCGGCCGCGCCCCGCCGAGGTGCCACTGCCCGCACGGCCGCGCCGAAGCCGCCCAGAACGCCGGGGCAGTCGGGGCGCGATCCGGGCCGGACGGTCTGAAGAATTCGTGAGTAGAAACCGGCGATGGCGCACGAGAGGATTGGTTTCACATCGCATGCACAGCACAGGGGAGGGCCATGTTCCGCCGCCGCAGGTATGAAGAACCCCCGGGACTGCAGGAGTTCATCCAGCAGACCGCCCACCTGATGGACCCCACCTCGCCCGAGCTTTCCCGGCGCGTCCAGGAGGCACTCGCCGATACCGCACCGGCCGGCCCGGCAGCTCATGCCAGTGAGGACTTCCTGCCTCCGGCTTTGCGGGCTCCCGACAGCCGGGAGCTGGCCGGCGAGATGATGGAATTCCCGTGGCCGCTGGAAATCGACGGCACCATCCGTACCTGCCCGGTGTGCGGAGTCGACCGCGACTGGCTGGTGCTGTGCGTGGGCCCGGACATCTGGCTGCGCTGCCGCAGCGCCCACGAGACCCGCGAACCCGCCCTCAGCAGCGCGTGGTTCCACCGGATCTGCGGCCCGGTCGAAGATCTGCACGGCTCCAAGGAGGATGGCATCGCAAAGACGGGATTCGACGGGACGTTCTCCGGGATCGTCTTCCCGTCGTGACTCTCTGGTCAGTCCTCGATCGCGTCCGGCGGCATGGGCCGGCGAAGGCTGACATGACCAGCAGCGGGTGCGGCGGTCAGTAGGCCGGGCCGGCTCCGTTACGGCGGTCCAGGGCTGAGCCGGTCGGTAGAGAAAAGCGGGGCGTGCCCCCAGCCCTTCCGGGCTGGGGGCACGCCCCGCTTGGTGTTGCTGCGTCCGGTTTATATGGGGGTGACGGTGGTCAGGTGGGGGCTGCCCAGGTCGGGGAGGGCGCGGCGGGGTACGGGGCGGGGGTCGGTGAGGGCGGCGGCGAAGGCGGCAACCAGGGTGTGCGGGGCGGAGTGGCTGAAGGCCGCGCACCACAGAAACGGGGCGCCGGCCTGGGGTTCGGCCCATGCCTGCCAGCCGGGCATGTGCGCGGTGGGGTCTTCGTCCCAGATTCCCTCGGGCAGGGTGCGCAGGGTCAGGCAGGCCACCAGGTGGGGGTCCCACATGGTGCTGTCGGGATAGGTGGGGTCCGGTGACCAGCCGGCGGCCAGCAGCTCGTCGATCACCACGTCGGGGCCGTACCGGCGGGCGGTGGGGTCCTCGGCGGCTTCGGCGGTAAGGGCCAGGGCGGTGACGGCTTCGCCGGGCAGGCCGGCGGTCAGGTAGGCGTTCCAGGAAGCCCGCCGCCTGTCCGGCTCGGGGCGGGCCGAGATCCTCCAGGCCACCGGTAGGTCGCCCAGCAGCATCGGATAGTCGGGCAGGACCCACTCGGCGCTGCACAGCTGGCCGGGAGCAGCGAGCAGGAGGGTGTGCTGGGAGGTGGTCCAGCACGACCAGCCCGCGCCGGTGAGGGTGTCGGTGACGTGGTCGGCCAGGGCCTCGTTGTCGCCAGCGAGGTAGCGGGGACTGACCAGGAAGCGAGATGCGTCGTCAGGCGGCCGAACAGCGGGCAGGGGCGGCTCCGGGGTATCGGGGTCGAGGCTCAGCTGCCTTCGCGGCCGAAGGCGTCCTCTGCGGCCGGGTGCAGCGGGGTGCGCCGGGTGCGGGTCGGCGGCTCGGTGAGCGCCTGCCACCCCAGCACCTGGGCGACCGCCACGGGAAGGTGTGTCTGGTGGCCGCTCTCGCCGGTGAAGACCGTCTGTTCCCCGTTCTCGGTCGTCGCGGTGATGGCGCCGATGGTGTGGGCGAAGGGGAAGTCGGGGTTGATGGCCAGCCGTACATCTCCGGCCGGGTCGTAGGCGGACAGGCGCTCGATCAGTTCGCCGACCGTCATGGGCGATTCCTTTCCTGCAATGGAGAATTGGGGGACGAGCACTCCATAAAGGTGCTTTGCTCACGGCCGCAGTCCAGCGCGGCAGCCAGTACGCGGGGCCGCCTGGCCGGGCGCCATCGTTTCGCCTCCACCGGGGGAAACATTGTCCTCACGTGATCCCGTAAAGGGCCCTTTCACGCTTGGCGCGTTCCGGATCGGATTTCCTTCGGGTAGCGATTGACGGGAAGACGTCAATTTTGACATGGCCTGGCAGGTTGTTCCAGTCCGTGCAGCGGTTTTGGCGTCTGCTGTCGGTGAACTCCCCACCATCCTGTTCCCGGGTACAAACAGCGGCGGCGCCCTGGGTGGGCGCCGCCGCTGTTTTTCCCGTAGGGGTTTCTTGCTCGGGGTTCGGTTCCGCCTTTGTGGCGGTCTATTCAGTTAATTCTTTTCCTGCCTGGGCGGGTTGTGGGTGCGCCGGTAGCGGGCGCCGGACAGGGTGCCTGCTCCGATGACCAGGAGCAGGCCGGCGGTGGAGGCGAGCCAGGTGGTGGCGTCGGCTCCGGTGTGGGCGAGTTGGGTGCGCGACGCCGAGGTGTTTCGCGTGGCCGATGCGGGCGGTGTGGGTCCGGGCGGGGATACCGGGGCGGTCGCGGTGGGCAGGCTGGGTGTCGGTGGGGTGGACGCGCTGTTCGTTGGCCTGGCCGTCGGGGTGGGTGTCGGTGGGGTGAGGGCTGGGGTGGTGGTGTCGGTGAGGGTGACCGCGATCCGGGCGGTGGGTTCGGCGCGGACGGTGACAGGCTTGCTGTGGGCGGGGACCCCGTTGGGGCCGGAGTGTTCGGTGGCGGTGTAGGTGGTGCCGGTGCGGGCAGTGACGGGCAGGCTGGCCTGGGCGCTTCCCGTGTGGCCGGTGGTGACCGTGATCGCCTTGCCGGAGGGGTCGGTGAGGGCGACGACGGCGCCTTGAAGAGGCTTGCCGGTGCGGTCGACCACGCGAACGGTGAGAGCGGCCGGGGTGAACGGGTCGGTCACCGTCACCGTGACGGGGGCGGTGGTGCCGTCGGGAACAACGACGTCCTGATCGGGGGCTGCCTGGAGGATGGGGGTGCCGGTGGCGGTCTGCCGCAGGTGGTAGATACCGGCGGGCAGGGCGGTGAAGGCGAGGTCGCCGGTCGGGTCGGTGGTTCCGGTGGCGGCGGTGGTGCCGGCCAGGTCGGTGAGGGTGAAGGCGGCGCCGGGTACGGGTGTGTTGTCGGGGGCGGTGACGTGCAGCGTGATGCCGCCGGGCACGACATCCAGCGGTGTGGCGCTGTGCGGAGCGGACGGTGCGGCTGTCGGGGTGGCCGCGTTGGCCGGGACGCAGACCACCAGCGCCAAGGCGGCGGTCGTCAGGCCGAGAACGCCGGTGCACAGCGTCAGGCGGCTGGGGCGACGGTAGGTCAAGGAGCTTGTCTGCCAGGGTTGAGGTCGTCGGCGGTGGGCAGTCGTGCGGGGGTTATCGGCGGGCCGTGCGGTCGTGGCGGCGGTTGCGCCGGTAGCTGCCGGCGAGCAGGACGGCTCCGGCGCTGGTGAGGATTCCTGCGGTGATGGCCAGGGCGAGCCCGGCGTCGGCCCCGGTGTGGGCCAGGGTGCCGTGGCGGGGTGAGGGAGAAGCCGGTGCCGAAGGGGACGGCGGGGCGGCCCGCGGCGGGGTGGTCGTCGGCGTGGAGGGGCCGGGGGACGGCGTGGAGGGGGTCGGGGTGTCGGTGAGGGTGATGGTCACCGTGGTGCCGGGCCGTGCGGTGAAGGAGACCGGTGTCGCATCCGGGCGGTAGCCGGCGGGCGGAGCGGTTTCGGTGGCCCAGTACCGGGTGCCGTTCTTCAGTACCACGTCGAGCGAGGTGTGGGCGAGGCCGTCGTGGCCGGTGGTCAGGGTGAGGACCGCCGGGCCGGGGGCGTGCTGGCCGTGTGCATCGACGGTGTCGGCACGGATGGTGATCGTCGCACCGGGCAGGGGCCTGCCGGTGGTCTTGTCGGTCTTGCGGACGGTCAGTGCAGCGGGCGTGAACTCGTCCACAACAGTGATCGGATGGGCGGCGGCGGTCTGCCCCTCGGTAACGGTGACGCTCTGGTCGGGGGCCAGCTGGTGGATGCGGTCGCCTGCGGAGACCTCGTGGAGCCGGTAGGTGCCCGGCGGTAGGTTCTCAAAGTCCAGTACCCCGCGGCTGTCGGTGACGCCGTGCGCCACGACAGTCTTTCCGGTCTGGTCGAGGAGTTGGAAGGTGACGCCGGCGAGGTGGCCGCCGCCCGGGTCGGTCTTGTGGATCTCGATACCGCCCGGTGCCGACCGTACCGCCATGCTGACGGTGTCCTTCGCCGTGCTGGTCGTGCCGGCCAGCAGCATCCGCTGGGCGGCGGGATTGCGGGGGCGGAGGATCTGCAGACCGGTGGCGGGCAGGCCGCTGGCTTCGGCGGTCAGCGTGGCGGTGCCGCGCTGCCCGGTCCGGAACGTCCAGGAGGCGCTGCCGTCGGTGCCCGTGGTGACGGTGCCGCGGGCGATAGCCGAGCCCGATTCGGACCAAGCCACGGCGACGTCCGGAATCGGTGCGCCAGTGGAGGTGGAGGTGACCTTCACCGTGGCGGTCACCTTCTGCCCGGCGTGGACCTCGGCCGCGGGCAGGGTGAGACGGAGGGTGTAGGGGCCGGCGTAGCGGGCGGCCTCGGTCAGGTAGCGCAGCGCCAGGGTGCGGGCGGCGGCCGGGACGACGGGGTAGGCCAGGCGCTGCCTGCCGCGGGAGCCGTTGATGCCGTAGGTGCCGCCGGCCAGCCACTGGTAGACGTCTGCGTCGACCGCGGCGGCCTGCACCGGATCGCGCGTCTGCCCGTACCGGCTGACCACATACGCCGCATACCGCAAGTCCTCGGCCGGGACGGGCTTGCCGGTGACCGACGACGTCCAGGACGACACCGCCTTCGGCGCTCCGTAGGCGCCGGCCGAATCCGGTCCGCGCCGCTCGGGATCCGCGCAGTACGTCTCATCGGTGCCGTGGATAGTGGTGCCGGGCGGGCCGTAGGCGCCGATGTGGCTCGTGCCCGGGTTGCCTTCCGCATCGGGAATGGAATAGCCCGGACCGAACCGGTCGGCGGACGATGACGCCGTCCAGCCGGGGGCCGAAGCCAGTGCGCACAAGACTGAGGCTGCGGCGAAGGCAGTTGCCAGCCGGGCGGGTTTGCGGATAACGCGAGTTCGGGTCAGGACAACTCCGTTGCTCTGAAGGGGACGGCGGGATGCGGGCCCGGATCGGTGGAATGCGCCGGTGGTTCAGCGCTGACGCCCGGGCCTGCCGCGCCCCAGGCAGCGGGGCATTGCGACTGCGGCAGGAAAGTGATCATGCGGGATCCTGAGACATCGCGCGTATTGTGCGTGGTGCAGGTTGTCAGCCGCACAGGACCTTGTTCGCCACCGCGTCGTAGGGCCAGGCTTCCTCGGTCGGCGCCTGCATGAAGCCGTAGACGTTGATGCATGTGTGCGGAGCCGTGACGTAGACCGGCCCGGCGTAATAACGGTAGTCGTGTTCGGGAGCTCCGTCGCAGGATTCCCGGGTACCGTTGGCTAGTTCAATGCATACAGTCAGCCCCGTGTTTTGTCCGGCCCAGGTCGTGATCGGGCGGGCGATGGCGCAGTTCCGGCCGGTTGCGGCGGAATAGTAGACGGAGACGTAGCCTCCCACTGAAGGAGATTCGGTGTAGGAGATCATGTTGTAGGTGGCGACCTTGGTGTACCCGCTGCCGCACGAGCCGCTGGGAAGCGACATGGCGCTGGCGGGTGAAGGCGCGCACAGCATGGCTGCCGATGCGGCAGTGGCGCTTGCGGTGATGAGGGCAACGCGGTGTCTGAAACGCAAAGAGCTTTTCCTTTTATTCGGAGAACGTGGGTGGTATCCCCGAAGGGGGACTCGGGTCATCCACGGAGCGAGGGATCGGCCGACGGGCGGGCGGTCACGGGTGCCCGTCGCGCTGAAGAGGTGCCCGCAGTGGAAAGGCGGCGCGGGCCGTCAGCGGCTGAGGACGTGCTCAGGTCAGCGGGAGCGGCCGGGTTCGTGGTCGGCTGCCGGGGCGGGCAGGGCTGTGACGGTCCGGGGGCGGCGTCGTGGCGGGGTCAGGGGCGGGATGCTGGTGTTGAACCACATCCGTACGTACTGCGCGACCGCGGTCTGCAGCGCGGTGAAGTCGCCCTGTGCCCAGTCGGGTTCGGGGGCGTCCTGACGGACGGTGCCGGGCTGGATGTGGGTGCGGTGTTCGGCGCGCAGGCGTTCATCGCGTGCGGTGAAGGTGCCGTGGTCGGCGAACGCCAGATGCGCGGTGTCGATCTGCCCGTGGTCGGGATGGATAGCTGCCAGGCGCAGTCCGTTGAACTCGCCCTGGCGGATGGTGGGTGACAAGCTGATCCGCAGCCGCAGCGGGGCCGCCGCGGTGGGTGCGGCGTAGAAGACGGTGCCGATGACCACGGCACCGGTCAGCGGCAGGTCGAGGGCTCGGGTGAACAAGCCGGGTGCATCCAGCGTGATGGCAGACCTCCAGCGGATGGTGGGTTCAACGTGCAGCCCCGGGGCCTGTGCCCCCGGGCTCGGCCGACGGCGGGTTGCCTTGATCAGCCCTGGGCGAGGCTCTCGGCCGAGGCACGGTCTACCGGGGCACGCGGACGGCAGACTCCAGGTCCGCGGGATCATCGGTCAGCACCAGGGGCTGGGGCCGATCGGTACCGGCGATGCCGTAAGGGCCGATACGAGTACCGGGGACGGCCTCGTCGGCCGTGCCAGTCAGCGGACTGGACGGGCGGGGACGGTCGCCAGCGGGGCCGGGGGGATGGTGCGGGTTGTGGTGCCGGTGAACCAGCGCGGGACGCTGACGGCCTGCAGTGCCGTGGCCCGGTTGCGCAGGCGGTGGGCGAGCTCCAGTGGTGTGGGCACCGCCGCCGGCTGGGGTACCGGGGCCGGCGGGTGCAGCGGGGTTGCGTAGGGGCGGCAGGATGCGGTGAGGGATTCGGCTTCGCGGGAGACCGGGGCCGGGTCGGTCAGGGCGGCAGCGAAGGCCCGCACAACCCGGGTGGGGGTGGCGCTGTGGAACCAGGCTTCCCACAGCGGACGGCGCGCGCCGCCGGGGTCGCGGACGGTGGCGAGCCAGGCTTCGTCCCGGCCCACACGCCGCGGGTCGCGGTAGGCCACGCGGACCAGCTCGTCGGAAGACTGCGCATGCGCGAGGAAGCCGCTGGCGGTGACCTGCCACTTTGCGGCCCGGAAGACTTCCCAGACTTGTGCGGGGTCTTCGTCGTGGGTGATGCCGCGGTCGATGTACCGCTCGCGGCCGTGGTCGGCGGTGACAGTGGCGTCGAGTTCGGCGGTGACGGCAGCGATGATCTCCGGCGGGGTGTCGTCGGTGAAGGCGGCCGACCACACCTCGCGCGGCGGCCAGCCGTCGCGGGCGCGGATCTGCCACAGCGCGGTGGCGTCCGGCATCAGCTCGGATGCCTCGGGCACGAATGCCACACGCAGTTGGGAGCCCATGGTGGTGATGTAGAAGTTGCCCAGCTCGTCGTTCATGTCGTGCCAGTAGTGGTGGGTCAGCGGGACGAAGGCGTCCGTGGGGCTCCAGGAGCCGCCGGCCAGGTAGCGGGGGGCGACCAGCACGTCGTCACCGGAGGTGTCACGGCCTTCGCGGACGTGCCGCTCAAGAGCGGATGTGCCGGGGCCGGTGGTGTCGGGAGGAGTCGAGGTCACGGGGGCTTTCTGTTCACGGGACAGGGGGTGGATTCGGGTCAGGCCGTCGTGGCTTGGGGTTCGTCGGTGGCCGGGTCCATGTCCACGGTCATGTGGTCGTACGCGCGCTGGGCCCGCCGTTCGGCCAGGGCTGCGGTCGGCGCGGTGACGACCACCAGGCCGGCCCGGGCGGTGAAACTCGAGCCCTCGGGCGGCAGCAGCAGACGATCGCCCACGTCGCACAGCCACGTCGCGCGGTCCAGCCACGGTGTGCCCGCGGCAAAGCCGCGGGTGAGGCCGCGGGCGGTGACGGTGCCGGAGGTTTCCGGGTAGCGGATACGGACGGCTGCGGCCTGGTGCCGGGTCGGGGTCAGGTCCGGGGCGCACCAGCAGGCGATGTCGGCGGCGGCGCGGGCGAGCTGGATACCGGTGGCCAGGTCCACGAGGTGGCCGATCAGGTCGCCGCCGATCCGCGCGTTGACCTCGACCACCCGGGGTCCGCGGGAGGTGAGGCGGATCTCCACGTGGCACACGCCGTGCTCGACGCCGAGCGCGCGGACGGCGGCCACCGCTACCGGCCCGGCCTCGGCCAGCAAAGGGTCACCGGCCGCGACCGCGTGGCCTGTCTCCTCGAAGTACGGCAGCGCGCCGAGGCTCTTGCGGGTCACCGCGACAGGCAGGGTCGTACCGGCGAACGTTACCGTCTCCACCGAAACCTCGGGGCCGTCGAGGTATTCCTCAACCAGCACCGCCGTGGACTCCATGGCCTGTGATGCTCCGGCGGTGGCGAAGCCGAAGGCGGCGGGCAGGTCTTCGGGGCGTTCGACGTGGATGACGCCGACGCTGGCGGCATAGGCGGCGGGCTTGAGGACGACGGGGTAGCCGCCGACGGCATCGGCCGCCATCGCCGCCTCCAGAAGGCTGGCGGCCTTCATCGACGCCGCCGACGGCACGCCCGCCCGGGCGAACCGCGCCCGCGCGGTGGCCTTGTTGCGGCAGGCCAGCATCACCTCCGGCGTGTTGGACGGCAGGCCCAGCTGCTCAGCCAGGCGGGCGGTGGGCACCAGCACCCACTCGTTCCACGTCATCACCCCGGCAAGGTCATGCCGTCCGGCAAGTTCGCGGCCGGCAGCCAGCAGGGCCTGCTCGTCGTGCGGGTCGGCGATCTCGAAGTCCGCCACGTAGGGGGCGTGTTCGGGCGTGGGCGAGACGGAGTCGATGACCACAACGTTGTAGGCAGCGGCCACCTGCTGAAGACAGAAGCCTCTGTAACGGAAGTCACCGAGCGTGGTGACCAGGACGGTGGGACGAGAAGACAAGAACACTCCGAGCAGAAAGGGAAAAAGGTGTGGATCGGCCACGGTCAGCGGGGCACACAAACGGCCGGCTGGCGGGGCATGGCGCGTCGGGCTGCGGTGAAGGCCACGGTCAGCGCGACCGCCTGTGCGATGGCCAAGGCGGTCAGGACTCGGCCGAGGGCTGTGGGCGGGGTGCAGGCGACCAGGACGCCGGCCAGCGGGAACGGTGCGAGCAGGAGCAGGATGGTGGTAGCCAGGGTGGGGGCGAACGCTTCTGGTGGGATGAGCTGGGAGCGCAGGGTGCGCAGCACCACGGTCATCCCGGCCTCGGACGCCATCAGGACCGCGACCAGGATCGCGTAGGCGGGGAAGTGGTGGGTTTGGGCAACCGCGAGACAGGTGGTCGGGGCCGCTGCCGCTGACGCCGTTGCGACCCGCCACAGTCCCCACCGGTCGATGGCTGGCCGGCAGCACGCCACGGCGACCAGGGTGACCGCGGCGGCCAGCGACCACACCGCTCCGACCGCGGCACTGGACTGTCCCAGGTTGTGAACGACGATGACCGGGGCGGCGGCCTGCAGGGTGCCGGTGGCCAGGTTGGAGACCGCGAGCCCCGCGACCAGCCAGGTGAGCGTGGGCAGGGAGTGCAGCGTTGCCCAGCCTGACACCTCCGATACGGGACCCGTCTTGCGGTGGGTCGGTGGCGTTTCACGCGTGCTGGCCGGGACAGTGGCCGCGGCCGTGGCGGACATCGCGGAGATGACCCCGAGCAGCCCGCCGGGGCCGGTCCATTGCAGCAGCGCTGCGCCAGCCGCGGGTCCGGCGAGCATCGCCCCTTGGTCGATGCCCAGCAGTACGCCCTGAACGTGGTGCGGCCGGGCCGCCTGGCGGCTGGCGGCGGCGCCCGCGGTCTCGGCCGCGAGGTAGCTAAGCTGGGAGAGCACGCCCACCAGCGCGGCCAGGGCCATCACCGCCGCTGTTGCTGCGGATCCCTTGCCTGCCCCGACCAGAACGGGAATGGCGGCGAGGAGCACGAGCGCACGCGCTGCTGCTGCGTAGCGCATGACCTGTCCGGCGCCTTGGCGGGCGACCACGGTCCCGGCCCGCCCGAAGGAGGCGAGGCGGGGCACCCACTCCACGGCGAACGCCGTGCCTGTCATGGCCGGGGAGTCGGTGGTGGCAAGCACCAGCAAGGGCAGGGTGTACGTGGCGGTCGCCATCGCCCCGGCATCCGCCACCCGCGGCAGATACACCTCCCGCCACAAGCCCGGCCTGGGGTCCGGTGGACTCAAGCGGACCGCCGTACTGGGGCCTTCCGGACAGGTCCGGGGATGGTGGTGCGCAGACCCGGCCGGGTGTCCGTGCGCCGCCGCAGGAGGTCGGCGTGGGTGCGGGCCCAGGAGGCGAGCGCGGTCAGCGGACCACGCAGGTCCTGCCCGGCGCAGGTCAGGACTGGTTCTCCGTCGCGCAGTACGTACATGAAGCCGCCCTTGGTCAGGCTCCGCTCGGCCTCCGCGTCCAAGCCGCTCCCCCGGTCTGCGCCGGAACCGGCGGTTGCCAGGACGGTCAGCAGGTCGCGGTCCTTCAGCAGCCACAAGCTCGCCTCGATTCGGGTGACGAAGTCGCAGTGCTCGGTGGGGTATCCGTGGGTGCGTGCCCAGCGGGACAGGGCGTCGTGAACGTCCCCGAGCCCCTCCCCTGCCTCGGTGAGGACGTAGCAGTCGCGGCCGGCGTCCTTGCCGTAGGCGATCAGCCCCCGCTCACGCAGCGCCCGCAGGCCGTAGGTGTACTGATCGTGCGTCAGATCCGAGAAAGTGCCGGCGACCAGGCCGAGCGGGACGGGGCCGTGGTCGGTCAGCTCGGCGACCAGGCGCGTGGTCCACTGCCGGCCCAGCAGGTCGGCAGCGGCCACGATCAGGTCGGTCGTGGAGGAAGGTCGGTTCATCGGGCGCGGCCTCCCATCGCACCGGCGCCGGCCAGCGGGGCGGGAGCACCATGGGAGAACAGATCGCCAGGCCGCCACTTGGGACTTCCGGGTCCGGACACGGCCGACAAGGCCGGCGCAGGTATGCTCACGCCGGCCAGTGGCACGGGGCGGCGCGGCGAGGGCGGGCGGACCATCTCCTCCCGCTCGGCCTCGGCGGCACTCCAGATGGGGTGCTTGCGCGCGGCGGAAGCGGGGCGGCCCGCGGCCCACGCGGACAGGCACCGGTAGACCGGGGCCAGGGAGCGGCCGTGGGCGGTCAGGCAATAGCCGCGGCTGCCGCTGCGCTCGGCCAGGCCGTCGTCGACCAGCTGGCTCAGCACCGGATACAGCCGCCCCGCGGTCAACGGCCCGGGCAGGCCCTGTGCCAGGTCGGTGGCGGTAGAGGTGCCCGCGGCTTGCAGGAGCCACATCACGGCGGCGGTGTGGCGGGCGGTGATCAAAGCGAGGGTGTCCTCGGCATTCTGCGCGGCCGGTATCCGCTCCGGCTCCCACATCCCGGGAATCGTCCTGCTGGGGACTTTGCGCTTCTCCAGGCGGGTGTCACCCCAGGTGGCCAGGGCACTGAGCACGGGGGCCAGGGCCTGGCCCCGGTCGGTCAGCCGGTAGGTGACGTTGTGGACGCTGAGCGCGTCGCGGTCCACGAGCCCGTCCGCGGCGAGCCTTTTCAGGCGGACGGACAGCTGGCTGTCGGCGAGCAGGGCCAGGCGGGGTTTGATCTCGGTGTAGCGCATCGGCTGGTCGGACAGGGTCATCAGCGTCCACACGCTCCAGCGCGGGGCGAGCATCTCCAGCGCCTGGGTGACGCGGGTCAGATCGGCGAGGGCGGCACGGGACAGACCGGTGGCGGTCAAGAAGAAAGCACTCTCCTGGGAAGGGGAACGGGTGCGAGTACCTGTCAGCGGACGGGAAGGGCGTGCGCCTGCGCCGGCTGAGTGGGCAAGGCCGCGGGTGGGGCCTCGGCGGGGGGTGTTTCGCGGCGGCGCAGGCCGTCCAGGACCGCGGTGGCGGCGGCGAGATGGGCGTTACGGGCGGTGACCGCGACGGACAGCCGCTGGGCGGCATCCAGCAGGTGGCGGGCGGTGAACGTGAGCTCGCCGATCGCCTGGCCTGGCTGGGTGAGCTGGTGGATGCGGTCGCGCAAGGCGGTGATGTGGCGCTCGGCGAGGTCGGTGTCGCTGCGCAGTTTCAGCAGCGCGGCGAGCATGGTGGGCCTCGGCCTGCTGCTGGAGCTCGGCGATCGGCTCGCCCCACAGGGCCTCGATACGCGAGGCGATGTCAGCGGCGGGGCAGGCGCCGGCCGCTGGGCGGTCACCCCTCCGCCTGGTCCGAAGACCTCCGCGATCTTGGACTGGTCGAACTGCACCGGCCGGCGCGGTGCCGGCGAGGATCGGCCGGGCCCCGTTCGCACAAGATCCTGAAGGGCCCGGCGGTACTTCGCGCCGACTTCCAGCGCGGCCTCCAGCAGATCCGTCCGGAACCGTAGATCGGCCAACGGCACGGCCTGGGGATCGGCCGCGGGGCCGGTGGCCTGGTGGATACGGTCCCGGGCCTTGGCTGCCTGGTCTTCGACCACCGCCAGGAACGACCGCAGTTCCAGCACCTGCTGCACCCCGGGTACCGCGGTACCCGCTGCGGCTTGCGCGTACAGCTCGGCCAGCGGCCGGCCGAAGGCTTCCTCGATCCCCGCATCCTGGCTGGTCGGCATCTCGGTGGCGTTCACCGGCGCACCCCCGGCGCAGGTGCTGAGGCCAATGCGGCGGCCGGGCGGGGCGTCATGCCGGTGGTCAGGGCCGGAGAACGACGCACCCCCAGCGCCTCACCCTGCGCGGCCCCGGTGCGCTTGCCCGGTGCGTCGGGGTTCAGCAGGAACCGCACGACCAGGGCGCGCCCGTCCCGCACCGTCACCGCGGCGTCCACCGTCCGCGCCAGCTCCATCTGTTCCTCGGTCAACGGCTCGCTGCCGGTGGCGAGTACGTCCACCAGGGTGTCTTCGGCGTCCTCCAGGAACGCTTGCGCCTCGATGAGCTGGTCGAACCAGCGCAGCACCTCGCTCGCCCCGCGGACCTGTTCCGGCCTGGTGACCGCCAGGGCGCGCAGGTCCTGAAGACTGTGGCCGAACCGCTCGCGGACCTCTTCGGCCAGCACCTCCACCACGCCATCGGCTCCTGCCGAAGCCGCCTCCGGACCAGGTGGAAGAGGGTCGCGGGGCGGCACCGTGCTTTCGGGGGTGGGGAATGTCGGGAATTGACGCATGCGGAAATGGCCTCCTGGCCAAGGTAGGAAACATGAGGGGATTTCCCGAGCCGCGAGGAGCGGCGGGAACGGTTCTATGATCCGAACAAAAGGCGTTTTGCCTGACGGTATTTTCCGTGCTATCGGCCGGCGCGGGGACCGTCAGCGGCGCGGCCCCGGCATCCTGGGCAGCGCAGTCACCGCAGGTCGGGAGGCCGTCGGCGGGCGGGCGGTGTGCAGCGGCGCCGGCAACGGATCATTGCGTTCGTCAAGCCATTCCCGCGCGGCGCCCTCTGTCCCGAAGGCACCTTCGCGCAGGGTGTAGGTGCCGGCTTGGATATCCGCTGCTTCGATGAACAGCCGGAAAGGCGCCGTGGCAGGTTCGGCGCGGGCATCACGCATGAGGGCCCAGGACTCGAAAGGCTCGCTGTCGTGCGTGTAGTGGTCGATGAGGGTGTATCTGCCGGGTGAGGAGCGCAGGTGTGCCTCCAGTGTGGTGGTCGCCTCGTCGGCCGGCTCACTGGCGCTGCCGGGCGGAAGGACAATGGCCTGGCTCGGGCAGCCACGGGCCACCAGCCACTGCTGCGCCAGCGACACCAGCGGCATCCGCTGCGCGTTCAAGCGGAAGGTCCTGCGTGTCCGGTCGCGGACGACGTGCACGGCCAGCAGGTCCGCGGTGCCGGGCACGTCCCAGGTGGCCGCGCGGTCGTGCAGCACCGCAAAACTGTGATCACCACCGTGGTGGGCGGCCAGGAGGCGGAAGTCGCTCCCGTTGACCAGGAAGTGATCGTGCAGGTGGCCTTCGGCTTCGTCGGCGGGCTCGAAGCCGTTGGTACGCAACGAACGGTCGAAGTCGAACTGCGGTTCACACGTAGGGCCTTCGTCCGGCCAGGTTGTGTCGCTGTCGGGCGGCATGGTCCTCGGGTTGGGTCACGGACAAGGGGAAGCGGAGCGCACCATGACGCTCTCGAAAGCGGTGTGGGGCTGGAGCGCTGTGCGGACAGGAGCGCGGACAGCATCCGGTGCTTCCGGTCGCGGCACATGGTCTGCCGGGTCAGCAGCGCTTTGAGCTGGGCGGTGCGGAACGGCGGGTGGGGGCGGGAGGTCAGCCGGGCCCGGGGTCACCGCGACGTCTTCTGCCGACCGCAGCAGGTTGCGGTACAGGGCGAAGGCGCGATTACGGCGAGTCTCCTCCCGCGGGGGAAAGCTCTTCGCCCTCGGGTGGCCACGGCATCTCCTACCAGCTCAGCGGTATCCCGCGGGGGCTGCCGGAACGACACCCGCACCGACACGGACGGGCCTGGTGGTGGCGGGTCAAGCAGTCCCTGGTGGTGGTCAGCGGCGGTAAGCAGCCGGAACGGCCGCACCTGGGGGCTGCGGGCCCGCGGGGGCGGGGGAGCGTCCGGTCAGCGTCCGGCGGCCCAGGCCGGTCAGGGTGACCGGCTGGCCGGCGTGCAGCGGATGGCTCCGGTCGATCTCGACCAGACCTGCCTTCTCCAGCCGTTGCAGGGCGGGGTAGGGCAGCCGGGCGCCGGAGGCGGTCACCACCGACAGCCGCTGCGTGACCAGGTTCTGGTGGAGCTTGGCTCCACGAGCCAAGGCCAGCAGGTGGGCGAAGTCCGGCGCGGGCAATTCCGGCACCACACCGGTCTCACGGTCGCGTGCCGCCTGTTCCAGCGGCTCCAGTACCACGGAGGCAGCGGCCAGGCGTGCGTCGCGCCGGGTGACGGCTTCGGCCAGATGCCGCACGACCCGCTCCAGGCGCTCCAGCAGGGCGGCGTCCGCCGGGCTGCGGCCGGCGCTGAGCTGATGCAAACGGCCCAGGTGATAGGCCACATCGGCCTCCTCGGCGACGAGGTCCTGGTGGGCCTTCGCCAAGGCGGCCAGGTCCGCGGACAGCAGTCCGTCGGCGTCGTGGCGCCGCAACTGCTGGCCGGTGTAGCCGGTCAGCTTCTCGACCCGGTCGTCCAACGCGGTGCGGGGAGGAGGGGACGGGGACGGCACGGCACGGTTGTTCAGCGGTACGCCCCCTGTTCAGCCGCGAGCAGGGCGCTGAGCCGGTAGGACTTGCGGCGCCGCCCGTCGGGCAGCGTGACGTCGCGGGTGGTGACCTCGTACGGGGCGAGCAGGTGGGCGAGCCTGACCTGGGTCAGGTCGGCGAACCGCCACCAGCCGACCGCGAAGCCGGGAGCCTGCCGCAGAATGGCGACCAGGTCTTGCGAGGCCATCGCGTCGGGATCACCCAGTTCGGCGAACGCGGCCAGGCACGCCTCCACGATGCCCACCCGCTCCGACGTGTCGGAGTTGTGGGAACGGTGGAGGCCTTCGGCTTCCTCTCCCCCGGCTGGGGCAATGAGGCGGGGGTCGAGGAAGGCGTTGAGCAACTGGTCGGCGAGGGTGACGATCCCGCACCAGGAGCAGCCGGGGCCGGCGCTCAAGGGGGACTGCCGCTGGCCGTCGCAGCGCGGAGAAGCGGCGGTGGTGAGCAGGTCAGTGAGAGTGTCGGGACAGGAAGGGCAGGTCAACGGGCGGTGCCTTTCGCAGGGGACGGGGCGGAGGGAACAGGAGCCAGGCGGGGAAGGGTGGCGGGTGTGGTCTGCGGGGAGCGGGCACGGGCGGCGTGCGCGAGCGCGCTGAGCGGCTGCTGATTCAGGCCCAGACGCGCGGCGACCGCGGTGTAGACGTCGAAGCGGGCCCGCGGACGCACCGCCGCCACGAACACCTCCCGCGCATGCGGCTCCGTGGGCGGTGCAGGACGCAGCCGGTAGACCAGGCGCCAGCGCGGATCCAGGCTGATGCTGCGGAACCCTGCCAGGGCGCCGGTCAGTTCCTCGCCCTGGGCTTCGCCGTCCAGGACGTCGGCCAGGCACTCCAGGGCGGCGGTGCGGATGGGTTCGGGTGCGATGACCAGGTCGGTGACCACCCGCGGGTCGACCGCCAGTCCGAAGCGCGGCTCGCCGTTCACGCTGCCACCGCCCTCGCGGTCGGCTCCTGGGTGTCGGGGGCGGGCGCGGGGCTTTGGGGGCTGGGCAGGATGCGGTGGGAGGGCCGGTCGGGGCTGGTCATGCACGCACTCAAGGGGCCGCCCGGGGCGCGGATGGCTGCCATGGTGTGGGTGAGGAAGTCCCGGTGCCACACCGCCGGAGCCGACAGCCCCGCCTCGGGGTCGGTGTGCTGCTGGTAAGCCATCCACAAGGCATGCAGCCAACCCACGACGTCCAGATGCTCGGCCCACTGCTGGCACCACGGTGCCGCGGTGGACACCTCGGCGCCGTAGGTAGGCAGCAGGAAGTCGTGCACCCAGTCCGACAGCGCGTCCAACTCGGCCTCGAACGCCGTCCCGTCCAGAGTCAGGATGAACCGCGGCTCCGGCGCCGCAGCAGGAGCCGACAGCCCCGCAGGCAGCCCCGGCGGAAAGCCCGCATAGGGCAGGCCCGCCTCGTCCGGTCCGGCGGCCAGGGAGTCCAGCAGCCGGGCCTGCTCTTCGGACTGGGCCATCAGCCGGCGCACGCTGGCCTGAAGCGACTCCACACCGGGACCGGGGAAACGCACAGGCTCCATTGCCCCCTCATCGCGGGGGTCGACGGGATCGGGCACAGGAAACTCCTCACGCCGCCGAAGCGGTCGGGCCGAAAAGGAAAAAGGGAAAGGGAGCGACAAGACTCCCTGCGTGCGGAACACCGATACCCGGGCAGAATGGGGACAGACAAGACGTCCCGGCTTTCGGCAGCCGTGGGCCGGTCAAGCGGCCAGGGTGCACTCGTCCTGGGTGAGGGTCTGCTGCACCGCCTCGGTAAGGCGGTCGGCTGCGATCTGCGCGTAGTGCTTGGTCTTCTCCACGCAGATCGCGTCGCGGCCCTCCAGCAGGGCAGCCACCCCGGTCGAGCCTGAGCCGGCGCAGAAGTCCAGGACCGTGCCGCCTTCGGGGGCGATCTTGACGAGCTCCCGCATCACCTCGACGGGCTTTTGCGTGATGTGCCGGCGCTTGGCGCCCGAGGGCTGGGAGGCGCTGTACAGGCCGGGCAGGTAGACCGCGCGGGAGGAGTCCATCGCGCCGTTGGAGCCCCACACGACGAACTCGCAGTTCTGCGTGAAACGGCCCTTCTGGGGCCTGGCCTGCGGCTTGTGCCACACCAGCACACCCCGCCACAGCCACCCGGCCGCCTGCAGAGCATCGGTGGTGATCGGCAGCTGACGCCAGTCGGTGAACAGCAGCGCGGTGCCGCCGGTCTTCGTCAGCCGGTGGGCCTCGGTCATGATCTGCGTGAGCCAGAACCCGTAAGAGCGCTGGTCCATGTTCTCGCCGGTGAAGTCGGCCAGCCCGTGCTCGGCGTCGGCGGAGGTGTACTTCTGCTTGGCGGTGCGGGAGGTGCGCTCCTTGGCGGTACGCCCGCCGGAGTTGTACGGGGGGTCGGTGATGACCGCGTCCACGCAGTCGTCGGGGAGGCCGGTGAGCACGCGCAGCGCGTCACCGTGGTGGAGGGAGAACGGCAAAAAGGAACTCCAGCAGGGCAGAGGAACGGGGCGGGTTGGGGTTTCCGTCTGCGGACGTCCGCTGCCTTTGCCGGCGCACAAGGCCGGTGGGGTGGGCGGGAGCGGGTCCGGGAGGGATTGCAAAACGATACGGCGCGTGTGTCCGTGGCGACGAGTCCTTCACAATATTTCGTATCCAAGACGCGAATTATTTGGTCGACCGCCGATCCGGCCGTACAGTTTTGGAATTCCCGCCGCCCGCTGCCGCGCCGGTCGGCATCCCCGTACGAAGGACCCGCTCTTGCCCCTCCGTCATGTTCGACCAGTCCGCTGCCCGCTTCATCCTGACCGGGCCCGGAGCCGCCACGGGTGAAGTGGCTGGCGGCCGTCGTCGGCCTGCTCTGCCTGACCCCACTCCTGCTGGCCGGCCTGTCCGCCGTCTCCGCCGCCGGCGCCGGACCCGCCTCCATCGCCGCGGCGTGCGCGACGGGCACCGTCGATCCCGCCGCGGTCGCCGCCCAGGTCGCCGCGATCCTCGGCGGCAAGCCCGCTTCGAACTCCCCCGTTGAGGGCCTGGACCTGCCCGCCGAGCAGATCCCCAACGCCAAGGCGATCGTCATCACCGGCATTAGCCTGAAGGTGCCGGCCCGCGGGCAGACCATCGCGCTCGCGACCGCCCTGCAGGAATCCCGGCTACGCAACCTGCCCTCCGGCGACCGCGACAGCGTCGGACTCTTCCAGCAGCGTCCGTCCCAGGGCTGGGGCACCGCCCAGCAACTGCTCGACCCCGTCTACGCCAGCACCACGTTCTACACCGCGCTCCTCGCGGTGCCCGGCTGGCAGCAGCTCACCGTCGCCCAGGCCTCCCAAGCCGTCCAGAAAAGCGCACTGCCCGACGCCTACGCCTCCTGGGAGCCGCTGGCCACCGCGCTGCAGCAGGCGATTACCGCCACCCTGCCTGCCGCCGAACAACCTTCCACCCCCAACCCGAACAGCCCGGCCGGCACGCCCGCCACGGCGGCCGGCTGCAGCCCGGCCGGCGACGGTTCGCCGTACGGGCCGATCCCGCCCGGCACCGTCCCCGCCGGATACACGATCCCCGCCGACGCGCCGCCCGCGGTGAAGACCGCGATCGCCTGGGCGATGCGCCAGCTCGGCACGCTCTACCAGTGGGGCGGTTCGTGCACCGACTCCCACGGAAGCGATCCGATGGGCCGCTGCGACTGCTCCTCCCTGGTGCAGCAGGCGTACCGCGCCGCCGGCATCACCCTGCCCCGCACCACCTACCTGCAGGTCACGGCCGGTGTCTCCGTGCCGCTTTCCGCTCTCAAGCCGGGCGACCTGCTGTTCACCGAAGGCACCGCCGACCACCCCGAGCATGTCGGCATGTACATGGGGGCAGGTCTGGTGATCGCCGCACCCCACACGGGAGCCGTTGTACGGGTCGACCCGATCAGCCAGTGGGACGTTCTTGCGGCGCGCCGCGTCACCGCCCATAGCGCCGACGGATAGCCCCCGCAGTCCGCGAGCGCCTGGGCGCACCCATCCCCCTCTGCCTGTCCCCGCGTCCTGACAAGGAGCTAGCCCATTCCCTCACCCATTCTCCCGTCCACCCACCCCGAGGTCCTGGCCTACGATCCCGGCATCACCCCGGATTCCGGCGGTCTTCCCGGTCTCGACGTGCTGCAGAGCATCGTCAGCTCGATCAACCTGTACGCGATCATCGCCGTGGTCGGTGCGCTCGCCGCGTCACTGGCCATGTGGGCGTGGGGCCACTTTTCAGGCGGCCACCAGGCCGAGGCCAACGGCAAGAAGGGCACCATCGCCTCCGTCGGCGCCGCGCTCGGTTTGGGTGCCGCCAACGGGCTGGTCGCCTTCTTCTCCGCGCTGGGATCGCAGATCAAATGACCCCACGCCGAACCGTCCTGTCCCACCCGGCCTCGTGGTCCCCGCTTGCTCAGCGCACCGCGATCATCGCAGTGGCCACCGCGGTTCTGCTCGCCCTGGCCGGCGCCGCGGCCTGGATCACCAAGCGTTCCGGCGGGAGCCGCCCGGCAGCCGCTGTCACGACGTCCCCGACCTCTGCGGTCACATCTACGCCCGCCGAGCTCGCGCCGTCACCGGCCACACAGACCGGTTCGGTGGCCAGGCCCCCGCACGCCACGGATCCCCTGGCCTACGCCAAGGCTGCGGCTGGCCTGCTGTGGTCGTACGACACCCGCACCACCAGCCGTAACCAGCAACTCGCCGGCATGCATCGGTGGATGGCCACCGGCACCCCCTACGCGAACTGGCCAGCCATCAGCAGCCAGGTACCGGATCCGGCGCTGTGGTCACGGATGACCGACAACCAGCAGTACGCCACCGCAGCGATCACCGAAGCCCACTTCCCCAGCGCCTTCAAGCAGGCGCTCGCCGACGACCCGGCCGCGCTGACCAAGGCGTACATCTACGCAGTCACCGTCACCGGCACCCAGCACATCGCCTGGAAGAACGGCGGAGCCGGAGGCGAGCCCCGCGCGGTCACCGTCGCGGTCCAGTGCCGACCGAACACCGACTGCGCCCTGGTCGACATCGCCCCGAGCGTTGCGCCCTGACCCGCCCCGGGGTCCGACGGATCCGACAGTGCTGACAGAGAGGTAGCGCCCGCGTGGGCTTTTGCTCCATCCCCGTCGCCGGGAAGCTGTGCGACGCCGCCGGGGCGATCAACTTCGTCACCGACCCCGGCAAGGCCATCACCGACGGCATCGGCGCCTGGATCGCCAAGTCTGCCGGCGAACTGGCCGCCGCCTGCGCCGACCTTGCCGCCGAAGGCGTCGACACCACCACCCGCGTCGACCTCAACGCCACCTGGTTCCGCGACAACTACCAGATGATCCTGCCCATCGGCCTCGTGCTCCTGGTCGCCACCTTCTGCGCGCAACTGACCCGCGCCGCGTTCAAACGCGACGGCAGAGCCCTGGCCCAAGCCTTCACCGGCACCGCCTCCGGCGTACTCTTCGCCTTCGCCGCGATCTCGCTGACCACCGTCGCCATCGGCGTGACCGACGCCCTGTCCGACGGGCTGTTCGCCGCCGGCCACACCTCCATCCAAACCGCCGTACGCCGCATGGTCACCGTCACCGAGATCGGCGCCATGTCACCGCTCGGCTGGCTGGTGCCCACCTTCGCGGCCTTCGGCGCCGCGATCGGCGCGATCCTGTTCTGGTGCGTGATGATGGTCCGCAAGGTCGGCATCCTGGTCATGGTCACCCTCGCCCCGTTCGCCGCCGCAGGCGGCGGCTGGGAGGCAGCGCGCCGCTGGAGACGAGGCTGGATCGAGGCCACCGCCACCTTGGTGTTCTCCAAGCTCCTGATGACGGTCATCTTCCTGCTCGGCATCTCCGCCATGGGCCGCACCGAAGCGAGCGACGGGATGGGGGCGCTGGCCGACTGCATGTCCGGCATCGTGATCATGTTGCTGGTGCTGCTGTGCCCGTACGCGGTGTTCAAGTTCGTCCACTGGGCGAGTGAGGGTGCCGACGCCGAGACGATTCACCGAGCCGGCGGCACCGGGGCGGTGATCGCCCGCCAGCACGGTGAGCGCGCCGCCCGCAAGGCCGCGATGGCCATGTCCGGCGGCGCAGCCGGAGGCGCCGCCGGAGCGGGATCCCCGCAAGGACCCTCCCAGGTTCCCGGTCAGGGGCCCGGCGGGATCGCGCAGATCAACCCCACCGGCAACGCCGGCTCCGATACCAAGTCCGGCTCCAGCGGCGCGCCTGCCGCTGACGGGCTGGCCAAGGCAGTCCAGCCGCACCCCACCAGCCCTGCCGACGACACCAGCGGGCAGCCGGGAGGAACTCCGGCGCCGCCGACCCCGCACTGGGCTTCGCGCGGCCGGCCCGCTTCCGGCGCCGACGGTACAACCCGATCGGCAACGGATCGCAGCCCCGTCCCGCCGCCGCCTCCGCCGACCGGAACCTGAACGTGGGCCCTGGGCCCAGCCGTCCGCCCACCCGTCCAGCTTCTCGCAGAAACGGCGTCGCCCTTGTCCGATCAGAACGTACCGCTCACGGTGCGCTTCCCTCACCGGCCGCGCCGCGGCATCCTGCTCGGCCTGTCCCTGCCCCAACTCCTTGCCGCCTCCGCCGCCGTCTGCCTGCTGATGATCACCGTCGTGACCACCGGTGTCCTGGGCGCACTCGCCCTGCTCCCGTTGTGGGCCTCGGTCGCAGGCGTGGTGTTCGTCCGGCGGGGCGGGCGCACCCTGGTCGACTGGGCCCCCATTGCCGCCCGCTACCTGTACCGGAAGTGGTCGGGCCAGCGGCTGTGGCTGGCCCGCCCCGTCTCCCGGCCCACCGTGGAGGGCCTGCTCCACCTGCCCGGCACCACCGCCTCCCTGCGCGTCGTCTCGCCGCCCGGCGTGGAGGCCGCGGCCCTGCACGACCCGCGGAACCAGACCCTGACCGCCGTCGCCCACGTCCACGGCCGCGCCTTCGCCCTGCTCGACCCGGCCACGCAGAACACGAACGTGGCCGCGTGGGGGCGGGCGCTGGCCGGCATCGCCCGCACCGGCCACATCAAGGCCGTGCAGGTCCTGGAGCGCACCGTCCCCGACTCCGGCGACGCCCTCGCGCGCCACTGGCAGCAGCACGGAGCGCCCGGCACCCCGGTCGCCGGCGAGATCTACGGCGAGCTGGTCGCCTCCGCGGGTCCTGCCGCCGCCCCCCACGAGGCGTACCTGGTCGTCGCCCTGGACCTGAAGGCGGCGCGGCGGCTGGTCTCCCAGGCCGGCGGCGGGCTGAACGGGGCGTTCACCGTGCTGTCGACGACCACCACGAGCATCAGCCAGGCCGCCCGCACCGCGGGCCTGACGGTGGCGGGGTGGCTGTCCGGCCGGGAGATCGCCGCGGTCATCCGCACCGCCTACGACCCCGCAGCCCTCTCCCGTCTCCAGCAGTGGTCACCGGCCGGGCGCGCCGAAGCCGACCCCGGGGCCGCCGGCCCGGTGGTCCAGGTCGAGGAATCAGACCGGCTGATCACCGACTCCGCGCAGCATGCCACGTACTGGGTGGAGAACTGGCCCAGAACCGAAACCCACGCCGGCTTCCTGCACCAGCTGCTGTTCACCGCCGGCGCACGGCGCGCCTTTTCCCTCATCTACGCCCCCCAGCCCCTGGAATCCGCGCTGCGCGATGTCCAGCGCCGGAAAGCCACGATCATCGCGGACGCCGCCGAGCGACAGCGCAAGGGCCAGGTCGACTCCGAGGCCGACAGCCTCGAATACGCCGACGCCAAACAGCGCGAACGCGAACTGATTGCCGGCCACGCGGATGTCGCCCTGACCGGGCTGCTGACCCTGTCCGCGGACACCCGCCAGGCCCTGGACGCCGCCTGCGCCACCGTGGAGACCGCTGCCGCCGGCAGCCAGATCGACCTGCGTCGCCTGACCTACCAGCAGCCCGAAGCCTTCACCCTCGCCGCCCTGCCCCTCGCACGCACCGCCCTGTAATCACCCGCCCCGCCTGCGAACAGCACCCCCGGCCGCCCCAACTCCGCCGACCGGCCGAGCCATCCACCGAGGATCCGCCCTTGACCCCAATCCGTTCCAGCTACGGCGAGACGCACCCCTACCTGCGGGCCGCTTCCGCGGGACTTCACCGCCACACCACCACCAGCCGCCTGCACGTCGACCGGCACACTGGGGCCGCGGCCGACCGTCCGCACTTGGACCTGCTGCACGCGCACCTGATCGCCTGCCACCAGCTGACGGACCAGCTCGCCGACGGCACCCGCCCGTTCTCGCCGGCCGCCGGGCGTCATCTGGCCGCTGCCCGTACCCGCCTCTGGCAGGCAGCCGCCGCCGTCCACGACGCCTTCCACACCCTCCCGCTGACCGATCCGGTCGCAACCCCCGAGGAGTGCCGGCCCGAACAGCGGCTCGTGGAAGGGCCTCCGTTCGTCACCATCTGCCAGCGCCATCTGGCCGCTGGCCACACTGTGCGCCGCACGACCACCCCCACCGACATCGACGCCCCGCTGCACGGCCACACCACCACCTGCACCCGCTGAACCGCCCGGCCAGACACCGCTTCGGTCCGCGAGAGGAGGCTCCCCGTATGACGTCCCGCAAAGGCCGTGCCCGTGCCAGTGACCTGTTCACCCCGCGCCGGACCGACCGGGCCACTCGCAAGGCATCCCGCCGGGCTCTGGCAGAAGCCACCGCGCGCGCCCGTGCCACCGCCGGACGCGACCGTACGGACGAGCCGGTGGTCATCGAAGCGGAGATGCCTGTACCGGTCTACCCCGCGTCGGGCCGGCCCGGGGCGGCCTCCGCCCGCGGCGGGCGGCTCAAGCTCCCCGCGCACCGGATGACCACCGCGGTCGCCTGCGGCGCGTATCCTTTCCTCGCCGAAGGCGGCCTGGGTGCCGAGGGCATCTACATCGGCCGAGACGTCCACGCCGAAGCCTCCTTCACCTTTGACCCGTTCTCCCTCTACGGGAAGCTGGAAGGGTTCACCAACCCCAACGTGCTGCTGGCCGGCGTGATCGGGCAGGGCAAGAGCGCCCTGGCGAAATCCTTCGCGCTGCGCTCGATCGCCCACGGCTACCGCGTCTACGTCCCCTGCGACCCCAAAGGCGAGTGGACCCCGGTCGCCGCAGCCCTCGGCGGCACCACCATCGCCCTCGGCCCGGGCCTGCCCGGCAAACTCAACCCCCTGGACGCCGCTCCCCGCCCGGACGGTACCGCCGAGAGCGACTGGGCGAGCGAGGTCCGCAAACGGCGCCTGCTGCTCCTGGGTTCATTGGCCCGGACTGTGCTGGGGCGGGACCTGCTGCCGATGGAGCACACGGCCCTCGATGTCGCCCTCGACACCGTCGTCACCGCCGCTGGCGCCACGCACCGGACGCCGCTGCTCGGCGACATCGCCGGCGTCCTCAACAACCCCGCCCAGCTCGACGCCGCCGCCGGCACCGTCTCCGGCAGGCTCGGCGACGCCGCCCGCGACGTCGCCCACGCCCTGCGGCGCCTGGTGCACGGGGACCTGACCGGCATGTTCGACGCCCCCACCACCGCCGTCTTCGACCCGCGCTCGCCGATGCTCACCATCGACCTGTCCCACCTCGGAGGCTCCGGCGCCGACACCGCCCTGGTCCTGGCCATGACCTGCGCCTCCGCCTGGATGGAATCCGCACTCGCCGACCCCAGCGGCGGCAGGCGCTGGATCGTCTACGACGAAGCCTGGCGCCTGATGCGCCACGACGGCCTGCTGGAACGCATGCAGGCCCAGTGGAAACTCTCCCGAGGGCTCGGCATCGCCAACCTCATGGTCATCCACCGCCTGTCCGACCTGCTCACCGCCGGCGACGCCGGCTCCCGCGGACGCGCCCTTGCCGAAGGACTCCTCGCCGACTGCTCCACACGCATCATCTACCGCCAGGAGACCGACCAGCTCACCGCCTCCGCCGGACTCCTGGGACTGACCGGCGTCGAAACCCAGGCCATCTCCGCCCTCCAACGAGGACGCGGCCTGTGGAAAGTCGCAGGACGCTCCTTCGTGGTCCAGCACCTGCTGCACCCGCACGAAGCCCGGCTCTTCGACACGGACGCCCGAATGCACTGAAACCCCCGCGAGTTCGCGAATAACGACGTGTTGATCCGCATTCGCCCGGAGCCACCGGCCGCACCACCCCGCCCTTCGCCCAGCCCCGCTACTTGGAGCAGCCCATCTCCCGCATCACCCGCATCACCCTCACCGCGACCGCCTGCCTGGCCCTGGCCGCGACCGCCTGCTCCACCGCCGGCACCCCGGCTCCGGACCGGGCCACCGCCACCTCCCACCCCTCACCGCGGCCCACCGCCACACCCGCCCTGGACCAGCAGGCCGCCCTGAACCTGATCCGCCGCTACTCCACCATCAACAACCAAGCCAACACCCACGACAACGCGCGTCTGCTGGACACCGTCGAGGACGGCCCGCTGTACGCGATGTCCCTCGGCGGGTACAAGCAGGACTCCGGGACCCGGGCCAGGAAGCGCACGCCGTACAAGCCCTGGTCCTACGATGCGGCCACCGCCCGCCTGTACATCCCGAAGTTCCTGCCCGGCACGAAGTGGTGGTTGGCCGCCGGCGTCACCGTCACCGGCACCAAGGATCAGAGCCTGGTCGTGTTCGCCCAGCAGCCTGACCGCAGCTGGCAGATGGTCCTCGCCCCCGACCTGGAGGGGATGTCCCTGCCGAAGATGGCGCTGGACGCCGACAGCTACGCCACCGCGGTCGCCGCCGACGGCAGCAGCCAGCCCGGCTTCGACGCCGGACGCCTGCGGGTGGGGATCACCGACAACTTCGCCACCGGCGGCAAGAACAGCGGACAGCAGTTCTTCACCCCCACCCCCGCCAGCAAGCGGCAAACGAGCATCCACGACAAGGACACCCGCCGCCTCGGCGCAAAGGGCACCACCGTCTTCGCCCCCGCCAACAACCCCTGGACCGATGCGTACGGGCTGAAGACCGCCGGCGGCGGAGCGCTGGTGCTGTTCGCCCACACCCACACCCAGACCGACACCGTCCATCCGGGCTGGCAGATCACCGCAGGACCGGACGCCCGGGCGTGGCTGGGCACCACGCCCCGGCAGTCGGTCACCTACACCTTCGTGTGCAACGACGCCGCCCTCATCCCTACACCGGCCGCCAAGGCGCAACTGCTGGGCTACGGCTGCGAACTGACCGGCGCCGACGGACCACCCGCCGCCCGCATGCTCGCCCTGTAAACCCCCCGCCTGCGCACTATCCGAAGGGCCAGAGCCCTGTTCCCCAACCCCGACTTCGAGCTGTACGACAACACCGGCCGCACCACCGGACAATTCCACGCCCACACCACCAACACCCCCACCACCGGTGACCTGCGCCGCTGGGCCACCACAGACGCCCAGCCGCTGATCGACACCGCCGGGCCGGCACCGTCCGGGGACAGCATCGCGGCCTGGACCGACCTCCTGATGCGGGCAAGCACCGAATCCCAGTTCCACGGCATCGCCGCCTGGGTCCTCGACAGCGACCAGGGCGCCGTCGACCAGCTGCACCTGTTCCTGGAAGCCGCCGCCACCTGGCACGAGGACCGCGGAGACGAGGCCACCGCCGGCGAGTACCGCGCCCTGGCCACCGGTCTGGAAGCCCTGGCCGACGACATGGTCCGCCTCACCGAACAGCGCCTGCACACGGCTCACCGCAGCGCGACCGCGCCCCCGAGGGCACCGCACGGCGGGCCGCCGGCACCGCCCGGGCCACCGGCACCGTCGAAGCCGCCGCGCCGCTGAACCAGCCCGCCACGACCAGCACGGAGGTCTCCCGCATATCCGACGTCACCGTCGTCATCGCCACCCGGCTGCGCCCCGAACGCCTGGACTACCTGACCGAACTGCACGCCAGCCTCGCCGCCCAGGATGCCGACTGGGAAGCCGTCCTCGCCCTCGACGGCGCCGACCCCGGGAGACTGCCCGAACCCGTAGCCGCCGACGCCCGTGTCCGCGTGCTCGCCCTGCCCCGACCGGTCGGCGCCGCCTGCGCCCGCAACCTCGCCGTCAACGAAGTCCGTACCGAGTTCATGACCTGGGCCGATGACGACGATCTTCTCCCCCCGTTCAGCCTGAGCAGTCGGCTGCACCATCTGAAGAACACCGGGCTGGGGTGGGTCGCCGGCTACAGCGCCGATCTCTTCCCCGACGGGTCGACGAGGGTGTGGCGGTGCCCGACACCGCCGGGCCGGCACGAGCCCGGGCAGGTGTGGACCTACTGGCCCAGCCCGCACCACACCATCCCGATCGGCCCGACCACCATCCTGGCCCCCACCCGGTTGTGGTCCGCGATCGGCGGCATGGGTGGCCTCGTCCAGGGCGAGGACTACCTCGCCCTGAAGATCACCAGCCTCGCCCCCGGGGAGCTGCTCCCGCAGGTCGTCTACCACTACCGCAAGCACGACGCCCAGCTCACCCGGCAGCCGGACTACGACAACTTGGAGGACCAGGCGCGGGTCTTCGCCTGGAGGTCAGGAAACGACTTGGCCTCCGCCCTGGCACTCCAGCCCGGCACCGGCCGGTAACCGCCTGACCGGTCCCGCCGAGCGGCGCACGCTCGGCTGCCTCGCCCAGCAGCTCGCAGAGTTCGTCGACGCGATTCCCCAGGATCCGTCGCAGGTCGCTCTGGCCGCGGCCGGCGCTCACCTCGCCCGGCCAAGCCAACACGCCGGGCGCGCTGCGGCCTGGATCACCTGCTCCCTCACCGGCGCCGAGCCGGTTCCGCTCCGGCAGCGCGAGGACATCGAGCGCCTCGCCCGCGCGATGGTGGCGATGGCCGACGCCCGGCGGGACCTCACCGAGGCCCTGGCTCACGTGGCGCACGGCCATCGCGCCGCGGCACTACCTGGCGTCGAGCACACTCGCCTGCGGGGCGATGAGGCCGCGTCCTTGGCCATCGCGGCCGACTTCTCCCACCGGGGCCGCGGTCGACTCGAACAGGCCGCCTCGGCCCTGAGTGTGCGGGCCGAGTCTGGCCTGCGCGGTCCCGTTGAAGCTGCCCCGGCATCTGTTCCGCTCGCGCGTACGCGCCGTCGCCCGTGACCCCCACATCCCCTTCCATGGACAGGAGAACCACCTCGATCGCCCCCGGCACACCCTCCCCCACAGCCTCCGACACACCTGGCGCGCCCGCTGACCTGCTGTCCACGCTCGCCGCCGCGCTGGCCGAGCGGCTTCCCGGCGGCTGGACCAGCTCGGACCTCGACTGGCACGACCAAGCCGAGCGCCGGAAGGTAACGGACTTCTTGTGGGACCTCGCCGCCATGGACCACGTGGTCTTCACCTACCACCTGGCCCGTGGGGCGCTGCTGACCGCCGGCGCCTTCACCCAGCTCCTGGTCATCGACCGTCCCACGCGGCCGGGCCAGTTCTTCGTCGGCGCGCTGACCCCGCTGGGCCTCGACATCGCCGGCCGCGAGGTACCCCTGACCCCGCACGGCATCGCCGTCCCCCGCCATCCGGCCAGGGCCGCGTACGCGGTCGCCTCCCGGCTGCTGCCCGCCTACTACACCGCCCGCCACGCCCTGCTGTCCCTGCCCCCGCCGCCGGCCTACCGCCCCGGATCCCGCACCGCGGACCGGCCGCCGCTTGCGACGGCCACTGCCACTGCCACCGTCCAGGGTGCGCGCCGATGACCGAACCCGCCGCCGTCGCCCTCGCGCCGCGCTTCCTGGCCGCCAGCACCCGCGACCGCCACCACCGGCACCTGGCTGCCCTTGCCGGCACCGCGGCGTGGACGATGGAGCAAGCCTCGTTCACCACCACCGCGACCAGCACGTGCGGGCACGTGACCCTGCACGCCGACCGCACCGCCAGCAACAACGAAGCGCACCTCTTCCTCCACGCCCGCACCCGCCCCGGCGCCGCGTCCCGGTGGAGCGTCACCCTGGGCGGTGAGCTGCCGGTGGAGTTCCTCGCCTCGATGACGACGGTGCTGACCGCCGAACTGCTGCGCGACCCTGACTACATCCTGTACGGCCTGCCGCAAGACGGGCGCCCATTCACTCTGGAGGCACCCGACTGGGATGCCTGGCAGTACCACGACGACCGTGGCCTGCTGGAGTGGCGCACCCGCCACGGGGGCAGCAAGGCCGCGGCCATCATGCGGGGCCGTGAGTCGAGCGCTCCGCCTCTGGCCGGGGGAGAGAACACCTTCGTGATGGCCGCCGCCACGGTCCCCTGGGCCGGCAGGCCGGAGGTGCTGTGGTGGGCGGCGTTCAGCCACGGCACCCCTCCGGCCGTCGTGGGAACGTTCATCAACGACCTGCTGTCCCCCGAGCCGGTCGTCCGCACGGCGAGAGATCTGCCGCGCCCGGAGCTGCTGCCCCTGCTCGACATCAGCCCGCTCACCACACCGGCGCGGCCGGCACCCCCCGTTCCGCGGGGCGGACGGGATCCGGGCCCGGGCCGGCGGCGGGAGGGCCGATGACCCGCACGGCACTGCCCGCGGGCACCCAGATCACCTTGATGTTCAGCTCGGTCACCGGGATCGTGGCGATCGCAAGCGGGACCCGCTACCGCCAGGCGCACGATCTCCTTGATTCCGCCGGCTTCGACCGCCGCGAGGACGGCACCGGTGTGCTGACCACCGCGGACACTGACACCGCACGGCTCGCGCTGACCGCCCTGACCCGCCTGGCCGCCGACCGACAGATCACCCTGAACGCCGGCACCCGCCCATGGCTGGGCGACACCGCCCAGAAGATCGCCGCGCTGCTGCCGGGAGCCTGGCAGACCCGGACCGAGGTCTACTGCCTGCCCGTGTGGCAGCAGGACCTGGCCGCATGGCTGTGGGACGACGGCGACCTCATCAGCGCCGTCCGCAATCAGCGCATCCCCTACGGTGTGGTGCTCGCCGACGGCAGCGGCACCGAACTGCTGATGGTGGACAAGCCCAACAACGTAGGTGAACTTCTCATCGGGGCGTTCGCCCGCGCCGAGCTGGACGGCCCTTTCGCCGACGACTCCGCCGCTCCGAACTCGATCACCACCAGCACGCAGCCGGGCCCGACCGCCGAGGCGATCACGTCCCGGCTGCTGCCCGCCTACCGCCAGGCCGTCTACCACCGCCGCGTGAAGGAGGTCGCCGTCCGCCTGGACCACGCCCTGTCCGCCGAGTCCGCCCGCTCCTTGGTTCGCAGCACCTGGCCGCCCGACGACGGCACCGGAATCGGCACGAGCATCCTCGCCCGGGTCCAACTTGCTCACCAGGAGGCGCTGTGGGACGACTTCCGCTCCTTCCTCCTGCACGGCCCCCACCTCCTGGACCACCTGAAAGGCATCGCCCCACAGCCGGGCACGCCCACCGGACACGGCGAAGACGAGGAAGCCGTCCTGGCCCGTCTGCACGAGGCACTGCGGCACGGCCAGAGCGCGGCCGGCCAATGGGCTGTCGCGGTGGAGCGCCTGCGCGAAGCCGACAGCTCCGCGACCGGGCCAACCTATGCCGAAGCGGTCGCGGCCCGGACCGCGAGCGCGCAGCCGGCGCTGCGCGCCTGGCTGAAGCACGGACCGGTGCTGGTCACCCTCGCCCGCCGCCACCCGCCCGCCGATACCGCCCCGCACGCCACCCAGGCCCCTGCTTCCCGGCCAGCGCTCCCCCCGGGCGCTCCCGTCTCCCCGCCCGGCAAGCGCCGCGGCACGACCTCCTGACCCCCTTCGCCACCGATTCGAGGATCTGATTCCCACCGACCCGCCACTGCCACCACCCGATGCCGACGTGCTGCTGGACCACCTCGCCGGCTTCCGCCTGCGCTACCACGCCGAACACCTGGCCTGCGCCACCACGCTGCGCCAACTGTCCAGAGTGTTCGGGGAGATCGCCGACCCGGAAGCTGCCCGGCATGCCGTCGAGCACCGCAACCGCCAGGTGGCCGACGCCTTTACCACCCGCCTGCTCCCCCACACCGGTGACCTGCTCGACCTGGCACGCAGCGGGCTTGCCATGATGCCTCCCGCCCCGCACCACGCCGCGTGGCGGCTGCTGCTTGACGACCTGGACCACGCCACCGACCGCATCCACCACCACCTCAAGACCGACGTTGTCGGCCGGGGCGGCGACCGGTGCCGTGCCGATGCCCAGGTGTGGCCGTATCTGACCACCTGGGCCGAGCACGCGCTGACCGTCCGCGACCTGGCCGCCCAGCACCGCGCCGCCCACATCCCGGTGCTGCTCGCCGCCGAGCAGGAACGCCTGACGGCGCTCGCCCTCGACGCCCGCACCTGCGGGCAGCTGGAGCCGTTCGAGTCCTGGTACGACGCGGCCGGCCGCCGCATCACCCTGGCCTACCTGATCGAGGACGACGACTCCACCATCCTGGTCCTGGCCGGGGACGTCGCCGGCGAGCAGATGACGGTGCTCGGCCAGTACGACAACGAATACGGAGCCGGCCGCTGCAGCCCGCCGCCCGTGCCGACCGGCGTGCTGCGCCCCGATGCTCCCTGGGGCCCAGAGCGGGCTGTGCCGGACAGCGACCTCGGCGTCCTCATCCAGGGCGTCATCGACTCCCATCACAGTGGGGACGTGGCCGCAGCCATCGCCGCCGCCGTCGAGACCGACAGCCGCGACCGCGGTCCCCTGCCGATGCTGGACGACTTCCTCCGGGTGTGTGCAGAGTTCGCCGACGCCCTCGACACCCCCCAAGGCCACAAGACCGCCACCCGCCTGAACGTGCTGGCCGCCCACGTCCACGCCATCACCCGGGAACTGCGCGCCGCAGGCGAAGAACTCGGGAAACACGTCGCGGTCCTACCCCCGCAGCGCGTACCGCACCCGCGGCACATCCCCGCGCCACCCGGGCCAGCCCCGGACACGGCCTTGCCTCCCGGCCGTCTCAGCGCCCCAGCCGTCCCCAGCGCCCGCACGAAGTGACCTCCACGCCTCGCTCCTCCTCCCGGCCGGCACCGGCCGGGAACCGTCGAGATCACCTAACGGAGCGGGAACCACCTTCCGCCGACCGTCCGAGTGCCGCGGCTGTCCTGCGCTGCTGGCACGTCGCGCGCCTGCTGGCCGGAACGCTGGCTGGACGCCTCCCCACCAGCATGGCGCCGCTGGCGATCCTGCTCCTGGTCCAGGACGAGGGGGGAACGCTCGCCCTGGGCGGAGCATTGTGCGCGCTCTACGGTCTCGCCTCCGCCCTCGGGCAGCCGCTGCTCGGCCGCCTGGTCGACCGGCACGGCCAGACCCTCATCACCGGCACCGTGGTCGCCCTGACCACCACCGCGCTGCTGGCGCTCGCCTTCACCCGCCCCGCCGGTCATCCGGCAGCCGCGACCGTCCTGACCGTTGCGGCCGGTGTGACCACGCCTCCGCTGGAGGCGGGCCTGCGCGCCCTGTGGCCGTCCGTCCTGCCCGACTCCGCCCAGCAGTGTGCCGCGCTGGCGATCGATACCGGCAGCCAGGGCCTGATCTACATCGCCGGCCCGCCCCTGACCGCCATCTTCGCCCACGCCTTCAACCCCGAAACCGCCCTGGCCACCGCGGCGCTGACCGGCGTGGCCGGTGCCACGATCGTGCTCACCGCACCCCCGTCTCGCGCCTGGCGGCCGGCCAGGCTCCGCTCTTCACTGCTCGGACCCCTGCGTCATCCGGCCCTGCTCCGGCTGTTCACCGCGCTGAGCGGCATCGGCTTCGCACTCGGCGCCCTGACCGTCTGGTCCGTCGAAGCCGCCGGCCGCCAGCACACCCCCTGGCTGGCCGGTGCCGTGCCTGCGGCGCTGTCCGCCGGGAGTGTCACGGCAGGGCTCCTGCTCACGCACCGTCCCCGGACAGGGCCGCTGTCTCGCCAGCTTCTCGGCGCCTGTGCGGCGTTCACCGCAAGCTGGCTGCCGCTGATCACCGAACCCGCGCCCGTGGCCGCCGTCGTGACCGTGCTCCTTCCCGGAGCGTTCCTCACCCCGCTGATCACCAGCGCCTTCCTCACCACCGAAACCCTCGCCCCGCCCGGCATGGTCACCGAGGCGTATGCGTGGCTGATCGCCACCGTCGGCACCGGCCAGGCCGCCGGCACCGCCCTGGCCGGACTCACCACCGCGCACCCCCTCGTCCTCGCCGCACTCCCAGCACTTGGCGGCACGGCGGCCCTGGCTCTACTCCTGACCGCCCGCAGCCGCCACGACCACACCTGAACCACCCGCCTCCGAAGGAGAATCCAACTTGGCCGTCCGCCTGACCTGGACCGTGAACCACGCCTGTGGACACACGATCGACCATGATCTTTCCGCCCGCCGGGCGGACGAGCGCGCCGGATACGCCCGCTGGCTCACCGCCCGCGCCTGCACCGACTGCTGGCGCACCGCCCACGCCGCTGACGCCGCCGCCACGAAAGAATGGCTCGCCGCCCGCCGCGAGCAAGAACAGGCCGACGCCGAAGCGTGGGCCGACCAGTACGACATGCCGCCCCTGGCAGGATCCGAGAAGGCCGTCGCCTGGGGCCAGCGCTGCCGCCACCAACTCGTCACCGCCGCCTACCAGGCGCTGGTCGCCGAAGGCGACTGGGACGAAGCCCGGTGGGCCGAGGCCGAAGACGCCGCCCGGACGGTGGACCGGGCAGGGTGGTGGCTCGACCAGAGGGACACCGACCCCGCTGACCTGCCCGAACTGCTGGCCGCCGTAACCGACGCCGACCGCAGCACCGAAAACCCCTACCGCTAACCGGCCCGCACCAAGACCCGGCCGGGCCCCGGAACATCGAAGGACTACCGCTGACGTCGTTTCCTCTTCCGCCGTCCCCGCCGGCGGACACCCTCACTCCCGAACGCGAGATCACCCACCAGCACTACGCTCCCGGCGACCAGGTCGTGATCGTCAAAGGCGCCTTCAAAGGGCAGCTAGTCGGCGAGGAAATGACCGTGGTCGCCTCCTCCTGGCACACCCCCACAGACGAGAACGGGTGGCGGCTGCGCAACCCGCGCGGCGGCGAGCACTCCTACATAACGGCCCACCCCCGCTACATGATCCACACTAGCCGGTACTGCCCCGACTGCACCGGCTACTTCCGCGCCCTGTCCGACCACCTGCTGCCCCGGATGCCGAACAGCGAGCAGTCCCTCGACGGCGGCTGGTACTACCAGACCACGCTCGACCAGCTCGTCCACACCGCCGACCTCGGCAGCCGCCGGTGACGCCACCGGTGATGTCCGGCAGCGTCCACGCCCGCGCACAGGCCCTGGCCGCCATCGGCGCCGCCGCCCGGGACCGGATCGACACCGGCCGGGACTGGATCAGCCCCCTCGACCACGGATCGCGCACCCTGGAGGCGACCTGGCAGGAGGCCGCCCGCACGTGCAGCAACGCCGCCTGGCACGCGCGCCGAGCCGGACGCGACACGGTCACCGAACTCCTCGGCAACGACCTGCTGCCGAGTACCGGCTTCGCCACACCGCGCTGGCGTACGTGGTGGCACCTGTACTTCTCCGCGATGCGCTTCGATTTCCGCTGCCGGGCGATCCACACCGTCTTCCAGGCCCTCGACCCGCCCGCCGCCGAAGGCGCCGACCCCTATATACGCGCCCACGGCGTCTTCGCCGTCCTCGGCCAGTCCAAGCCCACCGGACTGAGCATGCTGGACGCCCTGCTCGCCGAGCCCGAAACGGCCGGCTCCCGGGAAGTCCTGCACGTGGTCCTCCACGGCCTGTGGCTCGGACACCTGCTGCCCGGCCGCGCGGAACGGATCCTCCACCTCGCCGCGCTCCCGCCCTTGGCCCGCAGGGCGGCCCCGGTCGCACTGATGCGGAAGTCCGGCGCGCTGCGCCAGCTCGGCTGCCACCGCGACGCGCTGGGCGCCATCGACCACGCCATCCATGTCCTGCCCGCAGGCGATGTGGCCGTTCACGCCGACCTGGTACCCGAACGCACCCTGATCACCTGTGCCCTGGACCAGGTCCACCACCCCACCCGACCGGAGGAACACCCCGTTGATCTTCGGCGTCAGCCAACGCGCCCTCACCGCCACGGACTTCCTCCGGCTGCCATCTGCTGGCCACCCGAATCCGGCAGCAACCAAGACCGGCACCCTGGTCGCCGCCTGGCCCGCCCTGGCCGCCCACACCTCCCCCGGCGACTTCCTCAGCTGGCGCGCCGCGCAGTGGGCGGACTTCCTCAACGCTCCGCTACTGGACCACCCGTTCACCGCCAGCCCCGGAGGCGACCGGCGAGCGCTCTTCCGCCTCCTGCTCGCACTCGGCCCCGACGACCGCGTCCTGAACACCGCCGGGTGGACGTACGCCGCCCACACCGTGCTCGCCTCACTCGGCCTTGCCAGGCCGGACGGCGACGGCCCCCACCGCTGGATCGCCGTACGCGCACACCCCCGCCACCTGCACCTGATCGCCAACCTGATCAGTGAGGACGGCACCTGGGCACAGCTGCCCGAACCCCTGCTGCCCCACCTGCAAAGCCAGGTGCGGCTCCTAGCCCAGACGCTGAACCAGCCCCCGGCAAGCAGCGCGGGCCGCCCCGAAAGCCCCGCGATGGCATCAGCACCCACGCCCAACAGCCTCGCGGATCTCCTCGATGAGATCACCGACGAGGCAGCCGGTCCCCTGGCCCAGGTACGGCGCCAGATCGAGAAGGCCGCCATCAGCAGCGCCGACGCCGCAGACCTGCACCGTGCCGGCACCGACCGGCGGCTGGAGTGGATCGCACGGCGCCTGTACGACATACAGGAAGACCTCCGCGGCATCGGGCACACCCTGTCCGACCCCGCGAGCCCGCCCTCCCGTCTGGCCACGGCCCCCGCCCCGCTCACCCGCCCCACACCAGCGCCAAGTGTGCACGCTCCTGCCCGCTGACCCGTTGACGGTCTCCTTCCGCTCTCCCGCCACGCGTGTGAAAAGGGCAGTGAACATGCCGCGGGAGCAAGCGTTCGCGGTGAGCATGAGCCCGGCGAGTGGGGACGGCAACATCGGCGAGGTGTCGCTTTCGTCGGCACGGTGCCGTACGGGATCCATACGACAACGCCCGTCGCGGCGCCGTTCCCCTTCTGGGCCGCGCCGCTGACCGTGCACAGGAAGGCAGCCGTGACGGGCGCCAGCCCGCCCGCTGACCCCGTTCATCGGCGAGGTGCCGCCGCCTATGAACCACGGCCCCGCCCGAACAGCACGCTGCTTGAAGCGCGTGCCGTCAGCAGTCCGCACGTCGTTGTGGCCCCAGTCGCCGCCCGCCGGGCGCTGTCCACAGCGTTGCCCACAGGGCTGTGATCAACTACCCCCCCCCAAGCCCCTCAACTCCCCTATGCCACCGGATGTTTGTGATCCCGAGCCTCGCCGACATGTGCGGCACCGATGTCGAGTTCTACCGCCGCCCTTTCACCACCACCATCCACGCCGACATCCGCGCGGACGCTCCCGCCGAACTCCTCAGTCAGCTTGACGCGCTGGGGCTGCTGCGCTGCGGGACCGAGCCGTCCGGCTTGTGGCACCAGGTGCCCGACGGCCTCGACGAAGCGGCCGGACGCCGCCTGGCCTGCGATGCCGCCACCGCGCTGACCAAGGCCGGCTGGAAGATCAACATCGACCCCGGCCTCCTCACCGGGAGGGCCGACGGCGCCCCTGCCGGAGCCGTCATCGCGAACCAGTCCCATGCCGACCAGGATGATCAAGCAAGCCCCGTTGCCGGGACCACTCCGCGGATCCGGGGCATCGCGGCGCCCTCCACCGACCGGTATCCCGCCCTGCTGGCGCTGGACACCGCGCACCTGCTGGACCGCGTCACCGAAAGCCTGATCCGCGCCGACCGCAATACCGCGGGATTCATCCTCGCCACCAGCGTGGCCCCGCACATCAGCCCCCTGGCCGCGCTCGGCCGACTCCTGTCAGCGGCGGGCACCCACCTGCACGGCCTGGGAAAGGCCGACCAGTCACATCTGTTTGCCACAGCTGCCGACACCCTGACCCACCTCACCGAGGACCTCAACGCCCCCGCACGCTCCGGGACTGCTGCCCAGCCCAGCGCCCACACCGTCCACCCGCAGCCGACTCCCCCGCCGCCCGGCACGCCCAGAAAACGCCGATGACCGGCCACCCAACTGCACACCACCCTTAGAAAGAAGCTGCGTTGAGCCTTGCCGACGAATGCGGCACCGACGTCGAGATCTACCGGCGCTACGGCAGCCCCGTCATCTACGCCGACAGCCGCACCGGCGCCCCCGAGGACCTGCTGAACCTCCTCGACGCCCTGGGCCTGAAGCGCTACGACACCGCGCCGATCGCTGTGTGGCACCAAGTCCCCCACGACCTGCCCGAGAACGCCCAGCGACAGCTCGCCAACCGAGCATGCGCCGCGATCGACCGGGCCGGATACCGCGTGAACATCAGCCCCGACATCGCCGAAGAACACCTCCTCGCAGCAACTCTCCCCGGACCGGCGCCCCGCCCGGAGCAGCCGGAACGCTCTGCTCCGGCACGAACTTCCTCTTCCCCGGTCCGCCGCTCCCGCTGACCCAGATCCTGCCCACCCTCATCCCCACGACGAAAGGAGCGCGTCTGCCGACGACTGCACCATCCGCTGACGTCGCCGCACACGAGGCCGCGGCCCACCTCGACCATCTCGCCGAACACCTCGCCACCGCCGGCCCCGGCGAGACCCGCCGGATCCTGAACGCCGCGTTCGACGCGGAGGACGGTGTCCTGGGCCGGGTCGTCATGCTGCTGGCCACCGCCTCCTACCGCGCCCAGCACCACGGCGACCCGCACGCCGCCCTGTACGGGCGACTCACCAATGACCTGCACGACCTTGTTCTGGACCTCGATGCCGCGCTGAACCCCACGCCCGCACCCACCGGGGCTTCCCATGCGCTGGCCCCCGCCCCGGCCCCGGCTCGGCGGTCGCGGTGACCCGGCGCACGCCCCGGTGGGGACCAGCAGCCGGTGAAGTCCCCATCCAGCGCTACCTGGTGAGGCCGCGGCACCTGGCCGGCGGCGGCGACCTCGCGCACATCACCGACTACCTGGCCGGAGCGGGCTGGAAGAACCGCACCTCCCGCTCCGGGTCGCCGGTGTGCTTCGAAAGCCCCGACCGTTCGGTACGGATCGGCTACATCTCCCGCACCAGCTCCCCGATGTGGATCATCTCCGGCACCCCACCCGGCCGGCCCGCCTGGAACGCCACCCTGGGCGCCGCCATCCCGGTGGAGATTCTGGCCGGCTTCACCGACGCCCTCACCCGGCCCCGCCCCGCCCACGCACCCGACGTGCTGGGCCAGCTGACCGCCCGCGGCTGGGCGCCCGGGAAGGGCGGGCACCCAGCCGCCGGCCACCCAGACGGTAGCGCGCTGCTGCAGTACCGGCGCGAGGGCGAGCACGCCATATGGTGGGCCTCCGCCCACACCCCCGGCACCAACGATGGCCCCACCGTGCCGCTGTGGAACGCCGGCTTCTCCGAGCACACCCCGCTGCACGCTCTGGAGACTTTCGCCGCGGCGCTCGCCGACCCCCAGCCGATCCTCCGCCCGCCCGGACGCATCCCCTTCGTCACCATCCGGCACGCGGCCATCACCCCCTACCCCGTGCTGCCCTCCCAGCTCAACGCTGCCCGGCGTGCCCGTACCGCCGCGGCACGTGCCGCCACCTGGGCCCGCTCGGCCCGGGCCTTCGCCCGTCCCCGCCCACGCCCCCGGGCCGGCACACCGCTGTCCCTGCCACCAGCGGCGCCACCGCGACCCGCACACCCGACAAGGAGCCGATGACCAACCACCACCCCCAACCTCCTGCCACCGGGCTCAGGCTGCGCGCCCGCGTCACACCGCTGGCCTTCCTGCGCGCCCGCGCCCACCGGCACAGCGAGCGCCCCCGGCGGCAGCAGGACGAGCAGGCGCCCCCGACGGCGGCCCCGGACGCAGGCAGGCGGGCCCAGTGACCATCGACGACATCGCGGCTTCCCCGGCCTCGGCCGTCACCGAGCCCCTTCAGGCGCTCAGCGCGCGGATCGCGCAGGCCGAACCGGCGGAGGCAGCCGGTCTGCTGTCCGGCGTCCTGGCCGCAGGCGGTGTCCTCGACGCCGTCCGTGATCTCCTGGAGACCGCTGTCACCTTCGTGGAACAGCGCACCGAGGCCGCAGGCCACGACCCGGCCCTGTATGCGGTGTGGCACACGCTGCGCAACGTCGCCGACCCCTTGCACCATGAGGCCAGCGCCCTGCACACCGCGCCCCGGCTTCTGGGCCGACTCCCCCAGGGGCCTCAGGATTCTGCCCCGAAGCCCCCGCCGCCTCATGCGTGGGAGCAGTGGGTACCGCCTTCGGCGGTGCGCGACATGCCCGCCGCGCTGGACGCGATCGCCGAGCGCCTGGAGGCGGACACGATCCCGGTCTCCGCCGCGCTGCTCCTCGCCCCGGTCCTCGATCCGGACGGCGGCGTCCTTCACCGCCTGTCCGCGCTGCTGGCCTCTACCTCCCGCTACGCCCACCGGCATGGCGCCGCACCCGGGCTGTGGCAGGACCTGGGCCGGGCCGGCCAGGACCTGGACGACTGGAGTCAGGCCCTGGCTGGCACCACCGCTGCTCTCACCCAACTCCCCACCGTTGCGGCCGGTCCTGCCCGGCAACCGGCACGGGCCAGCCAGACACCGCCTCCGCCTCCGGCTCCGGGCGATGCGCCCGGGCGGCGCCGGTGAGTACGTACGAGATGTTCTTCACCGACGCCAACAAGCCGTTGAACACGGTGCAGTACGCCACGACACCGCGGTACCTGGCGGGCGGCGGCGACCCCCGGCGCATCACCGAGGTACTGCGCGCCGCCGGCTGGACCAGCCACTCCGACCCGGCCTACCCCCACGTCCTGCTGGCCAGCCCCGGAATGGCGGTCCGCCTCACCCTGGAACCCGCGCCGGACGCCTACAGCGCCTGGTGGCGCTTCCACGACCACGCCGGGGGCTGGTACGCCCACTTCGGCGGCCATACCCCCGTGGAGATCATCGCCGGCTTCTCCGACGCCCTGACCCGGCCCGCGCCGCAGAAGCCGCCCTCCTTGCCTGAGATCCGCGACGTGCTGGTCTCGACCGGCTGGAGCCGCAGCTATGACCGCAAGGGCATCGAGTCCGCGCACTCCCCCGACAGGTACGTCCGTATGGGCCCGCACCCGGGCCTGGACGGGCAAGAGGACTGGCCGACCTGGTGCGCCGAAGCCGCCCTGACCACCGGCCTCGGTGGCCACGAACGCCTGTGGCAGGCATGGTTCTCGCACGGCACACCCACCCATCTCGTGGCCGGCTTCGCCGCACAGCTGGTCGCCCCCGGGCCGGTCTACCGCGGCTCCTACGGCCTTCCGTGCTCCTGGCTTGTGGCCCAGGAACCCACCGCCGTCCAGGGTGAACAGCTCGCCGCCGAACACCGACAGCGCCTGAAGGCGGTCCGCGCCTCCGCCCGCACCCAGCGCCCGCACCGCACTCACGCCGCCGGCCGCGCCAGCCCCGGCATCTGCCCGGCGCTGAATCCGACCCCGCACGCGCTACCCGTTCCCGCTCCGGAAGGCCCCCTACTCTCATCGACCCCGCAACCCACCAGCTCGTCCTGGACCGGCTCACCGTCTACGCCCGCGCCGCCGCCCACATCCTCCAGGCATGGGACGACTACTCCGACCAACACGTCGACGAACAAGGCTGGCCCCTGGACGAGGCCGCCTACGGCCGCCGCCAGCGCCGGCGCGACGCGGACACCTGGCGCGCCTTCGAACCCGTCCGCCCGCACGTGAGCGAACTCCTCGCCGCCGCCGAACAGCAGCTCGCGCGCCTGCCCGCCCCCGAGCGGCAGCCCAACTGGCCGGGCAGCCTCGCCCGCCTCAGCGAGGCCCGGACCGGCCTGGAGGCGGCATACGCCTACTGGAAGGCGGAACGCGACGCGCTGGTGCCCTCCTCCGCACCCGGCACCGACGCCTACGACGAGGTGCTGGCCGAACGCAACGCCGACGCCTGGAGTTACCTGTGCGACTGGGCCGACTCCGGACACGTCCTGACCGAGATCGCCCGGGCCACCACCCGCCACGACGCCAGCCCCGCAGCCAAAGCCGCCGAGCACACCCGCGCCATCGACAACATCGCGCTGCCGCCCCAGGCACCCGGCCGCCCCCACCCTCACCGGGGCCCGCGATAGCCGACTCCGCCCTGTCGGCGATCAGCGGTGTTCGCCAGGGCGCCGGTCAAGCCAACACCCCCGCGGGAGGACGCCGACCGGCTTCGCGCACGCGGGCCACCCTGCTGCCCTGTCGTTGCCTTTCCCCTGCAGCCGATGACATTCCCCCCTGCGGCACCACCCCCTTCGACACACCCTGGAGTTCTCCGTCATCGATCCCGTACGTATCACCGTCGGCCTGCACCACTCGCTCGGCCTGCTCGCCCTGACCAGCGAGGACGAACCCGGCATCGAACACGACCTGCTCACCAAGGCCGGTCTCACCACCCGGCCGGGCGACTTCGTCTACACCCTGCCCGGCACCCCGGATCCCGCCGCCATCCGCCAGGCCGTCACCACCGTGCGCGCCGACGCCCGGGCTCTCGGCATCCGGATCGGCATCGACCCCGCCCTGGCCACCGCCCTCGACCACGGACCTACCACCCCGCCCGGCCCGGCACTGACCACCGCGGCCCGCACGCGCCCGGTCCCGGACGCCAGGTCCCGCCCCCACCCGGTCCGCTGAGCCCGGCGCCCGTTCCGCACTCGCCCCTGCCCAGGAAGTAACGGTCCTGCCCTCCAAACCCGCACCGTCCTCCGGCACGTCGGACCTGACCGACTGGCTGTTCAAACTGATCATGTGCGCCCTCGCGGTGGCCGTCCCCGTAGCCAACGCCGCCTGGCTGGGCGGCAACTGCGCCACCGCCCTGACCCACTCCGGGCCCTGGGCCCCCTACCAGCCCGCCGACGCGCTCCTCCACCCCCACCTTCTGTGGCCCGGAACCGGCCACACCACGCTGCTCATCGGGCGATTTATCGCCCCCGGCCTGGTGATTGCAGTCCTCGCGGCGCTCGCCGGGCGCTGGTGGTGGCGCCAGCGCAACGGGGGCGGGGGCGGCCGGAAGCCGGTCGCCGGGATGGCCAAGCGCCGGGACCTCCAGCCGCTGCTCGCCGACGCGATCACCGTCAAGGCCCGGTCCTTGCGCCCCAGCTTGAAGGACGCGAAGAAGCCCGCGCCGCACGAGACCGGCATCCTGCTCGGCAACCTCGCCGGCACCCGTCACGAGGTCCGCATGGGGTATGAGGACGTCGCGGTGGCGATCATGGCCCCGCGGTCGGGCAAGACCACCTGCCTTGCCATTCCGGCGATCCTCAACGCCCCCGGCGCGGTGCTGCTGACCTCGAATAAGGCCGCCGGTGACGCCTACACCGCCACGATCGACGCCCGCGCGGCTGTGGGGCGGACGTGGACGATGGACCCGCAGCAGATCGCCCACGCCGAGCGCGCCCTGTGGTGGAACCCGCTGGCCGATGCAACCACCCTGGAAGGCGCCGGGCGCCTGGCCGGGCACTTCCTAGCCGCCTCCGTGGACGCGAGTCAGCAGGGGGACTTCTGGTCCAAAGCCGCCAGCAACGTGCTGTCCCAGTTGTTCCTGGCCGCCGCCAACGACCGCCGGCCCATCACCGACGTGATGACCTGGCTGGCGTTCCCCGCCGACCGCACCCCACTGGACACCCTGCGCGACCATCATTTCGGCCCCGTGGCCGCCCAGCTCAAGGGCACCGTGGAAGGCCCGCCCGAGACCCGCGACGGCATCTACGAAACCGCCCGCCAGTACGCCGCGTGCCTGCTCAACGCCGACATCGCCGCCTGGGTCACCCCCCAGCCCGGCATCCCCGAATTCCGCCCCGAAGAGTTCGTCGACAGCCGCGACACCCTCTACCTGCTGTCCAAGGACGGCGGCGGAGGCGCCTCCGCCCTGATCGCCGCCTGCGCCGACTCCGTGATGCGCACCGCCACCACCGCCGCTGAGCGCGCCGGGGGCCGGCTGGACCCGCCAGCCGTGTGCATCCTGGACGAGGCCGCGAACGTCTGCAAAATCTCGGACCTGCCGGATCTGTACTCCCACCTCGGCAGCCGCGGGATCATCCCGATCACGATCCTGCAGTCCTACCGCCAGGGCCAGAAGGTCTGGGGCGAGGCCGGCATGGACGCAATGTGGTCGGCCGCTACGATCAAGGTCATCGGCTCGGGCATCGACGACCCCGACTTCGCCGACAAACTCTCCCGCCTCATCGGCGACCACGACGTCGCCACCGCCTCCACCTCCCACAGCGACTCGGGCAAGTCCACGAGCATCTCGATGCGGCAGGAGCGGATCCTTCCCCCCGACGCGATCCGCGCGCTGGCCAAGGGATCGGCACTGCTGTTCGCCACCGGGCTTCGCGCCGCGATGCTCACCCTCCGCCCCTGGTATCAGGAGCCCGGCGCCGAACAGCTGTCCGCTGCCTCCGCTGCGGCATCCAAGGCCATCACCGCCCGCGCCATCGCCAAATCCCTGACCAGGGCCGACGCCGGGCAGACGGCATGACGGCCCCGGACCCCGGGCGAAGCCGGGGCAGCGGCACGGAGACAGCCACCGACTGTGTGCGGCTTCCGTCCGGGCTGCTGCACTACACCACCCCGCTGGGTGCGCAGTACAGCGGCGACAGCCGACTGCTCCTACAGGAACTGCCCGCCGACAGCGTCGACTTGTTCATGACCTCGCCGCCGTTCCCGCTACTGCGCCCCAAGGAGTACGGCAACCCCAACCAGAACACCTACGTCGACTGGCTGCTGGCGTTCCTTCAGCCCGCCCACCGGGCGCTGAAGCCAGCCCAACGCGCCTGCCGCGCCCACCGCATCCGCCCCCACCCAGCCCGCTACCCGCCCGGCTTGCCGGAGTTCTTCATCACGCTGTGCACTACGCCCGGCGACCTAGTCGTCTACTTCTTCTCCGGCTCCAACACCACCGGACAGGCCGCCGAAACCCTCGGCCGCCGCTGGATCGCCATCGACCTCGACCCCCACTACGCCGCCGCCTCCGCACTGCGCTTCCCCCACGCAGACACACGCCCCCCGCATCCACTGCCCCGACCACTTCGATCCCCGCCACATGGAGTTGCCCATCACCACCGTCAACGACGAGGTCGACAAGCTCCGCCACCTCTCGCGTGACTACACCGACCTGCTCTTCGCTTTCGCCGACGGCCCGCCCCACCTGGACACCGATGGCCTGGCCTGGCTCAGCGCCCGCGTCCTGGACACCCAGGCCCTGACCCGGCGCGTCCTGGAACGCCTGCGGGCCCTGACCACCTTCACTACATCCGACACCCCCGAGCACCTGCAGGTCCTGACAACCGTGGCCGCCATCGCCCGAGACACCACCGAAGCCGGCCTGATCCTCACCGACGCCGTCACCGCCTTCCCCCTCGCCGCTACCGCCCGGCACCCCCATCCCGGAGACGGCGCCCAGGGTCCCGAGCACCACGAGGAGCAGGACAGGGCACAGCAGGCGGTCGCCGAGAAGCTGCGCGACGCCTCCCGCACGCTCCAGTCCTGCGCGACCGCGTGCCTGTACGCCGCGGCACCCCTGGCCAATAACCCCACTGGCCCCGCACCCGCCACCAGCAGCACGCCGGTCGCCGAGGCCGCTGACGCCCCTGCGTCGGCACGCTCCCCTCAGCTCACCGTCGCGCAGACAAACGCGCTGCGCGCCATCGCTGCGGGCGGCGTGACCATGCGCGACACCGGCCATATGGGGAACATGCGGATCACCGCGGGCAGCGGGGTGCGGATCACGCTGTCCACCTACGAAGCGCTGCGCCGTCTCGGTCTGGTCGACCGCGACACGAGCACCAGCTTGTACAACGGCCAGAAGCTCTACGCCACCGAGGCCGGACGCACCGCCGCGGCCGCCCTGCCCGCCACCACGTCGTCGGGCGCCCGGCCCGCGCCAGCTCCGCCGTCGGCCGAGCGGCACCGCTGACCCCGGCGCCCGCCACAACCACCCCGCCCGCCCGCATACGGCGGTGCACCCCCACCGCCCGCGGCCAACCGCCACCGCACAGACCATCCCCGAAGGACCCCACTTGCCCGATTCCGCCACCACGCCCGACACCCGCCAGGAACCGGCACCGGCCGCTGTCCCCGCCGAGAGCACCCGCTGGCTCCGCGATCCCGCACTGGCCCGGAAGCTGCACGAGGCCGTCGACCTGCTCCTGGACAGCATGGCCGACATGCTCGACGACGACTTCCCGTTCTCAGCGTCCCTGGAGGGCGGCGGCTTCTTCACCTGCGAGCACACCGGCCTGGACTTCGCCTGGGCTCCCCTGGTCGAAGCCGAGACCGCCCGCTTGGTCGCCGAAGCCGCAACCAGCCTCCCGCCGGGACTGTTCGCCCCCGAACTCCCGGCGTTGATCACCGCGATCGACGCCAAGCCGGTGCACGTTCAGCAGGCCCTGATCCGCAAGGCCGCCGCCCGCCACCTCGCGCCCCCCACCGTCCCCACGCCCGGGCAGATCACCGCCCAGGTCCACGACACCAGCGCCACCCGCCCCTACGCCATCCCCCTGACCACCGCCCGCGGACGGCGCCGCTGACCCCCACATCCGAAAGGAGCATGCAGCCCCCCCGCCAGCACGGAGGTCCAGCCCACCCCGTCCTCCGGACGGCACCGGGGTCCTCACCCACGTCCACCACCGGGGACGCTGACGCCGCCCCGCACCCCACCCGTACGCACCCTCCCGTTGTCGTCTCAAGCGGAGATCTCTTGCCCGCACCACCCGAACAACCCGATGTCCGCATCACCCGGCTCGAGTTCGGCAGTGTCGAAGCCTGGGGCGGCGACGCCCTGGCCGGCGCCCTGCTGGAGCGCGCCGGATTCATCACCGAGTGGCACTTCCACCGCAGGTACCACCGCCTGCCCTGGGACCAGGGCCGCCAGCGCGAGAACCAGCAGGCGACCCACGCCGCGCAGATGCTCACCCTGGCCGGATACCGCGTCGACCTCGACCCCAGCCTGGCCACCCACCCCGTCCAGCCCGCCGATCCTGACGGCACCTACCGGCTCGGCGACCACCTGCGCGACATGACCGCGGCGATGACCGGCGCCGAGACCTACCACGCCGCAGCCGACCTCACCGACCAGATCGTCAACGACGTCCACGGCCTCCTGCCACACCTGGCCCAGTTCCTGCACGCGGCCCACCAGCAGGCCCTCGCCGCAGGCACCCAACCCGCCCGCCACCTCGCCGCCGACTTCAAGGAAGCAGCCAGCCAGATCACCGGCATCGCCCGCCACCTAACCCACGCCGACCAGCACTTCCGCCTCCTCGGCCCCACAGTCCCTGATGCTGCCCGCCCCGTGCCCGGCACCGGACTCCGCCACGAGCAACCGACCGCCGAGGCACACGGCACCATCGCGCCCCCGCCGACCACCACCGAACGGCCCCGGTCCCGCTGACCCCAACCAGGACAGGAAAACCCCCCGCCCTTGACACAACCCGCACACCGCATCCTTTCCCTCGGCGCCGGCGTGCAGTCCACCACGCTCCTCAGCCTTTCCGCCGAAGGCAAACTCCCCCGAATCGACTACGCGATATTCGCCGACACCGGCTGGGAACCCAAAGCCGTCTACGCCCACCTGGACCGCATCGAACGCGAGATAGCCCAACCCGCCGGAATCCCCATCCTGCGGGTGGCGACCGGCAACATCCGCGACGACGCCCTCGACCCGGACCACCGGTTCGCGTCCATGCCGCTGCACATCCTCAACCAGGACGGCCGGCCCGGCATGACCCGGCGCCAGTGCACCGGCGAATACAAAATCAAGCCGATCAAGAAGCAGGTCCGGGAAATCCTCGGCTACCCCTACCCACGCCGCGTCCCGAAGGGCGTCTTCGTCGAACAGTGGGTGGGGATATCCACCGACGAATTCCACCGGGCCAAGGACGCCGACGTCGCCTACATGCGCAACCGGCGCCCCCTCATCGTCGACCTGGACTGGTCCCGCGCCGACTGCATCCGCTACCTGGAATCACGCGGCCTGGCCGACACCCCGAAATCCAGCTGCCTGGGCTGCCCCTTCCACGGAAACCAGCAGTGGCGAAAGATTCGCGACAACTCGCCAGAGGAGTGGGAGGACGTCGTCGCGTTCGACGCGGCGATCCGCGCCGGCAACGCCCGCGCCAACGCCACCGGCAACCGCCTGCTCGGGCAGGCGTTCCTGCAGCGCTCCCGCGTCCCCCTCGACCAGGCCCCCATCGACCACATCACCGCCCGCGAATGGGCCCAACGGCAAGCCGCCCTCGACACCGGCACCGCCGCCGACGACCGACTGAGGGACCTGGAAGACGGGGTCGCGAACGGCTGCTCGCCCTGGGCCTGCCGCGGCGACGACCAGCCGGTACAGGACGACTTCGGACTGACCGCGTGAACCGCGGCCTGATACTCGACCTGTTCGCCGGTCCCGGCGGATGGTCCCATGCCGCGGCCGTACTCGGCCTGCGCGACATCGGGCTGGAGTGGGACCCATGGGCGTGCCGGACCAGGGCCGCAGCCGGGCTGCTCACAGTGCGCACCGATGTCGCGGCGTATCCGACGTGGCCGTTCGCGGGGCGGACGTGGGGCCTGATTGCCTCCCCGCCTTGCCAGGCGTGGTCCATGGCCGGCAAACGCCTCGGCCTGCTCGACCAGCCCCACGTCCACCAGGCCGTCGCCGACCTCGCCACCGGACACGACACCCGCGAGGCTCTGCTGACCGCCTGCCGGGACGAGCGGTCGCTGCTGGCCGCCGAACCCATGCGTTACCTCCACGCCCTGCACCAGACCGGCCGGCCCGAATGGGTGGCGATGGAGGAGGTCCCCGACGTGCTGCCGCTGTGGCGCCAGTACGCCGCGATCCTGCGCGGTTGGGGTTTCTCCGTCTGGACGGGCATCCTCAACGCCGCCGACTACGGCGTCCCCCAAACGAGGAAGCGGGCGATCCTGCTGGCCTCCCGGGTGCGTACGGCGGCCCGCCGCAGCCCACGCACTCCACCGTCGCAGAGCCGGACTCGCTGTTCGGGCCCGGTCGTCACAAGTGGGTCAGCATGGCCGAGGCTCTCGGGTGGGGAGCAACCGACCGGCCCGTGCCGACCGTGTGCGCCGGCGGCGGACCCGGCGGAGGCCCCGAACCCTTCCCCTCCGGCTCCCGCAAGTCCCTTACCGATGCCCGTAGCCGGGGCACCTGGAAGTCCCGCCTCGCCGCGGGAGAGATGCTGGTCCGGTCGGGAAGGGACCGCCGAGACCGGGGCCGGCACGAGCAGGGCAACAGCCCTCGCGCCGACGCGCCGAGGCCGGAGTTCACCGACGATGCGCACGGCTGGTCGTGGTCGCTGCGCAGCAACAACCAGTCCCACGCCACCGTCCGCACCATCGACGAACCCGCCGGGACGCTGTTCTTCGGCCACCGCGCCAACGAATGCCTCTGGGTCGCCCAACCCCACCCCGACCGCTCCCACCCGGCCGAACAGGAGGCCGGCGAGGCGCCGGACCCGATCCGGATCACGGCGGTCGAGGCGGGGATCCTGCAGTCCTTCCCCGCTGACTACCCCTGGGCCGGCACCAAAGGCCAGCAGTTCTCCCAGATCGGCAACGCCGTCCCACCCCTGCTCGCCGCCCACCTGCTCGCCCCGCACATCGGCGCCGCCCTCAACCGCGACGACTTCACCCTGGCCGCCTGATGTCCCCCGACGCCCCCACCGACTCCGAAGAACCCTACGGCCCGGAACTGCAGGAGGTCCCGCACTACGCCGAGCAGGCCCTCCTCGGCGCGCTCCTCCTCGACCCCGCCCAACTCGCCGCCGTTCCGAATCTGCTGCCCGAGCACTTCGCCAACCCCTCCCACACCGCCCTGTTCACGGCAATGTGCACCCTCATCCCGCCCGAACCCGAGGTACACCGTGCCCGACCGGTATGGCTGACCGCCGTACTGACCGCCGCCGTGACCAGCGCGCCGGGACTGGACGCCCCCTACCTCCACACCCTGATCACCGCCTGCCCCAAACCCGAACACGCCGCAGCGTACGGACAGATGATCCGCGCCGAACACCTACGCCGTGCCTTGCGCGAACACGCCCTCCGCCTGGAACAGCTCAGCAACGACCCCACCCTGCCCGACCCCACCACCACCGTCTGCGAACAAGCCGACACCCTCACCCGCTTTTTCAACCACGCAGAACCCCACTGGCCCCGCCGCCCCGGCCCCATCCCCAAAGCCGCCGGCGCACCACCGAGGGCCGGACCCTGCGAGGAGGACCTGGACGAGGAACGCCTTTTCCTGGCCACCGCCACCGCCCACCCCGGCGACCTCACCCAACTCGGCTGGCTGCACTCAGAGGACTTCAGCGTCGACCTGCACGAAGGTCTTCACCGCTGCCTGACCGCCATGGCCCGACGAGACGACCCCATCGACCCGCTCACGGTGCTGTGGCAAGCCCAGCAGCACGCCGTGCTCATTGGCACAAACCCCGCACAGGTCCTGGACTTCCTTCGCCAGCCCGCCGGCTCAGCCGAACACTGGGCCGAACGCATCTACACCCGCGCCCTGCTGACCACCGCCCGCACCGCAGCACGCGAGATCATCGCCCTGACCAACGACCCCGCCTACACTCCCCATCACCTCATCCCCGCCGGCCGCCGCACGCTCGCCGAGCTGGCCCGCATGCGCGCGCGACGCCGCGCGCCCCCACCAAGGATCCCACCAGCAGCAGCCGTCTCCCCGAGAGCACCGGCCTTCACTGCCAAGAGGCCCTTCCACGCAAACAGGTAACCACCTTGGAGCGCTCAACAGCCACCGCCCTATGTGCGCTTCTCATGGCTCGAAGTCCGTAGATGGCGATCTCTCTTTACGAATACGGGGGGGCAGCGTGATGCTACCGTCCGCTTATGGCGCTTCTCTCATCCCGTGCGGCCGACCTGCGCAAGGACGCAGTGCATGAGGTCCTTCAGCGTGTGGAGCAGGCATTTCGCGTCCGCTTCGTTCACAGCACCATTGTGCGGAAGCGCCGCACTGTCGGGGCACAGACGGACCGTAGTACCTGGGTGCGGATCGAACGGCGGCCGATCGTCCGAATTGGCGACCATGGGTGGAACGGTGCGGAATGTGCTGCTCTGCTGGAAGGCGTAACTCAGCCAGCGTGGCGAGCAGCTGTGTCGTGGCGGGACGAGAGCGACGCGGTGATGTGGCGTGCGGATGAGACTGATCTTCTGCCTGGGGAGCCGGTGAAGCCGGGGGGTGTGCTGACGGAGGATCCTGGGCTGTCGAATGAGTGGTGGGCGGGGTTGAATGGTTCGCTGGACGCTCTGGCCGCCGCGCGCACCACACGGGTTGCGACGCCGGACACGGTGATGGTGACCCAGGCACATGTGGATGAGGTGATTCGGTCGGCGTTCCCCGACGTGCCGGAGACTGCGGTGGAGCGATGGGTGCCGGCGCATGCGGACCTGAGCTGGGCGAACGTCACTGGCCCGGAGTTCTGCCTGTTCGACTGGGAGGACTGGGGGATGGCTCCGCGGGGGTTGGACTCGGCCTCGCTGTGGGCGCAGTCCCTTGGCGTCCCGGCGCTCGCGGATCGGGTGCTGCGTGAGCGTGCCGGTGATCTGAGCAGCCGGGACGGCAAGGTGATGATGCTGTTCGCGTGCGCGAAGATTGCCGGTCCGTACGCGCACCCGGAGGATCCTCGGCTGGCGCCGGCGCGAGCAGCGGCGGAACGGTTGGTGGAGGAGCTTCAGGCCGGCTGATGGCGGGCTCGCTCGCGGAGCAGCGATCTGTACTCGTGGATCGCGGTGCTATCGACCTTCCGGGGGAGGGCGTTGAGCAGTTCGCGGAGGTGGGCGGGGTTGTCGGCGCCGACGGCGACCGCGGTGACGGGCGGCAGGTGGTAGGCGAGGCGGAAAGCGGCCTGCAACCGACTCATATCGTCGGCGGGTCCTTGCAGGAAGATGCGGGGGTCGAAGGTCTGCCAGACCGGGTCGTCGGGGCTGCCGGCGAAGGGGCTCATGCCCCACCACGCGTTCGGCTTCCACTGGGCGGTGAGAGTCTCGGAGGCATCCAGCACCGCGCTGTTCACGGTCAGGCCGGCGCGGACCATGAGGACGTCCGGCCTGGGCGTCGTGGCATCGATCAGTTCGGGTAATCGGGACGGATGCCACGAGGCGACGCCCCAGGCTCCGCACAGCCCCCTCGCCGCGGCCCCTTGCAGCGCGCCGCATGCGCTGGCCAGGGCCTCGGTGGCCTGCTCCCGGGGGCGTACGAGGCTGCGTTCGGGGTTGTGGAGGAAGACCAGGTCCGGGGGACGGCGGAGGTCGGTGTTCGTCTGCTCCAGGGCCTGGAGCAGGCGGCCGGGGTCCAGGGAGTGCTCGGCATGGCCGTTGCGGGTGGGGAAGAAGCCGACCTTGGTGGAGATGGTGAGTCTGGGGAGCAGGTCGCCGGCCACTCGGCGCAGGGTCTGGTGGGCGGTGAAGCCGTGGTAGTTGAAGGCGGTGTCGATGGTGGTGACGCCGAGGTCGAGGGCCGTGGTCAGGGTGCGGCGTTCGTAACGAGACCGGTGTAGCCCGAGGACAACTCGGGGGTGAGGGTGGCGCATAGCTCCTCCTGGACCAGGATGTGGGCGACCTGTTCAACCTCGGCGCCTACCTGGGCGGCCGCTTGGGCGAGGTGGACGGGGTAGCCGCTGAGCAGCAGCCGCAGGGCGGGCAGTGCCTTGGCGCGGAAGGTGAGCTTCTTGCCCGCCGCGGTGACCTCGACGGTGTCGCCGTGGTCGGTGATCTGGGGCGGGAAGTGGGTGATGCAGGCCACGGCTTCCAGAGGGCCGAAGATGTCGAGGAACGGTACGTGGCGGGGGATGACGGCTTCCTGCTCGCGGGCGGTCAGGAAGTCCGCGGGGGTGCGTCGCCGTACGAGTTCGACGGCGGCCTCGGTCAGGGCCTGGGCGCTGGTGTGGCTGGTGCGGTCGAGGTCGTGGCGGAAGATCTCGTGTTCGCGGGACCAGTCGGCGAGCCAGGACAGCCAGCTCACGCCGGTGCGTTTGGCGAAGCCGAAGGTCATGTGGAGGCTCTTGCCAGGGCCGTTGCCGTTACGGGTGGCCTGGTGCCAGTAGCCGCGGGGGATGTGCATGACGTCGCCTGTGGCCATGGTGCCGGCCCAGACGATGTCGTTGCTGGGCTGGTCGTTGCGGTCGGCGTCACGGTAGAGCGGGGCGGTGCGGGAGGGGCCGCGTACTTCCCATTGCTTCTCGCCGGCGAGTTGGACGATGAGGACGTCGTGGTCGTCCCAGTGGAGGCGGAAGCCGGAGGCGTCGTTGGTGGTGAGGTAGGCGTTGACCTGGACGCGTTCGCGGGACCACCACTGCAGGGCCCGGCAGGTGACTTCCATGGTGGGGTCGAAGGTGTTGACCTGGTCCAGGACGAGCGTGGCGCCTTGCCGGAGGAGGGTGCCGAGGCGGTGGGTGTTGACCATGCGCAGTGACTGGCCGCGCAGGGTGACCTCGTCGGTGAGGTAGGCGTTGGGGTGGAGTTCCTCACCGTTCTGGAAGCAGCGGAACTGCGGGTTGGAAAGGCTGCGCCGCATGGCCAGGTCCAGGAGCCGGTTGGGCGTGAGGATGCGTGTGGGTAAGGCGTCGTCGTCGATCGTGCCGCGGGCGAAGTCTCCTCCGAGCGCGCCGGAGCCCTTCCAGCCGAGGGCGGCCTCCATCGCCGTGATCAAGCGGTGGTCCATATCTCCCCCAAGAGGTGGGTCGTCGTCCTGCTAGGGCCGCGGGCCCGCACGTGGTGCCTTTGTGCGGGTCCGCGGCTGGGTGCTGTGGTCGTCAGGCGGGGTGGTTCAGCGAATCGCCGTCGGGCCACGGATTGTCGCCGCCGCCGTCCGGCGGCGGGTCAGACCGGGTGACGTCATGCCGGTTGTGCACGCTGGCAAGCGCCTCAACCGCCATGAGGAGGCCGTCCTCGGGCGAGGAGGCCGGGTTCTCGGGCATCGCACACTCCTTTCTCTCCCTCATGGGCTATCCGCCTGGACTCAGGCGGAAGTTCGAGTTAAGCCGGGTAAGTAACAACATTCCACGACTTTTCCGGCCAAATGCAGCACTCGTCGAGCTGTTCATCAGAGAGCGGCGCCAGCGTCGGCTCCTCGGTGGGGCCGGAGGGCGGGCGGTCTCGAGGGTTCCGTCGTGTGCCTGGCGCAGGAGGCGCAGGCGAACAGGTGGGTGGTCACTCCGCCGGGGGCGGTGCCGCTGCCGATCCACAGCACTCGGGCGTGCTCCCGGCCGCACCACAGCCAGCAGCGGCCGGTCGTCCAGTGATTGCCGTCGTCGGTTTCCGCAGGCAGTGGAAGGCGCGCGATGCGGGGAGCGGCGAGCCTGCCCAGCCAGGGCCGTAGGTCGGTGCTCATCGCGGCTCACCCACCTCGTAGGCGGGCGTCGACCAGTCCGTCCCCGCTGCGGCCGTGAGGCGGGTCTTGCCCATGAACAGCCGGCCTGCCCGGGCCGTGGCGGCCATGTACGCCTGGACCACTTCCTTGGAGGCTCGCGCCCGCAGGGGGTCCAGCCCGACGGCCACCGCTACGGTTCCGCCGCCCAGCGTGAAGTCGCCCCAGAGGTCGCCGATCGGGGCGTGCAGCAGGTGCTCGCACCGGTCGAGCCGTAAGAAGGCATCCAGGCCGCGGATGTACAGCCGGGGTCCGATGTCCGGCAGCCGCCTGCTGCACTCGGCCAGCCGCAGCGACTTGGCCAGTCCGTACATGCGGATCGCCGCCTTCGCCGGGGAGCCGAGGCGACCGGACGGTGGGCGGGCCAGCAGCAAGAAGGCCACAGGTCCGGCAGGCGTGCCAGCGATCCAGTGCCAGACGGCTAACGAGGCGATGAGGTCCGCTGTAGGTGCCTGGTCCGAGGTATCCGGTGTGCTCACCATGGGCTCGTCACGCCCTGCGGTGCCATGATCTTGAACTCGGTCCAGACGACTTTGCCGCGCGGGTCCTGCGGCTCGACGCCCCATTCGTCGGCGAGTTCGTCGACCAGCAGCAGTCCGCGGCCGGTCGTACTGTCGGCGCTGGGCGACTTGACCACTGGGTGGCGTCGGCTCGCGTCGTGCACTTCGATTCGGAGCAGGCCGTCCCGGCCGGACAGCGCGACGCGGAAGCTGTGGCCGTGCGTCTCGTCGTGGCGGACGACGTTGGTCGTCAGTTCCGAGACGCAGGTGAGCACGTCGTCACAGCGCTCGGTAACGCCCCAGGTGTCCAGGACTTCACGCACGAAGGAACGGGCAACGGGCACGGCGCCGGCCTCCCGGGGGAACTCCCGCGTCACAGGCCGCGGCATCGCCGACCACCCGCCCGCCTGATCCCATACTGCTGGCCCGAGGTCCGGCGCCAGTTCGTGGCTTGGGCCGGGAGTTGCGCCGTGCGCAAGGTGGCATGGCCGCTTAACGGACGGCGGCCTGCTGTGCGTGCCATGGCGCCAACTCCCCTTGGTGCGACGACTCGTGGTCTCTTCACAAGCCAACCGCCGCTGCCGACGAGCGGGTACCGTCGTGAGGGGTGTCAAAGGGTGTCACTTCCGCTACCGCTCGTGGCCGTGCCGATCTGAGGGGTAAAGGTTCACCATGAAGTCGCCGAACACCGATCTCGCCAGATGGCTGGACCGTTCAGGCATGAGCCACAAGGAACTGGCCCGCCGCGTCAAAACCGCAGCTCAGGCATGGGGCCAGCCCCACGTGACCCCCGACGCCACGGCGGTGCGGCGCTGGCTGGCCGGCGACCGGCCCCGCCCGCCGGTGCCCGAGATCCTCGCCGACGTCTTCTCCGCCTGTTTCGGATACCGGGTCACCACCTACGACCTCGGGCTGGGCGAGAGCGGCACGGCGGAGCGCTCGCTGGCGTACAACGCCTCATTCGCCGTTACGGTGGAAGCCGTCGCCGACTTGGGGAGAGCGGACGTGGACCGTCGAAGCTTCCTGGCAGCAGCACCCTTCGCCGCCGTCGCGGCCGTCGGGCCGTCCCGTGACTGGCTGCTCAACACCCTCGACCAGCACACAGACCCCGGCCCACGCGTACGCCTCGAAGACGTCGTCGCCGTACGGAACATGTTCGGCGAGTTCCAGCGCATGGACGTCCTCCAAGGCGGAGGCACCGGCCGGCTCATCCTGGCCGAGTACATGAACCAGCACGTCTTCCCGCTGCTGCGCCGTACGTACACGGACGACGTACGACGGGCGCTGTGCGAAGCGGCAGCCGAGCAGACCTACCTCCTGGGCTGGATGGCCTACGACAACGGCGAACACGGCATCGCCCAGCGCTACCTCGTCCAATCCCTGCGTCTGTCCGAGGAATCCCGCAACCCCGCCCTCGGCGCCCACGTCCTGGCCGGCATGGCAGACCAGGCCACCCTCCTGGGCAACCCCGAGGAAGGACGACGCCTGGCCCAAGCCGGCCGCGCCGGACTCGCCAAGGGCACCTCACCCGCGTGCCTGGCCGACTTGTGGGCGCTGGAAGCCCGCGCCCTGGCCAAACTCGGCGACAGGACCGGCGCCGCCCACGCCGTCGTGCAGTCCGAGACCGCCTACAGCCGCGTGCGGTTGGAGGACGAGCAGGAGTGGGCCGCCTTCATCGACCCCGCCTACCTCCACGGCGAACACGCCAACACCTTCCGCGATCTCGGCGACACGGACGCGGCCGAACAGCACGCCCGCCAGTCCATCGACCACGCCCGCGCCCAACGCCGCGCCCGCCGCGGCGCCATGTCCCAAGCCGCCCTGGCCGCCACCCACCTCCAGCGCGGCGACCTCGAAGCCGCTCACGCCGTCGGCCTGCGCACCCTGTCCCTCTCCCGGCAGGTGAAGAGCTCCCGGTGCGTCGAGGCCGTCCAGGATCTGCAAAGGCGCATGCAGCCGTTCGGGAACCACCGCCTGGTCGCGGACTTCAATGAGCGCGCCCGGGAGTTCGTGGCGGCTGCGTAGCGGGAAGAGCCGGTTCCGGCGACCGTGATCACAGCCGCAGTCGGCATCACCACCGCCACGACCAGGCATCAGCATTTCAGCCGGAACGGAACTCGGCGCTCGACCGTCCATACTCCGCGGCGGCAAGAGCGTGCCGATTCGAAGACCGTGGACACCAGAGGTGGCCATCCGGTAAGGGCCGGTTCAGCCTGGACGCGCGGTAATCCAGTCATTCGCGATCCGAAACCTCACTTGGGAGCGAGGGCCAGCGTGCGATCCCACGTGGCGGGGTGGCCCCCGGCGCGGCCCCGCGGAGGCTCTGTCAGGAGCTTTCCCCCGCGGGGCCGTCGAGTGAGAGTTCGAGCAGCAGGTGCAGGCCCTACATCTGCAGGATCAGGGCTTCCACCTGGCTCAGCACCGTCACACTGTCCTGCGCGGTCCCACGGGCCGACGCCAGACGTTCCATCCACTGGATGCGCTGGTCGGCGGGCAGAGGGTCTTCACCCAGCTGGGCACGCAGGCGGCTTGCTTCGTCGAAGTCCGTTAGGAGGGCCTTGGCCGCCTCGACCGCTCGCTGGTAGATGCCTTCTGCCAGCTCGATCCGGGCTGGCAGCTCCCCGCGGAGTTCAGCCAGACGGTCGCGTGGGTCGGCCGGCGGAACCTGCCCGTGCACGGTCGTGGCGTCGTCTTCCCCGTCAGTGCTTTCGGAATCTTCACCTGCATCGCCGGTGTCGCCAGCGGAACCGCCAGTCCGGGAGGCACGGCCCAGATCCGTTGGGAAGAGGTGGTCGAACCATTCCTTGTCGGCGACGAAGGAAGTGACATCGCCGTTGATGTCCGGAGCGAGCACCATGCCCGGCACAATCGGGGTGCGGTCCTCCTCTGGCCAGAGCCTTTCTGCGTAGCAGACCGGCCGGTCACCGTCGGGTGCCTCGGGCGCCTGTGTCGCATCCGGGTGCTCCAGCACGGCCCGGGTGAAGGCGAGCAGGAGCTCTCTGCTGACGCCCGGTACTTTCTCGGTGTAGGCGAGCGTCAGTGCCGCCAGAGCGTTCGTCGGGGTACGGCGCACGCCCTTGCGTCCGTCTCCGGCCTCGCTGCCCTGGCCCGGGGTGATCAGCGGTTCGGGGGCATGGATCAGTGCGGGGGTCATCCGCCTCACCAATGTGGCCCACGCGGTGGCGTCTCCGGCCTTAGCCCCGAGGAGCAGTTCCTTGAGCGGCCTGGGATCCTGGCCGGAGCCCTCCTTGACCTCGGTCGTGCCGAACAGGCCGATCGCTGAGAGGATGTTGGCGCGGTGCAGGAACAACTGTGCAACGGCGGCCGACCAGAGCCGGGTACGGCTTTCGGCGGTCTTGGCACGGACCTGGCTCCAGGGAGCTTCCTGCAGGGCGGCCCTCACGACGGGCCAGTAGGGTCCGGTCTGCCGGTGCTGGCCTTTGCCCGTCTGCGGACCGGCAGGGGGCACGTCTGGAAAGACGAGCGTGGTGGTGGCCCGGATGGCGATGTCCCGCAGGGCGACCGGTGAGACCTTTTCGTCCACCGGCAGCAGGGGAGCCAGCGGATCGAGAGGGCCGTTGGCGGTCAGCGCGTCGCGCACGCCGTTCAGGTCGAGCAGATCCACTCCCTGGGCAGTGGGGAATGCCTCGGCCAGGATCGGGCCGAGCTTGCCCTCTTTGGCGTAGGCGTCGACGAGCGTGGCGAAGAGGGAGATCAGGCGGGCGTCCTCGTCGTACGGCTGGATTCCGCGCAGGTGGTCATTGATGTTCAGCGCCCGCAGTACATGTTCCAGGGCGGCCGGATTGCTGCAGCCGATGACGATCTCGGTCGGCACCGTGGCGATCTTCATCGCCCGCATGGACTTGTCGTCAGGTCCTGTCGTTTCCCGGGCGCTGGCCTCGTTGAAGTTGTGCGAGACGCGGTTGAGGATCTCGCGCTGGTTCAGCAGCAGTACGGCGGGGTCGTTAGGACCCTTAGTCAGCGGCACGGCGGACTGAGGCATTCCAGTGACCAGGTACTCCGAACGCAGGCTGAAGATGTCAAGTCGGGCCAAGGCACGGTTATTGGCGGTCACGGCGGCCATCCGCCACAGCCGGGAGGTGCTGCCGTCGGTGTTGGTGACCTGCCACTGCTGCAGGACACTCATACCCCGCGTCAGCTGGCCGGCGGCCACCAGGGCCTCCACCAGGTCGTAGCCGCGGGTTTTACCGGAACGCCGCAGGTTTTCCACAGCATAGCGGTGAATGTGAACGGCGACGTCGTACGGCTGCTCGGCCAGGATGAGAGCAGCCTTGGACTCTCCGTTCTCCTCTGCCGCGCGGACCACCGGGCGTGGCCGGCGCTGACCGAGTGCAGCGAGCAAGGCTGCCTTGGCGCGCTCGGCCTCCCGCACTCGCTTGGTGGCCTGGGCGTGCTTCTCCTCCGCCGCCGCGAGGGCCGCGGCGGCATGCGGGTCGTCACCGGGCGCCCGGCGCCGCAGATCGCGCTCCTTCTCGGCGAGCTTCCTGGCCTTCTCCGCACTGTCCGACTCGGCTTCGGCAGCTACGAGTTCGACGACACGCTGGGTGGCTTCCGGACTGGGCGGGGTCCACGCGCTGACGGTGCGGTCGTTGAGGTCCCACGGAACCGTGGCGGCGCCGTGGACATCGCAAATGAGCAGGAGAACTCGGTCGTAACCCGACTGAACCACACGATAGGCAGAAGAGGAAAGCACCTTCTTGTTGCGCATGGTGACGACGATCTTTTTGATCTCGGTGTCGCCGAGGGCGGTCGCGAGCCCCTCCGTAATCGCAGAGCGCGGGGGCGGAATCACGCCCTCCTGCTCGCAGGTGTTCTCGACGGCGTCCGCGAGTTTCTCGCCCCAGGCATCGGTGCCGATGTAGACGTAGGTGCCGTCAGGCCGTTTGACTGCCACAGGATTTTCCTTCTCCCAGCTATATGCTGGGTGACAACACGCACCCGCCTTCCGGGCGCGTCACACGCGCCTGAGGCGGAACCTCGCGGCAGCAAAACAGACAGGGACAGCCTTGGCTGCCTGGTTGTTCCGCTTCGTACGGTCCAACTGCCAACGTCCGCAGAGGGATCAACCCGAAGGGGCACTGTGGGCCCGGGGATTTCGCGACTGGTTTCCTGCTCCGCCGACGGCGGCATGAGGCGGACGCCGGTGAAGGGCCACCGACGTGCAAGAGGGACTCTGCCATCAACGAGCCTTCGCATGCCGCTTCGCTCGCGAGGTGTTCACTCGAAGGGGTGGGATTCCCTGTGACTCCGCTTCCCGCTACAGGAGTTGAGGTAGTGAACACCGACTCGTGATAACAAGCGCGGGCTGGTCAAGGCCCCCTGCTGGCAGCGACGCCGCCCGGAAACATGAGGTGGACCGATCAAGTGGCGCTCGCAGAGCGCAGCGGCGATGGACATAGGAGGTCCGCGTCGGTCTGGAAGAGACCAGCATCACCCGCGCGACCCAGTGGCCGCCACCAGGGCCATTCGGCCTTCAACAAAACGGCCTGCGGGTTCATCATGCGGGCCCATTCCGGAAGCACGACGAGGCTACGATGCCTGCCCTGCCCGTACACGGTGTTCCAGGCGGTGGGCCAGTTCCCGCGATGGTCCGGTTGCCCTTGCCGATGCCGACACACAGCAGCGCTCGCCCCCCGAGGGAGTTCTACAGCAAGCCAACGTGGCGTAGCGGTTCCGCGACTGTGGAATCAGCCACGCAGTGGCCATGTTCCAAGCTCTTCAACACGAGTTCATTGTCCACTTTGTCGGCGTGGAATGTGGACCAGGTGCGGCAAATAGGGCAGATCCGCCCCGTGAGGTAGGGGCGGAGTAGGTGCAGCTGGTGGCTGTGGTCAATCAGATAAAGGCTGCCGGTCTCCAGCGCGCTACTGGGATGCCGCATGTGGTCCGTAGGCACCACAGGGTGATCGCCCATGAGTCGTCTGAAGCCGACGTTGGCCTGGCTGCGGAAGGCATCCCACGTCACGGAGGTGATCTCGATGAGTGGCCAGTCAGCCAAGAAGCGCGTCCGGCTGAGTAGCATGGAAAGGTCGGCGAACGACTCCTTCAGCGCTTGGGGCAGTTCCACTGAGTCAGCACGGCGCAGGTGGGCCTGGTTGTTGCGGCGCCCCGAGTGCCGCTGTCGGGCGGCCTTGACTTCTTCGTCGGCAAGCACCGAGCTCAGTTCGTGCAGCGGATGGTCCTCACCCAAGCCGCGGCGCTTCTTCTTGCTGGATATTTCCTGGAGTATTTCAGTCCATTCTCCAAGCCCAGGACCGCCACGGTTGTTGGCGAGCTTGTCGCGGAGGGCCGTCACAGAGGAGAGGTCGAGGGCGGCGCCGTGAGCGAAGGCCACGGTGAGGAGGGCGGAATAGCAGAAGAGGATCTCGGTTGCATCGAGCACGGAATCGTAGGCGGGCCCGAAGTCGCCGGCGCTCTTCTTTGCTTCGATCTCGCGCCATCGCAACGCAATAGGGTAGGGGAAACGGGTGCGGACGATGTACCCGAAGTCGTCGAGCTGGACGGCCGTCTCGGCTCGCAACCGCAGAATCTGCCCTCCTTCGATAATCCGTTGCCGGGCGTGTTCAGTATCCCGAGCGTCGGTGAACACGGATCTAGCCAGCCTGCCAGCTTCAGCACTCCAGCGGCCCAGCTGCCGCCCCGCCGTGTCCAGATCCTCCAAGGCGGTAGCCAGTGCTTCGTCCGGCCGCGGTAGCGCAAGAGACTCCAGATCCTGCCTGCGCAGATGCAACAGGCCACCGAGGCTCGGCGACGCGCGCTCAACAGCCGACGACCGCAGGAAGGCCAGGATAAGGCGCATATGCTCCGGGTTGAGTGTGGCGACCGGCCGCAGAACAACGGTGTTGTTGCCCGCCGCCACAGGCAGATCCTGCTGCCTGACCACGGCTGCCCCTGCCCGGCCGGGCAGGAAAGCGTCCCGCATCAGCACGTCTCCTGCCCGCAAATGGTAACGCTCCGGGATGTCGGAGTACCACAGGTCACCCTCGTCATCCGGCTCAGCTATCGTTCCGTCCTCCTTGATGTCGCGCCCTCGCAGTAGTCGCGCGCCACGCGGAGCATGCGCCTCGCAGAGGTCACCTGGCCGGCCAGAAAACCCTCGGGTGACGTTGAAGACCGAGGAGATGGTCAGATCGCTGGGCGATGACGGGTCTGCAATAGTGCCCTGTAGTCCCGGAGACTGCGCTGGCAATCCATCGCCGACGTAGGGCCATCCTTCATCCGCTGGTGCAGCGCTGTGTGCGACATAGCCGTATTCCGTTCTCCCCTCGGGCAGTTGCAGGAGATTCCCCAGGTCGTCCTTGATGACTTTCTCGTCGCCGGTTCTCGGCACCCGGAAGAATTGGCTCCTTTTGGCCTGAGTGGTGTTCGGGCGGAGCAGGACGGCTGCCACCTCACCAGACCGATGGACACTTCCAAGCGCTCCCGTGGAGTACAGGATGAAAGCGGGTTGCCATTGGCGGGTAAGCGCGTGCCGGAAGCGTGTTGGCCGCCTGTTCTTGGAAGTGAGGAACTTCGCCGGCAGCAGCATCGTCAAAGGGCCCTGGTCGGGATGGGCCTCTATGCCTGCCACGGCAGTCTCGAACAAGTCGGCGACCGAGATGGCAGCCGAGCCGTGGGGGACGCGGGTAGAGCCGAGCAAGTCTGCAATGGATGGGAGGAGGAGCACGGGCCCTACGGGTAGGAGGTTGTTGATGCGGGCCGGCAGAGCGTCCCATTCCTTGTCATGTTCGACGGGCCAGTCTGCAGTAGCCGGAAGAACTTGCTGGAGCTTCTCGGCGCCCACGGTAACGACCGTGGGCGCCTCGCTCGTGTGGTGCCGCAGCAGTGCAGCAAGGACGTGGCCGAACAGGACGGAGGCGTCCTGCGCTGGAGCAGCACCATGGTCTTCCGAAACGGTCATCAGTCCCCCTCTGGCGATGTGACGCTGAGAAAGCCTATGCCGACTGGGAGTTGCCGTGTCCAATTGGGGCGGCGCGCCGAGGAGACAGCGCCCGGCCCTGCCAACGAACCCTGATGCCCGTGCGACTGGGCGCCAGGTGGGCACAGTCACTGACCCGAGTCGGCACCGCCAGAGATGAGGGCGACCAGGTCGTCCACGGCAACAGGGTACTTTTCCTTCTTGAGGTCCCCGTATGTCCGCAGCGCCCTGGACACCTGAGCCTTCGTCCGCGGGGCCAGGTGGACGACGAGGAGGGTGTACAGGAGCTCCAGGTAGTCTTTGCCGCTGGCCATCTTGCCGTTGGTCCGGCCATCTGGGGTGTCGATCCACATGGCAGAGAACGGTGCCGCCACCATGCGCCAGTCCAGGCTGCTGAGCCGCTTCATGATGTCTTCCCACCCGAGCAGGTCCTGCTCAAGGATGTGGCGGACGACCTTGGCGACGGTCGCCTGGACGGCCGGGCGCATGAGGGGGTGGCCTGAGCCTTCACGCCCCTTTGGAGCCCGAACGTCTTTTGGTGCCTGAGCGGCGGAGTAGCGCTGGCGCAGGTTGCCGCAGGCGTCGAGGAGATCGTCGAGCCGGCTGGCCAGGATCTCGTAGCTCTGGTCGAGCAGCTCGTCGGCGACGCGCTGCTTCGACTGGTCGGCTGTGCAGGGCAGATCGAAGCCGATTTCCTTGACGATGTCGTAGAGGACACCGATGGTGCTCCAAGCGGAGCTCCCCTGGCTGATCGAGCGCTGCGCGAGAACGATCTTTCCTTCGTCGCCGACCTTGCTGAAGACGAGGACGACCTTGTCCTTGCTCAGGAAGGGGTGGTCGTCCAAGAGGCGCCGGGTGAGGATGGCAAAGCTGTCGTCCTCATCGAGGGCGATGTTCTCCTGGGCGCTGGTGCTCTTGGCGTTGCGGTTGATGTTGGTGAACAGGCGCCGAGTGCGCTGACGGCCTTCGGGCGTGTCGAAGTGCGGCACGACGATCACATTGATGTCCTCGGCGCCGAGGTCGGGGTTTCGCTTGACCGCGTCCTTGATGGCTTTGAGGCGGTGCTGGCCATCGAGTGCAAAGAACTGCTGCGTGCCATCGAAAGTGAGAACGCCGAAGTTTCGGTCGATGCCGGCAAGCACGGCCTGATTCTCGGCATCGGAGTCCATCTCAAGCGGGAGATAGTTGGCGTTTCCGCCCCAGACGGCGACGATGATCGCGCCGAGGAATCGGTTCTCGTTGGTGAGCAGGTATTCGGTGATCTGCCCAGTGCGGTCGCCGACCCCGCGCTGAATCATGGTGCCGAGATCGCGGTTACCGCCGAGTTCGTGGGCAAAGTTGATCTCTCGCGCCACCTGAGCGTAGCTCATGAGGCAGGAGTAGTAGGTCCAGTTGCCCACCTTGGCTTCAAAGGCAGGGACGAATGTCTTGGACGGCATGGGAGTACCTCGATCGGGCTGGACAGGAAAAGTCAGGGCCGAAGGGCAGGGCGCGGGATGGTACTGATGCGCGCGCGCAACCGTGGACGGTTCTGGCTATTGAGCGGCGGGTTGTACAGGTTGATCAGGCGACTTTCCAAGTTCCTGATCTTGGAGCGGTCCGCGACTGTGGCGAACCAGAACTCCAGCGGGCGCAGAGCCAGGTAGTGAGTCAGCCTTGCGGCCCTGGTCGTGGGTGGTTCCTGCGTCCACAGGGCCTCAGGGTCGCCGCGCAGGTGTTTCCGGTACCCCTTGAATCGGTTCCGGATCGTGTTGCCGCCCTGGCCGGATCCGCCGGCCTGTCCGATGTAGAGCACTTGATGGAAGCTGCTCTCGGAGTCGTCGGCCATGGCGAGCCGAATGGAAGGCCGCCATACGAACATGTACAGGCCGGGTTGTTCGGGAAGGACATCGGTCAGGCTCTCAGCCGCGACGTGCGTTTCCCATGGCGATGCCTCCGCCCTCAGGTCGTCCTGCAGCACCTTGTGGGCTGTGACGTCCAGCATCGGAGCTATCCCTAGCTGGATGTCGAGGGCAGGGCTGCTCTCGACGCTGTGGCGGATGACGGAGCGTAAGAGGGGCTCAGGCGTCGTCATGCGGCAAGCTGGTTCCGGTGGGGCTTGAGGATCACGGGAAGCATCCTCGCATGAGCCTCTGACAAGTGCCGCCCGGAGGCAGAAAGTCGGCCCTTGGTGCGTGATGGGACGTCGCGCACCAAGGGCCTTCAAGGGCGTTGCCGCCAGTGCTACAGGTGGCAGACTGCGCAGCCTGCTTGGTCGTCGTCCGCGTCGTGGGCGTCAGCGAGGACCTCCAGCAGGGGTCGGTTCGGCCTGACTCGCTTCGCGGCCCGTTCGAGGGCGGCCTGGTGCTTGGCTTCGATCTCCTCTCGGCGGGCGATGAGTTCGTGCAGGGACTCGCCCTGGGACCATGTGTACTGCCGGTCCTGCATCGCGGTGTGCCGGTAGTTGACCTTCTCCTCGTAGGCTATGGCCTTCTCAAACAGGTCCGGGTGGCGGTCGCGGAGGCCCACCCATTCGTGCTTGCGCTGGAAGAAGCAGAAGTAGCAGCCGGAGCGGGTGCGCCACTCGTAGTAGGCGGGCAGGCCGATGCCAGCTTCATCGAGGATCCGGTCGACGCCGGCGCGGTCGATACCGTCCTCGCGGAAGGGGAAGACTGCGGTGATGTTGGGCTTGGTGCTGACGTAGCCGAGGCGGTTCTCGTCGGCGCGGATGGCGACGTACGAGATCACCTCGTCGTCGCCGACCCACTCCTCCAAGGGCTTGATCTTGAGGTTCTTTGTGCACCATCGCATCTGAGGGCTGGGAAGGGTGCCCTGGTAGACCTCGAGCCAGTGATCGAAGTCTCGGCTGGCGTTGAGGCGCACGATGGGCTTGCCGAGGGCCGCCTCAAGTCGGTTGAGGTATTCGTACGTCTCAGGTAGTTCGGCGCCGGTGTCGCAGAAGAAGTACTCCATGTCTGGGACGCGGTCCCGCATGTAGATCGCGAGGGCGGAGGAGTCCTTGCCCCCGGACAGGCCGAGCACGTGGCGCTTGTTGCTGCCGGAGTTGTCGCTGGAACTCACAGCATTCCTTCCTTCCTAGCGAGCACGGAGTCGCTGTCTGACGCCGCAAGGCGTTCAGCCAGGGCGGCGAGCAGGATGCGGGCTCCGTCGGGACCCAGTGCATCTTCAGCCTGCCTGATGACACTGACAACGAGTTCGTCGGCTGTCTGGCGGGACTGCTTGGGAACATGGATGAGGGCGCGTTCCTCGGTGCCCTGCGGAGTGGTGAGCGTCAGAAGGCGAGTCTCGATCTGCTGCGCCGACGGTGCCGCTTCCTGGTCGACCACGGGGGTCTGGCGTACGTCGTAGAGGTGTCCGACGCGGTCGAGGGCGCGGGCCACCTCCTTGACTTTGCGCGGGAAGCTCTCGGCATCGGCGTCCGTCCAGTCTCCCAGGGCTCTGTTCGCAAGGCGGATCACGATGGGGTCAAGCCAGTCCTCGTCCGGAAGATTCCCGTTCAGGGCCCGGGAGACGAAGCCTTGCAGGCTAAGTTCCAACGGAGCGTCGGCGAAGCCGCGCAGTCTCTCGGTAAGGCCGGCCCTCAACTCCCGGACAGTGGCGGGGAGACGGAATTCCGTGCCGAGCGTCGCAGCGACTTCGCGGCGCAGGGCGCCGGCCGCACCAGTGAGGTCGTCAAGTGCCCTGGTGAGTGCGTCCACATACGCCTGAGCGGTCTGCTCGTCCTTGGGCGTGTCCGCGCTGATCGCGGGATACCCGAGCGCCTTGGGAAGAGAGGTGAAGATCAGCTCGTCCGGGTCGGTTGCACGCGACAGGAGGCCGCGGATCGCCAGGGCCTGGTCGCTGAGCCTCCTCGTCTGCCTGGTGTAAGGGTCGAGGACCATCACGCGCTCCAGGACGGTGCGTGTGACCGCGAGGAGGAGCGGGTTGCGCGTCGCACGCGACCGTGGAACGTCAACCTTGAGAGATTTGGCTAGAGCGTTGACCACGACACGGCGCTGTCCGCGGCCGACCGGCACTGCCTTGACAGTGAAGCGGTCGGGATAGGGGACATTGAGCCGCTCGACGATTTCCGGGGTCAGGCGCGGGCAGTAGTTCCCGTCCTCGAACAGGGCGATGTCTTCTGCGCGCAGGATGAGAGCCGCGACCACGAGGGTGGGCACGACGCCTGCCTTGACCCCATAGGGCGGCGCCATGAGCTGGTGGTAGATGTCGACGATGGGCGTGGGCCGCTTGGCGCCGGTCAGTGCGGTGTCGAGGGCATCCCAGGCGGCCATGACGCTGGAGTTCTCCTCCGGGTCCGGCCGTGCGATGCCGTGGGTGAGGATGCTCTCCGCTGTGCCTCCACTGCTGGCTTCTCCGGCAAAGCGATGCAGGCCCAGGTACTCGACAACGCCGTGGTACATGGCGCGCTCTGCCGAGTAGCCCTTCTCATCGAATCCGAGGAGGGGGAGGCCGGAGCGCTGGATCATCGCGGTGAGCAGCTCGCGGCGTGCTCGGGCGCCGTTGCTGGTGAGCTGGTGGCGGCCGGCCATCTCGTTGCGGATGTGGGGGGTGAAGGGGTAGACGCGCTCGCATGCCTGGGAGACGAGGCTGGAGTAGCTGCGGGCCTCGATGAGCGCGTCGGGGGTGTTTCCGGCCGCTGTGCCTACGTGCCACAGGCGCCAGGTGGAGTGCGGGCTTCGCGGGTTGAATGCCTCGTCGAGCATGGTTCCGAGGCTCTGTGAGATCTCTGCAGCGCGCTCGGTGATCTCTCGGGAGGCGACATGGTCGATCGTGTCGTCGTCGAGGAGTTCTTCGAGTGCCACGAGCTCGATGCCTGCCTGCAGGACGCGCTCGGGATGCTCGGTCGTGCCGACGAGTGCGGGTAGGGGCGAGTTGACAGCCGGCAGCGTGTCGAGTGGGCCGAGGTGGAAAAGGATGAGGCCGTCCGCCGCGTCCTTGACGACCTCGGGTCCGTCGATCTTCTCGCTTCTGGGGCTGACGTCCGCGACGAAGTAGCGGAGCATGCCCGTCTGCTGGCTGTGCTTGCCGGCCACCACCGCGTCGGGAAGCACTGCACCGAGGTGCTTGCCGAGATATGCCACGACGTCGGCCGGCTTGACACGGGTGGCGTTCTCCTTGACCCGTGCCTCGATGTCGACATCGGTGCCCTGCCAGACCCGGTACTCGTTGCTGTACTCGCGGTGGACGACGAATCCGTCCTCGACGAGCTTGCCGAGACGCTCTTGCAGGGCGGTGTAACGCTCGGAGTCAGAGACGTCTGTGGGGTCCTGCAGCGCCAGGTGGATCATGGAGGGTGTGGCTCGCAGCAGTCCGTCGGCGTCGATGAGGTTGAGAATGCCGATCGTCTTGAGGATGTCCTGCTCCTCGGACGCGAGCCCGTGCGCCTCGCTGAGCCGCATGTCGATCTCCAGCCAGCGGCTTGCCTTGGAAGAGGCCAGGATGGTGGTGCGGCCGGACGCGAAGAAGTAGTCGTACAGCTGAGGCAGGCGGATGGTGGAGGCACGCTCTGGCGTCTTCGAGGCGAGCGCCTCCAAGGTCCGACGCACCGTGTGGGGTTCATCGCTCGCGAGGAACCCCGTGAGGCTGCGGTCGTGCTGTCCGATTTGAGCGGCGATGAGAGGTGCGGCGACGATGGTTAGGGGGTGGAGCGGGTACAGGTCGGCGAACATCTGCGGGGAGACGTCGACCACAGCGTTGAGTCCGCGCAGCATCCAGGCGTCTGCCGCAGCTTGTGCCTGGGCCTGGATGAGCGTGCGGCCGCGTCCGGTGACCTGGCTGAGGTCGAGGCGCCGGCGCATCAGGTGGACGGCGTCGCCCAGGTTGGGACCGAAGGTGATGTCCTCGAAGCGGCCCTGGACCTTGGCCCATTCCTGAGTCTGCACGCTGCTGGAGCGAGCCGCGTAGTCCGTGAAGGCCAAGTGCTGCAGGGTGAGCATGAACAGCGGCAGTCCCGAGGGGCCGGCGCCCTTCTCCGCGAGCATCTGCAGCAGGAACACGTCGCTGTCGGCGTCACCTGTGTCTCCGGCAGCCGCGAGGTATTCCAGCGTCTTGCCGAACTCGTCGATGATCAGCAGCACTGGGGCGGTATCGCACAGCGCGGCGACGGCGTCGATGAGGCTCTCGGCTGTCGGCACCGCGCTTTCGGCACATGCGGCGAATGCTTGAGCGATGGCCTTGGGAAGGCGCGTCTTCCACCGGCGCTCGGCGGCGGTCCGCAGGGCGCGGTGGATGGTCGCCGCAAGCGGCTCGCGGCTTGCGGTGGCGACCGCGCCGAGGAATCCTCTTTCCGCGACCTGATCACGCACCTGACTCAGGCGTACCGCGGTGTGCGGGTTGCTTGCGGCCACCGCCTTGTCCGCCTCAGCTCGGCGGGTCTTGTCGTGCCCGAGGAGAGCGTCGATGAGGTTCGACAAGGTTGATTTGCCCGAGCCGTAAGGGCCGGTGAACGACCATGCGCGAGTACGTCGCGGGTCCTCCAACGCGTTCGCGAGGCGTTCGAGGACGTCAAGAGCGCGTGCTCCGACGTAGGGAGCGTTGAGGTGGCGTTCACGCACATCGCGTTCGAGGTTGGTGGACCGCAGTTCGGATCCGACCAAGGCGATGCCTGCCGGAAGCTGGGCACGGTTCTCGGTCATGATCCGATGCTCTCCTCACTCAGTTCGAACTCCTCGACCTGGCGAGGAGCCGGCTTGCGTGCTTTCTTGGGCGCGGTACCGGCGAGCCCCGGATGCTTGCGCATCCACTCCTGCGGGGTGGGAAAGCCGTCACGTTCCCTGACACGGCCGTAATACTCATCCAGAACATCCCAGGCCAGTTCCTGAGGCGGTTTGGCATACGCGAGACTGCGTTGACCGAGTGCTTCAACGATCTGAAGATCCGGGTGGCCGCCCACCAGTCCTTCGATGGCCTTGGTCAGCTCCGGCTCCCTCATGCGGAATGCCCGGCCAGGAGACCCCGTCTCACCAGCGAGCCGCGCAAGAGAGATCTGACCTGCCTGCGTGGCGAGGCGCGAAGCGTAGTCCAGGCAGGCGTAGACGAGGACTGCCGCGGGCAGGTTCGAACGGGTACCGCTGGTGAAGCGCCACGTGCGTTCCTTCCCCCTGCCCCGGCCTTCCAGCAGGCCAAGTTCCTTGAAGGGCGACATCAGCTGGTCTTCGAAGCTGCCGGGTGACAGAGGGTTGGCCTCTAGGTCCTGCGCGTACATCTTGATGATGCAGTCGACGTCACGCTTGATGGATTCCGCCGCAGGACGCCTAGGCGCCGCGAAGTTCTCGTTGACGTAGCGCGTGATGACGCTTTCCATCTCCTCCGCGGTCGCACGCGAGCGCGCGGCGAGGTTGAAGATGATGTACCAGCTCGGCACCTGGCACTTTGCTTCGGACTCGGATGACAACAGCCACCAATGCAGCAGCCACAGACTTCCTGTGTCCTCCAGGTAGGGGTCGGCACCGTCCTCGTCGAGCAGCCACCGCGCTCGCCAGGTTGGCGCGGACAGAAGGGCACGGGCCGAGGGATCGCTGTGGGCATACTCTTTGGTCAGCTTGAAGGCGCGCGACCAGTAGCGCATCGCGTTGACCATGTTCTTGCCGACGCCGAGCAGAACAGGCGCGTCCTCCCGGTAGAAGACGCCAGGCGTGTCTTTGACCTGCATGTAAGCCTTGTGCAACCAGCCGAACCGCGGGGCGAAGGTCTCATGTCGGTTGAAGGAGAGGTCAACGGCCTCGGCAAGCCCGCTATCGGACATGTGTTGGGAGCCTTTCCAGATGCATGGAGCTCACGGGGAGCAGGAGGTCAGCGCCGCCGGGCACGGCTTACGGTTCGGCGTCGGCAGCCATCACCGAGCGGATCTTTGCGACTGCACCCACGACGGCTTCAACGGCTTGCTCAACGTCTCGGTCGGTGGTGGCATAACCGAGCGAGAAGCGGACGGTGGAATCCGCCTCCTCACGGCTGCGGCCCATGGCGAGCAGGACATGACTCGGACTCGGTGCTCCCGAAGCGCAGGCACTGCCGTCGGAGGCCGCGATGCCAGGCATTGCGGCCAGCACGGCATCGGCGGGCAAGCCCGGGAAAGTGATGCTTATCACACCCGGGAGCCGGGGCACATCGGCGCCATTGATCCGGCAGTCCGGCAGTCGGGCCGACAGGTTGGCCTCCAGCTCGTCGCGGAGCGCGGTGACCCTTACAGCCTCGTCATGCATTTTCAGACGGGCGGCTTCGGCTGCTGCTCCGAGTCCGACGATGCCTGCGACATTGAGCGTGCCCGCACGCCAGCCGCGTTCCTGTCCTCCGCCGATCAGGAGGGGGTTGTACGGCAGCGACAGGCCGCGACGAACGAACAGGGCACCTACGCCCTGCGGCCCACCGAACTTGTGCGCGGACAAGGAGAGCAGGTCGACATCCAGTTCATCGAGGTCGATCGGCAGCCGGCCCACGTACTGCGTGGCATCGGTGTGCACCACTGCCCCGGCCGCGTGCGCGACCTTGATGACGGCCTGCAGGTCGGTGAGGACCCCGGTCTCGTTGTTCGCGAGCATGACCGAGACCAGGGCGACTCCGCGCTCACCAGCGCCTTCAAGCGCTTGGTCCAGCTTGGCCAAGTCGACAACGCCGTCACCATCCACCGGAAGGATCACGAGGGCACCGGGGGCTTCTTGAGTAATCGCCCGGGCCACCTCGAGCACCGCCGGATGCTCTACCGCAGTGGTCACCAGTACACCACCGCGAGCGTATGCAGCACGAAGGGCGAGATTGTTGGCCTCTGTTGCACCAGACGTGAAGATGATCTCCCCAGCGGAGCAGTTGAGAAGCGAGGCGAGCTGCCGGCGCGCCGCGTCTACCCGAGTGGCGGCGTCACGCCCGGCGTGATGCATGCTGGAGGCATTGCCGACGCTCCCGAGTGCCGCGAGCACAGCGTCGAGTGCTTCCGGGCGCAGTGGCGCGGTGGCGTTGTAGTCGAGGTAGATCACGCTGGCCCCTGTGGCCTGCTCCGCCATATGTGCCCCCTCGTGCAACGGACCTAAGCTCATTCCTGGTGCCCTCGCTCGTCGGAGCTTCTCGTTCCGCCAGGAGTGCACTGAGATCCTAGCCGTCCCGGGAGACACAGGAGACCAAAGCCGAGCTTCGGCACGCCGCGAGCGCATTACACCAAATACGAACATGCATTCGACACGCGGGTCTACCCCTACTCCTCACGCAGCGGGCGGAACGCCGCTGGGACGGAGCCGAAATCAGCCGTAGCAGCCCGCGTTGGCTGTGGGGCGGTCTAGGGTTAACTCGGCTGCCACCGCGTATGCAGGTGAGGAGTCGAACGCGCTGGCGTCATGGGGAGGGTAGGACGGTTGCACTTCGCTCGGGTGGGGTGCCTCTTGCAGCCGGGCGTACGGCAGGGGGCGACGTGATCGATTCGCCTGGTATGCCGTTCCGGGCCATCCTCGACCTGGCACCGATCGATTACGTGCGGCACTTGGTGGGCGAGCACGTGTGTGAGCTGCTGGAGCTGCTGGAGGGGGGCAAAGTAGACGATGACACTCTTCGCGCAGTGGCCGCCTCCGCCGTCTCTGCCAAACGGCTCGTAGCTGATCCCGTCGAACGCGCACATCTGCTACGACTGCTGCCGCCAGAGAAGCGGGAAGAGCTTGCAGGACGACTCGGTCGCGCCGGCAGCACTCCGACGGCCGCCTTCCTGGCGCGCCTATCCTGGTCCTCCGAGCAACGCAGAGTCTTCCACGGCTTCCTCGGCCTGGTGGTCGACCGGGCCCCCGAGGCCCCCGTGTCCTCCCTCCGGCGTGTGGAGTCGGCCTACGGCCTCTTCCCCCACCAGCGAACCGCAGCGAGCAAAGCGCGCCGCCTGCTGTACTCCGGCGAACGGCGGACGGTGCTCCACCTGCCTACCGGAGGCGGTAAGACCCGCACCGCCATGAACCTGGTCTGTGATCATCTGCGGCACAGCGAACCGACGGTGGTCGTCTGGCTAGCACGAGGCCGAGAGCTACTTGAGCAGGCGGCCCTGGAGTTCGAACGCGCCTGGGCTGCCCTCGGTAACAGGGAGGTCGTAGCCATACGGATGTGGGGCGACGCCCCAACCTCCTTGGATGACGTCATTGACGGCGTCGTTATCCTGGGCCTCGACAAGGCTGGCGCCGCAGCGAAAGCCGATCACACCTTCTTGGACCGCCTGGCCTTGCGGACAACCCTGACCGTCTTCGACGAAACGCATCAGGCGATCGCGCCCACCTACCGTCGGGTCCTGGACGCACTGACGCTGCGGAGCGACTCCAGTCTGCTGGGCCTGACAGCCACGCCCGGTCGCACGTGGACTGACATCGCCGAGGACGAGAGGCTCGCGGACCTCTTCGCCCACCAGAAGGTCATGCTGGAGATCGGTGGGTACGACAACCCGGTAACTGCCCTCATCGAGCAGGGATATCTGGCCCGCCCGACCTTCCGCACCGTCGCGGCAGAGTCCGGCATGAAGCTCAACGCACAGGACCGCAGACATCTCGCGGCATCGTTCGACATCCCCGACATGTTCATCGATCGGCTCACCGAGAGCGTGCAGTGGAACCTGCAAGTCGTCCGAACCATCCTCGACTTGGCTGCACAGCACCGGCGCATCCTGCTGTTCGCCGCTTCCGTAGAGCACAGTCGACTGATCACCGCGATCTTGTCCATGCTCGGCGTGGACGCGGACCAAGTCACAGCCGAGTCATCAACCCGTCACCGAGACCGAGTAATCAGCCGTTTCAAAGGGCCAGGGACGCGGCCCATGGTCCTTTCCAATTTCGGCGTACTCACAACCGGGTTTGATGCACCAGCCGCCAGCGCCGCAGTCATCGCTCGCCCCACCCGTTCACTAGTGCTCTATAGCCAGATGGTGGGCCGCGTCATCCGGGGGCCCAAGGCGGGCGGCACACCAACTTGCGAAATTGTCACCGTCGTCGACCCGGAGCTCCCCGGTTTCGGAGACGTGGCGGAAGCGTTCACGAACTGGGAAGACGTCTGGAAGGCCCGATGACATCCAAATACTCGATCGTCACCTCCGACCTGACGGTCAAAGCTCTCCAGGACAGCGGCTACAAATCAACCGCACACGCCATCGCCGAGCTGATCGACAACGGCATCGAAGCCGGCGCAGACCTGGTGGAACTGTTTGTCGTCGAGGGAACGGACCGGCCCTCCGAGCGTGCGCGGCACCGCGTGGAGACTATAGCCGTCATCGACAACGGTCATGGAATGGACCCTGAGACACTCAGGCAGTCCCTGCGGTTCGGCGCCGGAACGCGACAACTCCGCAAAGGTATCGGGCGCTTCGGGGTGGGTCTCCCCAACTCCAGTATTTCTCAATGCGATCGAGTGGATGTCTGGTCCTGGACCAACGGGCCCGACAACGCATTGCACACCTATCTCGATCTTGCGGAACTGCGCGCTGGCCTCGAAGAGGTGCCCGAGCCAAAGCCCAAGCCGGTTCCGGAAGACTGGCAGCGCCTGGCGCACGCTCTCGGCCCCACAGGCACCCTCGTGCAGTGGACCCAGCTCGAGCGCGTGCAATGGCGCGGAGCTCAAGCCACGCTCGTCAACACCGAGAGTCTGATCGGTCGAATCTATCGACGGCTGATCACCAAGGGAACTCGCATCCGACTCGTGCCCGTACGGGGATGGTTCCCGCTCGACGGGGAACGCGACGCACGTCCCAACGATCCTCTCTACCTCATGGCGCCCAGTTCCACTCCACGCCCGTTCGACAGCAAACCGATGTTCCGCCCCCACGGTGGCGGCAACGCTGGCGAGATCGGCGTCGAGCGGTTCATGGTCAAGGGCATGGACGGCGCAGAGTACCCGGTCTTGGTCCGAGCATCCCTTGCTGTCGACGCGGCGCGGCGCCCCGATATTCCCAACGAAGAGTGGCCCAAGGACATCTCACCCACTCTCGACCCGGGTAGGACCGAATGGGGTAAACACGCCGCGAAGAACTTGGGCATCTCGCTCATCCGGGCGGACCGCGAACTCGACCTCGACTCGTCCTGGACCAGCTCCTACGATCCAGTCGAGCGGTGGTGGGGTGTCGAAATCGACTTCCCACCGCAACTCGACGAGGTGTTCGGCGTAACGAACAACAAGCAGGCAGCCTTGATTTTCTCCAGTCTGTCCAACTTCGACTGGAAGGAGGAGGCAGCAGGGCTGTCGTTCGAAGAATTCCGCGACCAGCTCCGCGAAGAGGGCGACCGCCGTCTTCCTCTGATCGAGATCGTCTACTATATCCGCGAAAAGCTGCTGGGCAGCCTACGCGCGCAGCTGGCCGATCAAACCCGTGGCACCAGGTCCAATCGCAAGCGGCACGAGGAGGTCGAGGCTAAGGCTGAGCATGCCCTGCGGCGCCGGCGAGAGGAAACCCAGCCAAGCTTTACCGACCAGCTTGCGGAGCAGACTACCGAGGAAGAGAGCCAGCAGCAGCAGCTGGAAAGCCTCGTCAACGTCCACAAGTACACTCCAGCCGACGCCGAGCGCATCATCGCGGAAACCAAGGCTAACAACCGCCATGTCCAGCTTCTGACCAGTCGGAATCCCGATTCTCCCGCATTCTTCAACGTCGAATTCATCCCTGGCGTGTTGCAGGTCTCGCTCAATATGGACCACCCTGCCTACAGCGATCTCATCGCAGTGCTCGACCAGGACCTCGAGGACGCCAGCCGGGAAGAGCTCGGTGAGCGGCTCGTCGCCGCTGCCAACGCCTTCAAGCTCCTGCTGCTGTCGTGGGCCCGCTATGAGGACGAGCAGCCTGACCGGCCGCGCGCTCGAGCCAAGCAGATGCGGCAGGACTGGGGCCGTATCGCCCGTGAGTTCCTCGCGCCCGATGACGAGGATGACGAGTGACGGACGATCACGTATGGCAGCAAATCGCGCAGCTGCTGCGAACAGCGAGCCGGCGTGTCGTCCTTGTCGCCCCCTTCGTCAAGAAGAACCTGTTTCAGGCAGTGCTTGAGGCCGTCCCCGCCAGCGTCACCGACATAAGTTGTGTGACCCGGTGGTCCATCACGGAGATTGCCGCCGGCGTCTCGGACCCCGAGATCATGCAACTCGCCGTCGAGGACGGACGGGTCCGGGTACGGCTGTGCCATAACCTGCACGCCAAGCTATATGCCGCTGACACCCGTTGTCTGGTCGGCTCGGCCAACCTCACCGGTAAGGCGACCGGTCTCGTCTCCGGGGCCAACATCGAGCTGCTCATGGAGACGGACATCGCGCATCCAGAAGTGCGGCGAGTGCTCGACACAATCGATCGCCATGCGGTGCCAGCAACGCTCGATCTAGCACGGCAACTGCGTGAGCAGGCCGAGCTTCTCAAGGATGACGAGGACGCGCCCCGAGTAGTGATCCCCGGGCAGCAAACCCGGGCCGGCCGCTGGATGCCCGAGACACGACGCCCGGAACGCCTGTATCGGGTCTACTGCGGACGCCACCGCAACATCGGCAAAGACGTCCTCGCCGGTGTACTCCGTGATCTTGTCGAGCTCGACGTCTCGCCCGGCCTCTCCGAGCAGGAGTTCAGGTCGGCCATCCGCGACCGCCTCCACCAACTGCCAGAACTCCGCAACCTGAACACAGCTGGCCGTCTACGCCTGGATGACACGAAGGACGAGCTAGTCACGAGCGGCGCCTTCACAGAGGAGCAGGCTCAGCGCACCGTCGAGACCATCGCCGAGTGGCTGCGGTACTTCGACGAGGTCCACTTCGTACCGACGGGACCATGGGAGATCAGACAGGGGAAGCAGATCATCTGACGGCCTGAGAGGCGGCGTGACCGCGGACGCCGCTCGGTAAGCGACTCAGGGGGCTCCAATAGTCGCGCCACGCGCGCGGTACCTTAGAACGCCTCGCTCGGCGTGAGACCATCGCCAACCACTGCGACGACAGAATGGGTAGAGAGTATGGCAGCGGGACGCGTGCCGTATCTGCTCGGTCACGCGGAGATCGCGGCTCTCTTCGGGATCGAGCGACAGACATCGCAGAAGTGGCGAACCGAGGGCACGTTGCCCGAGCCGGATCTGCTGGCTTCCGGGAATCCCTACTGGCTGTTGGCCACGGTACTGCGACTCGGTGGAGTAGGCGATCGCCAGATGGCCCCAGACCGGCTGGCCGCCTATAAGGCCAGCATCCCTCATGGCCACGAGACCGAGGACAGGTGGCAACTCCCCACGATCCTGGGCATCCAGGAGGTGGCCCACGTCCTCTCCTGTGACCGGCAGACGATCTCCCGATGGCGTAACCGCCACCAGATCGCCGAAGCCGATCTGGTGCTCTCCGGCTCTCCGCTGTGGCTGCTGGAGACCATCCTGGAGGATGCGCGGCAGCGCCAGCGAGCCACGGTCTCGTCCCAGATTGAGCTGCTCCGTGAGGGCCAGCGCGCTCCCCAGAGACCTCGCGGACGCAGGGCCAGTCCCCTTTCCGCGCGCCGCCCAACGCGACAACCGTTGCCTGCCGCACGGGCCTTCACCAGCGCCGACCACACTGCAGCCGCCGAGTTCCTCACGTCCGTTCTGGCCCAAGGCTATTCCGTCATCATCAAGCCTCAGCGTTAGCTCACGTTGTCAGCCACCCGACACAGTCCCACCGGACCGGCCCAACTGGGCTCACCGCTGTGTTCGCCGACGGCGATGATATAAACACTTGATGAGACTCGTTCTCATCTATATAATCTCTCACATGCCGACCTTGCCGCATGCCACTGGAGCCCGCCACGCCGAACCAACTCATTCATCACCTGAAGCCGTTACCGTCGATCCCAAACAGCAGCCAAGCAGCAACTCCACCAAAGTCATCTCCTACGGTGGCGGCGTCCAGTCAACAGCACTGCTCGTGCTGGCCGCCCGGGGAGAAATCGACTTTCACACCTTCCTATTCGCCAACGTAGGGGACGATAGCGAGCATCCCGCTACGCTCGCCTATATCCGCAAAATCGCTTTCCCCTATGCTGTCCGCGCGGGAATCGAGGTGCACGAACTCAAGCGGCGTCGGCGCGACGGGACTACCGAAACACTTATGCAAAGCCTGAACCGGCCGGACACACGCTCGATCCCCATCCCTGTGCGCATGCCTAACGGAGCTCCAGGACGGCGGAACTGCACGGCCGACTTCAAGATCAAGGTAATCGGGCGGTGGCTCCGAAACCACGGAGCTACCACCGACCACCCGGCTGTGGTGGGAATCGGTATATCGCTCGACGAGATCCATCGTGCTAACCGACGCCGGCGCGAGCCCCACGAGCTCATCGAATACCCCCTACTCGACCTCGGACTCCGAAGAAGCGATTGCGAGCGCGTCATCACCGACGCCGGCCTGCCGGTGCCGCCGAAGAGTTCCTGCTTCTTCTGTCCCTTCCGCACCGTCGACGCGTGGCGACACCAGCGCAAGTACGAACCCGAACTTTTCTCCCTTTCGGTGCAACTGGAGGAAACAATCAACAAGCGCCGGGCGACGCTCGGGCGGGACGCCGTATATCTCACTAGGTACGGCCGTCCACTCGCACAGGCCATCCCTGGTGACGACTTGACAGGTAGCACCATCGACGAGGCGGATGGCTCCTGCGACTCCGGCTGGTGCATGACCTGACCCCCAGTACGGGCCAGGAGGGGGCCGAAGGCCGACTTCGGTCCCCTCTGCTTCGCTCCTGCCAGCCGGCGCAGGAACTGACTGACGGGGCGGGTGACGCTGGTCAGAACTCGGGTTCCCCCGGCTCAAGGTGCAGAACGGCAAGGTACTCGCTGTAGGGCATCTCTTCATCCACCCGCCGCTTGCTACCGGCAGGCTCAGGGACCCACCGGCCATCGAAGAGGTATTTGTCCTCGTCGAGGACGGCGACACTTCCCTCGTCCACCGCCGCCGCCAGCAGCATCTGGATGCCCAGCATCAAAGTCGCCGACGCCTCCCTGGCAGCGCAAATCTCGTCGTGGCCAGCCGGGAAGATCCCCATGTCCGCGTGGTCGGCCGGCTCCGGAACGCCAGCAAGTCCGTGCACTGCCTGCCGGTGCATCTCGATCGCCCGGGCCACGCCCGACGCCACAGATACATCGGCGCGTTCAGCCTGGGCCCGGTCGTGGGTCGCGAGGTGTTCGATGACTTCGCGTGCGTGCAGGGGCCATGCCTCGGCCTTTTGAGACAGCTGCCGCTCAGCCTTCTCTATGGCCGCAGCGGGCTGCGAGCCGTCTGAGCACAGCACCCGGGCGAATCCTTGAAGTGCAGCCCGAACGTAACTGAGCCGCACCAGGTGCAGCTGCCACTCCTGCATCATCTCCGACCAGACGGCGTCGAAGTCGTCGCCGACCGCGCACATCCCCCCGTCGTCGTACGTCATGTCGAAGCTCACAGAGCGCAACCCCTGGCCAAGCCTCAACCACTTGTAAGCGTTGTGCCACCCTGCCTGCTCGATCGTTCCTCCGCGGACGAAAGACGCGTGTTCCACCCAGTCAGTGAGCTCACGGATGTGATCCTCTGGGGCGGCCAGTGCAAGCGTCGGCAACGTGCGGTACGAGGGCAAGCAGGCACCCTCCGCCTGAGTCATCGTCATGGGCGGGAGCGTCTCACGTCTCACTGACACTGGGAGTTGATTGCGCGTCCTGCAGGCAGCCCCCCTTAGGGTGCACCTGCACCTGCTCAGTGGAGCTCTCCACCAGGGGGGTGTCTGGCTTGCGGACGGGCGCCGTGAGGGAGAAGCTGTGCAATAGCCAGGTAGGCGCAGGGGGGCGCCACCGCAGGCGATGTTCCACTGCCGCAGCAGCGTCGGCCGCCGCCTGTGACGCCGAAGCGGTGTTGTCAGCCGGCCTTCCGCCACGCCAGGGATGCGGGGCGTACCGCACCGGGGCCGAACCTGGCGTTGAGCCGGTCGATCACGGGTTCGGCGCGCAGCCGGTTCTCTCGTGCCCGGTCCAGGCTGATCTGGCCGCCCGCGGTCCCGGCCGGGGCGAGCCGGTCCGCGGTGAGGGTGGTCCCGCGGATGCGGGCGCGCTGCAGGTGCAGGGCCTGGAACATTTGGTACGCGCTGGTGCGCAGGTCGTCGGTGTGGGCGGAAGGCTCGGGCAGTTGCCGGGTGCGGGTGATGGTGGAGCCGCCGGCGAGGGCGACTTCCAGCGTGAGGGCGCCGGCTGTCTGCTGGCGGGTGCGCAGCCGGGCGCCGAGGGCGACCGCGCACTCCAGGAGCGCGGTCCGGACCGTTTCGGGGTCGAGGGTGTCCCAGTCGAAGGTGCGGCGTTCACGGGTCGAGGACGGCAGGGCAGTCGGGGTCACGGTGCGCGGGTCGATGCCCCGTGCCCGGTCCCGGAGCAGACGGCCAGCCCGGCCGCCGAGGATGCGCTGCACGGTCGACTCGGGGGTCGTGGCCAGCAGGCCGACGGTGTGCAGGCCGAACGAGGTGAGCCGTTCGGCCTGGACGGGGCCGATGCCGTGCAGCATGCCGACCGGCAGCGGGTCGAGGAATGCGCGGACGTGTTCGTGGGTGGCGGGGACGAGGGTCACCGGCAGAGGCCCCTTGGAGGCCATCGCGGCGATGGTCCAGTTCGGGCCGGCGCCGACCCGTACGTCGATACCGAGGTGGGCCAGCGCGCGGACCCGGATGCGCTGGGCGAGGTCGTAGGGGCTTGCATCCCAGTAGCGCAGGGCGCCGGCGACATCGACCAGGGCGGCCGAGGGCGGCAGGACCTGCAGCGTCGGCGAGATCTCGCAGATCAGGGCGAGCAGCGCCCGGTAGTCCGGTTCGCTGGTGCCGGGGCGGCACCGTACGTGCAGCACGTGCGAGCCCATGGCCGCCTCCCGCCCGGTTGCCGTCACGCAGACCACCTCCCTGCTCCACCTCACTCTACTCGAACAGAATTCGAACACACAGGGTGGCACCCCCGAGATGAAGGGCGCGGCGGTAGGGACTCGGTGCAGAAGCGGAACCGGATCTAGGCTGGCTCACACGGGGGCGAACCGTGCTGAAACGGGGTGAGACCATGCCGCGCATCTGGTCGGGGAACCTGACGTTCTCACTGGTCAGTATCGGTGTCACGGTGGAGCCCGCGACGTCCAGCCACAAGATCGGCTTCCGTCAGGTCCACCTGAAGGACATGGGACGGGTGCGGAACCGGAAGGTCTGTGAGCTGGACGAGCAGCCCCTGGAGCTGGAGGACATCGGGCGTGCCTACGAGGCGCCGGACGGGCACCTGGTGGAGATCACCGACGACGAACTCGACGCCATGCCGCTGCCCACCCTGAAAACGATCGAGGTCAATGGCTTCGTGGACCTGGCCGGCGTGCCGCCCGAGCAGCTCGGCCAGCCCTACTTCCTCGCGCCGTCCTCGCCGGCGAACAACAAGCCGTACGCGCTGATGCGCGACGCCCTGGCCCGCTCCGGCAAGGCCGCCGTCGGCAAACTGGCGATGCGCGGCAGCGAACGCCTGGCGCTGGTCCACGCCCGCGAGAAGGTCATGGTCCTGCAGATGCTCCACTGGCCCGACGAAATCCGCCGGCCGGCCGGTGCGGCACCCCGCCGCGATGTTGAACTTTCCAAGGACGAGATGGACGGAGCGCTGGCCCTGATCGACGCCATGAGCGGCATCCGCATCGAGGACTTCCACGACGAGTACGCCACGGCCATGGAAGAAGTGATCGAGGCGAAGATCGAAGGCGCCGAACCCCCCAAGGCACCCCCAGCTGCTGCGGGCACCGGCGGCACCGTCGACCTCATGGCCGCCCTTCGTGCCAGCCTTGACCAGGCCCGCACGACCTCCGCGAACACCGGTACCGGGAAGGACGCCGGTGTCACCCACCTGCGCGACCGGCAACCCCGCAAGGCCACCACCGCGAAAAAGCCAGCCCGGAAGAAGACCACGCCCAAGAAGACGACTACGAAGAAGAGCGCCGGCCGCGGCACCCACGCTGGCTGACCCAACAGACCACGCGGTTGTTCGACCCCTAGCACGCCCCGGAGGGGGCCTGCCCGCCCGCGGCGGGCAGCGGCATCTCAGCCTCCGGCCTGGCCGTACGCTCCGCGTTCGGGGCGGCCGGTGCAGTCGAGGGGCGGTTGGGGAAGTGGCCAGTACGTTGTGTCGCGTTTCCCTGCGACGGCATCCAGCAAGACGTCCTCGGACAGTTGCAGGGCCGGGGCGCACCGGATGATCTGGGAGGGGGAGGCTTCGGCGCCGTCCAGCCAGGAGGCCACCAGCCCTTCGGGCAGGACCGCCAGATCGGCCAGCTCCGCGGTGGTCAGCGCGAGCTCGTTCATCCGGTGGCGCAGCAACCCGGCAGCAGTCATGTCGCGGGCCAGGTCCCGCAGGCGCTCGGTGAGGGTGTCGGGCAGTGCAGGGTGCAGGGGTTCTGGGGCGGGCTCGTCGGGGCCGCGCAGCATGTCCCAGGGGCCGCGGTCCCAGTTGTTGAGGGCGTAGTTGGCGCAGTCCCTGAGCAGTTCGGTGGCCCACCGGCGGGCGTCGCCGTCGCTGCGGTCGGCGCTCAGCCGCCAGGTGCGGTCCAGTCCCCGCAGGCAGAAGTCGTCGTCGACGATCAGCAGGCCGGCCTGCACCGCAGAAGCGCGGGGGTTGAGGGGCCAGATCCGGAAGGGCACCACCTGCGGCAGGGAGAAGAACAGGGTCAGCAGCCGGTCCAGGCTGGTGGCCATGGCGATGGCCGTCGGCTCGTCGAAGAACCGCCGCTGCGCCAGGCCGACGAAGGTTTCGAATTCCTCGCGCAGGCCCTCGGGCAGCACCGCGGCGGGCCCGGCGGCCGGCAGGGGCTGGTCGCGCAGGGCGGAGGTGCTGTCGAAGAACGCCTGCGGGTCGGCGGTGGCCAGGCGCTCGCGCAGCCCGGGATCCAGGCGGCGGACGGGGCGGGGGCGGACGTTGCCGAAGGGGGTGAACCAGGAGCGCGGGCGCAGGTCGCCGGTCCCGAGCTGGCGGCTGGCGGGATGGTCGGGGTCGGTGGCCACGTGCTGCAGGCGCTCGTCGTAGTGCATGAGGACGTCCTCGTCCTGCAGAAAGCACTCGCGCCACAGGTCCAGCGTGCGGTGGCGGGCGCTGAACTCACTTCCCGGCGGCAGCCCCACCTGGCGCGCGTACTCCTTGTCGTCATCCAGGTAGTCCAGGAGGACTTCGGCCTCGCGCAGGATCAGGTGGAAGGCCAGCTCCTCCGCGGTGCACGTCGGGATCGGTGCCCGCCGCCCGCGCAGGTCACCGGCGAGGTTCTCCACCGCCTGCACCATCGCCAGCCGCCACGCGGCCGACTGCCCGTCGCACAAGGCGGGAAGATCGAGCAGGAAGCTGTCCTCACTCCAGTCGTTGTCTTCGTCTTCCTCATCGTCGGGGCGTTCGACGACGCGGTCACCGAACTGGAACAGGTCGTACCAGCCGCTGTCGGCCACGTGGTCGGCAGCAACGGCGAGCAGGTCCGCCGCCTGGGGAGTCAGGATCGCAGCCAGTGCCCCGGACGGGTACTGGTCGTCGTCGTTGAGGTGACCGCGGCCGTCGCGGTCCCCACGATCGGCTGCCGGGCCCTGGTTCAGGTGCAGGAGTTCCTCGGCCCGCTCCGGCCCGGGCAAGGCAGACGCCAGGGCCACGGAGTCGGGATGGCCGCGCTGCGGGTCGCGGGGAACGGTGATGCCGTACGGCGAGAACCAGTACCGCGGACGCGACCAGCCGCCCCCGGAATCCGCCCCGTCCTCCTCCGCGTCCCGGCCACCGTCCTCGGTGTCCTGGGCCTCGGGAATGGTGGTCTCCGCGCTGTCGATCACGAACATGAACGGCTGCTCGTCGAAGTCCGGGGGGTAGTAGTCGTCAGCGTCACCGTCTGGGACTGCGACTCCCCACGCGCGCAGCTCCGCGTCGGTGGCCGCGCAGATCCTCGGGGCGTGCTCCAGCATCACCTGCAGCGCCCAGGACTCGGCAGTGCATCGGGCTAGGGGCGCACGGCCTGCCGCCAGGTCTTCGGCGAGGTCCCAGAACGCCCGTGCCGCCCGCCGGCGGAACTCGGCGCCCTGGCCGTCGCAGGCCGGCGGCATTAGGGCCAGTACCGTTCCGCGGGCATCGTCGCCGCCGCGGACCAGCGGCCGGTCCCCCCACCGTTCGGTATCCCGGTAGGCCACAAGCGCCAGCGCCCGTCCGGCGACCATCGTCAGTCCGGCCGCGAACGGGTCGGTCTGCTTGTCCACCGTCGAGCCCCGATCACCAGCTGCTGATGCCCACGGCAGGAGTCTTGCGCACCGAGCACGGGCGGCGCACATTCCCAGGTCACCCGCCCTCCACAACCTCACTGACGGTGACCGACCGAACAGCGGCCTCCGGCGTCCGACTACCGCGGCGCGCCCGGCTGCCGGCTGCCGCTGTCGGCCCGAGCGAGCGCTCCGGCGATCTCGCGCAGTTCATCGGCCTCGGCACGCCTCAAGGCCCAGGGCACGGCATGTGACCTGCAGTAGCACGGAAACTACCGTCAGGCAAAACGTGTTTTCTCAGCATCATGGAATACACACCGCCACCCCCTGCCCGCTCCGACGAAAGGACCCGCCACCAGCCCTTCGCATCACACTGCCCGCAAAGCCGAGCACACGCAGCAGGTGACGGCCGCGGGCAGGCGCACGCCCCACGCCCGGCTGGCCGTCGCCCCACGGGCCTCGACCGACAGGCAGGAGCCGCTCCGGCTCCCCCGCAGCGCTGAACTACGCCGCGGCGTAGCTCAGGCGCAGCAGGTCGGCGGCGCGCTCCAGGTCCTTCTCGGTGCGCAGGCGGACCTCCAGGTCCCCGGTGCCGTGATGCCCGAGACCGGTCACGTCCCGGGTGAAGCCGGGAACGAGATCGACCTCCTTGGGGTCGGCCCGCAGGTAGAGCAGCACCTCGCTGCGCCGGTCCCGGCCGACGCAGGCGATGTTCCGCAGCCGCCGGTAGGCCCGGTACTGCTTGCGCTCGATCCGCCGCACGTCCTCCCCCAGCGACATCAGCACATCGTCCAGGGCGTCCCGCAGCTCGCCGATGACACCGTCGGCCGGCTGCGCCGTCGGCGTGCGCCGGGCACTGCCAGAGCCTGCTCCCCGGCTGTGGTCGCCTGCCGCGGCGGTGACGACCGGCTCAAGGCCGAGCAGTCCGGTGCCGAAGAGGCGGTAGCGGACCAGGTCGATGCACCGGCGGATCTCGCGGACCGCGTACCGGTCGTAGCGGCTGAAGTCCTCCGCCACGCAGATCAGCCTCGGCGCGCTCCACAGCACCTGGGACGCGGCCGGAAGCCCGAGCCGGTCGCGGACCAGGGCCTCGAACTCCGCCCGGTGATCGGACAGCCACGCCAGATAGAACAACCCCTGGGTGATCACTCCGGCATCCCGCCCGCGCTTGTACTCCACCACCACCGGAGCACCGTTCTCATCGATCCCCAGCGAATCGATCCGCCCGCCGTGCACCGGCCCCGTGCTGTACTCGCTTGCCAGGAAGCGCACCCCCAGCAGCGCCTCCATGTTCGCCTCGACCAGCCTCTGCAGATCCCGCTCGTACTCCAACGCGCGCGGCGCGATCTCCGTCGCACCCCCGTCACCCAGCGTGAACAACCTCAAATGCGCCCCCCCGTGCTCCCTCACACCCCGCGGCCGACGAGACAAGAACGCCAGACAGGGGCATGATTGTTTCCAGGCGCGGCAGCGACAGACGGCCCTGATGAGGCATCAGGTGCGACGTCGGAGCGAGTGACGTATTTGTGACGCAGGAGACCCGACGAACCATCAGGTAACGCCCCGACCTGCGGAAACACAAGCTTTGGCCACGGCCTCCGGAGCCGTGTGCGCAAGTGCGAAGCCTGCCGGGGGCACTCCGGAGTCATGGCTCTGACCAGCCCGACTGCCGGTCAGAGCCCGTCTCACACCTGCCTAATGCACATGGCCTTTTGACCGTTGCCCTTTCCGGCCCAGCAGGGCCTCCAAGATGTGAGGCCAACCGCCACTGCCCTGCCTTTGTAAGGTCAGCGACCTGCCGACGCAGCGGAAAGGTGGCACGGCTTGCAATCTGGACCGGTCGGACGGGGTGAGGTCCGGCTGCGCTCATGCCAAGTGGGCGCAGTCGACGCAGCCGGGGTCGCGAGGGACAGTTCGACGTGGGCCGATTCTGGTGCCGGGGGATTTCATGGTCCCTACTAGGTCGATGTCGAGCCAGCGCGCCGGGGTTCTGGCGCCGGAGATCCACGCGCCGAGTTCCGCGAGGGCGGCGTTTACTGCCAGGGCGTTGAGGTAGACAACGGACGGATTCGCTGTCCCGGTGCCATAACCGTGAGCCCGGTCGAGGGCTTGCGCTTGCTCGGGTTTGGCCCAGCGGGAAATCTCAGCGGAGTCGAGTTCGTCCTGGCAGGTCAGACAGGCTTCACCCGGCAGGAGGAGCGCGATGCGGCCGCCGAGGGCGACCGAGGCGGCGCTCTCGTCCACTCCAGTGGCTATGTCGAGTAGTGGCGTGCGGGTGTCGATGGAGAACTGGTTCAGGCGGTGGCGTGGGCCGTCGTGATCGACACATCCGATGATCAGGTCGACGTCCCGCAATTCAGGGTGCGTGCCAGAGTGTGTGAGCCCTGGCAGGGTGCGGATGTTGATGCGCGGGTCGATCGCCCGCATGCGGCGACGGGCAACGATCGTCTTCGGGGCTTGGAGATCCGCCTGATCTGCGGTGACCAGGCGGTTAAGGTTGGTCGTCTCGACGTGGTCGTCGTCGAGTACGACGAGGTTGCGGAAGCCGAGGTAGGCCAGGGCCAGTGCGGCGTGGGATCCGGTCCCCCCGGCTCCGACCAGCGCCACGCGCAGTGTGCCGATGGCGGCTTGTGCTTCCGGGCCGAGGAGTGGGATCTGGCGGGTGAACCGTTCGTCAGTGACGGGGGGAGCGTTGAGTACCTTCAGGTGTTCACCGAGCACGGTGACGGTGCGGAACTGGCCGCGTTCGACGTGGGCTCCGGGCAGGGGCCGCCACCAGTCGGCGCGGATCGTTCCTGGGGCCCAGACGGCGGCGGCGTAGGGGGTCCCGTCGAGCAGGTCGACGGCGTAGGGGGCCATTTCGGCGAGTGCGCGCTCGTCGACGGAGGAGAACGCGGGCGGTGCGGCCCGGTGGTTGTGGAACTCCACAAGTCCGTGGCCGGTGGCGCGGGCCTGGTTGTGGACGCGGTCGAGTGCATTCTCAGACAGGTAGTAGCCGTCGTGGTTCGGCTGGGTGTCCGCGTCGTCGATGAGGACGATGTCGATGACCTCGAGCACGGGGCCGTCTTCGCCGTCGTACAAGGTCTTGGTCAGTGCAAAGGCGAAGCGTTCGCCTCGGGTGTTGGCGAGGTGCTGCTCGATGCGGGCCCAGTGCTCGGGCCGCATGAACTTCAGTGCGCTCATCAGCGTCAGCTCGCTTCCTGGAAGCGGGTGAGGGCGCCGACGAGGTAGTCGGCGAGGTTGCTGCCCTTGACGGGGTCCGCGTGCGGATGCCAGTCGTTCGGGTCGATGTGGTAAGAGAACTGCAGCCAGGGGCCGCCGGCGTGTTGCTGGATGCCCTGGCTGTTGCCGGGGGTCATCTCGCCTGCAAGGGTCAGGTCCGGGCGGGCGCAGATGTTGTCCGGCTGCCCGGCCGGATAATTGAGCGGGATGGCGAACAGCACATCGGTGTGGTCGTGTGACCAGCCGGCGGGCAGGAGGTGGTCGTGCAGGATGACCACGAGTGCCTCGCAGTCGAGGGTCGCGTTCGGGAACGCCTGGCGCAGCAGTGGTGTCTCCTGCCTCAGGCGTTCGGCCAGCCGTTCGGGCACGGACATGGGCTCAGCCCCGCTTGAAGCGCGGGCGCCGCTTGAACTGGGCGCCGGGCACGAGGTGGACGGTCTGGTCCGGTGCGATTGCCTCGCGCGATCCATCGGGGAGGATCTGCACCATGCCATCGGAGAGGCTGATGCTGGCGATCGCCATGATCTGGGCGCCGGTGATCTTCGGCTTGTCGTAGGTGTACTCGATGTCGTCGACTTCGAAGACGAAGACCTTCTGCTGGGGCTTGGTCTGGGTCATCTCGGTCTCGGTGGATGCCATGCGGGCCTCCCAGGGTTCCGGGCCGCCGTGTGCGGGCCTTCACCTCTAGGTCGATGGCACGGTGCGATCCGCACCCCCCTGGCCTGAACTTTTTCAGCTGGAGTCCGTGGTGGCGTACGTCAGGCCCACAGTGTCCGGTGCGACGGCGGCCAGGCGGCGGGCGAGGTTCTCCTCGTAGGTGGTCACCAGGATCTGGCCGACGGTTCCGGCCTGGACGGCGGAGACCAGGGTCTGGGCGATCGCGGTGCGCCGGCGTGGATCGAGGTGCTCAAGGGGTTCATCGAACCAGACGCTCGAGGCGCGGGCGAGGGTGTTGGCCAGCAGCAGCCGGGTGACGATCAGTGCGGTGGAGCGTTCTCCACCGCTGAGGTCGCCCATCGCCAGGCTTGCCTCCCCGCGGGCGACGCTCAGGTTTCCGTCGGCATCGAAGTGGAGGCCGTCGGCACCGAACACGAGCTTCCAGCGGTGCCCCACCTCGCGCGCGATCGGCTCGATGTAGTTCGTCAGGTAGCGGTCGGCGAGTGTGTGGATGGTGCGCTCGGTGACCTCCATGACGCTGTCCTGGCGCGCTGTCTCGGTCAATCGGGACTGGTCGGCTTCGGCTCGCTGCAGTCTCGACAGCTCGGCCCTGGCCGCCTCCAGTTGGGCTGTCACCTGACCGTTGCGCTCGGCAAGGCCGGAGGTGAGACGGCGTGCGCCGTCGAGCTCGTCGATCGCCTGGCTGCCTGGGTCCGGGCCGTCCGGCTCGACCGGCGCGCGCAGCGCGCTCAAGGCGTCGCGGAACCGGCTGATTGCGGTCAGGCGTTCCCGTGCCCTGGCGGTTTCGCGGTCATGCTGGTCGATTTGGGCGTGTGCGGCGTGGTCCGCGCCGCCGTGCGCGCGAAGCGCATGGTCACGTTCGGCAGGCTCCAGCGGGCGCAGGCAGGTCGGGCAGTGGCCGGTGGAGTCGGCGAGAAGTTCCACACCGGATGCGGCTCGCGCCGCCTGGATCTCGGCGGCGGTTTTCGCGGCCAGGTTCGATTCGAGCTGCGTAAACGCCTCGCGCTCATCGGCGGCGATCGCCTCCGCCAAGTCCGCATCGACGGCCTGCATCGTTCCGGTCATGCGCATCACGAGTTCGCGCACCTTCTCGTCGTACGCGTGAGCCGCAAGCCGGTATTCGGCCCAGCCCCTGGCGAGCTCTGCGGCTTGTTCCAGCCGGGCCGCCGCATCTTCGGCCGCGCTGCGCTCCTCGGCGACGGCCGCCAGTTCCCGCTCGAGCCGGGCGACGGCGGCGGTCGCCGCCACGATCGCCTCGTCCGAACCGCTCAGGTCGTTGCGCAGGGATCTGATCTTCGCCGCGAGTTCGGTCCTGCGGATCTTGATCGAGTGGGCAGCCTGCAGCAGCGGTGTGACGCCGAAGATGTCCGCGAGGTGGTCCTTGATGGGGAACGCGGTGGCCTCGCCCTTGGTTTCTGCCCCGAAGATCAGGGCCTCCAGCAGCCCGGGGTCGGCCCCCCAGACGCGTTGCAGCAGACGGTTGTAGCGAGCTTCGTCGATCGGGTCGCCGTCGGCGGTCGCTGCGAAGCGCACCCCGCCACCGCGGTGGAGTGTCCTGGTCACCTGCACCGCGCAGTCGTCCACCAGCAGGTCCAGTTGCACTGTCGCCGTGTCGTGCCCGATACGCACGGCCTGGCCCAGGCGGCGGGGGGCAGGCTTGCCGAAAAGGCCCCACCGTACGGCTTCGACCAAAGACGTCTTGCCGACGCCGTTTGGGGCGACGAAGAAGGTCACCGCCCGGTTCAACGTCAGATCCAGCGTCTCGTAGGCACGCCATCGTTCCAGGCGGATGCGGGCGATCATGATGCCCCGATCCCCGCCATTTCGGTGAGCTCCTCCACGAGCTCACCGGGACCCCGCTCGCCAGTCTGCACGGCGACTACCAAGGAAACCAGGCGGGCCGGGTCGATCTCGGCCAGCACGCGCTGTCCGGCCTTCCTGAATTCCAGCCGCGGCCGGGCTCGCAGTGCCGTAGCGATCTCCGCGTCAAGCACAATGGCCGCCTCGGTGTCGAGCCCCTCGACCGTCGTGAAGATGTCTGCGGCGGCCACCCGGTCCCAGCGCGGCAGGCGCTGTTCGAAGAACCGGGTCAACGCCAGCGACAGGGGCTCAGCCGTGATGGGGCGGTGCGGATCGAGCCAGCCGAGAGCCGGATCGAGCGAACGTGTCGCGTCCGCCGGCGTGAAGACCATGGCCCGTTCGGCGTCGGGCGAGCTGACACAGGCGGCAGAGACCTCCGGCCGCAGGTTGAAGAACCGGGTGAGCCGGTCCGGCAGCCACGGCGCATCGGTGTCCCCGGCGAAGACGGCTACTGCTTCCGCCAGCACAGAACACTGCGCCACGCCCTGGAGTGCTTCCGGCGTGTCCGGCAACCACGCCGGCACGCTCTCGAGGACCACGCGGCCTTGAAACCGGAAAGCCACCTCGTCGAGGGACGTCTCCAGGAACTCACCACCCGTTGCCTGCCGACCGCCAGTGCCGGGCAGCATCACAGGGGAAGTCGAGATCCCCGGTCCCGCCAGGCCCAGGCGAATCGCCACGGGATCCTGCTCAAGGGGCGGCAGTTCAGGGCGACGGTCAGCGAGGGCCTTCACAATTCTGAACTGTTCCCTGATTGTCTCCTGACGGCGCGGCGGCAGATCCGAGAGATCCGGCTCGGGGCCCTGCCCCCGCAGATAGAGCTGATACTCCTCGATGAGTGCGTCGAGCCGGTTCTCCATCTCCTCGTCGTCGGTCATGGTGTCACCTCCCGTCCCGTGGTGCCTTCGCGCTGCTTCGACGCGATGCAGCGCTTGATCGTCTCGATGGCCCGGCGTCTTTGCCTACTCGCGGACTGGTGAGACTTGCCGTTCCGCAGTGCCCAGTCGGACAGCGTCTCCTGTCCCATGATCGTCTTCGCCACGAGGTCGTGCTGCTCCTCGGTCAAGCATCCGAAGCAGTCCGCGGCCATGACGAGGACTGCTTCGTCTTCCTCGGCAGCGCGCACCTCCTCGTCATGGAAGTCCATCGTCGCGTCGACCCGCGGATCAGCGAGATACTTCCTGATCTCCTCGCGCTCGTGGACCACCCTCCTGCCGATGTCCTGCCCGCGGCGCAAGGCGATCATCCTTGCGAGGCCGATGACGGACGTCACCTCTCCGGGATCTTTGGCGCGCAGCTTCTCGAACGCATCGGCGACGGCTTCCTCGACGTCGCGCGGGTCCGGGGTGGACGAGGTGATCAAGGAGATCCCGCGGCGAGCGCTCTGGTGCATCGGCTCGCGGACGGCAGCGTAGAGGGTGCGCACGTCCAGCCGCCCCTGCCGCCATCGCAGGAGCAGCTCGTCGCCATCCGAGCCCGGTTCGTCCATCATCTGCATGTCGCTCGCTACCCGGCGTGCGCACCCCCCTCCGCTCAAGATCTTTTCCGGCTCCGCCACCACCGTGTGGAGATCGTGCCCCAAGGAGGCCCTCGGCAGAGCCCCAAATTTACGGCGCACGAACGGCCCGCCTCCCCAAGAAGCGGACGGTCCCTGTCCCGGGGTCCGACAGCGACAGCCCGGTGCCCGCGTCGGTGAGGAGCAGCGGTCGCTCCAGCATGGCGGCCTCGGTGACCTCGACGCGGGCACCGCCACGGCCCTTGTCGATCGACAGAAGCCCTCAGTCACGCAGGGATAGGCCGAGCGCCAGTCTCCCCGAACCCAAGCACCAGATTCTTCGCCGACTGCAAGCCGCTCGAGAAGTGAGCCGTGCCGTTCGTTGAGAGTGGACCATCGATGCACAGGCTTCGGCCCGTACTGCACAGCCCCACTGTGGATACGGACCGAAAGAATGGCCGACAGCAGTGGGAGTCCTCTGGGACTTTTCTGGGACTTCCAGCCCCATCAACCAGCATGAACATGAAACAGCTGAAAGACCATTCGCGCAGGTCAGAAGCCATCAGTCACTCATCACGGCAGGTCACAGCCCTGCCTGGTCTCTTCCGGAACATCTGACCAGCAGGGCGTATCGGCCTGCACTCAGCGCCGCCTGCTCTCGTCCCCCCATCGGTGCTTACCACCTCGAACAGGGTCTGACCTGCCTGGCAATACGCCTGACTCGCCGTCAGCATTCAAGATCAACGAGCGTCAAATGAGCGTCACGAGCGTCATTTCAGCGTCGAGATACCGCCCGTAACGCCCACACCGCACATAACGCACATCGGCCAACCCGCAGGTCAGGCGCCCTTCCCCGCCCGCTTGAGCACCGCGACGCATTCCACGTGGTGGGTGACGGGGAACAGGTCGAAGGCACGCAGCAGGACCGGGCGGTAGCCGTTGTCGGCGAAGTAGGCCAGGTCGCGGGCGAGGGCGGCCGGGTCGCAGGCCACGTAGCAGATGCGGCGGGGGCCGAGCGCGGCGACCTGGCGGACGGCGGTCAGGCCGGCGCCCGACCGGGGCGGGTCGAGGACGACGAGGTCGGCCTCGGTGATGCCGGTCCTGGGCAGAACCTGCTCGACCTTGCCCTGCTCGATGCGGACCCGGTCCAGGTCCCGCAGGTTGTGCCGGGCGTCCTCCACCGCGCGCTTGGCCGACTCGATGCCGAGCACCGCGCCGCGCTCCCCCACCCGCTCGGCCAGGGCCCCGGCGAACAGGCCCACCCCGCAGTACAGGTCCAGCGCCGTGTCCCCGGGCTTCGGCATCAGCCCCCGCATGACCGTGTCCACCAGCAGGTCGGCCGCCTTGGGGTGGACCTGCCAGAAGCCGCCGTCGCCGACCCGCCAGGTGCGCCCGGCGGCGCGTTCGCGGACGAAGGGGCGGCCGTGCACGCGGTGCACGGCGTGATCGCGTTCGCCGACGCGCTGCACGGACACCGGCCGGTCGAGTTCGACCAGCGGCAGCCGCCCGCCGGGGCGCGGGGTGAGGACGACCTGGCGGTCGTTGGAGCCGGTGGCGGCGATCGCCTCCACGGAGGCGATCTGCGGCCAGGCGCGGGCCTCGACGCCCAGCTCGCTCACGCCCGGAGCGGCGATCATGCAGTGGTCGATCACCTCGACCTCGTGCGAGCGGTGCCGTCGCAGCCCGGCCCGGCCCTCGTCGTCGATCGCGTACTGGACCCGGGTGCGCCACGCGGGGACCTCGCCCTTGGCGACCTTGTCGCCGGGCGCGGGCTCGACCGTGCCGTCCCAGCCGGCGTCCTGCGGGCTCAGGCCCGCCAGCCGCTCCAGCTGCTCGGCGATCACGGCGGCCTTCAGGCGCCGCTGGGCGCCCGGTGCCGCGTGCTGCCAGTCGCAGCCCCCGCACCGGCCCGGTCCGGAGAACGGGCAGGGCGCCTCCACCCGGTCCTTGGACGCCGCCAGGACACGTACCGCGTCGGCCCGCAGGAACCGCGCGCCCGTCTCGCCCTCGGTGACCCGCGCCACCACTCGTTCACCGGGCAGCGCGTGCCGTACGAACAGCACCTGTCCGGCGTCGGTCCGCGCCACGCAGTGGCCGCCGTGGGCGACCGGGCCGACCTCGACCTCGTACTCCTGGCCGACGAGGGAAGCGGCGGGCTGTGTCTGCATGGCGGAGCTGCTCCTGGGCGGCGGGACGGGGTGAGAGGACGGCGGGAGCGGACTGGGGGCCACGGGCGGCCGCCCGGGCGGACGGTCCGCGGCCCTCGGGCGCAAAGACCTACTTTACGTCGCGGCCCATGGTGCCCGAGTCCGCCGCCTCGATCCTGCGCGGGGGCCCCACCGAGCCGCGGCGGACGGATCCGGGCGCGTTCCAGTCGGCCCGCCGCTTGGCGCGCGCCTTGGCCAGCTCGGAGGATTCGAGCTGCCACGGCACGGAGGTGACCATCACCCCGGGGGTGAACAGCAGCCGGCCCTTGAGCCGCAGCGCGCTCTGGTTGTGCAGAAGGTGCTCGTACCAGTGGCCGACGACGTACTCGGGGATGTAGATGCTCACCACGTCCCGGGGGCTCTCGCGGCGCAGGCCCTTGACGTAGTCGACGATCGGGCGGGTGATCTCGCGGTAGGGCGAGTCGAGGACCTTCAGCGAGACGTCGATGCCGCGCCGCTGCCACTCCCGCTGCAGCGCCTTGGTGTCGTCCGGGTCGACGTTGACGCTGAGCGCCTCCAGGGAGTCCGAGCGCATCAGCTTGGCGTACGACAAAGCGCGCAGGGTGGGCTTGTGCACCTTGGAGACCAGCACGATGGAGTGCACCCGCGAGGGCAGCACGTACTCGTCGCCCGGCTCGTCGCCGGCGGCCAGCTCGTCCGACACCCGGGTGTAGTGGCGGCGGATCGCGGTCATGGTCGCGTAGAAGACGACCATGCCCAGGACGGCGACCCAGGCACCGTGGGTGAACTTCGTCAGCAGCACGATCACCAGCACCATGCCGGTGAAGAAGGCGCCGAAGGTGTTGATCGCCCGCGAGCGCATCATGCGGCGGCGCACGGCCTGGTCGGTCTCGGTCCTCAGGTGGCGGTTCCAGTGCCGGACCATACCGGTCTGGCTGAGGGTGAAGGACACGAAGACGCCGACGATGTAGAGCTGGATCAGGCGGGTGGAGTCGGCGCCGTAGATGACGACGAGGACGGCGGCGAAGCCGGCCAGCAGCACGATGCCGTTGGAGAACGCCAGCCGGTCGCCGCGGGTGTGCAACTGGCGCGGCAGGTAGCGGTCCTGGGCGAGGATCGAGCCGAGCACCGGGAAGCCGTTGTAGGCGGTGTTTGCGGCCAGGAACAGCACCAGCGCGGTCACCGACGCCAGGAACACGAACGGGATCGAGTTGTGGCCGAAGACCGCCTCGGCGACCTGGGCGATCACCGGGTCCTGGGTGTATCCGCTGCCCAGCGGCCGGCCGTGGTCCAGCAGGTCGGTGGCCGGGTTCTCCGCCATGTGGACCTTGGTGTTCATGGCCAGCGCGATGATGCCGCAGAACATGGTGACGGCCAGCAGGCCCATCGCGGTCAGGGTGGTGGCCGCGTTCTTCGACTTGGGCTTCTTGAAGGCGGGCACACCGTTGCTGATCGCCTCGACGCCGGTCAGCGCGGCGCATCCGGAGGAGAAGGCCCGCAGCAGCAGGAAGACCAGTGCGAACCCGCCGAGACCGGAGGATTCCGCGTGGATGGTGTAGCCGGCCGTGGGGGCGTGCATCTCGTGGCCGGTGGCGATCTTGAGGACGCCCCAGCCGATCATGCAGAACACGCCGAAGACGAAGGCGTAGGTGGGGACGGCGAAGATGCTCCCGGACTCGCGCACTCCGCGCAGGTTCATCAGCATCAGCAGCACGATCATACCGACCGCGCCGAGGACCTTGTGGCTGACGAAGAAGGGGACGGCGGAGCCCAGGTTCTCGATGCCGGAGGCGACCGACACCGCCACCGTGAGCACGTAGTCGACCATCAGGGCGCTGGCGACGGTCAGCCCGGCCCTGCGCCCCAGGTTGGTGGTGGCGACCTCGTAGTCACCGCCGCCGGAGGGGTAGGCGTGCACGTTCTGCCGGTAGGAGGCGACCACCGTGAACATCAGCACCACCACGGCGCCGGTGATCCAGGGGCTGTAGTGGTACGCCGAGGCGCCCGCGATGGACAGTACGAGCAGGACCTCGCCCGGCGCGTACGCCACCGAGGACAGCGGATCGGAGGAGAACACCGGCAGCGCGAGCCGCTTGGGCAGCAGCGTCTCGCCCAGTTTGTCGCTGCGCAGCGCCCGCCCGATGAGGATCCGCTTCGGCAGGTCGGTCAGTTTGGACACCCCGCGATGTTAGAGGATCGCTCGGATGTGCGGATGCCCCCCTGCGATCCCGGAAGGCGGACGGCACGTGGCAACCTTCTGCGCCGCGCCGCGCGTGTGTAGCTTTGGCCGCGGTCTGAGACGCTGAGTACCGGTCTCAGGCACTCGTCGCGCACCGCGCCAGGTGCGCGGGCGGTGACTCAAAGGGGACTCATTGACGAAGCCGGAAGGACGGTCGTGCACGTCGTGATTATGGGGTGCGGGCGAGTGGGCTCCACTCTCGCGCACTCCCTCGAACAGCAAGGGCATACGGTCGCGGTGATCGACCAGGACCCGACGGCTTTCCGCCGGCTGGGCTCCGGGTTCGGCGGGCGCCGGGTGACCGGAGTCGGGTTCGACCAGGACACGCTGCGCGAGGCCGGAATCGAGGAGGCGGGCGCCTTCGCGGCCGTCAGCAGCGGCGACAACTCCAACATCATCGCCGCCCGGGTGGCCAGGGAGATGTTCGGCATCGAGAACGTGGTGGCCCGGATCTACGACCCCCGGCGGGCCGAGGTCTACCAGCGGCTCGGCATCCCGACGGTCGCCACCGTGCGCTGGACGGCCGACCAGATGCTGCGCCGGCTGCTGCCGTCGGGCGCCGAGCCGCTGTGGCGTGACCCGAGTGGCGGAGTGCAGCTCGCCGAGGTGCACACCTCGCCCACGTGGATCGGGCACAAGGTCAGCCGGCTGCAGGAGGAGACCGGAGTACGAGTGGCGTTCATCACGCGGCTCGGCGAGGCGATGCTGCCGACCTCGCAGACCGTTCTGCAGGAGGGCGACCTGGTGCATGTGATGATGCGCACGGACGGGGTCGCCGACGTGGAAGAGGCGTTCGCCAAGGGGCCCGAGGAGGCGCACTCATGAGGGTCGCCATCGCGGGGGCCGGCGCGGTCGGCCGGTCCATCGCCGCCGAGCTGCTGGAGAACGGGCACGAGGTGCTGCTCGTCGACAAGAACCCCAGCTCGATCTCGGTGGAGCGGGTCCCGCAGGCCGAGTGGCTGCTGGCCGACGCCTGCGAGATCACCTCGCTGGACGAGGCGGCGCTGCAGCGCTGCAACGTGGTGATCGCCGCCACCGGCGACGACAAGGTCAACCTGGTGGTCTCACTGCTGGCCAAGACCGAGTACGGGGTCCCGCGGGTGGTGGCCCGGGTGAACAACCCCAAGAACGAGTGGCTGTTCAACGAGTCCTGGGGCGTCGACGTGGCCGTGTCCACGCCGCGCCTGATGTCCGCGCTCGTCGAGGAGGCGGTGAGCGTCGGCGACCTGGTGCGGCTGCTGCGGTTCAGCCAGGGCGACGCGAACCTGGTGGAGCTGACGCTGCCGCGGGAGGCGGCGCTGGTCGGCACCCGGGTGGGCGATGTGAGCTGGCCCACCGACACGTCGCTGGTCACGATCATCCGCGGCAACCGGGTGCTGACGCCCTCCAAGGACGACGCGCTGGAGGCCGGTGACGAGCTGCTCTTCGTGGCGGCGCCGCACCGGGAGGAGCAGCTGGAGGACCTGCTGTCGCTGCGGGACGAGGCGGAGACGGAGGACGAGCCCGAGGAGGAGTGACCCGTCGGCCGGAAGGCCCGGGCCCCTCGGGAGGCCCGGACCGGCGGTCTTCGCGGGTCCGGGTCAGAGCCCGGGTCCGGGTCCCGGTCAGAGCCCGGGCCCCGGTCAGGAGGCGGAGGAGGCGCGGGCCTTCTCCGCCTTCTCGGCTTCCTCCATCTCCGCGATCACGTCGATCGGCGGCGGCGCCTTCACCAGGAAGATCCAGGTCAGGTAGACGGACAGCAGGAACGGCGGGATGCCGAGGGCGACCTTGACCCAGCCGAGCTGGGTGGCGTCACCCCACCAGTAGAGCGGGAAGAGGATCGCCGACTTGCCCAGCAGGATCAGGCCCCAGGCCCAGCTCGCCTTGGTGTACGCCTTGAGCCGACCCGGGTTGCGCTTGCGCCAGGACAGGTTCTCCTTGAACACCGGGCCGAGGATCAGTCCGAGCAGCGGGAAACCGGCCGCGGCGCTGACCAGGTAGGCGACGGCCAGACCCAGGGTGTAGAGCATCCCCGGCAGGTAGAAGTTCTTGGCGTTGCCGGACATCATCGCGAAGACCGCGCCGAAGGCGACGCCGAAGACCCCGCTGAAGGCGTGCTTGAGGGTGTCCCGGCGCAGCAGCCGGGCCACGCCCATCACCACGGACAGCGCGAGCGCGGCCAGCGCGGAGATCTTGATGTCCCGGTGGGCGGTGTACACCGCGACGAACACCAGGCCCGGGACGGTGGTCTCCACCATGCCGCGGATCCCGCCGAACGCCTCGAAGAGCGCGGCCTCGGTGATCGCTCTCGCCGCCGCGTCCGGCCGGTCCCCACCGTCGTGCCGGTCGGCACCGTCCTGCTTGTCGATCGACGCCACCTGTTACTCCTGTCCGACCGGGCGCAACTCGTATTTGGGGTTGAACAGCACCGGCCGGCCCCGGTTCATGGAGATCCGGCCCGTCGCGATGATGCGGCGGCCGGGCTCTATGCCGGTGATGCTGCGACGGCCCAGCCACACCACATCGAGGGCGGCGGAACCGTCGAACAGCTCGGCTTCCAGTGCGGGCACGCCGGCCCTGGGACGGAGCGTGACCGTACGCAGCGTACCGGTCACGGTCGCGATCTGGCGGTCGGAGCAGTCGCTGATCCGGGTGCAGCCGGTGGCCTTCGCCTCCTGGAGCAGCTCCTCGGAGTGCAGCTCCTCGGGAGAGGAGGACAGCCGGTCGAGCATGCGGCGGAAGCGGCCGGCGGGCCGGTCGGAACGGATGGCACCACTCATGTCTGCAAGGGTACCGGCCGGGTACGACACCACCAGGTGACCTGCGGGCGGTCCGCGGCGGTCACGGCTCGAACCGGTACCCCATGCCCGGCTCGGTGACGAAGTGCCGGGGCCGCGCCGGGTCGGCCTCCAGCTTGCGGCGCAACTGGGCCATGTACACCCGCAGGTAGTTGCTCTCGGTGCCGTAGGCCGGCCCCCACACCTCGCGCAGGAGCTGTTTGTGGCCGACGAGCCGGCCGCGGTTGCGTACCAGGACCTCCAGCAGGTGCCACTCGGTCGGGGTGAGGCGGACGTCGGCGCCGTCGCGGTTGACCTTCTTCGCGGCGAGGTCGACGGTGAAGGCCGCGGTCTCGACGGTGGCGCCGTCCTCGGGGCCGGAGGGGGCGGCCCGGCGGACCGCGGCGCGCAGCCGGGCCAGCAGCTCGTCCATGCCGAACGGCTTGGTCACGTAGTCGTCGGCGCCCGCGTCCAGCGCCTCCACTTTCTCGCCGGAGGCCTGGCGGGCGGACAGCACGATGATCGGCACCCGCGTCCAGCCGCGCAGGCCCCGGATCACCTCGACGCCGTCCATGTCGGGCAGGCCGAGGTCGAGCACGACCACGTCGGGGTGGCGGGCGGCGGCCAGGCGCAGGGCGGAGGCGCCGTCGTGGGCGGCGTCGACCTCGTAGGCGCGGGCGCGCAGGTTGATGGCCAGGGCCCGCACCAACTGGGGCTCGTCGTCGACCACGAGCACCCGGTGGGTGGGGGGCCGCTGCTCGGTCGTCATGTCGTGGTCCTCGCTCCTGGGCCCGTACGGGAGCCGGTCGCGCGGCTCGAACGGGAGTCGGCCGGGCGGCCCGTACGGGAGCTCGCGGTGGTCACGGGTGGCCGGTGGCGGTGGGGCGCCGGGGGCGGCGCGCCGGTCATGTCGTCGCCTCCGCCGGGAGGCCGGGGCGGGCCGGGGCGCCACCGGGGGCCGCGCGCAGGGTGAAGACCATGGTCAGGCCGCCGCCGGGAGTGTCCTCCGCGGTCAGTGTGCCGCCCATCGCCTCGGCGAAGCCGCGGGCCACCGCCAGGCCCAGGCCGACGCCGTTGCCGTGCGGCGCGTCCCCGTACCGCTGGAAGGGCTCGAAGATGCGCTCCTTGGCGCCGTCCGGGACGCCCGGGCCGCGGTCGGCCACCCGCAGCTCGACCCGGTCGGCCAGCGCGCTGGCGGCCACCAGCACCTCGGCGCCTTCCGGGCTGTACTTGACGGCGTTCTCCACCACGTTGGCCACCGCGCGCTCCAGCAGCCCGGCGTCGACGGCGACCATGGGCAGGGTCTCGGGGACGTCCAGGGCGACGCCGTGCCCGGGCACCCCGCCCAGCGCCATCGGCACCACCTCGTCCAGGTCGACCTGGCGGATCAGCGGGGTGACGGTGCCGGTCTGCAGCCGGGACATGTCGAGCAGGTTGCCCACAAGGTGGTCGAGCCGGTCGGCGCCCTCCTCGATGCCCGCCAGCAGTTCGGCCTCGTCCTGCGCCGACCAGGCCACGTCGTCCGAGCGCAGCGACGAGACCGACGCCTTGATGCCGGCCAGCGGGGTGCGCAGGTCGTGGGAGACGGCGGCGAGCAGCGCGGTGCGGATCCTGTTGCCCTCCGCCAGCGCACGCGCCTGCTCGGCCTGGTCGGCCAGGCGCCGCCGGTCGAGGGCCACCGCGGCCTGAGCGGCGAACGCGGACAGGACGCGGCGGTCGGCGGCCGGCAGGACCCGCCCGGTCAGCGCCAGCGACAACCGTTCGTTGACGGGCACGTCCACGTCGGCCTCCTCCGGCCGCGGGCAGGGCGGACCTCCGACACGGGCCGCGCACGTCCACTCGCCGTTCTCGCCCGCCCGTTCCAGCAGCGCCACCGACTCCATGCCGAAGGTCTCCCGCACCCGCTCCAGGAGCGCCTCCAGGCCGCTCTCGCCGCGCAGCACGCCGCCCGCCAGGTACGACAGGATCCGCGCCTCCGCGCCCAGTCTGGCCGCCTGCTGGGCGCGCCTGGCCGCGAGGTCGACCACGGAGGCGACGGCGGCGCCGACCAGGACGAAGATCACCAGCGCGATGATGTTCTCGGGCTGGGCGATGGTGAAGGAGTGGGTGGGCGCGGTGAAGTAGTAGTTGAGCAGTACGGAGCCCGCCAGCGCCGACGCCAGGGCCGGCCACAGGCCGCCGATCAGGGCGGCGGCCACGGTCAGCGTGAGGAAGAGCAGCATCTCGGTGGACTGGCTCGCGCCCGGGCGCGAGCGGGTGAGCAGCAGCGTCAGCAGCAGCGGCGCGCCCACGCCGGCCAGCCAGCCCGCCACGGCGCGGGAGCGGCCCAGCCGGGCGCCGCGGGCGGCGGGCAGGCCGCGGCCCTTGGCGGCGTGCTCGTGGGTGACGATGTGGACGTCTATGTCGCCGGACTCGCGGGCGACGGTGACGCCGACGCCGGGCCCCAGGGCGTACTGCCAGGTCCTGCGGCGGCTGGTGCCCAGCACGATCTGCGTGGCGTTGACGCCCCGGGCGAAGTCGAGCAGGGCGTCGGGGACGTCGTCGCCCACGACCTGGTGGAAGGTGCCGCCGAGGTCCTCCACGAGGCCGCGCTGCTCGGCCAGCTCCCGGGTGCGCCCGGACGCCAGGCCGTCGTCCCTGACGATGTGCACCGCGAGGATCTCCCCGCCCGACCCCTTGGTGGCCATACGGGCGGCCCGGCGGATCAGCGTCCGGCCCTCGGGGCCGCCGGTCAGGCCGACCACGATGCGCTCGCGGGCCTGCCAGACGCCGGATATGCGGTGGTCGGCCCGGTACTGCTGGAGGTGCTCGTCGGCCCGGTCCGCGGTCCACAGCAGCGCCAGCTCGCGCAGCGCGGTGAGGTTGCCGGGGCGGAAGTAGTTCGACAGGGCCGCGTCGATCCTGTCGGGCGGGTAGATGTTGCCGTGGGCCATGCGGCGGCGCAGTGCCTGGGGCGACATGTCGACCAGTTCCATCTGGTCGGCGCGGCGCACGACCTCGTCGGGCACGGTCTCGCGCTGCCGCACGCCGGTGATGGCCTCCACCACGTCGCCGAGCGACTCCAGGTGCTGGATGTTGAGGTTGGACACGACGTCGATGCCGGCCTTGAGCAGTTCCTCGACGTCCTGCCAGCGCTTGGCGTTGCGCGAGCCGGGCACGTTGGTGTGGGCGAGCTCGTCGACCAGCGCCACCTCGGGGGCGCGGGCGAGTATCGCGTCGACGTCCATCTCGGGGAAGACGGCGCCGCGGTGGCCGACCTCCTTGCGGCGCACCTCCTCCAGGCCGCGCGCCATGAGTTCGGTGCGCGGCCGGCTGTGGTGCTCGACGTAGCCGACGACCACGTCCGTGCCGCGCCCGGCACGCCGGTGCCCCTCGGCGAGCATGGCGTACGTCTTGCCCACGCCGGGGGCGGCTCCGAGGTAGATGCGCAGCGTGCCGCGTGCCATGCCTCGACTTTAGAACGAGCGAACCGGACAAACGGGACCGGGTGCCCCGCACGGGCGCACCTTGACGGCGTCTTGACGCCCGGCCCGCCGTACCGGATGCCCGATCCGGCCCGCGGGAGACCGGGAAGCGGCCCGGGGCGGGGGCGCGGGCGCGTCAGGCGGTCTCGGCCGTGCGGCCGTCGCGCAGCTCCAGGACACGATCGGCCAGGCCGATGAGCTGCGGGTCGTGGGTGGCGACCAGGGCCGTGACGTTCTCGGAGCGGACGACCGCGCGCAGCAGCTCCATGACGGCGAGGCCCGTGTCCGCGTCGAGCTGGCCGGTGGGTTCGTCGGCGATGAGCAGGACCGGGCGGTTGGCGAGCGCGCGGGCGATGGCGACGCGCTGCTGCTGGCCGCCGGACATCTCGGTGGGGCGCTGGGCCGCGTGGTCGGACAGGCCGACGAGCGAGAGCAGCAGGGCGACGCGCTCCTCGCGCTCGCGCGCGGGGACCTTGCGCAGCCGCATGGGGACGCCCACGTTCTCGGCGGCCGTGAGGATCGGGATCAGGCCGAAGGACTGGAAGACGAAGCCGATGCGGTCGCGGCGCAGGCCGAGCAGGCCGTCCTCGCCGAGGCCCGACAGGTCGACGCCGTCCACCCGCACCACGCCGGAGTCCGGGGTGTCCAGGCCGCCGACCAGGTTGAGGACCGTGGTCTTGCCCGAGCCGGACCGGCCCTTCAAGGCGACGAGCCGGCCGCGCTGCACGCTGAAGGAGACCCCGCGCAGGGCGTGCACGGCGGTCTCGCCGCTGCCGTACGTACGGCACAGGTCCTCGACCACCACCATGGCGTCGCCGTCCGCCCCGCCCGCCGGCGACGTGGCCGCGGACGCGGCCGGTGTCCCGCTCATCCTCGTTCCCCCCGTGTTCTCCCCGTGCGACGAAACCGCCCGGCCGCCGAACGTATCGGCGACCGGGCAGTGGGGGCAACGGGCACGGCCCAGCGGTCCGTACAGGGTCCGTACACGGTTCCGTACGCGGCGCGTACGTGGTCCTTACGCCGTGCGGTACGGCGGCCGGACGCGCGCTCCCGGATCCGGCGGAGCGCGCTCCCGGCGCTAACGCAGTTCGGTGATCTCCGGGCCGCGCCGCATCGGGTCGATGCCGTCGCCGAACTTCTGGACGTCGGCCTGGTCGGGCGCCGTGCCGTCCGGGACCATCTGGGCGTCGTTCGGCAGCTGGAGCACGATCGGGTCGCGCGGCGCCATCGGGGCGTCGCCGCGTACCACCACGGTGTCCTGGAAGACGGCCTCCAGCACTCCGGCGGCGCCCGGCTGCACCGCGCCCTGGCCGGAGATGACGCCGCGCAGGAACCAGCGCGGGCCGTCGCAGCCGACGAAGCGGACGAGCTGGACGCCGTTGGTCCCGTCCGGCAACTGCACCGGCACCTGGGCCCGCAGCTCCCAGCCGAGCGGCCCCTCGACCTCGTCGACGATGCCGCCCTGCTGCGTGATGCCGGAGGCGATCTCGTCGCGCACCTCGCCCCAGATGCCCTCGGACCTGGGGGCCGCGAACGCCTGGAGCTGGATGGCGCTGTCGCGCAGCACCACCGTCGCGGCGACGATGGACTCGCCCGCGACCTCGACCCGCAGCTCCATGCCGTCCACCCCGGGGACGAACAGACCGCCCAGGTCCACCCGGCCCTCGCCGGGCTGCTGGACCTCGCTGATGTCCCACGGCCCGTCGGGACGCGGAGCGGGCGGAAGGTTGTACCGGGACCCGCCGGAGTCCTCCGGCTCCGCTGCTTCCGCGGTCTGCTCCGACTCCTCCTCCGGGCTCTCGGCCTCGTCGAACTCGTCGATGGCGTCTTCGCGCACCTTGCGACGACGGAACACGGTCACTGTCCTTCCCGGTCGCTGAGGACCGATGCGTATCCGTTGGTGGACGTGTCCGCCTGCGGCGTCTCCACCGCGGCGTGACCCCCCGTGGAGCCGAAGCCCCCCGCGGCCCGGGCAGAGCCGGGCAGCTCCGCCACTTCGTGGAACCTGACCCGCTCGACCTGCTGAACGACCAGTTGGGCGATCCGGTCGCCCCGCTCGAATCCGACGCTCTCACGCGGGTCGAGATTGACCACGATCACCTTGATCTCCCCACGGTACCCGGCATCGACCGTTCCCGGGGCATTCACCATCGCGACGCCGCAGCGGGCGGCCAGTCCGGAGCGGGGATGCACGAAGGCCGCGTACCCGTCGGGCAGGGCGATCGCGATGCCGGTGGGCAGGACCGCCCGCTCCCCCGGGGCGAGTACGGCGGGCTCGGTGGTCACCAGGTCGACGCCCGCGTCGCCGGGGTGCGCGTACGACGGGACGGGCACGGACTCGTCGAGGCGGCGCAGCAGGACGTCCACGGGCGGGCGCGGAGCGGGGCTCACGGGTTCACCTCGAAGGCGCGGGCGACCTTGACCCGGTCGGGGTCGGCGAGCGCGGCCTGGATCTCCTCGCGGCGGCCGTTGCTGGTGAAGTGCTCCATCTTCACCTCGACGAACAGGGCGTCGGCGCGGACGGCCAGCGGGCCGTCCGGGGCGCCGATCCGGCCCTCGGCGGTGCTGTAGATCTTGCGGCCGGCGACCGCCACGCAGCGGGCCGACAGGTGGAGGGTGGCGCCGACCGGAACCGGGCGCACGAAGTCCGTCTCCAGACGGCCGGTGACGGCGATGGTCCGCAGCAGCCAGCCCAGCGAGCCCAGGGTCTCGTCGAGGGCGGTGGCCAGGACGCCGCCGTGGGCGAGTCCGGGCGCGCCCTGGTGGGCGGGCCGCACGGTGAACTCCGCTGTGACGCTGACACCCTCGCCGGCCGTGGTGACCAGGTGCAGCCCGTGCGCCTGGTCCTGACCGCAGCCGAAGCACTGGTCGTAGTGCGCGCCCAGCAGCTCGCCGGGCCCGGGGGCGTCCGGATGGCGCACCGGCGCGGTCGCGTCGGGCGGCGGGGTCAGGCCCTGCCGTCCGTGACTCGGGGGTGTCGTGGCTGAACTCACGCCGCAGACCCTACCCTCCTGCGGGAACCTTTCCCTTCCCGCGTCCGCGCAGCGGGGCATGGCAGTCTGGTGCCATGTCTGGTGCCCTTCCCGGTGTGTCCTCCGGCCCGTCGCAGCCCGCCCCGCGCGGCGCCTCCGGCGGCGCCCCCCAGCCCTACGACGAGCGCCTGACGGTGCCGCGGTCCTGGTGGGTGATGGCCGTCGGCACCGGGGTGGCGATGGCCATCATCCTCTTCCCCTTCGGCCCGCTGGCGATGCTCGCGGGCCTGGCAGGCGGCGGCGTCCTGGCGATGACGGCCGTCAGCTCCTACGGCTCGGTGCGCATCCGTGTGGTCGCCGGCTCCCTTGTGGCGGGCAAGGCGCGGATTCCGGTGACAGCGCTGGGCGAGGCGGTGGTGCTCGACGAGGCCGAGGCGTCGGCCTGGCGGTCGTACAAGGCGGACCAGCGGGCGTTCATGCTGCTGCGCTCCTACGTGCCGACGGCGCTGAAGGTCGAGGTGACCGATCCGCAGGACCCGACGCCCTACCTCTACCTGTCGACGCGCTCGCCCAAGCGGCTGGCCCAGGCGCTCCAGGCCGCGGTCGCGGCGGCGGGCGGCGGGACGGGGAGGACGGCCGGCGAGGAGACGGGTGGCGGTTTTTCGGGCGAACGGGAGACGGGCGGCGGGGCGGGACCGGCGGCAGGCGCCTAGGCGCCGGGCGGGTCAGGCGGGCTCGGCCGGGCGGGGGCGCTGCGCGGCGCGCAGGTCGTGCCGTACGCGCTCGGCGAGCCTGCGGGTGTCGCGCCTGTTCATCAGGGCGCCGACGGACGCGCCGATGAGGAACGGGGTGAGCGCGGGGGTGTGGCGCAGGGTGCGCCGCAGCAGCCGCTGGCGCAGCTCCTTCTTCATGGAGGTGCCGACCGCCACGTTGACGGTGGACAGCTTGAGCACGTCGATGCCGCGCTGCTGGGACCAGGCCCACAGGTAGGCCGTGGCGCGGTCCCGGGCCGTGCCGGGCGCGCGCAGCCCGTAGAGCTCGTGCAGCTCGGCGATGAGCTTGTACTCGATGGCCGCGACGCCGAGGGTCTCGGCGGCGACCTCCGCCGGCATGGCGGGCGGGGTGGGCATCATCGCGGCGGCGCCCACACCGGCGCCCACCGTCATCGTGCCCTTGACCGCGGCGGCGATCAGCCGGTCCGCGACGTCCTCGGGATCGAGCCCGGGGAACTGTGCGCGCAGGGTCGCCAGGTCGCGCACGGGGATGCGCGGTGCGGTCTCCACGAGCCGCTCGGCGACCGAGCCGATGCCGACCCGGGCGATACGGCCGCCCGCGCGGGCGGTGCCGAACACGCCTCGGGCCACGCTCCAGGACGCGCTCCGGGAAACCGTCCTGGACGCCGTCCAGGACACTCCCCGGACGACGCTCCGGGAGACCCCGCGAGCGGTGGCGGCCGCGAGCGAGGCCGCCCGGCCTCGCTCGGCGTCCTCGGGGCCTTCCGGCAAGCCGGTCATGGCACTCGGGGATCAGGCCGCGCAGTCGCGGCAGATCGGGTTGCCGTTCTTCTCCGACGCCAGCTGGCTGCGGTGGTGCACCAGGAAGCAGCTCATGCAGGTGAACTCGTCCGCCTGGCGGGGCAGCACGCGGACCGACAGTTCCTCGTTGGAGAGGTCGGCGCCCGGCAGTTCGAGGGACTCGGCCTGGTCGAACTCGTCGACGTCGACGGCGGAGGTCGACTTCTCGTTCCGCCGGGCCTTCAGTTCCTCGATGCTGTCCTCGTTGACATCGTCGTCGGTCTTGCGTGGGGTGTCGTAATCCGTTGCCATGTCGCTCTCCCCCTGTGGGTGTCTGCGGTGTCTCCAGCGCACGTAACGCGCGGGAGGCCGGACTTGTGCCCGACCCGAGGCGGAGATTTTGCCTCACATCAAGGCCCGTTACTCAATCGACACCCAAGCCCGACCCCCGAGGGGCGAGCGCGCGGGTGGCCGATCATGGTCCGTGGCGGTCCGAAAGTCATACGCCACAGGTGCCCTCACGTGTACTTCCCGTGATCATGACCTGCGGAAACATGGATTTTCCGGTCCTTTTCCCTGGCCAGGCGCTCACCGAGCGTACATGAAGAATCGAGTCGGTGTGCTATTGCTCACAACCCGTTCCGGCCCCGCACAGACCCTGAAATTACTCGCAAAGCGAACAGACACCGGGGCGTGTCGGGTGGGCCGGGAGGGGCCCGGGTGACCTGGCGCCCGGACGCGGGTGACGTGCTTCACAGCGGGATGGCGACCCGCATGACCAGGCCACCGCCCTCCCTGGGCTCCGCGGTGATCACCCCGCCGTGCGCCCGAGCCACCGAGCGGGCGATGGACAGGCCGAGCCCGACACCCTTGTCACTGCCGGTGCGCTCGGTACGCAGCCGCCGGAACGGCTCGAAGAGGTTGTCGATCTCGTACGCCGGGACGACCGGGCCGGTGTTGGCCACCACCAGCAGCGCCTGACCGCCCTCCACTGCCGTGCGGACCCGCACCCAGCCGTTGCCGGGCACGTTGTACCGCACGGCGTTCTGCACCAGGTTCAGGGCGATCCGCTCCAGCAGCACACCGTTGCCCTGGACGACCGCCTCCGTGAGGTCCGAACGCAGCTCCACGCCCTTGGCCTGCGCCTCGCCGCGGGTCTGATCGAGCGCCTGGGAGGCAGCCTCGGCCAGGTCCACCGGCTTGCGGTCCACGATCTCGTTGTCGCTGCGGGCGAGCAGCAGCAGGCCCTCCACGAGCTGCTCGCTGCGCTCGTTGGTGGCGAGCAGGGTCTTGCCGAGCTGCTGGAGCTCGGGCGAGGTGCCCGGGTCCGACAGCTGCACCTCCAGCAGGGTGCGGTTGATCGCCAGCGGGGTGCGCAGCTCGTGCGAGGCGTTCGCCACGAAGCGCCGCTGGGCGTCGAAGGAGCGCTCCAGCCGGTCCAGCATCTCGTCGAAGGTGTCCGCCAGCTCCTTCAGCTCGTCGTCCGGGCCGTCGAGCTCGATCCGCCGCTTGAGGTCCGAGCCGACCACGCCGCGCGCGGTCCTGGTGATCCGGCCGAGCGGCGCGAGCACCCGGCCGGCCATCACGTAGCCGAACGCGAAGGCGACCACGGCCATGCCGATCAGGGTGATCAGCGACCGCTTGAGCAGGGTGTTGAGCGCCGCCGCCCGGCGGGCGTCCATGCACTGGGCGAGTGCCTGCTGGAAGGCGTCGGCGCTGGTGTGGGACCCCAGGCCGGGGCAGGCGTTGCTGTTGATCGTGACGTTGCCGCTGGTGATGCTGAACAACGGCTCGTTGCCCTGGTGGAGGGCCTGGGCGGCCAGCAGGTAGATGATCCACAGCAGCACGACACCGGCGATCAGGAACATGCCGCCGTACAGGACGGTCAGCCGTATCCGGATGGTGGGCCGCAGCCAGGGCGCCGTGCTCTCCTGGGGCTGCGGGTTCCACAAGGGGCGCGGGGGCGCGGTCGGCCGGGCCGGAGGGTGTCCCCCCGGGGCCCGTGGCGCCTGGGGCGGCTGCGGGGACGCGGACTGCGAGGACGGTACGTGGGGGGTCGAAGGTGTCACGGCGGTTCAGATCCGGTAGCCGGAGCCCGGCACGGTGACGATCACCGGGGGCTCGCCGAGTTTGCGGCGCAGGGTCATCACGGTGACCCGCACCACGTTGGTGAAGGGGTCGGTGTTCTCGTCCCAGGCCTTCTCCAGGAGCTGCTCCGCGGAGACCACCGAGCCCTCGCTGCGCATGAGGACCTCCAGGACGGCGAACTCCTTGGGCGCCAGTCGCACCTCGTCGCCGTTGCGGAACACCTCGCGGCGGTTGGGGTCCAGCCGGATGCCGCCGCGCTCCAGCACGGGGGGCAGGGCGGCGGTGGTACGGCGGCCCAGGGCGCGCACCCGGGCGGTCAGCTCGGTGAAGGCGAAGGGTTTGGGCAGGTAGTCGTCGGCGCCCAGCTCCAGGCCCTCGACCCGGTCGCTGACGTCGCCCGCGGCGGTGAGCATCAGCACCCGGGTGGGCATGCCGAGCCCGACGATCTGCCGGCACACCTCGTCACCGTGCACCACGGGGAGGTCACGGTCGAGGACGACCACGTCGTAGTCGTTGACGCCGATCCGCTCAAGGGCGGCGCCGCCGTCGTACACGACATCGACGGCCATGGCCTCGCGGCGCAGCCCGGTGGCAACCGCATCGGCGAGCAGCTGCTCGTCCTCGACGACCAGTACGCGCAAGGCGCTGTTCCTTCCATGAACGGTGGAGACGATCGGTGGAAAGGGCGGCGGAAAAGGCATGGCCCCCGCCTCCAATCGTGCACCGGAACGCCGTAAACCGGCGGTAAGGGTCGTCAAGGCAGCGGGACGGGGGCGGGTGGGGGCGAAGCGCCCGGCGCGATCACCGGAATTTCCCCGGTGTCCGCGAGGTTTCCGCCTCGGGCTCGGTGGGGAGGACGGCTGTACACCCGACCACCACGCCTTGCCGGCGCGTTCGCGCTTGGCACGGGCGTTGACACATCCCCGTGTCAACGGAGACGACGAGGGGCCGCATATGGACGCTTTCACGACGGGAATCCTGCAGCGCATACGCTCCACGGAGTCCGACCTGCGCCGGGCCCGGGAGACAGGGGACGACTACCTCGCCGAGGTCGAGCAGGGTGAGCTCGACGACCTGCGCCGCCTCGCGGCCGAGCACGGCGTGGACGTACGGCCCAAGGTCGCCTGAGCCGCGTCGGCCGACCCCCAAGCCGCACGCCCCGGTCACCGAAGGACGGTGCCGGGGCGTTCGCATGCCCGGGCGCGCCCCCGGGGGCGGCCCCGGGCGTGTCCCCGGGGGCAGCCAGGGCGCGTCCCGGCGCGTCCCGGCGCCTTCCATGGCGCGGACGCGCCCGGCGCGCGCCTCCCGCCCCGGAAAGCGCGGCCGCGGCGGCCGCCGCGGGACGGCCGTCACGGCCGCCCCGTCCCCCGTACGGGGCCGGCGCGGGGCCGCGGGCCCGATCAGTCGTGCCAGGCCCCCAGCTCCTCCAGCAGGCCCTGCAGCGGCTCGAACAGGCCGGGCGGAGCGGCCACCGTCAGCTCCCCGGAGGCCGGCTCGCCCGGGCGGCCGCCGGTGAGGGCGCCGGCCTCACGGGCGAACAGATCGCCCGCGGCCAGGTCCCAGGGGTTGAGCCCGCGCTCGTAGTAGGCGTCCAGCCGCCCGCAGCCGACGTCGCACAGGTCGATCGCTGCCGATCCCGCGCGGCGGATGTCCCGTACCCGGGGGACCAGGGTGCGGACCACCTCGGCCTGGGCCGCGCGCCGCTGCGAGAGGTACCCGAAGCCGGTGCCGACCAGGGCGTGCGCGAAGTCGGGGGCGGGGCGGCAGCGGGCGGGCCGGCCGTTGACGAGGGCGCCGCCGCCGAGCACCGCCTGGTACGTCTCGCCGCGCATCGGCGCCTCGACCACGCCGACCAGGGTCCGGCCGTCCTTCTCGGCGGCGATGCTGACCGCCCAGGACGGCAGGCCGTAGAGGTAGTTCACCGTGCCGTCGAGCGGGTCGATCACCCAGCGGATCCCGCTGGTGCCCTCGCTGCTGGCGCCCTCCTCCCCGAGGACGCCGTCGTCCGGGCGCAGCCGGGCGATGTGGGAGGTGATCAGCTTCTCGGCGGCGATGTCCATCTCGGTCACGACGTCGATGGGGCTCGACTTCGTGGCGGCGACGCCGAGGTCGGCCGGGCGGCCGTCGCGCAGCAGGGCGCCCGCCCGGCGGGCGGCCTCCAGGGCGACGGCGAGCAGCTCGGCGTGTTCCCCCGCCGCCTGGGATTCGGTCGATGGGCTCATCGGGGCGCTCCTCAGTCGGTGCCGGCCGCGGCCGGCTGGGGGTTCCTGGCCGGGCAGCAGCCGGCGGGGCAGACGTCGTGGCTGGGGCCCAGGGCGCCCAGCGCGCACCGGACCGGGGTCCGGCCCCGCTCGGTGGCGGCCCGCTCCAGGACCAGGTCGCGGATCGCCGCGGCGAAGCGCGGGTCGGCGCCGACCGTGGCCGCCCGGCTCACCGGCAGGCCCAGCTCCGCCGCCTTGGCGGCGGCCTCGGTGTCCAGGTCGTACTTGACCTCCATGTGGTCGGAGACGAAGCCGATCGGCACCATCACCACGGCGGGCGCGCCGTCCGCGTGCTCCGCCTCCAGGTGGTCGCAGATGTCGGGTTCCAGCCACGGGATGTGCGGGGCGCCGCTGCGGGACTGGTAGACCAGCCGCCAGGGCCGCTCGACCCCGGTGGCCTCGCGGACCGCGTCCGCCACCAGGCCGGCGACGTCGAGGTGCTGCGCGACATAGGCGCCGCCGTCGCCGTGGCCCTCCACGGGACCCGAGGTGTCGGCCGCGGCGGTCGGGATGGAGTGGGTGGTGAAGGCGAGCCGGGCGCCGTCGCGTACGTCCGCGGGAAGCGCGGCAAGGGCGGCGAGGACGGAGTCGACCATGGGCTCGACGAACCCCGGGTGGTTGAAGTAGTGCCGCAGCTTGTCCACGCGCGGCACCGGGCGGCCCTCGTCGGCGAGGACGGCCAGTGAGGCGGCCAGGTTCTCGCGGTACTGGCGGCAGCCGGAGTACGAGGCGTAGGCGCTGGTGGCCAGGACCAGGACGCGGCGGTGCCCTGTGTCACTGATCTCGCGCAGGGTGTCGGTGAGGTAAGGCGCCCAGTTGCGGTTGCCCCAGTACACCGGCAGGTCCAGACCGTGTCCGGCGAAGTCCTCGCGGATCGCCCGGAGCAGTTCGCGGTTCTGCGCGTTGATCGGGCTGACCCCGCCGAACAGGAAGTAGTGCCGGCCCACTTCCTTGAGCCGCTCGCGGGGGATGCCGCGGCCGCGGGTGACGTTCTCCAGGAAGGGCACGACGTCGTCGGGCCCCTCGGGACCGCCGAAGGAGAGCAGCAGCAAGGCGTCGTACGGGTGCGCGGATTCGGGCGGTGCGGCGTCGGACGGCGCCTGCCGGGGCGACGCGGCCGGGGCGGGGGCGGCTTCGGACGATGCGGCTTCGGACATGCCCCCGATCCTGCCATCCCGGCCCGGAAAACCCGTTGCCCGCCTCCGTAAGCTGTGTGGACCAGCCATGTTCCTTACCGGAGTCCGGAATGACGAGCCCCTACCGCGCCATCTTCACGCCGAAGGGCACCAAGGGCTTCTCCGCCGCCGGGCTGGTCGCCCGGATGCCGATGTCCATGGCGGGTGTCGGCATCGTGACGATGATCTCGCAGGTGACCGGGCGCTACGGCCTCGCGGGCGCCCTGTCGGCGACCCTGGCGCTGGCCACGGCGCTGTGCGGTCCCCAGGTGTCCCGGCTGGTCGACAGGCACGGGCAGCGGCGGGTACTGCGGCCGGTGACCGCCGTGACCGTCGCCGCGACGGCCGCGCTGCTGATCGGGGTACGGACCGGGGCTCCGCGGTGGACGTACTTCGTGTGCGTGCTGTTCGCCGGGCTGACCCCGAGCCTCGGCGCGATGGTCAGGGCCCGCTGGGCGACCGTCCATCGGGGCGCGCCCAGCCTGCTGCACACCGCGTACTCCTTCGAATCGGTCGTGGACGAGATCGTCTTCATCGTCGGGCCGATCCTGTCGATCGGGCTGTGCACGGTCTGGTTCGCCGAGGCCGGGCCGCTGCTGGCGGCCGTGTTCCTGGGCGTCGGCGTGCTGCTGCTGACCGCCCAGCGCGGCACGGAGCCGCCTCCGCACCCGCCCGGGCACGCGGCGGACGGCTCCGCGCTGCGCGAGCGGGGCCTGAGTGTCCTGGTCACGGCGTTCGTGGGGACCGGCGCCGTGTTCGGGTCGGTCGAGGTGGTGACGGTCGCGTTCGCCGGCGAGCGCGGGCACAAGGCGCTGGCGAGCCTGGTGCTGGCCGCCTACGCGCTCGGGTCGTGCCTGGCCGGACTGGTCTTCGGGGTGCTCACCCCGCGCGGCACCCCTACCGGACGGTTCCTGGTGGGCGTGTCCGTGATGGCGGTGAGTATGATCCCGCCACTACTGGTCGGAAACCTCTGGTTCCTGGCCTTGGCGCTGTTCTGTTCGGGTGTGACCATCGCTCCCACCATGGTGACCGCGATGGGCCTGGTCGAGCGGCTGGTGCCGCGGACGAAACTGACCGAGGGCATCACGTGGACCACCACGGGGCTCAATGTGGGCGTGGCCGCCGGGGCCGCGCTCGCCGGGCGGGTGATCGACGCGCACGGCGCCTCGGCGGGGTTCGCGGTGCCGGCCGGCGCGGCGGTCCTCGCCGTGGCGGTGGCTTTCCTCGGGAGCGGCCGGCTGCGGCCGGCGCAGGAGCGGAAGGAGTCGGACGGCGATGGGCATATCCGCGGCGAGTCGTACGCAGAGCCGGCCGGAGGCGACGGCGTGGCGTAACTGGGCGGGCAACGTGTCCGCCCGTCCCGCGCGCTCGGTGGCCCCCGCCTCGGTGGACGAACTGGCCGCCGAGGTGCGCCGGGCGGCCGCCGACGGGCTGACCGTCAAGGCGGTGGGATCCGGCCACTCGTTCACCACGACGGCCGCCACGGACGGCGTGCTGATCCGCCCTGAGGGGCTGACCGCGATCCGCTCGATCGACGCCGCGGCCGGCACGGTCACGGTGGAGTCCGGGGTGCAGCTCAAGCAGCTCAACGCGGCGCTGGCCGCCGAGGGCCTGTCGCTGACCAACATGGGCGACATCATGGTGCAGACCGTCGCGGGCGCCACCAGCACCGGCACGCACGGCACCGGCCGCGACTCGGGCTCGATAGCCGCCCAGATCAGGGCGCTTGAGCTGGTGACCGCCGACGGCTCGGTGCTGACCTGCTCGGCCACGCGGAACCCCGAGGTCTTCGCCGCGGCCAGGATCGGGCTCGGCGCGCTGGGCGTGGTCAGCGCGATCACGTTCGCGGTGGAACCGCTGTTCCTGCTGACCGCCCGTGAGGAACCGATGTCCTTCGACCGGGTCACGTCCGAGTTCGACCAGTTCGTCGCCGACAACGAGCACTTCGAGTTCTACTGGTTCCCGCACACCGAGGGCTGCGTCACCAAGCGCAACAACCGCAGCCGGGGGCCGGCCGCCCCGGTCCCGGCGGTGCGCGGCTGGATCGACGACGAGCTGCTGTCCAACGGCGTCTTCCAGGCCGCCTGCGCCCTGGGCCGGGCGGCGCCGGCCGCCATCCCGGGCATCGCCAGGATCTCCAGCCGCGCGCTGTCGGCCCGCACGTACACCGACATCCCGTACAAGGTCTTCACAAGTCCGCGCCGGGTGCGGTTCGTGGAGATGGAGTACGCCGTGCCGCGCGCGGCCGCGGTCGACGCGATACGGGAGCTCAAGGCGATGGTGGAGCGCTCGTCGCTGCGGATCAGCTTCCCGGTGGAGGTGCGGGTGGCGCCGGCCGACGACATCCCGCTGTCGACGGCGTCGGGGCGGGACAGCGCGTACATCGCGGTGCACATGTACCGGGGCAGCCGGTACCAGGAGTACTTCACCGCGGTCGAGAAGATCATGACGGAGCGGGGCGGGCGTCCGCACTGGGGCAAACTGCACACCCGGGACGCCGGTTACCTGGCGGACGTCTATCCCCGGTTCGGGGAATTCACCCGGTTGCGGGACCGGCTCGATCCCGAGCGGCTGTTCGGCAACGACTATCTGCGCCGCGTGCTGGGTTCGTAGCCGTACGTCCGGATTTGCCCGGGGCGCACAGGGCGCACTTGTGAGTTGCGTCACTCAACTCCCGGCTCCCGGGAGGAGATTCGGTGGCGCGGCGGCCACCCTCCGGTGGCCCGAATGGAGTACCGTGACCAGTCCCGGCCCCCGGTTGCTCTCCGGTCGCGGGGACCGATGGGGAAAGGAGCTGACGACCCTGGTCCCGGGGTGCCATGATTGGTCACGGACAGTGGCCAATCGTCCACCGTCCCATGACGGCGTGTCACCGCGGACATGCGACACGCCGGGCAACTCTGCAAGGTTGTGGCACGCTGCACCTGGGCAGGCCAGACTCGTCCAACGGGAGCAGCGACGCACGTGACGTCGGCAGGCACCACCCGGGAGGTAACCGTGCCCGAACTGCGCGTCGTGGCCGTCAGCAACGACGGCACACGACTGGTGCTCAAGGCTGCCGACAGCACGGAGTACACCCTCCCCATCGACGAGCGGCTGCGCGCCGCCGTGCGCAACGACAGGGCGCGGCTCGGCCAGATCGAGATCGAGGTCGAGAGCCATCTGCGGCCGCGCGACATCCAGGCCCGGATACGCGCCGGCGCCTCCGCCGAGGAGGTCGCCCAGCTCGCCGGGATCCCGGTGGAGCGGGTCCGCCGCTTCGAGGGGCCGGTGCTGGCCGAGCGGGCGTTCATGGCCGAGCGGGCCAGGAAGACCCCGGTGCGGCGGCAGGGCGAGAGCACCGGGCCGCAGCTCGGGGAGGCGGTGGCCGAGCGGCTGCTGCTGCGCGGCGCGGAGAAGGACACCGTGCTGTGGGACTCCTGGCGGCGGGACGACGGCACCTGGGAGGTGCTGCTGGTCTACCGGGTCGCCGGTGAGCCGCACTCGGCGAGCTGGACGTACGATCCGCCGCGCCGCCTGGTGCAGGCGGTGGACGACGAGGCCCGCTCGCTGATCGGCGAGACCGCGCAGAGCCAGGCGGCCGAGCCGAGCTTCCCGTTCGTGCCGAGGATCGCCCGGCTGCCCAGGGACCGCCCGCTGGACCGTGCCCTCGACCGGCAGTCCTCGTCCGACCGGTCCGAGGCCGCCCGCGCCGAGAGCGAGCGCGGTGCGGAACCGGAGGAGCGGGACTCCCTGACCAGCCTGCTCGAAGCGGTGCCCAGCTTCCGCGGCGACATGGTCGTGCCCGCGCCCCCGGGTGCGCCCGACACCGCCCCGGCGGCCGAGGTTCCCGAGGAGTCCGCCGAGGAGGCGGCTCCCGCCGCCAGCGCGGGATCGGCCTACGCGGACGTCCTGATGCCCCGTGCCGTCGCCGGGCACCGCGACCGCCTGGTCGGCACCACCGACCGGCAGGCGGAAGCGGACGGCGTCCGACCCGGCCGCAGGGCGACGGTGCCGAGCTGGGACGAGATCGTCTTCGGCAGCCGGCGCAAGAAGGAGTAGGCCCGCCGGGGCCCCGGGACCCCCGTGGCCCCGGGACCTCCTGGCCCCGGGGCCCTGCCGCACGTCCCGCCGGGCGGGACGGGTTCGCCGGGCGTCCTCGTACCGCCCGGCTCGGCGTGCGTTCCGCGCGCGGGCTCAGCCGGGCTGCGAGCCGGTGGCCACGGGCCGGGCGGGGTCGGCCGTCCACTCACTCCAGGAGCCCGGGTAGAGGGCGGGGGCGGAGATCCCCGCGAGGACGAGCGCGAGGATCTCGTGGGCGGCGGAGACGCCCGAGCCGCAGTAGACGCCGACTTCCCGGCCGGAGGCCGCGCCGAGGGCCTCGAACCGGCGCACGAGGTCGGCGGCGGGCAGGAAGCGGCCGTCGGGGCCGGCGTTGGCGGTGGTGGGCGCGTTGACCGCGCCGGGGATGTGGCCGGCGACGGGGTCGATGGGCTCCACCTCGCCCCGGTACCGCTCGGGCACGCGGGCGTCCAGCAGCAGGCCGCGGCGGGCGAGCGCGGCCGCGCCGTCGGCGTCGACCACGGGCATCGCCCCCGGCCGCGGCACGAAGTCGCCCTCCTCGGGGGCGGGTTCCTCGGTGGACAGCGGCAACCCGGCCGCCCGCCAGGCGTCGAGCCCGCCGTCGAGGACACGTACCCGCTCGTGCCCCGCCCAGCGCAGCAGCCACCAGGCACGGGCGGGGCCCCAGCCGTTGCCGTCGTCGTAGACGACCACGTCGGAGTCCGCGCCGACCCCGGCCTTGCGCATGGCCGCGCCGAACGCCTCGGCGTCGGGCAGCGGGTGGCGCCCGCGCGGCCCGGGCGCCCCGGCGAGTTCGGCGTCCATGTCGACGTAACGCGCCCCGGGGATGTGCCCCTTGGCGTACTCCGGATACCCGGGCGGGCCGCCCAGCCGGTAACGGACGTCCAAGAGGACGCGGGATTCGGAGGTTTGAGCGAGTTCGGCGGCGGAGATGATCGGTTGCATGTGCCCATTGTGGCGTGCGGCCTCCACCGGTCGGTGACCGGATCACCTCATACGGTGATGACGCCGATCCACACAGGGCATACCATTTCGCCCGCGCCCCGGCTCCGGCCGACGCACGCGGCGCGGCCAGGGCGCGCCCGCCGGCGGGGGGCGGACATCGGCGGGCCGCCTGCCTTGAGATGACGGACGCGCCCAGGCGCGCCCCGAGGAGAGTACGTTTCGCATGACGGAGGTAGCGGGCAGGCGCCTGCCCGGCACGCCCTGCTGGGCCACTCTCATGGTCCACCGGGCGGATCAGGCGCGGAGCTTCTACGGAGCCCTGTTCGGCTGGGAGTTCGAGCACGACCCCGGGCGGCGGGGCGCGTACACCTCGGCGCTGCTCGACGGGCGGCGGGTGGCCGCCATCGGCGACGGCCCGGCCGAGCCGCTGCGCCCGGTCGCCTGGACGACGATGTTCGCCTCGGACGACGTGGACGGGACGGCGGAGCTGGTCAGGGCGTGCGGCGGCACGGTCGCCGTCGGACCGCTGAACGCCGAAGGCGAGGGCAGGCTGGCGATCGCGGCGGACCCCTCGGGCGCGGTGTTCGGCATCCGGCAGGGGGAACGGTCCGCGCGCGCGGAGCCGACCGGCGGCCCGGGGTCCGTGGCGTGGAGCGAGCTGCGGACGTGGGAGTCGCCGCTGGTCGCCAAGTTCTACCAGGTGGTGTTCGGCTCGGGTGCCGAGCCGTCCGCCGGTGAAGAGCCCGACCGCGTCGTCCTGACCGTGGGCGGCAGGGCCGTCGCGGGCGTCCACGGCCTCGGCTCGCGCCTGCCGCGCGACCGCGGCGCCCACTGGACGACCTTCTTCGAGACCGTCGACGTGGACGAGACGGTGCACCGCGCGGCCGGGCTCGGCGGGCGCGTGGTGGACCCGCCGTACGACTCCCCCTGCGGCCGCGCGGCCACGCTCGTCGGCCCGGAAGGCGCGGCCTTCGCCCTCCTCGCCCCGGCACCGGCCTGACCCCGTCGCGCGCGGAACCGGTCCTCGCGGCCCGCGGGGCGGGCCCTTGGAGCTCCGAACGGAATGGGCGTCCGATCAGCTAGCGGCGTCTGGTGCCGTACATCGCAAGGCGCCGGTTCGTCCTCGTACTGGGCGTACTCGGACGAACCGGCAACTGGGGGTCCCCCCGCCGCAGGCAGGGGGAGAGGTGCGGTGCCAGGGGGCGCGAGCAGGGCGGCCATTCCGTTCGGAGTTCTAAGCTCCGGAGAGCAGGGCGGGGGCGTCGGCGAGGATCAGCGCCGCCGCGCCGCGGACCTCCGCCTTTTCGTCGAGACCGGCCGTGACGACGTCGAGTCCGGCGACCGCGGACGGCAGGGTGTGGCGGCGGACCCCGGACCGTACGGGTTCGAGGATGTCCTCGCCCGCGCTCGCCAGGTCGCCGCCGATCACGACGAGTTGCGGGTTGAGGAGGGTGACCAGGGCGGACAGAGCGCGGCCGACGGCGTCACCGGCGTCACGCACGGCCCGCAGCACGCCGGTGTTGCGTTGCGCGATCAGCGCGGGCAGGTCGCGGGCGTCGACCGGCTGGCCCCAACTCTCGGTGAGGAGGCGGGCTATGGCCACCGGACTGGCCACCGTTTCCAGGCAGCCGCGGTTGCCGCAGCGGCACACGAGCCCGTCGGGGATCAGCGGGAGGTGCCCGATCTCGCCTGCCAGGCCGCGGGCGCCGACCAGCAGCCGGCCGTTGCTGACGATCCCCGCGCCGATGCCCGCGGACAGGCGGACGTAGACCATGTCGACGGTCTGCCGCCCGGCGCCGTACATCCGCTCGGCCAGCGCGCCCGCGTTGGCGTCGTTCGTGACGCGGACCGGGAGGCAGGTGCGGTCGCGCAGTTCGTCGGTGAGGCGCAGGCCGACCCAGCCGGGCATGATGCCGTCCGCGCCGAGGGCGCCGGTGTCCTTGTCCACGGGGGAGGCTATGCCCACGCCGATGCCGAGCACCCGGGAGCGGTCCACGTCGGCGTCGCGCAGCGCCGCGCGGGACAGTGCCGCGACCAGGTCCAGGGTCTCCTCGGGGGCCCGGTCGACGTCCTTGGCGGCCCAGCGTTCCCACCGCACGCCGCCGAACAGGTCGCACAGCATGAGGCGGACGTGCTGGTGGCCGATGTCCGCGCCGATGGCGTACCCCGCCTCGGGCACCAGCGACAGCGCCTGCGCGGGCCGCCCGGTGCGCCGCGGCCCGTCGGCGGGCTCCTCCCCCGCCTCGTCCTCGGTGACCAGGCCGGCGGCGACGAGATCGGCGACCAGCGAGGAGACGGTCGCTCTGGACAGACCGGTGGCCCGCACCAGTTCGGGCCGGCTGGTGCGCGGCGCGGCGTGCAGCGCTTCCAGCACCCTGAGCCGTCCGACCTCCCGCAGGTTCGCTGGCGTGTCCTTCATGGCCCCCCAGGGGTGCGGCGCGTACGGCTCTTGCAGGGTACGGGGCCGCACGGGGTGCGCACGATCGGCCGCGGCGCGCTCACGGCAGCCCGGCCCGCTCGTTCGGGGGCGGCAGGGGCGGCAAGGGCGATACGGGTGGGCGGTACGAGTGGGCGCTCGGCGAACGGTGGCGGGCGGTTACCTGCGGTCACGACCACCGCGGCGGGAGCGCGCCTCAGGCCTGTCCCACCGGCAGGACGTCCTGGCCGAGCGCGGCGGCGCCCGCCGTGGCCCTGGTCATCCGGCGCCGGTGGTGGCGACGGCACAGCACCTCGTAACCGACCTCGCCGGAAGCGGTGCCCGCAGCGGAACCGGAGCCGGGGCCCGAGGCCGGGCCGGAGGCGGAGCCCGCGGCCGCCGCGGCGCTCTCGACGTCGCCGATCACCACCTGGGCGCCTTCGACGACCATCACACCGCCGATCGTGCGGGCGTTGTGGGTGGCCCGGGCGCCGCACCAGCACAGGGCCTCGACCTGCAACGCCTCGACGCGGTCGGCGAGTTCGACCAGCCGACGGGAGCCGGGGAAGAGCCGGGTGCGGAAGTCGGTGGTGATGCCGAAGGCGTAGACGTCCAGGTCCAGGTCGTCCACGATCCGGGCGAGCTGGTCTATCTGCTCGGGCCCGAGGAACTGCGCCTCGTCCACGACGACGTAGTCGACCCGGCCGCCGCGGCTGATCTCGCGGACCACATGGGCGTAGAGGTCCATCCCGTCGCCGACCTCGACCGCGTCGGTGACCAGGCCGAGCCGGGAGGAGAGCCGGCCCGCGCCCGCCCGGTCGTCGCGGGTGAAGATCACCGACTGCAGGCCGCGGGCGGTGCGGTTGTGCACGATCTGCAGGGCGAGCGTGCTCTTGCCGCAGTCCATCGTTCCGGAGAAGAAGACCAACTCGGGCATGGGAAGGGCGACGGCCTTTCGGTGGCGGGCGGCGGGGGCGGGGTGTGCGCGGCAGGGGCGTTCACAAGTGCGCGCGGGCGCGGCGGGACCTCAGGAGCGTACTTCGAGCAGCGGCACCAACTGCTCGACGGGGGCCAGCGAGCCGTGCAGGCCGACCATCTTGGACTCCCCCGGCTCGCTGCGGGCGGCCACGATCGCCATGTCGTCGCGGGCGACCGCGACCACGTCGCCGATGCGGGCGAGCACGCGCCGCTCCGGCTCGGGACCGAACCAGCCGGCGCGGACGGCCTGTTCGCGGTCGGCCACCCACATGCGGTCGCCCAGCACCTCGCTCCACACCGCGAACACGTCGGAGGCGGCGCCGGGCACCGCGTAGACATGCCGGGCGCGGCCCTCACCGCCCAGGACGGCGACGCCCGCGCGCAGCTCCCAGTCCTCGTCGAAGTCGATGCGGGACTCTTCGTCGAAGGGGATGTCGATCATGCCGTGGTCGGCGGTGACGTAGAGCACGGCACGCGGCGGCAGCCGCTCGGCCAGCCGCCGCACCAGCCGGTCGACCATGGCGAGCTGGCCGCGCCAGGCGTCGGAGCCGACGCCGTGCCGGTGGCCCATGGCGTCGAGCTCGCTGTAGTACGTGTACACCAGCGCCCGGTCGGCTGCGGCGAGCCGCTCGGCGGCCAGGTCCACCCGCTCCTCGCCGGTGAGCCGGCCGAGGAAGGTGCCGCCGGACAGCGCGACCTTCGTGAGCGGGGTGTGCTCAAAGTCGGGCGAGGAGACCTGGCAGGTCGCGATGCCGGCCGCGTCGGCGAGCCGGAAGACCGTGGGGTGCGGCTGCCACACCCCGGGTGACGTCCACGGCTGCCAGCGCAGCTGGTTCATCAGCTGGCCGGTGTCGGGGTTGAGCGTGGTGTAGCCGGCCAGGCCGTGCGCGCCGGGCGGCAGGCCGGTGCCGACCGAGGCCAGCGAGGTGGCGGTGGTGGCCGGGAAGCCCGCGGTGAGCGGCCGCCCGGTACCGCCGCGGGAGGTGCCCAGCAGCGAGGTCAGGTAAGGAGCCTGCTCCGGGTGGCGCAGCAGCAGTTCCCAGCCCAGGCCGTCGACGAGGAACACGCACACCCTGTCGGCGGGTTCCAGCACCAGCCCGGTCGCGGGCATACCGGGGATCGCGAAGCCTGCGACCGCGGCGGGGATCACGTCGCTGAGGGCGCCGGTGCCGTACTCGGGAGCGGGGGCGGTCAGCGGGTCGAGCGGCACGGGGGCGAACGCGTCGGGGAGCGGCCGGGCCATCAGTCCGTGGCCGCTGTCGCCTCGGCGAGCGCCTGCGCGAAGGCGAGGGTCTGGCGGACGGTGTCGGGGCCGTCGCCGGTCTCGCTGACCCGCAGCGACAGGTCGTCGGCGGTGGAGGAGCCGGTGTAGCCGTGGTCGGCCTCGCAGTTGGGGTCGCCGCAGGCGGCCGGCTCCAGGTCGAGCCGGGAGACCGCGCCCCAGCCGATGGTGAGGACCACCTCGCGGGGCAGCGTCCCGGGGGTGTACGCCTCGGGGTTCGCCACGACCCGGCTGACGACGACCGACGAGATCCGGCCGATCTTCACCGACTCGGTGGACGTGGTGGCGTACGGCGTCGGGGAGGTGTCGTCGGCGGCCTGCTCGTCCGTGTGGCTGACGATGAACCTGCTGTCGGTGAGCACCAGGACGGTCACATGGCGGCGCACCTCGTTGGCGTCGAAGGTGGTCTCCTGGTGGACCAGGTACGAGGAGACCGGCTCCCGGCCCACCGCTGCCTCGACGGCCTCGGCCACCAGGGCGGGGTAATAGCCACTGCGCTCGATGGCCGTGCGCAGGCCCTGCGTACTCGTACCGGTCTTCGCCATGACGACCATCCTAATGGCGCCGCGCTTCCCGGCTCCGGACGAGGCGGGTCCGGCTGTGGAAAACCCCTGCCGGAATCCCCTTGCGGCACGCCGCTCCCGGCGGATCCTTCCCGGCAGCGGGCCTCAGACCGACGCCAGGGCGCGGGGGCCCAGATCGGTACGGGCGGGCGGGCGGGCGAGCCGCACCCGGGCGCCGAGCACCGAGAGACCGCGCGGGGCGACCACGACCGGCTCCAGGTCGACCGCGACCACTTCGGGCAGGTCGTCGGCGAGGATCGACACCCGCAGCAGCAGTTCCTCCAGGGCGGCGGTGTCGACGGGTTCCGCGCCGCGCCAGCCGAAGAGCAGGGGCGCGGCCTTGATGGAGCGCACCAGTTCGGCCACGTCGCGGTCGGTGGCCGGTACGAGCCGGTGGGCGGTGTCGCCGAGCAGTTCCGAGGGCACGCCGGCCAGGCCGAAGGACAGGACCGCGCCGGCCGCGGGGTCCATGCCGGCGCGTACCACCGTGTCGACCCCGCGCGGGGCCATGGACTGGACGACCAGGCTCAGCTCGGCGGGGGCGCCGAGGCGCGCGGTCAGCTCGTCGTACGCCCGGCGCAGGTCGCGGTCGCCGGCGAGGTCGAGGCGTACGCCGCCGAGGTCGGAGCGGTGCCGCAGGTGGGGCGCGGTGGTCTTGAGCGCCACGGGGTAGCCGAGCCGGCCCGCGGCGGCCAGCGCCGTCCGGGCGTCGGGGGCGGGCAGGGTGGGCAGGACGCGGATGCCGTACCGGCCGAGCAGGGCGGCCGCGTCCCGCTCGGACAGCTCGGTCCCCTCCGCGGGCGCGTCCGGGGGCAGCATCCGGCGCACGTCCTCGGCGGCGGCCGCTTCCTGGATGTCGTCGAACTGCGGAACGCGGCCCGGCTCGGACTCGGTCCTGCGCCAGGCCGCGTACGCGGCGGCCTCCGCGAGGGAGCCGACGGCCCGGTCGGGAGCGCGGTAGGCGGGGACGCGGGCGCCCTCGCCGAACGCGGTCAGCCGGTCGGCCATGGCGTCCAGCGCGGTGTGGACCACCACGACGGGTTTCCCGCCGCCGTGCGCGGCGGAACGCAGGGCGGCGGCCAGCGCGGGGTCGTCGCCGGACTCGGGGTCGGGCCGGGGATCGCGGTCGGACCGGGAATCGGGGTCGGCCCGGGGATCGCGGTCGGGCCGGGAATCGGGGCCGGGCCGGGACTCCAGGTCACCGCCGGACGCCAGGTCACCGCCGGCTCCCGGGCCGCCGCCGGATCCCTGGTCGGCCTCGGGCGTGGCTTCCGTGCCCACCCGCGGGATCGCGGTGACCACCACGGCGTCGCACGTAGGGTCGGCGAGCGCGGCGCGCAGGGCCGCGGCGAAGTCGGCGGGCCCGGCCGCGGTGGTCAGGTCTCGGGGCGGGGCGGGACGCAGGCCGGCGGTGAGCGCGGCGTCGTAGGTGAGCAGGCCCAGGGACTCGGAGTTGCCGAGGATGGCGAGCCGGTCGCCGCGCGGCAGCGGCTGGAGTGCGAGGAAGAGGCCGGCGTCCAGGAGTTCGGTCACGGTGTTCACCCGGATCACGCCGGCCTGCCGGAAGAGCGCGGAGACGGTGGTGTCGGGGATGCGGGTGACGGGCACGCTGTGCCCGGCGGGCACCGACCCGGAGTGCAGCGCGCCCTTGACCACCACCACGGGTTTGGCCGCGGCGGTGCGGCGGGCGAGCCTGGTGAACTTGCGCGGGTTGCCGAACGACTCCAGGTACATCAGTACGGCGTCGGTCTCCGGGTCGTCCTGCCAGAACTGCAGCAGGTCGTTGCCGGAGACGTCGGCGCGGTTGCCCGCCGAGACGAAGGTGGCCGGTCCGGCGCCGCGCCGGTGCAGCCCGGACAGCAGGGCGATGCCGATCGAACCGGACTGGGTGAACAGGCCGAGCCTGCCGCGGCGCGGCATCTCCGGCGCCAGCGAGGCGTTCAGCGAGACGTCGGGGGCGGTGTTGACCAGGCCGAACGCGTTGGGACCGATGACGCGCATGCCGTAACTGCGGGCCTGGCGGACCAGCTCGCGCTGGCGTGCGCGCCCGGCCGGGCCGGTCTCGGAGTAGCCCGCCGCGACCACCAGCAGGCCGCGCACCCCCGCCTCGCCGCAATCGGCCACGGCTTCGGGGACCCGTGCGGCGGGGACGGCGAGCACCGCGAGGTCCACGGGTTCGCCGATGGCCCGCACCGAGCGGTGACCGGGCACACCCTCGATGTCGGCGGGGCCGCCCTCGCCGGGCCCGGGGAAGGAGTGGTTGACCGCGTACAGCCGCCCGGTGAAGCCGCCGGCCGCGATGTTGCGCAGCAGCGTACGGCCCACCCCGCCGGGCCGGCGGCCGGTGCCGACCACGGCGACGGACTCGGGGCGCAGCAGCCGCTGCACGGAGCGGGCCTCGGCGCGGTGCTCGCGGGCGCGCATCACCTGCAGCGACTGGGCGGTCGGTTCCAGGTCGAGTTCGAGGTGGACGACGCCGTCGGTGAAGCTGCGCTCCTGGGTGTAGCCCGCGTCGGTGAAGACCTTGACCATCTTGCGGTTGGCGGGCAGCACTTCGGCGATGAAGTGCAGGATGCCGCGCTCGCGGGCGACGGCGGCGATGTGTTCGAGCAGCGCGGAGGCCACGCCGCGGCCCTGGTGGGCGTCCTGCACGAGGAAGGCGACCTCGGCACGGGTGGAGGCGCCGCCCGGAGCGGCCGGGCGGCCGTCCTCGGCGATGCGGTCGTAGCGCACGGTGGCGATGAACTCGTCGCCGATCGTGGCCGCCAGGCCCACCCGGTCGTTGTAGTCGTGGTGCGTGAAGCGGTGCACGTCGCGGTCGGACAGCCGCGGGTAGGGCGCGAAGAACCGGTAGTACTTGGACTCGTCGGAGACCTTCTCGTAGAAGTGGACCAGCCGCCCGGCGTCGTCCGGCCCGATCGGGCGGATGTGGGCGATGCCGCCGTCCCGCAGGACGACGTCCGCCTCCCAGTGCACGGGGTACGGCTGCGCCGGCTGCTCGGTCATGTGCCCCAGGGTAAGGCGGCCCGCCGGGGCCGCGCGGCAGGTGCGCGCGGGGGCCGGCGCGGGCAGGCTTGGGGCAGTCCGCCCGACCGGCGGACCGCGGCGACGCGACCGGCCGGAGCGGGAGCGGCCGCCCGTACGTGCGAGATTGGTCCGGATAACTGGATGACCGGCACGTCCTGCACCGACCGTGCCACGACCAGAAGGGGCAGCACCATGGCTGAGCGCCGCGTCACCGTCGGCTGGGCGGAGGGACTCCACGCCCGCCCCGCGTCCATCTTCGTCCGCGCGGCAATGGCCGCGGGCGTCCCCGTGACCATCGCGAAGGCCGGCCGGGGCCCGGTCAGCGCGGCGTCGATGCTGGCCGTCCTGGGCCTGGGCGCCAAGGGCGGTGAGGAGATCGTGCTCGCCTCCGACGCCGAGGGCGCCGATCTCGCGCTGGACCGCCTGGCCAAGTTGGTCGCCGAGGGCCTTGAGGAGCTGCCCGAGACGGTCTGACGGCGCCGCCCGGCTGCTCGCGGCACGTTCGCGCTGTCGTCCTTTCCCCGCTTGTCGCGCCAAGCCGTACTCGCCGAGCCGGCGGTGCCCGCGGTGGTAGCCGTGCCGGCGGTGCCCGCCGGCCAGAAATTCACGGCGCGGCCGCGAGGGTGCGCCACCACCCGGCCCAATCGCGGGCAGCGGAATTCCGCGGGGTCGGACAATCCCCCATGATTGCCCGGCCTCGCTTTCCCGCTTCCGCTGGATTTCACCGGAACAGCAATTCCAGCACCTTGTATACGACGCGAATGTTAAGCACGGCGGCGCACCGCGTTTACGGGATGTTTCGGGTTCCTCACGGCCGTGGCCCGCTCCACGTGGACGGCGGCCAGCCGGCGGGCGCGCTCGGCGTCGCCGCGGGCGACGGCGTCGGTGATGGCGGCGTGCTCGTCCCAGGACTCGGCGGCCCGACCGGCGGAGGCGTCCCCGTACACCCAGGCGATCTTGTGGCGCAGTTGGGTGAGCAGCGCGGCCAGCGTGGGGCTGCCGGAGGCCTGCGCGAGCGTCTCGTGGAACCAGCCGCTCAGCGACGGCAGGTCCGAGAACTGCCCCTGCACGGCGCGCTCCTGCCCCAGGCGGACCAGGCCGCGCAGCACCTTGAGGTGCGCTTCGGTACGGCGCTGGGCGGCCCGCGCGGCGCCCAGCGGTTCCAGCAGGCCGCGGATCTCCAGCAGGTCCGCGGCCTCCCGCTCGGTGGGCTCGGCGACCGAGGCCCCGGCGTGCCTGCGGGTGCGCACGAAGCCCTCGGACTCCAGGGTGCGCAGCGCCTCGCGCACGGGAACCCTGGAGACCCCGTACCGCTGCGCCAGGAGCTCCTCGGTCAGCCGGGCCCCGGGCGGGAAGAATCCGCCGACGATGTCGTCGCGGATGGCCGTACACACCACCTGGGCGGAGATGCGCCGCCCCGAGCCGTCCGCCCCGCTCACATCCGAATCCGCATCGCAGGCTCCATTCTTTTCCCCGTATTGTGCCGAACTCTATTCCAGCACGCGGGAGATCGGAAAAGCAGCCCCCGAATAGAGGGATTTGATTCGGGACAGGTGCGGCTGTTCCGGGCGCGGAAGCGGGGGTGCGGGGACGCGGAAGCGCGCAGACGCGGGTGAACCCGGGGCCGGGGAGGCGCGCGCCCGGTGGCCCGCCGGTCACCGGGCGCCCGGGCGCCGGTCCATCCGGCTTCCCGGGCGCCGGCCACCGGTCGCGGCGGGAGCAGGTTCCCCGGGCCGGAGCCGGGACGGCTAGAGCGTCACCCCGTGGGAGCGCAGGTAAGCCACCGGATCGATGTCCGAGCCGTAGTCCGGACCGGTGCGCACTTCGAAGTGCATGTGGGGGCCGGTCACGTTGCCGGTGGCGCCCGAGACACCGATCGCCTCGCCCTCCGCGACGCGCTGCCCGGCGGCCACCAGCGGCCGGGTGAGGTGGCCGTAGAGGGTGTACTTGCCGTCGGCGTGCCGGATGATCACGTCGTTTCCGTAGGAGCCGTCCCATCCCGCGGAGACGACCGTGCCGACGGCGACCGCGTGCACCGTGGTGCCGATGGGCACCAGGAAGTCCACGCCGGTGTGGTATCCGCTGGACCAGTAGGCGCCCGCCTCCCGGTAGGGGGTGCCGATGGGGGCGTCACCGACGGGGCGCGTCCAGGCGGCGGCGAGTGCGCGGCGGGAGGCCGCACGGGAGGCGCGGGCCGCGGCGGCCACCTTGGCGCGTGCGGCGGCCTCGGCCCTGACGCGGACGGCCCTGGCGTCGGCCCTGGCCTTGTCGGCGGACCGCTGCTCGGCGGCGGCGGCTTCGCGCTGGGCGTCCGCCTGCTCCGCCACGGCGTCGGTCAGCGCCTCGCCCACGGAGACCGCCCGGGCGAAGGCGGCGTCCGGGGCGGAGGCGTCGCGGGCGGAGGCGATGCCGCCCGCCGAAGCCGCCGTGCGGCTCTGACCCGGGGCGGCGGCCGCGGTGGCGCCGAACGCGCCGACGGCGGTCAGTGCCGCCACTCCCGCCAGGGTGGCGCCGGTGCGGCCGGGGCCGCGCCGGGCGCGGCGGTGCTTCCCGCGCACGGCGGGCGATACGGTGAACGCCATGGGGAGGCGTCGCTCCTTTCCTTCCTTCTCGCCTACCGGGTTAGCTGACGGGTTCGGAGCAGGAAGGTCTCCTACCGAACACCCCACCACTTACTGGTGAAATGTCCTGATTCACCCCAACTACCTGGTTCCCCGGCTCCCCTGACGGGGACTCGGCGATGACACAACGGCCGTAGACGCTAGCCGGGCGAACACCCCTCCACCAAACAGATCAGCCGATATGTGGCGCGCGACACGCGGCCACGAGGGCCCTTCGCAACGGGCTCGCAAGCGACGCCAGGGGCACGGAGACGGGCCGCCAAAACGCCCGGAACCCCGGCGCCGCACGGGCTGCCGGGGTTCCGGAAGGGTTACGGGCGGGCGCTCCGCGAGGGATGCCCGCCGCAGGGATCAGGTGATGATCGTCACAGGGCCGATGCCCAGCTCGCGGACCGGGTCCGCGATCTTCGCGGCATCGCCGACGAGGACGGTCACCACCCGGTCGAGCGGGAAGGCGTTGACGACCGCGGCCGTGGCCTCCACCGTGCCCGTCTCGGCCAGCCTCACGTAGAGCCCGGCCTGGAAATCGTCGGGCAGCTGCTGCTCGACCTGGTCGGCCAGGGTGTCGGCGACGGCGGCGGCCGTCTCGTAGCGCAGCGGGGCCACGCCCACCAGGTTCTGCACCGCCACGTCGCGCTCCTCGTCGGTGAGCCCGTCGGCCGCGAGGGTGCGGATGACCTGCCAGGTGTCGGCGAGCGCGGGGCCGGTGACCTCGGTCGCCACCGAGCCGCTGATGGCCAGCAGCGCCGCACCCGTGCCGTCGGCGGAGGACAGCAGCACCTGGGCGAAGGAGCGCACCCCGTACGTGTAGCCCTTCTCCTCGCGCAGTACGCGGTCGAGCCTGGAGGTCAGGGTGCCGCCGAGGCAGTAGACGCCGAGCACCTGCGCGGCCCACACCGGGTCCTGGCGGTCGGGGCCGGTACGGCCGATGAGCACCTGGGTCTGCACGGCGCCGGGCCGGTCGACGATCACCACCCGGGCGGTGTCGTCCGCGCTGACCACGGGCCGCGGCCGGGGCTCGGCACGGGTGCCGGTCCACCGCCCCAGCGTGCTGTCCAGCAGCGCGGGCAGGTCGATGCCGGTGAAGTCGCCGACCACGACGACGGTCGAGGTGGCGGGCCGGACGTGAGCGTCGTAGAACGACTTGACCGCCTTGGCGTCGATCCCGCGGACGGTGTCCTCGGTGCCCTGGCGCGGCCTGGAGAAGCGCGATTCGGCCGGGAACAGCTCCTTGGACAGCGCCATCGCCGCGCGCCGGGCCGGGTTGGCCAGCTCGTGCGGGATCTCGTCCAGGCGGTTGGCGACCAGCCGCTTGACCTCGTCCTCGGGGAAGGCGGGGGCGCGCAGCGCCTCGGCGAGCAGGCCGAGTGCCTTGTCCAGCCGGGAGGCCGGCACCTCCAGCGAGACGCGCACGCCCGGGTGGTCGGCGTGGGCGTCCAAGGTGGCGCCGCAGCGCTCCAGTTCGGCCGCGAACTCTTCCGCGGTGTGCTCGTCGGTGCCCTCCGACAGCGCCCTGGCCATGATGGTGGCCACGCCGTCCAGTCCCTGCGGCTCGGCCTCCAGCGGCGCGGCCAGCAGCACCTCGACGGCGACCACCTGCTGTCCGGGACGGTGCTTGGTGAGCAGTGTCAGCCCGTTGGGCAGGGTGCCGCGCTCGGGCGCGGGGAAGGCCCACGGCCTGGCCTCGCCCGGCTCCGGCTGCGGGTGGAACGTCATCACGGCGGCGGTGTCGCTCACTGCTGGCCCTCTTCTTCCTGGTCGTCGCCGGACTCCCCGGCCTGCTCACCGGAGTCCCCGGCCTGTTCGCCGCCCGCCTGCCCTCCGCCGGTCGGCTCGTAGACGAGCACCGCGCGGTTGTCCGGCCGCAGCCGGGCCGCTGCCACCTCCCTGACCTCTTCCGCGGTGACGGACAGCACCCGCTGGACGGCGGTCAGCGCGAGCTGCGGGTCGCCGAACAGGACGGCGAACCGGCACAGTTCGTCCGCGCGGCCGCCCACCGTGGCCAGGCGGTCCAGCCACTCGCGCTCCAGCTGGGCCTGGGCCCGCTCCATCTCCTCGGGAGTCGGCCCCTGTTCGGCGAACCTGGCCAGTTCCTCGTCCACCGCGGCCTCGATGACCGGCAGCTCCACGCCGCTGGACGCCTTGATGTCGAGCCAGCCCAGCGAGGGCGCCCCGGCCAGCCGCAGCAGCCCGAACCCGGCGGTCACCGCGGTGCGGTCGCGGCGCACCAGCCGGTTGTGCAGCCGGGACGACTCGCCGCCGCCCAGCACGGTCAGTGCCAGGTCGGCCGCGTCCGCCTCACGGGAGCCGTCCTCGGGCAGCCGGTAGGCGGCCATCAGCGCCCGCGAGGGCACGTCCTCCTCCACCACTTCGCGCACCTGCTCGCCGACGACGGCGGGCAGCGATCCGTCACGCGGCGCGGGCTTGCCGTCGTGGTTGGGGATGCTGCCGAAATACTTCTCGATCCAGCCCAGCGTCTGCTGCGGGTCGATGGCGCCGACGACCGCCAGCACCGCGTTGCCCGGCGCGTAGTACGTGCGGAAGAACGCGCGGGCGTCCTCCAGCGAGGCCGCGTCCAGGTCGGCCATCGAGCCGATCGGGGTGTGGTGGTACGGGTGGCCGTCCGGGTAGACGAGGGCGGCCAGGCGCTCGAACGCGGTGCCGTAGGGCACGTTGTCGTACCGCTGGCGGCGCTCGTTCTTCACCACGTCCCGCTGGTTGTCCAGGCTCTCCTGGTCCAGGGCGGTCAGCAGGCTGCCCATCCGGTCGGCCTCCAGCCACAGGGCCAGCTCGACCTGGTGGGCGGGCATCGTCTCGAAGTAATTGGTGCGCTCGAAGCTGGTGGTGCCGTTGAGTGAGCCGCCGGCCGCCTGCACCAGCTCGAAGTGGCCGTTGCCCTTCACGCTGGCCGAGCCCTGGAACATCAGGTGCTCGAAGAGGTGGGCCAGGCCGGTGCGGCCCTTGACCTCGTGCCGCGACCCGACGTCGTACCAGAGGCAGACGGCCGCGACCGGGGTGAGGTGGTCCTCGGAGAGCACCACCCGCAGGCCGTTCGCCAGGCGGTGCTCGGTGGCTGTCAGGCCGCTGGAGTGTGCCTCCGGGGTGGCCGTGTGACCCATGGGCTGGCTGTCCTTCCGGTCGCGTGCTCGTGACTGCGTAGAGTGCTGCCACTCTAGGCAAGCGAGCGGACCTCCGGTGGAGTTCCCTGTGGACAACGCGCGCGTGCCGGGTCCTGGTCGGCGTTGTCGGTGGCGCGGTCCACAATGGTCGGCGTCACCAGAGAGCCACTGAGCAGCAGAAGCAGAACCGGCTAAACCAGCTAAGGAGCGCCGCCGAGATGGCCCGCCGCACGAGCAGTACGCCGCCGCCCGACGATTTCGAGGAGCGGATCCTCGACATCGACGTCGTGGACGAGATGAAGGGCTCCTACCTGGAGTACGCCTACTCGGTGATCTACTCGCGCGCGCTGCCCGACGCCCGCGACGGCATGAAACCGGTGCACCGCCGGATCGTCTACCAGATGAACGAGATGGGCCTGCGCCCCGACCGGGGGTACGTGAAGTGCGCCCGCGTGGTCGGCGAGGTCATGGGCAAGCTGCACCCGCACGGCGACGCGTCGATCTACGACGCGATGGTGCGCATGGCCCAGCCGTTCTCGCAGCGCCTGCCGCTGGTCGACGGCCACGGCAACTTCGGCTCGCTGGACGACCTGCCCGCGGCCATGCGGTACACCGAGGCGCGGATGTCCGGGCCGGCCCAGCTCATGGTCGAGTCGATCGACGAGGACACCGTCGACTTCACGCCGAACTACGACGGCCAGGAGCAGGAGCCCGACGTCCTGCCGTCGGCGTACCCGAACCTGCTGGTCAACGGCGCGTCCGGGATCGCGGTCGGCATGGCCACCAACATGCCGCCGCACAACCTGAACGAGGTCGTGGCCGCCGCCCGCCACCTGATCCGCCACCCGAACGCGGACCTCGACGCCTTGATGCGGCACATCCCCGGTCCCGACCTGCCGACCGGCGGCCGCGTGATCGGCCTGTCCGGGATCCGCGACGCGTACGAGACGGGGCGCGGCACCTTCAAGATGCGGGCCACGGTGGCGGTCGAGGACGTCACCCCGCGCCGCAAGGGCCTGGTCGTCACCGAGCTGCCGTTCAACGTCGGCCCGGAGAAGGTCATCGCCAAGATCAAGGACATGGTCAACGCGAAGAAGCTCCAGGGGATCGCGGACGTCAAGGACCTGACCGACCGCGAGCACGGGCTGCGCCTGGTCATCGAGGTCAAGAACGGCTTCAACCCCGAGGCCGTCCTGGAACAGCTCTACAAGCTGACGCCGATGGAGGAGTCCTTCGGCATCAACAACGTCGCCCTGGTCGACGGCCAGCCGCTGACCCTGGGCCTGAAGGAGCTGCTGGAGGTCTACGTCGACCACCGCTTCGACGTGGTGCGCCGGCGCAGCGAGTTCCGCCGCGGCAAGCGGCGCGACCGGTTGCACCTGGTGGACGGCCTCCTGGTGGCGCTGGTCGACATCGACGAGGTCATCGCGATCATCCGGGCCAGCGATAACGCGGCACAGGCCAAGGAGCGGCTGATCGAGCGGTTCTCCCTGTCCGACGTCCAGACCCAGTACATCCTCGACACCCCGCTGCGCCGCCTCACCCGGTTCGACCGGATCGAGCTGGAGGCCGAGCGGGACAGGCTCCAGGCGGAGATCGCCGAGCTGACCCGCATCCTGGAGTCGGACGCGGAGCTGCGCAAGCTCGTGTCGGCCGAACTGGCCGCGGTGGCCAAGCAGTACGGCTCGCCGCGCCGCACGCTGCTGCTGGAGTCGGCGGACACCCCGGTCGCGGCGGTGCCGCTGGAGGTCGCCGACGACCCGTGCCGGGTGCTGCTGTCCTCCACCGGGCTGCTCGGCCGCACCACGAGCGGCGAGGAGTTCGGCGAGAGCGGTGGCAAGCGCGCCAAGCACGACCTGATCGTCTCGGCGGTGCCCACCACGGCCCGCGCCGACATCGGCGTGGTCACCTCGGAGGGCCGCCTGCTGCGGCTCGCCGTCATCGACCTCCCCATCCTTCCCCCGGCCACCGGTGTGCCCACCCTCGCCGGCGGCGCCCCGCTGGCCGAGTTCCTGTCGCTGCGGGACGACGAGCGCGTGCTGTGCCTGACCACCCTCGACGAGTCCTCGCCGGGACTCGCCCTCGGCACGAAACAGGGCGTCGTCAAGCGGGTCGTGCCCGACTACCCGGCGAACAAGGACGACCTGGAGGTGATCTCCCTCAAGGAGGGCGACCAGGTGGTCGGCGCGGTGGAGCTGCGCACCGGCGAGGAGGACCTGGTCTTCATCACCGACGACGCCCAGTTGCTGCGCTACCCCGCCGCCCAGGTACGGCCCCAGGGCCGGCCGGCGGCGGGCATGGCCGGGATCAAGCTCGCCGACGGCGCCGAAGTGATCTCCTTCACCGCCGTCGACCCTGCCGCGGACGCGGTGGTCTTCACCGTCGCCCGGGCCGAGGACACCCTGGACGGCGGCGGCGAGGGCACCGCCAAGCTCACCCCCTTCGACCAGTACCCCCGCAAGGGCCGCGCCACCGGTGGCGTCCGCTGCCAGCGCCTCCTGCGGGGCGAGACGGGCCTCCTGTTCGCCTGGGCGGGCGCCGCCCCCGCCCGCGCGGCGACCGCGACGGGCAGCCCCGCGGAGCTGCCCCCGAAGGACCCGCGTCGCGACGGCTCCGGCGTCCCCCTGGCCAAGTCCGTCGCCGCGGTCGCCGGACCGGTCTAGACCGGTCCGGAGCTGCGCCCGGTGCCCCGGCGCGTGTTTCCGCGCCGGGGCCGGGGCGCCTGCCGCCAGGGGCGCCCCCGGCCGGACTCGGGTGCTGCGGTCTGGCCGCGGGGCCGGGCGTCCGGCCGCGGGGCCTTGCGCGGACGGACCGCCCGACCCGCCGGCCCCGCCCCGGAGCGCGCCCTCGAACCGCCCCCAGTACCCTCGACCGGGTGATCACGTGCACGCGGGCCTCCGCCGACCTGGCCGAACCACTGGAAGCCACCGCCCCGGTAGCCCGCACCTGGCTGCTGGTCGAACAGCCGGGCCCCTGGGGTGCCAAGGCCCTCACAACGAGCCATATGGATCCCGAAACGGGCCGTGCCCTCGACCGCGCCACCGCCGGCACCGGCGTCAGGGCCGCCCTGATCCGCCGCCCCGGCCGCCACTTCGACTCCCACCGGCCCGGCCGTCACCGGGTGATCGTGGCCCACACCGCGCCGGACTCCTCCTGGATCCGTACCGCCGAGGTGGCCGACCCGGCCGAACTGGCCTCCCTGGACTTCGCCGCCATGGCCGCGGGCTCGGACCCCGGCATCGGCACCCCGTACGCCGGCCCCCCGATCGTGGCGGTCTGCACCAACGGCAAACGAGACCGCTGCTGCGCGATGTACGGGCGCCCGCTCGCCGCGGAACTCGCCTCCTTCGGTGGCCTGGACGTCTGGGAGATCACCCACCTCGGCGGCCATCGCTTCGCCCCGACGATGCTCGTCCTGCCCTACGGCTACGTCTACGGCAGGATGGACAGCGGCCACGCGAAGGACGTGGCGGAGGCGGTTCGAGGCGGTCGCGTCGTGTCCGCGGGCTGCCGCGGTCGCTCCACCTGGGACCGGCCGGGCCAGGCCGCCGACCTGGCCGTACGCGCCCTGACCGGCGAGGACCGGGCCGGAGCCGTCACCGTGGGGCGTACCGCCGAGGAGTCGCCCGACCGTTGGAGCGTCGACGTCGCCCACGACGACGGCCGGGCCTGGCGGGTGACCGTGGTGCGCAGGCCCTGCCTGCCGCCCCGCCCGGAAAGCTGCGGCGCGGCCCTCGGCACCCCGGCCCGGCTGGAGGTCATCGCCCTCGAAGCGGTGACCGGGAACCACGCGCCCGCCCGCTGACACCGACCTTCGCCGGACGCCCGGGAAGGTTCACGCGGGTGCGGCCGTCGCGACGTCGGCGGCCGGAATGTCGGCGATCTGCGCGGTCGCGGCCTGCTGCACCGCGCCGATCAGCTCCGCCACGTCGATCTCGATGCTCCTGTCGGGCCGGCCGCTGCCGCAGTGCACGCGGCCCAGGCCCCCCACGGTCTCGTCGAACACCACGGCGGCGGCCGGGTCCGCGGACACCGGGCACACGCCGCCGGGCAGCATCCCGGCGCGCGCCAGCCGGTCGGCGCCCGCCGGCGCCAGGTCGGTGCGGCGGATCCCGACGGCCCTGGCCAGGGCGCCGTAGCGCAGCCGCGCGTGGCCGGGAAGGGCCGCCAGGACGAGCCGGTCGTCGGGGGTGACGAAGGCCAGGGTCTTGACGGTCCGCTCCAGGGGCACGCCCAAAGCGGCGCAGACCTCGACGGGGACGACCGCGCCGGGGTGCTCGTGCAGTGCGAAGGGCACGCCGAGTGCCGTGAGCACCTTCAGCGGGCCGGTCGGTGCGGAATCGCTCACGCCGCCGAGATTACCGTGCGTGGAGCGGGAGTTGACGGGACTTCACGGCACGGACCGGCTCGCATGGCGGCGGATGCCGTACGGCGGCGGCGCGCCGCGGGCACTCTCACGCGTCGGGGCCCGCCCGGCGGCGAAGGAGCCGGCCGTGGGCGGCCTGGGAGTGTGTGACGACGTACACGTCGATGTCCTCCCCGCAGCCTTCGATGATGGTCTCGCCCGTCCCGCGGGACACCGCCCGCTTGAGCCGGCCGCGGCGCGTGGCGCCGATCAGGATGTGGCTGGCGTTGACCTCCCGGGCGAAGGCGAGGATGGCCGCGGCGGGATCCTCGCCGGTGACGGTGTGGTAGGTGCCGCCCAGCTCCTCCACCAGCGCGCGCTGGCGCTCCAGGGACGGCGAGGGGACGGTGGCGAGGGCGTCGTCGCGCTGGACGTGGACGGCGAGGAGTTCGCCGCCCGCTCCCCGGGAGGCGGCGCGTTTGCCGCGGCGCACGAGGGCGTCGCCCTCGGGGCCGCCGGACAGCGCGACGAGCACGCGCTCACGAGTGGGCCAGGGCTGCTGGATGCCGTGGTCCGTGCGGTAGCGCAGCAGTGCTTCCTCCACGCGGTCGGCCGCCCACAGCAGCGCTATCTCGCGCAGAGCGGTGAGGTTTCCGGCGCGGAAGTAGTTGTCGAGGGCGGCCTGGATCTTGTCGGGCGCGTAGATGTTGCCGTGCGCCATACGGCGGCGCAGCGCCTCGGCCGACATGTCCACCAGTTCGATCTGGTCGGCGCCGCGGACCACGTCGTCGGGTACGGTCTCGCGCTGCGTGACGCCGGTGATCTCCGCGACGACGTCGTTGAGCGACTCCAGGTGCTGGATGTTGACGGTGGAGATCACGTCGATGCCGGCGTCCAGGAGTTCCTCGACGTCCTGCCAGCGCTTCTCGTGACGGGATCCCGGGACGTTGGTGTGGGCGAGTTCGTCGACGAGGGCGACCTGCGGGTGGCGGGCGAGGACGGCGTCGAGGTCCATCTCGGTGAAGACGCAGTTCCGGTACGTCATGGTCCTGCGGGGCACCGTCTCCAGTCCCTCGGCCATCTCGCGGGTCAGGGCCCGCCCGTAGTCCTCGGCGTACGCGAGGACCACGTCGGTGCCGCGTTCGGCACGGCGGTGGCCCTCGCTGAGCATGTCGTACGTCTTGCCCACGCCGGGCGCCGCGCCGAGGTAGACCCGCAGCTTGCCACGCGGCATCGCCACTCCTCTCGCCCGGCCCGGCGGCCGCGGTCCGAGATCCGGCCGGACCGGCGTACGAGTCCTTCTCCTCCATCATCGGACGCCGGGTCCCGGGCCGCGAGACGCCGCGAGGGCCGCGGGCGGCCGGGCGGCCGGGCGGGCGGGCGCCGGATCCGGCGCTCACGCCGTCCTGGACAGGGCGAGGTTGAGCTGGACCACGTTGACGTACGGCTCGCCGAGGAAGCCGAGGACGCGGCCGTGGGTGTTGGCCGCGACCAGGTCGCGTACCGCCGCGGGGGTCAGGCCGCGGGCCCTGGCGACCCTGTAGACCTGTTCGTGGGCGTAGGCCGTGGAGATGTCGGGGTCGAGGCCGGAGCCGGAGGCGGTGACCGCGTCGGCCGGCACGTCCTCGGGGCGCACGCCGTCGAAGGCCGCGATCGCCGCCTTGCGCTCCTTGATCGTCCCGGTCAGGCTCGGGTTGTTGGGGCCGAGGTTGGATGCGCCCGAGCGCAGCGGATCGTACGCACCGGCCGAGTAGCGGGGCTGGAACCACTTCGGGTCCGGCCGCGGGGCCTCGTCGGGGTCACCCGGGTTCCGCTTCGGCAGGTCGAAGCTCTGGCCGATGCGGCCGGACCCGACGACGCGGCCGTCGTCCCTGATCAGCGAGCCGTTGGCCGTGTGGCCGAGGAACGCCTGCGCGACGCCGGTGACCGCCAGCGGGTAGACGATCCCGGTGATCACGGTGAGCAGCAGCAGCATGCGGAGGGCGGCCAGGTGGGTGCGGACCGCCGTGGGAAGTCCGGTCATGGGGGTGGATCTCCTTTCCGTGACCGTGGTCAGCGCAGGCCGGGGATGAACTGGATGATCAGGTCGATGAGTTTGATGCCGGCGAACGGCAGCACCAGGCCGCCCAGGCCGAACACCCAGATGTTGCGGTTGAGCAGCGCGGCGGCCGAGGAGGGGCGGTAGCGCACGCCGCGCAGGGCGAGCGGGATCAGGGCGATGATGATCAGCGCGTTGAAGACGACCGCGGAGGTGATCGCGGAGTGCGGGCTGTGCAGCTTCATGATGTTGAGCCGGTCCAGGCCCGGGTACACGCCGGCGAACATCGCGGGGATGATCGCGAAGTACTTCGCCACGTCGTTGGCGATGGAGAACGTGGTCAGGGCGCCGCGGGTGATGAGGAGCTGCTTGCCGATCTCCACGATCTCGATCAGCTTGGTGGGGTTGGAGTCCAGGTCCACCATGTTCCCGGCCTCCTTGGCGGCCGAGGTGCCGGTGTTCATGGCCACGCCGACATCGGCCTGCGCGAGCGCGGGCGCGTCGTTCGTACCGTCGCCGGTCATCGCTACCAGCTTCCCGCCCGCCTGCTCACGCCTGATCAGCGCCATCTTGTCCTCGGGCGTGGCCTCGGCGAGGAAGTCGTCGACCCCTGCCTCCCGGGCGATGGCCTTGGCGGTCACCGGGTTGTCACCGGTGATCATGACCGTGCGGATGCCCATCCGGCGCAGCTCGTCGAACCGCTCCCGCATGCCCGCCTTGACGACGTCCTTGAGGTTGATCACGCCGAGCACGGCCGCGGTCACCTCCTCCTCGCGCCGCACGACCTCGCCCACGACCAGCGGCGTGCCGCCGCTCGCCGCGATGGAGTCGACCAGCGGGCCGACCTCCTCCGTCGGGCGGCCGCCGTTGTCCCGGATCCAGTGCATGACCGCGGTGGCGGCCCCCTTGCGCAGCGACCTGTGGCCGCCGTCCTCGGCCAGGTCCACCCCGCTCATCCGGGTCTGCGCGCTGAACGGTACGAACGTGGCGTGCGGCAACTGGCCCTCGGCCCGTCCCCGCAGCCCGTGCTTCTCCTTGGCCAGCACCACGATGGAGCGGCCCTCCGGGGTCTCGTCCGACAGCGAGGACAGCTGCGCCGCGTCCGCGAGCTCGTCCACGCTCATCCCGCTGACCGGCAGGAACTCGGCGGCCTGCCGGTTGCCCAGCGTGATGGTGCCGGTCTTGTCCAGCAGCAGCGTGTTGACGTCGCCCGCGGCCTCGACCGCGCGGCCGGACATGGCGAGCACGTTGCGCTGCACCATGCGGTCCATGCCGGCGATGCCGATGGCCGACAGCAGTGCCCCGATGGTGGTCGGGATCAGCGCGACCACCAGGGCGACCAGGACGACGATGGGCTGCTCGGCCCCGGCGTAGAGGGCGAAGGGCTGCAGGGTGACGACCGCGACGAGGAAGACGATCGTCAGCGAGGCCAGCAGGATGTTCAGCGCGACCTCGTTGGGCGTCTTCTGCCGGGCGGCGCCCTCGACAAGGGCGATCATCCGGTCGATGAACGTCTCCCCCGGCTTGGAAGTGATCTTCACCACGATCCGGTCGGAGAGCACCTTCGTCCCGCCGGTCACCGCCGACCGGTCGCCGCCGGACTCGCGGATCACGGGAGCGGACTCGCCCGTGATCGCGGACTCGTCCACGGAGGCGACGCCTTCGACGACATCGCCGTCACCGGGGATCATCTGCCCCGCCTCGACGACGACGTGGTCGCCCAGGGCCAGCGAGGCGGCGGGCACCTCCTCCTCGTGCGGGTCCCTGGCGCCCGGCCGCCAGTCGGTGAGCCTGCGGGCGACGGTGTGGGTCCTGGTCCTGCGCAGTGTCTCGGCCTGCGCCTTGCCGCGCCCCTCGGCCACGGCCTCGGCGAGGTTGGCGAACACCACGGTCAGCCACAGCCAGACGGTGATCACCCACCCGAAGACGCTCGGGTCCTTGATCGCGAAGACCGTGGTCAGCACGGAACCGGTCTGGACGACGAACATGACCGGATTCCTGGCCATGGTCCGCGGATCGAGCTTCTTGACCGCGTCGGGAAGTGATCTGATCAGCTGGCCGGGGTCGAGCAGCCGCCCGGAGGCCCGGTGGGAGTCGCGCGGTCCGCCGCCGGGCGTGACGGGGGATGTGAAGGTGGACGGGGACGACATCAGTGCAGACCTTCCGCGAGCGGACCCAGCGCGAGGGCGGGGAAGTAGGTGAGGCCCACGACGATCAGGACGACGCCGGTGAGCAGGCCGACGAACTGCGGCCGGTGGGTGGGCAAGGTGCCCGCGGTGACCGGGACCGGCTGCTGCCGGGCCAGGGAGCCGGCCAGCGCGAGCACGAAGATCATCGGCAGGAAGCGGCCCAGCAGCATCGCCAGGCCCAGCGCGGTGTTCCACCAGTGGGTGTCGACGCCGAGACCGGCGAACGCCGAGCCGTTGTTGTTCGCCGCGGAGGTGAAGGCGTACAGCACCTCGGAGAAGCCGTGCGGGCCGGAGTTGAGCATGCCCGCCCGCTCGCCCTTCAGCGACATCGCGAGCCCCGAGCCGACCAGCACGATCGCCGGGGTGGCGAGGATGTAGAGGGAGGCGAACTTCATCTCCCGGCTGCCGAGCTTCTTGCCCAGGTACTCAGGCGTCCGCCCGACCATCAGGCCGGCCACGAACACCGTGATGATCGCCAGGATCAGGATCCCGTACAGGCCGGAGCCGGTGCCGCCGGGCGCGATCTCGCCCAGCATCATGTCGAAGATCGCCATCCCGCCGCCGCCGGGCGAGAACGAGTCGTGGAAGGAGTTCACCGCACCTGTCGAGGTGAGCGTCGTGGACGCGGCGAACAGGGCCGAGGCCCAGATGCCGAATCTCTGCTCCTTGCCCTCCATCATCCCGCCGGCCGCGTGACCGGCCGCGCTGCTCACGCTGTGCAGTTCGTTGACGGTGATCAGGGTCACCGAGACCGCCCAGATCAGGCCCATCACGGCCAGGATCGCGTAGCCCTGCCGCTTGTCGCCCACCATCGTCCCGAAGGTGCGCGGCAGCGAGAACGAGATCGCCAGCAGCAGGTAGATCTCCAGCCAGTTCGTGAACGCGTTGGGGTTCTCGAAGGGGTGGGCGGAGTTGGCGTTGTTGATGCCGCCGCCGTTGGTGCCGAGCTGCTTGATCGCCTCCTGCGAGGCGGTCGGGCCGGTGTACAGGTGCTGGTGGCCGCCCGCGATGTTCGCAATCGACTGGATGCCGTGGAAACTCTGCACGACGCCGCCCGCGACGAGCACGATGGCGAACACGAAGGCCAGCGGCAGCAGCAGCCGCACCACGACGCGGGTCAGGTCCACCCAGAAGTTCCCGACCCGGTCGGTGCGCTTGCGGGTGAAGCCGCGGATCAGCGCGGCCACCACCGCGATGCCCACCGCCGCCGACACGAAGTTCTGCACCGCCAGGCCCGTCATCTGCACCAGGTAGCCCATCGTCGACTCGCCCGAGTACGACTGCCAGTTGGTGTTCGTGACGAACGAGGCGGCGGTGTTGAACGCCTGATCCGCCTTCACCCCCGGGAAACCCAGCGACAGCAGCAAATGCCGCTGCAGCCGCAGGAACCCGTACAGGAACAGCACGGAGACCGCGGAGAAGGCGAGGACGCTGCGCAGGTACGCCGTCCACCGCTGGTCGGCCTCCGCGTTCACCCCGCCCAGCCGGTAGACGAACCGCTCGGCACGCAGGTGCTCGGGGGCGGTGAGGATGTGGGCCATGTAGTCGCCCAGCGGCCGGTACGTCAGCGCCAGCGCGCCCACCAGCGCGAGGATCTGGAGCCAGCCCGCGAGGGTGTCGTCCACTAGAACCGCTCCGGGAAGATCAGGGCCAGCACGAGGTAGCCGAGCAGGCCGCAGGCGACGACCAGGCCGACGATGTTCTCCGCGCTCACAGCTTCTCGACCCCCTTGACCACAAGGGCGAGCACGGCGAACACCGCGATCGTCACGGCGACGAAAACCAGATCGGACATGAACGGGACACCCCGGATCGTGATGGCGGAGGTTGCGTCGAAACGGCGCCGACGGGCACCGGCGCCCCGACAGCAAACCTTGCCCCCGCATCGCCGTCCGGCGGCGTTGACGGCCTCCTGACGCCGCCGGACGGCCTATTCACGCGGCCTTGACATCACCCTTCCGCCTGACGTGAAACCGCGGGTCGCGCGCGGGGCGGGCCGGGGTTCGCCCCGGGCGGGAAACCGGGGCCCGCGCGCCCGACGGGACGCGCGGGCGGACCGGATGCGCCGGACCCTCGCGGGGTTCACTGCGCGGGCGGGAGCACCGGGCTGTTGTGATAGGCGGCGATCAGCCACTGGCCGTCGCGCTTTTCGAACACCCAGGTCGCGTTCACCTTGCGGGTGTCCGGAACCTCGGTCTCGCCGGCGTGGAGGATGGCGGATTCGCTGACGACGATCGCGGCGTCCCTGCCGACGAAGCGGAGGCCGAGCTGCCTGTTCCAGGTCGAGGTGCCCTTGAGCGGTCCCTGGAAGGCCAGGGCCATGCTCTCGCGGATCACCTCACGGCTGTCGCGGAGCGAGCCGGTCATGATGGCGGTCGCGTCCGCGGTGTAGTCGGCGACCATGCCGTCGGCGTCGCCGGCCGCCCACGCCTTGTAGGAGTCGGCAAGTACGGCCTGGATGGCCGCCGCGTCTTCCGTACGACTGTCTGACATCGGGTTCTCCCTTGTGGCCGGTCCGCCAGGGAATTCCGGCGGACTCGCCCGTACATACCGGCGGCGGGGCCGGAACTCATCGCGCCGGTGAACCCTTCTTCGACGGCCGCGGCCGCTGCCACGGCCGCGGCGGTCCCGGCAGTGGTCAGACGTCGATCCTGGGAGCGAGGCCGAACGTCGCGAACACGTCCGCGTCCTGGAAGACGGTGTTCCTGCTGATGCCGGCGGCGGTGACGGTGAACACCTGGAGGGTGTGCAGTTCGAACGCGCCGCTTTCGCGGAGGTTGTAGGCGGCGAAGCCCGGCTGGCCGTTGGCCGCGACGGGAGCCAGCCGCCACCTGGTGCCCGCCTTGGCGAAGACCCACTCCATGAACCGGCCGTAGTTGTCGCGGCCGGTGAACCAGTTGAGCATCGGCGGCATCTCCATGAGGACGTCGTCGGCGAGGAGCCGCTTGAGTCCCTCGATGTCGGCGTTCTCGAACGCCGACATGTAGCGCTCGACGGTGGCGCGCTGCTCCGCCCGCGAGGGCTCCGGGACGTCGTCCTCCAGGAGGCCGGCCTGCCTCAGCCGTGCCCGCGCCCGCTGCAGCGCGCTGTTGACCGAGGCGACGGATGTCCCGAGGATCGCCGCCGTCTCGGCGGCGGAAAAGGCCAGGACCTCGCTCAGGATCAGCGCGCCACGCTCACGCGCGGACAGGTGCTGAACCGCCGCGACGAAGGCCAGGCGCAGGCTGCCCCGGTCGATGGCCGCGCCGGCGGGGTCCCCCAGGCGCAGCAGCGAGTCGGGCACCGGCTGCAGCCAGGTGGCCTCGCCGCCGTGCACCAGGGGGTCCAGCGGCCGGCTGTCGGCGACCGTTCCCGACGGCAGGGGTCTGCGACCGCGGCTTTCCAGGGCGGTCAGGCAGGCGTTCGTCGCGATCCGGTACAGCCAGGTCCGCGGCGAGCTGCGGGCCCGGTCGTAACGGTCGCGCGCCCGCCAGGCCCGCAGGTAGGTCTCCTGGACCAGGTCCTCGGCGTCGTGGACCGAGCCGAGCATGCGGTAGCAGTGGGCCAGCAACTCCGGCCGGTACTGTTCGAGCCGGTGGTCGAAGTCCTCCACCGTGTTCGCCATGCCGGCCCTTTCCGCGCTTCCCACCTGCCGGGGACCGGCCTGCCCTGACCGGGCCCGTCCCGCCTCGCCTCAGACGTCGATCCGCGCCCGGTCCAGCGTGGAGGCCGAGTTGGTGATGAACTCCTTGCGGGGCGCCACCTCGTTGCCCATCAGGAGGTCGAAGGCCTGCTCGGCCGCTTCCAGGTCGCTGATGTTGATGCGGCGCAGAGTGCGGTGGCGGGGATCCATCGTGGTCTCGGCCAGTTGGTTGGCGTCCATCTCGCCGAGGCCCTTGTAGCGCTGGATGCTGTCCTTGTAGCGCACGCCCCGGCGCTGGAGGTCCAGCAGGGTCTGGCGCAGTTCGTTGTCGGAGTAGGTGTAGAGGTACTTGTCCTGGCCCCGCTTGGGCTGGACGAGCTCGATGCGGTGCAGCGGCGGCACCGCGGAGAAGACCCGGCCCTCCTCCACCATGGGCCGCATGTACCGCTGGAAGAGCGTCAGGAGCAGGCAGCGGATGTGGGCGCCGTCGACGTCCGCGTCGGCGAGGAAGATGACCTTGCCGTACCGCGCCTGGTCGATGTCGAAGGTGCGGCCGGAGCCCGCTCCTATGACCTGGATGATCGCGCCGCACTCGGCGTTCTTGAGCATGTCCGAGATCGACGACTTCTGGACGTTGAGGATCTTGCCGCGGATCGGCAGCAGCGCCTGGAACTCGGAGTTGCGGGCGAGCTTCGCGGTGCCGAGGGCCGAGTCGCCCTCGACGATGAACAGCTCGCTGCGGTCCACGTCGTCGCTGCGGCAGTCGGCGAGCTTGGCCGGCAGCGAGGACGTCTCCAGCGCGGTCTTGCGGCGCTGGGCCTCCTTGTGCTGGCGGGCCGCGATCCGCGTCCTGGCGGCGGCGGCGGCCTTCTCCAGCACCGCCCGGGCCTGCGCCTTGCTGTCCCGCTTGGTGGAGGTCAGGAACTCCTTGAGCTCCTTGGCGACGACCGCGGCCACGATGCGGTTCGCCGCAGAGGTGCCCAGCACCTCCTTCGTCTGCCCCTCGAACTGCGGCTCGGCCAGGCGCACGGTGACGACCGCCGTGAGCCCCTCCATGGCGTCGTCCTTGACGATGTCCTCTTCGGCGACGCGCAGCACCTTCGTGGCGCGCAGCACCTCGTTGAGCGTCCTGGTGACGGAGCGCTCGAAGCCCGCCACGTGGGTGCCGCCCTTGGGGGTGGCGATGATGTTGACGAACGAGCGGGTGGTGCTGTCGTAGCCGGTGCCCCAGCGCAGCGCGATGTCGACGCCCAGTTCGCGGGTGACCTCCGTGGCCGTCATGTGGCCGCGGTCGTCGAGCACCGGCACGGTCTCCTTGAAGGTGCCGCTGCCGTTGAGTCGCAGGACGTCGCAGATGGGCTTGTCGGGCGCCAGGTACTCGCAGAACTCGCTGATGCCGCCGTCGTAGTGGAAGACCTCCTCCACCGGCTTGTCCGACTCGATGCCGCGCTCGTCGCGCACCACGATGGTCAGTCCGGGCACGAGGAAAGCGGTCTGCCGGGCGCGCTGGTACAGCGTCTCCAGGGACAGCCGGGCGTCCTTGAGGAAGATCTGGCGGTCCGCCCAGTAGCGCACCCGGGTGCCGGTGCGGGTCCTGGGGACCTTCTTGGTCTTTTCCAGGCCGGTGTCCGCCTCGAAGGGCGCGTCCGGGCCGGGGCCGGAGAAACGGCCGGGCACACCACGGCGGAAGCTGATGGCGTGGGTGTGGCCGCCGCGGTCCACCTCGACGTCCAGCCGGGACGACAACGCGTTGACGACGGACGCGCCGACGCCGTGCAGGCCGCCGGATGCCGCGTACGAGCCACCGCCGAACTTGCCGCCGGCGTGCAGCTTGGTCATGACGACCTCGACGCCGGACAGCCCCGTCTTGGGCTCGACGTCGACGGGGATGCCGCGGCCCTTGTCGCGGACCTCGATCGAGCCGTCCTCGTAGAGGATCACCTCGATACGGTCCCCGTGCCCGGCGAGCGCCTCGTCGACGGAGTTGTCGATGATCTCCCAGACGCAGTGCATCAGACCGCGACTGTCGGTCGATCCGATGTACATACCGGGTCGCTTGCGGACCGCTTCGAGGCCTTCGAGGACGAGCAGGTGCCGCGCGGTGTAGTTGGACCCGTCACGGTCCGCGCCGGTCAGCAGCGCGGGGGACGGCACGGTCGTCTCGGCGGTCACGCGGGCAGCTCCTCGATCCAGGTGTTCTGAAGTTTTCGGCCCTGACGATGAGGCCGTGTCGGTGAGAGGGTACCGAGGTCCGGGGGGTGGGCAGCGCCGCGACCCGGTACCGGGAACGCCCATACTAGCTCTTATCGAGCAGTCGTTCGATAACCCGGGGGAGTGATACACATGTCACGTTCCCAAAGAGGCATGAACCATTTAGGCTCCGGGCACGTCCTCTCCAACACCCGGCAGCCGGCCGGGGGCCCGAGTCCGGACAACACCTCCATACGACACATCTGACGCAACTGACTCCAATTCGCCGCCAATCGGTAACACCCAGTCACTCCGAGGTCGGATTTCGAGGAAAAGCCGTCAGCGGGAACGTTTTCGGCCTGGTTGGATGTTGACCCTGGTACGACAGCTCGTCGAGCTAGAGAAGAGGCGACGTGACTACTGTTCTGACCCCCGCGAGTCCGCTGACAGCGGCAGACCGCTGCGACCGTTGCGGCGCTCAGGCTTACCTGCGCGTCGTCCTCATCAGCGGCGGAGAGCTGCTCTTCTGCGCTCACCACGGCCGCAAGTTCGAGCCCGAGCTCAAGAAGATCGCAGCGGAAATACAGGACGAGAGCGGTCGGCTGACCGACACCCCGGCTTCGGCGGGAGACGAAGAGCGCTGACACATCGCACCAGCGACGAGTTCGGAGCCGCGGGCGGACGGACCCCTTCAGGGGGTGTCCGCCCGCATGCTTGCCGGTCCGGGGAACCCGGGCCGAACGACGCCGGCCGGGTCTCCTCCGGCCGCGTCCGTCACAGGCGCCGGGAGGCAGTCACAGGTGCCGGGAGACCAGTGCCGACACGGCGGAGACCCGCGTATAGACCCCCGGGTAGCCAGGCTGCGCACAGCCGCTCCCCCATGAGACCAGTCCCACCAGGCGTCCCGCGACCACCAGCGGCCCGCCGCTGTCCCCCTGGCAGGCGTCCCGCCCGCCGCCCGTGACCCCCGCGCACATCATCGTGGTGGACGTGTACCTGCCGTCCGCACTCCCCGGGTACGCCCGCTCGCAGTCCGCGTCCGGCAGTACGGTGACGTCGGCCGCGTGCAGCGTGTCGGCGTAGTCGCCGCGGCCGCTGGTGTCACCCCAGCCGTAGACCTGCGCGCCCGTACCGGCGGCGTAGTCGGCCGTGTCCGAGGGCTGCGCCATGGGGAGAGCGGCGCCACCGGGCAGGTCCCGGTCCACTGTGACCACCGCCACATCCCCGGCGTTGGTCACCGGGTCGAACCCGGGGTTGACCCACACGCCCACCGGCGTGAGCTCCTCGCCCGCGTCCCCCCTCAGATCGGTGCGGCCGGCGATGACCCGCAGGTCGCCCAGGCGCCGCCAGTCGGTGACCCCCAGAACCTCGCCACCGAAGCAGTGCGCGGCGGTCAGCACCGTGCGCGGCCCCACGGCCACCCCTCCGCAGAACTGACCGGAACGCTCCGTTCCGAAGCGGGACCGGCTGGCCAGCGCGACCACCCACGACTGCTGGTCGGTGGTGGTGACGGTCCCGCCCACCACGACATCGTTGGCCGCGGCGGGCGTGGCGGGCGCGGCCAGCGGCACGGCCACCGCGGGAAGCAGCGCGAGCGCGCCGATGAGCGGCACCCGGCGCCGCAGCGGCGCGCGCACCGCGGCTGCCACCCGCGACGCTATGGAACGGCTTCCCGCGGCGGTATGGACGAGGGAACGCATGCGGCCTCCTGACCCTGTGGACAACTCTGGACACCCAGAGTCATCGACAGAGCCGGAGGCCGCATCCGCAGCAACGCCAGTGGCCTGGCGTGTCGGGCCTACCGCTCGCGCCGGTCGGGCCCACGGGGAGCGGCCCGGTCGGGCCGACCGGGCCGCTCCGTATCGGACGGACCCGACGGACCCGACGGACTGGCCGGACCGGTCGGTCAGTCGGTCAGCCGGTCAGTCGAGGTAGTCGGTCAGTCGAGGTAGTCGCGCAGGACCTGCGAGCGGGACGGGTGGCGCAGCTTCGACATGGTCTTCGACTCGATCTGGCGGATCCGCTCGCGCGTGACCCCGTACACCTTGCCGATCTCGTCCAGCGTCTTGGGCTGGCCGTCGGTGAGGCCGAAGCGCATGGAGACCACGCCCGCCTCCCGCTCGGAAAGGGTGTCGAGGACGGAGTGCAGCTGCTCCTGCAGAAGCGTGAAGCTGACCGCGTCGGCCGGCACGACCGCCTCGGAGTCCTCGATCAGGTCACCGAACTCGCTGTCGCCGTCCTCGCCGAGCGGGGTGTGCAGCGAGATGGGCTCGCGGCCGTACTTCTGGACCTCGATGACCTTCTCGGGGGTCATGTCGAGTTCCTTGGCCAGCTCCTCCGGGGTGGGCTCGCGGCCCAGGTCCTGGAGCATCTGGCGCTGCACTCGGGCCAGCTTGTTGATGACCTCGACCATGTGCACCGGGATGCGGATGGTACGGGCCTGGTCGGCCATGGCGCGGGTGATCGCCTGCCGGATCCACCAGGTGGCGTAGGTGGAGAACTTGAAACCCTTGGTGTAGTCGAATTTCTCGACCGCACGGATCAGACCCAGGTTCCCCTCCTGGATCAGGTCGAGGAAGAGCATGCCGCGGCCGGTGTAGCGCTTGGCGAGCGAGACCACGAGCCGGAGGTTGGCCTCCAGCAGGTGGTTCTTGGCCCAGCGGCCGTCCTCCGCGATGATCTCCAGCTCGCGCTTGAGCTTGGGCGCGAGCTTGTCGGCCGCCGCGAGCTTGTCCTCGGCGAACAGGCCGGCCTCGATCCGCTTGGCCAGCTCGACCTCCTGCTCCGCGTTGAGCAGGGGGACCTTGCCGATCTGCTTCAGATAGTCCTTGACCGGGTCGGCGGTGGCGCCGGCGACCGCGACCTGCTGGGCCGGCGCGTCGTCCTCGTCGTCGTCGGAGAGCACGAAGCTCTCGGACTCCGCCTTCTCCGTCTCGTCGTCCGCACTCTTCACGGGCGCGTCGTCCAGCAGGTCCTCCGCCTCGACCGCTGCCTCGTCCTCGCTCGGGACGGCGGTGGTCTTCTTCGCCGCCGTCTTCTTCGCGGGCGCCTTCTTGGCAGCCGCCGTCTTCTTGGCGACGGTCTTCTTCGCGGGTGCCTTCTTGGGCTGGGTTTCCGCCTCCACCGATGGCTCCACCGTGGTCTCGGCCTCGACCACCACCTCGGGGGCGGGGGCCTTGGGCGCTACGGTCTTCTTGGCAGGGGCCGCCTTGGTGGCGACCGTCTTGGTGGCAGTACGCTTCGCCGGGCTCTTGGCTGCGACGCTCTTTCGGGTGCGCTTGGGCGCCTCAGCGGCAGTCACCATCAGCGTCACACCCTCCTCATCGAGGACCTGGTTGAGGCTGCGCAGAACGTTCTTCCACTGGGTTGCCGGAATCTGGTCCGCCTCGAACGCCCGACGTACATCGTCGCCGGCGATCTGGCCCTGGGCCTTACCCTGCTCGATGAGCGCCATCAGAGACTCGGACTCTGCGATCTCGGACGGGAGCGTACGGGATGTGCTGGCCGACACGAACAACCTCTCGGAACGATGGGAACGACTCGGTGGAACCGCAGAGCGACTCAGCGCCGGCTGCGACGCCGAGAATTCCTCGCGCGGCCGCCACCTCTTAAGTCATCGCATTGCTTCGCTTGGCGTTACGCCCAGCTTACGTGGCCCGAGTCACACCCCAAATCGCACTTATTCCTACCCAAGCCGGGCATCTGCCACACGCGGTGCCGCCGCCGGTCCCGGTGGTGCGGGACCCGCGGCGGCCGGGGTCGCGCTCAGTGCTCGCGCGGCGCGGGGACTACGTGGCTGTCGGCGGCACCGGACGGCTGGTCGGCGGGCACGGTGAGGAGCTGGCGCATGGCGGCTTCGGCGGTCCCGCCGTCGCCCTCGGCGAGCGCCTCGACGATGCGCTGGTGGAGGCCCACCGAGGTGTCGCCCGGACGCTCGCAGCCGGTGACGGAGCCCCCGGAGACGTGCAGCGCGGAGGAGACGATGCCGGACAGGTGTTCCAGCATCTTGTTCCCGGCGATCTGCAGCAGCAGCGTGTGGAACTCGGTGTCGGCGCGGCTGAAGGTGAGGGCGTCGTTCTGGGCGGCGGCGTGCGCCATGATCTCGGCCATGTCGGCGAGACGCTGCTGGACGTCGTCACGGCCGTGGCCGGCGGCGAGGCGGGCGGCGAGGGGTTCGATGGTCCAGCGCAGTTCGAGCAGCTCGCGGCGCTGGTCGTCGCGCTGGGGGCCGAAGGCGCGCCATTCGATGATGTCGGGGTCCAGCAGGTTCCAGTCGGCGACCGGGCGGACCCGGGTGCCCACGTTGGGCCTGGCGCTGACCAGCCCCTTGGCCTCCAGCACGCGCAGGGACTCGCGCACCACGGTGCGGGAGACCTCGAAGCGCTGGCCGATCTCCTCGGGGACCAGCGGCCGGTCGGCTCCGAGATCGCCGGAGACGATCATCTGTCCGAGCTGCTGGACGAGTTGGCCGTGCAGTCCCCGGCCGCGACTGCTGCCGCCGCGCCGGCCGACCCGGCCCATGTCCGGCTCCACGCCCTCCCAGGAGGCGGGCCCGGGCCGGTCGGTGCCACCGGAATCGGGGTACGAGTAGCGGTCCAGCTCGCCCGAGCCGGCGACACCGGAGTCGGCGGAGCGAGCCGCGGTCATCATGGAATGCGCAAGGGTACTCACGCATCCTTTGTCGGCGATGCCGATGCGCGCCTTGAGGGCTTTGCTGAAAAGCACACGAAAGGGTGAGCACTCATCACCTGATAATTGACGACTGCCCGGGCGGATCACCCTTTCTTGCTGGTGAGCGGGGCAGTTCGGCCGGGAGGTACGGCAGTTGACCGGCGCACGCGCCGCCGTCCGCGCAACGCGCTCGCCGCGTAAGCCCCCGCGAGCGCCGCCAGCGACAACGCCAGGGCGAGAAAGAACGGTTGGGTGAGGAACCGCAGCGTCCCGGACACGGTGCCGCTGCCGTCCTGCGACACCCCGCTGATCACCGACCACAACGCGCCGCCGGCGTCCAGGAGTTCCCGGGTGTCGTCGCCACCGACGAACAACCGCACGGCGGGTGCGACCAGCACCGGCACGGCCAGCACGGTGGCCACTCCGAGTGCGGTGGTGCGGAAGACCGCCGCGGCCAGGACTCCGGCGCAGGCGCAGCACACGCACAGCGCGGCCCATCCTGCCAGCGCGCCGGGCCGGGTGAGCAGGTCGGGTGCCAGGCCGAGGGTGAGGCGCAGTACGGCGATGTCGGCCGCCGCGGAGGCGGCCGCCAGCGCGAGGGCGAGCGCGGAGCCGACCGTGAGCTTGGCCAGCAGCAGGCGCGGACTGCGCGGGTCGGGGCCGAGGCCGGGGCTCAGCGCCGGGTAGCGGTACTCCTGTCCGTAGGTGAGCGCGCCCAGTGCTCCCGCGCCGACGGCCGCGCTCGGCAACGGCAGTTGGTCCCACCAGCCGGACAGCAGCCGCATCGGGGACAGCGGCACACCGCCGAGCTTGACCATGGCCAGTGTGCTCAGCACCGAACCGAGCAGCGCGAGGGCGGCGATCGGCCAGGGCGTGCGCAGTCCGAAGCCGCGGCGGATCTCGTACGCGAACGCCCGCGCCGGCCCGGCCCGGCGAACCGCGCGGCGCGGCAGTCCGCGCCCCGGGCGGACGCGGAGCCGGCGCGGCCCCCGTCCCTCGCCATGCCCCTCGCCGTGCCCTTCGCCATGCCCTTCCGCAGAGCCCGCGGCGCGCGCCTCGGTGGAGCCGGCGGCAGTGCCCGCAGCCAAGACCACCGCGTGGCCGGCCACCGGCCCGACCGCCGGACCGGCGGCTTCCGCGGCCACCGCGCCCTCAGCGAGTTGGTGGAGCAGGATCCCGTTGCGGTACGCGGTCTCGCCGACCGCCGCCGGGCTCGACCCGTACACGGCGATGCGGCTGCCGCCCGCGGCCACCACCTCGGCTCCGCCGTCGCTGAGCAACTCGCCGAGCCGCTGCGCGTAGGGCGATTGCACGGCGACGAAGGGGCGCAGCCGGGTACGGGCGAAGTGTGCCGCGGGCTCGTCGGCGACCATGCGCCCCTCGTCCAGCACGATCACCCGGTCGGCCGTACGAGCCGCGGCGCGCGGATCCCGGCCCGACAGCAGAACCGCTCCGCCGGCCGACGCGTGCCTCCTGGCCAGTTCGTGCACCCATGCCGCCTCGCGGGGCGGGAGCCCGCGGGCCGGGTCGTCCAGGACGAGTGCCCGCGGCCGCGCGAGCAGCGCGACGGCCATCGCGAACCGGCGGTCCATGCCGAGCGAGTACGTGCCGAGCCGCTCGTGCGCCACCGCGTCGAGGCCGACGATGCCGAGGACGTCGTCGGCGCGCGACATCGGCAGCCCGAAGGCGGCGCAAAGCATCCGAAGGTGCCCGCGGCCCGTGCGGCCGGGATGACCCCGCACCTCTCCGACCAGGGCGCCCACCTCCCGAGCGGGGTGGAGCACCTCGGCCAGCGGGCGGCCGTCGACGAGGGTCGCGCCTCGGCCGGGCTCCAAGCCCAGCAGCAGCCGCAGCGCGGTCGACTTCCCCGAACCCGCCTTCCCCACCAGCCCGGTGACCTCGCCGACCCGGACGTCGAACGTCAGGTCGGCGACGACCGGCCGGCTCCTGTGCCGGGACGCGCTGGTCAACCCGATGGCCTGGATCACGGCAGTACCATAACCCGCAAAACAGACAAAATGCCTTAGCGTCAGACCTCGGGTCGCAGCATCGGCGGATTGAGCAGTGTGGCCCCGCCGGCCCTGAAGAGCTGAGCCGGCCGACCGCCCTGACGGGTCGTCGTCCCACCGGTCGGCACCAGGAACCCGACCGTCCCCGTCACCTTGCGGTGGAAGTTGCGCGGGTCCAGCGCCACGCCCCACACCGCCTCGTACACCCGCCGCAGCTCCCCCACGGTGAACTCCGGCGGGCAGAACGCGGTCGCCAGTGACGAGTACTCGATTTTGGAGCGGGCCCGCTCCACACCGTCGGCGAGGATGCGGTCGTGGTCAAAGGCGAGCGAGGTCTCCCCGGGCTCCTGACCGCCCTCGGCCAGCAGCGTGTCGACCGGCGCCCACCGGGCGCTCCTGGCGTCGCCGCCCGCACGGGGCGCCGGAAGGTCGGGCGCGAGGACCAGGTGGGCGACGCTCACCACCCTCATCCGGGGGTCCCGCTGCGGCTCGCCGTAGGTGGCGAGCTGCTCCAGGTGGACGCCGTTCTGGGCACGCAGTCCTGTCTCCTCGGCCAGCTCGCGGGCAGCCGCCTGGGAAAGGTCCTCATCGGTGCGGACGAACCCTCCTGGCAGCGCCCATCGTCCCTGGAACGGCGGCTCGCCACGGCGCACGGCCAGTGCGCAGAGCGCGTGCTGCCGCACCGTGAGCACGACCAGGTCGACGGTGACGGCGAAGGGCGGAAAAGCCGACGGGTCGTAGGGCGACATGCCGCGATCTTAGTCGTCTGCCTGACGATAATCAGCCCGATCGGCAGCTCTTCGTGATCAGGTCGCCCGTATTTGCCGCCGGGGGGTCACCCGCGCGGACCAGCGCGCGGGACATGTCCCCGACAGCGGCCCGCATGATCGGCCACCGTCCAGCGACGGGGCCCGCCTTACCGACGAGACCCGCATCGCCGACGAGACCCGCATCGGCCGCGGGACCCGCGTCACCGACGGGACCCCCGTCACCGACGAGAGCGGACACGGTGACCTCCGGGCGAGTGGCGGCCGGGTCCCTTGCCCGCCGGTCCCGATGGCCCGGACGGGGCGGCCGGTCCAGCCGTGCCGGCCGCTCGGCGCCGGGACTTCGCCGTCGCGCTCACCCTCCGGCGCCGCTCCTCCCTCAGCGTGCGGCGCAGCAGCTCCGGGTCCAGGCCCGCGCTGACCGACGTCTGCAGCAGTCTGGCGAAGGTGTACCGCGGTTCGAGGTCGAGGGCCATGGTGAGGGCCACTCGCGCCTCCGCCTCGTCGCCGGAGGACCAGGCGACCCAGCCGGCCAGGGTCAGGGGAGCGGCCGCGTGTTCGCTGTAGGGGCCGGCACACCGTCGGGCGAGGGCCCGCCACAAGCGCAGCGCCGCGTCGGCGTGCTCCGGCTCCATCCACTCGGCGACCCTGTCGCGGGCCTCCTTGTCCTGCAGCCCGAGGATGATCGAGGCCGCCTCGTCGTCACCCAGCAGCTTGTCGTCACGCCGGTCCCCGCGCTCGGGATCGCTGATGGCCGGCGCCGAGCGGAACCTTTCCATCGCCGCCCTCGCCAAGGCCACGGTGCGGTTGACGAGCCGCTCCTGCGAACCGTCGGCCAGCATCCGGGGAACCAGTTCCGCGCAGGCGATGTCCAGGGCGATCTCGTACTGCCGGTCGCGCGCCCTCGCCGGCCTGAGCCGCGCCTCCATGTCGCGCTGCGAGCCGGGCGTGGGCAGGCCCGCGTACACAGCCGTGGCCGCCATCGCGGAGGTGCCGGGCGGTGGCAATTGCGTGCCCTCCTCCGGCATGGCCGCCTGCGGCGTGCAGTAGGACCACCAGCGGCCGGCCGACACGCACAGCGCCTCGACAACCGGCACGTCCAGCCGCCCGCATGCGACCCGCAGGAGTTGGGCCAGGGGCCGCAGCCGTTCCACGACCGCCGAGTTGTGCTCACCCTCGTCCGGGTCCTGGCACAGATAGAAGACGATGGCGTCGGGCCGGGCGCCTCGCCGGACACTGTTCTTCACCAGGCACTCGGCGAGTTGGCCTGCCACGTCCGGCCATTCGTCGGCGTCCCGCGGCAGCCCGAGCCGCAGCCGGCCGCCGAACCTGCCGTGTTCACCGTGCAGGGCCACCATCACAATGCTGTTCCGAGGATGGAAGCCCATCAGATAGGGCAAGGCGTCCGCGAGCTCGCCGGGGCCGCGCAAGGTGAAGCTGGCCTGGACCGGTTGTTCCGATGACTGTCCGTGGTTGAATTCGTCGCTCTGAGTCATGATTCGACGATGACGCATCGCACATGATCCGCACCAGTCCCCTTGCGGGGGCTGTGGATAACTCTCCGGCGAAGTTTTCCACAGGCGCCGGGACGGCGTTGGCGGACTGTCGGTGCGATCGGGTTGCATGGAGGCATGACCGAAACGACCAGCGCGTTGCGCGCCGCCGCGGACACCGTCCTGAGCCGACTCGTCGGCGCCGAGCCCGGTACCGCGCGGCTGCGCGAGGACCAGTGGCGCGCCATCGAGGCGCTGGTCGCGCACGGCCGCAGGGCACTGGTGGTGCAGCGCACCGGCTGGGGGAAATCGGCGGTCTACTTCGTCGCGACGGCGCTCCTGCGGGAGCGCGGGAGCGGACCGACCGTGATCGTGTCACCACTGCTCGCACTCATGCGCAACCAGGTGGAAGCGGCCGCGCGGGCGGGGATCAGGGCGCGCACGATCAACTCCGCCAACCCCGAGGAGTGGGGCGGCATCCAGGCCGAGGTCGCCGCCGGCGAAATCGATGTCCTGCTGGTCAGCCCGGAGCGGCTGAACAACCCGGACTTCCGGGACGGGGTGCTGCCCCGGCTCGCCGCGACGACCGGCCTGCTCGTCGTCGACGAGGCCCACTGCATCTCCGACTGGGGCCACGACTTCCGTCCCGACTACCGGCGGCTGCGCACGATGCTCGCCGGCCTCCCCCACGGCGTGCCGGTCCTGGCGACGACGGCTACGGCGAACGCCCGCGTGACCGCGGACGTCGCCGAGCAACTCGGCACCGGCGTTCCGGGGGACGGCGGGGAAGGCACTCTGGTGCTGCGCGGCCCGCTGGACCGCGAGAGCCTTTCACTGGCCGTGCTGCGACTTCCGGACGCCGCCCACCGTCTGGCCTGGCTGGCCGATCATCTCGCCGCGCTGCCGGGCTCCGGCATCATCTACACCCTCACCGTGGCCGCCGCGGACGAGGTCGCCGCCTTCCTGCGGCAGCGGGGCCACACCGTGGCCTCGTACTCCGGCCGGACCGACACCGCCGAACGCGAGGCCGCGGAGAACGACCTGCTCGCCAACCGCGTCAAGGCCCTGGTGGCCACCTCGGCGCTCGGCATGGGATTCGACAAGCCCGACCTCGGCTTCGTCGTCCACGTCGGTTCCCCGTCCTCGCCGATCGCCTACTACCAGCAGGTCGGCCGGGCCGGCCGCGGTGTCGACCACGCCGAGGTGCTGCTGCTCCCGGGCACCGAGGACGCGGCGATCTGGCGGTACTTCGCCTCACTCGCCTTCCCACCCGAGTCGCAGGTCCGCCGCACGCTCGACGTCTTGGAGGAGGCAGGGCGGCCGCTGTCCGTCCCGGCCCTGGAGGCGCGCGTCGACCTGCGACGCTCTCGGCTGGAGACCATGCTCAAAGTGCTGGACGTGGACGGGGCGGTACGCCGGGTGCGCGGCGGCTGGACGGCGACAGGGCAGCCCTGGGTGTACGACACCCAGCGGTACGCCTGGGTGGCCGACCAGCGCAGGGCCGAGGAGCAGGCCATGCGGGAGTACGCGACGACGACCGGCTGCCGGATGGAGTTCCTGCGACGCCAACTGGACGACGAGCGGGCCGAGCCCTGCGGCCGCTGCGACAACTGCGCCGGCGCCCGCTTCGACGCGGAAGTGTCCGGCGCGACCCTGGACGCGGCGCGGGCCGCCCTGGGACGCCCGGGCGTGGAGCTGGAACCACGCAAGATGTGGCCGACGGGGCTCGAAGCGGCCGGAGTTCCGCTCAAGGGACGCATCCCGGCCGACGAGCAAGCGGGCCAGGGGCGCGCGTTGGGTCGGCTGTCGGACATCGGTTGGGGAAACCGGCTGCGTCCGCTGTTCGCCGAAGGCGCGCCCGACCAGCCCGTGCCGCCGGACGCGGTGGACGCGGTGGTGCGGGTCCTCGCCGACTGGGCCAAGGGGCCGGGAGGGTGGGCCGGCGGTGGGCCGGACGCTGCCGAGCGCCCGGTCGGTGTGGTCGCCGTCGCCTCGCGCCGCCACGCTCTCCTCGTCGCCTCACTGAGCGAACGCATCGCGGCCATCGGGCGGATACCGCTGCTGGGCACCGTCGAATACACCGGGGACGGCGGCCCCGGCGCGGTGCCCCGCAGCAACAGCGCGCAGCGGGTGCGGGCGCTGCACGGGGCGTTCACGGTGCCGGAGGAGTTGAACTCCGCGCTGAAGCGGACGCCGGGGCCCGTTCTGCTCGTGGACGACTTCGCCGACACGGGCTGGACGTTGGCCGTCGTCGCCCGCCTGCTGCGTCGGGCAGGAGCGAGCGCCGTGTTCCCGCTGGTTCTGGCGGTGCAGGGCTGAGCCGGGGAGGGCGGGAGAGCAAGCGGAAGGGATCTATCCGACGCACAGGTCCATACCGGTCGGTCACGGCGATTGCCCGTTGCCGCACGGCAAGCCGGAAGGAAGAATTGGCTGCGGATCCCCGTTCGGCTCTCGGAGCCCCCTGACCGGTGTGTGCCCGCACCCGGTCTACGGGTGCATCCGGGAAGGGAGGACCGTGACCATCGGCTTCGTTCCGGAGACGTCCTCCGCCACATCTTCCCCCGCGATCCGCAACCTGGAGCCGGCCGATTGGGGGGGCGCCACGGTCCCGTTGCTCGCCAACCCCCGCGATGTCGTCAAGGATCTGCACGCGCGGCACCTGCCCGCACCGTCCACCGCGGTCGTCGCGGTCTACGACCCCGACGGCCGGATCCGGGCCAGCGCCTCGTTCCAAGGCCGCAGCGCGGTGATCGACGGCTGGGAGCGGCGCAACGCCCTGCTGTCGCATCTGCGTCGGGTGTTCCCCCACGACCTGCGGCTGCGCCGACCGGTACGGACCGCCGTCCTGCTGGTGTGCCGGAACGGTTCTGCCGAGTGGACCGAGGAGGACGGCGCCTGGATGTGGGGACTGCGGGACGCCTGCGTCCTGCACGGCCTGCGGTGCGGTTCCTATGTGACGCTCAGCGAGGACGGCTGGAACATCGTCGGAGAGAACCGGTCCGGCCGTACGCCGAACTCCGCCTCCTGGTCCCGCACGGCCGGCTCGGCCCCGACAGCGCGGATGCTCGGCGGCGCTCCTCAGCAGATGCGCCGGGCCGCGGTCCGGTGACACCCGCCACGGACCGGGCCGTGCCGCACCGGTGCCCGGCCGATCAGGCGCTGGCGCCGAGCAGGGCGTTGATCCGTGCCGGGTCGCCGCACACGATGAGCAGCACACCCGCGCGAGCCAGCGCGCCCGCCAGGGCCCGAGGCATCGTTTCGTCACTGCCGCCGTTGACCGCCACGACCACCACCGGCCGGCCGGCGGCCCGGGTGGCCGAGATGTCGGCGTAGAACACGTCGTCCGCGGCGTCGTGCTGCGACCAGTAGGACGCCTCACCGAAGGAGAGTTCGTGGGCGGCCCACGGGTGCTGCTCGCCCGTGGTCAGGACGAGGATCTCGCCGGGCGCGCGGCCTGTGTCCAGCAGCAGGTCCACCGTCTCGTCCGCGGCGTCCACGGCGCCGGCGGCGGGAGCCGGGATCAACTGGATCTGGGCGGTGGACGCGTCGCCGCTCCGCTGTGGCGGAACGGCCGACTGCTCGGTGGCGCCGGCCGGGGCCACCGCGGCGGTGGACGCGGCGGGACCGCCCGCCGGACGAGCGGGGCCGGGACGGCCCGGACGTGGTCCGGCGGCGTCCCTCGGTGCCGTGGGTCGCGGCGCCGCGGGTCGCGGTGGACCGGGAACAGGACGTGGGGCCGACGCGGTCCGGCCGCCGGCCGGAGCAGTGCGTGGACCCGGGACGCTCTCGTGAATCTGAGGCTCCTCGGGGGTGAGAGGCATGAGTGGATGTCTATCAAATGCGCCGGGAATGCGCAGCGGGGGGTGGGCGCTCCGTCAGAAATCGAAACCGAGTTGTTCCCCGGCGGCGGCCGCGTCGGGTTCGCCCGTGCCGACGCCTGCCCTGACCTTCTTCAGGTGCTGCCACCTCGGCATCGTGTCCAGGTACGACCAGGACAGCCGGTGGTGGGCGGTCGGCCCCCACTCCTCCAGGGCGCCGCGGTGAACAGGCGACGGATATCCCGCGTTGTCGGCGAATGCGAACGGGGCGTATTCCACGCCGAGTTCGGCCATCGCCGTGTCGCGATGCACCTTGGCGATCACCGAGGCCGCGGCGACCGCGACACATGACTGATCGCCTTTGACGACCGTTCGCACGGTCCACGCGTCACCCAGATAGTTGTGCTTGCCATCGAGGATCACCGCGTCGGGCCGCTCCGGCAGTGCCTCCAGCGCGCGCCCGGCCGCCAGGCGCAGGGCCGCGGTCATTCCGAACAGGTCGATCTCCTCCGGCGACGCGTGCCCGAGAGCGTAGGAAGTCACCCAACCGGCGAGGACGGTGGCGAGTTGGGCACGGCGCTTGGGGGTGATGAGTTTGGAGTCGGTCAGGCCCTCCGGCGGTCGGCGCAGTCCGGTGACGGCGGCGCACACGGTGACCGGTCCGGCCCAGGCACCGCGCCCCACCTCGTCCACTCCGGCGACGGTTCGCACCCCGAGGGTGGCGCGCATCGAACGCTCGACGCTGTGAGTGGGTGGCTGGTAGGGCATGGCATTGGCCAGCCTACCCTTGGGCAACCGGCCTCTCACAGAGGGTCGGCAGCGGTGGTTGAGGCCGCAATGGCCCATTCCGGAAGGCGTTCCGTCCGTTCGGTCCAGCTACGGGGCGGCTCGCCGCCCGGCCCGGAGGCGATGACGCCGCCGACGATGGCGCATGTGGTGTCCACGTCACCACCGGCCCGAGCCGTGGCCCAGAAGGCCCGCTCGTAATCCCCGAGGTGCCGAGCAGCGGCCCACAGGGTGAACGGCACCGTGTCGTGCGCGCTGGTACGCCGACCGCATCCGAGGACGGCCGCGACGGTCGCCACGTCCGCGTAGTCGAGCATGTCCCGCGCTCGCCTGATGCCCGCGGCCACCGCGCTGCGCGGTACGAGGTCGAGCACGGCTGCGAGCAGCGCGTCGGGATCCCGCGGCCCCGCCGGGTCCGCCACGAGGGAGGCCGCCGCGGCCACCCCCACGGCGCCGGCGACGGCCTCCCGGTGCTGATGGGTCGTGTACGCCGAGATCTCCGCCTGGTGCGCCGCCTGCGCCGCGTCACCCGCGTACCAGGCCCCCAAAGGTGCCACCCGCATGGCGGCGCCGTTGCCCCACGAGCCCTGGCCGTTGAACAGGCCCGCGGCCAGCTCCCGCCAGTCCCCGCCTTCCTGCCGGATCAGCCGCAGCATACGGTTCACCGCCGGGCCGTAGCCGCGGTCGAAGTCGTGGTGCTCGGCGAAGGACCAGGCGAGGGCGTCCTGGTCGACCCGCCCGTGACGGGCCAGGACCGCGACCACGGAGCAGGCCATCTCCGTGTCGTCCGTCCAGTGCCACGGGCCGGGCGGCAGTTCCCCGTCCTGCAGGGCGCGGTGGTGGGCGGGAACGAAGAACTGTGATCCGAGCGCGTCCCCCACCGCCAGGCCGCGGAGGCTGGAGAGGGCGCGGGTGAGTCTGCCGGCGTCGGCGGAGTGAGCGGTCATCGCGTCGAAAACTTTGACATCGGGGCCGATCCCGGTCAATCTCCCTGTGCCGAACCTCTCACCCGCTCGGCGGACCGCGCCGACGCCACAGGCCCGCCCCTCAGCAGATCGCCCCGCCGGGCGGCCCCGGAGTCCCCCACCGCTCGAACGGCCGGTCCAGCGCGTAGCGGCCGTCCGCCCCGAGCAGCAGCATCCGCATCTCCCCGTTGGAGGGGTTGGACAGCGTCTCGAACTCCTCGACCGTCCAGTGGAACCAGCGCATGCAGAACAGCCGCATCGTCAGCCCGTGCGTCACCAGCAGGACGTTCGGCGGGAAGTCGGGCTTGTCGAAGGCCCGGTAGAGCGTCTCCAGGAAGGACCCCACCCGGTCGTGGACGTCCGCCCCGCTCTCCCCCATCGCGAACCGGTAGAAGAAGTGACCGTAGGCGTCGCGGGCCTTGCGCTGGCGCTGGATGTCCTCCAGGTCCTGCCAGTTGCCCCAGTCCTGCTCGCGCAGCCGCGGCTCTTCCCGCGCCTGCACCAGCCGCGGGTCCAGGCCCAGTATCCGGTACGTCTGCCAGGTGCGCCGGTACGGGGAGACGAAGGCCTGCACCTTCTCCTGGCCGAACAGTTTCCGCAGCCGCGCGCCGGCCTCCGCGGCCTGCCGTCGACCGTCGGCGGTGAGCTCCAGGGCGTGGTCCGGTACCCGTTGGTAGATGGTGTCGTCCTCGTTGCCCTGGGACTCGCCGTGCCGGATGAGCACGATGCGCTGCGGGCGTCCCATGAGCGTCAGCCTATTGCGCGCCCCCGGTCGCTGCGCGCCGGTCCCCCGTCAGACCGCCCCCGCCCGCGCCAGCAGCTCGCGTGACAGCTCCCTCAGCCGGCGCCGGGCGTCGGCGTCGTACGCCTGCCGCTCCGCCCGGGCCTGCGACGTGCCGTTGCAGTAGCGGCCCGTGCCGGGGTTCCGCCTCGTCCACGAGCCGCAGCGCGGCCGCACCGCCCTCTTCCACGGTGCTCCAGGGGCCTATGCCTCCTTCTCTCACCATCGTCGTGTCCATGGAGGTCGCCGGGTGCAGCGCGTCGACTGCGACCCCGGTGCCGCTCAGTCAGGGTGCGCCGCCCGGCCCGCGAGCCGGTCACGGCGCTACAGGCCGCGGCCGCGACCCGCCGCCGTTGACGACGTCCCGCTCGTTGTCCCGCGCGTTGACCACAGGCATTGCACCCCCCTTACGAGTCATGATGACTCGTAAAGATTAATTCGAGGCATCTTGCCTTGTAAAGTGGATTCATGGAAAGGACACCCGGACGAGGGAGACCCCGCAGCGAGACCGCCCGCCGTGCCGTGCTCGACGCGGCGCTGCGCCTGTGCCAGAGCGGCGGCTACCAGGCCCTGACGATGAAGGCCATCGCCGAGACGGCCGGAGTGGGCCGTCAGACCGTGTACCGGTGGTGGCCCGCCAAACAGGACGTCCTCATCGACGCGTTGCGCGACCTGCGGCTGCGCAGGTCCGAGCACCTCGATCCGGACAGCGGCGACACCCTCGCCGATCTGCGTACGCTGCTGACGGCCACCTTCGCCCTGGCGAACGGCCTGACCGGCAAGGCCTTGACCGGCCTCATGTCCGAGGCGCAGCACGACCCGCACCTCTCCGACCGCCTGCAGGCCACGGTGCTGGGTCCGCGCAGGCACGCCCTCCGTCTGGTCCTGGCCCGCGGAGTCGAGCGCGGCGAGTTGGAGGAGGTGGTCCCGCTCGACCTGGCGGTGGATTTCGCGTTCGGCACCATGTGGTACCGCCTGATAAGCCACCACGCACCCGTGGACGCCGAGGCGGCCGAGCAGATCGCACAGGCGCTGGCCGCCCTGCTCCGCCGGAAGGAGCCGGGCGCGGCCCTGCATCACCGGGGTGCGTCCGGCACCACACTCGTCAACGCGGCGCCCGAGCCACCCACTGACGGGTGAGGTAGGCCAGCCGCGCCGGGTTCGCGACCGTGCGTATGCCCACCATGCCCCGTTCCCCGAACTCCGGCGCGAGGACGCCCACCACCTCGCCCCGTGCCGTGCCCACCACCGCCGCGTCCCCGTTGACCTCGGCCACGGTCCCGGTGATGCCCTCCGGCGCCCGTGCGCGCAGGCCGGTCAGAAAGCGTCCGACCTTCACCGCGCCCAAAACGGGCCGCCGGACCGCCCCCGGCTCCCAGCCCCCGTCGGACCAGGCCACCACGTCATCGGCGAGCAACTCCTCGACGGCCGCCCGGTCCTCGTCGAGAACCGCCCGCAGCAACTCCTCCACCGCTTGCCGCCGCTGCTCGCCGCCTGCCTCGGTCCTGGCCGGCGTCTCGCTCTCCCGTACCCGCTGCCGGGACCGCCGCAGCAATGACCGACAGCGCTCCTCCGGCAGCCCGAGCACCGCGGAGGCGTCGGCCGGCCCGTAGCCGAACTGCTCCCGCAGTACGAATGCGGCCCGCTCGGCCGGCGACACGCGTTCCAGCACGACCAGTCGCGCCATGGAGACCGACTCCCGCGCCCCCGGAGTGTCCATCCGGCCCAGCGCGCCGGCGCCGGTGAGCACGGGCTCGGGCAGCCAGGCCACGGCGTGCCCCTCACGCCGTCCGCGCGACGCCGTCTCGGCCCGCCGTATCGCCTCGCCGACGACCTCACCGACGAGCCGGGCGCCGCTCGGGCCGTCGGCTCCGCCTCCGCCGTCCTTGCCGCGCCGGTCCCCCGGCGCGAGCAGCGTCGACACGATCGCTTCCGCCTCGCACGCCGATCCGAGCATGCGGTACGCGGCGCCGAACAGCCGCACCCGCATCGCCTCGGCCGCACGGTCTTCGGCGGCAGGGGGCAGCGGGCCTGTCTCCGGCCCGTCGGCCGACGCGACATGACGCGCCGCCGTCTCCGTGCCGGTCGGTTCGTTTCCCCTCAGACCGTCCACGCCTGCATCACATCCACCACGTCGCCGGCAACGGACAGCACGTCCGAGTCGAGTTCGGCACGGTCGGACAGCCGGGCCACCGATCCCTCCCGGTACTTTCCGTGCTCGGTCGCCGAATCCCACATGGACAGCACCAGGAAGTCGCTTCCGGTGCCCTGGCCGAAGACGCCGCGCAGCATGCCCGGCGACCCGGCCATGGCGGGATTCCACACCCGCTCCTGCATCGAGGTGAAGTGGTCGATCCGGTCCGGGCGCACCTTGCACAGCGCGACCCGCAGCAGATCGACGTCGTCGAACCGCGGTTCGAAGCCCACCTTCACATCGAGCCGGTGCTCGAAGAGGCGCACGGCGAGCATCTCGAACGTGCCTTCCTGCGCGGCCGCGATGCCGTCGTGCGGGCCCGCCATGAACGCGTCGTACGAACCGCGCTCGTCCCAGAAGGCGAAAAGGTGCGCCACCCCGGGCTGGGCCCGGCTCCAGCCACCGCCCTGGCCGCGGAATCCGGGCTGACTCCTGAGCGCGGCCCAGCCGCGCTGACCCTGGTCGAACCGGGCCCTGTCGAGGACCCCGCAGCGTATCCACTTCACCAACACCGCGCCATCGTAGTGGCGTTGAGCGCACGCTCAGGACCACGGCCAAGGCCTGCCAGAAGGTCACCGCACCGCCCGGCTTCAGCGTTGCAGCCTCTCGCCCGGCCCCGCCGCGGCGAAGGCCGCCTCCAGGCCGTCGCCGCCCTCCGTGGGCCGACGGCTTCCGGCGCGACACCCGGCCCGGAGATCTTGGTCAGGACACGCGGCCGACCGGATGCTCCCCGGGCTCGTCGAAGGCCGGGGCGGTGAGCGGAACGCAGCACCGTCACCAAGCGGGCCGAACACGAATGGGGAGCCGTTCACTCGAACGGCTCCCCATCGACTCGTACGATCACCCGGTCATGTGCGACCCGGTCGGCCGACCGTCAGGTCGCCGCGTCCCCGGCGACGGCCGATCCCACACGGTCCCGGGTGCCCGCTGTCAGCTGCACCCGCTCGTGGAGCCGCAGCCCTCGCACAGGTAGCAGCTTCCGGCTCGCCGCATCTTCGTGCCGCAGGAGAAGCACAGCGGCGCGTCCGCGTTGAGCCCGAGCTGGATCTCCAGCAGCTCCGTGGAGCTGTGCGCCTCCCTGGGCGCGGGCTGGGCCGCCTCCGGCTTGGCCGCCGAAACCGGCTTCCGCTGCGACTCGACCTCACGCGGAGCGGACTGCGCCAGGCCCTCGACGTCGACTTCCTCGTCGGTGGGCTCGTAGGACCCCGTGTCCAGATGCCGCTGCCGCTCCTCGGCTGAGTGGATGCCGAGAGCCGAACGGGTCTCGAAGGGCAGGAAGTCCAGCGCGAGGCGGCGGAAGATGTAGTCCACGATCGACTGCGCCATCCGCACGTCCGGATCGTCGGTGAGTCCGGCCGGCTCGAAGCGCATGTTGGTGAACTTCGAGACGTACGTCTCCAGCGGGACGCCGTACTGCATGCCGACGGACACGGCGATGGAGAAGGCGTCCATCATGCCCGCCAGGGTGGAACCCTGCTTGGACATCTTCAGGAAGACCTCGCCGAGGCCGTCGTCCGGGTAGGAGTTGGCCGTCATGTAGCCCTCGGCGCCGCCGACGGTGAACGACGTGGTGATACCCGGGCGGCCCTTGGGCAGGCGCTTGCGGACCGGACGGTACTCGACGACCTTCTCGACCGGCGCGGGCGCCTGCTCGGCCGCCGAGGTCTCCGCAGCGGCCTGCTTGTTCTTCTTGGCGGACAGCGGCTGACCGACCTTGCAGTTGTCGCGGTAGATCGCCAGCGCCTTCAGACCCAGCTTCCAGCCCTCGAAGTAGACCTGCTCGACCTCCTCGACGGTGGCCGACTCGGGCAGGTTGACCGTCTTGGAGATGGCGCCGGACAGGAACGGCTGCGCGGCCGCCATCATCCGTACGTGACCCATGGCGGAGATCGCCCGCTCGCCCATGGCGCAGTCGAACACTTCGTAGTGCTCGTGCTTCAGCCCCGGCGCGTCGATCACGTTGCCGTGCTCGGCGATGTGGGCCACGATCGCCTCGATCTGCTCTTCCTGGTAACCCAGCCGCTTGAGGGCGGTCGGCACCGTGTTGTTGACGATCTGCATCGAGCCGCCGCCGACCAGCTTCTTGAACTTGACCAGGGCCAGGTCGGGCTCGACGCCTGTGGTGTCGCAGTCCATCATCAGGCCGATGGTGCCGGTGGGCGCGAGCACGGACGCCTGTGCGTTGCGGAAGCCGTGCTTCTCGCCGAGCCGCAGCACGTCCTGCCACGCCTCTGTGGCCGCCGCCCACACCGGGGTGTCCAGGTCGTCCATCCGCTTGGCCGCCGCATTGGCGTCGGAGTGCTGCTTCATGACCCGCTTGTGCGCGTCGGCGTTGCGGGCGTAGCCGTCGTACGAACCGACGACCGCGGCCAGCTCCGCGGACCGCCGGTACGACGTCCCGGTCATCAGGGAGGTGATCGCACCGGCCAGCGCCCGGCCGCCGTCGGAGTCGTAGGCGTGGCCCGTCGCCATGAGCAGGGCGCCGAGGTTGGCATAGCCGATGCCCAGCTGCCGGAAGGCGCGGGTGGTCTCACCGATCTTCTGGGTCGGGAAGTCCGCGAAGCAGATGGAGATGTCCATCGCCGTGATGACCAGCTCGACGACCTTGGTGAACCGCTCGGCGTCGAAGGACTGGTGGCCGGCGTCGTCGTGGCGCAGGAATTTGAGCAGGTTCAAAGACGCCAGGTTGCAGCTCGAGTTGTCCAGGTGCATGTACTCGCTGCAAGGGTTGGAGGCCGTGATCCTGCCGGTCTCCGGCGACGTGTGCCAGTGGTTGATCGTGTCGTCGTACTGGATGCCGGGGTCGGCGCACGCCCAGGCGGCCTCCGCCATCTTGCGGAACAGCGACTTGGCGTCGACTTCCTCGATGACCTCGCCGGTCATCCGGGCGCGCAGGCCGAAGGAGCGGCCGGACTCGACGGCCTTCATGAACTCGTCGTTCACCCGGACGGAGTTGTTCGCGTTCTGGTACTGCACGGAGGTGATGTCGTCTCCGCCCAGGTCCATGTCGAACCCCGCGTCACGCAGGGCGCGGATCTTCTCCTCCTCCTTGACCTTGGTCTCGATGAACGCCTCGACGTCCGGGTGGTCGACGTCCAGGACGACCATCTTGGCGGCGCGCCGGGTGGCGCCCCCCGACTTGATGGTGCCCGCGGAGGCGTCAGCGCCGCGCATGAACGAGACCGGGCCCGAAGCGTTGCCGCCGGAGGAGAGCAGCTCCTTGGAGGAACGGATGCGCGACAGGTTCAGGCCGGCACCCGAGCCGCCCTTGAAGATCATCCCCTCTTCCTTGTACCAGTCGAGGATCGACTCCATGGAGTCGTCGACGGACAGGATGAAGCACGCCGACACCTGCTGCGGCTGCGCGGTGCCCACGTTGAACCAGACGGGCGAGTTGAAGCTGAAAACCTGGTGGAGCAGCGCGTACGTCAGTTCGTGCTCGAAGATCTCGGCGTCCGCGGGGGACGTGAAGTAGCCGTGCTCCTCGCCCGCCGCCCGGTACGTCCGCACGACCCGGTCGATCAGCTGCTTCAGGCTCTTCTCCCGCTGGGGGCTGCCCACCGCGCCGCGGAAGTACTTGCTGGTGACGATGTTGACCGCGTTCACCGACCAGAAGTCGGGGAACTCCACACCACGCTGCTCGAAGTTGATCGAGCCGTCGCGCCAGTTGGTCATGACGACGTCACGGTGCTCCCAGACCACCTCGTCATACGGGTGCACGCCCGGGGTGGTGTGGATGCGCTCGATACGCAGGCCCTTGCTCGCCTTCGACCCCTTGGTACGGGAACCGCGTGCCGGGCCGCTCGCCGTCTCTGTCATTCCGCCTCCCTATACGGGCGAAAACGCCCTGATGTGCGCGGATCTTCCCGCAGCACGGTGTTGTCTGGCGCCGGAACGCCCCTGGCGCTCCGGCAAGATCCGGTTCCTCAGCCGCTCAGTCGGCGGCCGCGGGCGTGGCGACTCCGAGCTCCTCGTCGAGCCCGCCAGGAGTGCTGGGGGGCAGCTGCTCGCGCAGCTCCCTGATGGCCCCCTCGAAGTCCTCAAGCGAATCGAACGCGCGGTACACGGAGGCGAACCGCAGGTAAGCGACCAGGTCGAGTTCCTGGAGCGGACCGAGTATCGCCAGCCCCACGTCGTGGGTCGACAGCTCGGCGCTGCCGGTGGCCCTGACCGCCTCCTCGACCCGCTGGCCGAGCTGCGCGAGGGCGTCCTCGGTGACGGGACGTCCCTGGCACGCCTTGCGCACACCCGCGATCACCTTGTCGCGGCTGAACGGCTCGGTCACCCCGCTGCGCTTGATCACCATCAGTGACGCGGTCTCCACCGTGGTGAAACGGCGGCCGCAATCCGGACACTGGCGCCGACGGCGGATCGACGCCCCGTCGTCCGTCGTCCGACTGTCGACCACACGGCTGTCGGGGTGCCGGCAGAAGGGACAGTGCACGCTTCCAACCCCCTTCCCCACCCACGGTGAACGCACGACGACAAGGCTCCCGCAAGGCCCGTACAGGCCTCCGAAGCACCACTCATACTAGCCACGCGACCACAACTTGTGGTGGCCAGGTCCTATCCAACCACTAGATCTGGTGCCCTTGCACCACCGGGGTGGGGTCCGCGTGTCGCCACCACGGTGCGGATCCGGGGCGCCTCGGAGTGTAGGCGCACGGGCCGACCCGCGGGCGACCGCGCGCCGCCGGGACGGCCGGGGTGCACACTGCTCCAGGAAGCCACCGCGGTCCACGCGGTTCGGACGACGACCCGTCGGGCGCTCGGCCGGCGCACGCCACGGCCGGCCTCCGACCGGTCCACAGCCGGTCCGCAGCCCGTCCGCAGCCCGTCCGCAGCCGTCTCCGGCGGACCTCGGCAGCGAACCAGGTAATCGAACTTTCATTCGATCCATACACCCGGTACCTTGATCACGTCAGCGGATTTATGCAAATTCACTCGAACGTGTGTTTGGCGCAACCTTTCGAAACCCACTACCGTTGTACTAACCGCCCGTGCCGAGAAGCGGGCCGACCGCAGCCATGCGGTGGAGAACAACGTGAAAGGGGCCGCCGTGACCACCACCGCAGAGAGCGCCACCTCGACATTGCCCGCCCATGACCGATCCCCGGATCGAATCGGCCCGTTGGACATGATGAACGAAGACACCGCCCCGAAGCCCGCGCGCTCCCTCCCCGGACGGCCCCCGGGCATTCGCGCCGACAGCTCCGGACTCACCGAACGGCAACGACGGGTTATCGAGGTCATCAGGGACTCGGTGCAGCGCCGTGGATATCCGCCGTCCATGCGGGAGATCGGCCAGGCCGTCGGCCTGTCCAGCACCTCCTCGGTGGCCCACCAGTTGATGGCCCTCGAACGCAAGGGATTCCTGCGCCGCGACCCGCACCGCCCCCGCGCGTACGAGGTCCGGGCCTCGGACGCCGGCCACCCGCAGCCCACCGACACCGCGGGAAAGCCGTCCGCGTCCTACGTACCGCTGGTCGGCCGGATCGCGGCCGGTGGACCGATTCTGGCGGAGGAATCCGTCGAGGACGTCTTCCCGCTGCCGCGCCAGCTGGTGGGTGACGGCGAACTCTTCGTCCTCAAGGTCGTCGGTGACTCGATGATCGAGGCGGCTATTTGCGACGGCGACTGGGTGACCGTGCGCCGCCAGCCCGTGGCGGAGAACGGCGACATCGTCGCCGCGATGCTGGACGGCGAGGCCACCGTCAAGCGCTTCAAGCGGGACAACGGCCACGTGTGGCTGCTCCCGCACAACGCGGCCTATCAGCCCATTCCTGGTGACGAGGCCACCATTCTCGGCAAGGTCGTGGCGGTGCTCCGCCGCATCTGAGCGACCCGCTCCCACGTGCCCCGGAACCGGCGTGGCGGTTCCGGGGCTGCGTCGTCATCACGAGGCGCGGCTGTCCTGCGGCCCCTGGATCCCCTCAGTCCTTGGCGCCTGCATCAATGGCCGCGAGTGACCTGCGCACCTGATTGCGGTCGGTCGTGTACCAGAATTCCGGCATGGAGGTCCGCAGGAATCCGCCGTAGCGCGCAGTGGCCAGCCTCGGGTCGAGGACGGCCACCACACCTCGGTCCCCACTCGCCCTGATGAGGCGGCCGGCCCCCTGTGCCATCAACAGCGCGGCGTGCGTGGCCGCCACCGCCATGAAGCCGTTGCCCCCGTTCTCCTCCACCGACTTCTGCCGGGCGCTCATCAGCGGATCGTCAGGCCGGGGGAAGGGAATGCGATCCATGACCACCAACTGGCAGTTCGGACCGGGCACATCCACCCCCTGCCACAGCGACAGCGTCCCGAACAGGCAGGTGCGGGCGTCCTGCGAGAACCTCCGGATGAGCTCTCCGAGGGTCTCCTCGCCCTGCAGCAGCACCGGGTGGTCCAGCCGGCCCCGCAGCGCCTCCGCGGCGGCCTGGGCGCCACGCATGGACGAGAACAGCCCGAGCGTGCGGCCCCCGGCCGCCTCGATCAGCTCGGCCAATTCGTCCAGCATGTCCTCACGGCTGCTGTCCCGGCCTGGCTGGTTCAGATGCCTGGCGACATAAAGGATGCCCTGCTTGCGATAGTCGAACGGAGAGCCCACGTCGAGGCCCTTCCACGGCGGTACGTCGTCGCCTTCGGTGCCCTCGGGGGCGAGACCCAGGGACGCCGCCACACCGTTGAAGTCGCCGCCGAGCTTGAGCGTCGCCGAGGTGAGCACCACCGACCGCTCGGTGAACAGCTTTTCGCGCAGCAGCCCCGAGACGGTCAGCGGTGCCACCCGCAGCGAGGCTCCGAAGCGGTCGTGGCGCTCGCACCACACCACGTCGTACTCCGAGCCCTGCAGCAGCCGCTCACTGACCTCGTGGACGTGATCCACCGAGGCCAGGGCCTGTTTGCGAACGGCGTCCTCGTCCTGCACCGACTTGTCACGGGTGTCGCCGAGCGCGGTGATCACCTGACGGCACGCGTCCCGGAGTGCGGCCAGAACGTACCCGAGATCCTCCGGGATCTCCTCAAGGCGTCCGGGCAGGGCCAGCTCCATCACCCGCTCGAACCCCTCGCCCGCGCTCAGCAGGGCGTCGGCCGCCTTCTCGTTGACGAGCTTGGCAGCCCGTTTGACGGCCCTGTTGACGCCGATCGGGGACAGTTCCCCGGTGGCGACCCCGGTGACGCGGGAGACGAGCTCATGCGCCTCGTCGATGATCAGCACCTCATGGCTCGGCAGCACCGGCGCTCCCTCGATGGCGTCGATGGCCAGGAGTGCGTGGTTGGTGACCACGACATCCGCCAGCTTGGCGCGCTCGCGGGCGGCCTCGGCGAAGCATTCGGCGCCATAAGCGCACTTGGTGGCTCCCAGGCACTCCCGGGAGGTCACCGACACCTGGCTCCACGCCCGGTCCGAGACGCCGGGGGTGAGACCGTCGCGGTCCCCGGTCTCCGTCTCGTCCGCCCAGTCCCGCAATCGCAGCAAGTCCTGCCCGAGCTTGCTGGTCGGCGCCGCGGCCTCGAAGGGGTCGAAGAGGCCGTCCTCCTCGTCCTGGGGTACGCCCTCGTGCAGGCGGTGCAGGCACAAATAGTTCGACCGGCCCTTGAGCATCGCGTACTGCGGTTCGCGGCGCAGCAGCGGTTTGAGGGCCTCCACCGTGCGCGGCAGGTCGCGCTCCACCAGCTGCCGCTGCAGAGCCAGGGTGGCCGTGGCCACGACCACCCGCTCACCATGGGCGAGGGCGGGCACCAGATAGCCCAGGGACTTGCCGGTGCCGGTGCCGGCCTGGACGAGCAGGTGCGACTGATCGTCCACAGCGGCGGCGACGGCCTCGGCCATGGCGACCTGGCCGGCCCGTTCCACACCGCCGACGGCGGTCACGGCGGCGTGCAGCAGGTCGGTGAGCGCTGGGGATCCCTCCGCGGCGGACGGCGGGGCGCTGTCCGGTTCTTCCGCCGCGTCCTGGAGGCTGGTCGTGGTTTCCATAGGGAGGCCAGCCTACGGCGAATCACTGACAGCGCGGCCCCGGTCACCGCGCCCGACGGGTGGACCGGTGACCGGTCGGACGGGACGGTTCCCGTCGCCCTGGCGCGATCCGCGCCCTGCCGTCGTCGGTCGGTCCCGTCCCGTTCGCGGGACCTCCGCCGTCGCGCGGTGCTAGCTTCTGGTCACATGCAGTGCGAGAGCCGTTTGACGCTGGATGCCTCCGCCGCCGACTACGTCGTCGATGTGGCGAACGTGGTCCGCGAACCGGCGCTGGGCGGTGACAGAGCGGCGGATCTGTCCCGGCTCGAAGGGCTGCTGGACGCGCTCGCGGTGTTCTCCCGGGATCCCGCGGTGCAGGTCTACGCCGTCGCCGACCGCTCGCTGCTGACCGACGGGCGGCTCACCCCCGCGGAACGCCGGCGGCTCGACCGCTGGTACGAGGACCGGCTCCTCGAAGTTCTGCCGCGTGCCGACGACCGGATTCTGGAACTCGCCGACGCTCTGGAGCTCAAAGTGGTCAGCGGGGACAATTTCCTCGATTTCCACCGGGCATATCCATGGATTCCCGGCAGTCGCGACCGATTTCTGCGCCCATTTCCGGAGTCCGACGGCCGGATAGGCATACGGCCCCGTATTATGCCGGTTCCACCCGAATGGGAAGTTTCACGCAAAGAGGAAGAGGGCATTCTGCTCGAAGCCGGGGTCCTCCGCCGCTGGGCCCCGTCGACGCACGCCTTCGTACTCAGCCGCGACTGGCGCTGCCCGGAACCCGGCTGTCCGCTGTTCGGCGCCGGTGACCGGCCCAGTAACGCGCTGCCTCGCCGTCGCCGGGACAAAGTGGTCTGCCCGGCACATGGCGTGCCGCTCACGGACACCGGTCCGCTGCCCCGCCGCACGCAGGTCAAGGTGGTCATGGACGGCACCGTCAGGGGCCGGTTCATGGTCACGGCGGGGGAACCGCTGGCGGTCGGCCGCGCCCCGGCCGGCGGAGGTGTCGCCCTCGGCGCATGGATCGACGACACGGCGGTGGACTCGGTCAGCCGCACCCATGTGGTCCTGACCTACGACGGCAAGGGCCTTTCCGTCGTGGACGAACGCAGCGCCAACGGCACGAGGGTGCGGCGGGTGCGGCCCACCGGTGACGAGTTGTTCCCGCTGTACCGCGGCGTCGTCTGGAAGCTCCGCCAGGGCGATTCGATCGTGCTGCACGACCGGCTGGAGCTGCTGCCCAGCGGCCGCCGGTTCGTCTTCGAGGAGGACGCGACAGACGGTACGGTCGGATTCCGGGACGCCGGCTCCGCCGCGGGCCCGACAATGGTGGGCGTGCCGACGGGTCCGTCGGGGCAGGACAGCCATCGGGACGACGCCGGCGAGCGACGCCAAGGCCCGCCGGGCGCTGACGGGCCTTTCGAGCCGCACGACGGGCGTGACGAGCAGAGTTGAGTGAGGACGGCGTGGCGGGCGAGGTCGGGGTCGGTACGGTCCTCAGCGGCCGGTACCGGCTGGAGCAGTCGCTGGGCAGCGGGGGCTTCGGGCAGGTGTACGCGGCTTGGGACACGCGGCTGTCCCGCCGTGTCGCGGTGAAGGTACTGACGCTGCGCTCGGAATGGGCCGACGGCGCCCGCCACGAGCGGCAGGGACGATTCCGCCGGGAGACCGTCGCCGCGGCGGCGCTCAGCCACCCCAACGTGGCCACCGTGCACGACGCGGGCGCACACGAGGGCAGGCCGTTCCTCGTCATGGAGTTGCTCAACGGCACCGACTTCCGGCAGGTGCTGCTGGAACGCGGGGGGCTGCCGGTCGCGGACGTGCTCTCGTACGGGGCGCAGATCTGCGCGGGGCTGCGGCACGCCCACGAGCACGGCCTGGTCCACCGGGACATCAAGCCGGAGAACCTGATGCTGCTCCCGGACGGCACCGTCAAGATCTGCGATTTCGGCCTCGTGGCGCACCGCGACTCCGCCTTCACCCGGTACACCGACGTGCACGCGGTGATGGGTTCGCCGCCCTTCTTCTCGCCCGAACAGGCCCAGGGCCGGGAGGTCACCGCTCAGTCGGACCTGTACTCCCTGGGGTGCGTGCTGTACGCGATGCTCGCCGAAGGGCCTCCCTTCACCGCGGGCAACGCCGTCGGGTATGCCTACGCGCACGTGCACGAGACACCGGAGCGGATCGAGCACCGCCGCCCGGACGTTCCCGCCGAACTGGCGCACCTGGTGCACAGACTTCTGGCGAAGCGCCCGCAGGACCGGCCGGCCGGCGCGGACGAGGTGGCGTCCCAGCTGCGGGCGATGCAGCGGTTCGTCTCGGCGCCCCGCAGCCCCACGGCTCTCGACGACGGAGCCCGCCACGTGGTGTGGACGATGCTGGAGGAGGGCGAGGGGCTGCTCGCCCGGGGCAGGTTCGCCGATGCCGACCGGCGCTACTGGCAGGCCCTGCAGCAGATCGCCCGCCAGGGCGCGGAGGATGAGCCGGCCTCGTTCGCCGCCCTGTTCGGCCGGGCACGTGCGCTGGAGGGGCGCAACGGAGTGGTCGCGGTGTCGCGCCGGCTGGAGGAACTGGCACGGAACACCGAGCTTGCGCTGGGCTCCGACCATCCGCTCACGCGTTGCGTGACGGCCTATGCGGCGGCCAGGGCCGACCATCCCCGGTCCGGTGGCTCCGCGACTCCGGACGGTCGTTGACGGCCCCTCAAGGCAGCACGTAGACGTTGACGTCGGCGGCCAGGCGGATCTTGTCTCCCGGACGCAGGGGCGCCCGGTCGCCGGGTCCGAGCCGGTAGCCATGGGCGAAGGTGCCGTTGGTGGAGCCCTCGTCCGCGATCCAGGCGGTGCCGTCGGCGTCCACCCCGACCGTCGCATGCAGCCGTGACAGGTTGTCATGGGCGGCGAGGAAGGCGACCGCCGGACACAACTGCGGATCCCGGCCGAGCCGTATGCGGACCCCCGGTTCCACCGGAACGATCTCACCGCCGGGGAAGGACAGCCGCAGGGCGCTGGGCGGGGTGTCCCGGCGGGTCAGGGCGGGGCGGGGCAGCAGGCCGGCGCTCATGGTGAGGACCCGCGTGTCCTCGGCGTCCGGATCCACCTGCGGCAGCACGGCGGTGGGGTCGGGATCATCCTCGCCGTTCCGTGACGGCGGCGTCATCAGCGAAAAGGGCACCAGGCATCCTCGGCACACCAGTTGGCCCGGCTGTGCGCCGGCCGTGCCGCACTCCGGGCAGACACCGGTGGCTGTCTCTGGCATCCCGCCCCCCTTCGGTCCCTCCCACGGGCGCGTCGGCGTTCGCGCGCCGCGGTCATGTCGCTACGGCGATCGTATCGATGTCAGGGGTGGGCGAGTCAGGAGATGTGGAGGGGGTTGTGGACAGTGCCGTGGACGGCGGCGTGCGGACGATCGCAGCGGTCGCGGTACCCGTCGAGATGGAGGCGGTTGCGGTTCAGGCACAGCCGGTCGATCCGCGGGGTGAGCAGATCGAACAGGGCGAAGCGCTCCTTGAGTTCGGGGAAACGCTCCTGATAGCGGAGGATCTCGTCTCGGGCCATGGCCCAGAAATCGGATTCCGGCACGCCGAGTTGCCGCTCGCACAACGGCGCCAGGTAGCGGAACACTCCGACGAACAGCCCCGAATGGATGAACTGCGTCAGGAACTCGGGAGGTTCGGTCAGGAGCACCGACCGCACCTCCTCCGGCATGGCGGCAAGCTCGGGAATCGGTTCGGCACTGATGTTGATGTCGTCGACGAAGTCCTTCACCGCCAGGCGGACCGGGATGTCGTGCTCGTCGTAGATCACGACCGCGTTCTCGCCGTGGGGCGAGAACACCGTTCCGTAGCGATAAAGGAAGTGCAGCAGAGGCGGCAGCAAGGCCGCGAAGAAGTGGCGCAGCCAGACTCGCGGGGCCAGCCCCGAGCGGTCCACGAGTTCCGCGGTGAACGCCCGGCCCTCCGGATCGACGTGCAGCAGCGCGGCCAGCGTTCGGGCGCGCTCGCCGGCCTCCAGGTGGACGGCCAGCGGCTCGCGCCAGATGCAGCCGAGCAGTTCCCGGTATTGGTAGGGGACGGTGGGCAGCTTGTCGTACTGCGGGTGGGCGACGGCGATGGAGGCCACTTCACCGAGGAGGATCACCCGCGTCTCGTCACGCAGGAAGCGGTCGTGATCGCGCAACCGGTGCACCCAGGCAGTGACGGCGGGCGCGGCAAGGGTGCGTTCGGTGGGCAGGCCGCGCCAGACGAGCGTGTTCAGAACGGACAGCGGCAGCTTGACGGAGCGGCGCTGTGGGCGGCTGATGTTGAGGAAGGTGCGAATGGACTGTTGCGGGAGCCTGAGGTCGTTGTCAGTGGTGAGGTGCAGGATGGACTTGTCGGCGATCGCGGGCGCGAACAGGGGGGCCACGACCTGGTCCCACTGCCAGGGGTGGACCGGGAGCAGCAGGTAGTCGGCGGGGTCGCGGTCATGGTCGGCGATGTTGTGGCGGAAGGCGTCGAGCGTGGCGGGAGCGAGTTCCTCCGCGTACAGCAGATCGGGGGTGGCCAGCGTGGCGATGCCGCGGTATTCGGCGAGGTCGCGGTGCACGGCGATCCAGGGCAGCCGGTGGTGCCTGCGCGCTTCGGGGGCCCATTGGGCGGCGTCGGCGTCCGAGAATCCCATACGCCCCTTGTTGGCGATCAGCCACGGATGGCCGGTCTGGTACCCCTCGAGTTCGGCGTAGTCGAGGTCGGCGAGGTCGGCGGCGCCGAGCGCGGCGGCGTTCAGGCGTACGTCGGCGCTCAGGGTGGCCAGCAGTTCCTTGATCAGATGTCCTGTGGTGTCCCCGGTGAGCGCGAGCACGGTGTCGTGGCCGTGTGCCAGGAAGTGCAGCGGATCCCCGGTGGGGCCGATGCTGTCGGGGTCCACGTACCAGCTGCCGTACGAGCCCCGGCGCGCGCGGAACCGGTACGTGACGTCGTCGCTGAGGACGAGCCGGTACGCGGTGCGCCCCGCAGCCGGCTCCGGGACAGGAGTGATCACCTCTTCGTACGCGAACTCGGCGAGCATCTTGGCGAGCAGGCGCCGGGCCGCATGCTGCCAGGCGGCGGAGTCGGACGAGGGGGAGATGATCACGATGGGCTCCTGCGCGGCTGGACGGGTTCGGGCTTCGGGCGGAGGTCAGAGGTCGAAGGTCGGGTCGGTGGAAGACGGGGTCGGGGCGGCGGAGGCCGATGTACTTGGCGACGACACGTCACAGCAGGTGGCGCAGCGAGCGTTCGCGGATCATCAGGGCGGCGCGCTTGCCGGGGAGATCGACCTCTGCGGAGAAGCGGAAACCCGCGGTCAGGAACGCGGACACGGAGGGGGTGTTGCGCAGGTCCGGCTCCGCGACGACGCGGGTGCACAGCGGCCGGTGGTCGAGGATCAGTCCGGACACGGCGCGCAGGAGGGTGCTGCCCAGGCCACGGGCACGGTGGGTGACGCCGCCGATGAGGAGGTGGATACCGGTGTCGTGCGGCTTCGCCGGGTAGTACCGGGCGATCGGGTCCAGGTCCGCGCGGTAGATCTCCCAGTAGCTCATCGGCGCGCCCCTGAGCACCCCGAGGCAGGGGACGCTGCGGCCGTCGCCCTGCAGCTGCGCGCCCACGTGCCTCTCGGTGATCCGTTCCTCGCCGTCTAGTTCCCAGAATTCGGCGACAGCCGGGTCGTTCATCCACCGGGTGATCAAGATCAGGTCGCGGGCCGGAACGACCGGGACGAGCCGGAAATGGCCGTGCGGGGTGTTCGCCGCGCTCCAAGCGGCGATGTGGTCGAGCAGGTCCGCCCAGTCGTCGGTGTCGTCACGATCCCTGTCCGCCGGTGGGATGAAGGTTTCCTCGCCGAAGCGGCCGATTGCTTCGGGAGGGATCTTCAGATCCAGGGTGTCGTCGGTGCTTGGGTCGGGGGATGGCAACGGAATTCCTTCCTCTGCTGGCTCCCCTGCGGGATTCGGATGGTCGCGCCGGATGGGAGCTCAGCCGGTGAGCGGGTTGCGTACGGTGACGTACACGGACTGGGTGTCGACCGGGCCGACGAGTTCGTCCATACCGCGCAGCCGGGTCAGCAGGTTCGCCTTGCACCGCAGGTGGGAGCTGTGCAGCAGCAGTTCGGGCACAGTGCTGCGGCCGGAGGCGGCGGCCAGGAAGCGGCGGAAGGCGGCGAGCAGGAGCCGCTCGTCGGCGAGCCCCTGGGAGCCGAAGGCGCCGATGAGACCGAGGACGTTGTTGATGCCGAGGTAGTAGGCCAGGCGCTCGTCGGCGATCTCGTCCGCGACAAAGGTGTCGCTCTGCGCGCCGACGCCTGGCAGCCGGGCCTCCAGCTCAGCACGGCGTGAAGCGCGGAAGTAGTAACCCTGGTTGTCGCGGTAGCGGCCGCCCGACGGCCAGCCGTCGTCGTCGAGGAGCACCAGGGTGTTCTGCTGGTGGGCCTCCAGGGCGATGCCTGCCTCTCCGTCCAGCCAGAGCACCGGCCGGACGACCGCGTCGAGGTAGCGGAGGAACCACTCCGTGGCGACGGCGGTGCCGGGGCGGCCGGTGCGGTCGGTGAGGGCCGCCATCAGGACGGCGAGCCGCGAGCGCAGCGCAGGCGCGGGCACTCCTGGCCAGGGGCGCGGCGAAATGAGGCCGGCGACGCAGTGCGCCTGGTGGCCGACTCCGAAGGCGTTGTGGCGCAGCATCACGTCGAGGCCGCCGACCGGCCGGCCGTCCGCGTCGTCGACTCCCAGCCAGGCTGGGTCGCGGACGATGTCGAACGTGGGGTGGACGGCGTGCCACTGGGCGGCGAGGCCACTGCGCAGGAGTCTGTGCACCTCGGTACCTCGCAGCAGTTCTTTGCGCAGGTTCTCCCGGCGCGAGTTGGTGATGCGCAGGCCCAGCGAGAGTTTGAGCATCACGGCGGTATCCGGCCGGTAGACCGTGCGCACGGACGAGGTGGGATGCCAGGGCGCGCCCACCTGCCCCAGGTCGAGCAGCAGCCCGGCGTCGAAGAGGTCCCGTACTTCCGGGCGGAGAGTGATGTCGTGCGCCTGCCAGGGGTGAAGCGGCAGGGGGGCGGCGCCCTCGGGGAGCCGGAGCCCGGGCCCGGCGAGCGCGGCCAAGAGGTCAGCGGCGGGTACCGGTCGGCCGCGTTCGGTCCAGGCGGAGTCCGTGGCGAGCAGTTCAGGCGCCACCGCGAGCCAGTGCAGCGGGAAGGAGCCTCGGGCTTCGGGCGAGTAGAGCGCTGCCTCCGTGTCGCTCAGTCCTTCGCGCCCCTTGGGCGCAGGGTGCAGGGGGTGGCCGAAGATCAGGGCCTGTTCCGTGTCCAGGAAGGGCAGCCGGGGTTCGGCCGGTCCCGGCCGTTCGCGGCGGTCCGTGACGAACGCGGCGGTGTGCCGTACCGAATCGGCGACCCGGGCGACGAGGTCGGCCGCGTCCGCGGGTTCGCCGTCGCTCTCGCGGGCCAGGAGCGCGGCGAGGGCGACCGCGGTCAGCGGGGGGTGGGCGGCGGTGGCCAGGTGGGCGGGGCCGAAGCGGTGGTGCCCTGTCGGCGACCAGTGCTGGACGGCGGCTCGTACTTCGCTCCCGCTGGCGGGCAGCGGGATCACCAGGAGTCCGTCGGCCGGGCGGCCGAGCCCCCTCTCCCGCACCCAGCAGCGCAGGAGGTTCTCGATGCCTGCCGCGTCGGCGACCGCGTACGGCTCCGATCGCTGCAGCGGGTCCGGGCCGGGGATCGTTCCGGCGCGCTGCGGGGGCACCGTCGCGCCGGTCTCGGCTGGTCCCTGGTCGATGGGGCTGCGGGCGGTCATGCCTGGGCTCCGCTCTCGGGTCGTTCGGGGGGTGGGGTGGCGGCGATGCCCAGGGGGCGGGCCCCCGGGTGCGTGACAGCGTGCGTCCGGCTCACGCGGCGGCTCCGCGCGGTGCGCATCGCGCGGCCTCGATCGCCGCCGCCAGCCGGTCCAGCACGGCCTCCGCCTGTTCGTCGGTAATGGTCAGCGGGGGCAGCAAGCGGACGACGCCGGCGTGTCTGCCCCCCAGCTCCACGATCAGGCCGCGCTTGAGCGACTCCTGCTGGACGAGGGCGGCCAGACGCGCGTCGGCCGGAAGCGCACCGTAGTCGTCCGGCTGCGCGTCGGTGTCGACCAGCTCCACTCCGATCATCAGACCGCGGCCACGAACGTCGCCGATGCACTCGTGGTGGGCGGCGAGGCCTCGCAGGTTGGAGAGCATCCGGGCGCCCACGGTCTGTGCCCGCTCGTGCAGGGCGTTCTGCCGGACGAAACGCAACGTGGCGGTCCCGGCCGCCATCGCCATCTGATTGCCGCGGAACGTGCCGGCGTGGGCGCCGGGCCGCCAGACGTCCAGTTCCTCGCGGTAGACGATCACCGCGAGCGGAAGGCTGCCGCCGATCGCCTTGGACAGCACCATGACATCGGGCAGGATCCCGCTGTGTTCGACCGCCCAGAACGCGCCGGTCCGCCCGACCCCGGTCTGCACCTCATCCACGATCAGCGGTACGTCGTGCGCGGCGGTGATCTCGCGCATCCGGCGCAACCAGGAGTCGGGTGCCGGGATCACACCGCCCTCGCCCTGGACGACCTCCAGCATCATCGCCGCGGGCGACCGTACGCCCCCTTTGGGGTCGTCGAGCAGGCTCGCGGCCAGGCGCGCCGACAGTTCGGCCCCCCGGTCACCGCCGGTCCCGAAGGGGCAGCGGTAGTCGTACGGGAACGGGAGCCTGGTGACGCCCAGGCCGAATTCGGCGGCCTCGGCGGGGACCGTCGTGTCGCCCGTGGCGGCCAGGGCGCCGGACGTCATGCCGTGGTAGGCGCCCGAGAAGGCCAGCAGGCCGCGGCGCCCGGTGGCGATCCGGGTGAGCTTGAGCGCGGCCTCGACGGCATCGGTGCCGGCCGGGCCGCAGAACTGGATCCTGCCGCGATCGGCGAGTTCCGACGGCAGCGTCTCGAACAAGGCGGTGGTGAACGCGTCCTTGATCGGGGTGGCCAGGTCCAGGGCGTGCAGCGGGGCACCGGAATCCAGCACCTTCCTGATCGCCTCGAGAACGACGGGATGGTTGTGGCCGAGCGCGAGGGTCCCGGCTCCGGACAGGCAGTCGAGGTAGCGGCGGCCGTCGGCGCCCTCCACGGTCATTCCCCGGGCCCGGACGGGCACCACCGGCAACGAGCGGGCGTACGTCCGGGCGGCGGACTCTCTTTGCGCCTGCCGCCGCAGGATCCCCTCCCCCGCCGCGAACTCGTCACTTGATGCCGTCAGTTGCCCCGGCGCGCTCGACATGGCCGCCACGTGCTGTCTCCTCCGGATCGACGTACCGTCATCTCGTCCCCGTCCGTACTAACGACGGGGTGACGGAGCGATCACGGCCGAGCGGCAGAACTTTCCGGGACGGGGCACAGGGCCCGGATGCACGCACGCAAAGGTAAGGACCCGCCTCCATGGAGGCGGGTCCTTACCTGCTGTCAGGCGCCGGTTGTCACGCGCCAGGCGGGTGCGTGAGAGCCCGGGTCAGTGCCGGGTCGCCAAGGCGAACGGGGCGAGCTCCGCGGCCAGTTCTTCGTGTACTCGCACCTTGAGAAGCGTGCCCTCGCCGGTGTGCTCCTCGGAGAGCACCTCGCCGCTGCCGTGCACCCGGGAGACCAGACCGCCGTGGGTGTACGGCACAAGGGCCTCCACCTCGACGTCCGGCCGCGGCAGCTCCTCGTCGATCATCTCCAGCAGCAGACCGATGTTCTGCCCGCTGCGGGCGGAGACCGCGACGGCGTGCTTCTCGTGGCGCAGCAGCCGCTGCAGGACCAGAGGGTCGGCCGCGTCGGCCTTGTTGACGACGACGATCTCCGGCACGTCGAGCGCTCCGACGTCGCGGAACACCTCCCGCACCGCCGCCAACTGCTCTTCAGGGGCCGGATGCGTTCCGTCGACCACGTGCAGGATCAGGTCGGCGTCGGCGACCTCCTCCATGGTGGAGCGGAATGCCTCGACCAGGTGGTGGGGAAGGTGCCGGACGAATCCGACGGTGTCGGCCAGCGTGTAGAGACGGCCGCTCGGCGTCTCGGCGCGCCGCACGGTCGGGTCCAGGGTGGCGAACAGGGCGTTCTCCACCAGGACCCCGGCGCCGGTGAGCCGGTTGAGCAGTGAGGACTTGCCCGCGTTGGTGTAGCCGGCGATCGCGACGGACGGTACCTTGTGCCGCTTGCGCTCCTGGCGCTTGAGGTCGCGGCTGGTCTTCATCTCCGCGATCTCCCGGCGGAGCTTGGCCATCTTCTCGCGGATGCGCCGCCGGTCGGTCTCGATCTTGGTCTCACCGGGACCGCGGGTGGCCATGCCGCCGCCCGAGGAGCCGGAGCCACCGCCACCCATCTGCCGGGACAGCGACTGGCCCCAACCGCGCAGCCTGGGCAGCATGTACTGCATCTGGGCCAGCGAGACCTGCGCCTTGCCCTCCCTGGACTTGGCGTGCTGGGCGAAGATGTCGAGGATCAGCGCGGTCCGGTCGACCACCTTGACCTTGACGACGTCCTCCAGATGGATGAGCTGGCCGGGGCTCAGCTCACCGTCGCAGACCACGGTGTCCGCACCGGTCTCGACGACGATGTCGCGGAGTTCCTGTGCCTTGCCCGAGCCGATGTACGTGGCGGGGTCCGGCTTGTCGCGGCGCTGGATCACGCCGTCCAGCACGAGGGCGCCCGCGGTCTCGGCGAGGGCCGCCAGCTCGGCCAGCGAGTTCTCGGCGTCGTCCACGGTGCCCGAGGTCCACACGCCGACGAGAACGACCCGCTCCAGCCGGAGCTGCCGGTACTCGACCTCGGTGATGTCCTCCAGCTCCGTGGAGAGCCCGGCCACCCGGCGAAGGGCGGCTCGGTCCGAACGGTCGAGCTGGTCGCCGTCACGCTCCCCGTCGATCTCGAGACTCCAGGCCACGTCCTCTTCCATCAGGGCGTCGGCCCGAAGGCTTTCGGGAAGGCGCTGGCGGTCGTTCGAAGAGGAAGAAGTGAAGGTCATGTGATCCTTTGGTCGTAGGGTTGTCCGGCGGGCGCTCTCGCGTCGTCCCTACGATGGTCGCACGCGCGAGATGCGCGGTCACGTGGGTTTACGGGACCCGTTCCGGTATCCCCTTCAACGCCTCGGGCCGTTTCCGGATTCCCCGGGCCGCCGGGCCACCCGCCCCGGCAGGAGATCACTCGAACGGGTGCGCGACCACCCGAAACTCTTCTCGGTTCACCTGCGTTTACACAGCGTAGTCAGAAACAGCCGCCACGCGCCGAGCGGGCGGCCGACACGCGGGGGGACTCGATGGATGGGGCAAGTCGGGACGCAGGGCGGAACGCGGGGTCAGGACGGGGTCGAGACCATGACCGGCCGGGTCCGGTAGACGTCGTACACGCCCGGAACGGAGCGCATGGCCCGCATGAGAGCGGTCAGCGCCTTCCGGTCGGGGAGTTCGACGGTGTACGTGTGGCGCACCCGGTGCTCCTGCGGGGGCTCCACCGCGGCCGAGACGATCCCGACGCCCTGGGCGGCGATCACCTCGGTGAGATCGGCGAGCAGCCGCGGCCGGCTGAGCGCCTCGGCCAGTACGGTTGCCCGGTAGCCGCCCGCGGGTGCGCCGTCGCGCCAGCGCACGGGCACCGTACGGCGTCCGGCCGCGGTCATCCGCCCGGCGGTCGGGCATTCCGCCCGGTGGACGGCGACGGTGCCGCCGCGAATGGCGAATGCGGTGACCCGGTCGGGTGGGACGGGCGTACAGCAGCGGGCCAGTCGCACGGCAGCGCCCGGCAGATCCGCGACGGCGACCGGCTCGTCCGCGGGCACCGCGCCCGCGATGGGCGCCGGGCGTACGGACGGAGCCTGCGCCGGGCGGTCCGCTCGCTCCTGCGCCGGGTCGGCCGAGTGCTGGGCCAACCAGCGGGTGATCGCGATCCGGGCGGCGGGCGTGGTGGCGTGCTCCAGCCAGTCGGGGTCGGGCCCAGAGGAGGCGGTGTCGTCCATGAGCAGTTGCAGGATGTCGCCGTCGCGCAGGCGGGTGCCCAGAGGCGCGAGCCGGCCGTTGACCCGCACGCCGACGCAGGCGTGGCCCGTCTCACCGTGGATCGTGTAGGCGGCGTCCACGCAGCTTGCGCCGGCGGGGAGCCGCAGGGTTCCGGAGGCGTCACCTGCCTGTTGAGTGACGACGGTGATCTCCCGGTCCTGGGCGAGGTCGTCGCGCAGCGAGGTCCAGAAGATGTCCGGGTCGGGCGCCGCGCGCTGCCATTCGAGGAGCCGGGCGAGCCAGCCGGGGCGAGTGGGGTCCGTCCGCCCCCAGTTCTCCGCGGCCGGCACCTCCGACTCGCCCCGCCGACCCTCCGCTGCCTGCGACCACTCGGCCGCGGCGTGCGGGTCGCCGAGAGCGATCACTCCGGCCTCGGCGACCCTGTGCATCGTCCGGGTGCGGACCAGGACCTCGGCGATCCGGCCCCTTGCGTCGGCGATCGCGGTGTGGAGCGACTGGTAGAGGTTGAACTTGGGAGCCGCGATGAAGTCCTTGAACTCCGCGATCACCGGTGTGAAGCAGGTGTGCAGTTCGCCGAGCACGGCGTAGCAGTCCGCGTCCTCGCCGACCAGCACGAGGAGTCGGCCGAAATCGCAGCCGCCGAGCGGGGCGCCGCCGCGTTTGAGCATGACGCGATGCACGGACACCGCGTGCCGGGGCCGGATGGCGACTTCCGCCGCGATGCCGGCCTCTCGCAGGACCGCGCGCACGTCGTCGGCGACGGCGCCCAGCGTGTTCTCGGACCTGACGGCGTTGGCCTCGATCGTGGCGCGGGTGCGCGCGTACTCCTCGGGATGGAGGATCGCGAAGACCAAGTCCTCCAGTTCGGTCTTGAGCGCCTGTACACCGAGGCGTTCGGCGAGCGGGATGAGCACGTCCCGGGTCACCTTGGCGATGCGCGCCTGCTTGTCGGGGCGCATCACCCCGAGCGTGCGCATGTTGTGGAGGCGGTCGGCCAGTTTGATCGACATCACCCGCACATCGCTGCCGGTGGCGACGAGCATCTTGCGGAACGTCTCCGGCTCGGCAGCGGCGCCGTAGTCGACCTTCTCCAGCTTGGTGACTCCGTCGACGAGGTAGGTGACCTCCTCGCCGAACTCCCGTCGCACCTGGTCAAGGGTCACCTCGGTGTCCTCGACGGTGTCGTGCAGCAAAGAGGCCGTCAGCGTCGTGGTCTCCGCGCCGAGTTCGGCCAGGATGAGGGTGACCGCGAGCGGATGGGTGATGTAGGGCTCGCCGCTCTTGCGGGTCTGGCCGCGGTGCGAGGACTCCGCGAGCACGTACGCGCGGCGCAGCGTGTCGACGGCCTCGGCGCGGACTCCCGGGTGCCGGGCCCGGTGCACCTTGATCAGATGCTCGATGGCGTCGGGCAGTCGGTCCCTTCCGCCGGGTCCCAGAAGCGCCGCGCGGCCAAGGCGGCGCAGGTCGATGCGGGGCAGTCCGCGCTTCCGGGCCTCAGCGATGCGTCCGGTGTTCACCTCGTTGTCTGCGCTCATCGGGCACCTCCGGCAGCATGGACCGGCTGCGGGTACCCTCGCACGACCCACGGGGGCGCGCCGGTGATTGATGCTATCGAGCCCACCACGTCCGGCTGTCACGCTCTCGCCGAGAGTGATCCCCATCACCCGTTCGAGGGAATGACTACGACTGCTCTCGCCCGGATACGTCCGGTTGCTGACGACGATTCGCCTGCTGGAGACCGTTGCGCCAAGGCGGTTCGCCGATCGTCGTCAGGCCGTCCGGGCAGCAAACCAGGCCGGGTCGATGACGCCTTCTGCGACGATCACCGCGGGCCCGGTCATCTCGATCTCGCCATCGGCGCGTTCGGTGATCAGCAGGCGCCCACCGGGAACATCGACGGTGTACGTGACGGGCCGCCCGGCGCCAACCGGGTCGTGGCCGTCCCGGCGGGCGGCCGCGACCATGACCGCACAGGCGCCCGTACCGCAGGATCGGGTCTCACCGGAGCCGCGTTCATGCACCCGCAGGGCAACGTGGTGGGGCCCCCGGTCGACGACGAATTCCACGTTGGTACCGGTCGGGTACGCCTCCGCGGGGGTGACCGCGGGGGCACGCAGAAGGTCACCCGCCTCGTCGAGGGACCTCACGAAGGCGACGGCGTGCGGGTTGCCCATGTTGACGTGTACGGCGGGCCACGTGCGGCCGCCGACGTCGACGGTGACCGCTCCACCGGGCAGGACGGCCCGGCCCATACGGACGGTGATGTCGCCCGGGGTGCCGTCGTCGGCGTCCTTGGCGATGTGCACGCCACGCACCCCGGCACGGGTGGCGATGGCCAGGTCCCCGGTCTCGGCCAGGCGTGCCCGCTGGAGGTAGCGGGCGAAGACGCGCACACCATTGCCGCACATCTCCGCGACGGAACCGTCGCTGTTGCGATAGTCCATGAACCACTCGGCCTCGCCCGCCATGGCGGCCGCGTCGGGGTGCGCGGCCGAGCGGACGACGCGCAGCAGTCCGTCGCCGCCGATACCGGCCCGCCGGTCGCACAGGCGTGCGACCTCGGCGGCGGACAGGTCCAGCCGGCCGTCCGGGTCGGGGACGATCACGAAATCGTTCTCGGTGCCGTGGCCCTTGAGGAAGCTCACAGGGGCGGCGCCGCCGCGCGCATCAGTCACACTCCCGATCCTACGTGCCCCAGGACGCGCAGGTCGGGGCGGACAGGGGGACGGGCGGCGGAGGCGAAGGGCCACCCAGGTCCGGGCGGGCCCCGTGCGCCCGATCAGCGCAGCCGGGCGACACGCCAGACGGCGAGCACGGCCAGCAGTACGACGACGGCGGCATATCCGGCGACCAAGCGCCAGTCCGCGCGGCCGCCGGAGCCCCGCGGGGGCAGGCCGGGCCAGGTATGGCCGATCCGGCGGGCGGCCATCAGCCCCCATCCGGCCGAGCAGCAGCAAAGAAGCAGGCCGAGCATGGCCACGACCGGCCCGGCGTCACCGGACTCGAAAGCCAGCGGAAAGGCGAACATCAGCGAGCCGCCGACGGCGAGGGCGACGATCGGGACGAGCTGCCAGACCTTCAGCTGCCGAGCCGGACGCAGCGCACGGAAGAAGGACTGGCTCTCGTCGCCGGACGGGAGGGGCTCAGCGGGATCGAGGACGTCAAGTGAGCGAAGGGAGTCCAGTGAATCGAGGGAATCCAGAGGTACCCCCGGTTCCAGGGGTTCGAGCCGGTCCGCAGGCTCATCGGACTCCGGGGAATCAAAGGAGTCGTCGTGTGCGCGCGTTTCGGGAAGGCCGGGGGTGTCCTGGGCCTCATGGGAGAAACCCGGATCCGCCGCGTCGTGCCCGTGCGGGGTGTCGCGTGGGCCGGCTGCCATCGCCACGCGCCCTCCCGATCTCCGACACCGTAGCTCGATGCTTGATGATGGCATGCGTCTAGCCCCGCTCAGCGGCGCCGGAGCGTCCCGATGCCATCACGTGATCAGGCTGTGACCGCTTCTTGGAGCAACGTCAGCGCCTCGTCGACGAGTTCCGGACCGCGTGCCGTGAGCCAGTGCACCCGCGGGTCGCGCCGGAACCATGAATCCTGGCGGCGGGCAAAGCGTTTGGTGGCGCGTACGGTCTCGGCTCGTGCCTCTTGCTCGGTGCACTCGCCGGCCAGGGCGGCCAGCACCTGCTGGTAGCCGAGGGCCCGGGAGGCCGTACGCCCTTCGCGCAGGCCCCGCGCCTCAAGGGTGCGGACCTCGGCGACCAGGCCGGCCTCCCACATGCGATCGACGCGGACGGAGATGCGTTCGTCGAGTTCGGGCCGGGGGACGTCAACGCCGACCTGAACCGTGTCGTAGAAGGCCTCGTGACCGGGGAGGTTGGCGGTGAACGGGCGCCCGGTGATCTCGACGACCTCCAAGGCGCGGACGATACGGCGCCCGTTGCCCGGCAGGATCGCGCGGGCGGCCTCGGGGTCGACGGCGGCGAGGCGGGCGTGCAGGGCGCCGGGGCCGCGCAGTTCCAGTTCCGCCTCGAGCCGGGCACGGACCTCCGGGTCGGTGCCCGGGAACTCCAGCACGTCAAGTGCGGCGCGCACGTAGAGGCCGGAGCCGCCGACCAGGACGGGAACGCGGCCCTCGGCGAGGAGGTGGTCGATCTCGGCACGGGCGAGGCGCTGGTAATCGGCGACGTTGGCCGCCTGAGTGACGTCCCAGATGTCGAGGAGGTGGTGCGGGACGCCCTGGCGCTCCTCCGGGGTGAGCTTCGCGGTGCCGATGTCCATGCCGCGGTAGAGCTGCATGGAGTCGGCGTTGATCACCTCGCCGCCGAGGGTCTTCGCCAACGCGACGCCCAGATCGGACTTTCCGGCCGCGGTGGGACCGACGACGGCGATGACACGGTTCTTCATCCTGTCAGTCTCCCAAACGGCCGACGGCCGAGCGCGCCGGATCGGGCGGGCACTTGCGGACGCGGCGGGGCACAGGCGCGGGTATGGTCGACATCGAGAAGATGCTTTGCGGGCTTTTGTCATTATTCGCCCGCTCTGGGCCGCCATCGTCGATGAATGCGAGGGAAGGTGCCACATGAGCTTCATGGACACGCTCAAGGGCAAGCTCGGGATGTCGAAGGACAAGGCCGGGGATCTCGCCCGTGAACACGGCGACAAGATCGACTCCGGGATCGACAAGGCCGGACAGGCCGCGGACTCCAGGACCGGCGGCAAGTACGGTCAGCAGATCGACAGGGGAGCGGACAGGGCGAAGGGCGCCGTGGACGACTACGGCAATCAGGGCGGCGGTCAAGGCTCCCGCTGACCGCGCGCAGGGGCGTCCCCGTCCCTGACGGAGCCGGACGGCCGCGGACCTCCACCATCCGCGGCCCGTCCTTCACGTCGCCCCTGGGCCGCCTTGAGTGCGGCTCCTCAGATCACGGTTCCGCGGCCCGGGGCGTGGGCACGTGCAGGGGAGCCCGGCCGCGTCCAGGCCGCGACGAAGTACGCCACACCGTAAGGGACGCACTGGTGGAGCAACTCACCCGCGAGGCCGGACCACTCCGCGGCCCCGGCGAGGACCTGCCAGGGAGCACGGCCCGCGGATCGAAGCTCACGGGACAGCTCGGGGTCCATAGCGGCCAGGGCCGTGGTGTCGGCCGCGGCCAGGGCGGCGGCCACGGATCCGTCGTAGTGTTCGGCACGCTCGTCGAGGTAGCCGGGGGCCTTGACCGTACGGCAGGCGCTGCCGTCACCCATGACCAGCAGGGCGACCCGCTCGGCCGAGTCGGCGACGGCCCGTCCGGCGGCGGCGCAGTCCTCGGGCGGCAGGTCCTCACCGACACCGAGGCCGCCCACCGGGGCGCTGCCCCACCCGCGCAGCAGCCATCCCGCGACGGTCAGTGACGGCGGCAGGACCGGGAGCCGCGGACCGGCGGGATTCGGCGCGGCGCCGGCCGCCGGTGGCTCGACCGGCCCGAGTGTCACGTCCAACGGGACGCCGAATTCCCGGAAGGATCCGGGTGCTCCTTGTGCGTAGGACAGGCGGCCCGGTTCGCGTCCCGGACCTACGGCCACCAGCAGGTCCGGCCGGGACGCGGCCAGTGCCCCCACCGCGTCGGCACAGGCCGCTCGCAGAGCGTCGAGTTCGGGCGCGGCTCCGGCGGCCACGTCGGGCACCAGCAGGGGCGGGCACGGACACACGGCTGCGGCGACGAGCATGATCGCACCCTACCGGGCCGGGAAGATCGAGGTCGCCGGCCCGAGCCGCCCGCCTGCCTCAGAGCGCGGCCCGAGCCCGTCTCCTGGTCTCAGTGCGCGCTGCAGCCGCCCATCGCGGCCTCGGGCGAGGGAGCCGGTGCGCCGACCGCCGGAAGGCCGAGCATGACGCCCTTGGGAGCGGGCGCGGCGGTGTTGCGGCGCTCCCACGCGTCCCCGGCGCGCGTCGGGCGGACCCCCAGCACCGGCCCCTCGGCCAGCAGGTGGTGCGGCGCCGCGTACGTGACCTCCACCGTCACCATGTCCCCCGGCCGCACAGGCGTCGAAGCGGCGGGCGGCGTGAAATGCACAAGACGGTTGTCGGGAGCGCGCCCCGACAGCCGGTGCGTGGCGTCGTCCTTGCGCCCCTCCCCCTCGGCGACCAGCACCTCAAGGGTGCGGCCGACCTGCTTCTTGTTCTCGGCCCAGGAGATCTCCTCCTGCAGCGCGACCAGCCGTTCGTACCGCTCCTGCACGACCGCCTTGGGGATCTGCCCGTCCATCTCGGCCGCGGGCGTGCCGGGGCGCTTGCTGTACTGGAAGGTGAAGGCCTGCGCGAAGCGGGCCTCTCGCACCACGTGCAGCGTCTGCTCGAAGTCCTCCTCGGTCTCGCCGGGGAAGCCCACGATGATGTCGGTGGTGATCGCGGCGTCCGGCATCGCGGCTCGCACCTTGTCGATGATGCCGAGGTAGCGGTCCTGCCGGTACGAGCGCCGCATCGCCTTCAGGACGCGGTCGGAGCCCGACTGCAGCGGCATGTGCAGTTGGTGCATCACGTTGGGCGTCTCGGCCATCGCGGCGATGACGTCGTCGGTGAAGTCGCGCGGATGCGGAGAGGTGAAGCGGACCCGCTCCAGTCCCTCGACGCCCCCCGTCGCCCGCAGCAGCTTGCCGAACGCCTCGCGGTCGCCGATGTCGGACCCATAGGCGTTGACGTTCTGGCCCAGGAGCGTCACCTCGATGACGCCCTCCGCGACCAACGCCTCCACCTCGGCGAGGATGTCGCCCGGCCGCCGGTCCTTCTCCTTGCCGCGCAGCGCGGGCACGATGCAGAAGGTGCAGGTGTTGTTGCAGCCGACCGAGATCGCGACCCAGGCGGCGTACGCCGACTCGCGCCTGGACGGCAGCGTCGAGGGGAAGGTCTCCAGCGATTCGGCGATCTCGACCTGCGCCTCATCGGCGATCCTGGCGCGTTCCAGCAGGACGGGAAGCTGTCCGATGTTGTGCGTGCCGAACACCACGTCCACCCAGGGGGCGCGCTTGACGATGGTGTCGCGGTCCTTCTGCGCCAAACATCCGCCGACCGCGATCTGCATTCCCGGCCGGGCCGCCTTCTTTGGCACGAGTTGCCCGAGATTGCCGTAGAGGCGGTTGTCGGCGTTCTCCCGCACCGCGCAGGTGTTGAAGACCACCACGTCCGCCCCGTCGTCCGCCTCGGCGGCGCGCACATATCCGGCGGCCTCCAGAAGCCCGGCCAGCCGTTCGGAATCGTGGACGTTCATCTGACACCCGTAGGTGCGAATCTCATAACTGCGCTTGACGTCCACTGTCCCGCTCCGGTCGCTGCTGCTCATGGAAACAAGGGTAGGCGGCCCCAGTGGTCGCTCTTGCCGGGAGAGCGGCTTACCCGGCACCGGCCCTTCGCGGGGCCGGGCCGCCCCACAGGGGGAGCTCTCACGGACGCCCACCTCACGTCCCGGCGGGCTTCCGCCGGGACGGATGCGCTGGCAGGATCGCGGGCCATGAACAGACCCGGCACCGGAGAGAGCGCTCCGCGGTCCGACGTGCGCCCCGTGGGCCTCGTGACCGGCCGGCTGGGTCGCCGGCGGGCACTCCAGAGCGCCCTGGCGGCCTCGTCCGCGCTGGCCCTGCTGCTGTGGTGGCTGCTGCCGTCGGGCGGGCCCTCGTACCCCCACAGGCCGATCTCGTTCGCCACCGGTGTCGCCAACGGCGTCTACGAGAAGTACGGGATGCTGCTGAAGTCGGACCTCACGGCCGCGCTGCCCGGGGTCGAGGTGAACCTTCTGAACACCGAGGGCTCGGTCGAGAACATCGAGCGGGTGGCATCGGGGCGGGCGGACTTCACCATCGCCGCCGCCGACGCGGTGGCCGACTACCACGGCCGCGGCAAGAGCGACCTGCGGGCCTGCGCCCGGCTGTACGACGACTACATGCAGCTCGTCGTACCGCGCAGCTCCACTGTCCGCGCTGCCAAGGATCTGCGCGGGCTGCGCGTCGGAGTCGGACAGGCGGGCTCGGGTGTGAACTTGATCACACGCCGCCTGCTCGCGGCGGCGGGTCTCGACATCACCAAGGACATCCAGGCGTACCCGGTCGGTATCGACCAGGCCCCCGCCATGCTGATGGGCGGCAAGCTGGACGCCTTCTTCTGGTCCGGCGGCCTGCCGACCGCCGCGGTGACGGCCATGGCCACGCCGGTGGACAGGATCAGGCTCGTGCAGCTCGGCGACCTGGTGAAGCCGCTGCACGCCATGGGAGCGAGCATGCAGTACTACCGGCAGGCCGTGATGCCCGCCGACGCCTATCCCAAGGCGCAGGACGGCCGGGCCGTGGCCACCATCGCGGTGGCCAACCTGCTGGTCACCACCGACCACGCCAACGCCGGCCTGGTGGAGCGGCTCACCCGTGCCGTCATCGCCAGCCGGGACGCCATCGGCAAGAAGGTGCACGCCGCCCAGCTCGTGGATCTGCGGACCGCGGTCTTCACCGACCCACTGCCGCTTCACGAGGGCGCCGAACGCTACTACCGGTCGGTGAAGCCTTAAGCGCACCCAGGCTTGCCCTGCCGCGAACCCGTGTCGCCCGGCCTACGCGCCCTTGAGTGCCGGAGGGCGCGTACGACCGCTGACCCGCATGTCTGACCCGCACCTCGCGAGGAGCCCGCACTCCTTATGGCGGTTCGCTCCATTGCGGCGCCCGCACCCTATACGGCGGTTCGCATCCCGTACGACCGTTCGCATCTATTACGACGGTTCGCCGCCATTACGGCGTGCGCACCGGCGCCTGGCGGGGCACCCGCAGCGTGACTTCCAGGCCGTGCGGGTCACGGCGGGCGAAGGCGATCTCGCCGCCGGACTGGCTGAGCAGGGCTCGGGCGATGGAAAGGCCGAGACCGGAACCTTGGACGTTCTGGTGGCGGTTGCTGCGCCAGAAGCGGTCGCCGATCCGGGCCAGCTCGTCGTCGGTGAGGCCGGGGCCGCCGTCCGCCACGGTGATCGTCACCTGCCCGCCGTCCGCCGCGATCCCCACCGACACCGTCCCGCCGCCCGGCGTGAACTTGATCGCGTTGTCCAGTACGGCGTCGAGCGCGCTGGACAGGGCGACCGGGTCCGCCCATCCGTTGACGCGGCCGCCGCCGTCGGGCTCGATGAACTCCACCGCGGTCCCGGCCCGGTCGGCCACCGGCCGCCAGGCGGCGGCCCTGGTCCGCACCAAGGCGGCGATGTCCGTCACGTCCAGATGGCTCTCGGTGCTCTCCGCCACGGCGAGGCCGAGCAGGTCGTCCAGCACCTGCGCGAGCCGGTGACCCTCCTCCTTCACCGACTCGGCCTCGGTGTGGCCCTCGGGCAGTTCCAGGCCCAGCAGTTCGATCCGCAGCAGGAGCGCGGACAGCGGATTGCGCAACTGGTGGGAGGCGTCGGCGACGAACGCCCGCTGCTGGTCGAGGACGGCCTCGACGTTGTCGGCCATCTCGTTGAACGACCGGATCAGACGGCGCAGCTCGGGCGGTCCGCCGGCCTCCTGGACGCGGGACGTCATCCGGCCGGTCGCGATGTCGTGGGTGACCCGGTCGAGCCTGGCCACCGGCCGCAGCACCCAGGCGGTGAGGCGTACCGCGAACAGCACGGCGATCGCCATCGCGGCGAGTTCGCCGGCGGCAAGCAGCAGCCAGCCGTGCAGGATACGGGCGCGCAGTGCGCCGGTCGGCGAGTCGGTCACGACCACCGCGACCACGTCGCCGTCCCGCACGATGGGCGAGGCTATGGCGAGCATCCGGTGCTGCCACGGCCAGACCTGCTCCGGGTCGTGGGCGCGGCGCCCGAGCAGCGCCGAGTAGTACGCGTCGTACAACTCCCCCTGTCTGGGCAGCCGCCAGTCCGCGGGGGCGGCCGCCATGGCCGAGCTGTCGCGGTAGAAGACACCGACGCGGATTCCGTAGAGCTGCTCGTAGCGGACGAGTTCGGTGCGCAAGGTGTGCAGCCGCTCGGCGTCGTCCGAGTTGGTGACGATCTGCTCCTCGCGATCGTCGACGAACTGGGCGAGCGCGGCGAACCGGGTCGTGTCGTCGATCCGGTCGACCACCACCCGGTGCTGCTGCGCGGCCGCCTGGCTGGCGGCCAGCGGAAAGCCGAGGGCGAGCAGGACGCCCGCCATCAGCACGATGAGCAGCGGCAGCAATCGGTTGCGCACGGCAGGGTCCTGGCGTGCCGTCAGCCGGCCGGAACCACGAGCCGGTAGCCGACTCCGCGGACCGTCTCGATCATCGCGGGGGTGCGCAGCTTGGAGCGCAGGCTGGCGACATGCACTTCGAGCGTGCGGCCTGTGCCCTCCCAGGCTGTGCGCCAGACCTCGCTGATGATCTGCTCGCGGCGGAACACCACGCCGGGGCGCTGGGCGAGCAGCGCGAGCAGGTCGAACTCCTTGCGGGTGAGCGATACGGGCGCGCCGTCCACGGTGACGCGGCGGGTGGCCGGTTCGATCACGACCGGGCCCAGCCGCAGCGTTTCGTCGGGCCCGGGGGCGGCGGCCGGTTCGAGCGCGGGTGCCGTGGCCGCCGTCCGGCCGTCGGCTGCCGGGGACGCCGTCGCGGTCGTGGAGAACATGGTGACCGCGGGGCCGGCCGGGGTCCTGAGCGGGGGGCGACGGGCGACGGCATGGATACGGGCGAGCAGTTCGCCGGTGTCGTACGGCTTGACCACGTAGTCGTCCGCGCCGAGGTTGAGGCCGTGGATACGGGAGCGCACGTCCGCGCGGGCGGTGACCATGATCACCGGGGTGGTCGTGAGCCGTCTGATCCGACTGCAGACCTCGAAACCGTCCTGGTCGGGGAGGCCGAGATCGAGCAGGACGCAGTCGTAGCCGGGGCTCAGGCCGGGCAGCAGGGCCTCGATGGCGTCCTCACCGCTGCGGGCGTGCCGGACGTCGAAGCCGTGCTTGCCGAGTATCGCGGAGAGAGCGGCGGCGACCCGGTCGTCGTCCTCCACGAGCAACAGCCGCATGCGGCACCCCCTTCCACTGGGACCTGTACTGGGACCTCTGCGGGGACTACCGGGACTTCCACTGGAACAGTCGGTCCGGGCCGGTTGCCGGTTCCGTTCGAAAGCGGTTGGTTTTCGGTTCGTGTTCGTTTCCCCGTGGACGGAATCCACCCCGATTCGACCGGGGTGCGTCAAGGGGATACCGCCTCAGGAGGCGGACCGTTACCGAGCCGGTACGCGATGGGGGACGGAACGAGGCGGGCCGCCACGAGGGCGCGGGCGGGTCCACGGGTGGGGCGCAAGGCGGTCGCGCGCCGACGCGCACGGGTGCCGGGCGGGCGGCACGCGGGGGACGTGCGCCCGGTGTGCGGCTGCCGCACCGCGCCGACGTGCGGCTCTCGCTTGACGTGGGCAGGCGCAGTGGGTTGCATACGCTTTGTGACCGCTATTCTTCCGGGGGCTGCTGCGTGGACCCGGTGATCGTCGTGGGGGCGGGTCCGGTGGGCCTGGCCCTCGCCCTCGCGCTGGCCCGCCGCGAAGTCCCCGTCATCCTGTTCGACGAGGCGCAGACGCCTACGCCGGGCGGCGCACAGGGGCCGGGGCAGCCTCGTACAGCGGTTCTCGGTCCGGTGACGGTCGCGCTCCTCGACCGGCTCGGCTACGGCGGCGTCCGTGGCGACGGCGCGACCTGGCGAGCGTGGCGCACACTGCGCCGCCGCACGGAGATGGCGCGGGTCGACTTCGGGCCCGACCCGGCACAGGCGCCGCTGCATGTGGCCCAGTACCGGCTGGAAGCGGGCCTGCGAGCCGCCTTGCTGGGCTGTGGCTCGGCCCGGGTCGTGACGGGTTGCCGAGTGGACGGCTTGGAGCAGGACGCCGGCGGGGTCCTGGTGCACACCCGCGGCGAGCACGAGACCTGGTGGCGGGGCAGCTACGTGGCAGGCTGCGACGGGCCGCGGTCGACGGTGCGGAAGCTGCTGGGGGTACGGTTCCCCGGCCGCACCGCCGTCGACCGGCATGCGGTCGCGGTGGTGCGGACCGAACTGCCGGAGCCCGGCGTCGCGTTGCTGCACCGCGATCCGCCGGGTGCGCCGGCCGGGCAGGAGATCACCGCCAAGCCGCTTCCCGACGGGATGTGGCGGCTGGACTGGCTGCTGCCCGCTCAGACCCGCCAACTGACCTCGGACGCCCTTGTGGAGCGCGTGCGCGCCACCCTCACCGCGTGGTGCGGGCAGGTGGTGCCCTACGACCTGGTGGGCTCGGCGGACTACTCCGTCCACCAGCGACTGGCCCGGCGGTGGCGGGTCGGCCGGGTGTTCCTGGCCGGTGACGCGGCCCATCTGATGGGCGCGCTCGGGGCGCAGAGCATCGAGGAAGGGCTGCGCGACGCGGAGAACCTCTCCTGGAAACTGGCGATGGCCTGGCACGACGGGTCCTCCGAGCTCCTCCTGGACAGCTACGAGGCGGAACGGCGCGGCGCGGTGGGAGTACGGCTGCGCACGACCGACCAGGCACTTCCGCTGCTGCGGGCGAGCGGGGCCTGGCAGAGCGTGCGGCAGACGCTCCTGGCCGGATCGGGGCGCGGCCAGGCGGAGCTGCTGACGGACAGCCACCTGGGGCTCGGCTCCGCCGCCGCGTCCTCGGTGTACGCCCGCTCTCCGCTGACCCTGCCTGCGCCCCGCTCGGGCGGCGGCAGATCCCAGCCGTCGCCGCTGGTCGCCGGGTGCGACACTCCTCCGGGCGGAATCGTCAGCGACGCGCAGGTGACCGCGCTGGACGGCACCGTCGGGCGGCTGTGGGACCGGCTCGGCCGAGGACTGCTGGTGGTGCTCGTGGCCCCCGGCACCGGGGTGTGGGAGAGCCGCCACTGGCTTACCGCCGGGCTGATGCCGCGGCTGGCGGCTGCCGTCGCGGCGCTGCCCACGCCCGCCGAGCTGCTGGTCACCGAGGGCTACCCGGGCGCCACCGCGCACACCGTTCTGCTCATCCGGCCGGACGGCCACCTTGTGGCGGCCATGGTGGGCTGCCGCCCCGCCGAGCTTTACTCCTATGCCGACCTGGCCCGTGGCGGCCCTCCGGTACCGGCCCAGGCGAGCGGCTCCCACTCAGGGGGCACCGCGGAGCCGACGGGTCCGGCTCCTCCGGCCGACACCAGGACCGCCGGGGCGGACGGCCCGGTCAGCGGCCGCAGGAACTAGACCGCGGCCGGGGGGAGGTGTCCGAGGCCGTGCCCTCGCGGCTCCGCGCTCACCGTCGTTATTCGTGCGGCCACAGCTCCTCCTCCCCTTCTCGCATGTCGCCTTCTTCTGTGAGGGCGTCGCGGACCACCCGGAGGGCGAGGCCCTCGGAGTAGCCCTTGCGGGCCAGCATCCCGGCGAGGCGCCGAAGACGCTTGTCGCGGTCCAGGCCGCGCGTACCCGGTAGGCGGCGCCGTACCAGTTCGCGGGCGGTCTCTTCCTCCTGCTCGGCGTCGAGGAGCTGGACCGCCTCGGTCACCAGCTCGGCGTCCACTCCACGGTGGCGCAGCTCCTGGGCGAGGGCGCGGCGGGCCAGCCCTCGGCCGCGGTGCCGGGATTCGACCCAGGCATTGGCGAACGCCTGGTCGTCGATGAGGCCCACGTCCTGGAACCGTTCGAGGACGTGCTCGGCGATCTCATCGGGGATCTCCCGCTTGCGCATGGCGTCGGCGAGCTGCCTGCGGGTTCGGGGTGTCCCCGTGAGCAGGCGCAGGCACAGCGCCCGCGCCTGCTCCTCGGGGTCGAGCGGCGGCTCTTGCGAGGCCCTCGACTCGGAAGAGCCGCCGCGCTCCTGGGACCTGCGCGCCATGGGTCAGGCCTTGGCGGCAGCGGCCTTGGTCGCCTTCTTGGGGGCCGGTACCTCGGTCTTGGCCGCTTCGACCGGGCCGGCTGCGACGGCTCCGGCGGCGTCCGCGCCCGGCTGTGCCCCCGGCGCGTCGGCCTTGGGCACCCCGACGCCCAGCTTCTCCTTGATCCGCTTCTCGATCTCGTCCGCCAGGTCCGGGTTGTCCTTGAGGAAGTTGCGGACGTTCTCCTTGCCCTGGCCGAGTTGGTCGCCCTCGTAGGTGTACCAGGCGCCGGACTTGCGGATGAAGCCGTGCTCGACGCCCATGTCGATCAGACCGCCCTCGCGGCTGATGCCCTGGCCGTAGAGGATGTCGAACTCGGCCTGCTTGAAGGGCGGGGCGACCTTGTTCTTGACGACCTTGACCCGGGTGCGGTTACCGACCGCGTCGGTGCCGTCCTTGAGGGTCTCGATCCGGCGGATGTCGAGCCGGACGGAGGCGTAGAACTTCAGGGCCCGGCCACCGGTCGTGGTCTCCGGCGAGCCGAACATCACACCGATCTTCTCGCGGAGCTGGTTGATGAAGATGGCGGTGGTCTTCGACTGGTTCAGCGCGCTGGTGATCTTGCGCAGCGCCTGGCTCATCAGGCGGGCCTGCAGGCCGACGTGCGAGTCGCCCATCTCGCCCTCGATCTCGGCACGCGGCACGAGGGCTGCCACGGAGTCGATCACGATCAGGTCGAGCGCGCCGGAGCGCACCAGCATGTCCACGATCTCCAGGGCCTGCTCGCCGGTGTCCGGCTGGGACAGGATGAGGTTGTCCGTGTCGACGCCCAGGGCCCTGGCGTAGTCGGGGTCGAGGGCGTGCTCGGCGTCCACGAAGGCCACGGTGCCGCCCGCCCGCTGGGCATTGGCCACCGCGTGCAGGGTCAGCGTGGTCTTGCCGGAGGACTCCGGTCCGTACACCTCCACGACTCGGCCACGCGGCAGACCGCCGACGCCGAGGGCCACGTCCAGGGCGGTCGACCCGGTGGAGATGACCTCGATGGGCTCATTCGGCCGATCGCCCAGGCGCATGACCGCACCTTTGCCGAACTGCCGTTCAATTTGTGCGAGCGCGGCGTCGAGCGCCTTCTCGCGGTCGTTTCCTGCCATGGGTTCCACCCGGGATGTCTGGTTCGATCGCTTCACGTCCACGACGCTAGCGCCTGCCACTGACAACGCGCCCGGACGTCGGCCCCGGACTGTGGACAACTCCGGCGGAAGCCCCGCCCGGTGCATCCATCTGAATGGATGTTCGATTTTTCTGTCAAGCGGCACACGCGATCGCCGCTGCGCCGCTATTCCGCGCGCGGATCGGTGACCTCGTAACGGCGGACGTACGCGGTGAGGAAACCTTGCAGCGTCGCCGTAGCGGGAATCGCGATGAGCGCGCCGACCGCGCCCAGCAGGGCCGCCCCCGCGACCACCGAGCCGAAGGCCACCGCCGGATGCATGTCCACGGTCCGCGCCGTGATCCGCGGCTGCAGCAGATAGTTCTCGAACTGCTGGTAGACGATCACGAAGCCCAGCACCCACAGCGCGTCCCAGGGGTTCTCGGCGAAGGCGATGAGGACCGGCAGGGCCCCGGCCAGGTAGGTGCCGACGGTCGGGATGAACTGCGAGACCACGCCCACCCACACGCCCAGAGCGGGCGCGTACGGCACGCCGAGCACCTGGAGCAGGATGTAGTGCGCGACACCGGAGATCAGGGCCATCAGGGCACGCGAGTAGAGATAACCGCCGGTCTTGTCGACGGCGATCTCCCAGGCCCGCAGCACCTCGGCCTGCCGGGCGGGCGGCAGCACCGAGCAGAGCTCGCGGCGCAGCCGGGGGCCGTCGGCGGCCATGTAATAGGTGAAGAGCAGCACCGTGAACAGCTGGAACACGATGCCGAACACGGTGGCGCCGATACCCCAGGCGTTGCTGGCCCCGTGGGACAGGTACGCGCGCACCCAGTTCGAGTGCAGGACCCTGTTCCTGAGGTTGCCGGTGCTCAGGTGGGTGTGGAAGGACCGGTTGCTCCACGAGACCACGTCGTTCACGTACTGCGGCAGGTTGCGCACGATCGTGCTGATCTGGTCCACCAGAAGCGAACCGAGGGCCAGCACGAAACCCGCGCCCGCGAGCAGGACCACCAGGATGACCAGCCCGGTGGCGGCACCGCGGCGCAGACCGCGGCGTGCGAGCCAGCTCACCGCGGGCTCGATGGCGACCGCGCAGAAGAACGAGATCACGACGTTGACGAGCAGGCCCAGGAGCCGGTGGAAGGCCCAGCTGGCGAAGTGGTAGCAGGCGATGAGGACGAGCGAGAGGACCAAGGCGCGGGGCAGCCAGCGTGGCATCGCGGGCCGTGGCGGAGGCCGGTCGCCGTGCGGCGCGTCCGGTCCCCTGGGTGGCTGCGGCGGGGGCGGCGGCGCGGCCGGCTCAGGGGTCTCGTCGGTTCCTGCCACGGGCCAAGTCTTGCCGCTACCCGGCACAAATTCCTGATATCACCCCATTTGCATCATCGGCCGACGACCCTCGCACGGCCGCGCCGACCGCCTCAGCGCATGGCCGCGGGCACCTCCATCGCCGCGCACACGGCACGCCACACGTCCTTGGCCTCCCACCCGTCGTCCAGCGCCTGCAGCACCGTACGGCCTCCCAGCTCGGACATCACGTGGTCGCGTGCGAAAGAGTCGGCGTACGTCTCGCCGAAATACGCCCGCATCCGCTCCCAGAAAATCGTCAACCGCATGTCAGCCAGTATCGCGCGCTGCTACGACAGCGGGTCCGCCTCCGCCGCCGTGGGCGGGCCGGCCCTGCGGCCCCGCCGTCCGCGTCGGCGGCCCGCGGACCAGCGGCGGGCGAGTTATCCACAGGCGGACAGGACAGGGCCAGCGGAGTGTCGGTGCGGCGAGGCAGGATGGTGGACATGTCCGATCAGAGCAGTCTCGAAGCCTTCTCCCCGGCCACCCGCGCGTGGTTCACCGGGGCGTTCCGCGAGCCCACCGCGGCGCAGGCCGGCGCGTGGACCGCCATCGCGGGCGGCTCGGACGTGCTCGTCGTGGCGCCGACCGGTTCGGGCAAGACGCTGGCGGCGTTCCTGGCCGCGCTGGACCGGCTGGCGTCCACTCCCCCTCCGGCAGAGGCCCGCCGCCGCTGCCGGGTGCTGTACGTATCCCCCTTGAAGGCCCTGGCGGTGGACGTGGAGCGCAATCTGCGCAGCCCGCTCGCCGGTCTGCGCCAGGAGTCGGTACGGCTGGGCCTGCCCGAACCGGAGGTGCGGGTGGGCATCCGCTCGGGCGACACCCCGGCGGCCGAGCGCCGAGCGCTGGCCACCCGCCCGCCGGACATCCTCATCACCACGCCCGAGTCGCTGTTCCTCATGCTCACCTCGTCCGCCCGCGACGCGCTGAGCGGGGTGGAGACGGTGATCCTCGACGAGGTGCACGCGGTGGCCGGCACCAAGCGGGGCGCCCATCTGGCGGTCTCCTTGGAACGCCTCGACCGGCTGCTGGAACGGCCGGCCCGGCGGATCGGCCTGTCCGCCACGGTCCGGCCGGTGGACGAGATCGCCCGCTACCTGTCGCCGCAGCGCAGGGTGACGATCGTGCAGCCACCGGCGCAAAAGCAGTTCGACCTGTCGGTGGTCGTGCCGGTGGAGGACATGGGTGAGCTCGGCGGCGCCCCGGTCGCCGACGCGGCCGAGCACACCGGTCCAGCGGCCGGCCCCGCCGAGCGGCCCTCCATCTGGCCGCACGTCGAGGAGCAGATCGCCGACCTGGTGCAGGCTCACCGCTCGACGATCGTGTTCGCCAACTCGCGGCGCCTGGCCGAGCGGCTGTGCAACAGGCTGAACGAGATCGGGTACGAGCGGGCGGAGGGCCGGACACTGCCCGAGGCGCACTCCCCCGCCGAGATCATGGCGGAGTCGGGCGCCGCCCGCGGGGCCCCGGCGGTGCTCGCCCGCGCCCACCACGGCTCGGTGTCCAAGGAGCAGCGGGCACTGGTCGAGGAGGACCTGAAGGCGGGGCGGCTGCCCGCGGTGGTGGCGACCTCCAGCCTGGAGCTGGGCATCGACATGGGCGCCGTGGACCTGGTGGTCCAGGTCGAGTCGCCGCCGTCGGTCGCGTCGGGTCTGCAGCGGGTGGGCCGGGCCGGACACCAGGTGGGCGCGGTGTCCAGAGGTGTGATCTTCCCCAAGTACCGCGGTGACCTGGTGCAGTCCGCGGTGGTCACCGAGCGGATGCGGCAGGGCGCGATCGAATCCCTGCGGGTGCCCGCGAACCCGCTCGACGTACTGGCCCAGCAGATCGTGGCGATGACCGCGCTCGACGCCTGGGACGTGGACGAGCTGCTGGCAGTCGTGCGTCGGGCCGCACCCTTCGCGTCGCTTCCGCACTCCGCCTACACCGCGGTGCTGGACATGCTGGCCGGACGCTATCCGTCGGACGCCTTTGCCGAGCTGCGCCCGCGCCTGGTCTGGGACCGGGTGGCGAACACGCTCACCGGGCGGCCCGGCGCCCAGCGGCTGGCCGTCACCTCCGGCGGCACTATCCCGGACCGCGGCCTGTTCGGGGTGTTCCTCGCCGGCGCCGACCCGAAGAAGGGCGGCGGCCGGGTCGGGGAGCTGGACGAGGAGATGGTGTACGAGTCGCGGGTGGGCGACGTGTTCACCCTGGGCACCACCTCGTGGCGGATCGAGGACATCACCCGTGACCGGGTGCTGGTCTCACCCGCGCCAGGGGTGCCGGGGCGGCTGCCGTTCTGGAAGGGCGACCAGCTGGGCCGGCCCCTGGAGCTGGGCCGGGCCCAGGGGAAGTGGTTGCGCGAGGTGGCGTCACTCGCCCCCGAGCGGGCCAGGGAGCGGCTGACCGCCGCCGGTCTGGACACCTGGGCCTCCGACAACGTGTTGGCGTACCTCGCCGAGCAGCGGCAGGCGTGCGGGCACGTGCCGGACGACCGCACGATCGTGGTGGAAAGGTTCCGCGACGAGCTGGGCGACTGGCGGGTGATCATCCACTCGCCGTTCGGCGCCCAGGTGCACGCTCCGTGGGCCCTGGCGCTCGGCTCCCGTCTCCAGGAGCGGTACGGCTTGGACGCGCAGGCCATGCACGCCGACGACGGCATCGTGCTGCGGCTGCCGGACGCCGATCTGATGGGGCTGGATCTGCTGGACTCCGACCCCGCGCTGCGCGGCGCCGAGTACGACCCGGAGCAGGCACCGGTCGGGGCCGCCGATGTCGTCTTCGACAAAGGCGAGGTCGAGCAGGTCGTCACCGAACAGGTCGGTGGTTCGGCGCTGTTCGCATCCCGGTTCCGCGAATGCGCGGCTCGCGCGCTTCTGCTGCCGCGGCGCAATCCGGGCAAGCGGACCCCCCTGTGGCAGCAGCGTCAGCGGGCGTCCCAACTGCTGCAGGTGGCCTCGGAGTTCGGCTCGTTCCCGATCGTCCTGGAAGCGGTACGGGAGTGCCTGCAGGACGTCTTCGACGTGCCGGGCCTGGTGGAGCTGATGGGCGACATCGAGGCACGCCGGGTGCGTCTGGTGGAGGTCACCACGCCGGAGCCGTCGCCGTTCGCCCGGTCGTTGCTGTTCGGCTACGTGGCCCAGTTCCTGTACGAGGGCGACTCGCCGCTGGGTGAGCGGCGGGCGGCTGCGCTGTCGCTGGACTCCCGGCTGCTTGCGGAGCTGCTGGGGCAGGCGGAGCTGCGGGAACTGCTGGACTCCGGTGTGCTGGCCGAGCTGGACCGCGAACTGCAATGGCTCACCGAGGACCGCGGGGTCAAGGACGCGGAAGGGGTGGCGGACGCGCTGCGGGTACTCGGGCCCCTGACCGCCGCGGAGCTGGTGGAGCGCGGCGCGGACCCGGACTGGGCGGTGCAGTTGGAGAGGTCACGGCGGGCGATTCGGGTGCGGGTCGCGGGCGCCGAGCACTGGGCGGCGGTGGAGGACGCCGGCCGGCTGCGGGACGCACTGGGCACGGCGCTTCCGGTGGGCGTGCCGGTGGCGTTCACCGAGCCGGTGAAGGACCCGCTGGGTGATCTGCTGGCGAGGTACGCGCGGACGCACGGCCCGTTCACCACGGCCGACGCGGCGGCCAGGTTCGGCCTGGGGACGGCGGTCGCCGACGGCACGCTGCACCGGCTGACCGCGGCGGGCCGCCTTGTCCAGGGCGAGTTCCGGCCGGGCGGGGCGGGGCAGGAGTGGTGCGACGCGGCGGTGCTGCGGCGGCTGCGGCGCCGCTCGCTGGCAGCGTTGCGGCAGGAACTGGAGCCGGTGCCGCCGGCGACCCTCGGGGTGTTCCTGCCGCAGTGGCAGCATGTGGGCACGCACAGCCTGCGCGGCATGGACGGTCTGGCCCGGGCCGTCGAGCAGCTCCAGGGCGCGGCGGTACCCGCCTCGGCCCTGGAAAAGCTGGTGCTGCCGTCCCGGGTGGCCGGCTACACCCCGGGGATGCTGGACGAGCTGACCGCGGCGGGCGAGGTCGTCTGGGCCGGGGCCGGGGCGCTGCCCGGTAAGGACGGCTGGGTGTCGCTCTACCTCGCCGACGCCGCCCCGCTGCTGCTGCCCGAGCCGCAGCAGATGGAGCAGACTCCCCTGCACCTTGCGGTGCTGGCCGCGCTGGCCGGTGGGTACGGACTGTTCTTCCGCCAGATCGCCGACCAGGTGCGGGCCGGCGGCCTGGACGCCACCGACCCGCAGATCGCCGACGCGGTGTGGGACCTGGCCTGGTCGGGCCGCCTCACCAACGACACGCTGGCCCCGCTGCGGGCGCTGCTGGGCTCGGGCCGCACCGCGGGTTCCACCGCGCACCGGGCGCCGCGCTCGGTGCCGCGTGGCCGGTACAGTTCGCTCGCCGCCAGGGCGCCGCGTGCCACTGCCTCGCGCAGCGGCCCGCCCACCACGGCCGGCCGCTGGTCCCTGGTGCCCGCGGCTGAACCGGACCCGACACTGCGGGCGCACGCCCTCACCCACACGCTGCTGGACCGGCACGGTGTGGTCACCCGGGGGGCGGTGGCCGCCGAGGGCGTGGCGGGCGGCTTCTCCGCGGCCTACCGGGTCCTGTCGGCGTTCGAGGAGACCGGTCAGGCGCGGCGCGGTTACGTGGTGGAGGGGCTGGGGGCGGCGCAGTTCGCGATGGACGGTGCCGTGGACCGGCTGCGGGCGCTCAGCACCGCCCGTGAGCGGGAGGAGGACCACTCCTCCCGGGTCCGGACCGTGGTGCTGGCCGCCTCCGACCCGGCCAACCCCTACGGGGCGGCACTGCCCTGGCCGGCGCAGCCCGACGGGGTCACCCACAAGCCGGGCCGCAAAGCAGGCGCGCTGGTCGTCCTCACCGACGGCGAGCCCGCCCTCTACGTCGAGCGCGGCGGCAAGACCCTGCTCGCCTGGCCCATGGACGGGATACGGACGCAGGCGGCCGCCGACGCGCTGGCGCTGGCGGTACGGGACGGCGCGCTGGGCCGTCTCACCGTGGAGCGCGCCAACGGCGAACCCGCGCTGACCTCGCCGCTGGGCCGGGCCCTGGAGGCCGCGGGCTTCCACGCCACCCCGCGGGGGCTGCGGCTGAGGGACGGGAGGTAGGGCGAGGCGCTGCGGCGGGAGGGCCGGCTCCCCTGGTCGCCGGCGGGCGCGCCGTTTGGGTCATCATGGACGGGTGCCCGAAGGAGACACGGTCTGGCTGACCGCTCACCGACTGCACGCGGCGCTGGCCGGCCGGCCCTTGCTGCGGGTGGATCTGCGGGTGCCGAAGCTGGCCACGACCGATCTGGCCGGACGGCGGCTGCTGGAGGTGGTCCCGCGCGGCAAGCACCTGATGGCGCGGCTCGATGGCGAGCTGACTCTCCACTCGCACCTGCGGATGGAGGGCTCGTGGCATCTCTACGCGCCCGGGGAGCGCTGGCGGGGCGGTCCGATGCACCAAGTGCGCGCGGTGCTGGAGACGGCGGACAGGACGGCGGTCGGTTACCGGCTTGGGATGCTCGCCGTGCTGCCGACCGGTGAGGAGGACTCGGTGGTGGGCCATCTGGGACCGGACCTGCTCGGCCCGGACTGGGACGCGGCCAGGGCGCTGGAGCGGCTGGCCGCGGATCCGGATCGGCCGCTCGGGGAGGCGTTGCTCGACCAGCGCAACCTCGCCGGGATCGGCAACGTCTACGTGGCCGAGTTGTGCTTCCTGCGCGGGGTGACGCCATGGACGCCGTACGGACAGGTGGGGGCGCCCGAGAAGCTGGTGGCGCTCGCCAAGCGGCTGCTGGAGGCCAACAAGACCCGGGTCGGGCATGTGACGACCGGGGACACCCGGCGGGGCCGTACGAACTGGGTCTACGGACGGGAGCACCAGCCGTGCCTGCGGTGCGGTACGCCCGTCAGGGCCGGCGAGCACGGGCAGGCGGGGCAGAGCCGGGTGGCGTACTGGTGCCCGCGCTGCCAGCGCGGCCCGGCACCGGGTCCGCCGGGACGGCATGCAGCGGGATGAGCCCCAGGCTCCAGCCCCCGGCCGCGAGGGCGGCCTGCCAGGAGGCGGCGGTCCCAGGCCGCGCGGCGAGCCACAGCGCCCCCGACACCCACAAGGCCCCGCACGCGCCAGAAACGAAGAGTCGGACGGCCGACGGACGGCCTGGGCCGCGGCGCGCGGGCCGCGTACGCCGTCCCCCAAGGTACGGGCTCCACGGACGGCCGCGGGGAGCGGCAGGGCGCCCGGGCCCGACCGATGCGGGCCTCGCGCGGCCCGCATCGCCCACCTGGCCAGCCCCGCCGAACAAGGGCTCCCGCCCGACCGGGTCCTTCGCGCCCGCCCGGTCCACCTGACCCACCTGACCCGCCGGACCGACCGGCCGGACCGGACGGACCGGCTCTCGGCGCGTCGCGCCCGCCCGGCCCCCAGGGCGCGCACGACGCTCGCCACGCCGCCTGCGTATTCGTTCCACCGGATGTGTCCGGAGCACGGGGAGCGCACCCATGGATGGCCGCCTCCTTCGGACCCCGAGATCGCGGCGGGGAACCCCCGTGGGGGTTCCCCGATGGTCAGGGCCCGATCGGACCGATCGGCCCGATCGGGCCCGGACGGACCGAGTGCGGAGGCCGGGCCTCTCACACGTTCTCCGCCCGGACGTTCTCCGCCCGGATCCGCTCAGACGTTCTCCGCCTGGAACATCCAGTGCTCCTTCTCCAGTTCCTGGGTGATGCCGATGAGCAGATCCTGGGTGACGGGGTCGGGCTCGTCGGTGTCCGCGACACGTTCCCGCATTCGGGTGATGACGGCGTGCAGGGCGTTGACCATGATCTCGACGACTTCGGCGTCTCTGATCCAGCCGTCCGTCACCGCGTCGATCCCGCTGGTCTTGGCGACCGTGCCGGCCCGCCCGTCGGGCGTGATGCCCAGCGCGGCGGCGCGTTCGGCGACGTTGTCGGAGGCGGTGCGCGCGGTGGCGACGACCTCGTCCAGTTGCAGGTGAATGGACCGGAAGCGCGGGCCGACGACATTCCAGTGCACCTGCTTGGCGACCAGGGAGAGGTCGACGAGGTCCACCAGCGCGCCCTGGAGTGCGTCTGCGACGATCTTGCGGCTGGGCTCGGGCAGCGGGCTCTTCACGACACTCATGCGGATGTCTCCTACCGGATCGGCGACGTCAGTCCTGATCGACCCCCGTTCGCTTCCTTCGCCTACCCTGCCTCGGCGCCGTACACCTGGCAAAAGCACACAAGCGTGGACATGCGAAAGCGCGGCGGCCTGGGCCGGGAGGTGATCCCGGACCCGGGCCGCCGCGATGGGCCGGCGGAAGGGGCCGAACGTGCTGGTACGCCTCGTGCGCGGCTCAGGCGGCCGCGCCGGCGGCGACGACGTCCACCGCCTCGGCGGACTTCTTCGGGGCCTTGATGGTGATCCGTTCGTCCGGAGCGGACGGCACGGCTGTGACGGACGTGACGGACGTGACCGCGCCCAGCAGGGGCCGCATCGGCGCGGCAGTGGTCTCGGCCGCTGCCGACTGCGAGAGCTCGGCGAGCGACAGATCGTCGCTGACCTCGCGCATCACCTCGGACATCGGGACGTCCAGTGCTTCGCAGATCGCCGACAGCAGTTCGGAGGAAGCCTCCTTCTGCCCTCGCTCGACCTCCGAGAGGTACCCGAGTGAGACCCGGGCGGACGAGGAGACCTCACGCAGGGTGCGGCCCTGGCGCTGGCGCTGCCGACGCAGCACGTCACCAAGCAGGCGACGGAGCAGGATCATCGGTGGCTCCCTCCTCGGACCGCGAAACCGCATCCTTCTCGCCCCACCGTACCGCCTCGGGCACCGGCCGTGCGGGGAGCGAAGACGTGTTCACTCAGGGCTGCAAACATCCCTTCCCCCCGTCTTCTTCCCTATCCTTCGTCCCCGGACTCGTACCGGGACCGTTGTCCGGGCGGGTGCCCGGGTCCGCAACCGTACTCCTCTCAAGGGCTCCGGCGAGCAGTTCCAGCGCGGCGGTCACGGAAGCCGACCGGATCTCGCCGCGGTCCCCGGCCAGCCGCAGCGGCTCCACCCAGGAACCGGCGGGGCCGGCGACAGCCACGAAGACGGTGCCGACCGGCTGCCCGTCCTGCGGATCGGGCCCCGCGACACCCGTGGTGGCCACGCCCCAGTCGGCGCCGAGCCGTTCGCGTACGCCCTCGGCCATCTCACGGGCGACCTGGGCGTCGACCGCGCCCCGCGCGGCCAGCAGCGCGGCGTCCACGCCGAGCAGTCGGTGCTTGAGATCGGTGGCGTACGCGGTCACCGATCCGCGGAAGCTGCGGGAGGCGCCCGGCACCGACGCCAGCTCGGCGGCCACCAGCCCGCCGGTGAGCGATTCGGCCACGGCCAGGGTGTTCCCGCGCTCGGCGAGCATCGTCAGTACGGCGGCAGCGGCCGTCATACGCCCTGCTGCCGCTCTGCCGCCGCCGCGGCCCCGGAAACCGCCTCCGTCACACCCTCGGCCCCGGAGACGGCGTTCTGTCCGTTTTCCGACGGTTGGCCCGGCGCTGCGGCCGCAGCGGCTCCTCCTGCGACCGGCGCGCCCTTCCTCACCCCGGCACCGCCGGGGCCTGTCCGCCCCCGCTCGTCCGCGGACGCCGCCGCCACCGCCGGCTCCCGTTCCGGCTCCTGGGCCCGTCCTCGCTCCCGCGCCCGGCCCGCCGCCCTGCGCCGGATCAGGCCGGCCCGGCGCAGGACGACGGCCTGCCGTACGTAGTCCAGGCCGGTGGCCACCGTGAGGATCACCGCGACCGCCATGATCCAGGCGCGCAAGGAGGCCAGCGGGCCGGTCAGGATGAGGATGTACATGCCCACGCCCACGCCCTGGGTGAGCGTCTTGAGCTTCCCGCCGCGGCTGGCCGGGATCACGCCGAACCGGATCACCCAGAACCGCATCAAGGTGATGCCCAGCTCACGGACCAGGATCACCACCGTCACCCACCACGGCAGGTCGCCCAGGCCGGACAGTCCGATCAGCGCCGCGCCCATGATCGCCTTGTCGGCGATGGGGTCGGCGATCTTGCCGAAGTCCGTGACCAGGCCGTAGCGGCGCGCGAGTTCGCCGTCGAACAGGTCGGTGATCATCGCGACGCCGAAGGCGGCCCAGGCGAAGGAGCGCCAGGCGGGGTCGTGCCCGTCGCCGTGCAGCAGCAGGACGACGAAGCCGGGGACGAGCGCCAGGCGGATCATCGTCAGCAGGTTGGCGACGTTCCACAGCCCGGGTTTGGCGGCCGCGGGAGGGCCGGCGGAACCAGGAGGACCTGCGGGTCCGGCCGGGGCCGCGGGCGCTTCGCTCATCTGCCCACCACCTCCGTGCCGGCAAGGGCACCGTCCGCGCCCCCCGCCGCCCGGGTACCCGGCGCGTCCGGCTCCTGCGTGCCGTCCCGGACGTCGAGGGCGTCGAGCGCATCCAGCGGCTCGGCGACCAGATCCACCCCCCGCGCCGCCGTGACCTTCGCGGTGACGAACGTGCCCGGCCGCCATGCCCGCGGCGTGCCGTCCGGCAGGTCGAGCACCACCTGGCCGTCCGTCTCCGGCGCCTGGTGGTCGGCCCGTCCGGTCACTTCGCCGGTCTCCTCGTCCACCGCCTCGACCAGCACCCGGACCGTCGAGCCGATCCGCTCCTCCGCGCGCTGCGCGGTCAGCTCCTCGGCCAGCCGCGAGACGCGGTCCAGCCGCGCCGCGACCGTGTCCTCGTCCAGCTTGTCGCCGTATGTGGCCGCCTCGGTTCCCTCCTCGTCGGAGTAGCCGAACACGCCGATGGCGTCGAGCCTGGCAGCGCCGAGGAACCGTTCCAGTTCGGCGAGGTCGGCCTCGGTCTCGCCGGGGAAGCCGACGATGAAGTTGGAGCGCACCCCGGCCTCGGGAGCCTTCGCCCGGATCGTGTCGAGCAGGTCGAGGAAGCGGTCGGTGTCCCCGAAGCGCCGCATCGCCCGCAGCACGCGCGGCGAGGAGTGCTGGAAGGACAGGTCGAAATACGGGACGACGCCCGGCGTCGAGGTGAGCACGTCGATGAGGCCGGGGCGCATCTCGGCGGGCTGCAGGTAGCTGACCCGCACCCGCTCGACTCCGTCGACGGCGGCCAGTTCCGGCAGCAGCGTCTCCAGCAGGCGGATGTCGCCGAGGTCCTTGCCGTACGAGGTGTTGTTCTCGCTGACCAGCATCACCTCCTTGACGCCCTGCCCGGCCAGCCAGCGGGTCTCGGCCAGCACGTCGGAGGGGCGGCGGGAGATGAACGAACCGCGGAAGGAGGGGATGGCGCAGAACGAGCAGCGGCGGTCGCAGCCCGAGGCGAGCTTCACCGAGGCCACCGGGCCGGAGTCGAGCCGGCGCCGCAGCGGCGCACGGGGGCCCGAGGGGGGCGCGACGCCGTCGGGCAGGTCGGCCGGAGCGGGGGCGAGGGCGGCCTCGGCCGCGTCCCGTACACCGGAGGACTCGGCGTCCGCGGCCGGGCCGTCGCCCGCCGCCTGCCCGTGCCCCGGCAGCGCCACGGCGGAGCCCTGGCGCCGCGCCGGGCTGATCGGCAGCAGCTTGCGCCGGTCGCGCGGGGTGTGGGGGGCGTGGACACCGCCGGACAGGATGGTCCGCAGCCGGTCGGAGATGTCCGTGTAGTCGTCGAAGCCGAGAACGCCGTCGGCCTCCGGGAGGGCGTCGGCGAGTTCCTTGCCGTACCGCTCGGCCATGCAGCCGACCGCGACGACGGCCTGGGTGCGGCCCTGGCCCTTGAGGTCGCTGGCCTCCAGCAGGGCGTCGACGGAGTCCTTCTTGGCCGCCTCCACGAAGCCGCAGGTGTTCACCACCGCGACGTCGGCGTCGGCCGCGTCCTCGACCAGACGCCAGCCGTCCGCCGCCAGCCGGCCGGCGAGTTCCTCCGAGTCCACTTCATTGCGGGCGCAGCCGAGCGTGACAAGGGCGACGGTACGGGGTTCTGGCATGGGCCAAGCCTACCCGTTGCCCGATCACCGACTCCGGCCCGCGGCAACCGGGCGACCCGCCCGCGACCGGCGGCCGGGCAGTGCCGGTGGGCACCGCCGGTCAGGCGGCGAGCCGGCCGGGCGGCCTGTCGGCCGGCGGACCGGCCGCCCGCTCGAGCCTGCAGCTCGGGCCCCAGCTCAGGTCGCCCGCCCAGGCCCGCAGACCAGGCCCCCAGCTCAGGCGGGCAGCTCGGGCCGGCCGCTCAGCCCTGCGTCGGATCGCCCGGCGTGTACGTCAGCCGCACCACCTGGCCGTCCGAGCCGGCCGCCCCCAGGTCCTTGCCGTTGACGAACAGCTGTACGGCCCCCGCGTTGCCCACGACGAGCTTGATCTTCTTGTCGTCGGTCCAGGTCTTGGACTGGCCCTTCTTCAGGGAGTCCTGGAAGAGCATCTTGCCGTTGGAGTCGGTGGCCTGGATCCAGCTCGTGCCGCCCTCGGCGCTGACCTTCACGGTGACCTTGCCGGGGGGCGCGGCGGCGATCGCGCTGTTCGACGGCTGGGGCTTCGGCACCTCGTTGCCCTGCGGGGTACGGCTGGGCGAGGTGGTGACCGTCGGCGAGGAGGTGGCCGACTTGGCCGTGCTGTTTCCACCGCCGCTGCCGCTGAAGACGGTGAATCCGACGAAGCCGAGGACCACGACGATGGCGGCGATCATGGCGGCCGTCCAGTTCGGGCGGCGCGGCTCCACCGAGCGGATCCGCTCCGCCTCGTACACCTGCGCCACCTTGATCGGCAGCTCCGCGGACTCGTGCTCCGCGGCGTACTGCTCGATCAGGGGCTCGGGGTCGAGGCCGACGGCCCGCGCCAGGCTGCGGATGTGGCCGCGCGCGTAGACGTCGCCGCCGCAGCGGGAGAAGTCGTCCTGCTCGATCGACTGCACTATGGGGACCCGTACCCGGGTGGCGGTGCTGACCTCGTCGACGGTGAGCCCGGAGGCGATACGGGCCTGGGCGAGGGCGCGACCGACCGAAGGCCGGTCTTCGGAGGGCGAGTTGCCGATGGTCACGAGGGCGCCTTTCAAGCGTGCAGCCACCTGCTGGAGTCAAGTCTAGGGGCGGGGCGAAACCGCTGGGCAAGCGGACCGCGGATACGCGTCCGCCATCAGGATGCCGGGAACCCGCCCCTTGAGTTGACGTACGAGCAGCGGAAACGGTTGCCCCGGAATGTGCCCCGCGTCTCATCACATCACACGTCCGGAAGCGGACGTGTCACGCCCCGCCGCGGATCTCGGCCAGTACCCCGTCGAGGTCGTCCGCCTTGATCAGCACATCCCGGGCCTTGGAGCCCTCGCTGGGGCCGACGATGCCGCGCGACTCCATCAGGTCCATCAGCCGGCCCGCCTTGGCGAAGCCGACCCGCAGCTTGCGCTGCAGCATCGACGTGGAGCCGAACTGCGTGGAGACGACCAGCTCCGCCGCCTGGCACAGCAGGTCCAGGTCGTCGCCGATCTCCTCGTCGATCTCCTTCTTGGGTCCGCCGCCGACCACCACGTCGGTCCGGTAGGTGGGGGTGAGCTGGGCCTTGCAGTGCTCGACGACCTTGCCGACCTCCTCCTCGGTGACGAAGGCGCCCTGCATCCGGATCGGCTTGTTCGCGCCCATCGGCAGGAACAGTCCGTCACCTTTTCCGATCAGCTTCTCGGCGCCGGGCTGATCGAGGATGACCCGGCTGTCGGCGAGCGAGGAGGTGGCGAAGGCGAGCCGGGACGGCACGTTGGCCTTGATCAGGCCGGTGACGACGTCGACGCTGGGCCGCTGGGTGGCCAGCACCAGGTGGATGCCGGCGGCCCGGGCGAGCTGGGTGATGCGGACGATGGAGTCCTCCACGTCGCGCGGCGCCACCATCATCAGGTCCGCCAGCTCGTCCACGATGACCAGCAGATACGGGTACGGGGCCAGCTCGCGCTCGCTGCCCTCGGGCGTCTTGGCCCGGCCCGAGCGCACCGCGGCGTTGAAGTCGTCGATGTGCCGGAAGCCGTAGGCGGCGAGGTCGTCGTAGCGCAGGTCCATCTCGCGCACCACCCACTGCAGGGCCTCGGCGGCCCGCTTGGGGTTGGTGATGATCGGGGTGATCAGGTGCGGGATGCCCTCGTACGCCGTCAGCTCGACCCGCTTGGGGTCGACCAGCACCATGCGCACCTCGTCCGGGGTGGCGCGGGCCATCACCGAGGTGATCAGGCAGTTGATGCAGGACGACTTGCCGGAACCGGTCGCGCCGGCCACCAGGACGTGCGGCATCTTGGCGAGATTGGCCATGACGTAGCCGCCTTCGACGTCCTTGCCGAGCGCGACGGTCATGGGGTGGTCCTCGCCGGCCGCGTCGGCCGAGCGCAGCACGTCGCCGAGCTTGACCATCTCCCGGTCGCTGTTGGGGATCTCGATGCCGACCGCGGACTTGCCGGGGATGGGGCTGATGATGCGCACGTCGGGGCTGGCGACGGAGTACGCGATGTTCTTGGCGAGGGCGGTGATCCGCTCGACCTTGACGGCGGCGCCCAGCTCGACCTCGTAGCGGGTGACCGTCGGGCCGCGGGTGAAGCCGGTGACGGTCGCGTCGACCTTGAACTCCTTGAAGACCTGGGTGAGGGCGGCGACCACCGCGTCGTTGGCGGCGCTGCGGCTGCGTCCGGGGCCGCCGCGCTCCAGCAGGTCGAGGGAGGGCAGGGCGTAGGTGATGTCGCCGGCGAGCTGGAGCTGCTCGGCGCGCGGCGGCAGCGGTTCGGCAGCGGCGGGCGCGGCCGGCTTGGTGAGGTCGGGCACGGATTCCGCGTCGGCGCCGCCGTCGGTGTCCTCGGCGCGGGCGGCGGGCACGGGCTTGCGCAGCCGTCCGGTCAGGTCGGGTACCAGCGGCGAGGGCTGCACACCGTGGAGTACGGCGCCGTCGAGCGAGGCGGCGGCCGCGGCGGCCACGTCCACCGGATCCGGGTCGGCCGGTCCGGTGAGCGGTTCCGGGCGTCTGCGGGGCCTGCGGCGCGGCTTCGGCTCGTCCCCCGCGTCGGGGGGGCCGGCCGTCGACGGAGACCGCGTCACCGGGTCGTTGTCCACGTCGTACGGCTCGTCGGACCTGCCGTCCGCCGCCCGGGACTTGGACAGGCGCAGCGGAAGCCGCCGCACGGGCGACTCGTCCTCCCCCGCGCCCTGGCCGTCCTCGTCGAACAGCTCCTCCAGGGGTACGGCCTCCGGGTCCGGCGGCGGCGCGTACAGGCCCAGGCGCGCGCCGGCCTGGCGCAGCCGGTGCGGGATGGTGTTGACCGGGGTGGCGGTCACCACGAGCAGCCCGAAGAGGGTGAAGAGCAGCAGCAGCGGCACGGCGAGGAACGCGCCGACCGTGTACAGCAGCGGCGAGGCCGCCGTCCAGCCGATGAGGCCGCCGGCGTGGCGCATGGCCGTGGCGCCGTCCCCGCGGCTCGGGGAGCCGCAGGCGATGTGGATGAGGCCGAGCATGCCGATGAGGAGCGCCGACAGGCCGATCACGATGCGGCCGTTGGCCTCCTGCTGCTCGGGGTGGCGCATCAGCCGCACCGCGACCGCGCCGAGCATGAAGGGGACCAGCAGGTCCAGTCGGCCGAACGCTCCGGTGACGAGCAGCTGCACCAGGTCCCCGACCGGGCCGCGCAGATCCGACCAGGTGCCGGCCGCGACCACCAGGGTCAGGCCGAGCAGCAGCAGCGCCAGGCCGTCCTTGCGGTGTGCGGGGTCCAGGCCCCGCGCGCCGCGCCCTATGCCGCGGAAGACGGCCCCGATGGTGTGCGCCAGGCCGAGCCACAGGGCGCGGACCATGCGGTACAGGCCGTTGGTGGGCGAAGGAGCCGGTTTCGGGGCGGGCTTGGGCGCCGCCGCGGCCTTCTTGGCGGGCGCCTTCGCCGGTGGCTTCTTCGCGGCGGCCTTCTTGGCGGCAGGCTTCGCCGGTGCTTTGTTGGCGGTGCCGGACGTACGGGAGGCCATGGCGTTGAGGTTACCGCCCTGGGGAGGGGGGACATGCGAGCCTGTGGATACGCCCGTTCGTGTCGCCCCGGACCGATGAGCGGATTGACGCCCGGTCAGCCGCCGGGCGTCCGCCGCTCGTACCGCCCCGTGCTCAGTCCGAGTGCTGCTGCCTGAGCGCTCCGTCGGCGCCGCTCGTGCCCGGCTCCAGCGCGTCCAGCGCCCGCCGCAGACCGGTCAGTTTGCGCTCCAGGTGCGCGGCGGTGGCCACCGCGGCGGCGTCCGCGGACTCGCCGAGCTGCTTGCTGAGCGCCTCGGCCTGCTCCTCCACGGCGGCCAGCCGCGCCGAGAGCTCGGCCAGCAGTCCGCCCGCCGCCTCCTTGGCGCCGTTGGCCCCGCCGGAGGGCGCGCCCTGCTCCAACTGCAGCCGCAGCAGTCCGGCCTGCTCGCGAAGCTGCACGTTCTTCATGTAAAGGTCGACGAAGACCGACACCTTGGCGCGCAGCACCCACGGGTCGAACGGCTTGGAGATGTAGTCGACCGCGCCCGCGGCGTAACCGCGGAAGGTGTGGTGCGGGCCGTGGTTGATCGCCGTCAGGAAGATGATCGGGATGTCCCGGGTCCGCTCCCGCCGCTTGATGTGCGCCGCGGTCTCGAACCCGTCCATGCCCGGCATCTGCACGTCGAGCAGGATCACCGCGAAGTCGTCGGTCAGCAGCGCTTTGAGCGCTTCCTCCCCGGACGATGCCCGTACCAGTGTCTGATCGAGCGCCGAGAGGATCGCCTCCAGCGCGAGCAGATTCTCCGGCCGGTCATCGACCAGGAGGATCTTGGCCTTCTGCACCATGGCCCGCCCTCCTCGCCCCGGCACTGCGCCGGTCGCCGCCCCCGGGTACGACTCCGTCATGCCGCCCGTCCTTGTGCCGGTCATGGTAGCCGCACCCCGCCGTTCGCCACACCCTGTCACCGCCAGGTCACTCAACACATACCGAAAACGCAGGCGGAGACCAGAAGGTTCCCCGCTTACGGGTGTCTCACACCTCGTCAGGCACACGAGTCGGCAAAAGATCGCGATCCTCGCGGTCCCGACCCGCGTGCGCCCGCCGCGGCGGGCGCACGCGCCGTCTCAGCGTGCGTGCATCCACTCTTCCATGAGGGTCAGCAGATGATCGGTGTCGACAGGCTTGGTCACATAATCCGACGCTCCCGATTCGATGGTCTTCTCCCGGTCGCCCTTCATCGCCTTCGCGGTGAGCGCGATGATCGGCAGCCCGGCGAACTGCGGCATCTTCCGGATCGCCGCGGTCGTGGCGTACCCGTCCATCTCCGGCATCATGATGTCCATCAGCACGATGGCGATGTCGTCGTGCTGCTCCAGGACCTCGATGCCCTCGCGGCCGTTCTCCGCGTACAGCACCGTCAGCCCGTGCTGCTCCAGGACGCTGGTCAGCGCGAAGACGTTGCGGATGTCGTCGTCGACGATCAGCACCACCTCGCCCTGGAAACCGCCGGAGAAGCGGGGGTACGCGTCGTCCTGCGACTCGTCCGCCCACGGCTCGGGGGCCTGGCCGTTCTGGGAGCCGTTGGCGGCGCCGTTCGGCGTGTGCAGGGCGCCGTTCGCGGCCGCGTGGGCGGGCCGCGCGGCGGACTGGGCCGAGCGGCGGCGCAGCCGGGCCAGGCTGCTGCCGGGGCTGCGGGTGCGGGACGGCGCGGCCTGCCCGCCCTCCCCCTCCTCGCCGCCGGCCGGCAGTTGCGGCGACGCGGACGGCGGAACGTCGCCCATGCTCATCGGCAGGTACAGGGTGAACGTGGAGCCGCGGCCGGGCTGGCTGTCGGCGTGGATCTCGCCGCCGAGCAGCCGTGCGATCTCGCGGCTGATCGACAGGCCGAGGCCCGTACCGCCGTACTTGCGGCTGGTGGTGCCGTCGGCCTGCTTGAACGCCTCGAAGATCACCCGCATCTTGCCGGCCGCGATGCCGATGCCGGTGTCCGTCACCGAGAACGCGATCAGCGGCTGGTCCGGGCCGCGCAGCGTGCCCGCCTCCAGCAACTGCTCCTTGATCGACTGCGGGACGTCTGGGCCGGCCGGCCGGATCACCAGCTCCACGGAGCCGGAGTCGGTGAACTTCACCGCGTTGGACAGCAGGTTGCGCAGCACCTGCAGCAGCCGCTGCTCGTCGGTGTGCAGGGTCACCGGCAGCTCCGGCGAGACCCGCACCGAGAAGTCCAGGCCCTTCTCGGCCGTCAGCGGCCGGAAGGTGGCCTCCACGTAGTCGACGAGCTGGACCAGGGCGATCCGGGTCGGCGAGACGTCCATCTTGCCGGCCTCGACCTTGGACAGGTCCAGGATGTCGTTGATGAGCTGCAGCAGGTCGGATCCGGCGCCGTGGATGGTCTCGGCGAACTCGACCTGCTTGGGCGACAGGTTGCCGTCGGCATTGTCGGCGAGCAGCTTGGCCAGGATCAGCAGCGAGTTGAGCGGGGTGCGCAGCTCGTGCGACATGTTCGCCAGGAACTCCGACTTGTAGCGCATGGAGACCGCGAGCTGCTCGGCCCGCTCCTCCAGCACCTGCCTGGCCTCCTCGATCTCGGTGTTCTTCACCTCGATGTCGCGGTTCTGCCGGGCCAGCAGCTCGGCCTTCTCCTCCAGTTCGGCGTTGGACGCCTCCAGCGCCCGCTGCCGGTTCTCCAACTCGGCCGACCGCTCCTGCAGTTGCTCGGTCAGCTCCTGGGACTGCTTGAGCAGCCCCTCGGTCTTGGTGTTGACCGAGATGGTGTTGACGCTGATCGCGATGATGTCGGTGATCTGGTTGAGGAAGTCCTTCTGGATCTGGGTGAACGGCTGGAACGCGGCCAGCTCGATCACCCCGAGCACCCGGCCCTCGAACAGCACTGGCAGCACGATGACGTGCGACGGCGGGGCCTCGCCGAGCCCGGAGGTGATCTTCAGGTATCCCGGCGGCGCGTTCTCCACCAGGATCGGCCGCTTCTCCACCGCGGCCTGCCCGATCAGGCCCTCGCCGGGCAGGAACACGGTCGACAACGACCGCCGGGAGAAGCCGTAGCCGCCGATCAGCCGCAGCTCGTACTCCTCGCCCGCCTCACCGGTGTCCTCGGCGAGGAAGAACGCGCCGTGCTGCGCCGAGACCACCGGGGTCAGCTCGCTCATGATCAGCGCGGCCACGTCGCCGAGATCGCGGCGGCCCTGCATGAGGCCGGAGATCCGGGCCAGGTTGCCCTTGAGCCAGTCCTGTTCCTTGTTCGCCAGCGTGGTCTCGCGCAGCCGGACGATCATGGTGTTGATGTAGTCCTGCAGCTCCAGGATCTCGCCCGCCGCGTCCACGTCGATCCGCAGGTTCAGATCCCCGCGGGTCACCGCGGTGGCCACCTGCGCGATGTTGCGGACCTGCGAGGTGAGGTTGTTGGCCATCAGGTTCACGGACTCGGTCAGGTCCTTCCAGATGCCCGACACGTCCGGCACCCGCGCCTGACCGCCCAGCCGGCCCTCGGTGCCCACCTCCCGGGCCACCCGGGTCACCTCGTCACCGAAGGCGGACAGCTGGCCGACCATGGTGTTGATCGTCGTCTTGAGTTCGAGGATCTCGCCGCGCGCGTCCACGTCGATCTTCTTGGACAGGTCGCCGCGCGCCACCGCCGTCGTCACCTGGGCGATCTGCCGCACCTGGCCGGTCAGGTTGGACGCCATGCCGTTCACCGACTCGGTGAGGTCCTTCCACGTGCCGGACACGCCGGGTACGCGGGCCTGCCCGCCGAGGATGCCCTCGGTGCCCACCTCGCGGGCCACGCGGGTGACCTCGTCGCCGAACGCCGACAGCGTGTCCACCATCGTGTTGATGGTGTTCTTCAGCTCCAGGATCTCGCCCCGGGCGTCCACGTCGATCTTCTTCGTCAGGTCGCCGTTGGCGACGGCCGCCGCCACCGAGGAGATCGAACGCACCTGACTGGTCAGGTTGTTGGCCATCAGGTTGACGTTGTCGGTGAGGTCCTTCCAGATGCCCGACGCGTCCCTGACCCGGGCCTGGCCGCCGAGCTGGCCCTCCGTGCCGACCTCGCGGGCCACGCGGGTGACCTCGTCACCGAACGCCGACAGCGTGTCCACCATCTGGTTCACGGTGATGACCAGGGCGAGCACCTCGCCCTTGGCGTCCACCGTGATCTTCTTGGACAGGTCGCCCTGGGCGACCGCGGTGGTGACCTCGGCGATGTTGCGGACCTGGCTGGTCAGGTTGTTCGCCATGAAGTTGACGGACTGGGTGAGGTCCTTCCACGTGCCGGCCACGCCCTTGACCTCGGCCTGGCCGCCCAGGATGCCCTCGGTGCCCACCTCGCGGGCCACCCGCGTCACCTGCTCCGCGAACGACGACAGCTGATCCACCATCGTGTTCAGCGTGTTCTTCAGTTCCAGGATCTCGCCCTTGGCGTCGACGTCGATCTTCTGCGACAGGTCACCGCGCGCGACCGCCGTGGCGACCTGCGCGATGTTGCGGACCTGGGCCGTCAGGTTGCCGGCCATGAAGTTCACCGAGTCCGTCAGGTCGCGCCACACGCCGGCGACCCCCGGCACCTGCGCCTGACCGCCCAGCCTGCCGTCCGTACCCACCTCGCGGGCCACCCGCGTGACCTGCTCGGCGAACGACGAGAGCTGGTCGACCATCGTGTTGATGGTGTTCTTCAGCTCCAGGATCTCGCCCCGGGCGTCCACGTCGATCTTCTGCGACAGGTCGCCGCGCGCGACCGCCGTCGTGACCTGGGCGATCTGCCGGACCTGCGAGGTCAGGTTGCCGGCCATGAAGTTGACGGAGTCGGTCAGGTCCTTCCAGGTGCCGCTGACGCCGTCCACCCGGGCCTGACCGCCCAGCCGCCCCTCGGTGCCCACGTCGGTCGCCATCCGCGTGACCTGCGCGGAGAACGAGCTGAGCTGGTCCACCATCCGGTTCACGGTGTTCTTCAGCTCCAGCATCTCGCCGGAGACGTCCACCGTGACCTTCTGCGACAGATCACCGTTGGCCACCGCCGTCGTGACCTGCGCGATGTTGCGGACCTGACCGGTCAGGTTGCGGAAGGCGGTGTTCACCGAGTCGGTGAGGTCCTTCCACGTGCCCGCCGCTCCCGGCACCTGCGCCTGACCGCCCAGGATGCCTTCGACGCCCACCTCGCGGGCCACCCGCGTCACCTCGGCGCCGAACGCCGAGAGCTGGTCGACCATGGTGTTGACGGTGTTCTTCAGCTCCAGCATCTCGCCGGAGACGTCCACCGTGACCTTCTGTGACAGATCACCGTTGGCCACCGCCGTCGTGACCTGCGCGATGTCCCGCACCTGGGCGGTGAGGTTGCGGAAGGCGGTGTTCACCGAGTCGGTGAGGTCCTTCCACGTGCCCGCCGCCCCCGGCACCTGCGCCTGACCGCCGAGCTGGCCCTCCGCGCCGATCTCGCCCGCGACGCGCGTCACCTCGTCGGCGAAGGTCCGCAGCGTCTCGGTCATGGCGTTGATCGTCTCGGCGAGCTGCGCGACCTCGCCGCGCGCGCCGATGGTGATCTTCTGGGTCAGGTCGCCGTTGGCGACAGCGGTGGTCACCTGTGCGATGTCCCGTACCTGGGCGGTCAGGTTCCCGGCCATCGTGTTGACGGAGTCCGTCAGGTCCTTCCAGACCCCGGCCACGCCCGGCACCTGCGCCTGGCCGCCCAGCTCGCCCTCGGTGCCGACCTCCCGGGCGACGCGGGTGACCTCGGAGGAGAAGGACGCGAGCTGGTCCACCATCGAATTGACGGTGTTCTTCAGCTCCAGCATCTCTCCCGCGACATGCACGGTGACCTTGCGTGACAGGTCGCCCTTGAGCACCGCCTGTGTGACCAGCGCGATGTCCCGCACCTGGGCGGTCAGCCGGTACGCCATGGTGTTCACCGAGTCGGTCAGGTCCTTCCAGGACCCCGACATGCCGCGCACCTTCGCCTGGCCGCCCAGCTTGCCCTCGGTGCCGACCTCGCTGGCCACCCGGGTCACCTCGTCGGTGAACACCGAGAGCTGGTCCACCAGCCCGTTGACCGTGCGGCCCACCTTCAGGAACTCCCCGCGCAGCGGGTGCGCCGACCCGTCGGCGTTCTGCGCCCGCAGGTCCATCCGCTGCTCCAGGTCGCCCTCGGCGACCGCCGACAGCACCCTGCCCACCTCGGACACCGGCCGCACCAGGTCGTCGACCAGCGCGTTGCACGCCTCGACGGCCGCGGCCCAGGCGCCCTCGCAGGCCCCCGTCTCCAGCCGCTCGGTGAGCTTGCCCTCCCGGCCGACCACGCGCCGGACCCGGGCCAGCTCGCCCGTGAGGTGCTGGTTACGGTCGGCGACCTCGTTGAAGACGGCGGCGATCTCCGCCATGACGCCGTCGCCGGCCACCGTCAGCCGCTTGCGGAAGTTCCCGTCCCGCATCGCGGACAGCGCCCCGACGAGCTTCAGGAGCGCGGCCGAATCGACCTCTACGGTCCCGTTGGCGCGGGATCGCCCGTTCTTCGTACGCGTGACCGCGCCCCGCGCCGATGCGCCAGACTCCACCGTGGTCCCTCCTGGAGGGTCGTGCCGACCCGCAGACGTGCAACCGTGTTCCCATGCAACTTTGCTACCGGCCGCCCGGGAAACAAGCCCAGTGTTTCACCATGCCCCCGCCGGGCCATAACAGTTCGGCAGCATCGCGTGGGACCCGGACAGCTTTCGGGGCGGAAACACCCGCAACCGGCGCACATGGCCTCGGTGCGGGTAAGTAACCTGGCATCGGGTTGCCCGCCCCCCGGCGGGCGTACACCTCTGGGGAGCCGCCGGTGAGAATTCAGCAGCGCGGCGGCGGTGCGCCGCCGGACGCCGCTCCCGGGCACGCGGCGGGCCGTCCGCGCGGAACGGACCGGGCGAACCCGGCGGAAAGTCCGGACCGGACGAACCAGGCAGATCAACCATATCAATCAAATCAATCGGATCAATCGGATCAACAAGATCCCTCCGACCGACCGGATCATCCCGACCGGACAGGGCGGACCCATCAGGCGAACCAGCCAGACCAGGCACATCACGCCGGCCGAGCGGGCCGAGCGGAGCGAGCAACGAGGAGACCGGTGATCACGGCGCGGGCAGCGGCCACCTTCGAGCCGGTGGGGCGGTCGGTCGCAGTGGCCCGCGCCTTCGTCCGGGACACCCTTCACGGCTGGGGCTTCGCCGACGTCGTGGACGACGCCGTGGTCCTCACCAGCGAGCTGGTCACCAACGCGGTGATCCACGCCGGCACCGCCGCCGACGTCCAGTGCCTGCGGTACGAGACGGCCGTGCGCGTCGAGGTCGCCGACCACCATCCGGACCGGGAGGTGCCGCTGCAGGGCCGCGGCCGCGCCTTCCGCGACACCGAGAACGAGGGCGGCCGCGGCCTGCAGCTGTGCGCGGCGCTGGCCAGCCGGTGGGGCGTGGAGTACACGGCCGCGGGCAAGCACGTCTGGTTCCAGCTCGACCTGCCGGAACGCCCGGCCGGCACCCGCTCCGCCGGGCCGCTGCTGCCGCCCGCCGAACTGCCGGTCGCCGACGAGCGGGTCCGCGTCGCGGTGGTCCAGGCCGACCGCCAGGGCTTCATCACTCGCTGGAACGACGACGCGGCCGACCTCTTCGGCCACACCGCCGACGACGTCCTCGGCAAGTCCCTCACCGACCTCACGGCCTGGCCGCAGACCCCCGGCACCGGCATCGGCCTGGCCGACGCCCTGCGGCTGTCCCGCTGGGAGGGCACCTACGGCCTGCGCCGCGCCGACGGCCGCGTCGTGCCGGTCTACGGCTCCCACCTGCGGGTGCGCGACAGCGCGGGCGAGCCGTCGACGGTGTGCCTGCTCGTACGCGCCGAGGAGCGGGCGGTCCTGCAGTCGCCGACCCGCGGCCCTGCGGCCTCCGACACCGGCACCGGCCAGCGCGGCAGGAACACCGACGCCTTCGAGGTCTTCATCGGCTCCCCCGCCCCCGACGACCTCGACGGCCTGCTGCAGCGCACGGTCGAGCGCGCCCGCGACATGCTCGACGGCGACGCCGCCTACCTGCTGCTGGCCACCGACGACGAGACCGAACTGGAGGTACGCGCCTCCACCGGCCTGCCCTCGGCCCGGCAGCGGTTCGCCCGCGTCCCCGTCGAGGCCGGCACCGGACGCTACGGCAGCGCCCGCATGCCCGCCGTCCACGAGGACCTGACCGCCGTGCCCGGTGCCGTACCGCTGCTGTCCGGCACCGGGATGCGGTCGGTCGTCACCGTGCCGCTCAAGGTCGAGGGCCGGCTGACCGGATCCATCGGCGTCGCCGCCGAGGCTCCCGGGCGCTACTCCAACCAGGAGGCACTGCGGCTGCAGTTCGCCGCCGACCGGATCGCGCTGGCCGTCGAGAGCGCGCGCCTGACCGAGCTGGAGCGGCTGCGCCGCGGCTCGCTGTCCTTCCTCGTCGAGGCGTCCGACCTGCTGGCCGGCACGCTGGAGCGGGACCAGACGCTGGCCCTGATGGCCCAGATGACCGTACCGACGCTGGCCAGTTGGTGCGCCGTCTACACCATCGCCGAGCAGTCGCAGTCCGAGCCGGAACTGGCCTTCGTCCTCCACGAGGACGAGGACCGCATCGACGGCATCAAGGCGCTGCTGTCCCAGCTGCGTCCGCCCGAGCCCGACCCGACGCCGGGCGCCCGCCCGTGGACCGCGCCGTCGGACGCCGCGCACTCCAGCGCGCTGCGCGCCTCCCTGCGCAGCCTCGGTGTCGGCTCCTCGAGCGGCGCCGGCGGCCGCCCCGCGAGCGCTCCCGGCATCGCCCTGGCCACGGCGGCCGCGGTGGGCGGCGAGACCGTCGTGCTGCCGCTGGTCGCCCGCAACCGCGTGATCGGCATGCTCACCCTGGGCAAGCCCGCCGACGAGCGCTTCCGCCAGGAGATCCTCGAACTGGCCGAGGACCTCTCCCGCCGCGCCGCCCTCGCCCTGGACAACGCCCGCCTCTACAGCGAGCGCACCGCCATCAGCCAGGCCCTCCAGCGCAGCCTGCTGCCGCCCGAGCTGCCCCGCGTCCCGGGCGTGGAGGTGGAGGTCATCTACCGCGCGGCCGGCGAAGGCAACGAGGTCGGCGGCGACTTCTACGACCTCTTCCCGATCCGCGACGGCTGCTGGGGCTTCGCCATCGGCGACGTGTGCGGTACGGGGCCGGAGGCGGCCGCCGTCACCGGCCTGGCAAGGCATGCCCTGCGCCTGCTGGCCCGCGAGGGCTTCGGCGGTCCCGCGGTCCTGGAGCGCCTGAACGCCGCCATCCTCGACGAGGGCGCCCGCAGCCGCTTCCTGACCCTGCTGTACGGCGAGTTGTGGCCGCAGCACGACGGCAGCGCGGTGCTGCGGATGGTCTGCGCCGGCCACCCGCTGCCGCTGCGGCTGCGCCCGGACGGCTCCGTGGAACCGGCCGCCGAGCCCCAGCCCCTGCTCGGCGTCATGGAAGACCTGGAGCTCGTCGAGCAGACCATCACCCTCGACCCGGGCGACGTCCTGCTGTGCGTCACCGACGGCGTCACGGAGCGCCGCGAGGGAACACGCATGCTCGGCGACGACGGCCTGGCCGACGTCCTCGCCACGTGCACGGGCCTGACGGCCGGCGCGGTCGCGGTACGCATCCAGCGCGCCGTGGAACGCTTCGCCTCGGATGCGCCCTCGGACGACATGGCGATCCTGGCGATGCGCGTCCCGAACCTTCAGCCGGGCGCCTGAACCGGGCGGGTCCGCGGCCATGGAAATCCGCGGCCATAGAAAAGGGCCCCCGCCCGACGGCGGGGGCCCTTCCCATCGGAGCCCCAATACGGAATCGAACCGTAGACCTTCTCCTTACCATGGAGACGCTCTACCGACTGAGCTATTGGGGCGCTGCGACGGGACGATCTTAGCCCATGCGCGGGTGTGCGGCGAACCCGTGTCCGGGCGTTGCCTCTTGCGGGTTCAGAGCAGTCCGCCCAGCGCGTTGCAGGCCTCGGCAACGTGCGTCAACTCGCGCTGGGTGAGCCCGGAATGCACGGGGAGCGAGAGGCTGTCGGCCGCCACCTGCTCGGTGTGCGGCAGGTGCGGGGTCCGCTCCGAGCGGTGGGCGGGGAGCCGGTGCACGGGAACCGGCACGCTCACGGTGGCGCGTACGCCCTTCCTGGCCAGTGCCGCCGCGAAGGCGTCCCGGTCCGGTCGTCCGTTGCCCGGAATGCGCACGGCGTACTGGTGGTACAGGTGCCGGACCCCCGGCTCGCTGTACGGCACGATCACGCCGGTCAACGCCGAGTCCAGGAACCGCGCGTGCGCCCGCCGCCGGGCCACTGCCCCCGCGTCCTCGGCCGGCCCGGCCTCCTCCACGACGGCGAGCGCGCACCGATCGGCCAGTTCCCCCAACCGCCGCATGGGCGCCGGGTGCCCGAACACGTTCACGGGTACGATCGCGGCCGTCCGCGACGTGACGACGGCGGCCACCGCGTCCGGGTCGAGACAGAACGTCCGAGGGTCGATGTCGGCGAATACCGGCACCGCTCCGACCAGTCGTGCGGCGTCAGCCGGCGCCCCGGGTCCGAACGACGGCACGATCACTTCGTCCCCGGCACCGATCCCCAGCCCGGCCAGGGCGTCCCGCAGGGCAGCGGCCGTCGTGTCCGAAGCGATCCTGTGCCGCCGGCCGGCAGTCGTCATCTGCTGCACGTCTCCACACCTCCGCCTGTCCCAGGGCGCCCAGCGTCTCGGGATGACGTGAACATGGGGTAACGGACAGCAAAAAAGCCTCAACCCCTGAGACCAAGTCCAGGGGTTGAGGCTTTGTGAAAAT
>NZ_JAINVH010000110.1 GCF_020400825.1 Streptomyces sp. HPF1205
GGTGTGATGACGAGGTGGTAGCCGTAGGTGCTGTTGGCGGTGACGGGGACGGTGATGGAGCCGTTGTTCACGGTGTAGTTGGATTCGGCCAGGGTGGTGGGTCCGGAGACGGCGGTGGTGCGTCCGGGTGAGGGGGTGTATTCGACCTTGACGTGGACGGTGGATCCGAAGGCGGACAGGGTGTTGAGGTTGTTGACGGTGACGGCGGAGTCGCCGCTGCTGCCGCCGAAGACGACGTCGATCTCGTTGCCGGCGCTGTTGCGGGAGGCGGCGCCGTCGATGCCGGTCTGGGCGGGTGCGGTGGTGGTGAGCATGCTGCCGCTCATGTCGGCGTACCACTTGTAGAGCCAGTAGGCGCCGTTGGGGCTGCCGCCCTGTCCGGTGAGCAGGTCGCCGAGGGCTCCGGACTGGTTCCAGAAGGCGAGTTCGGCGTCGTGGACGCCCAGGCGCTCGAACTTGGCGATGTAGCCGACCAGGGCGCCGGGGATGCCGACTTCGGAGGGGGCGGCGTATTCCTCGATCGCGATCGGGCGGGGGGTGATGCCGTACTTGTTCTCCAGGCCGGTGACGGTGGCGACGTCGCCGGCGATCTTGGAGGAGCGTTCCAGTTCGTGCCAGGCGATGATGTCGGGCACGGTGTTGGTGGCGACCGCGTTCTTCAGGAAGTTGTCCATGTCGCTGATGTTGTCCGAGAAGCTCGGGCCCTGGATCGGCGTGGTGGTGTCCTTGGAGCGGATCTCGCGGTAGGTCTTGGTCCAGAAGTCCTCGAAGGTGCCGTTGGCGGACTTCCAGGTGTTGTCGGATTCGTTCCAGGGGGCGTAGGCGGCCAGGTTGGTGATGCCGGAGGCCTTGGTCTGGGCGATCTGGTCGTCGACGACGCTGAGCCAGTTGCTCCAGCTGAACTGGTAGGGCCAGCCGGCGTAGTAGTCCGAGAGGCGGTTGACGACCTTGGCGCCTGCTTTGGCGGCCTTGGGGGCGACGGTGAGGATGTCGCCGGTGGGCTGCTGGTGGCCGCCCTGGGGCTTTTGCACGAAGGTGTTGGGTTTGATGGCGGCGACCAGGTTGTCGGCCGGGGTGGTGGCGTTGGCCAGGCCGTACAGGCTGCCGGTGGCCACGTGGGTGACCGGACGCAGGACCTGGCCCGCGTTGACCACCAAGGTGGTGGACGGGGACGCGGCCGCCTGGGCCGACGGCGACCCGGCCAGCGTGACCGACGCCGCGGCCACGACCGCGGCCGCCACGGCCACCGTGGCGGTCAACGGCCGGCCGGATCGGTGATGCGCGAATCCACGCATGACGAAATGCCCTCCAGAAATGGGTGGGGG
>NZ_JAINVH010000111.1 GCF_020400825.1 Streptomyces sp. HPF1205
CTCTTCTTGAGGTAATAGTCGCGCGACGGACCGGGCCGCATCATCGCGGTCTGCGCCGACATGTAGAAGATGTGTCGCAGGCGGCGGTTGTAGCGTTTGGGCCGGTGGTAGTTGCCGGTGCGGCGGCCGGAGTCGCGGGCGACCGGGGCCAGGCCGGCGTGGGAGGCGAGGCGGTCGGCGTCCTTGTAACCGCCCAGGTCACCGACAATGGCGACAAACTCGGCACCCAGGATCGGGCCCATGCCGGGCATGGACTCGATGATCTCGGCACGGCTATCGGTGCGGAAGGTCTCGCGGACTTCCCGGTCGTTGTCCTTGATCCGCTCGTCCAGGGCCAGGAGCTGGTGGGCAAGGTCGCAGACCAGCTTGGCGGCCCGCTTCTCTCCGGGCAGTTTGGCCATCTGGGACTGGGCGGCCTCCACGGCCTTGGCTGCGACTTCGTTGGCGCCACGGACGTTGCGTCGCTCGAGCCAGGTCGTAAGCCTTTTGACGCCGATCCGCCGCAGGGCGGCCGGGGTCTGGTACTCGGTCAGCAATACGATCGGGCCCTTGGCCGCGGAGTAGTCGAAGGCCCGCTCCAGAGCGGGGCAGATGCCGACCAGCAGGTCGCGGAGCCTGTTGATCAGCCGGACCCGGTCGGCGATCAGGTCGGCCCGGTAGCGGGTCAGCAGTTGGAGAGTGGAGACCAGCTCCGGTGGCGTGTCCAGCGGGGTGAAGTCCCGGCGCATGCGGGCCTGGTCAGCGATGACCTTCGCGTCCTTGGCGTCGGTCTTGGCTTCGCCTCGGTAGGCGCCGGACATGCGGTTGACCGTCCGGCCAGGCACGTAGACGACCTGCTGGCCGTGCGCGATCAACAGGGCCAAAGCAGCGTGGAGGCACGGCCGGAGATGTCCACCGCCCACCGCACCTCATCGGCCCGCTCACGGGCGGCCTCGATGAGCGTCAGGATCTGAGCCTCGTCGTTGATCACCTTCGTCGAGAACAGCGTCTCGCCTTCGGCGTCGACCGCCACCGCCCAGTGATGTCCCTTGCCGGCGTCGATGCCAACCCATATCCGCGCGTGAGACGTGCTCAAGCCGTCGCTCCGTTCCACCATGACCAGCAATTCCGTGGCCCGCAGAACGCTCCGTCGACAGGTCCCTAACCAGCGATGACCGCAGTTCTCAATCAGTGATCGGAGCATCCCGGAGGACCGGGCGGCCATTCTCCTTGAGCCATCAGCGGCATCGCACGATCAGCCACACCCGGTCCTCCCGGACCGCCAACATTCTTAGGG
>NZ_JAINVH010000112.1 GCF_020400825.1 Streptomyces sp. HPF1205
GTGTCGGTATGGCCGCCCGCGCGGAGGCGTCCGCCGAACTCGGCCGCCGCGGCCTGCGCGCGCTGGAACCCGCCCGTGCGCTCGCCGCGTTCGAGCGGGCCCTCGGCAGCGGCCAGGCCACGTCCGTGGTCGTGGACGTCGACTGGGAGCGCTTCGCCCCCGCGTTCACCGCGCAGCGCGGAAGCGCCCTCTTCGACGGCGTCCCCGAGGCGCGGAACGCCCTGGCGGGCGGCAGCGCCGGGACGGAACGCACCGGCCTGGCTGCCCGGCTCACGGCCCTGCCGGGTGCCGAACGCCGGCGCGGACTGGTCGATCTCGTACGGAACGCCGCCGCCGCCGCGCTCGGTCACGAGTCGGCCGAGGCGATCGAACCCGGCCGCGCCTTCAAGGACTTCGGGTTCGATTCGCTGATGGCGGTGGAACTGCGCAACCGGCTGGCCACCGCCACCGGACTGCGCCTGTCGACCACCCTCGTCTTCGACCACCCCACCCCGGCCGCTCTGGCCGCACACCTGGACGGCGAACTGGTCGGCGCCACCACCGCCCCCACAGCCACCGCCGACTCCGGCTCCGTCGAGGCGGTTTCCGGCACGGTCGTGGACGAGCCGATCGCCATCGTCGGCATGGCCTGCCGTTTCCCGGGCGGCGTGACCTCGCCGGAGGACCTGTGGCGGCTCGTCATGGAAGAGGGCGACGCGATCGGCGACTTCCCCACCGACCGCGGCTGGGACCTGGACTCCCTCTACGACCCCGACCCCGTACACCCCGGCACCTCGTACGTGCGCGTCGGCGGGTTCCTTCAGGACGCCGCCGGGTTCGACGCCGGTTTCTTCGGGATCTCGCCGCGTGAGGCGCTGGCGATGGACCCGCAGCAGCGGTTGCTGCTGGAGACGTCGTGGGAGGCCGTCGAGCGGGCCGGGATCGACCCGGCCGTGCTGCGCGGTTCGCGTACCGGTGTGTTCGTCGGCACCAACGGCCAGGACTACGCGGCCCTCCTGCAGAATGCCGTCGAGTCCGCCGACGGCCACGTCGGTACCGGCAACGCGGCGAGCGTGGTGTCCGGCCGCGTCGCCTACACCCTCGGCCTTGAGGGCCCGACTCTGACGATCGACACCGCCTGTTCCTCGTCGCTGGTGGCGCTGCACCTGGCCGTGCAGGCGCTGCGGGCCGGCGAGTGTTCCATGGCACTGGCCGGCGGTGTGACGGTG
>NZ_JAINVH010000113.1 GCF_020400825.1 Streptomyces sp. HPF1205
AGGTCGGCATGGCCGCCCGCGACGAGAGCACTGACCGGCTCGGCCGCCGCGGCCTGCGGGCACTGGATCCGGCCCGCGCCCTGACCGCGTTCGAGCGGGCCCTCGGCAGCGGCCAGACCACGTCCGTGGTCGTGGACGTCGACTGGGAGCGCTTCGCCCCCGCGTTCACCGCGCAACGCGCCAACCCGTTCTTCGACGGCGTCCCCGAGGCACGGAACGCCCTGGACACCGACCCGGCCGGCGCCACCGGCGGCGCCCTCAGCGCACTTCAGCAGCGCCTGGCGGACACACCCGAGGGCGACCGCGAGCGCGTCGTCCTCGACCTGGTGCGGGCCGAAGTCGCCGCCGTCCTCGGCCACGAGTCCGCCGAGGCCGTCGAACCCGCCCGCGCCTTCAAGGAACTGGGCTTCGACTCGCTCACCGCCGTCGAACTGCGCAACCGCCTCATCACCGCGACCGGCCTGCGCCTGCCCTCCACCCTCGTCTTCGACTTCCCTTCCTCCCTCACCCTCGCCCGCCACCTGCTCGCCGAGTGCGGCGCCGCCACCGACGCCGCCGGGACCGCCGGCACCGGCGCCCTCGCCGCCGCCGACGAGCCGATCGCCATCGTCGGCATGGCCTGCCGCTACCCGGGCGGCGTTGCCTCGCCGGAGGACCTGTGGCGGCTCGTCATGGAAGAGGGCGACGCGATCGGCGACTTCCCCACCGACCGCGGCTGGGACACCGACGCCCTCTACGACCCCGAGCCCGGAAAAGCCGGCCGCACCTACGTCCGCACCGGCGCCTTCCTGCGGGACGCCCCGGCCTTCGACGCCGGTTTCTTCGGGATCTCGCCGCGTGAGGCGCTGGCGATGGATCCGCAGCAGCGGTTGCTGCTGGAGACGTCGTGGGAGGCCGTCGAGCGGGCCGGGATCGACCCGGCCGTGCTGCGCGGTTCGCGTACCGGTGTGTTCGTCGGCACCAACAGCCAGGACTACGCGGCGCTCCTCAGCCACGGGCCCGAGGAACTCAGCGGCCACGTCGGCACCGGCAACGCGGCGAGCGTGGTCTCCGGCCGCGTCGCCTACACCCTCGGCCTCGAAGGCCCCGCCGTCTCCGTCGACACCGCCTGCTCGTCCTCGCTCGTCGCCCTGCACCTGGCCGTGCAGGCGCTGCGCGGCGGCGAATGCACGATGGCCCTCGCCGGTGGCGTCGCCGTC
>NZ_JAINVH010000114.1 GCF_020400825.1 Streptomyces sp. HPF1205
GCCGCCAGGTGCAGCGCCACCAGCGACGACGAACACGCCGTGTCGACCGTCAGCGTCGGACCCTCCAGCCCGAGCGTGTACGCCACCCGCCCCGACACCACAGCCGCAGCGTTCCCCGTCCCCGCATGCCCCAGCCCACCATCGGCCGCACCCAGCAGCAACGCCGGATAATCCTGACCATTGGTCCCCACGAACACACCTGTCGCACTGCCCCGCAACGACCGCGGATCAATACCCGCCCGCTCCACCGCCTCCCACGACGTCTCCAGCAGCAACCGCTGCTGCGGATCCATCGCCAACGCCTCACGCGGCGAGATCCCGAAGAACCCCGCATCAAACCCCGCGACATCATCCAAGAACGCACCCACCCGCACGTACGACGTACCCACACGCTCGGGATCCGGGTCGTACACCCCCTCCACATCCCACCCACGATCAGCGGGAAACTCCCCCACCGCATCCACCCCCGCCGCCACCAACCCCCACAGCCCTTCCGGCGACCCCACCCCACCCGGGAACCGGCACCCCATCCCCACGATCGCCACCGGGTCGTCCACCACGGACACCGAACCCGCAACGGACTCGACCGCAGCACCCGCCACGGACGCGACCCCGCCCCCGGCACCCGCACCCGCACCGGCACCGGCACCGGCACCGGCACCCAGCAGCTCGCCGCACAGATACCCGGCCAGCACCAGCGGCGTCGGGTAGTCGAACACCAGCGAACTCGGCAGCGGCAGACCCGTCACCGATCCCAGCACGTTCCGCAGTTCCACCGCGGTCAGCGAGTCGAACCCGAGGTCCTTGAAGGCACGGTCGGGCTCGACGGCCGCGGAGCTCGCGTGTCCGAGAGCGAGGGCCGCCGCCTGGCGGACGGCCTCCAGGACGGCGGGGGCGCGATCGGCCTCGGGCAGTGCGGCGAGCTGGGCGGCGAAGGGCGGCACGCCGTGCCCGCCGCCCGTACCGCTTGTGTCACGTGCCGCTTCCAGGGCATGGACGGCCTCCGGTACTCCCTCCAGCAGCGGGAGCGGGCGGGCGGCGGTCAGGCCGGGCGCGAAGCGGCTCCAGTCGAGGTCGGCCACGACGGTGACGGGAGCGCCTTGGGCGGATTGGAGGACCTGCATGGCGCGAAGGGCCTCGTCGGCGTCGAGCGGCGTGATGCCGGCGCGGCGCAGCCGCTCCGTGACC
>NZ_JAINVH010000115.1 GCF_020400825.1 Streptomyces sp. HPF1205
GTGGACGGTGCCGTTGGTGGTCAGCCAGGGTTGGGAGGACAGTCCGTTGAAGGTGATGTTGGCGGCGCCGGTGTAGCCGTTGCTGTCGCCGATGATGGCGACGGCGCGTTTGTTGGTGGGGTCGGTGGCGGCGGAGATGGCGGTGGAGCCGTCCTGGCCGTTGGTTTTGACGAGGGTGCCGGTCATGTCGGCGTAGGTGCGCATGGCCCACCAGTTGCCGTTGGGTTGCCAGGTTCCGTTGGTTTGGCTGAGGACGCCGGTGAGGTTGGGGGTCATGCAGCAGACCCAGTTGCCGCGCATGGCGTTGGTGTAGCCGGATTGGGCGAAGCGGGCGAGGTACCAGGCGGTGACGCCGGCGGTTTGGCGGTCGGCGGGCTGGTATTCGTTGGCGGACAGGGGGCGGGTGGGGATGCCGGCGGTGGTGAGGGCGTTGTTGAGGGATTGGGAGACGGTGACGGGGTCGTCGACGTCGCCTTCGTCGTGGTTGGTGATCATGTCGGGGATGGTTCCGGCGGCTTTGACGTGGGCGAGCCAGGTGTTCCATTCGCCGGGGTTGGATTGGGGGGTGTAGGCGAGGGAGGGGCCGACGATGGTGGCGTTGGGGGCGAGGCGGCGGATTTCGCGGTAGGCGGTGTCCCACATTTGGAAGTACTGGGGGCTGTTCATGCCGCGGGTCCAGAAGACGGAGATGTCGGGTTCGTTGTAGATGTCGTAGGCGAAGGGGAGGCCGGTTGCTTGGAGTGCGGTGACGGTGGTGTCGATGAAGGTGGTCCAGTTGGTGCAGTTGCCGTTGTCGCAGGGGTAGGTTTCGTTTGCGGGTTGGCCGCCGTTGTTGCCCCACAGGTCGCTGACGAGGACTTGGTATTGGGCGTGGTAGGGGGGTTGGGTCAGGCGGCGGGCCTGGGAGGTGATGGCGGCGATGTCGGCTTTGGTGGCGGAGCCGTAGGTGTAGTTGTCCTTGATCCAGCCGCCGGAGAACCAGCCGCCGCCGCGGAAGGCGGTGATGTTCAGGGGTTGCAGGTACTGGTCGGCGGGTTGGGAGCCGTCCTGGTTGATGCCGTACAGGAAGCCCTCACCCACTCCCGTCGACGGACCCCGCGACGAACTCAGGTCCACACTCAACGACTTCGTCGCCGCCGACGC
>NZ_JAINVH010000116.1 GCF_020400825.1 Streptomyces sp. HPF1205
AGTCACGGAGCGGCTGCGCCGCGCCGGCATCCCCGTCATATCTCCCCGGACCGGCCTGGACGCGATGTCCGCCGCCGTCGCCGCCGGCGACACCGCCGTGGTCGCCGCCGACATCGACTGGCCGGTCTTCGCCCCGGCCTTCACCGCCACCCGCCCCAGCGCCCTGCTGGCCGGACTTGCCGAGGCCCGCCAGGCAGCCGCCGGCACGGACGACGCGGGACACACCACCCCGGCGGACGGCCTCACCCGCGAACTGCGCGGCATGAACGAGGACGACCGGCTGCGCACCGTCCTCGATCTCGTTCGCGCACACGTCGCCGCCACCCTCGGCCACACCTCGGCCGCCACCGTCGAAGCGGACCGCGCCTTCCGCGAGCTCGGCATCGACTCCCTGACGGCGGTGGAACTGCGCAACCGTCTCGCCGCGGTGACGGGTCTGCCGCTGCCGAGTTCGCTGGTGTTCGACTACCCGACGCCGCTGGTGCTGGCCGGGTATCTGTGCGGCGAACTGCTGGGCGTCGACGCCGGGGCCGAGTCCCCGGTGGCCACCCTCGTCCCTGTGGCGGACGATCCGGTGGCGATCGTGGGGATGGGGTGTCGGTTCCCGGGTGGGGTGGGGTCGCCGGAGGACCTGTGGGGGCTGCTGGAGGCGGGGGTGGACGCGGTCGGGGAGTTCCCGGCCGACCGGGGATGGGACCTGGAGCGGATCTACCACCCGGATCCCGAGCACCCGGGCACGTCGTATGTTCGCGTGGGCGCGTTCGTCGAGGGCGCGGGGGATTTCGACGCGGAATTCTTCGGGATCTCGCCGCGTGAGGCGTTGGCGATGGATCCGCAGCAGCGGTTGCTGCTGGAGACGTCGTGGGAGGCGGTGGAGCGGGCCGGGATCGATCCGCGTACGGTCCGGGGCAGTCAGACGGGTGTGTTCGTCGGGACCAACGGCCAGGACTATCCGGCGTTGCTGCTGGGCGCGGTGGAGACCGCGGAGGGGCATGTCGGGACGGGCAACGCTGCGGCTGTGGTGTCGGGGCGGGTGGCGTACACGCTCGGGCTGGAGGGTCCGACGCTGACGGTCGACACGGCGTGTTCGTCGTCGCTGGTGGCGCTGCATCTGGCGGT
>NZ_JAINVH010000117.1 GCF_020400825.1 Streptomyces sp. HPF1205
TTCTCGACGCGCTCCTCGGCGCCGACCCGACCTCCCGGGTGGCCGTGGAGACGTTGATCACCACCGGTCAGGTGCACATCGCGGGCGAGGTGACCACCTCCGCCTACGCCGACATCGCCACCCTGGTGCGCAACAAGATCCTCGACATCGGGTACGACTCGTCGAGGAAGGGCTTCGACGGCGCCTCGTGCGGGGTGTCGGTGTCGATCGGCGCGCAGTCGCCGGACATCGCGCGGGGCGTGGACACCGCGTACGAGCAGCGGGTTGCCGAGGACTCCGAAGCGGGCGCCTCAACCGGCGGCGACGACGAGTTGAGCCGGCAGGGTGCCGGTGACCAGGGGTTGATGTTCGGGTACGCGTCGGACGAGACGCCTGAGTTGATGCCGTTGCCGATCACGCTGGCGCACCGGTTGTCCCGGCGGTTGTCGGAGGTGCGCAGGAACGGGACGATTCCGTATCTGCGGCCGGACGGCAAGACGCAGGTGACGATCGAGTACGACGGGGACAAGGCGGTGCGGCTGGACACGGTGGTGGTGTCCTCGCAGCATGCCTCGGACATCGATCTGGATTCGCTGCTGGCGCCGGACATCCGTGAGTTCGTGGTGGAGCCGGAGTTGAAGGCTCTGCTGGAGGACGGGATCAAGCTGGACACCGAGGGGTACCGGCTGCTGGTGAATCCGACGGGGCGGTTCGAGATCGGCGGGCCGATGGGGGACGCGGGTCTGACCGGGCGGAAGATCATCATCGACACGTACGGGGGGATGGCGCGGCACGGGGGCGGGGCGTTCTCGGGCAAGGATCCGTCGAAGGTGGACCGTTCGGCGGCGTACGCGATGCGGTGGGTGGCCAAGAACGTGGTGGCCGCGGGGCTGGCGGCGCGGTGCGAGGTGCAGGTGGCGTACGCGATCGGCAAGGCGGAGCCGGTGGGGTTGTTCGTGGAGACCTTCGGTACCGAGGCGGTGGAGGTGGAGCGGATCGAGCAGGCGATCGGGCAGGTCTTCGATCTGCGGCCGGCGGCGATCATCCGTGATCTGGACCTGCTGCGGCCGATCTACGCGCAGACCGCGGCGTACGGGCACTTCGGGCGGGAACTGCCCGACTTCAC
>NZ_JAINVH010000118.1 GCF_020400825.1 Streptomyces sp. HPF1205
ACCGCAGACCCCCGCACCACCGCCACCACCGGATGCCCCAGCCGCCGGGCGTCGGACAACCGCTCCACCAGCAGCACACCCACACCCTCACCCCACACCGTCCCGTCCGCACCCGCCCCGAACGCCTTGCACCGACCATCCGCGGCCAACCCACCCTGCCGCCCGAACTCCGCGAACAACCCCGGAGTCGACATCACCGTCACACCACCCACCACCGCCATCGAACACTCACCACCACGCAACGCCTGCACCGCCAAATGCAACGCCACCAACGACGACGAACACGCCGTATCCACCGTCACCGCAGGACCCTCAAAACCAAACGTGTACGACACACGACCCGACACCACACTCGCCGCATTACCCGTCAGAAGGTGTCCCTCCAGTTCCCGCGCAGCCGCGCCCAGCAGGGCCGCATAGTCCTGGCCGTTCGTGCCGACGAACACACCCGTACGCGAACCCCGCAAAGCCGTCACATCGATCCCGGCCCGCTCGAACACCTCCCACGACGTCTCCAACAACAACCGCTGCTGCGGATCCATCGCCAACGCCTCACGCGGCGAAATCCCGAAGAAATCCGCGTCAAACTCCCCCGCCTCGTACAAGAACGCACCCCGCGCCGCAAAACCCCCACCCCCGCCGGCACCAACGCCGACACCGGAGCCAGCACCAGCGCCGGCGGCGGTCGCGGGATCCGCGGCCCAGCCACGATCGGACGGGAACTCCGCCACCGTGTCCACACCCTCCACCAGCACCCGCCACAACTCCTCCGGAGACGACGCCCCACCCGGGAACCGGCACGCCATCCCCACAATCACCACCGGATCATCCACAACCCCCACCACCGGGACAGCCTCACCACCCACCACCGGGGCAGCCTCACCACCCACACCCGTACCCGCCACCACCTCACCGGTGACCCTGCCCACCAGGAACTCACCCAGAGCACGCGGCGTCGGATAATCAAAAACCAGCCCCGCCGGCAACCGCTGACCCGACAAACGACTCAACCGGTTCCGCAACTCCACAGCCGTCAGCGAATCAAACCCCAGATCACGAAACGCCCGCCCCGCGGCAACCGCATCCACCGACCCGTACCCCA
>NZ_JAINVH010000119.1 GCF_020400825.1 Streptomyces sp. HPF1205
ACAGGTCAGAACCCGTACACCACTTCCAAGGACGCAACCCCGACCGCCAGCGCGGCCACCGAGGACGGCTTGTTCCGGTAGCGGGGCTGCGGCTTGCGTCCGTTTCCGGACCACGCAGGGGCGGTGGGCTGCGCGTCGTGCGGGTGGACCGTCACATCCGAGCGGACGGCGACGACATAGCCGATGCCACGGCTGTTCAGGCCGTCGCGGAGGTCTGCGTTCTGCCCGTAGCCGGCATCGGCCACCACCACCGGCGGCACCAGACCCCACCCGGCCAGCTCATCCAGGCCGTCCAGGGCCAGGCGCCACTTCTCCCGGTGCCCGGCCTCGGGCGGCATCCCGGTCCTGTGCCGCCGCCGAACATCGTCCGCCCACTCCTTGGGCACGAACAACCGCCAGTTCAGCGGGCAGGAGGCCGCATCGGACACCGCGTGTACGCTCACCGCGACTTGGCAGTTGGCCTGTTTGCCCAGCGCACCGCAGTACTGGTGCGCGACCGCCACCGACATCTTCCCGTCCTTGGGGAACGACACGTCATCGACCGCCCAGGCGTCCGGGCCGATCAATGGCACCATTCGCTCCGCGATCCGCCGCCGCACCGGCACCGGATCCCAGGTCGACTGGTTCACGAACTGCTGCAGGTTCTGCTCGTTGCCGTCCGGCAGCCGCTCCGCCATCGGTGGATCGACTTACGCCGCCCGTCCAGCATCAAACCCCGCAGATAGCAGTCACCCTTCGACCGCTGGTCCTTGCGCGGCACCGACGCAAATACATCCGCCACGAACAACCCCAACTTCGCCCGGGCACGGTTCACTTCATATGCGTCCACACCCCCACCATGCCCCCCAACAGGACCGCGAGACAGACCGGGTGTGTCCAATCAACGGCTGATCTTGGTTCTTGGGTTGGTCAGTTTGTGGCTGGGGTCAGGCGGCCCTCGAAGGCGATCTGGAAGGCGTTCAGGGGCGCCTTCCAGCGCATGGTCCACCGCTTGCGGCCTTTCCCTGTCGGGTCCAGGCTCATCAAGGCCATGTAGATGCACTTCAGGGCGGCCTGCTCG
>NZ_JAINVH010000012.1 GCF_020400825.1 Streptomyces sp. HPF1205
GCCCGTGTTGGTGACGGTGATGTCGGCGGTGAGGCCGCCCTGCCACTCGTTCTTGGTGTACGTGACCTTGCAGGCGCCCGAGCCGGTCCCGCCGGTCGTCCCGCCGGTCGTGGTCCCGCCTGTCGTCGTACCGCCGGTCGTGGTGCCGCCTGTGGTCGTTCCGCCGGTGGTGGTTCCGCCGGTGGTGGTCCCGCCCGTGGTGGTGCCGCCGGTTGTGGTGCCACCCGTGGTCGTTCCGCCCGTGGTGGTCCCGCCGGTTGTCGTCCCGCTGCCCGCGTGCAGTTGCACGACCACGACGGAGTAGGCCGGCACGGTCTGGCTGGTCGAGCTGCCGGTCGTGGCCGAGGTGATCGAGGTGGCGTTCTTGGCGTAGGTGTAGACGGTCGGGGCGGCGGAGGACGGGGTGAAGTTGCTGTAGTTCAGCGAGACGGTGGCCGCGTTGTTGGGATCCTTGTTGATGAGCATGACGTCGACGTCGCCGTTGGCCTTCTTGACCGCGTGCGCGCTGAGCAGGGAGGTGGAGCTGCTCGCCTTGACCAGGCTGTCACCGGCGGCGCCGAGCTTGCTGACCATCTCGGTGCCGTAGTACGGGGCGAAGGGCGTGTTGAGCGCCGGTTCGCAGGAGGCCCCGCTGGACAGGACGCCGTAGTCGTTGTAGTCGCTGGCGCCGTCGACCGTGGTGACCTTGCTGCAGTCGGTGCCGTTGTGCAGGGCCCACCAGTTGATGGAGAACGCGCCGTTCTCCATCCAGGTCAGGTACTCGTCCGGCGCGAACAGGCCGCTGGGCGCGGTGTCGTAGTAGGAGTTGCCGTTGGCCTCGGTGACCGCGATGCCCACGTTCGCCGCGTTGCTGCCGGCGTACTGCTTGATCAGCGAGTGCAGCGTGTTCGCCATGCCGGGGATCTCGGCCTGCGGCTTGCCCAGCATGTCGGCTTCGCCGTTGTTGTTCGGGTAGTGGTGCACGATCACGAAGTCGATCTTCGAGCCGGCGATGGACAGCACGGTGTGGTTCCAGTCGGCCGTGTCACCGGACCCGGTGAGGCCGTCGGGCCAGTTGCCCGGGGTGGTCAGAACGGCGCCGACCTTGATGGTGGGGTCGACGGCCTTCATCGCCGAGATGTACTGCACCAGGTTGTTGGCGTAGGTCGTGGCGCTGTGGCTGGAGTGGTGGTCGGTCTCCCAGGAGGAGCCGTACTCGCCGTTGCCGTAGACCTCGTTGCCGACCTCCCAGTACTTGACGCCGTAGCCCTTGGTCACGTTGGCGTACTTGACCCAGTCCGCGGCTTCCTGCGCCGTGCCGGTGCCGTAGTTGGCGGTGATGATCGGCTGCGCGTGCGCGGCCTTCACCGTGGCCATGTAGGTGTCGAAGTCGGTGTTGGGCGCGACGTAGCCGCCCTCGGTGGTGTTGGTCTGCCAGTGGTAGATGTCGGAGTACGAACCCCCGGGGTAGCGGACCGAGCCGAACCCGGCGGTGCTGATCAGACCGGGCATGGCCGAGCCGTTCATGTTCCCGTCGTACACGGCGACGTTCGTGCCGACGCCTGTGGCCGGGATCGTCGCCAGCTTCTGGCCTGCGTCGACCGAGACGCTCGCGCTGGTCGCGGCCGAGGCGCCCGACATGGCGGCCGTGCTCGCGCCGACGACGGCGAGGAGCACCGCCGCGGCGCAGGCGAGCGGACGATGCCGAAGGAAGTGAGCTGATCTGCGCATGGGGCCCTTCCGGGAGCTGTCATGTGGGTGTGCGGGAGTCCGCCGTACGGCTGACTCCCGGGGAACTGGGTCGGGCGACGGGTCGCGGGTCGCGGGCGGCGGCGCGTCCGTACCGGCGCCCGCCGATCGGCGGGCGCGTGCGTACGGCAGCGGTGACGGACCCGAGCCGGGGCAGGGGTGCCGGGACCGGGACTGCGCGCGCTCGCACCCGGCGACGGACGCGTGGCAGGGGTGTTCGGGGCTGGGTGCCGCGAGCCGGGCCGCCGGGGCGCCGCCGTCCGGAAGCGGGCGTGGCGCCGCCCGGCTCACCGCGCCGGCGCGCGCCTCAACGGCGTACGCGGGCCACGGTCGGGGCCTGTTTTTCGAAGCGCTTCAACAGCTGCGAGATTGGGGCGTTCACGCAGTCTCCTTGCGGGTGTGGGGGGGTGACGAGCAAGGGTGGTGCGAGGGTGATGAGCGCAGGCAGCCCGAACGCGCAGATGCCGGTCTGCGGTTGCGGGCGGCTCGGTTCCGACTGCCGCAGGCTGCACCACCGTTCGGCCCCTGTCAACCCTCGGCGTCAATGGTGTCAGGTGAATCGCTTCCGTGCCCTCGCGGGCATGCTGTCGGTGATCGCCCGTCAACACGGTCGTTGACGCGGGTCGGGGCAGTCTGCTTGTCTCGATCCTCGCGCCGTTCAGCTTCCCGACTGCCGGATCGGGCGCCGCGCCGGAGCCCCGGCCGCACCGGCCGGACAGGGGCGGTGGCGCACCTCGTCACGGATCGCCTGTCGCGTACGGGACGACCGCCGCCGTCCCGCTCGCCCGCCTTCCCTCACCCGTTCCACCGGACGGCGACGGCGCCCCGGGGGCATGACGGCGATCCCCGGGGGCCGGGCGCTCGTCGTCCGTCGGTACGGACGACCGGGTCTCCCCGGGGACCCTGCGCCGCCGCTCTCGTGTTCCTCCGGCACGCGACCCCGCGGCGGCATGAGCCGCCGCCGCGGGGTCAGGGAAGTGGCGCCGGGTCGGTGAGGAGAGCGGCGGCGCGGGCCGGAGCCCGGGCCACGGAGGCCGCGTCGATGCCGAGGACGACGCACCCCAGCAGGATCACCCGCTCGTGTCGTGGGTGACCCGCTGGTGCACGCCGTCGCGGTGGTCGAGGAGCGACAGGACCCGCACGTCGTCGGCCAGGACGAGCCTGCCGGGATCCAGCCGCACGGACTCGTCCGCCCCCAGGGCGAGGAATTCCTCGCCTCCCTGGCTGGAGGTCAGCCGCACCTGCCCGGTCACCCGGTCCGCGTCGAACACGCCGAGCGCCGCCAGGTCGGCGACGGCGACGGCGTTGACCGCGTCCACCACCGGGTTGACGTGCGGCCAGGCGCCGGCTGGCTTGTTTGAGCAGCCCCCGGTCGATCAGCGCCTGGACCGACGGCGGGAAGCGGTCGGGGTCCACGCCGATCTCCTTGGAGAAGGCGCGGTACGCGGCCACCCGCGGATGGTCACGGATCTGTGCCCGGCTCCGGCCGTGCCACAGCTCGTGCTGAACGAGCCAGAGCCGGTCGGCGGCCTGCGCCGGCCGGCGCCGACCTCGACGGTGACGGTCGGCACCTCCACCCCCGGCAGGGCCGCCGACCCTGCCACGGGGACGGGCCGCGGCCGGGGCTCGGGCCTGTCCGTCATCTCACCGGCTCCCTGAACACGACGTGGTCCCCGATCCGCAGGTCCGCGGTCTCGGCCGTGACCAGCCGCTGCGTCTCGATGAGGATGTTGTAGTGGTTCGGGGCGTGGCACTCGTCGAATCCGGCCACCACGCCGAGCAGCTTGCCGCCGAACCACACCTCGTCGCCGCGCTCGACGACCGCGGCGGCCTGGAAGCTCACGAAGCCGAGGAAGCCGACGGCGTCGATCCGCTGCCCGGGCACGGACGGACGCTCGGTGGTGCTGACCAGTCCGTGCACCTCGCCCGCCCGCACACAGCGCGAGGACCACGGGGACAGTGTCATGCCCCGGTCGTCCGAGCCGTTCGGCCTCGCGGGTCAGCTCCGTCAGCCGGCGCAGCGACCCCGCGGCCCAGGCCCGCTCCGGCCGGCCGTCGCCCGGGTAGGACATCACCCGCAGCCCCCGCGCGCCCAGGGCGTGCGCGGCGGCGGCCGAGCCGGCCAGGACGGCGAGTTCGGCGTCGAAGTCCTCGGCGACCGTACGCGACCAGTCGCCGATCGGGGTGTCCACGACGGGTGCGGTGAGCCCCGCTTCGGCCAGCGGCCCGGGCCCGCCGCATTTCCCGCGCCCGCGGGAATTCGGCCGGACACGATTGTGTCGCCCGCGAAGTTGCCGCCGGAGTTCCTCTTCTGCCGCCGGAGCGGCGCACCGGTATTGCCGGTGCCGGGCGCGGTGACCCGGCCGGTGGCCGGGGAAATCGCCTGCCCCCGAAATGCCGGGCCGGCGCCGAGGTCAGTGCGCGCGGGCGGGGCCGGTACGCCCCTTGGCGCGGGCGACGAAGTCGGCGATCAGCCGGTGGTCCTTCACCCCGCGCTCCGCCTCGACGCCGCTGGAGACGTCCACTCCCCACGGCCGGGCCGCCGCGATCGCGTGGGCCACGTTGTGCGGCGTGAGCCCGCCGGCCAGCATCCAGCGGCCGGCCGGCGGCGCCTCCCGCAGCGCCGACCAGTCCCAGCTCGCGCCCGACCCCGGCTCGGGCGAGTCGAGGATCAGCAGGTCCTCGCCGTGGCTCCCGCAGGAGATGGAGCCGCCGGGCGCGGTGACGGACACGGCGGCGGCGGAGGCAGCGTCAGAAGCGGCAGCATCGGCAGCGGAGGCGGAGGCGGCGGAGAACGCGGAGGCGGAGGCGGAGGCGGCGGCGGACGCGGCGGAGGTGGCCCGTACCAGGACCAGCCCGCCGTCGCCGGCCGCTGCCTCCCGCAGTTCGGCGAACGCCCGCGGCGCGTGGTCGCCGTGCAACTGCACCGCCGCCACCCCCGCCGCCCGGACCTGCCGCAGCACGAGGTCCAGCGGCTCGTCACGGAAGACGGCAACGGTCAGCACGCCCTCGGGCACGAGCGCGACAAGGCCGCGCACCTGCTCCGGGGCGACCCGGCGGGGGCTGGCGGTGAGCACGAACCCCACCGCGTCGGCGCCCGCCTCCACCGCGGCCGCCACGTCGGCGGGCGTGCGCAGGCCGCAGATCTTCACGTACACGAGGGATACCTCCAAGGAACACGTCGCCCGTCGCGGGCAACGGTACGGGTGCGGGCGCCGTCCGTGCGGGCGGGGCGGCGCCCCGCCGGGTCACGCGCGGCCGTCGGCCGCCGCCGCGGGGACCGCCACGGCGGGCGGGCGCGGTCCGGCCGGCGGCGCGGGCGCGACCTCGGCCCGCCGTACCGCCCGGGAGAACAGGAACAGCGCGGCGCCGGTCGGCAGGCCGGCGGCGGTCACCGCCAGGGCCGCCCGCGGACCCAGCCCCCCGGCCGCGACCCCCGGCCGACCGGCGACCGTGTAAATCGCTGTCCGGTCACCGGAGCACGGTGATAGACACCCGGCGTGGAAAAGAATCTCGAGTTCCCCGACCTGCTACGACTGATCGATGAACGGTCGGCCGCGTTCCGTGCCGCGGTCGCCGCCGCGCCCAGTCTCGACGCACAGGTGCCGACCTGCCCCGACTGGACGCTGTTCGATCTGGTGAAGCACCTGGGTGGGGGAGACCGTTTCTGGGCCGCCATCGTCGCCGCGGGACCCGCCGACGCTCCTGCGGCCGAGGCCGGCGCCGCCCGCGCCGCTCTGGAAGTGCCGCGCGAGCGTGAGGCTTTGCTGCCCTGGCTGGCCGCGTCGACGCAGCTTCTGCTCAGCGCCTTGCGCGAGGCAGGACCGGAGAGCGGTTGCTGGACGTGGTGGCCCGCGTCGCAGTCACCGCGGACCTCCGGCGGTGTCGCCCGGCACCGGGCCCAGGAGAGCGCGGTGCACGCGTACGACGCCCAGCTCACGGGGGGTGCCCCGCAGCCGCTGCCGGTCGAGGTGGCACTCGACGGTGTGGAGGAGTTCCTGTTCACCGTCTGCGGAACGCCGAGTGCCTGGCCGCACAAGCCCACGGCCTTCGACTTCCACGCCGTCGAGGGCCGCTCCTGGCGCCTCACGGTCGACGGCGACGGCGCACGCTCCGCCCGCATCCCCGCGCCCACTGCCGCGACCGGACAGGACTCGGACGCGGCCGGCGCCTCCGTCCATGGCACGGCCGGTGAGTTGGTCCTCTACCTGTACGACCGTATTCCGGCCGACTCCCTGCGCGTTGACGGAGACGCGGGGCTGCTCGACCTGCTCCGCGCCTGGGAGCCGGAGGAGAAGTAGGACGCGACGGGGGCGGCCCGGCGGCCGCGCTTCGTGCACGGCTTCCACACCGTCGTCCTGGGCTCGGCCCCTGAGCCCGGACCGCTCGGTCGAAGGCCGGCCGCCGCAGCAGCGCCGGCGGCAGCATCGCCCGGTCCCCGCGCCGCCGCTCGACCGGAACCAGCGCGGCGAGCGCCGCCACGGCCACGACCGCGACCGCGACCGCGGCCGCGACGACCGGCGCCGACCCCGCGCCCGAACGCCCGCCCTGGATGAACGCGTACGTCAGCGCTGGCAGCACGCCGGGCAGGTCGCGGCCCGCGTCCCGGGGCGACCTGCTCTCCCGGACGACCGCCCCGGCCCAGGCCAGGGCGAGCAGCACGATCGGCACGTTGAGCAGGAAGACCGCCCGCCCGCCCGCCGAGGCCGTCGGCCGGCGCCCCGCCCCAGCAGCGGCCCCGCGGGCAGGGCCGGACCGCCGATCCCGGCCCACACGCCGATGGCCTTCGCCCGCGCGGCCGCGTCGGGGAAGGCGCGGCCGACGATCGCCGGCGGCCCGCGCAATCCCGCGGCCGGACGACGAGGGACGCGGGCTACCGCCGGACGCGGTTCCCGGTGCGGCGCGCGACCGCCGGGATGACGGTCACGATGTCGGGCGACGGCAGGATGCGCTGGCGGTGGTGCTCCTCGGTCAGGTCGTGCAGGCGCGCGTGGAGCAGGTCGGGCAGGGTGATCAGGCCGACCACGCGCCGCTCGTCGTCCAGGACCGGGGCACTGCTGAGCCGGTGTTCGGCGAACAGGTAGGCGACCTCGCGCAGCGTCTGGTGGGGACGCACGGCGGCCACGAGCGGGCGGGCGGCGTGCGCCGCGCGCAGCGGCCGTACGACCGAGGCGGTGTGCTCGCGCAGCCTGCGCAGCGAGGTGACGCCGACCGGTCCGCCGCGGCCGATCACCGGGTAGTGGGCCTGGCGGCGGCCGGCCGGGTCGCGTTCGAGCCGGGCCAGGAGTTCCTCGTCCACCTCGTCGTCCGCGGCCAGTGTCACCGGCGCGGGCCGCATGACCTCGTGCACGAAGAAGGTCTCCAGCGGGTCGGTGGAGTACTCGCGGGTCAGGTGCAGGCCGCGGCGGGCGATCTTCTCGGTGAGCACCGAGCGCCTGAGGACCAGCGCGGACAGCGCGTAGGCGGCCGTGGAGGAGATCAGCAGCGGCAGCAGCGCGCCCCAGGCGTGGGTGAGTTCCAGGGTGAACACCACTCCGGTGAGCGGGGAGCGCATCACCCCGCCGACGACGGCCGCCAGCCCGCACATCGCCCAGAAACCGGGGACGACCCGGGGGAAGAGCATGCCCTCCCAGGCGCCGAGCGCGCCGCCGATCATGAACACCGGGGCGAGGACGCCGCCGGAGGTGCCCGAGCCGAGCGACAGGGCCCAGATCAGCGTCTTCACCACGAGGATGCCGACGATCAGCGAGAGCGTGGCGCGGCCGGTGAGCAGTTGGCCGATCACGTCGTAGCCGACGCCCAGGGCGCGGGGCTCGGCCAGGCCGCCCAGACCGATCACGGCCCCGCCGATGGCCGGCCACCACATCCAGTGGACCGGGAGCTTCGAGAAGCCGTCCTCGGCGCGGTAGACCAGCCAGGTCGCACCGACGGCGAGGGCCCCGCCGGTCAGCCCGGTGACGGTGGCCAGCGCCTCGGCCGCCGCGCCCACGTGCAGACCGGTGACGGGGACGGGGAAGACGGGGGCCGTGCCCAGCAGGAACCCGCGGCACACGGTGGCCACCGCGACGGACGCGGCCACGGGCACGAAGCTGCGCGGCCGCCATTCGAACAGCAGGAGCTCGACCGCCAGCAGCACCGCCGCCAGCGGGGAGTCGAACGTCGCCGCCATGCCCGCGGCGGCGCCGGCCACCAGCAGCGTCTTGCGTTCGTCGGCGGTCAGGCGCAGGAACTGCGCGAGCATCGAACCTATCGCGCCGCCGGTCATGATGATCGGGCCCTCGGCGCCGAACGGGCCGCCGGTGCCTATGCTGACCGCGGCCGAGACCGGCTTGAGCAGCGCCACCTTCGGGGACACCTTGCTGCCGCCGGTCAGGATCGCCTCGATCGCCTCGGGCATGCCGTGCCCGCGGATCTTCTCCGAGCCGTACCGGGCCATCAGCCCGACCACCAGTCCGCCGGCGACGGGCGCGCCGAGCACCAGCCACCACGGGTGGTGGACCCCGCCGGGAGCGGTGAGCGAGGCGTTCCAGCGCTGGTAGAACACCAGGTTGGTGACCAGCCCGATCAGCCGCAGCAGCGCCAGCGCGGCCACGGCGCCCGCGCCGCCCACCGGCAGCGACCACAGGGTGACCTTGAGCATGCGCGGGCGGACGGTGAAGTCGCCCAGGTGAGCGGCCCCGTGCGCCGCCTTCCCGGTCACAGCGGCACCGGCCCGGGCAGTTCGGCCGCGTACGCCTCTCCGACCACCTCGTGGAACCGCGCGAGCGCCCGCACGCCCTGCGCGCGCAAGACGGGGTCGATGCGCGACAGGATGCGGCCGAACTCCTCGCGCCGCCAGGCCAGGACGCGTTCCACCAGCGCGGCTCCCCGCGCGCTCAGCTCCAGGGTGACCACGCTGCGGTGGTGCGGGTCGCCGCCGCGCGTCACATGTCCCGAGGCGGCCAGCCGGTCGGCCAGCCGGGTGACCGAGGAGGCGCCCATGCCGAGGGTGTGCGCGACCTTGGAGGACGGGCAGCGCCCCAGGTCGCGCAACGCCAGGAGCACCCGCATCTGCGGGAGCGAGACACCTTCGCCTGCCGCGTCCAAGCTGTGCAGCGCCACACCGACCAGGTCCCGTGCGGCGCGCTGGAACGCCTGGATCTCCTCGTCCGTGGGGGCCCGGCCCCCGCTCGCGTTATTCACCATGGCCGAAGTATTGCAGAAGGCAACACTTGTCGAAGGGTAGTGTTTGGGGCGCAAAGAAGCGCTGGGGGCTCGGCGCGCCGCGTGAGGGGCCCCGTCCGGTCCGGCGCTGTGGGATGGTGGTTGCGTGACTTTGGAGGACCTCGTCCGGCTGCGCCGGGCCCGTGACCTGATGGACCGCGACTACGCCCAGCCGCTGGACGTCCCCGCGCTGGCGCGCGTCGCCGTGATGTCGTCGGGCCACTTCTCCCGCAGCTTCCGCGCCGCCTTCGGGGAGACGCCCTACAGCTACCTCATGACCCGCCGGATCGAGCGGGCCAAGGCGCTGCTGCGGCGCGGCGACCTGACGGTCACCGAGGTGTGCTTCGCGGTCGGCTGCACCTCGCTGGGATCCTTCAGCTCCCGGTTCACCGAGCTGGTCGGTGAGAGCCCGAGCGCCTACCGGGCCCGCCGCCATGACGCGGGCGCCGCGATCCCGGCCTGCGTCGCCAAGATCCACACCCGTCCGTCGCGCAACGGCCGGGCGGAATCCGCTTCCCGCCCGTAGCGTGGCAGGCATGGAGATCAGGCTTCAGCAGTGCTTCATCGCCGTCGACGACCACGACAAGGCGCTCGCGTTCTACCGGGACGTGCTCGGCATGGAAGTGCGCAACGACGTGCAGTTCGAGGGGATGCGCTGGGTGACGGTGAGCTCGCCGTCCCAGCCCGACGTGGAGATCGTCCTCGAACCGCCCCTCGCGGACCCGAACGCCTCGCCCGCCGACCGGCAGGCCATGGCGGAGCTCCTCGCCAAGGGCATGCTGCGCGGTGTCATCTTCAGGACCGACGACTGCGACGCCACCTTCGAGCGCATCCGCGCCGCGGGCGGCGAGGTGCTCCAGGAGCCGATCGACCAGCCGTACGGCGTGCGCGACTGCGCCTTCCGCGACCCCGCCGGGAACCTCCTGCGCTTCAACCAGTCCCGCACCCGCTGACGCCGCCTCCCCTTTCCTGTTTCGGGTTTCCCGCCCGCCGGCGGTTCGCCGTCCGCCCGCCGATGCTCCGCCGTCCGCCCGCCGGCGGTCCGCCTCCCCGTTCCCGCCCGGGTCTGAAGGAAAACTGCGGCCCCGCTTAAGAAATGCTCGATGGACCGGGGGCGGCATCCTGCGGCAGATTGCTGGCGTCGGCAGCCGGGAACGTACCGGCCGCGGCCGGGTGACCGCCGCGAGGCGCGCTTCGGCCCGCCCTGCCGCGGTGGCGCGGACGACAGGAGCCGGGACGTTGCAGGCGTTGGTCAAGGACAAGGCGGAGCCGGGACTCGCGCTCGCCGAGGTGCCCGAGCCGGTCATCGGCCCCGGCGACGTACTCATCAAAGTGCTGCGCACCGGCATCTGCGGCACCGACCTGCACATACGCGCCTGGGACGGATGGGCGCGGCAGGCGGTGCGGACGCCCCTGGTGGTCGGGCACGAGTTCGTCGGCGAGGTCGTCGACACCGGCCGGGACGTCACCGACATCAAGCCCGGCGACCGGGTCAGCGGCGAAGGCCACCTGGTCTGCGGCAAGTGCCGCAACTGCCTGGCCGGGCGCCGCCACCTGTGCCGCGCGACGGTCGGCCTCGGCGTCGGCCGCGACGGTGCCTTCGCCGAGTACGTGGCCCTGCCCGCCTCGAACGTGTGGGTGCACCGGGTGCCGGTCGACCTGGACGTGGCCGCCATCTTCGACCCGTTCGGCAACGCCGTGCACACAGCCCTGGCCTTCCCCCTGGTCGGCGAGGACGTCCTGATCACCGGCGCCGGCCCGATCGGCCTGATGGCCGCCGCGGTGGCCCGCCACGCCGGCGCCCGCAACGTCGTGATCACCGACATCAGCGAGCAGCGGCTGGAACTGGCCCGCAAGGTCGGCGTCAGCCTGGCACTGAACGTGACCGGCGCGACGATCGCCGACGGCCAGCGCGAACTGGGCCTGCGCGAGGGCTTCGACATCGGCCTGGAGATGTCCGGCCACCCCGACGCACTGCGCGACATGGTCGCCAACATGACGCACGGCGGCCGGATCGCCATGCTCGGCCTGCCCACCCAGGAGTTCCCGGTCGACTGGGCACGGATCGTCACATCGATGATCACCATCAAGGGGATCTACGGCCGCGAGATGTTCGAGACCTGGTACGCCATGTCGGTGCTGCTGGAGGGCGGCCTCGACCTCGCGCCCGTGATCACGGGCCGCTACGGCTTCCGCGACTACGAGGCCGCCTTCGACGACGCCGCGAGCGGCCAGGGCGGCAAGATCGTCCTCGACTGGACCGCCTGACCGCCGCCCCGTCCGCAAGAACCCACGCAAGAACCCACGCAAGCACCCCACGCAAGCAACTGGCGCGAGCGACCCACGCCTCGAAAGGCAGGACCGACATGTTCGACTCCGTACGCGACGACCTGCGGGCCGGCCTGGAGGACATCCGCGCGGCCGGGCTGTACAAGCCCGAGCGCGTGATCGGCACCCCGCAGTCCGCGACGGTGGCCGTGACCGCCGGCGGCCGCCCCGGCGAGGTCCTCAACTTCTGTGCGAACAACTACCTGGGCCTGGCCGACCACCCCGAGGTGGTCGCCGCCGCCCACGCCGGCCTGGAGCGCTGGGGCTACGGCATGGCGTCGGTGCGCTTCATCTGCGGCACCCAGGAGGTCCACAAGGAACTGGAGTCCCGCCTGTCGGCGTTCCTCGGTCAGGAGGACACGATCCTGTACTCCTCCTGCTTCGACGCCAACGGCGGGGTCTTCGAGACACTGCTCGACGAGCGGGACGCGGTCGTCTCCGACGCGCTCAACCACGCGTCGATCATCGACGGCATCCGCCTGTCCAAGGCACGCCGCCTGCGCTACGCCAACCGCGACATGGCCGAGCTGGAGACCAGGCTCAAGGAGTGCCAGGACGCCCGGCGCCGCCTGATCGTAACCGACGGCGTGTTCTCCATGGACGGCTACGTGGCGCCGCTGCGCGAGATCTGCGACCTCGCCGACCGCTACGACGCCATGGTCATGGTCGACGACTCGCACGCGGTCGGCTTCGTCGGACCCACCGGCCGCGGCACCCCGGAGCTGCACGGCGTCATGGACCGCGTCGACATCGTCACCGGCACCCTGGGCAAGGCCCTCGGCGGCGCCTCCGGCGGCTACGTGGCCGCCCGCGCCGAGATCGTCGCCCTGCTGCGGCAGCGCTCGCGCCCGTACCTGTTCTCCAACACGCTCGCTCCCGTCATCGCCGCCGCCTCGCTGAAGGTCCTCGACCTGCTGGAGTCCGCGGGCGACCTGCGCGAGAAACTCGCCGCGAACACCGCGCTGTTCCGCCGAAGGATGGCCGCGGAGGGCTTCGACGTCCTGCCCGGCGACCACCCCATCGCGCCGGTCATGATCGGCGACGCCGCCGAGGCCGGCCGCATGGCGGAGCTGCTGCTCGACCAGGGGGTGTACGTGATCGGCTTCTCGTACCCGGTCGTGCCGCACGGCAAGGCCCGCATCCGCGTCCAGCTGTCGGCCGCCCACTCCACGGACGACGTCAACCGGGCGGTGGACGCCTTCGTCGCCGCACGGGCCCGCCTGGCGAACTGACGGCGGCGGGGGATCGGCGGGGGACCGGCGGCGGGGCGGGCGGCGGGGCGGGCGACCGGGCCGCCGTACCCGTCTGGGACAATCGTCCGCATGATCGACGCACGGCGGCTGCACATCCTGCGTGCGGTGGCCGACCACCGCACCGTGACGGCCGCGGCCGCGGCGCTCTACCTCACCCCCTCCGCGGTCTCCCAGCAGCTCACCGCGCTGGAACAGGAGACCGGCCACCGGCTGGTCGAGCGCGGCGCGCGCGGGGTGCGGCTCACGGCGGCCGGCGAGATCCTGCTCGACCACACGCACGCGGTGCTCGCCCAACTGGAACGCGCGGAGGCCGAACTCGCCGCCTACGGCACGGGCGAGGCCGGCACGGTCACGGTCGCGTCGTTCGCCACCGGCATCGGCCTGGTTCTCGCCCCCGCCCTCGCCCGCCTCGCGCGGACCGCGCCCGGCATCCGGCTGAAGGTCCGCGATGCCGAGGGCGACGCCAGCCTGCCGATGGTGCTGGGCCGCCAGGTCGACATCGCGGTCGCGGTCGAGTACCGCGGCGCGCCCGGCGCCGGCGACCCGCGCCTGACGCATGTCCCGCTGTACGCCGAGCCCTTCGACGCGGTGCTGCCGGTCGCGCACGGGCTCGCGGGCCAGTCACGGGTGGCCCTGTCGGGACTCGCCGAGGACGAGTGGATCGGCCCGTACCCCGGCAACCCGTGTCACGACGTCGTCGTGCTGGCCTGCGAGCACGCCGGGTTCCAGCCGCGTGTCGAGCACTCCTCCGACGACTTCCGTGCCGTCGTCGCCCTCGCCTCGGCGGGCGCGGGCGTGGCCCTGGTGCCGCGCTCGGCCCTGGCCGGCGTGGACCTGGCCGACGTGGTCGTCCGCCCCGTCGACGGCGTCGCCCCCACCCGCCGTGTCTTCGCGGCCGTCCGCCGCGGGGCCGAGGAACACCCGCTGATCCGCCCGGTGCTCGACGCTCTGCGAGAGGCGGCCCCGGTACGCACGGCCGTGTCCGGAACGGGCGTCCCGGGAGCCGGCGTCTCGGGAGCAAGCCTGCCGGAAGCGGGCGTGCCCGGTGATGTGCTGTCCGAAGCAGGCGTGCCCGGTGATGTCCTGTCCGGCGACGGCGGTCCCGCCGTGGTCGCTCCCGCCGGGGGCCCGCCCGCGGGCCGGCACTCCTGACCCGGGCCAGGAGCGACGGGACGGGGTGCCGCTCGGCCGGTGGCGCCTCGCCGCGCGGCCGGCGACCGAGCGTCCCCGCCGGCCGGGAGGCGGAGCGTCGGGCACGGCGGGGCGCGGTGCCCGACGGTAGGGTTCGTGGCATGCCGGAAGCCCCGCTCCGCCCCGTGCCGTTCGCCGCGCGGACCGGTCCCGCCGCCCTGGAGGACCTGCGGGCGCGGCTGCGCGCGACCCGCTGGCCGGACGCGCCCGAGGACGCCGGGTGGTCCCTCGGGACGGACCTCGCGTACCTGCGTGAGCTCGTCGCCTACTGGGCCGACGGGTTCGACTGGCCTGCGCAGGAGGAGACGCTCGGACGGCTCCCGCGCTTCCGGGTCCGGCTCGGCGGGCTGGGGATCCACTTCGCGCACGTCCGGGCGGCCGGTCCCGCCGGAGTCGCCATGCCGCTGGTCCTCAGCCACGGCTGGCCCGACTCGTTCTGGCGGTACGCGAAGGTCGTCCCGCTGCTCACCGACCCCGGCGCGCACGGCGCCGACCCCGCCGACGCGTTCGACGTGGTCGTTCCCGACATGCCGGGCTACGGGTACTCCGACCGCCCTACCGGGCGGCCGCTGGACTCCATCGCCGTCGCCGGGCTGTGGGCCGAACTCATGAGCGTCCTCGGCTACGAGCGGTTCGGCGCGGCGGGCGGCGACATCGGCAGCCACGTCAGCCGCTACCTCGCGCTCGACCACCCCGACCGGGTCGTGGCCGTCCACCGCACCGACGCGGGCGTACCCGTCTTCACCGGTGACCCGGCCGACCTCGCGCCCGAGGAGAGGGCCCTGCTGGACGACGTCGCGGCCTGGGGCGCCGCGGAGGGCGCGTACGCGGCCGTGCACCGCACCAAGCCGCAGACCGCCGCCGTCGGCCTCACCGACTCCCCGGCCGGGCTCGCCGCGTGGATCGTGGAGAAGCTCCGCGCGTGGAGCGACTGCGGCGGCGACATCGAACGCAGCTTCACCAAGGACGAGATCCTCACCAACGTCACGATCTACTGGCTCACCGGCACCATCGCCTCCTCCATGCGGATGTACGGCGCGAACGGCGCGATCGCACCCGCGCAGCTCGCCCGCAGGGTCGAGGTGCCGTCCGGGTTCTCGCTCTTCCCCGGCGACCTCGTCCGCCCGCCCCGGGCCTGGCTGGAACGCACCACGAACCTCGTGCGGCTGACCGAACCGCCGCGCGGCGGCCACTTCGCGCCCTTCGAGGAGCCCGAGCTCTACGCACAGGAGTTGCGCGACTTCTTCCGCCCCTTCCGCACCGCCTGGGCACAGGCGCGGGCAGAGGCACCGGCGTAGGCCCCGGCGGGCCGGCCGAACGCGGGCGGCGGACCGCCGCCGGTCAGGACGCGACCGGGGTCCTGCCGCGGAACGTCTCCGCCGCGGCCGTGTTGGCCACCACGACGACCGCCATGGCGACGGCGGCGGCGGGATGCCCCACCCCGTACAGCGCCGCCGCACCGCCGCCCAGCACCACCGCCTTGACGAGGAGCACCAGCGGCAGCCCCGGCCGCAGCCGGGCCCTGGGCGCGGCGAACAACGCCCACAGCACGATGGCCGCCAGCGGCGCTCCCAGGCCGAGCAGGACCCGCGCGAGCAGCCCGTGGCCGGTGGCGAATCCCCACCATCCCAAGGCCGCCAGCGCGGCCAGTTCGAGGAGGAACGCCAGGAACTCGTTGGCGGCGAACCACGGCCGGCCGTCGATCACGACCGGGGTTCGCGGGTCTGTCGGCATGGCGCTCGTCCCGGTCCTCTCCGCAGGATGGTGCGTGGGTACGGCGTGCGGCCGAGCCGCACGCGTCGCATGATCGCGACGGGCCCCTGTATACCGCATCCTTGCCCCGGGCGTCCGCCCGGCGGGAAAGACGTGAGAGGGCGGCCGCCGGGCCGCCCTCCTTGCCTGCGCGCAGGTCAGTGCGCGGCGAGCAGTTCCAGCGTGTCGACGACGCGGTTCGAGAAGCCCCACTCGTTGTCGTACCAGGCGACGACCTTGACGTGGCGCCCGTCGACGCGGGTCAGCGCCGAGTCGAAGATCGACGAGGCCGGGTTGCCGGTGATGTCGGACGACACCAGGGCGTCCTGCGAGTACTCCAGGATCCCGGCCAGCGGTCCCTGCGCGGCCGCGCGGTAGGCCTCCAGCACCTCGTCGCGCGTCACGTCCCGGGCGACGGTGGTGTTGAGCTCGACGATCGAGCCCACCGGCACCGGCACGCGGATCGAGTCGCCCGACAGCTTGCCGTCGAGGTTCGGCAGCACGAGGCCGATCGCCTTGGCGGCGCCCGTCGTGGTCGGCACGATGTTGACGGCGGCGGCGCGGGCGCGGCGGGCGTCGCGGTGCGGGCCGTCCTGCAGGTTCTGCTCCTGCGTGTAGGCGTGCACGGTCGTCATGAAGCCGTGCTCGATCCCGGCCAGTTCGTCGAGCACGAAGGCCAGCGGCGCGAGCGCGTTGGTCGTGCAGGACGCGTTGGACACGACGGTGTGCCGGGCCGGGTCGTACGCGTCGGTGTTGACGCCGAGGGCGAGCGTGACGTCGGCCCCGTCCGACGGCGCGCTGACCAGCACCTTCCGCGCACCCGCGGCCAGGTGGGCGCGGGCGGCCTTGGCCGAGGTGAAGCGGCCGGTCGACTCCAGCGCGATGTCCACGCCCAGGTCGGCCCACGGCAGCCGGCCCGGCTCGCGCTCGGCGAGCACCTTGATGCGCCGGCCGTCCACCACCAGGGTGTCCCCCTCGGCGCTCACCGGGCGGCCGAGCCGGCCGGCGGTGGTGTCGAAGGCGAGCAGCCGCGCGAGGGCGGCCGGCTCGGTGAGGTCGTTGACGGCCACGACCTCCAGGTCGCTGCCGCGTTCCAGCATGGCGCGCAGGACATTGCGTCCGATGCGGCCGAATCCGTTGATGGCGATGCGAGTCATGAGTTGTGTCCCTTCGTTCGCCACCAGGTTCGCCCGAGGCGGCGGCGCGCGGCCCCGGCGAGAGCGCCATGGTTCGCAAGGATCGCGCCACGCCCGGCGGGCCGCTACTCGCCCTTGGTGAAGGTCCGCCGGTACTCGCTGGGCGTGGTGCCCAGCAGGCGCTGGAAGTGCAGCCGCAGATTCGTGCCCGTGCCCAGACCGACGTCGGCGGCGATCCGCTCGACGCTGCGCCCGGAGCGCTCCAGCAGCTCACGCGCCAGGTCGACCCGGGCACGCATCACCCACTGCATCGGGGTGTACCCGGTGTCCTCCACGAAGCGCCGGGAGAACGTGCGCGGCGACACCGCCGCGTGCCTGGCCAGCAGTTGCAGCGTCAGGGGCTCCCCGAGCCGGTGCAGCGCCCACTCCCGGGTGGCGGCGAACCGCTCGCCGAGCGGTTCCGGCACGCTGCGCGGCACGTACTGGGCCTGGCCGCCGCTGCGGTACGGGGCCGCGACCAGGCGCCGGGCCGCGTGGTTCGACGCGGCCACCCCGAGGTCGGCGCGCAGGATGTGCAGGCACAGGTCGATTCCCGAGGCCGCCCCCGCCGACGAGAGCACACCGCCCTCGTCCACGAACAGGACGTTCTCGTCGACGCGTACCAGCGGGTGCTTCGCCGCGAGCGCCCGCGTGTAGTGCCAGTGCGTCGTCGCCCGCCTGCCGTCCAGCAGTCCGGTGGCGGCGAGCGCGAACGCCCCGGTGGAGATGGCCGCCAGCCGCGCGCCCCGCGCGTGCGCGGCGACCAGCGCGTCCACCACGGCGGGCGGCGGATCCTCGCGGTCGGGGAACCGGTAGCCGGGGATGAAGACGAGTTCGGCCCAGGCCAGCGCGTCCAGGCCGTGGGCGACGTGGTACGACAGCCCGTCGCCGCCGGTCACGAGCCCGGCGGCCGCACCGCACACCCGCACCTCGTACGGCATGCTCGCGCGCGTGCTGAAGACCTGCGCGGGGATGCCGACGTCGAGGGGCTTGGCTCCTTCGAGGACGAGGACGGCGACGCGATGCAGACGGGAGGCGGCCACGGGACCACGGTACGTGCGGTCGGGGGCGCGTTGCCGGGCCGGGCGGGCCGAAGCCGCACCCGAGGCCGACGGCGGTCCGCCGGCCCCGGCACACCGACGGGACGAGGAGCACCGACGGAGCGAGCAGCACCGGACGACCGGCGAACCCGGCCGGCCGGAGTGCCTCGCGTTCGGGCCGGAATGTCACTCGATCGCGCCGGGGAAACGGCGCTGCATGTGATCGGCCCGACACGGCGTGGTAGATGTCGGAATACCGACGCGCGCCTTTTTCCGGCGCCACGGTCCCGCATGTTCCTGCGCAAGGGAGAAACCGCATGCCCGAGACACAGCCAGCCGCGGACGGAACGGTTGTGGCCGGGCGGACCGGCGAACTCGGCCTTCCCCGCGACGAGCCTTCCGTGCCCGACCTCCGCCGTATCGGGATCGACCCGGATTTCTGGTATCCCGTCGCCCTGTCCGGGGACGTGAAGGCGAACAAGACGCGCGCCACCGCGTTCGCGGGCGAGCGGATCGTTCTGTACCGCGGCGCGAGCGGCAGCGTGCAGGCCCTGGAGGACCGGTGCGCCCACCGCCAGGTGCCGCTGAGCAAAGGCGTCGTGGAGGGCGACACGCTCCGCTGCTGCTACCACGCCTGGGCCTACCGCGGGAACGGCCGGATCTCGCAGATCCCCTATCTGCCCAAAGGCGTCGACCGGCCGCCGCGCGGGGTGCGCGCCTACCCCGTCCGCGAGGAATACGGCCTGGTCTTCGTCTTTCCCGGTGACCCGGGGAAGGCGGAAACGACTCCGCTGCCCGCGCTGCCGCTGTACGCCTCCCGCGCACACCGGACGATGACCTTCTCGCGGATCGTGCGGTGCCACTACTCGTTCATGCACGAAAATCTGCTCGACATGAACCACCAGTTCCTGCACCGCGGCATTCTCGGTACCATCCAGCCCGAACTGCTCGGGTACGACGCGGGTCCGAATTCCGTGGAGGCCCGCTACCTCTTCAGCCATGCCGGGGGGAAGAAGGACCGCGGCGCCGGCCTGCTCGCCGCCGAGAAAATGGGCGGTGGCGATTCCCCCGACGCCGTGACCATCCGCACCGAATACCCCTACCAGGTGCTCCAGTTGGTCCGTGAGGAGGGCGAAGCCCCCACCTTCTCCCTGTGGGCCGCCTACGTGCCGGCGGACGCCGAGCAGCGCACCTGCCACGTCTACGGCCTCCTGATGATCCGCAAGCCGCCGGTCCCGGGGGCGCTCGGCCTCGCCTGGCCGTTCATCCGCCGCTTCACCGAGCGGGTGTTCGCCGAGGACCGGATGGTGGTCGAGGCCGAGCAGCGCGCCTGGGACGAGCAGGGCGAGGACTGGAACAACGAGGTCTTCCCGCTCATCCTCGACGTCCGGAAAATGCTGCGCGCCAACGGCGTCCCCCTGGCGCCGCAATCCGTGCTGTGCCGGTTCGGGACGGCCGCCACCCACTGAGCGGCGCCGGGCGGCGGGCGCGCCGGGCGCGTGAAGCCGAACCGGACCCCCTCCCGGTGACTCCTTCTTTTCTTGCGCGACGAAAAGAAGTATGGGATGGTCTGTGGTGCGGCACCAACTCAGGTGCGGGCCAGGGGGTTTCGGGCCCATGCCCGGGCTCGAAGGGGGGAGGGGTCAATGGCGGTGAACCGGAGGTTCGTCCTGCCGGGAGAGGCGGGCGCCGGCGGACAGGGCGGCCGGGCCGGCACCGACAGCACCCGTACGAGCGTTTTCGCGGCCATCCTGGCCGAAGGGAGCCTGTCGCGGGGCGATGTCGCCGACCTGCTCGGGGTCGCCCCCTCCACGGTCACCAAGGCGGTCACGCCACTGCTGGCCGACGGCTACCTGGAGGAGACCGACGCCGCCCGGACACCGGCGCCGAGCCTGGGCCGGCCCAGCAAGCGCCTGCGGGTCAACAAGGCGCGGCACGCCGCCATCGGCGTCAAGATCTGCCAGGACCGGCTGATAGGTGTGCTGACCAACCTGCGCACCGAGATCATGGACCACCGTCTCGTGCGACTCCCCGAGCACTCGCCCGGCGCCGTGCTGGACGCCGTATGCGAACTGGCCGCGACGCTGGCCGCCTCCGCCCCGGCCGACCCCGATCACGTGCTGGGCATCGGCGTCGGCCTCAGCGGCCACGTCGACGCCGAACAGCGCACCAGCCGCCATTCGGCGCTGCTGGGCTGGAACGACGTCGACGTCGCAGGCGAGGTCGGCCGCCGCACCGGCCTGCCCACCGTCGTCGGCAACGACGTCAACGCGCTCGTGGTCGGACAGCGGTGGTTCGGCCCGGCGCGGGACTGCGCCTCGTTCGCCGTGGTCACGGTCGGCGCCGGCATCGGGTGCGGGCTGTTCCTCAACGGCGGCCTCTACACCGGCACGTCCGGCATGGCGGGCGAGATCGGCCACGTCCCCGTACAGCCCGACGGGCCGGTCTGCAACTGCGGCAGGCGCGGCTGCCTCGAAGCCGTCGCCTCCTACGACGCGGTGCTGCGCGCGATCGAGGCGCGCGGCGGACCCCGCTGCCACGACATCGACGAGGCCATCGACCTGGCGCGCCGCGGGACCGGTCCGGACGCGGCAGCCGCAGCGGCGGCGTTCGCCGAGGCCGGCGGCGCGCTCGGCCGGGCCCTGGCGTGGCTCTACAACATGCTCAACCCCGAGAAACTGATCATCGCGGGCGAAGGGGTCAAGGCCCAGGCGCTGTTCCGGCCGAGCATGACCGAGGCCGTGCGCGCCCACACCTTCTCCACCGCTGCCCGCGACTGCGACGAGACCACCATCCTCATCGACGACACCGACTGGGCCCGCGGCGCGGCCTGCCTGGTCATCGACGCCGCGATCGGCGCACTGGAACTGGGCCCCCGGACACCGGGGGCACCGGCGGCCCGGCCATGAGGCCGCACGACAGGACGAAGGAGCCAACGTTGACGGTCCACCGGTCCCACCGGTCCCACCGGTCCTACGACGCCACCACCGCCGGCCTCGTCCGGCACAGCCTCGCCGTACTCCGCGACGGCCGGCACCCCTCCGGCGCCTACGTCGCCTGCCCGAACTACCCGACGTACCAGTACGCGTGGCTGCGCGACGGCTCCTTCTGCGCCTATGCCGCGGACCTTTGGGGCGAGCGCGAGGAAGCGGCCGCCTTCCACCGGTTCGTCGCCCGTACGGTGCTGCGCCATCTCGGCCGGGAGGCGGACTCCGGGCGGGCGGAGGCGGACCTGCGGCTGCCCACCCGCTACACCCTGACCGGGGAGTTCGAGCCGGCCGGCGCGCAGGCGTGGCCCAACTTCCAGCTCGACGGCTACGGGACCTGGCTGTGGGCCCTGCGCGACCACCGGGCGCGCGGCGGGGTGCTGGACGACGAGATCCTGCGGGCCGCCGGCCGCACCGCCGACTACCTCGACGCCACCTGCGCCCTGCCCTGCTACGACTGCTGGGAGGAGTACGGCGACCGGCGGCACACCTCCACGCTCGCCACGCTCGTCGCCGGGCTGGAAGCCGCCGCCGAACTGCTCGGCCGGCCCGCCCTGTCCGACCGGGCCGCGGGGCTGCGCGCGGAACTCGACTCCGCCGCACACCTGGGCGACGCCGGCTACATCAAACACGACGCGAGCGGCGGGGTCGACGCCAGCCTCCTGTGGCTGGCCCTTCCCTTCGGCGTGGTCGCCCCCGACGACCCGCGCATGACGGCGACGGCCGAGCGCATCGGCGCCGAACTGACGGGCCCCGGCGGGGGAATCCGGCGCTACCTCGGTGACGAGTTCTACGGCGGCGGGGAGTGGATCCTGCTCACCGCCTGGTGGGGCTGGTACCGCGCCGCCCTCGGCGACCGGGAGGGCGCGCTGCGAGCCGCGCGGTGGATCGAGGCCGCCGCCACGGAATCCGGTGACCTGCCGGAACAGCTGACCGCCACCCCGCAGTTCGCCGACCGGGTGGAACCCTGGACCCGCAGATGGGGGCCCGTGGCGACGCCCCTGCTGTGGTCCCACGCGATGTACCTGGTCCTGGCCGACGCCCTCGCGCGGCTCTGACCGGCCGCGAGCGGCCTGCGACCGGTCACAGGCCACCGGTCGCCGACCGGACGTATCCGATATTCCACGACTGTCCGACGGGAAGCCACAAGTGGGCGGCAACGACTCACGGCGATCCCCGGGTCCGCTTCCGGGGGCGCGCACCTTACTGATACTGCTCCTCTCCGTCCTCACCGGGATCACCGCGGGGGTGCTGGCCTGTCTGGGCGGCCAGCCCTGGTCGCTGTCGGTCCTGGCCGGCGGCGGCGCCTCGGCGGCCGCCGTCACCTTCTTCGACCGGTTCATCCCGACCGGCCGCTGAGGCCGGGCGCCGAACCGGGGGCCCGCGAGCCGCGCCGTGACCACGGGCCGGCCGCCGCTGCGCACCCACGTACCGGCGCGGGCCGGCCGCCGCGGTCACCGTCCCCGCGCGCCCTGCGGCCCTCCGGCATACTGAAGGCGCGGACACAAGGGATGAATCGAGCGCTGGACGGTCGCCGATGCCGGGCCACACAGCCGGGGGAACAGCCACGACCGGGGCCCGGCGGGTGCTCGACGGACTACTGCTCGAAACCATGCGGGGACTCGGCGCGCACGGCGCGGCCCTGTACCGGATGAAGCGGGACGAACGGCTGCTCGTCCTCGACACGGGGGCCGGTGTGCCGCCCCGGCTGGCCGCGCCCCTGGCCCGCCTGAGGGTACCGCCCGGGACCGGCCCGGACTCCTGCGGCGACCCGGTGGTCGACGCGGTGCGGAAACGGCGGCTGGTGTGGGTCGGCCCCGACCCGGAACTCGCCCGGCGCTACCCGAAGGCCGCGCTGGTCCTCCCGCACCGCTTCGCCCTGGCCGTCCAGCCCCTCCTCGCCGACGACACCGCGTGGGGCGCCCTGCTGCTCGTGTGGCCCGCCCGGCGCCCCTCACGGCTGAGCCCGGACGAGCGGGCCCGGATCGAGGCCGCGGGCGAGAGCCTGCTGTGGGTACTGCGGCAGGCGGACGCGAGCGGGGAGCCGCTGCCCCTGCCGGAACGGGCACACCTGCTGCTCACGCCCCCGAGCCCCGACCGGCCCCCTTCCGGCGGGCCGACGGCCACGGACGTGTGCGACCGCCTACCCCAGGCCACCTTCGCGCTGGACCCCGACGGGCGGATCACCTTCCTCGACCGGTCGGCCGCCGACATCATGGCCGGGAGTCCCGCGACCCTGCTGGGCCGCCGCCCCTGGGAAGCCGTGCCCTGGCTCGACGACCCGCTCCACGAGAACCGCTACCGCGAAGCCGTCTTCAGCCAGCAGCCGACATCCTTCACCGCCGTACGCCCCCGGGCCGGCGGCGAGGACACCCTGGTCTTCGAGCTGTTCCCCGACCCCTCCGGCATCACCGTCCGCGTCACGCCCCGCGGCGACGGGCCCGCCCGCGCGGCCGCCGGACCGCCCCGGGAGGCCACCCGCCCCGCCCCGCTCCGCCTGGAGACGCTCCACCACCTGCTGTACCTGGCCGGCAGCCTCAGCGAGGCCGTGGGCGTGCGGGACGTGATCGACCTGGTGACGGACCGCCTCCTGCCGGCCTTCGGGGCACAGGCCCTCGCCCTGTACGTACCCGAGGCGGGCCGGGTACGGGTGCTGAGCAACCGCGGCTTCCGCCAGGAACTCGTCGACCGGATCAACGGCTCCCCCCTCGACTGGCCCGCGCCCGGCGTCCTGGGGCTGACCACCGGCGAACCGTCCTTCTTCTCCTCCCGCGAGGAACTGGCCCGCTCCTACCCCGCCCGCGCCGCCGTCCGCGACGGCATGGCGGCATGGGCCTTCCTGCCGCTGATCGTGGCCGGCCGCCCGGTCGGCACCTGCGTACTCGGGTACGACGGCCCCCGCCCGTTCAGCGGCGAGGAGCGCGTGGTGCTCACCTCCTTCAGCGGCCTCGTGGCCCAGGTCCTGGACCGGGCACGGCTGTACGACGCGCGGCACCAGCTCGCGCACGCCCTCCAGGAGGGCCTCCTGCCCCACCGACTCCCCGCCGTGCCGGGCCTCCGGGCCGCCGCCCGCTACCTGCCCGCCGGCCACGGCATGGACATCGGCGGCGACTTCTACGACCTCATCCGCATCGGGAGCACCGACGTCGCCGCCGTCATCGGCGACGTCCAGGGCCACAACGTGACGGCCGCCGCCCACATGGGGCGGGTCCGGACCACCGTCCAGGCATACGCGGCCGCCGGCGCGCCGCCCGGCGAGGTCCTCACCCGTACCAACCGCCTTGTCACCGGCCTCGACACGGACCTCCTCACCAGTTGCCTGTACGTGCACCTCGACCTGGCCGGGCAGCGCGCCCACCTGGCCAGCGCCGGTCATCTGCCGCCCCTGCTGTGCCGCCCCGGGCGGTCCGCCGAGGTCATGGACATCACCCCGGGTCTGCTGCTCGGGGTGGATCCCGCGGCCACCTATCCGACCACCACGATCGCCCTGCCTCCGGGGGCGGTGCTCACCCTGTACACCGACGGGCTCATCGAGACGCCGGGCGCCGACATCGACGCGGCGACCACGGCGCTCGCCGCGGTCCTCGCCCGGCACGTCGGCGGCCGGGCACCGGACCTGGACCGCCTCGCCGACGAACTGATCTCCCACGCCCGCTCCTCGGGCACCCGCACGGACGACACCGCGCTGCTCCTGGTGCGCGCGGACGGGACGCGCGGACAGTGACGGCGAACCGGCGCGGGCAAGGAGTGCCCGCCGGCCCGCCGGTCCGCTCAGCCGGACAGGAACGACGAAGCGTCTCCGCGACCGGCACGGATGCCGGAACGCCGGAAGTTACGCCCCGACGCGGGCCGTGTGCTCCGCGACACCTCGTGCGCACCGCGACGCCGCGGGGTACGGCTGCCGCGGTCGGCTCACCGGCGTGCGGGTGCCGCTCCGGGCGCGACCCCGCACGCCGCCCCGGCCAGGGCGAGTGCCACGGCGTCCTCGGCCAGCGCGGCGGGCCAGTCGGGGCGGCCGTCGCGGGCGGCCAGGGCGCGCCAGCGGGCGCCGGCGAACGCAGCGCCGAGGGCCGCCACGGCGCCGACCGCGGCCGTCGCGGCGAGTGTCAGGGCCGGCGTGTTCCGGTCCGGCCGCCGTCCGTCGTGCGCGGCGCCGCGCGAGGCGAGCACGGTGGCCGCGAAACCGCCGGCGGCCATCCGCAGCCCCAGAGGCCCGGCACCCAGCCGGCTGGGGACGACGGGCCATTTGTCCGCCGCCAGTTCGGCCGCGGACAGCACCGCCGTGCCGACGGTGACCCGTGTCCCGCCCAGTGCCGCGGCGGGCCGCGACGTCTCGGCCGGGCCGACGGTCAGTGCCGCCGCGGCCACGCCCAGTTGGCTGCGGAGCCCCGACACCGCGCCGATCAGCGCGGCCGCGCTCAGCGCACGGGCGGTCACAGGGCATCCCTCCCCGGGTTCGCGACGGCGCCCCGGGCGATCAGCTCGTAGACGAAACGCCGGACCCCGGCCCAGCGGCCGGACCATGCGGCGGCCCGGACACGCGCCCGGTCCCACTCGGGCGGCGCCGAGGCCGCGGCGCAGCCGGCCGACGGCGCGGGCCACGCCCCGGCCGGCTCCACGCCGCCGCAATCGCCGTCCCGGCCGCGAACGCCGACACCGCCGTCTCGCGCCACGGCGTCCGCCAAGTGCTCCAGGGTTGCGAACGGCCGCCCGTCCGCCACCACGTCCGCGTACCCCGTCGCCGTCGAGGCGGTCGTGCCGCCCGCTCCGGCCGGCTTCCCGCTGGTCATCGTTCGCCTCATGCCCGGCGCATGCCCACCGCGGCGGACCCGACACCTGGCACCGACGGCGGCCCGGCCACGGGCCCCGACGGCGCCGTACGGACGCCTCCCGCCGACGGTGGCGTGGCGCTGTACGGACGCCTCCAAGGAGGGCGGGACCGGCGACGGTGAGGCGCGGCGGGGCCTGAGCCGCGGCGCTCCACCGGGGTGGGGCGCTCTGCCGAGCAGCGGACCGCGGGCGTCGCGCTCCACGACCCCGACGGCCGGATCCGGGCCGGCGCCTCGCGAGGCGCCCCGGCCCCGCACGGTCCGCGCCCTACCCGGTCCGCGCCCCCGTACCCGCGGACGTCACGGGTGCCTCAGGCCGCGGTGGACAGCGTCGGCCAGGTGTCCCGGTCGAGCCGCCGGGTGGCGATGTGCACCCCGTCCACCAGCCGGCCGTCGCAGGTCGCGACGACGGCGAGGCAGAACCGCACCCACATGTTGAGCTGGATCTCCTTGGCCAGGCGCAGGCGCGAGTAGAGCAGGTCCACCAGGCGACTGCCCGCGCGCGCCCACAGCTCGATCTCGAACACGAGCAGGCCGCCGTCCCGGCGGGCACGGAAATGCACCTGACCGGCCTCCATGTGGCCGCGCAGGGTCGCCAGGTGCAGCGAGGTGGCGTCGCGGTGGACGACCCTGACCGGCCCGTTCCACGGTCCCGGCACCTCCACCAGGAATTCGTCCCCCACCTCCACGCCCGCGGCGCCGAGCTCGCCGGTACGGATGTCGACCACCTCCAGGGGCACGAAATGCCGGAAGTCACGGCAGACCCGGTCGATGAGCCGGACGGGGTCGAGGCCCGACGCGGCGACACGTACCCGGAAGCGGCGGTGGAACAAGGGCCCGTAGCCGTCGTCCGGCAGCTGCAGCCGCTCGTCCGCCGTGCCGGGGGGCAGCCGCGGCGGCAGGTCCGCCTCGTCACCCGGGCGCTCACCGCCGCGGTGCAGGGGAGTGGTCTCCCACAGGTACCGCCAGGAGACCAGCACGCTGCCCAGCAGCCACCGCGCCACCACCGCGAGCGCCCGCGGCCGATGCGATCGCGACACGTCCATATGCCTTCACATGAGTAGATCGACATAAAAGGGTATGAATCTGTGTATATCAGTTCATGATGCTGTTGACGCGGAACGACGATCAGGGAGGCACCGTGGTGGTCCGGCTGCTGCGGCTCGCGGGTGTGCGGGGCGCTTACCTGCACCTCGGCTCGCTCGGCGCGATCGCCCTGTGCCTGACGCTGTGGGTGCGCGCCAAGACCGTCGACCAGGAGCAGCGGGGCAACGCCGAGCGGCGCGCGCTGTTCGTCGGCCTGTGGCCCCCCACGATGTGGCTCATCGGCGACTCGATCGAGAAGCGCGGGTGAAGCGCGGGTGAGCCACGGGGCCTTCGGGCGGCTCGACGCCGTACGCCTCTGGAGGGACCTCGCCGACGCGCCCGTCAACTACAGCGTCGGCGAGGTGCGCCGCCCGGCCTGGACCATCGACACCCACCGCGCCGCACTGCCGGCCGAGCGCCCCGGCCCGCCGCAGCCGGGAGGATGCTGGGAACGCGCCTGCTCGCTCGTCCGCGACTACGAGTTCTCGCCACCGGAGATCGTCCGCGCGCTGTACGACCCGGCCGCCCCGCTCCTCGGCCGCGACATGCTGCTGCAGGGCCGCTTCCACGGCATGCACTTCTACTGCGGGGTGCGCGTCACCGAGGTCGTCGACGAGGTGCGGGACAACGGGGACCGCGTGTGGGGATGGGCCTACCAGACCCTGCAGGGCCATCTGGAGCGCGGCAAGGTCACCTACGAAGTGGTCAAACGCCAGAGCACCGGCGAGGTCGCGTTCGTCGTCTCCAGCCACGCGCAGGGCGCCCCCACCCTGGACCGCTTCACCTTCCTCGGCTGGCGCCTGTTCGGCCGCCGCACACAACTGCGGTTCTACCGCCGCTGCCGGCAGCGCCTGCGCGACTTCGTCGAGGCCGCGCTGCGCGGCGACCCCCGCCCGCCGGGCCCCGCCGAGCGGCTCGGCCCGCTGGTGTGGGCGCCCTCGGACGCCAGGACCCACCGCCGGGACGCCCTCGCGATCCGCCGGATCGCCCCCGGCTGATTCCCCGGCTGATCCCCCGTACGATCCGGCCCCCGCAGTGTGACGGGGCGTGAGTCGCCGGTGAAAACCTCGTGGCAGCGGTGTCGGTGGTACGGCATATCCTGCACCCGACGATCACGCGGTACCAGGGGAGGGGCGTCATGCTCGGCAGGCTGTTCGGCAGGGACGGCGGGAGGAGACCGGAGGCGGATCCGCACGCCCTTCCGGTCCCGCGCAGGCAGAAGAACGGGATGTACACGCTGCGCGCGCTGGGGGACACGCGGGTGCTCGCGCTGACCGACGCGGTGCGTGCGAACGACTGGGCGGCTTTCAAGGCGGCGCTGGCGCCCTTCGACCTCGGCCGCGACCACCACGTCCTCAGCGAACTGGCGGACCTGGGCGGCGTGCAGAACTGGATCGTCGACGCCGCCAAGGACGACGAGGAGCACCGGGCCACGGCCCTGCTGGTGTCCGGCGCGCGCTACATCGAGTGGGGATGGGAGGCGCGCACCGGCGCGTACGCCAAGAACGTCACGCGGGAGCAGTGGCGGCTCTTCCACGAGCGGCTGGACATCGCCGAGGAGCAGTTGCTCGAAGCCGCCGAGCTGCGGCCGCGGTGGGTCACACCATGGCGCCGCCTGCTCACCTCCGGCCGCGGCATGTCCCTGGGACCGGTCGTCAACGAGACGCGGCGCGACGCCGCCCTGCGCCGGGACCCACTGGACCTGGCGACCCACGTGGAGTGGGTGTCGTACCTCCAGCCGCGGTGGAGCGGAAAGCCCGGCCAGGCCCTGGCCTTCGCCCGCGACGCCTTCGCCCGCGCCCCGCAGGGCCACGGCCTCGGCTGCGTCATCGCCGCCGCCCACATCGAGGAGTGGGTCGAGTCCGACCGGGGGGACAGCCTGAAGAACCCGCGCGTACAGGCCGAGTTGCGGGAGGCGGCCGAACACAGCATCCTCCACCCGGACTACGTGCGCGCCCCGGGCTGGCAGCGCGACTTCAACCTGTTCGCCATGGCCCTGTCGCTCGCGGGAGAGCGCAGGACGGCCCGGCGCGTCTTCCAGGCACTGGACGGTGCCTTCACCAGAGGGCCCTGGCGCTACTTCGCCCAGCCGGAAGAACAGTTCCTCCGCTTCCAAGCCCGCGCCTGAGCGCGCGCCCGTCCCGGCCCGCCGGCTGTCGCCAGCCGCCCTTCCCAACCCCGGACTGCCCGATGACTTCGCACGACAACGCCGCCGACCTCCCCGGCGCCGCCGACCGCACCTTCCAGGTGGACCTGCGCGGCCTGGTCGACCTGCTGTCCCACCACCTCTACTCCAGCCCCCGCGTCTACCTGCGCGAACTCCTGCAGAACGCCGTGGACGCGCTCACTGCCCGGCACGCCCTCGAACCGGCCGCCGCCACCGCCGCCTTCGGCATCCGCCTGTACGCCGACGGCTCGGTCGTACGCGTCGAGGACGACGGCATCGGCCTGACCGAGGCCGACGTGCACACCTTCCTCGCCACCATCGGCCGCAGCAGCAAGCGCGCCGAGCGGATCGCCGAGCAACGCGCGGACTTCATCGGCCAGTTCGGCATCGGCCTGCTGTCCTGCTTCCTGGTCGCCGACGAGATCCACGTCCTCAGCCGCAGCGCCCGCACTCCCGACGCGCCCGCGGTGGAATGGCGCGGACGCGGCGACGGCAGCTACACCGTCCGCACCCTGCCCGCCTCCGCCCACCCCCGGGCCGGCACCACGGTCAGCCTGACACCGCGCGCCGACGCCGGCGAGTGGACCCGGCCGGCCCAGGTCCACGCGCTGGCCCGGCACTTCGGCTCCCTGCTGCGCCACCCGGTGACGTTCGACGACGGTACGCGCGGCCCGGCCGCCCGCGTCAACCCCGAGCCCGCGCCCTGGGCCGTCGGCCACCCCACGCCGGGCGCCCGCTCCCGCGCGCTGGCCGCCTACGGCGAGGAGGTCTTCGGCTTCACGCCTCTGGACACCATCGAGCTCGACCTGCCGGCCGTGGGCCTGCGAGGCATCGCCTGCGTCCTGCCCGACACGGTTCCCCCCGGACGCCGCCACGGCCACCGCGTGCACGTCAAAGGCATGCTGCTGTCCGAACAGGCCGAGGAGATCCTCCCGGACTGGGCGTTCTTCGTCCGCTGCGTCGTCGACGCCGAGAGCCTCCGTCCGACCGCCTCGCGCGAGGCGCTGTACGAGGACGACACCCTCGCCGCCGTCCGCGACGCCCTCGCCGAGCGTCTGCGCGGCTGGATGTCCCGCGCCGCCGCCAGCGACCCGGACCTGCTGGCCCGCTTCCTGCAGGCCCACCACCTGGCGGTGAAGTCGCTCGCGGTGCACGACGACGAGATCCTGCGGATGCTGCTGCCGTGGCTGCCCTTCGAGACCACCGACGGGCACACCACCCTTGACGAGTTCGCGCGCACCCACCGCACCGTGCTGGTGACGTCGAGCGTGGAGGAGTTCCGGCAGGTCGCCGCGATCGCCTCGGCCGCAGGACTCGGCGTCGTCAACGGCGGCTACACCTACGACCGGCAACTCGTCCACCGGCTGCCCGAGGTCAGGCCGCAGACCACCGTCGCCGACCTCGACCCCGCGACCCTCACCGCCCACCTCGACCCCGTCGACCGGGAGACGGAACTGGCCGCGGCCGCCTACCTGGCCATGGCCCGCGACGCCCTCGCCGTCTTCGACTGCGACGTCGCCCTGCGCACGTTCCAGCCCGCCTCCGCCCCGGCGCTGCTCGTCGACAGCCGGGAGGCCCGCCACGAGCGCACCCGCTCCCAGCTCGCCCGCGAGCAGGAGGGCGGCCTGTGGGGCGACATCCTCGGCGCGCTGCGCCAGGAGGCGCCACGCGCCCAGCTGATCCTCAACCAGCTCAACCCGCTGGTCCGCACCGCCGTCGCCATCGACGAGCCCGAGCTGGCCCGTACCAGCGCCGAAGCCCTCTACGGGCAGGCCGCGATGCTGTCCCGGCGCCCGCTGCGGCCCGCCGAGTCGAGCCTGATCAACCGCTCCTTCCTCGACCTTCTCGCCCACGCCCTGCGCAAGGACCGCTGACGATGCCGACCGCACTCCAGACCACAGACGAGCTGTACCAGGCGCTGAGCGACAACGACCAGCGCCCCTTCGGCCGTGCCCGCACCGTCGCCGCGGAGGAACTCCTGGAGGCCGCCGAGCAGTTCGACGAGCCGGCCGCGCTGGTCCGGGCCCTCCTCGAACTGCAGAAGGCCTATACCTACGGGTCCGAGCCCCGCAAATCGCCCGTCGTGTTCGCCCGCCTGCTGAGCCTCTTCGACGAGCGGCCCGACGTCTTCGACGAGAGCCTGCGGCACCAGGTGTTCTGGCGCTTCAAGTGGGTCGCCAACGCCCTGCGCCAGCTGCCCGAGATGCCGCTGGAGAACATCCAGCGGTGGCTGACGCAGATGCGCGAGCGCTACGAGGAGGCCGGCCTGGGCCTGCAGCCCTACTACGGGCAGGCCTACCAGCTCGCCGCCCACGTCGGCGACGACTGCGCCCTGGCCTACGAGTTGTGGGCGGCCCGCAGCCGCACCCCGCTCAGCGACTGCGAGGCCTGCGAGATCTGCGAGCGCGCCCTGTACCACCTCACCGCCGGCGACGACGAGCGGGCGCTGGAGAGCTGGGAGCCGGTCCTGGCGGGGAAGGCGTCGTGCCGGGAGGAGCCGGCCCGTTCCATCTCCCACGCCCTGCTGCCCCTCCTCCGCACCGGCAGCGCCGACCGGGCCCGCGAACTGCACCTGACCGGATACCGCGGCTGCCGCCGCGACCCCTCGATGTCCGGGGAGGTGGGCCGGCACCTGGAGTTCTGCGCGCTGACCGGCAACGAGGCCCGCGGGCTGGAACTGCTCGCCGAGAACCGCGGCCTTTTCGACGAGGTCGAGTCCCCGCTGGACATGTTCGACTTCCTGACCGGCGTCGAGGTCCTGCTCCAGCGCGTCGAGGCGCTCGGCCACGGCGACCTGCCCGCCGCCGGATACGCCGGCCGCGCCTGGTCGGTCGCCGGCCTGCGCGCCGAGGTGCGGCGCAACGCCGACGACCTGGCCGCCCGCTTCGACGCCCGCAACAAGACCACGGCCCACACCGACCGGCGCAGGGCCCGACTGGAGCGCGCCCCGCTGCTGGAGGCGCTGGAGCTCACCCTGCGCACCCGTACCCTGCAGGACGTGGTCCCCGCCGCCCCGGCGGTCCCGGCCGCCGGTTCCGCCCCGCGTGAGGCCGCCGCGGTCCCCGAGGCCCTGCCCGAACTCATCCTGCGGGCACGCGCCCTGGAAGAACAGGCGCACCCGGACGCCGACGCGTACTGGGCCCGGCTGCGCGCCCTGCTCGCCGCCCCGGACTACGCCCACCCCGACGACCCGGCCGTGGGCCCGCTCGCACGGCTGCGCGCGGACCTGCTGGCCGACGAGGCGAGCCGGGCGCACACGAAGGAGGAGTACGCCGCCGCGGCCGCCCTCTACACGCAGGCCGCGTACCTGTACGACGAGGCGGCAGAGCGGGGAGCAGCCGCGCTCGCCCGCGGCTGCGCGCTGCTGGCCGAGGCGGAGAAGCCCGCGGAGCGGGACGGCGGGGCCGAGGGAGAGCGACGGGCACCGGCCGCCGGGGCGGAAGCTCCCGAGGGCCGGGTCCCCGAGGCGCAGGTCCCCGCGGACCGGGCCCCGGAGGCGCAGTCCCCCGAAGCGCAGTCCCCCGAAGCGCAGGCCGCGGGAGCGGGGGCCGCCGACGCCCAGGCGGCACAAGCGCAGGCCGCGCAAGCCAGGGCCGCCGCGCTGACTGGCGCCCACGCCGCGGTGGTCCGCCTGCAGCAGGACACGCCGGACCTCGCCCCGTACCAGGAGGCCCGCCTGCTGCGGCTGCGGGCGACGGCGCTCGGCCTGCGGCTCCAGACGGTCCGCAGCGAGGAACACGCCGCCCCGGCGTTCGCCGAGGTGGACCTGCTGGAGGAGTTCGCCACCCGGCACGGCGTCGTCAGCCAGATCTCCGGCGCCCGGCTGCTGCGGGCCACGACGTACGCCGTCGTCGGCGACCTGCCCGCCGCGCGGACCGAGATCGACGGCCTCCTCGGCAGGCTCAAGGAACACGGCCCCGCCTGGCACCTGCCCCGCGCGCTCGGACTGCGCGGCCGGCTCCAGCTCGGCCTGGGCGACGCGCCGGCCGGGCACGCCGATCTGACCGAGGCCCTGCGGCTGGCCGCCGACTGGCCCTCCGAGACGTCGTATACCTCCCGCCTCCACGCCGACCTGGCGGAGGCGTGCATGCGTCTGGGCCGTCCCGAGGAGGCGCTGCGGCACCTGACGCGCTCGGCGGAGCTCGACTTCCGCGAGGGCAGCCGCGTCGAGGCGTTCTGCACCTACAGCAACGCCGCCCAGCTCAGCCTCGACCTGGGCCGCGTCGAGGACAGCATCGCCCTGCTGGACTCCCTGCTGGCCGAACCGGACGCGGCCGCAGGGGACGTGGACGACCGGCTTGTGGCCCAGCTGCGCCTGACCCGCGCCCGAGCGCTGCACGCGGGGGAGGACCTCAAGGCCGCCACGGCGGAGTTCGTCGCGCTCGCCGCCGAGTCGGCGGGCTGGGACGACGACCCGGGCAGCCACGCCATGATCGCCGCCGAGACGGCGGTGCTCCTGGGCGAGGCCGGCGAGTTCGGCCGGGCCCGCGAGGCCGTGGACCAGGCCCTGGCCGCGCACACGCGGGCTCCCCGCTACGAGCAGATCAGCAACTGCCTGCGCGAACTCGCCCGCCTCCAGGCCGAGCATGAGGGTTCCGACGGCCTCGCCGGGGCCCTCACCTTCCTCGACGACGCCGGCCGGGTCGCCGACGAGGCCCGCGCGGCCGGCGTCGAGGCGCGCGGCCGGTCCCTGGACACCGCTTTGGCGTACGAGCACGGCCGGGTCAACGCGTACGCCGGTGCCTACGAGGACGCCCTGGCCGCGCTGGACAAGGCCCTCGGCCTGCTCGGCGAGCCGGGGCCGCAGGACGAGCGCGTCACCGAGTGGGCCGAGTGCGTCCGCCTGGCCGGCGTCGTGGAGGGCCTCTACCTCAAGCGCGCCGCGCCCGCCCTTTCCCGGCTCGACGCGGCGGTCACCCGCCTGGCCGCCATGGGCCGCACCGAGGAGGCCAAGCCGCTCACCTCGGTGGCGAGCCGGCTGCGCGACCAGAAGTAGCGGCGCGCCCCACCGCTCCGGGGCGGCCCCCTACCCGGGGCCGCCCCTCGCGCGTCCGGCCCGCCTACTCGTCCACCGCCCGCGCGTCCGGCCCCGTAACCGGCCCGACCTGGTCCCGGCCGGCAGGGCCTTGGCCGTCAGCGCCAGGGTTCGCCGGAAGCGAGGCGGGTCAGCCATTCCATGAGAAGCAGGTGCTCGCCCGGGGTGAGGGCGAGCCTGTCCCCGGCCTCGTCCAGCAGTGCCTTCAAGGCCACGGCGTGCCGGGCACCGCGGGCGGCCCGGGAGTCCTCGGCCCGCCCGCCGGGCTCCGCCGGCGTGACCAGGGCGGCCAGCACGGCTTCTCGGGTGTTCCGCGACAGATCCTCGTATTCGGCGAGTCGGCCGGCCTCCTGGGCCCCGATCAGCGTGACGGTCACGCCGATGCCGGTGGCGTGGATCATCTCCGCCGCCGCGGCCACGCCCATGCGCAGCCGGCCTGCCTCGGCGACCCGGGTCACCAGCCGCAGCAGGACTTCGTAGGCCTCGCTCATCGCAGCGGCGTTCCCGCCGGGGCGATGCTCGGTGTACAGGAGCCGGTACACGGCCGGGTTGGCGAGGCCGAAGGCCACGTGCAGGTCCCAGCCCCGGCGCAGTTGCTCCAGCGGGTCATCGCCGGCCAGGTTGGCATGCTTCTCGGCGAGATAGGCGGTGAGGCCGTGCCGGGCCACCTCGTCGAGCAGGCCCTGCATGTCGCCGAACTGCCGGTAGATCGTCTGTGCCTGGACTCCTGCGGCAGCGCTGACGGAGCGGGTGGAGACCGCCTCCCGTCCACCCTCGGCCAGCAGGTCGGCCGCTGCCCGCAGGATGCGGTCGCGCGGCTGCGGGGTCGTGTCGGTCACTGTCATGCAATCAATGCTAACGCTTAGATGTGATCGGCATAGTGTTATCGATGATGCCTAAAATATGTGAGCGATGATCCGGTCTCGGCGGGGTGACGCGTCATCACGGTCAAGAGAAACGAGAGCTGGTCGTCGGCCGCCGGGAGGCCGCCTCAGGCGGCATCGAGCCAGCTCTGGGTGCCCGCCGCGGCGGGAACGCCACCCGGCGGGAACGCCCAGGATCGCGAGCCGTCGAGCCGGACGCGGTGGCCCCGGGTCGCCGCCGCCGCGGCGTGTGCCCTCGTCATCGCCGACCTGGCTCACGTCCCCACCGGTCGGTCACATGGCGTACGGGAAGCCCGTAAAGCGGCCGGTCGGGGTCAGGGCGGACCTCGAAAGCGGTGCGGGGCAGGAGCTCGTTGTGCGGAGGGTCACCGGCCCTCACTCCCCGCCCGCTCGACGTTGTTATCAACGCTCACGTCAATCTGTTGTCGACGATCGCATGCCGTGTTATCGTCGATAACGTCAAAGCGTCAACAGTGATGACGGCCCGCCGCTAGCGGGCGGCGCCGTCACATCGAATGAAGGACTGGTCACCATGACGGACACCAACACCCGCGTCGCGCTGGTCACCGGCGGCACCGGCGGCATCGGCCTCGCCGTCACCCACCGCCTGGCCAAGGACGGCTACGCCGTCGCCGTGCACTACGCGGGCAACAAGGCCAAGGCGGACGAAGCGGTGGCGGCCATCACGGCCCAGGGCGGCAAGGCCATCGCCGTTCGCGGCGACGTGGCCGACGAGGAGGCCATGGCCGCGGCCTTCGACGCCACCGAGTCGGAGTTCGGCGGCATCGACGTCGTGGTCAACACGGCGGGCATCATGCTCCTGTCGCCCATCGCCACGCTCGATCTGGACGACCTGGACCGCATGCACCGCACCAACATCCGCGGCACCTTCGTCGTCTCCCAGCAGGCGGCCCGGCGGCTGCGTCGCGGCGGCGCCCTGATCAACCTGTCCTCGTCGCTCACCCGGCTCCAGTTCCCCACCTACGGGGCCTACGCCGCGAGCAAGGGCGCCGTCGAGGCGATGACCCTGGTGCTCGCCCGCGAGATGCGCGGCAAAGACATCACCGTCAACGCGGTCGCGCCCGGCCCCACCGCCACCCCGCTGTTCCTCGAGGGCAAGGACCAGGCCGCGCTCGACAACCTCGCGAAGGCGGCCCCGCTGGAGCGCATCGGCACACCTGAGGACATCACCGAGACCATCGCCTTCCTGGCCGGCCCGGCGCGGTGGATCAACGGCCAGACCGTCTACGCCAACGGCGGCATCGTCTGACCTCCGTCCCACGCCCGACGGGCGGCATACGCGGCCGGCCCCCGGCCCCCGGCCCGAGCGGTCCCACCCCTCATCCGCAGTCATCCCCCCAGCAACCTGCCTTCGCGAACCAGGAGTTACCCCATGAGCAACATCGTCGTCATCACTGGCGCATCCAGCGGCTTCGGCGCCCTGACCGCCCGCGCCCTCGCGGACACCGGCAACACCGTCTACGCCGGCATGCGCGAGACCTCCGGCCGCAACGCGCCGCAGGTACAGGCCGCCGCCGACTACGCCAAGGAGCACGGAGTCGACCTGCGCTCCATCGAACTGGACGTCAACTCCGACGACTCCGTCGACTCGGCGATCAAGCAGGTGATCGAGGAGCACGGCCGTATCGACGTCGTGATCCACAACGCCGGTCACATGGTCACCGGGCCCGCCGAGGCCTTCACCCCCGAGCAGTTCGCCGAGCTCTACGACATCAACGTGCTCTCCACGCAGCGGGTCAACCGCGTCGTGCTTCCGCATCTGCGCGAGGCCGGCCGCGGCCTGGTCGTCTGGGTCTCCAGCTCCAGTGTCAAGGGCGGCACCCCGCCGTACCTGGCCCCGTACTTCGCGGCCAAGGCCGCGATGGACTCCCTCGCGGTCAGCTACGCCGGTGAGCTGGCCCGCTGGGGTGTGGAGACCTCGATCGTGGTGCCCGGCTCCTTCACCAGCGGCACCAACCACTTCGCCCACTCCGGTCACCCGGCCGACGGCGCCGTCGAGGCGGAGTACGAGACCAAGTACCCGGGCCTGCTCCAGCAGGTCTCCCAGAAGCTCGCCGCGCTCGCCCCGCAGGGCGCGGAGGCCTCGCTGGTCTCCGACGAGATCGCCCGCATCGTGGCTCTGCCCGAGGGCGAGCGCCCCTACCGCGTGCACATCGACCCGGCGAACGACGGCTCCGAGGAGGTCTCGAAGGTCGCCGACCGGATCCGCCGCGAGTTCCTCACCCGCATCGACCTGGCGGACCTACTGACCGCGCACCCGGCAGGCAAGTGACGGGGCGCGCCATCGGGCGAGGGGCCGACCCGCCGGTCGGCCCCTCGCCCGTTCGCCGGCACGGCCTGAGCCTCGCTGCCGATGTCACGTCCCGGCCGCGGTCCGCTCACCGGTGCCGGCGTGTCAGGTCCGCGGCTCCTGGGCCCCCGCGCCGGGCCCGGTGGCATGCGGCACGGGCCGGCAGGACCAGGGTGTCCCACGGGGGCGAGCCGGCCGCCCCGCGCGTGAAGGTGGTCCGGAAGGCGGTTCTGCGACACGGGCAGAGGCCGCGCACCGGACGGCAGGAGTGGTCGGACATGGCGAGGATCCTTTTCGTGGTGTCGGGAGCGACGTACTGGGTGCTCAAGGACGGCACCAGGTACGCGACGGGTTACTGGGCCGAGGAGTTCGCGGCCCCGTACAAGGCCCTGACGGAGGCGGGACACGAGGTCGTGGTCGCCACACCGGGCGGTGTGACGCCGAACGTGGACATGATGAGCCTGCGCCCCTCGATGGCCGGCGGTGAGCAGGGAGCGCTGGAGCTGGAGGCCATCATCCGCTCCGCCGAGGTCATGCGCAGACCGCTGCAGCTGTCGGACGTGCGGCTGGAGGACTACGACGCGGTGTACCTGCCCGGTGGGCACGGTCCCATGTCGGACCTGTGGCTGGACGCCGACGCGGGCCGCATCCTGACGGCGCAGCTGGCCTCGGGCAAGCCGCTGGCGATCGTGTGCCACGCTCCGGCGGCGATTCTGGCCACCCGGATCCACGGCCGGTCGCCCTTCCAGGGGTACCGGATCACCTGCTTCACCGACGAGGAGGAAGAGGCGGTGGGGCTGGCCTCCAAGGCGCCGTGGCTCCTGGAGACGGAGCTGAAGGAGAAGATCGGCGTCGAGTTCAGCCGCGGCGAGATCTGGAAGCCGTACATGGTGGAGGACCGCAACCTGATCACCGGGCAGAACCCGGCATCCGCCGCGATCGTCGCGGAGCGGCTGCTGAAGCTGCTGGCGTAGCACCGCCGCACCGCCGCACCGCCGCCACCGCCGCCACCGCGGCAAGCCTGCAGAACGGGTGGGGCCAGGCCTCGGCCTACGGACTGAACGTCACGAACAATCCGGCCACTCCGGGCATCACCACGACCGGTGGCGTGACCTGGAACAGCTGGTCCGACGTCGCCGCCAGAATCGCCCTCCTGCTGTACAGGACCGCGAGCGTCCCCAACGGTGGCAGCAGTTCGAACTGGTCCCACGACGAACTCTGAACCCCGGAACTCCGAACTCCGGAACTCCGAATCCCGGAACTCCGAACAACGCCCGGGGTTCACCGGCCTTCGCCCCGACGGACGCCCCCGCAGGGCGCTCCGCCGAGGCGAAGGCCGCGTTCGCGCAACGGCCGCACCTGCGAGTGCGCCGGCCGTGCTACCGGCCGTTCAGCCGCTCGTTCAGCGTGTCAAGTGTCGGCCACGGAGGACCATCGCGCAGCGCGAGCAGGAGTGCCTCTCCGAACCGCCTCCCGTTCGGGAACCGGTCGCCGCGGTCCCAGCGCCACGCGGCGACCATCGCGAGGACGAGTTCCCGGCACTCGTCCAGCAGCCCTTGGTCGAGGCCCGGGTAGCGCTCACGGACCGCCTCGGGGACATGGGCGAGATCGAACTCGACCGGTCCGCGGCAGCACGTCTCGAAGTCGATGAACAACGGCCCGTTGTCCGTGCTGAGCACATTGCCCGGATGCGGCTCGCCGTGCAGCAGTTGCTCCGCGGCGCCGCGGTCCTCGATCGCCCGTCGCAGGCCCGCCAGTCTGCCGCCGAGGAAGACGCGGTCCGCGTCGGCGAGTTCCGGCGAGCGTTCCGGGTCGGCGACGATGCCCTCCGCGTACGCGATCCGGTCGGTGAACCGCGGGCCCGCCACATCGACCTCGCGCATGCCGGCGTGCAGCCGCTCAAGCGCCTTGGCGTAATCGGCCGGTGGGACATGACGTGCCGCGGGCTCGTAGTAGGTCCACAGCGTCACGGCGAAGCCGTCGCGCACGTACACGCGTGGGTCCGCCCGCGGCTCCAAAGGACACACCGGCCACCCGCCCTCGGCGAGCCGCCCGGCGAGCTCGACCTCGAACCGCGCGACCTCTTGCCCCGCGTGGGCGATCCGGGCGAAGACGTCGCACGGCGTCAACCGCACGGCCAGCTTGTTGGAGTTGTGGAGCACGACCGCGTCGCCGACCGGCAGGCCGAGTGATGCGGCGACCGACATCGCGGCCGCCACCGCACGAGCGGCATCGGACATCTCCATTCCCCGCACCTTGCCACACCGGCCACCGTCGGTCGCCCCCCATGTGCGCGTCGGGCACGGGTCGCCGGGAGCTCGCACGGCACCGCCGCCGTACCGCCCCGCGGACGGAGGAGCGCGTTCGGCCCTGGGAGGCGGTGTCCGGGCCGCGGATGGACGGGGACCGGCCCGGGACAACGTGGCCGCGGGCGCGCTGTCGGTGCGCCGCGCCGCGGACCCGCCGCCCGCCCGCCCGGCCCCCCGTATCGAACCGTTGAGGAATCGGAGCCCGGCCCGGGTCATGGCGTACGGGCGTCCGCGGCGGGCTTGAGCACCTCCCTGCACCAGGTCCTGAAGTCCGTCGGTGTCGGGTCGGCGCTCGCCCAGTCCTCGTCGTAGATGCCGTGGTCCTGCGCGGCGAACGCCTCGGTCAGGTCCTGGATCGCCTGGTCGCCGGCGCCCTGGGAGCGCAGGAGCGACACGTAGCCGTCCATGCCCATGCGGCGGTAGGCGACCGGACGGCCGAGTTCCTGGCCGATCACCTCGGCCATGCCGTCGGGCGTCAGCCGGTCGGGGCCGAACACCGGTGTGTTCTCCTGCCCGGTCCAGGACAGGTCGGTGAGGAGGCCGGCGGCCACGCCGGCGATGTCCTTGGTCGCGATCGTCGCCAGCGGCAGGTCGCCCGCCCAGGTCAGGTAGAACGCGCCCTGCTCGCATATGGTGTCGAGCTGCCGCAGGAGGTTCTCCATGTAGTACGGCATGGACAAGGCCCGGTAGGCCGCACCCGACCGGCTCAGTACGGCGTCCATCGCGAAGGCCGCCGAGAGAACTCCTGCCGGGTCGGGCCAGCCGTGTCCGGCGCTGGAGACCCCGACGACGTGCCCGATGTCGTGGCGGGCGACGGCTGCTGCTGCTGCCCGGGCGAATCGCAGATAGTGCGCCTGCGCGCTCGGTGCCCGCGGGTTCGGCGGGACGAGCCAGAACAGCGCCTCGGCGCCGGGCAGCGCCTCGTCGAGCACGGCCGGGTCGTCGTGCGGGCCGACGACGGTCTCGACCCGCTCGCGGACCGAGTCGTCCAGGCGCGAGGCGTCCCGGGCGATGACCCGGACCTTCCGGCCCTGGTCGAGCAACCGGCGGATCAGCTGACCGCCGATCTGTCCCGTCGGCGTGGTTACCACGATCATCGAAGCCTCCATAACATGAACCTGAACTCCGGTTCCGAAAATGTAGACGTGGCCTCCCCGCGTCGTCAACTACAGTCAGTGGTCATGACCGCTCCCGAACGCCCGCTGCGCGCCGACGCCCGGCGCAACCGCGAAGCCGTCCTCGACGCCGCCGGCGAGCTTTTCGCCCAGCGGGGCGACGCCGTGCAGATGGACGAGATCGCCGAGCGCGCCGGTCTGGGCGTCGGCACCCTCTACCGCCACTTCGCCGACAAGCAGGCACTCCTGGCGGCGATCATCGGCCGCCGGTTCGAGGCGATGACGGCACTCGCCCGCGCCGCCGACGAGGCGGACGACCCCTGGACGGCCTTCGAGACACTGCTCTACGGCTACCTGGAATCCGCCGAGGCCGACGCCGCGTTCCGCTTCGCCCTCCTCGGCCCCGGGGAACCGCGCTGGACCGACATTGCCGCGGAGAAGACGGACCTCTCGGCGATCACCGAACGCGTCGTGCGCCGCGCCGTCGACGCCGGCCGCCTGCGTGCGGACTTCCACGGCGACGATTTCGTCCTCATCACCCGCGGCGCCATGGCGAACATGACCTGCACCGGCGACTGGCGCAGGCACGTCACGCTGCTGCTGGAGGGCATCCGCCGCGAACGCTGACCGGGCGAACGCGGCGCACGCCCTCGGCGTCCGCCGCCGCCGTCCCCGTTCCCCTGTCCCCGTCCCCCTCCACCGGTCAGGTGAGTTGTTCGGCCAGGGCGAGGACGATGCCGCCGGGGCCGCGCAGGTAGGCGAGCCGGTGGCTGTTCTCGTAACTCACGATGTCGCCGAGGAGTTCGGCGCCGTGCGGTTCGAGGCGGCCCACGACGTCCTGGATGTCGGTGACGGCGAACATGACGCGGTGGGCGCCGAGCGCGTAGACCGGGACGAGTTGGTCGCCGCTCGGGCTCGCCGGCCTGTGGTACTTGGTCAGTTCGATCCGCCCGGAGCCGTCCGGGGTGCGCATCATGGCGATGTCCGTCAGCACGGCGTCGAGCCCGATGAGGCGGTCCACCACGCTGCCCTCCAGCGTTGCCTCCCCCTCCAGCTCCATCCCGAGTTCGGTGAAGAACGCTTTGGCCGCGTCGAGGTCGTCGACGACGACGGCGACGTTGTCCATCCGCTGGAGCGTGCCGCGCTGCCCGGTGCCGGTCATGATGATCTCCTGTGAGCGACTCGTGGTCCTGGTCGTGTCCGCGTCGCGCCGCGGTGCGAGTGCTCCGCGACCGGGGCGGGTCCGTCATCCGGCCGCGGCGGGGTGGGTGCGCTGGTAGTGGCGTCTGGCCTTCATCCTGTTTCCGCACACCGCCATGGAGCACCAACGGGCCTTGTTGGTCTTGCTGCGGTCGAGGAGGAACAGCCGGCACTCCGGGTTGGCGCAGGGCCGCAGCCGCCCCGGCACGGTCGCCTGCAGCGCGCTCCACGCCATGACCGCCTCCACCGCCATCCGTCGCGGCGCGGGTGCCCGCAGTTCCCAGTCGACCCCGGCGGGGGAGACGCGGGGGCGGGAGACGACGTCGTCGAGCAGGGGCGTCAGGGACGTGGCCGGCTGACTGCCGCGTACGACGCCCTGCAGGATGTCGCGCGCCCGCAGCAGGTGGCGCCGCTCCTCCGCGCCGCCGGTGCCGCCGTGCGCCTTCTGCCAGGCCCTGGCCGCCTCGGGGTCCGCCAGCAGGTCCTGGACCAGCCCGTTGACCACCGGAGTGCTGTTCAGCAGCTCCAGCAGCGCGTCCTGCCGCTCTCGGTCGTCCACCCCGCGCGCCTCCTAACCAGGTCAATTCCTTTCACAGGTTACAGCAGCCTGGTTTTGCGCCACCGGGTAGTGGCCGGGCCCGTGCGGCGGCACGACTCCTCGCTGTCGGCGATCCACGTACCGGCGAACCGGACCGGCATGCGTCGGCGCAGCGGTTCGGCGAACGGCATCCGCTCGGGCAGCGGGCCGGAGGCAGGACCCCGGCCGGGGAGGGACAGGTGGGGTGAGGCCGGCTCAGGTCATGTCAGGTTTCGGGCCGGCCGCCGCCGATGTGCGGCCCTCGGGGCGGCCGGGTGCGCTCGGTCGGCCCACGGACCTTTCGAGGAAGCGGCGGATGACGGCGACGGCGTCGTCCAAGTGGCTTTCGAGCAGGAAGTGCCCGCCGTCGAGCAGGCAGATCTCGGCGCCCGGGGCGTCCTGGGCGAAGGCCAGCGCTCCCTCGGGACCGAAGATCTCGTCGTTGCGGCCCCAGACGGCCAGCAGCGGGACCCGGCTGTCGCGCAGATAGGCGTGCAGCTTCGGGTACAGGGGGAGATTGCCGGCGTAGTCGGCGAACAGCGCGAGCTGCACCAGGTCGTTGCCCGGGCGTGACAGCAGCGCGAAATCGTGGTGCCAGGTGTCGGGGCTGACCAGGCTCTCGTCCGGCACGCCGTGCAGGTACTGCCAGCGGGTGACCTCCAGGGTCAGCGCCTGGCGCACCCCCGCCTCGGTCCGGGCGTTCGGCTCCTGCCAGTAGGCGCGCACCGGCTTCCAGAACTCCTCGGTGAGACCCGCCTCGTAGCCGTTGCCGTTCTGGGTGATGATCGCCGTGATGGCGGCCGGGTCCGCCAGGGCCAGGCGCCAGCCGACGGGGGCCCCGTAGTCCTGCACGTACATCGCGTACCGGGTCACCCCGAGCTGATCCAGCAGCCCCGCGGTCAGGTCCGCCAGGGCGTCGAAGGTGTAGTCGAACTCGTCCGCCGGCGGTGCGTCGGACAGGCCGAAGCCCAGGTGATCGGGGGCGATCACGTGGTACCGGTCGGCCAGCGACGGGATGAGGTTCCGGAACATGAACGAGCTCGTGGGGAAGCCGTGCAGCAGCACGACGGTGGGTGCGTCCTTCGGCCCGGCCTCCCGGTAGAACAGCCGCTGCCCGCGGACGGTCGCGTAACGGTGGTGGATGGTCGTCATCTCGTTCTCCGCTCGGTGTCAGGTCGGCCGGCGCCGACATCTAACCGGTATGGCTTCGTTCAGTGGTTACGTGAAAAAGTCAACACGGATCTCTCTAACCTGTCAACCGGTCTATGGCGGTTAGATTGCCTGTGAGGGAAAACGCGAAGGCTTTCCGGCGCCGATGCGGTGTCCCGGCCGGTTGGCACGGCCGGTTCGCACGGCCGGTTCGCACGGCCGGTTCGCACGGCCGGTTCCGGTTCACGGCCGGTTTCGCGGCAGCACCGGCATCTGAGGGCCGAGGAGGTCGAACGGCCGACCGGGACACCGATCACGGATCACCGATCACGGATCATCCGGCGGGGCCTGCCCGGGGGCCGACTCCCGGCACCTGGGCGCCGGACGCGGCTGAGGTGCGCGCGGGGGCGGTCTCAGGCGGAGGGCGCGGTCAAGGCGGTGCTGAGCCAGGTGTGGGCGGCGCCGGGGGTGGCGGGGGATCCGGAGAGCTCAGCGGTCAGGGCCCAGTAGCGGTCGACGCGGGGCTCCGAGGTGAGCAGGACGGCGAGGCGTCGGCGGAAGGCGGGGGTGTCCCGGGGAGTGTCGGGGTGGGCGCGGGCGTGGGCGGCGACGAAGCAGTCGAGCGCGTCGCCGGGGCCGGGCGGGCGGCCGGTGCGTACATGGGGCGCGGCCAGGGCGAACGCCTCCATCAGGCCCGGATAGAGGACCTCGGGCCGCCAGCCGCTGCCGGGGCGGTGGGCGACGGGCTGGCTCTTGTCCGCCTCCGGGCGGATCTCGGCGACCAGCGCGTGCAGCCGCGCGAAGGCCAGCACGTGCGCCGGGGCAGGGTCGGCCGGAAGCTGCGGCACGGCCCGGTCGACGATCCGGTCGGTCAGCGCGGCCGGCAGCCGCGCCGGACGCAGCCACTGCCGCCAGAAGCGGGCCAGCGGGGCCGTGGTCGGCGCCGCCGCCACCGAGGCGACCAGCCCGAGCCGCTGGGCGAGTTCACCCGGCGTCGCGGGCTCGTGCAGCAGACGCAGGGCCGCCTCCTGCCAGCGCAGCACGGCCAGCCGGGAGCCGACCTCGCGCAGTCGGCGGGCGAGGGCGTCTTCCAGGACGGAGGTCTGTGCCCGCGCGGGTACGGCCGGGGGTACGCCGGTGTGTGCGGCCGCGCGGACGCTCCCGTCCGGGCCCCCGGCCGCGTCCCGCGCCGTTTCCTGCGCCTCGTCCTGCGCCGCCAGGACGCGCTCTATCTGCGGCAGTGGCAGGTCCAGGGCGCGCAGGGAGCGGATCAGGCGCAGACGGTCGAGCGCGCCGGGGCCGTAGAGGCGGTGGCCACCGTGGGTGCGGGCCGTCTCGGGCAGGAGGCCGCGGTCGGAGTAGAAGCGGACCGTCTTGACGGTGACACCGGCCAGGGCGGCGAGTTCGCCGATGCTGCACAACCCGTCGCGGGCCACGCTTGAACCTCCCTCCGGGGGAGTTCCTAGCGTACCGGTGAGCAGGTCCCAACGAGGTTCACCGCAGGGTGAGGAGGGGTGTTCATGACATCCACGACGGCGTTCGTACTGGTCCCGGGCGCGCATACGGGCGGCTGGGTGTGGGAGGCGGTGGCCGGGGCGCTGCGGGCGCAGGGCGCGCACGCGTACCCGGTGACGTTGACGGGGATGGGCGAGGGCCACGTGCCCGGCGGTCCGGGGCCCGCGGCCACCACGGGCCCGGGGCCGGACCTGGAGACGCACATCCAGGACATCGTGCGGCTGGTCGACTCGATCACGGCCTCCCGGGTCGTGCTCGTCGGTCACTGCTACGGCGTCCACCCCATGCTCGCCGCCGCCGGGCGGCGCCCGGGGCGGGTCGACCGCCTCGTCTTTGTCGACACCGCCGTACCGGCGGACGGCGCCTTGCCGCTGGAGCTGCTGCCCGACCGGGCGCTGCGGCAGCGGCCGGCCGCCGAGACGGCGGGCGGCGCGACGGTGGAGGCGGCGTCGGCGCAGGACGGTGCCGCGCTGCCCTCCAGGACCCCGGCCGGCGCCGCCGCGCCCCCCGCCGACTGGGCCCGCTGGGGCAGCACCGCCGGTGTCCCCGAGGAAGCCCTGGCCGAACTGGCCCACCGCGCCGTGCCCCAGCCCGCCCGTACTTTCACCCAGCCGCTGCGCACCGGCGAGGCCGCCCGCGGCGTGCCGACCACGGGCGTGCTGTGCACCGCCAACGGGTCGAGCATCGCCCTCGTGCAGTCCCTGGTCCGGCTCGGTGACCCGCGACTGCGGGAACTGGCCGACCCGCGGGTGGGCTTCTTCGAACTGGACACCGGGCACTGGCCGATGCTGTCCGCCCCCGCCGAACTGGCCCGGGTGCTGCGCCGGGCGGCCGCCGGCGAGGGACACCGCCTGACGCCCGCGGGCGAGGAACCGCCCGGGCACCTGCGGCCGTTCCTGCTCGACGTACCCCAAGCGGCCGGCGCCCCCGCCGTCACCCGGGAGCGCGTCGGCAACGTCGACCTGTACATGTCCGGGGACGGCGATCCGCGACCCGCGGTCGTGTTCGTGCACGGCGGCCCCGTTCCGGCGGGCGCCCGGCCGACTCCGCGGGACTGGCCGGTGTTCACGGGGTACGGCCGGCACGTCGCCGCGAGCGGGGGAATCGGGGTCACGTTCGACCACACGCTGCACGACCTGGGGGACTACGAACGGGCGGCCGGCGACGTGGCGGCGGCGGTGGACCTGGTGCGGGTCCACCCGCGGGTGGACCCGGAGCGGGTCGCGCTGTGGTTCATGTCCGCGGGGGGCCTGCTCGCGGCGGACTGGCTGGCCGGACCCCCGCCGTGGCTGCGCTGCGTGGCCGCCTCCTACCCCGTGCTCGCCCCCCTCCCGGGCTGGGGCCTGGCGGACACCCGCTTCCGGCCCGCGGTCGCCGTCCGGAAGGCGGGCCGACTGCCCGTCGTGCTCACCCGGGTCGAACTGGAGCGCCCCGAAATCGCCGCCACCGTAGCGGAGTTCCTCGCCGCGGCCACCGACTGCGGCGCCGATGTCGACGTCATCGACGTGCCGGGGGCCCGCCACGGCTTCGAGTCCTTGGACCACACGGAACCGGCCCGCCGGGCGGTCGAGCGGGGGGTGCGCACGGTCCTGGCGCATCTGCGGTCCTCGTAGGGCCCGACCCGGAGCGCACGACATCGACCCCGGCGGGGAACGGGGTCGTGCGACCGTGCCCGACCCCGGCGGGTGCGGTCAGCGCGCTCCGAGGCCGTTCAGGAAGGTGTCGACGACGAGGTCGGCGGCTTGCGCGGGGCTCAGGTGCGGCATCTGCCGCGCGACGAGGTGCATGAGCTGCGGCAGCAGCGCGGCGGCCCAGCCCTCCGGTGACGCGGGGCGCAGCACGCCCTCGTCGGTGGCCCGTTGGAGGAAGCGGTCGACCTCGCGCCGCGACACCTCACGCCGCTCCCGGACGGCGTCGTCGGCGAGCATGCGGGTGAGGTCGACGGGCCACATGCGGTTGACCGCGATGATGTTCTCCACGTAGCGGTGCAGGGCGACGGCGACGGGCGCCTCGCGCAGCCGCGCGTCCTCGATGGCCCGCTCGATGGCCTCCAGCCGCGACACGTAGATCGCGGCGAGCAGGTCCTCGCGGGAGGCGAACCGCCGGTACACCGTACGCCGGTCCACGCCGGCCTCGGCGGCGATGCTCGCGATGCTCGCGCCCGGATCGGAGGCGAGCATGCGCGCCCCGGTGGTCAGGACCGCTTCCAGGTTGCGCGCCGCGTCAGCTCTCACGCGGCTCAGTGTAGTCGGCGTGAAACATCAGGCGTCTACTGTCCCGCCGATGTGGCGCGGTGGACGGCACGCACCCGAAGGACCGCGCCCCCCAGGCACCGGCGGGCGTGTTCTTCTTGCGGGCGCGGTAGGCGGCGGCTTTGATCTTGTTTCCGCAGGATTCCATGCCGCACCATTGGCGGCGCATGCCGCGGGAGCGGTCGATGTAGACGCGGGTGCATTCGGGGTTGCTGCATTCCTTGAGGAGGGGTACGTCGGGTCCGCTGAGGAGTTCGACGGCCTGGCGGGCGACGGTGGCCAGTGCTTCTTCCGGTGTGGCCGAGGTGCGGCGGCCGTTCGGGGTGAGCTGCGGTACGGCGGCGGGTTTGCGGGCCGCGGCGTTGAGCACGTCCAGGGCCCGCGGCTGGTAGTCCTCGCCGAGTCGGCGGGCGGTGACCAGGCTGTAGATGGCTTCTCGTACGGTCACTGCCTGGTCGACGTCCGCCTGGCGGCTGGGGGCGAGTGCGTCGACGATTCCGGCTTCCAGGTACCAGGCGTCCAGCCGGTCCGGTGCCGCGAACATCTCGAAGCGCGTCGATCGCCTGGCCCGCAGGGTCGCGGCGAAGTCCAGCGCCGGGTGGTCGCAGACGAAGACATGGGTGAGATTCATGTCACCATTTTGACAGGTGATGGTAGGGGCGGCAACGGGCCGCTGCTGACGGGAAGCACGGAATCACCGGCGCGCGGCCCTGGGCTCGGGCCGGCCCGAGGCGCGGCCCTGGGCGGTCCCGCCCTCGTCGGGCCCTTCTGACCCGCCGGGCTCGCCTGGCTCGTCCGCAGCGTCGAGCGTGTCGTCGAGCTCGTCGAACTCGTCGAGCCACTGGGGGTGGTGGCGCCGCGCCCACGCGCGGCTGACGAAGCCGGTGCGCATGCCCGGCGCCGTCTCCGGGTCCGCGTAGGCCTTCCGGACGTGGCCGGCCAGGACGATCACGATCGCCCAGGCGAGGAAGTCGTGGATGAAGATCGCGCTGGTGCGGGAGACGGAAGGCAGCAGGCCCATGAACCACATGAGCAGGCCGGTGGCCATCATCACCAGCACCGCGCCGGCGATCCAGCCCGCGTAGAGCTTCTGGCCGGCGTTGAACTTGCCCGCCGGACGCACCCGCGGCGAGCGCGTACGCCTCAGGGCGGCTCGCAGCCACTGCCGGTCGTACGGCGCGAAGCGGTTCAGCCGCCGCAGGTCCGCCCGGAAGGCGGGGGAGAGCAGGCCGAGGAGGGCCGGCAGCGGCAGCGCGATGCCCGACCACTCGTGCACGGTGACCATCAGGGTCCGCCGCCCGACGAGCTGGGCGAGCGGCCCCAGGTACAGGCAGGCCGCGGTGACCAGGCACAGCAGCATCAGCAGGCCGGTGCTCCGGTGCACCATGCGCTCGGCCCGGCTGAACCGCCGGATCCGGCCCGCGTGTTCAGCCCTGGACGCCGCCGTCGTTCTTGTCCGCTCCGTCGAGCCAGCCGTCGATGTCATAACCACGCTCCTCCCAGTACCCGGGGACGACCGTGTCGGTGACCGAGATGCCGGACAGCCACTTGGCCGACTTGTAGAAGTACATCGGGGCCGCGTACAACCGCACCGGACCGCCGTGCGCATGGCTGATCGGCTTGTCCTGCATCTGCAGGGCCACCAGCATGTCCGGCCGGCGGGCCTGGTCCAGGGTGAGGTTCTCGGAGTAGGCCCCGTCGAAACAGGTGAAGCGCAGCGCCCTGCCCCGCGGGCGCACACCCACCGCGTCCAGCAGGTCCGACAGCCTCACCCCGGTGAAGGGCGTGTTCGGTACCCGCCACCCGTCCGTGCACTGCACGTCGTGCACCACCCGCGTCTGCGGCATCGCCCGCAGGTCGGCCAGCCGCAGCGTCATCGGCCTGTCGACCAGTCCGGAGATCCGCAGCGTGTAGTCCGTCTCGTCCTTGTGCGGTACGGACCCGACGACGCTGTAGTAGCGGAAGCCGCCCGGATTCGGCAGCAGGCCGCTGAGACCCGTCGGGTCGGCCTGCGAGGCCTTGGCCAAGAACGCGTCCCAGCCGCGCTGCAGGGGCGGCGCGGCGGCGAGCCCCGCCACCCCGAGCCCCAGCATGCCCAGCATCGCCCGCCGCCCTACCGGCGGCCCCTCGGCTCCTGCCTTCGGCCGGTCTGCCATCGTCCGCGCTCCTTCCCGGGCCCTGGTGAGCCACATGTGCTCAACGGGCGGACATTCCTCGTGAGCGCCCGTGCCGCACCGCGCGACACCATGACAGTCACTTATTGAACTGGTGACGAGTATTGGCTCTCGCGGGCCGGGCGTCAAGGCGGGTCCGCACCCGCTCCACCTCCCGAGCAGCCGAAACGCCCGTCGGCGGGCCGACGGGCGCCTGCCGGCGGCAGCCGCACGGCACCGCGGTCACCGAACGGGCACACCCGAGGGGGTCGGGCCGGGGGAGGACCGCGCGGACGCCGCGACGTGTCGTGCGCGATGCAGTCGAATGGCTTAGGCGTGCGACGCCGGGCGCGGGTCCGTGGCGCGCCCCACAGCGCCGAATCGGTTCCTGACCAGCCACTTCCCGCGGCAAAGGCCGCAATGCGCCCGGCCGTTCGCCCTCGGTCGCCGGGCTGCGCGGCAGACCGCCGGCGGACCGTCATGTGACGGATGCCACCGGCCCGGCCCGTGGGCGAGGGTGTGGCCATGGCCGCCCACGCGGCCCGTACGACACGTCAAGCACATGACGCATATGAAGCCGTGAAGCATGTGAACACATGTCTTCGGCAACGGCAGTTCCGTCCCAGGAAGGGGTTTTTCGTGGTCAGCATCAAGGGTGTCAAGCGCAAGCGGCTGGTGACGAGCGCGTTCGTGACCGCCGCGGCCGGGGCCGCCGCCTTCGGCACCTTCGCCGTGAGCGCGAACGCGAACGCCGCTGTCCCGGCGCACCCGGTCCACCGGCCGACCATCGTCCTCGAACACGGCGCCTTCGCCGACGCCTCCAGCTGGAACGGCGTGATCGAGAAGCTGCGGGCGGACGGCTACCCGGTCGTCGCCGCCGCCGACCCGCTGCGCGGCCCCGGCGCCGACGCCGCCTCCCTGCGCAGCCTCCTCCACCACATCCAGGGCCCCAAGATCCTCGTGGGGCACTCCTACGGCGGCTCGGTGATCAGCGAGGCCGGGGCGAACGACCCCGAGGTCAAGGCGCTGGTCTACGTCGCCGCCTTCCTCCCGGCCCCGGGCGAGACGGCACTGGGCCTGACGAACAAGTACCCCGGCTCCACCCTCCCCGACGCCCTGGACCCGGTCCCGTTCACGACCCCCGACGGCGCCACCGGCACCGACCTCTACATCCAGCAGGACAAGTTCCACCACCAGTTCGCCGCCGACGTGCCCGCCGACCAGGCGGCCCTCATGGCGGCCGAGCAGCGGCCCATCGCCCAGTCCGCACTGGAGGAGCCGGCCACGGCCGCCGCCTGGCAGAGCAAGCCCAGCTGGGACGTCATCACCACCGAGGACCTCAACATCCCGCCCGCCGTGCAGCGGTTCATGGCCGAACGCGCCCACGCCCACACCACCGAGGTGGCCGCCTCGCACTCCGTCGCGGTCTCCCACCCCGGTCTCGTCGCCCGCGTGATCGAGGAGGCCGCGCGCGCCACCCGGTGATCCGGACCCGGCCTGCCGCATGTCAGCCGCGGCACGCCGGGCCCCGCGACGGCTCGCCCCCCTCGCCGCCCACGAGGCCGAGGGGGGCGAGCCGTCCCCGTACGCTCGACGTCCCCGCCGCCGGCCCCGTCCCGGCCGCACCGGCAGCCCCCCGGCACACACCTACCGGTGGGTGAGCCCGCGTCATACGCCGGCGGGGCCCGCATACCGACGGCGGACGTGCGCCTGGACGGCTGCGGCGCACACACACGCGCGCCCCTGGCAAGCTGAACCCATGGCTGCTTCAACGACACACAGGTCCATGGCCGCTCGCGTCGAGGAACTCCTGGCGCCCGGAGGTGCGCTGCCCATCGTCGCCGCCGGCGATCCGGTGCTGCGGGGCGCCGCCGAGCCGTACGACGGCCAGTTCGACGACGCGCTGCTCGACCGGTTCGTGGCCGCGCTGCGCGAGACGATGCACGCGGCCCCCGGGGTGGGCCTGGCGGCGCCCCAGGTCGGCATCCCGCTGAGCATCGCGGTGATGGAGGACCCGGCCCCCGGATCCCCGGAGGTGCTCGCGGCGCGGGAACGCGCCCCCCTGCCGTTCCGGGTGCTGGTCAACCCCTCGTACCAGGCCGAGGGGGACGCCAAGGCGGCGTTCTTCGAGGGGTGCCTGAGCGTGCCCGGCTGGCAGGCGGTCGTCGCCCGGCACGCCCGGATACGGCTGCGGGGGCAGGACGAGCGCGGCCGCGCGATCGACGAGGTCCTCACCGGCTGGCCGGCGCGCATCGTCCAGCACGAGACCGACCACCTGCGCGGCACCCTCTACCTGGACCTGGCCCTCACCCGGTCGCTGTCCAGCAACGAGGCGGTGGCGGAGCACTGGTCGCAGCCCACCCCCGAGACGGCCGCCCGTGCCCTGGGCTTCGACCTGCCCTGACCGCTCCCGCCGTCCGCGTCGCGCCCGGCCCGGCGCCGCCTGGCAGCCGGCGCCGGGCGGGCGTCGTGTCCGGCGTCCCGGGAGCCGCCGCCGCACGGGGCTCGCCTGACGCCGCGGCAGGGCGCGGCGGGGCGGGGCGCGCACGCGGCAGGCGCGGCCCGCGCGTCATCCGGCCGCGCCGCCGGAGCGCGGGTCGGCCGGCGGCGCGGACTCGTGGAACCAGCCGCGCTGCGCGGCCAGCGCCGCCGCCTGGAAACGGGTGGCCGCGCCCAGGTCGGTCAGCAGCCGGTGGATGCGACGCTGCGTGGTGCGCTGACTCCAGCCCTGGGCACGGGCGATGGCCGTGTCCGTACAGCCGGAACCGAGCAGCGTCAGCAGCGCGCGCGTCTCGGCGTCGGGCCGGCCCGGGCGCTCGTCCGCCGGGCCCGCGCCGGTCAGCGGCGCCGCCCGCTCCCACTCGGCCTCGAACAGCGCCTCCAGCGCCGCCAGCATCGGCGAACGGTGGATCAGGTAGGCCGCCGCATGCCCGCCGGGCGCCAGACTGAACGGGATCACCGCGGCCTGGTCGTCCCCGATCACCAGCTTCAGCGGCAACTGCGCGCGCACCCTGGCCTGTTCGCCGGTCCGTACGCTGGGCAGGATGTCGGTCTCCAGCCGCCCCGGCCAGGCCACCGCCGCCCGGTCGTAGATCACCCGGTGGACGACGCCGACCCGCTGCCGCCGTACCTGCGTGTGCAGGTTGCTGCCGGGACGGTCGACGTACGGGGGCCGGTCGAACGCGCGGACCTGGCGGCGCGAACCGTCGGTGAGCCGGTGCACCGCCGCGCTGATGTCCTCGCGGTCGGTGAGCAGTTCCACCGCGATGTCGGGATCGCTGATGCGCAGCGCCTCGCGGTGGGACTCGGCGAGCCGCCGCACCAGGGAGCGTGCCGCGTCCAGCCGGTGCTCGCGCTCCTGGATGAGCGCGGTGAGCGCGACATCCGGCGCCGCCGCGCTGAAACGCGGCGGGCGGCCCGCGGCCCGCGTCGCGAGCCCGTCCCTGACCATCGCGGACAGCAGCCGCCCCGTCGCGTTCACGGACAGGCCGCACGCGGCGGCAAGTTGCGCGGCGGTGCCGCGCGGCAGACCCACCAAGGCGGTGTACACCCTTTGTGTTTCCGCGGTGAGTCCGACGACCTCGAATTCCATGCGTACTCCGGTCTTTCCTGGCCACCGGCCGCCACCTGGCGGAAGCCGGCCACGCCGCAATCTTGCGCCCCCTGCGCGCCGGTTGGCATCTTCCCCCTGAGACAAGGGGCGTTGTCCTGCGCGGATGCACGCGGGCCCACGTCCCTGTCGCATATGCGCACCTGTTCGCCACCGGAAGGCCTTCCATGCCGCGTGCCCTTGCCAGGGGACCCCGCCCGCCCGCCCGCCCGGCCCGTCTCGCCGCCGTGCTGCTGCTCACCGTGGCCTGCGCCGCGGCCGCCGTGCCCGCCACGGCGGCGCCGCCGCCCGTACGGACCCCGCTCGACACCGCCCCCGCCGGGCAGGCGCCCGCACCGCCCCGGCAGCGCCAAGGCGTGGTGCCCGGACAGGTGCTGGTCACCCTCGACGCGGACACCGCCGTCACCGGTGCGCCGCTGCCCGGCACACGCCTTTCCGCCCGCACCCCGCACACCAGCAGCCCCGCCCTGGACGCGGCGCTGCGCGCGGTCGGCGCCACCTCGCTGCGGCCGCTGGTCGCGCGCACCGACCCGGCGGTCTCCCGCAGCTACGTGGTGCAGACCCGCGAGCACGACTCGGCGTCCGCCGCGCTCGCCCTGCAGCGCGCGCCCGGTGTCGCGTACGCCGAGCCCGACCGCTACGTGAACACCATGAACACCGGGGCCCGGCCGCTGCCGCGCGCCGCGCTCGCGGCGTACCCGCGCACCGCCCCCCGTACGGCCGCCGCGGACGACGGCGCCGACAACGGCGCCGGCGACGGCGCGATACCCGGCAACGCCGCCCTCACCACCTCCTCGCAGGCGCTGCTCAACGCCGGCGGCGTGGACGCGGTCGGCGCCTTCTCCCTGCTGCAGGGCCGCTACGGCCAGCAGCCCGGCACCGGCGAGACCATCACCAACGTCTCCATCGGCGACCTCACCGACCAGTCGATGGCCGACGCGGGCGACGCCTACGTCCAATCGAACGGACCGACGACGGTCCTGAAGGACGGTCAGCGCTACCTCGACCTGCCGTCGATGCCGCTGATCCCGACGTACGTCGCCGAGGACACCGGCGGCCTGGACGGCGCCGCGGCCACCGAGAACCAGGACCCCGCGCTCGACGAGGTGCTGCTCGACTTCGGTGTCATGGCACCGCTGGCCCACGACCGGCAGCGCCCGCAGGCCACCGGCAGCGGCTGGACCGACCTGCTGGGCATCGCCCCCGGCGCCGACTACCGGCTGGTCGTGCCGCAGCAGCCCACCACCGACCGGATCGCCGGCGCCCTGCTGGCCGCCGCCCACCAGTCGCCGCGCCCGGACGTCATCACCGCCAGCCTCGGCTTCGGCACCGACGCGCAGGGCTTTCCCGGCCGCTACCTGGAGGACGACCCGGTGATCCGCGCGGTCGTCGCGTCCATCGTGCGCGAGGGCGTGGTCGTGTCCATCTCCTCCAACGACGGCACCCGGCTGTACACCCCGGCCCCGGTCGGCCCCGACGGCGGCAGCACGCCGACCGACCTGGCCACCGACCCGCGGCGCACCACCACCATCGACGACGACGCGCTGTCCACGACGCCGTCCCTGGTGCCCGACAGCGGCGCGATCGCCGCCGGCGGCAGCACCCTGGACGACACGCTGGCCGCGGGCCCGGGCGGCGACGCCACCACCGCCGAAACCAGGATCAGCGGCTTCGGCTCGTTCTCCTCCGGCTTCGGCAGTCGCGTGGACCTGTCCGCGCCCAGCGACAACGTCCTCGCGTTCTCGCACTCCGCCGGCGGCGGCCCGCAGGACGTGGACGTCTCCCTCAACGGCGGCACGTCCGCCTCCGCCCCGGAGATCGCCGCAGCGGCGGCCGTGGTGCTCCAGTCCGGCCGCCTCGGCGGACACCCGCTCACCCCGGCCCAGGTGCGGCAGATCCTCGTGCGCACCGGCCGCGCCGTCCCCACCCCGCCGCAGATCGACCGCGAACTGCACGTGGGCCCGCAGATCGACGTGGCCGCGGCCGCCCGGCGCGCCCTCGGCGACGCGCCCGGCACCGGCGGCGCGCCCGCGATCGTACGGCTCGCGGTCGCCCACCGCGTCACCATCGGCGGGCTCGGCGGCTCCTTCCTGGAGGCCGGCGACCCGAACCGGATCGACCTCGGCGACCGGGCCTCCGGCGGCACCGGCGAGGGACTGGTCGGGCCGGTCACCTTCGCCGCCGACGTCACCGGACTGACCGGCCCCGCCCGCTACACCCTCACCGTGGGCTCCACCGTCTTCCGCTCCGACTCGCCCGCGATCCGCGTCACCCCCACCCAGCTCCTGACCGCCGCCGGGCTGCCGGTCGCCGCGACCGCCGACCGCCAGGTCACCGTCACCTACCGGGTGCTGACCGACGGCCGCACCCGCGCGGCCACCACCCGTACCCTCACCGTCGGCCCCAGCGACGGCACGTACGCAGAGGCGACCGCGCCGCGCGCCCCGGCCACCGTCGCCGCCGGCCGGCCGGTCACCGTCTCCTACGACCTGACCGGCGTCGCCGGCACGTCCTCGCCGCAGCTCGTGGTGTCCACCGCCGGCCACTGGAACCCCACGCTGGCGCCGCTGTTCACCGCCGCCTGGCACCAGGAACTGACCGCCGCCAAGGGCACGGTGACCATCCCGGCCGACGCCTTCACCGGCGGCGGGCTCTACGGCATCGGCATCGCCCAGTCCGGCTTCGGCGGCAACCCCAAGAACGTCGTGTACGGCGAGTTCGCGCCGGTCCGCGTGGTCGGCGGCGCTGCCTCGGACCGGCCGGCCGCGCCGCTGCTCACCGGCGTGGACCCCGTACCCGGCCACACCGCGGAAGCCACCCGCGCCGCATCCGGGTTCACGCTGCGCTACGACGTACGGCAGGTGCCGGGGGCGCGCGGCGCGGAGGTGGAGTTCTCCTCCCCGGCGCCCACCCGGTTCGGCTCGCTGAACACCTTCACCAACGCCAACGGCACCCGCCTCGACGACGACGGCGTCGACAGCCCCTCGGTGCTCCACCGGGTGCTCGCCGGCACCTCCGGCTCGGTGCGCATGGACGCGGCCGCACTCGGCCTGACCGGCTCGGACCTGTACGGGGTGCGCCTGCTCGCCCTCGACCGGGACGGCCGGATCACCGGGCAGGCGTCCCCGGTCTCCTCGCTGGCCTTCGACGACGGCCTCGCCCCCGGCAACGCCACCGTGAGCGGCTTCGCCGCGGCCGGCGACCACTCGGTCGCGGCCCTGGCCCTGCCCTCGGGCGGCTCGCAGGTCCGGCACTACGCGACCGCGACCGGCGGCTACGGCGCCGTCATCACCTCCGACCCGGTCCCCGGCTCGGACTACGAGGTGGTGGGCGCCACCGCGGACCGGGTGCTGCTCGCCCACCGCACCGCGCCCGGCGGCGACGTGCGGTTCGAGACGTGGGACACCGCCACCGACACGCTCGTCGGCACCGCCGCGCCGGCCGCGGGGGACACCTACGTCACCGGCCGGGTGGACACCGTCCACCGCCGGGGCGACCTGCTCCTGCGGGACGCCGGCAAGGCCGACCAGGTGCTCACGGTCGACCTGGCCACCGGAACCGCGGGCGAGCCGATACCCGCCGATCCCGCACAGACGCCGGCCGGCACGTACGGCCTGCTGGCCGTCGACTCCTCCACCGGGCAGGTCTTCCTGGCCAAGCAGGCGGGACCGTTCAACTGCCTCGGCTCGGTCACCGTGGCCCGGGTCGACCCGGTCGCGCGGACCGTGGCGCCCGCCGGCACGGCCTCCGGCTGCGGCCACGGCCTCGCCTCGGACGGCTCGGGGTCGCTGTACGACCTGTCGGCCACCGAGATCAGCGTGAACATCGTCCCGACCGGGGTGCTCGGCGTGCTGGACGAACCGACGGGCACCGCCACCGGCTCGGTCACCGTCCGGCTGGGCAAGCCGTCCGGGCTCGCCGTGGACGGCCCGCACCACATCGCCGTCGTCTCGTACCCGACCCCGGTCGGCACCCCCTACTTCGGGGCTGGCATGTACGTCCCGGACAACAACGCCACCGGCCGGCTCGTGGTCGTGGACCTCACCACCGGCACCGTGATCCGCACCCTGCCCGGCTTCTCGGTGGGCACCCACGGCGGAGCGGAGAACGCGATCCAGCTCGACCCGGCGACGCGGACCGGCTGGACCTTCGGCCCGGACGACGCGCAGATCCAGCAGTTCTCCTATTAGTCCGGATACGGGGTCAGCCCGGATACGGGGTCAGCCCGGATACGGGGACGCGCGGGCCGGGACGGGAGACCGTCCCGGCCCGCGCACGGCTCGTGCGAGGGCGCGGCCGGCAGCGGGCCCTGACCGGTCTCGTGCACCTTCGCCCTCGGACTCCTCGCGCCTGCCCTCAAGGGGCGTCGTCGTCCGCGTCGAAGGCGGCGAGCGCGTCGCGCAGGGCCGCCAGCAGCAGGAGTTCCCGGCTCGCGGCCGGCAGACTGGTGACACGCGTGGCGAACAGCCCCTGCAGCCGGTCGGTGAGGGGCAGGACGGCGGGCATCGCCGCCGGCGTCGTGCGCTGTTCGCGGGTCAGCGCCGCGGGCAACTCCACCAGCGCGAGGGGGTTCCCGCGCGCCTCGGCAGCGATCCGGCGCCGCACGGACGGGGGGACATCCGGGTGCGCGCGGCTCAGCAACGTGGCGGACGCGGCCTCGTCCAGCGGTCGCAGGCGGTGCTCGGTGAGGCCGCCGGCCTCGAAGAAGCTGTCCGAGCCGCTGCGGCAGGCGGCGAGCAGGCCGATGTCGCTGCCGACCAGCCGCCGCGCCACGAAACCCAGTACCGAGGTGGTCGCCCGGTCCAGCCACGGCACGTCGTCGACCAGGAGCAGCAGCGGCGACCGCGCGGCGACCGCCCGCAGCAGGAGCAGGACGGCGGTGGAGGTCAGCAGGCGGTCGGGCGCCGGCCCGCTGCCGACGCCGACCGCGACGCGCAGCGCGTCACGGTGCAAGGGGTCGAGGACGTCGAAGGAGTCGAAGAGCGGGACGAGCAGCTGGTTGAGACCGGCGAAGGCGATGTCCGCCTCGAACTGGACGCCCGCCGCCCTCAGTACGCAGACCCCGCGCTCGGCCGCGTCCGCCGCCACCGCGTCGAGCAGCGCGGTCTTGCCCACCCCCGCCTCGCCCGTCAGCAGCAGGGCCGCGCCCCGGACCGCCGAGTCGTCGAAGAACGAGCGGACGAACTCCAGGTCCGCCTCCCTGCCGATCGGCGGCGTGGCGGCGGGACGCAGCGGGAGGTGCCTATAGTCCACCGGACTGCCTCCCACGGCGCAGGCGCGAGGAGAGCGCGATACCGCCTCCCGGCCCTCGGTGCACTGACGTTCGACTCCTCGTGTCATGCGACCACCCGCCCGCAAGGAATGTCCGGATTTCCGCGGTCACGCGGGCCGCGGGCGCGGTGTCCCGCGGCCGGACGGTCGACGCGGCCGCCGTTCCCCCGCTCCGCGCGGCGCTTCGTCCGGGCGCGGGCGCCCGCCGGGCACCGTCGAATGACCGATGCGGTACGCGGCCGCGCGCGGCAGCATGGTGGTGCCCACCCCGGGCAGTCAGGTGTGACCCCACCGGACACGTGCCGGACACGTGCCGGGCGGGAACGGCCGGGCAGGGTGTCCGCCACGTGTGTCCCCTGTGCGTCCTGTGCATGTGCATCGTGTGTGCTCCGTGTGTGCGCCGTGGGTGTCCTGGGTGCCGGGTCGGGCACGCCGGCCGCCACCCGGCGGTCGGCGGTGGCATGGGGTGGGCGGCGGGCGTCCGACGAGAGGAGATCCGACGTGATGGGTGTCGAGCAGCGTGCGCTGGGAAGCAGCAATCCGGTGCTGGCCCGGCACGGGCACAAGCGCGGGAGCGGGCGGAAGACCGCCGCGTGGGATCCGCCGGCCGAGGTCCGCGTGGGAGCCCGCCGGATCGGAGCGGACGAGGCCGCGCGCCATGGCGCGGACCATGGCGCGGACCAGGTCCACCGGCCTTCGGCCGGCCCGTCGCCGAACCGGGTCGGCGACCTGATGACCATGGACGCCGTCACCGTCCGCACGGCCCCGGCACTGGCCACGGCCCTGCTCGCTGCGGTCCTGACCTGGATCGTTCCGCCGGTCGACCCGCAACGCTCCGGTCTGTCGTACGCTGTCGCCTGCGTCGCCGGTCTGCCGGCCGCGCTCCTGGTGGTCCTCCAGTGCCGCGGGCTGCGGCCGTCGCCCGCGCTGGTGTTCCCCTTCGCCGCGTCCGAGGGCGCCTTCCTCGGCCTGCTCGCGAACACCGCCTCGGCGCAGGTCGCACCGGGTGTCTTCGACCACCTCGTCCTCGGCACCATGGCGGGCTGCGCGGGCGTGGTGGCCGCCTACCGCCTGCACCTGATCCGGGTGGCCCGCCGCCCCCGCGGCTACGTACTGGCCGGGCAGATGGGCATGGTGTTCCTGATGGCGGCCGACACGCTGTTCTCCGTCCTGACGCGGACGGACGGTCTCGGCTTCCGCGGCGGCGCCCTCGGCGTCCTCACCGGGCCGGCGGGCCTCGTCCTCGGCACGTCCTTCGCCGTACTCCACTTCCGGCAGGTCGAGGAAGGCATCAACCACGGCACGGCCCGCCGGAACACCTGGGGCGTGGTGTTCGGACTCGCCTTGACCCCGGCCTGGCTGTACGTGGAGACCTTGCGCCTGTTCACGCTCGTGGAACCGGAGGACCTGTACTGAACGGGAGCCCGGACGCGGCCACCGGGAAGCGGCCGCCGAATCCCTGCGTACGCGCGTGCGAGCACGCGGCCACCCGGCCGGGGCCGGTGTACCGTGTGGAAAGGCGCACGTCGCAGCAGGGAAGGAAGCCCGATGAACGCCGTGGACCGCCCGGTCCGCACCGTCCCGGAGCGGTTGATCGGCAGAGACGGGGACCTGGAGTTCATCAGATCCCACTTCAACGGCTCGCCGGTCCACGGTGCGGCGCTGCTGCTGTCGGGCGAGGCCGGCATCGGCAAGACCGCTCTGCTCAACGCTGTGGCCGCCGAGGCGGCGCAGGCAGGCGACCGGGTGCTGCGGGCGAGCGGTGTGGAGTTCGAGGCGGACATCGCGTACGCGGGCCTCAACCAGCTCCTCGTCCCGCTCTTCGACTCCTTCGACCGGCTCGAACCCGCCCACCGGGACGCGCTGCGCGTCGCGGTGGGCATCGGCGGCGGCCCGCCTCCCGGCCGTCTCCTGGTCTCCACCGCGACCCTGCTGCTGTTGCGTCTGATGGCCGAGGACAACGCGCTGCTCGTCGTGGTCGACGACCTGCCGTGGATGGACCGGGCCACCCTCTCGGTTCTCGGCTTCGTCGCCCGGCGGCTCGTCGGCAGCCGCGTCGGCTTCCTCGCGGCCTCCCGGCTCGCCTCGGACAGCTTCTTCGAGTCGAGCGGTCTGACCGAGTACCGCCTGGGTCCGCTGGACGACGCGTCGTCGGCCGAGCTGCTCGTCCGCACGTATCCCGGAATGTCGCCGGCGGTCCGCCGCCGCCTCGCGTCGGAGGCACGGGGCAATCCGCTCGCCCTCGCGGAGCTGCCCGCCGCTCTCGACGGCGACCAGCTCGCGGCCCGGGTGGGCCTGCCGTCCGTACTGCCGCTGGGCGAGCGCCTCCAGGCGCTGTTCGCGTCCCGGGTGGCGGAACTGCCCGAGGCGACCCGGGACATGCTGCTCGTCGCCGCGCTCGACGGGACCGGCGACCTCAGCACGATCGAGGCCGCCGTGGCGGGCCGGGCCGGCGTGCGGGACCTCGGTCCCGCCGAGCACGACCGGCTGGTCACCGTCTCCGGCGAGCCGCGGCGGCTGTCGTTCCAGCACCCGCTGATCGGCTCCGCGGTGGTGGCACAGGCGGGCGCGGCGGACCGCCGATGGGCGCACCAGGCGCTCGCCGACGTCACGCACGACCGGCCCGAACGCCGCGCCTGGCACCTCGGCGAAGCGACGTTCGCGCCGGACGAGAACGTCGCGGCCCAACTGGAACAGGCCGCGCGGCTGTGTCTGCGGCGCGGCGACGCGATCGGCGCGATGACGGCGCTCACCCGTGCCGCCGGGCTCAGTCCCGCCGCGGCCGACCAGGGGCGGCGGCTGGCGGAGGCCGCCTACATCGGCGTCGACGCGGGCGGTGAACTGGCGGGCGCGTCCCGGCTGCTGGCCGGCTCCCGACGGGCCGATCCCACCGGCCGCGGGTCCCTGTACGCGGCGGCGGCCGCTTCCTTCCTGCTCATCAACGAAGAGGGCGACATCGACACCGCCCACAGGCTGCTGGACGGCGCGATCGAGGCCGGCGACCACGGCTACGACGCCCGCGACCCGGCTCTCGTCGAGGCTCTGTTCACCCTGTCCATGCTCTGCTTCTACAGCGGTGAGCCGGGCAAGTGGCAGTCCGTGCTCCGGGTCCTGGACCGGCTCAGCCCCGCGCCGCCCGAGCTGCTGTGGGCGTGCATGCAGACCTACGGCGACCCGGCCCGCACCGGCGCCGCGGGAGTGCGGGTCCTCGACAGGCTGCTGACCGACCTCGGCAGCGACCCGAACCTCCTCCTGCGCATCGGCACCACCTCCGCCTTCGTGGACCGGCTGGCCGCGTTCCGGGAGGCGAACGAGCGCCTGGCCGAACGCGGCCGGTCCGGCGCCACCCCGGTCCGCTGGCATCTGGCGGCGCTGATGCACCTGTGCCTGGACTACTACGCGGCGGGCCGCTGGGCCGAGGCAACGAGCCTGGCGGACGAGGGCCTCGTCCTGGTGCAGGAGCACGGCTACCGCTTCTTCGCCTGCTGCTTGCAATGGGTACAGGCCCTCGTGGCGGCGGCCCGGGGCGACATCGCGGTGAACGCCGCGCTGGCCCAGGAGATCGTCACGTGGGCGTCCCCCCGCGGAGCCCACGGCGTGGCGCGCTTCGCCGACCACGCGAGGGCGCTGGCGGCGGTGGGCAGTGGCGACTTCGAGACGGCGTACCGGTACGGTGCGGCGCTGAGTGCGCCGGGGACGATCGCGCCGTACGTTCCGCACGCGCTGTGGGGCACGATGGATCTGGTGGAGGCGGCCGTGCGCACCGGCCGGGACGCGGAGGCCGCCGCGCACGTGGCGGCGATGCGGGAGTCCGCGATGGGCGCGCTCTCCCCCCGCCTGAACATTCTGCTGCTGGCGTCCGAGGCCCTCACCACCCCCGGCGACGAGGCGTTCGCGCTGTTCGACCAGGCGCTGGCCCAGCCCGGGCATTGGCCCTTCGAAACCGCGCGCGTCCACCTCTTCTACGGCGAACGCCTGCGCCGCCGGCGCGTGACGAGGCGGGCTCGTGAGCACCTGTCCGCGGCGCTGGAGGCGTTCGAACGCCTCGGTGCGGCCCCCTGGGCGTCCCGTGCGGCGGCCGAGCTGCGCGCCGCGGGCCACACCACGCCGACCGCCCCGGCACCCGGGCGCGTGTCGCTGACGGCTCAGGAACGGGAGATCGCGACACTGGCCGCCACCGGGCTGACCAACAAGCAGATCGCCGAGCGGCTGTTCCTGTCCCACCGGACCGTCGGCACCCACCTGTACCAGATCTATCCCAAACTCGGCATCACCTCCCGGGCCGCGCTGCGGGACGCGCTGACCGCCCTCGACCCGCCACAGGACGACGGCTGACACCCGGCGCCCGTGCGCTCGCCCGGTACGCACCGCAGGCGGCGGCCGGTCAGCGCAGCTTGCGGAAACTGGCACGCAGGTCATGGATCCACGCCTCGGGGTTCTCGTACGGACCGAAGTGACCGCCCTTCTCGTGGACGTTCACGTCGCGGACGTCCGCGTAGAAGCGGCCGCCGCCGTTCTCGAAGATCTCGATCCGCTCCTCGGGCGTCCGCGCGCCGGGGGAGGGGTCTCCCAGCAGGAAGGTGAAGCCGGCCGGCGCCCGCACGTACGGCGTCTTGTCGTCGACCGGCACCGCCGGGTACAGGCCGGCGTTCTTGTAGGCGCGGATCGAGGAGCCGATGGCCTCGTTGACCCGGAAGAGGGTGGCGAAGGTGAGGATGTCGTCGGCGGGCCGGCCGGCGTCGAAGTCGGCGTTGCGGTCGCTCCAGGTCCGGTAGCGCTTCAGGATCCAGGCGAGCATGCCGGCCGGGGAGTCGTTCAGGCCGTGGGTGAGCGTCTGGCCGTCGAGCAGGTGGGCCGCCACGTGCGAGACGTAGATGTTGTTGCGCCGGACGAGCCGGGCGCGCTCGGCGGGGGGAAGGTCCTCGGTTTGCTGACCGCCCGTCAGATCCCAGGCCCGGTCGCCCTGGAACATCGCGGGCGGCATCTCGTTGCCCAGGTGGACGCCGTAGAGGGAATCGGCGTACTTGTGGCCCATCCGCGCGCCCACCAGGGCCCCGTAGTCCGCCGCGCCGATCCCGTACCTCCCGTACCCGAGCACCTCGGTCATCAGGCTGTGGAACCGGTCCGCCATGGTCACGTAGTTCTCCCTCGGGTTCGTCAGCGGCGTGGAGAAGCCGAAGCCGGGCAGCGAGGGAACGACGACGTCGAAGGCGTCGGCGGGGTAGCCGCCGAAGGCCGCCGGGTCGGTGAGGGGCCCGATGACCTTGTGCCAGTGCTGGGGGCCCCAGGGCCATCCGTGTCCCAGCAGCAGGGGGATAGGGGCGGGCCCCTTGCCCCGTTCGTGGATGAAGTGCACCGGGGTGCCGCCGACGTCCACCCGGTGCCGGGCGAAGCCGTTCAGCGGCGTCTCGGCGGCGCGCCAGTCGAAGCCGTCGGCCTGTGGTGCGGGGTGGACGTGCGCCGGCTCAGGATTGGACGACATGGTCCAATTCTGACGCCTCAAAATCGGACCGTCAAGTCCAATCCTGCTCGGTGGGTTACGCGGCGCCCGTGGTGACGGGCCGCAGCGGGGCGATCGCCGCCGTGAGGGAGGCCTTCAGGTATTCCGTGCGTCCGGTGGTCTGGAGCAGGACGACGCCGCCCTGGACCGCGGCCAAAATGCTCCGGGCCCGCTCGCGCGACTCCTCCTCGTCCTCCTCGGCCTGGGACGCCATGGCCCGCACGCCTCGCAGCAGGGCCCGCTCCCACTCGTCGAACAGGGCCAGCACGACCGCGCCGGCCTGGGCCGACGACTTTCCCAGCTCGGTGGTGAGGCTGCCGAGGGGGCAGCGCCGTCCCAGTTCCGTGTAGTGGTCCAGCACCGCCTGCCGCCAGTCCTGCCAGGACTGCCACGTGGAGAGATCGTCCAGGTACGGCCGCTGAGCCTGGAGAACCTGTCCGGCCTCGTACTCCGCGACGGCCGCCAGGATGTCCGACCTGCCCTCGGGGAAGTAGTGGAAGAGCTGGCTCTTGCTCGTCGCCGTGGCCGCCCGCACGTCGTCGAGTGTCGTCTCGGCGGCCCCCTTCTCCCTCGCGAGGAGCGCCGTGGCCATGACGATGCGCTCGCGGGTCGCCCTGCCCTTGGCGGTCAGTCCCTTGTTCATCCCCTTATCATCCCACAGGTTTGGACTGGGTGGTCCACCAGCTCCCGCCGGCCCCCCGCCCGCTTCTGCCGGCCCCCTCGGCCCCCGTCCGGCCCGCTCAAGCGTGCCGGACGGGGGCCGGCTCCCCCGCGGGCTCGGCGGCCTCCGCCGGGCCGGGGCGGGGGAGGCTGCGCGGTCACGCCGGGTGGCCGCGGGTCACAGGAGGGTCTGGGCGTACTGGGGGTTGGTGTAGTCCCGCCACTCGACGATCTGACCCGCCGCGAGGCGGTAGACGGCCATGTTCTTGATCCTGGCGAGCGGGCGGCCCGGCAGGGCGAGGCCGTGGACCTGTTCGGCCAGGACGATCTCGCCGTCGACCGCCTGGTGGATGGTGAGGAACTCGACCTCGCCCATCTGCCGGAAGACACCGTTCCAGAGGGCCAGCACGTTGTCGCGCCCCTTGACCGGGGTGTCGCCGTAGGCCTCGAACTCGATGTCGGGATGCAGGTAGGGAGCGAGCTGCGCGGTGTCCTTCTTGGCGAACAGGGAGACGAACTCGTCGACGATGTCGCCGTTGTCCTTGGCCATAACGGATCTCACTTCTGTCTGGTCGGCTTGACGGGGTCGGCGTGTCGCCGGTGGGCGAACCGGCCGCGATCGCTCCGGCGGATCGAGCCGGATCCGGGCCGGGCGGGCACGCCCGCGGCGCTGCGCACGGGGTGCGGTCGCCTGGGGAAAACGCGCGGGCGAGTGGGGTCCGCTCTGCGACCGTAACACCTGCCCGAGTGGAACGTGTGAGTCGGGCGTGCACATGTGTGTGAGCATGTGTGTGAGACGGCCACGTCCCGGGCATGTGCTGCGGCGGCGAACCGGTCCAGGGTTTTCCTCCGGTCCGGTAAGGCTTTCGCACGCTGCGATGCCGCGTCCGTCCGGTCTGCCGCGGAACTCCCGCACCGGCCGGCGGTGCTCGACGGCCGCGCGGTCGGGCCGCGACCGACCCCCGCGGCCGGACCCGCAGTGGTTTCCGGCCCGGACGCCCCGGTGGGCCCCGGGTCGGTTCAGGTCAGGTCGGCGATGATGCCGGCCAGGCGGTCCGGCGCCGACAGGAACGGGGAGTGCGCGGCCTCCATGGTGACCACGTGCGTCCTGTTGTGCGGGAAGGCGCTGTCGGCCTGGGAGACGAACAGGCGCTGGAGGGCAAGGGGAATGGTGTTGTCCTGGGTGCACAGGACATAGGTGCGTTCGATCGATCCCCAGCCCTGCGGGGTCAGAGTCGTCGGTTGCGTGGCCATGGCGGTCGGGGCGTCGCTACCCAGCAGGGCGATCGCGGCGTCGGCGGTGGCCTGGTCGACATCGCCGTAGAACGCGCTGCGGATCGCGGGCCGCAGGTCGTCGGCCGCGGTGTCGACGCGCAGCGCGCCGATCTCCAGGGGATCCGCTGTGAGCAACGCCAGGGACTGCCCTCCCTCCGCCTGCGGCAGCGACGGGTAGGCGAGGCAGGGGACGCCCGAGGCAGGCATGTACGCGGTGACGTAGATCAGTCGCCGGAACAGTTCCGGGTGGTCCTCCGCGGCGCGGGTCAGGGCCGCACCGCCCATGCTGTGGGCGACCGCGACGACAGGTTCCCCGCGGCCCGCCCTGCGCGCCTGCTCGGCGAGCAGGGCCGCCGCCGCGTCGAGGTCCAGGTGTGCGATCGGGGATTTCTCGGAGGCGAAGTCGGAGGAAGCGTGGGGCCGCCGTGTGCTCGCCGCCGGGCGCGCGGCCCGCAGGCCGTGACCCGGCATGTCCACGGCCACCGAGGCCACCCCTCGCGCGGCGAGTTCCAGCGTCACGTCACCCCAGCACCATGCGCCGTGGAAGAACCCGTGCACCAGCAGGACAGGACCCCTCAGTGCGGCCATGGTGTCTCCTTCTCGAAGCGCGCGTGGCGCGCGGGGTGTGACAAGTGCGCATGGCGTGCGGGGTGTGTTCCGTGCGCATCGTGCGCGGGGTGTGATGCCCCCGACCTCGATCGTGGCCGGTGGGGCGGCGGCGTTCCGGTCGCGGGCCGTGAGCCAGGCTACTGGCGCCGTCCGCGTCGCGCCACCTCCCCGCCGAAGGTTCGTGATCCGCGGGAGGTGTTCCGGGCGTTCCATGTGTGTGCGACACATGGAACCCTGCTATGTGTCCACCTTGACAGGTGACGAGGACGGAGTGGATGATTCCATCACCTGTTCAACCAGTGATAGCAAGTGTGGGAGAGTCCCCGATGGCCGTTGTACGTTTCCACCTCGTCTCCTCGCTCGGGCCGGCGGAGGTACGGGAGGTGCTGACCGACTTCGGCCCTTCCCGTCCCGAGGTCTGGCCCTCGATCGACGCCGAGCATTTCGAGGTGCACGCTCTCGCCGACACCTGGGCCGAGGTCACCGAGGGCACCGCCGCCGCCTGGGAGCGGGCGCGCTACGACTGGGAGCCCGACGGCGACACGGTCACCGTCACGACCCTCGACTCCAAGCTCTTCGGGGCCGGCGGCGGCTGGGTCTTCACGATGACCCCGGAAGGCGACGGCACCCGGATCGACGTGGAGCTGACGCGGCAGCCGAGCACGCTCAAGGGCAAAATGCTCGCCTCCCTGCTGCCCCTGGCCGCCCCCTCGTCCCTGCGCAAGTCCTTCGCGGGGCCCCTGCGGGCCAAGTGACCCGCGCCCGGTGGCTGCGCGAGGAGCCCACCGGTAGCGTGGCCGAAGAGGCCGACGCCGACGCCGTGCGACTCACCCGTCGACGCGAGATCCGGCCGCCCGCTCCCCGCGGCAGGGGCGGGAGGGCGGGCAGGGAACACCACACAGGCGCGCGAGGTGCACCGAGTCGCGCCGAGGCGACACAGCCACACAGCGACACAGCGACACAGCGACACATCAGGGTGGCAGGAACGATCATCGTGGGCGGCAGCGAACCGGCCGCGGCCGGCGGCACCGGGAGTGATCCCGCCGCGGTTCTGGACGACGAACTGGCGACGGTGCTCCACTGTGCCGTGCACCAGGCCGCCCGCCGCCTGCGCGGCGTGGCGGCGGCCGTGTACCTGCTGACCGCCGACGGCCGCGAGCTGCGCCCGGCGATGATCGGCGGCAGCCCGCCGTCCGTGTTCACCCTGCCCGGCCGGATGTCCCTGGACTCCCCGTACGCCTCGGCCCGCGCCCTGGCCGAGGGAGGCGTGGCGCTGCTGGCGGATCCGGACCCCCTGACCGAGCCGGAGTACGGGGCCCTGGCCTACCCCTACACCGTCGCCTCGGTCCCGCTGGAGACCGGCGGCCGCCGCTTCGGCTCCCTCACGGTGCTGCGCGGCGAGGACCGCGGCGCGTACGACGAGGCGGACCGCCGGCGCCTGAGCCGGATCGGCGAACGGCTCGTCGTCCTCCTGTCCGACCTGCTCGCCCGCGGCGCCGTCATCGTCCCCGGGCCGCTGCCCGTGCTGGTCCCGGTCCTCGGCACCGAGCCGCCGGCCGGGCCCGAGGACGAGTTCACCCGGGGCGTCCCGGGCGTGGCCGGCTCGGCGGGCCTGACCCTGCTGTACGCCCTGCAGCGGCTGGCCGACATGCTCAACCGGGCCACCACCATGCAGGACGTCACCGGTGCGGCGGAGTTCTGCGTCCGCGCGCCGCTGGGGGCCCGCGCGCTGGCACTGGCCTGCGCGGACGCGGGCCGGCTGTGGGTCCTGGGCCACAGCGGGGACTCCGCGGGCCTGGTCGGGGAACTGCACGGCAGCGCCCTGCACACGCGCACCCCCGCGGCCCGGGCACTGCGCGGGCGCGCGCTGTTCGCCACCGCAGGACCCGGACCCGGACCCGGACCCGTACACGGAGCGCGGGGCGCCGAGGCCGGACCCGAGCCCGGATCCGGAACCGGGCATGAAGCCGACACCGAGGCCGTCGCGCGGGGCGGCGACGGCGACGGTCCGTGGGAGGCCGCCGCCTACGTGCCGCTCGTCGGCAGCAGGCATGTCGTCGACGTGCCGATGACCGGGCCCGACCCCGTCATCGGCGTCTGCTGTCTGTCGTTCGGCGGACCGCGGACGTTCCCGCCGGAAGAGCGGGCCGTACTGACCATGATGGCCGGGCTGCTGGGCTCGGCGGTCCAGCGCGTCGAGCTGAGCACCGGACGCCGGTCGCTCGCCGAGGGCATGCAGAAGCTGTTCCTGCCGGCCGCGCTGGCGGATGTCCCCCGGCTGACCCTCACGGCACGGTACCGGCCGGCCGAGGGCGAGGTGGGCGGCGACTGGTACGACGTGATCGCCGCGCCGGACCGGCGGGTCGTCCTGGTCGTCGGGGACGTCGAGGGGCACACCATGGAGAGCGCGGCCGTCATGGGCCAGCTCCGCAGCGCGGTGGCCGCGTACGCCGCCGAGGGGCACAATCCCGCCGCGCTGCTGGAGCGCACCGACCGGCTGTTGTCCCGCCTCGGCACCGAGCTTCTCGCCACCTGCTGCCTGGTGTCCCTGGACACCGAGACCGGCGCCGCCGAGGTCGCGCTCGCCGGGCACCCGCAGCCGCTGGTGCGGCTGCCCGACGGCGACGTGCGCCCGCTGACGGCCCCGGCCAATGTGCCCCTCGGGCTGCGCGACCGCGCCCACTACCGCTGCGGGGACCACACCCTGCCGCCCGGAGCGGTGCTCGCGCTGTATTCGGACGGGCTGCTGGAGCCGGACGCCGACGGTGTCGCGGCACGCCTGGCCGCGGTCGGACGGCGGGCCGGCGCCGATCCGGAGGAGCTGGCCGAGGGGCTGCTCAATTCCACTCCCGGCCGGCGCGACGACGCCGTGCTGCTCCTGGCGCGCTACGAGGAGGCCGGCGACGGTGCGGCACCGCGCACCGCGCAGTTGCACGTCCAGCGCCGTGACCTGCGCGGCGTCGGCGAGGCCCGCGGCTTCGTACGGGGGCGGCTGTGCGAGTGGGGGCTGGGCGACCCGACGGGCCTGGCGGACGACCTCGAACTGATCACCTCGGAGCTCGTGACCAACGCGCTGATCCACGCAGGCAGCGACGTCGACCTGCGGCTGCGGGTCCACGGCGACCGGGTCCGGCTGGAGGTGCGGGACTCCGACAGCGATCCGCCCGTTCCCACCGCGTACTCCCTCACCGAGGAGGGCAGCGCCCGGGCGGAGCACGGACGCGGCCTGTTCCTGGTCGACGCGCTGGCCCGCACCTGGAACACCTCCCCGAGCGGGCGGGGCAAGACCGTGTGGCTGGAGATGGACGTCCCCGAGGCCGACGGGGGCGGGTGAGCAGGCACCCCGGCGTACGGCCAGGCAGCGGCGGCCCGGCCGGGCGCGCGGCCCCCGGCGGTGCCACGGCGGCCGTCGGCTCGCTTCCCGGCGGTGCTACGGGGGCCGGGTCCGCGCGGGCGGGTGACGGCGCGGTCGGCGCCGCGGCGGGAGAGCGCCCGGGCCGCCGGTCGTCGATGTCCTCTCTCCTCGTCCGCGGCATACACGGCAAGCCGTCGTTGTTCCTCCCCCTGCACCCATGGACTGGACACGACGGACCGACCGCGGCCCTGGGGCACGCTCCCGGCGGTCGAGTGGCTTCACCTCCCCGTCCGCCCGAGGTGCCGCGGTTCTCCGATGCGTCACCGTCTTGACAGGTGACGAACGGGGGCGCAAGCTGAAGACGGTCCCGGAACCCGTGGGACCGTCCACGATCTGCGAAGTGGAGCAAGGCCATGAACAAAGACATCTCGGCGGACCCGGCCGCGGCGGCACGGCAGGCGCGGTTCGGCAAGCTCCCCGAGCGCATCCGCTTCGAGGACATGACGCAGGCGGTGACGACCGAGCCCGGCGGTGGCGCGCGGGCCGCGTACGACCCCGAGGGTTCGTGGAAGTACTACTCCTGCCTGGCCCTCGACCTGGGCCTGTAGCCGCCGCGCGGCACCCGGCCGTTTCCGGTCCGCCCCGCCGCTCCAGAAACGGTGGGGCGGACCGCGCAGCCATCGGCGACCCTGTCCTGCGCCGCCGTGGCGGCGCCACCCGCCCGCCGGCCACCGACCCGCGCAGGCCGGCGGGGGAAGCCCGCACCACCCCCACAGAACCCGCCCCGGCAGCGTCCGGCGCGGGTTCTGGCATTTCCGCACGGCGACCGGCCGGCTCACCTGGTGGGTCACCGCTCGGCGCGCCGAAGCCCACCCGCACCGGGCCGGACGCCCACGCGGCGCGACGAACCGCCGACCCCGTGGGTCGAAGTCAGTGGAGATCGAGCTCGGCCATGGTGAGGGTGCCCGCGATGAGGGTTGCCAGCATGTCCTTCAGCGTGGTGGTGAAGTCCATGCGCAGGGCGGCGAGTGACGGATCGGCTTCGTAGGCGGTGAGCATGGCGGCGGACGGCTGGGCATGGGTCCATACCGCGCCGCTGACCATGAATGCCTGCGCGCAGAGCTGGTCGCAGTGGCGGCCGAGTTCGGGGAGGTACTGGCGGGCGAGTGCCGCCAGAGCGGCGACGTTGGCGATGGCTGCTCGTTTGTAGCGGGCGGCCACGTCCGCGGAAACGTTGTGTTCCAGGACGCCTGCTTGGGCGCTCAGCAGGTCGCACAGCACGCGGTGCTGTGCGAGGGAGTGTGCCAGCACGGCGGCGAACTCCTGGCCGCGTTGGACCGGTGGGGCGTCGGGGGTGATCGATGCGGTGAGCTGTTCGGGGAGGCCGGCGGTCCACTGCCGCCAGCCGCGGTCCAGAAGTTCCAGCAGGATGGCTTCGCGTGACTCGAAGTAGCGCAGCACGTTGGACTTCGCCAGGCCCACGTGCCGGCTCAGCTCATTGAGGGTGAGCGCGGTCGCGGGCATCCGGTCGAGCATCGCCGCGGCGGTGTCGAGGATCGTCTGCCGCCGGATCTCGCGCTGCTCCTCGCTGCGTGCTCGTTGGAAGGTCGTCATGCCCTCATCTTATGGACCGACGGTCTTTTGACATCAGACCGCCGGTCCCTTAACGTGGAGACCGCAAGAGACCGCCGGTCTGATCGAGACCGTCCGTGGTTACCCGCATAGGAAAGAGGTCCATCGTCATGAGCGTTTCCAGCGTCGCCCTGGTCACCGGAGCCACCGCCGGCATCGGCAAGGAGACCAGCCTTGCTCTGGCCCGCGAGGGCTACGCCGTCGTCGTCTCCGGCCGCCGCAAGGAAGCGGGCGACGCAGTCGTCCGCGAGATCCGCGACAACGGCGGGGAAGCCGTATTCATCGCCGTCGACGTCGACTCCGAACAGTCCGTCGCCGACCTGGTCGCCCGCACCGTCGAGCGCTACGGCCGGCTCGATGTCGCGGTCAACAACGCCGGGGTCTCCCTCGACGCCGGCCGCATGGCCGACGAGCCCACCAGCCGCTTCCAGCAGATGATCACCACGAACGTCCTCGGCGTCTTCTGGAGCATGAAGTACCAGATCCAGCAGATGCTGGCCCAGGAGAACCCCGGCGGCTCCATCGTCAATCTCGCCTCGATCGCGGGCCTGGGCGGCATCCGCTACGCGGCCAACTACTCCGCCACCAAGCACGCCGTGGTCGGCCTGACCAAGTCCGCCGCACTGGAGTACGCCACCGACGGCATCCGCATCAACGCGGTCGCCCCCGCCGCGATCAAGACCGACATCCTCAACGCCGCCATCGAGGCCGGTACGTGGGACGAGGCCGGCATCGCCTCTCTCCAGCCGGTGAACCGGATGGGCCGCCCCACCGAGGTCGCCGAGGCCATCGCCTGGCTCGCCTCGCCGGCCGCGTCCTTCGTCACCGGAACCATCCTCAACGTCGACGGCGGCTACAAGGCCCAGTGAGGGTCCTGCGGCAACGCAGGCCCGAAGCCGTCCTGGCAAGTGCCTGAGCACGGGGCATGATCAATGGGAACGGCGCTCCAGGCCATTGTTCCGGGCACTGTTCCGCGGGCTGGACTCGGTTTGCCGACGGGGTGAGGCGGACGTCACTGGGCCGACGCCGGTACCGCGATTGCCAAGGCCGCCGTCCGTCGCATCGGACCTTCCTCGACCGCTCCTCCACGGTGCTCGTCGTAACCCGAAGGACATGTGTGCCCGTCCCGCCCCCGCAACACGACCGACGCAATCCCGCATACATGTGAGTCGACGAGTGGTCACACCGCCATCCGGCAGCGTCGGCCCATGCTCGGGCATCACCTGCTTGACTAGTGACGCTACCAATGGGAGAGTGTGATCACCGATCGAACCGGTGACGCAAGTGGTCGTCGGGTCATCGGTTCGAGTACGCAGCACGACGGTCCGTACAGCACGGACAGCACGGACACGCACCGAGATGGGGACACTCATGACCGTCACGTACACCGCCCGCGTCAGCGTCGCCGGCGAGGGCCGCAATGGCGGCAGGGTCCGCTCCGACGACGGACTGATCGACACGAGCCTGGCCATACCCAAGGAGCTGGGAGGAGCCGGCGGCGCCACCAACCCCGAGCAGCTCTTCGCGGCCGGCTGGGGCGCCTGTTTCCTCGGCGCGCTGCGCCGGGCCGCCGCGCAGCGGAAGATCAAGCTCACCAGCACCGCCATAACCGTCGACGTCACCCTCACCCACGGCGACGACGGCGAGTTCACCCTCTCCGCCACGCTCAGTCCCGTCCTCGGCGGGGTCGACCAGCACACTGCCGAGGAACTCGCCCGCGCCGCCGAGCAGATCTGCCCGTATTCCAAGGCAACGCGCAACAACGTCCCCGTGACGGTCAACGCCGGCGTGGCCTGACGTCCCGCCGAAGTCCGGCGCCGAACCCCCAGCCCGGACCCCCCCGCCGAAGTCCCCGCGGCCAGGCCACAACAAGCAGGCCGCGAGGGGCAGGTCGCCCACAGTGAAGAACGGAACGTTCCCATGACGAAAACCCTTGTCCGGGGCGGCGGGCGGCCCTCGCCCGGCACCCGGGGCCCGGCGGTCCCTCCCGGTGAGTGCGCCGGCGGCCGATGGCCCGCCCCGGAACTGGTGTGGGCTTGGGCCGAGACGGTGACGACACTGGGTTTCGGCCCCCCTGCCGCGAGCTTCCTGCGCGGACCGGGCTGCTGAAGACCTCCGCGGCCCGGGAACCGGGCCGCGGGGAAGGTGTCGTCCGGTACCCGAACTCCGTGCCGGGCGATGCCGGGGTCACGGCTCGTCGGCTCCTGCAAGCGGACGAGCCGGGACCCGATCGGGCCGGGGAGCACCCTTCCCGGCCCGAACGTCGGAAACGCCATGGCTGGAGCTTTCCGACAAGGCCCTGCCCCCTTCGCCGGGGGCAGGGCCCCAACCCGGTCCGCCCCAGCCACCCGGCCCGCGTCAGCCGGCCGACACGTCGGGATCGGCGAGGAGGCCGGCCCGAAGGCGTCCCAGTCCAGCCGCGCGGTCTCGCGGCCGGGCGGTACGAGGGCGTAGGTGTGTTCCAGCCATTCGGCCAGCGGTGGCGCGGGTAGTTCGAACAAGGCCGTCGACTCCCTGGAGGCGATCTTGAGCATGGCCGACTGCCATTCGTCGTCGTCGGACGGCCAGACCTGGACGTCGGCGATGCCGCTGAGCGAGTACAACCCCTCGTACAGCAGGTCCCGGCCGATGCACCAGGTGACGTGCGATCCGCCGTGGACGAGGAACGAGAGGGTCACGACCAAGGGGGCGTCCGCGGTGTAGCCGAACGTGGCCCGCACGGTCTGCCGGGCGTACGAGCCCAGCACGCGCTGGATGTCCAGGGACAGGGAAGGCAGATACGGAGTCCGGGCCGGGTGCCGCTCCTCGCCGTGTCGGTTGCCGCTCATATCAGGGACCCCCTTGTGGGACGGTGGCTGGTGACAGCCACTTTCGCCCACCCGGGGCCGGCACACCTACGTCACTTGACTGTGCCGGAACATTCCAGCATGTCTCACGCGGCCGGTGGGCCCGAGCGCACCCGCGGCGGACCGCGCGGCCCCGGCGGCAGGACGCCGCCAGGGCTTCGACGGGTGCCGGCGGCGAACCAGTAACCGGCCCCGGCGGCGGACCGTCAAGTGACTGATGCAGGGCACGGCGCCGGCCGACCACAGTGGGAACGCCGCCGGGGCGACCGCCGGCCGCCACCCGCACCCCCACCCGACAACGAAAGTGAGATCCCAACCGTGGACATGAAGCTCGAAGTCGTCATCCTTCCGGTGTCCGACGTGGACCGGGCCAAAGGCTTCTACGTGGAGAAGCTCGGCTGGCGCCTCGACGCCGACTTCCCGATCCACGAGGGTTACCGGATCGTGCAGGTGACGCCGCCCGGCTCCGAGTGCTCGGTCATCTTCGGGCAGGGCCTGACCGAGCAGGCCGCGGGCACCCTCCACGGCCTGCAGTTGACCGTCACCGACATCGTCAAGGCCCAGGAGGAGCTGACCTCTTGCGGGGTGACCGTCTCCGGTCCGTTCCGCGACGAGACCGGTGCCTTCCACCACGCCGGTGACGCGCGCCGGGTACCCGGACTGCACCCCGAGCGGGCCAGTTACGGCACGTTCGCCGCCTTCACGGACCCCGACGGCAACCAGTGGTTCCTGCAGGAAGTCACCGAGCGCGCCCCCGGCCGCTGAGACCGGGTCGCGCCGCGGCTGACCCCCCGTCGCGGCGCGACCCCCCAACCATCGGCGAGGTGTGTGGCCGCGCCTGCTGGAGACAAGGAGCACCCCATGAGCACCGCACGCGACCTGGCACTCGCCGCCCTCGGCCTGCCGCCCGACCGGTCGGTGGAGCAAGGCGACCTCTCCCTCGCGCTCGCGGGGGCCGAGGCGGTCGATCTCCTGGCGAGCGGGGCACTGACCCTGGACGGCGACCGCATGGTGCCCGGCCCGCCCGTGGCGACGGGCGACCGGCTACTGCGGGAGGCGGCCGCCGCGCTCGTCCGGGCGGAGCCGTACGAGACGGTCGAGGACTGGCTGTGGCGCCGCGGCACGGACCTCGCCGCGGTCTACGCCGACGACCTGGACAGGGACGGACTCCTCGGCCGCGCCCCGTGGCACGGGCTACGGGCGCGGTTCGCACGGAGCACGCCGGCCGACCCGCCGGTGCACCGCCGCGCGGAGGAACACCGGGCCCCGGCCGAGCCCGTCCTCGCCGCCCTGATGGCGGTCCTCAGGATCGAGGGCGCCCCGCAGGACCCGGACGCCGGCGACGCCACCGACACCGGGGGAAGTGACGCCGGAACAGATTCCGCCGGAGGTACGGGCGGGAACACGGACGGGAGTCCGGGCGGGGACGCGGTGACGACGGTGCTGGCCGCCGTCGGGGACGCGGTGGCGCGGTTGGACGCGATGCGGCTGCGGCGGGGCATCGAGATCGCCGCGTTCGACAACATGTGGCGGGGCTAGAACCACCGCTCCCGCACGGCCGGCCTTACCTCCGATCGGGGCGCGGCGGGCCGTGCGGGGCGTGTGCGGACACCGCGGACTCGCGCCCTGGTGTTTCCCCCGCCCGTCCCGTACGCGGGACCGCGCCGTGCGCGCCGTACGTGCCGTACCCGCCCTACGTGTCGTGGACGACGCACATGCCGTGCGGCCGTCGCACGGCGGACCGGTCGCGCCCGCGGGACGAGCGGGGGACAAACGGGACGAGCGGGGGAGGCGAGCGCCGACGTCAGTCGGCGGAGCCGCCCGTTCCCGTCTCCACCAGGGTGTACATGACGGAACGCTGCTGCTTGTGGCGCTGGATGCGTCCCTTGGCGACCAGGGCCTCCAGGGTGTTGCGCACCACCTGCGGTGTGGGGTGGCGGTCCGGGTGTTTCTCCATGAGTTCTTCGCGCAGTTCCTTCGCCAGGCGCGGCTCGTCGTAGCCGCGGAGCAGGTCGGTCAGGAGGTCACCGAGCAGGGGGCGGCGCGAGGTGCCCTTCGCGCCGGCCCCGGCCTTGCCGCCGGCCGCGGCGGCCTTGGCCGACGCCGGGCGCCGTGCGGCGGATCCGGCCCCGGCCCGCTTCGTCCTCGCGGTGGCGGGCTCGTCCTTCGACTGCTCCGGCAAACGCGACGCGTCCGCGAAACCCTCGTACCGCTCGGCGAGGTTCAGGATGTCCGCCAGGAGGGCCTCCTCCTGCTTCAACACCGCCATCCTCTGCGCCAGCTCCTGCTGCCGGCGGCGATTCTCCTCCAGGTCCGAGGCGGCCTGCTCTACGTACCGCGATCGGAGTGTGGCGGCTGATTGGCTGGTCACAACCGTTCACTTCCTCGTAATGGACATGACGTTGCGCATGGTACCCACGTGCAGGGCCCGTGCGGATAAGTGTCGATGCCGGACGGTGCGTCCGGCATGTCACCCTTCACCATAACCGCCGATGTGCCGCGCATGTCGCGGGTGCTGCTCATTCGTCGGCCTCCCGCGTCCGGCGTGTCCGCTCGGTGTTCCTGCGGGCATACTGCCCGGTAAGTGTGTTGTCGAACCGTCTCCGCCGCCCTCGGCGTGCGGACCGGCCTTTCCGTCCATGAGGGGGGCTTGGGCCGCGAGTCAAGGCGGGGCCGGCCCGGACGCGCCACGGCGCCGGCCAGTGATACATGTCTCGCCCACGCCCGCACACCCGGTCCGACGTGCGCCGGAAACGGTGACTCGAACCGGACGGCGGGAAATTCCCGGCGGTACCCACGTGACGAAAACCCCGAAAGCCATTTAGTCTTCTTCTGAGATGTGGGTGGAGGCGGCGGTCCGGCGCGGGCGGACCGCCGGGAACACGCCACAGCGAGGACTCGATGTGCGGGCCACCGATCGTGCCGCCGGCGCGCGACCACCCGCCGTGCGGCTCACGGCCCGGGCGACCCCCGAGGTCCGTCCGCCCGGCCGGACCGGCACACTCGCCGCTCACGGCGGAGGAACGACGACGTACCCTCGCCATTGCGCCCGACGCGATCCGTGCACGTGTGCACATGTGCCCCGTGCACCCGCGCACCCGCGCACACCCGGGTATGTGCACTCGTGCACACGACGGAAGTGTTCGGTCGGGCCGGTTCAGCAGTGAAGGGAAGTGAAGGGAGTGGGGGAGCGGTGGAGTCGATCGGCGCGGCCATGATCGGCCGCGAACACGAGCAGGAGCTGCTGTCGCGGTTCGTGACGGCCTCCGGAGGCCGGGCTCTCGTCCTGCGGGGAGACACAGGCGTGGGCAAGAGCGCCCTGCTCGCCCACACCGTCGAGCTCGCGGCGGGAGAGCACAGGGTGATCCGGGTGGCCGGGGTGGAGGCCGAGTCGGAACTGCCGTTCGCCGGCCTGCACCAGCTCCTGTATCCGCTGCTCTCCCACATCGAGCAGCTGGACGAGACGCACCGGGGTGTCTTCGACGCCGTCTTCGGCGCGGGCAAGGGCGCCGCGCCCTCGGTCATGACGCTCGGCATCGCCGTACTCGACATGCTCGCCCTCGCCGCCTCGGCGCAGCCCCTTCTGCTGGTGCTCGACGACGGCCAGTGGCTGGACGCCTCCAGCACCGCCGTGTGCGGCTTCGTCGGGCGCCGGCTGACCGGCAGCTCGGTCAAGCTCGTCGTCGCCCTGCGGTCGGCGGTGCCCTCCGGCTTCGACACGGCCGCGCTGCCCGAACTGCCGGTGACCACGCTGTCGGAGGAGGCCTCGGAGCAACTCCTGGACACGCGCCATCCGGAACTCGACCCCCGGACCCGCCGCACAGTCCTCGACGAGGCCCGGGGAAACCCGCTGGCCCTGCTGGAACTGCCCGCCTACCTGCGCGGCAAGCGGATCGGACGCGACACCGCGGAGCTGTTCGGGTACACCGGGATCCCGCTGCCCCAGCGCCTCCAGCATGTGTACGGCGCGCGCATCGTGGCCCTCGGCCCCGCCGTCCGCGCGGAGTTGCTGCGCGGCGCCCTGGACGGCGTCGGGGCCGGTACGGCGGCCGGCGCCGACCACGCCAGGCGGGCCCGCTACCGCATGAGGGACGCCGACGAGGCGGTGGACGCCGGTCTGCTGGAGGTCGACCCGCTCACCGGCGAGTTCGTCTTCCGTCATCCCCTGGTGCGTTCGACAGCCGTCCAGATGGCGACACCCAACGAGCGCCGCGCGGCCCACGCCGTCCTCGCGCACGAGCACCGCGAGGACCTCGAACGGCGCGCCATGCACCTGGGGGCCTCGACGGTCGATCCCGACGAAGAGGTCGCGGCCGCGCTGGAGGCGGCGGCCGACTCCGCCACCCGGCGCGGCGGCGCGCAGGCCGCCGTGGCCTGGCTGACCCGCGCCGCGGAACTCAGCGAAAGCCACGAGGAGCGGTCCCGCAGGCTCGGCAGCGCCGCGTTCATCGCCGGCCACGCGGGACTGCTGGACCGGGCCCGGCAGCTCGCCGGTTCCGACACGGCTTCCGGCCGGGGGGAGTCCCCCGCCTCGGTGGTCGCGTCGGGCTACGCCGCCTTCTACGAGGACGGGGACGTACGGTCCTCGCACCGCCAGGTCGTCGCGGCGATCGAGGACATCCGTGACCGCGGGGTCCGCGAACCGGACGAGGTGCTCACACGGCTGGTCAACCTGCTGCTGGCGATCAGCCAGTACGCGGGCGACGAGGCCGCGTGGCAGCGCACGCACGAACTCCTCGGCACCCTCGGCGACCTCGTGCCCGCGCATTCGCGCCTGTACGAGGACGCCTGGGGCGACGTGGTGCGTCGCGGCGCCGGCGTGCACCAGCGGGTGGAACGCGCCTTCGCCGGCCTCCACGGCCTGGAACCGTGGGACGTCACCAGGCTGTGCGTCGCCGCGTACCACGTCGACACACTCAGCGAGTACCGGGCACACCTGCAGCGCACGGTGGACCGCGAGGTGGAGACGGGGGCCATGACGGTCGGCATGACCATGCTGCACCTGATCATGCTCGACCAGATCGCGGTCGGCGAGTGGGACGAGGCCGAGCGGACCGGTCAGCGCTGCCTGGAACTGACCACGGCGCACCGGAACACCCTGTTCCTGTACCACACCAGCGCGTACCTGGGTCTGCTGGCCGCGCTGCGCGGGGACGTCGCACGCGCCCGGGAACTGCAGGCCGCGGTCGACACCTGGGCGCGCCCGCGCGGTGTCGGCCTGCTCACCCAGATCGCCGACGCCACCGGTACCGCCGCAGCCCTCGCCGAAGGCGACTACGAAGCCGCCTACCTCCACGCGATCGGCATCACATCCCCCGGCTCCTTCACCCCCTACGCCCACCAGGCCTCCCGCAGCCTGCTCGACCTGGTCGAGGCGGCCGTGCACACCGGCCGCTCCGCACAGGCCCGCGCCCACGCCCTCGCCGCGCGCGACGCCGACCTGCCCGATGTCTCCCCCCGGCTCGCCCTGATCACGTACGGCGCCCTCGCCATGACCGCCACCGACCCCGCCGAGGCCGACGCCATGTACACCCGCGCCGAGACCCACCCGGCCGCCGCCGTCTTCCCGTACGAACACGCCCGCATCCGCCTCGCCCACGGCATCCGCCTGCGGCACACCCAGGGACGCAAGGCCGCCCGCCACTCGCTGGCCCTGGCCGCGGAGACCTTCGAACGGCTGGGCGCACCCGGCTGGGCCGAACGGGCCCGGGCCGAGCTGCGCGCCACCGGTACGGTCACCACCCCCGCCTCCCCGGCGCACCTGTCCGCACTGACCTGGCAGGAACAGCGGATCGCGGACCTGGCCGCCGGCGGCCTGACCAACAAGGAGATCGGCGAGCGCATGCACCTGTCGCCGCGCACCGTCAGCTCGCACCTGTACCGGGTCTTCCCCAAACTGGGAATCACCTCCCGCGCCGCCCTCCGCGACGCGCTCGGCAAGCTCCCCCGCGACTGAGGCGTGCGGGCCGGGGCGGGCGCGAGGGCCGTCGTGGCCCGTCCGACGCCGAGCGCCGACGAGGGGCCGCGACATGAGCCCGCCGGCCCGTGGCCGACGATCACCGGCGAGTCGTCGAACGACCGCGTGTCGACCGGGGGCCGGCCGGCGAGCGACCCCCGGCCGGCGAACCGCGCCGCCCACGGCTCCCGGGAACGCGCGCACAGCCACGCCCCGTGGACGAAGACGACGGGAGTGCGGTTCACGGCTGAATCCTCCGGGCACGACGATCGCCCGGCACGGCCACTCGGGCGGCAGTTCCAGCATCGTTCAGGCGCAGTTGGACCGCGACAGTCGAATGACTGAATGGCCGCGGTCCCGCGGCGGTATGCGGCGGTACGTGGCGGCCCGCCGCCCCGCGGCGCCCTGCGGGGCCGCCCGCCGAAACCAGTCGCGCGGGACCGTCAGGTTACTTATGCACGGACCCTCCGCCGGGACGAGAGTAGGCCGGGCTGGTCGGGATGCTCCGCTTGCGTCCCAATCCACTCCGTATGTGCTACATTGAAGTGTCAGATCAGATCATTATTGCCATGATCTTGGGTCATTGATCGGCGGTCCGCACTCCTGGGCCCGCCGTGCATGCGCTCCGCTCGCAGGAAGGCACGTTCCGATGTCGAAGGCGCACGAATCGTCACGAGAGATACCGGCACCCCGAACGGCCCGGCGTGAGGGTGCGGTGCTCGTCCTGGACACCAGGCGCGTGCTGGGCCTCTCCGCCCGGCAGGCGGTCAGGACGGAGGTGCGTTACGACCCGGCGGCTCCCATGGACGTGAGCATGGAGTTCGCCGTCGAAGGCGGCCCGCGGACCGTGTGGCGCATCGGCCGCGACCTCCTGCGGCAGGGGCTGCGCACGGCGAGCGGCCTCGGTGACGTCCGGATCCGGCCGTCCTCCTCGGGGGACAGGGCCACCGCGTGGCTGCAGCTCACCTCCGGGGACATGGCGGCCCTGTTCGAGCTGCCGCTCCCGCCGCTCGCGCGGTGGCTGGAGCACACCTACGAGCTCGTACCCGCCGGCCAGGAGCTCGCCGGATTCGACTGGGACGCCGCCACCGCCGACCTGCTGCGCGGCCCGGGAGCCCACCGCGACTGACCACGGCGCCGCCGCACCCGCGGCGCCCGGAACCCGGCCGGGTCGCGGCACGGGACGGGGACCCGCCAGTCATATGACGTATGGGTGAGCCGCGAGCGGCCCGGCATCCTGGGAGAGGAACGGCCCGCCGCACCGCAGCGACCGGCGCCGCCGGCCGCCGTGCCCATGCCGCCTGAGGACGGGAGAGACTTCGGATGCACGACCCCCGCGAGAGCCACCCGGGCATCCATTGGCCATCGGGGTTCTCGCCCGCCGAAGCCCACGGCTTCCACCGCGCCGAGGCCGTCGTACCCGGCACACCCGAACGCGCCTTCTCGGTGCTCACCGATGTGCCGAACTGGCCCGTGTGGATACCGGACTGCGCGGAGGTCACCCCGGTCACCCCGGCACGGTCCTTCGAGGTGCTCTGGTACGGGCACTGGTTCGAGGTGTTCGTGGGCGAGCACGTGGAGTTCAGCAGGGTCGGCTGGATGGCGATCGGCGCGGGTGTGCGGCTTTACCAGACGTGGCTGATCACCGAGGCCGGGCGGGGCACGCACGCCCTGGTCGAGACGGCGGTCCGCGCGGCCGCCCCCAAGCCCCTCGACACGCTGTCCCGGAGCTGGACCCGGCGCCTGGGCGACCTGTGGCTCGCCCAGCACGCGAAGCTGTCGGAAGACCCTTCCCTCGACTGAACGGCGCCGGCGCCCCGCGCCCCAGGGGCGCGTGGGCCCTCCTCATCACTTGTTCGACAGGTGATGAGGAGGCAGGCATGTCATCGGCGAGCACCCGGCAGCGGTCATGCCGAAGGCGTTCCCGGGTCGGCGAGCAGGGCCGCGAGGAAGCCGTCCCAGTCCAGACCGTCCCACTCCGCCTCGGCCGGTACGACCCGGTACGTCGCGTCGAGCCACCGCGCCAGAGGCGCGACGGGCACTTCGAACAGCGCCTCCATCTCCTCGGATTCGAGCAGCAGCCAGGACGAGGGCTGCTCGTCCTCCCGGCGCAGAGCCGGCCACATGCGTACGTCGCCGCAGCCGCCCATCGACGTCAGCCCTTGGTGAAGGAGCTCACGGCCGATCCGCCAGGCGCAATCCGGACCTCGCTGCGCCGGGAACCCGACCGTGATCACCCCGGGCGTGCCCGGGTCGAAACGGAATTCCGCGCGTACCGGCAGCCGGGTGAACTCGTCGTGCATCAGGTCCAGATCCAGGAACAGGGGACTTACGGGCTCGGGCGCCGAGGGCGCCCGCCGGGGTGACTGATCGCGGTGCATGGCAGGAGTTCCCTCCGTGGGACGAATTCCGCTTCCCCCACTCTTCGCCCATGGCGCGGTTCGCACATCGGTCAGTTGACGGTGAACGGGGCGAGCCCGGCCGAGCCGGTCGCGGCGCACACACCGCCCGCCGCCGGCCACCGTCAGCCGTCCTCCCGTACGTCCGCGTCGAGCCCGGACAGGGCGTCCCGCAGTGCCGCCCGCGAGGCGATGCCCAGTTTCGGGTAGATCTGGTACAGGTGCGTGCTGATGGTGCGGTGCGACAGGAACAGCCGCTCGGCGATCTGCTTGTTGGTCAGCCCGGTGGCCGCGAGCTTGGCGATCTGCAGTTCCTGCGCGGTCAGCGCCGCGGTCGCGGCCCGCACGGCGCGCGGCCCGCCCTGACCGCTCGCCCGCAGCTCGGCCGCCGCGCGCTCCGCCCAGGGCTCGGCGCCCAGCCGCTGGAAGGCCTCCAGCGCACGTCCCAGGTGTTCGCGGGCGGGCGCGGTGGCGCGCGAGCGCCGGAGCCGTTCCCCGTACAACAGGCGCACCCGGGCGGCGTCGAGCGGCCAGCGCTCCGGGCCGGGCAGCGCCAGTGCCCGCTCGAACAGGGCGGTGCCCCCCGCGCCCGGCGTGGTCAGTGCCTCGCACGCCACGACCAGCAGTTCCAGCCGGGGCGAGAGCCCGGCCATCGCGCACGCCCGCATCGCCGCCGCGTGGGCGGCCGCCTCCTCTTCCCGGCCGGTGCGGACGGCCGCCTCCACCAGGTCCATCGTTCCCCACATGGCGATCGGGACGTAAGGCGCCACGGTACCCGGCGGGCTGAGCAGGCAGGAGTACCGGTAGGCGGTTTCGAGGTCACCGCTGCCGAGGGCGGCCAGCGCCCTGGCGTGGTAGGCGAAGAACCGCGCACCGTGCACGCCGCGGGGCGTCGCCCACCGCACGATCTCCTCCGTCAGCGCGGCACTGGTCCGCGCGTCGCCCCGCACCGCGCACACGGCCGCCTGGATGTACTGGAAGTACCAGGTGAAGAACCGGTAGCCGTGGTCCTCGCACAGTGTGTGGCCCTCCGCGGCCAGGTCCGCGGCGTCGTCCCACCGTCCCAGGTGGAAGTAGTCCAGGCCCAGGTGCATCAGCGCGCCCAGATGCCGGCGGACCGGCGAGGAACCGGCGCGGCCCTGCTCGATCAGGCGGCGCGTGGCCCACCGGAAGTCCCCGAGCCGGTCGGGGAAGACCGAGGCGGTGCCGACGCGTATCACCTGGGTGGGGTCGTCCCCCACGGTGGCGATCAGCTTCTCCAGGCGCGGCAGGGCCGCGCTGCCGGTGCGCGCCGGGTCGGCGAAAGTCCGGGTGATCACCTGGAGCAGCTCGGGCGCCTCCGGGACGAGTCGGTCCAAAAACGCGAACAGCGGCTTCCACAACTTCGGTTCACCGCCGTACCAGCACAGCAGCACCAGCAGGTGGAGTGCCTCGACGAGCCCGCTGTCCGAGGCGTCGAAACCGTGGTCCCCGGACTCGATCGCTCCGACGAGCAACTGGTACGCGGTGCCGATGTCGCCGTCCCTGTTGATCAGCAGGAACGCGAAGGCGGCCGCGGCGTGCAGCGATTCCCGCCCCGCGGGGTGGACCTGCCGGGCGCCCGTGAGCAGCCGCGAGGCGTCCTCCAGCTCACCGCCCGAATCGACGCCGACGTAGGCGGCCTCGGCCAGCCGCCGGCCCTGGTCGGCCGCCGCCGGGCTGAGCGCGGCGGCGCGGGTCAGCGCCGTCACGGCGCCGAGCGCGTCACCGCGCCGCAGCCGGAGGCGCGCGGCCTCCTCCAGCAGGGCCGCGACCGTCTCGTCCGGACCGACCGCGGCCTCACCCAGGTGCCACGCGCGCCGCTCCGGATGGCCGTCGAGCACGTCGGCGAGCGCCTCGTGGGCTCTTCTGCGCTCCGCCGCGCCCGCCAGCTCCACCACCGCGGATCCGATCAGCGGATGCCGGAAGGACAACCGCCGGTTGTCGGCCGAGATCGTCACCAGCCGGTTGCGCTCGGCGGGGGCGAGGTCGTCCACACAGGCCCGGCCGGCCGCGGCCGCCTCGATGGAGGCCAGCGAGCCGGTCGCGTCGAGCGCGGCGATCAGCAGCAGTTCCCGGCTGCGGGCGGGCAGTTCGGCCACCCGCGAGGCGAACAGGGCCTGCAGGCGCTGGCTCAGGGGCAGCACGGCGGGCACCGCCGTCAGGGCCGCGCGCTGCTCGGCGGACAGGGCGGTCGGCAACTCCACCAGCGCGAGGGGGTTGCCGCGCGCCTCGGTCGCGATGCGGCGGCGTACGGCGGGGGAGACCCCGGGGTGGGCCAGGGCGAGAAGTTCGGCCGACGACGCCTCGTCCAGCGGCCGCAGCCGGTACTCGGGCAGCCCGACGGCGTCGAAGAAGCCGTCGGAGTCCTCCCGGGAGGCGGCGAGGAAGCCGATGCGGCTGCCCACGAGCCGCCGCGCGACGAAGCCGAGGACGGCGTTGGTCGCCCGGTCCAGCCACGGCAGGTCGTCGACGACGAGCAGGAGCGGCGTCCGGTCGGACATGACGCGCAGCAGCAGCAGGACCGCGGTGGAGGTCAGCAGGCGGTCGGGGGCCGGCCCGCCGCCGATGCCGACGGCGACCCGCAGGGCGTCGCGGTGCACTTCGTCGAGGACCCCGAAGTCGTCGAAGAGCGGTACGAGGAGCTGGTTGAGACCGGCGTAGCCGATGTCGGCCTCGAACTGTACGCCGGCCGCGCGCAGCACCCGGACGCCGTTGCCCACCGCGTCGGCCGCCACCGCGTCGAGCACCGCGCTCTTGCCGACCCCGGCCTCGCCGTAGAGCAGCAGGGCCGCTCCCTCGACCTCGGGGTTGCCCAGGAAGGTCCGGACGAAGGCGAGATCCCGCTCGCGGCCGACCAGCCGTGTCAAGGCCGGGCGCGGAGCCCAATCCACGTCGTTCATCGGGCTGCCTCCCGCGGCCGGTGACCGGAGCCCCCTTCCGCGCCGATCCGACTGCCCCGAGCGGCGGCTCCCCTGGGTCATGCAATTACCGCAGTTTAGAGGACATCCGCGTATCGGCCCCCTTGCGATTCCCGCCCGGGCCCTGTCCCCGCTGCCGTACGCGAGGCCCGGGCGGAGGAGGCCCGGGCGCCCCGGAGGGGGAGTCCCGGCGAGAGGACCCGTGCCGCACCGGGCGGAGGGCCGTTCGCCCGGACCACCCCGGGTGATCCCCGTGACTGCTTCCGGGACGGCCATGCGGCCGCCCGCGGACCGCGTCGGCGGCAGCGTGCACGACCCCGTACGACCCGCGTACGACCCCGTACGACCCGCGTACGACCCCGTACGACCGCGGTTTCGGGCCGGTCGCGGGTCGTCACGGCACGCAGTCACATGACGGATCCGTCGCCCGTCCAGCCCTCGGCAGACTGGACGCCGCGAAGCCCACACCCGGTGGCCGCGCGAGGCCCGACCCGTCGGGTGCGGAGGGAGAGAGAGCATGACGAACCACGACGGACGCCGCCGACCGTGTCGTGACCGTTTTCCTGCTGTTCGGACGTCGCCCGGGCGGCGGCGCGGGCACGGCCGCGCGTACGGACGCCTCCCGGCCCCCGTACGGCGTTGCGACACCCCTCGCGGACCGGTCCCGCTGTCCACGCTGACGCGCCGTCCCATGCCGGCCGGCGTCCACGGCGCGGTCGTGAGCGTGGCGGACGGCACGCTCATGGCGGCCTGGATGCCGTCGGACGGCCCGTCCCGGATCCCGCAGGGCCGCGTCGTGCTGTCCTGGACGCCCGCGGGCCCCGGCCGGATGGACGTCACCGCCCACCTCGGCCTCGCCGGCGCCCAGGTCCTGCTGGCGACCTGGCCGGCGCTTCGCGGCGACTGGTCCGGCGTCGTCCGTCCCACCGTCGCCGAGGTGACGGAACTGCACGCCGCGCTGCGCCTGGCGACCGTGATCCTCGACGAACTCACCGACTGAACGAGCGCGACGGCCGGTGCCGCCGGACCCGCCGTGCAGGCGGTCCGGCGGCACCGGCCGTCGGGTCGAGCGCGTGGTCACGCCGCCCCTGTGATGCCCGGCGGCCCGGTCGGGGCCGACGGGCACGGGCGCGCGAGGCGGCGCGATCAGAGGTGGTCGGCGTCGACGACGGCCTGGGCGAACACGGTCGGCGCCTCCTGGGGGAGGTTGTGGCCGATGTTCTGGATCGTGCGGTGGTCGTACGCGCCGGTGAAGTGCGTCCGGTAGTTCATGCCGTCGCCGGGCGGGGTGAACGGGTCCAGCGCCGGGTCGAGGGTGATGGTGGGCACGCCGATCGAGGGAGCGGCGGCCAGCAGCTTCTCGTAGTGCGCGTAGCGCGGGTCGGTCCTGAGCAGGCCGATGCGCCAGCGGTAGTTGAACAGCACGATGGCGGCGTAGTCGGGGTTGGTGAACGCCTGGGCCGTGCGCTGGAAGGTCGCGTCGTCGAAGTTCCAGTTGGGCGAGACGATCTGCCACACCAGGCGGCACAGGGCGTCGCGGTCCTGCGGGGTCTCCATCGCCTGCTTGCCGCGCTCGGTGGCGAAGTACCACTGGTACCACCAGTTGTGCTCCACGGCCGCGGCGGCCGGGGACTTCTGCGCCTCGACGTTGGTGATGACGTAACCGCTGGTGGACACCAGCGCCTTGACCCGCTCGGGCCACAGCGCGGCGATGATGTCGGCGGTGCGCGACCCCCAGTCGAAGCCGGCGAGCACGGCCCGGTCGATGCGCAGGGCGTCCATGAAGGCGACGATGTCCAGCGCCACCGCCGACTGCTCGGCGGTGCGCGGGGTGCGGTGGGACAGGAACGTGGTGCTTCCGTGGCCGCGCAGGTAGGGGACGAGGACCCGGTAGCCGAGCCCGGCCAGCGCCGGGGCGACGTCGACGAAGCTGTGGATGTCGTAGGGCCAGCCGTGCAGGCAGATGACGACCGGGCCGTGCGACGGGCCGAGTTCGGCGTAGCCGACGTCCAGGACGCCGGCCTTGACCTGCTTGATGGCGGGGAAGGTGGTGTGCGTGCCGGCGGCGATCGGGGGCACGGTGGGGGCGGGGGTGCCGCCGTTCGGGGAGGCCGCGGTGGTGCCGGCGGCACTCGCGGTGCCCGGCAGGTTCAGCGCCATGGCCGCCGCACCGGTGCCCAGGCCGATCGCTTTGCCGAAGGTACGCCTGTTGATCATCTGAAACCCTCTGTGTCCCGTGGGTATCGGTGGCCGGCCCGCGTCGCGGGCGACCTCGTGCACAAAACCGCCCGCCCCCGGCCGCCCGGACAACCGGGGCTGTCCGACCGCCGTGCCATGAGGCCGGCCGCTCACCACTGTCGTCCGAAGGGGACCCGCGGTCATCAGTCAGTTGACGGTGCCGCGTGAGAGAAGTACGGCGCCTGTCACGGCCCCCGCGCCGGGCGGCGCGGGGGCGCCGGTCCCCGGCAGGCCACCCGCACCGGACCGGAACACCCGCCCCCGCACCCGGCGCCCCCACGTCCGCGGCGCCCGGCGCGGGACGCGGAACCGGCTACGTCATTTGACTGCCGCGCCACGGTCCGCCGGCCACTGGTGAGGTTCCGCGGACCGCCCGACCGTCCGCGCCCCCTCACCGGAAGGCGCCCGCGGACCGCCGGGAGAACGGCCCGCTCCCAAGCAGGCGCCGGGGCGGTGCCAAGGGTTTACGACCTGAAACGCGCTCCTCGGTAGGGGTGGTCGAAGCGGCAGCCTGTCAGCGGATCGCAGCCGCCGTGCTGAAGGCGTTCCAGCTCCGCGTAGCCGTATTCGAACTCGTGGTTGCCCGTGGTGGACGTGGCCATGCCCAGGTCGTTCATGAGGTCGACGACGCAGGCCCAGGCGGACCAGGCGGGCACGTCGTTCGCGGCCGAGCTCGGCTGCATGGACGCCGCGACGGCCGCGCGGTGCCTGCGCATCAAGCCGGTGCGCAAGATCGTCGAGCTGCAGGAGGGCGGATTCGGCAACTGGCTGCCTCCCTACCAGGGGACCGTCCGCGCACCCCGCGTTGGCGGCCCTTCACGGCGCGAGCCCCCTACCCGCAGGAACTCACTCCGGACGGCATCGGACCGAACAAGGCCTTCACCGCCCGTCATAAATGTTCCTTCTGGGAGCCGCTCGTCGAGACCGGCACCGTGGTGCTGTCGCTGTAGGCACCGCCGCGCGCACAATGCCGCCGGTCTGCGCGGCCGTCCGCCGGCCGCCGACCTTCTCCACCGCGGCGTCCTGGGCACTGCGCCGGCGGAACCTACCCGCGCAGATGGCGGCTGACGTCCCCGACGAGGCGGATGTGGACCCGGCGCTCGGTGAACCGCCAGTGCCCGTCGGCGACGCGGAAGCGGTCGCGGTAGCGTCCGGCGGCCACCGGCTGCAGCGGGAAGTCGGGCAGTGCCTGGAAGACGGTGACGTAGGACCTCGCGGTGGCCGTGCCCGTCCCGGCGTCGACCTCGACCGCGAGGTTGGAGACGGCGTGGTGGGTGCGCGGCGTGCCGTCCTCGTACACGATCACGCTGTCGCGCAGCATGCGTTCGACGGCCTCCCGGCCCCGGGCGGGCGCACCGCTGCCGACGAAGACGGCGTCGGAGAAGAGCGCGCCCACCCCTGCGAAGTCCCCGTCGTCCACCAGCGCGGCGTACTCGGCGACCAGCCGGGCGATGGCGGTGTGTGCCGCGGCGTTGTCCATGTCGCCGAGACTACATGCCCCGTACCGCCGCGGGTGTGCGCACGGATTCCCGCCAGCGCCCGTGGTGTGACGGCGGACGGGACGACCGGGGCGGTGCGCGGGGAGGTGCGGACACGTGTGTGTAGACTCAAGTGTGTTGCCTGGGGGCACACATGGCTCGACACGTGTCCGCTCGGACACGCGGCGGCCGGCGGCCGTGCGCATCGCATCGTGTTGCCGCGCAGGCGTGTGGCGGGGCCTGGTGTATCCGATCTCCCGGGTGTCCGAGCTGCCCTCCGGTTTCCGAGTTCCCAGGAGACGACGTGCCGCACCAACAGAAGCCGCAGGACCCCGCGTTGCTGGACGGAGCGTCCTCGCGCTTCGCCGACGCGTTCCTCCGCCGTACCACGCAGGGCCGTTCCGGCGGGGGCCCGGGGCCGCGACCGTGGATGTGGATCGCCGGCGCCGCCGCGGCCACCGGGGCCGTGGTCCTGATCGTCTTCGCGGTCGCGCGGATATCGTCCGACACCGGCGCGAAGAAGAACACCGCCGCGGTCGTCTCCACGTCACCGACCGCGTCCCACGGCACACGGACGACGACGGCCCCGAAGGGCGGTTCGCCCGCCCCCGGCCGTACCGGTGGCACCGGCAGGTCCGCCGGCGGGCCCGACAGGTCCGGCGGCGTCGCCGCGGTGCCCGGCACCGGCGGCGGAACCTCCGGCGGCAGCGGCGGAGCCGGCGGCGTGCCGGCCCCGGCCCAGGCGCCCGCCCCGGCGCCGACCACCGGCTCCGGTTCCTCCTCCGCCTCCGGCGGTTCGGGCGGCACTCAGGTCAAGAAGCCCGCCCAGGCGCCGCAGTCCGCCGTCTACCCGGGCGTCGCGGTCGTCGGCCACGCCAGCGGCCGCTGCGTCTCCGCCACGGGGCACCGGAACAGCAAGGCCACCGACGGCACCCCCCTGGAGATCTACGACTGCGTGGGCGGCTCGTGGCAGAAGATCGACTTCCGCTCCGACGGCACCGCGCGGATCTACGGCCTGTGCATGGACATCGCATGGGCCTCCCAGGACGACGGCGCCGCCATCCAGCTCGCGAACTGCAACGGCGGCTGGGCCCAGAAGTTCACACTCAACAGCTCCTTTGACCTGGTCAACACCGTGATCGGCAAGTGCGTGGACGTCACCGACAACGGCACCGCGAACGGCACCCGGCTCCAGCTGTGGACGTGTGCCGGCACCAGGAACCAGAAGTGGAGCAAGGGCTGACCGCGGCGGCACAGGACGGCACAGGACAGTACGGGACGGTACAGGACCGTATCGGAGGGGACGGAAGGCGGACATGGACCTCGACGACGCGGCGGTCCGGCGACTGCTGGACAGCACGCGGCAGTTCCAGCGGGACTTCACCCGGGCCCAGGCGGAGCTCGGTGCACTGACCGTGCAGGGCACGGCGGGCGGCGGTGCGGTGACGGCCACCGTCGACAGCGGCGGAGTGCTCACCGGCCTGACGATCGCGCCGTTCGCGGCCGACCCCGACAACGTCCGGGACCTGGCGGACATGATCCTCTCGGCCCTGCGCGACGCCCGGCAGGCCCTGACGGCCCGGCGGGAGGAACGGCTCCGCCCGCTGCTGGAGTCGCTCGACACCGACCTGGGGCGCGGCCTGTCCGGCTGACACCCCCACCACCTTCCCGCCGTGGACGAGATGTCCCGTCGCACACGGGGTCCGCCAACACCTCACCAACGTCCCCATGAATGATACGTGTTAGCATGTGTGAGTTACCAATCACGGTGTGAAGCGTCCGGCGGTCACCCGCCGTGCGGCCACCAGGCCACGACGCGCACATATCACTCGGGGTCAGCCGGGGCACCGACCGTCGGCGACCAGTCCCAAGGGAGGCGCGAGCCATGGCTGCGACCGGCGCGGTGACGGACTACAGGGGCGCGAACGGCGTGCTGTACCACGCGACGCCCGACGACCTGAAGAACCACGCCCACGACATCGCCACCACCCAGCAGACCATCATGGGCGAGATCTCGGCGCTGCGGAGCTACGTCGTACAGATGGAGGACATCTGGAAGGGCTACGCGTCGAACACCTTCCAGGACCTCATGACCGAGTGGGACCAGTACGCCAACAGGCTGAGCAACGTCCTGGGCGAGATTTCGACCGCCCTGGTGGGGAGCGCCGACAACTACGCGGGCGCCGAGCACACCAACAACACGCTTCTCACGAACGCGTCGGCGTCGATGCCGCCGGCCCGCCTTTCCTGACGGCGCCATTTCCGCGCACGCAGCACGTCGCATCCCCAGGCCGGAGGAGCCGAGATGACCGCGATCGACAACATGCCCATCAGCGTCCAGACGGAACTGGAAACCGCGCCGGCCACCATCGAGGCACGGGCGGAGACCATCATGGGCGAGCTGACCGCCCTGAAGAAACGGATCCTGGCGATGCCCGAGGCGTGGATCGCCCAGTCCTCGACCGAGTTCCAGGACCGCATGCGCGAGTGGGACGCCTCGGCCACCGGCCTGTTCGGCACGCAGGGCGACGGCGGCGTCCTCGGCGACATCGCGGGCCGGCTGCAGACGATCTGGGACAACTACGTCGACGCCGAGACCGCGAACACCAAGACGTGGGCCTCCAGGTAATGACACAGCGCGGCAGGCTCGACCGCCGGCCGAACACGTGACAAGGAAGAAACACCCTGTGGAGAATGAACGCTGCCATGTGACCGTGGTGGGTGCACGGCGGCGGGTGGATCTCGCGGTGCCCGCGGACGCGGCCATCGCCGAGTACGCCCCGACCCTGCTCACGCTGCTGGAGGAGGTGGAGTTCGACGACACCTTCCCCTCGGTCTGGTCGCTCGCCCTGCCCGGGGGAGCGCCCTTCGCTCCGGAGACCTCCCTGCGGGAGTGCGGCGTCGTGGACGGTACGACGCTGTACCTGCGGGACGCCGCCGCCGGGGAGTTCGACGAGCCGGTGGTCACCGACCTGGAGGAGAAGGTCGAGGAGGCCGGTGAGGACGTCGGCGTGTGGGGCCGGCGGACACGGGCGTACACCACCCTGGTCCTCGGTGTCCTCGGCCTCATCGCCGGTTTCGTCGCACTGGTGTGGACCGGCGGACGGGAAACGGTGCTTGCGGCAGCAGGGGCCGCCGCGGTCGTCATCGTGCTGCCGCTGCTGGTGCTGGTCCGGCAGGCGACCCGGCAGGGCTGGTCGCTGCCGCTGGGGCTGCGGCTGGTCCTGGCCCACTGCGCGGTCCCGCTGCTGGCTGTGGCGGCGGCCTCGCTCGCGGCGGCCGGCTCCGGCGCCGGCTCGGCAGTGGTGGCGCCGATCGCGGGAGCCGTACTCGGGTCGCTCGCCGCGCTGCTGGCGATCCGTCACGCGACGACGCTGATGGCGGCCGTGCTCGCCGGTTTCGCCCTCGTACTGGCCGTGTGCCTGACCGCGGGTCACGCGACGCCGCTGGAGGCCGCCGCGGTCGTGGGCGTCGCCATGCCGGCCGCTCTGGGTGTCGCTCCCAGGCTCTCCGGGCACTTCGCCGTCCTTGCGGGCCGGCCCGGCGGCGCGACCGGCCAGGGGGACGAGGACGTCCTCCTCCTGGTCAGGCGCGGCCGGCGGCTGCTGATCGGGACGAACCTCGTGGTGTCCGCGGTCGCCGCCGCGTGCCTGCTGGTCCTGGGCTCGGCGCACCAGCGCTACGCGGTGGCCCTGGCCGGCTGCCTGGGACTGGCGCTCGTCCTGCGCGCCGGCCGGCTGACGCCGGCGCCGGCCGTGGTGCCGGTGGTGCTCGCGGGGACGATCGGCCTGAGCGCCACGCTGATCAAGGCCCCGGGCACCTTCGGCGCGCCGCGGTGGGCGGGCGCCGCGGTGCTCGTCGTGGCGGCCGTACTGGCCCTGTCGGTGGGCCTGTTCCGGGTGTTCCGCACGGACGCCCCCGACACGCGCCCTTCCTGGATCGACCCGTTCGCCGGGTTCCTCCTGGTGGTCTGCGTGCCGCTCGCGGTGGGCGTCTTCGGCGTCTACGGCGCGATGATGAACTCGGGGCACACGCCGTGACGCGCCAGGGGATCGGAGCACGCCGCCCGTGAAGCGCAACGTGCTCCGTGTCGCGGACCGGGGCTGGGGCACCTACCGCACCCTCATGGCAGCCGTCCGGGCGGCCGGCGAGGGCGCGGTGGTGCAGGTCCAGCCGGGGGTCTACCGGGAGACCCTGGTCCTGGACGGCGAGGTCGTCGTGGCGGCGGAGAAGGGCCCGGGCACCGTACGCATCGTGGCCGGCCACGGTCCCGCCGTGCGGGTGAACGGCGGCGCCCCCGTGCTGCGCGAGCTGAGCGTCGAGGGCGGCGCCGACCGCGGACCCGCGGTGATCGTCGGCGGTGGCGCCGCGCACCTGGAGCACTGCGAGGTCAGCGGCGGGGTCGAGGTCCTCCGGGACGCCCGCGCCGAACTGCGCTCGTCCACCCTGCGGGACGCCGGCGTCCACGTCACGGGGACGGCCCGGGCGGTCCTCGACGACTGCGTGATCCGGGCGGCGACCGGCCACGGCCTGACGCTGGGCGATGCAGCCCGGGCCGACGTGCGCGGTGCCACGATCGAGCGCGTCACCGGCTGCGGCATCGTGATGCTCGGCGAGTCCGCGGGGACCTTCGACGACTGCACGGTCCGGCTCACCGGTGACGCGGCGCTCCTGGTGCAGGCCCCCGCCCACGCCCTGCTGCGCGGCTGCCGGCTGCACGACACCAGGACACAAGGGATACGGGTCGCCGCGCCCTCCGGCGCCCCGGCCCCCGCCTCGCCCGCCCCCGGCGCGAGCGGTGAGAGCGGGGATGCCACCGGCGCCGGGCAGGAGGAGCGGCGGATCCGGCTGGAGAAGTGCGAGATCTTCCGCACCGCGCAGGAAGGCGTGCTGGCAGCCGCGGCGGCCGACCTGGGCCTGTCGCAGTGCCATGTCCATCTCACGGGCGGAGCCGGGGTGGTCGCCGCGAAGGACGCCCGGGTGGAGCTCGACGGGACCCGGGTGGTCGACGTGCCCGGCACCGGGCTGGCCGTCGTGGACAACGCGGAACTGCTGGTGCGCGGCGGCACGGTGGCCCGTACCGGCGCCAACGGCGTGCACGCGACGGACCGGTGCACCGTCCGGATCACCGACTGCGAGATCTCGGCGACCGCGTACACGGCCCTGAACATCGGCAACGGCGCCCGGGCCGAGCTGCGCGGCTGCACCGTGCGCGACAGCGCGCAGCACGGGGTGCGGGTGGAGGACGGGGCGACCCTGACCGCCAGCGACACCCGGGTGGAGCGGGCGGCCATGTCCGGAGTGGACGTCAAGGACGCCGACGCGGTGCTGCGCGGCTGCGTGATCGGCGAGGCGGAGACCGGCATCCGGCTGGAGACCGGGCACCGCCCGCTGCTGGACGGCTGCGAGGTGCTCCGGTCCGGCAGGACCGGCATCGAGGTGGCGGCCGCCACCGGCGCGGTGGTGCTCGGCGGCCGCGTCGAGGACTGCGGTTCCGCCGGCGTCTTCCTCGACGAGGGCAGCCGGTCCTGGATCGAGGACCTGGAGATCCGCGACGCCAGGGGCAGCGGCCTGGTGATCCGGGCCGGGGCGCGGCCGCGGGTGCGGTCGGTGACCGTCACGGGCACCGGGAAGAACGGTGTGTACGCGGGCGACGGCGCCGAGGGCCTGCTGGAGGACTGCACCTTCTCCGCGACCGGCTACTCAGCGGTGTACGTCGGTGCCAAGGCCGCTCCCGTGCTGCGCCGCTGCCTGGTACGCGACACCGACGAGGATCTGTCGCAGGCCGACGGCGCGGCGGCCCGGTTCGAGGACTGCCGCAGCAGCAACGTGAAGGTCACCACCCTGCCGACCGCCGCGGAGGGCGGCGCGCCCGTGCCGGCGGTGGCCGGAGCGGCGCTGCCCGCGGGAACCGGCTCGCCCGTCGCGGCCGTCGCCGGGAGGACCGGCGACGAAGAGGCCGGCGAGGACCGGTTGCCGCAATTGCTGGCCGAACTGGGGGAACTGGTCGGCCTGGACGGCGTCAAACGTGAAGTGGCCTCCATGGCCAAGCTGATGCAGATGGTGAAACGGCGCCAGGAGGCGGGGCTGCAGCCGCCCCCGCTGAGCCGGCACCTGATCTTCGCCGGCAACCCGGGCACCGGCAAGACCACGGTGGCCCGGCTGTACGGGCGTCTGCTCGCGGCGCTCGGGCTGCTGGCCCGCGGGCACCTGGTGGAGGCCGACCGCAGCGCGCTGGTGGGTGAGTACGTGGGGCACACCGCGCCCAGGACGACCGCCGTCTTCCGCCAGGCGCTGGGCGGTGTGCTGTTCATCGACGAGGCCTACGCCCTGGTGCCGGTCGGGCAGAGCAACGACTTCGGCCACGAGGCCATCTCCACGCTGGTCAAGCTGATGGAGGACCACCGCGACGACGTGGTGGTGATCGCGGCCGGATACCCCGACGACATGGAGCGCCTCATCGACTCCAACCCGGGCCTGGCCTCACGCTTCACCCGCACCCTCCGCTTCGACGACTACCACTCGGCCGACCTGGTCCGTATCGTCCGGCACCAGGCGTCCCGGCACGACTACCGCATCCCCGACGACACCGCCGAGGCGCTGCTGACCCACTTCGACGCCATCGAGCGGACCGAGCGCTTCGGCAACGGCCGCACCGCCCGCCAGGCGTTCCAGCAGATGACCGAGCAGCACGCCATGCGGGTCGCCGACCTGGCCGACCCCGATGACGAGGACCTGACCGTGCTCCGGCCGGCCGACGTGCCCGCGGTGGTGGCCCGATGACCCGGCCCCGCCCCGGGCACGCCGGCCGGCGTGCGGCACCCGGTTCAGTGCGTGACCGGGCCCGGCGGTTCGGGGAAGCCCGCCGCCTTGTCGACGTGCGCGTAGGACTGGCCGGCCGCGTTGATCATCGCGATGTAGTCACCGAGCAGTTCCAGGGCGTTGCTCTGCATGGCCAGGGCCTTTTGCATCGCGGGGTTGATGTGCCGGGCGAACTCGTCGCCGATGTCGGCCAGGGTGTTCTGGTCGTCCTTGTCCTGCGAGTCAGGGGCCGGCGCGGGGGAACCGCCCCCCGGGTTCGGTGTGATGGACGCGCTGTCCTGCCCCGAGGAGATCGTCGAGGCGGTGTGCGGCGGGCCCCAGAACTGCCCGTGCGCGGCGTGGTCGACCTGGCCGCGCAGCCACTCGTAGTCGGAGACCGCGTTGCGGCTCTGGGCCAGCAGGGTGTTCTCGGTCGCCCGTACGGTGGCCGCCTCGAAGTGGATCGGGCCGCTGTCGGCCACGTCGGACGACGTCTGGCCGACCGCCGGGCTGCTCGGGTCGAGGTTGAAGCTGGGCGGGGTGTTCCAGGTGACACCCATGGCCGGGACGAGGTCGTAGAAATCCTTCCCGGCGTCCGGGTCGCCGTCGTTCCCGTGGGAATCGGACAACGTTTTCTCCCCTCTGTGCGCCCCGCGGCGGGGCCGGACGGTAACGAGCGCCATGCGATGGCTGATTGGCACCAGAATGTCATGGATACGTATGACATGCGACAGGAGAGGGCGGCCTCATGACATCACCGCCGGGCAGCGGTTACGGTGTGGCCGACGACGTGGCCACACCTGTCCAGGACCGTGTGGCATTCGTGGACACGCGGACGGTGCCCGCCCAGGACCGCGTGGCTCCCACCGGCACGCGTCCGGCGCCCGTCCAGGACCGCGCGGCTCCCACCGGCAGGCATCCGGCGCCCGTCCAGGACCGCGCGGCACCGAACGGATCCTCCCCGGGCGGCACACATGTGCTGACCTCGTCCGGCCAGGGGAACGCGCACAGTTCGGGATCGCTGCACGAACTCCAGGTCGCGCTCGACGAGTTGCACAACGCCATCACCATCGTGAACGGGCATCGGGCCCAGATCTCGGATCTGCTCGTCCGGATCCGCACGGAGTTCGACGCGGCCCACGACGCCTGGCAGAGCCCGTCGGGCGCGACGTTCGAGACGACGACGACCTGGTTCGACCACAGCTCCCGGGCACTGAAGGACCTGCTGGACGAGATGGCCCGCCGCATGCGGAGCACCTATGACACGTACCACGCGGCAGAGACCGCCAACACGCACAACTCGGGAGGCTGACCGTGCCAGTGAACGCCGACTACGACGTCAGCACGCTGCGGGTCCGTCCGCAGGATCTCAGCGCCGCCAGTGACCGGCTGATGGCGCTCGCCGACCAGATGGCCGGCCAGATCGAGGGCATCACCGACGCGGTCCGCGACCTGATGCTGTCGTGGGTGGGCAGGAGCGCCGGCGAGGCGCAGGAGTTCAACGACTCCTGGAAGAAGGTCATGATCCAGATGTTCGGCAAGAAGGACGGCCCCGTCGGTGTCCTCCCCGCCATGGCCGGAGGCCTGTTGGGCACCGCCGTGGCCTACAGCCACACGGAGGTCGAACTCGAAGCGGCCTTCCTGAAGTTCTCCGGCGGGCTCGCCGACACCGGCGGCGGCAACGACACGCCGACGGACCACACCGGCTCCGACTACCCCATCTCCCAGGACTACCCGAACTAGATGACCAGGGTCGATTTCCACCGCCCGGCCAGGACTTTCCCGCTCTCCGTCCCGGAGCAGCAGGTGGCGCTGGCCGCCCCGCCCCAGAAGACCGCGCAGAACCAGGCGCAGACCTGGCTGACCATGCTGCTGCCACTGCTGAGCAGCGTCAGCATGGCCGCCTACATGTTCACGTTCGGCCGGCCGTGGCTGATGATGCTCGGCGTCGGTTTCGTCACGCTCTCCGTCGGCGTCATGATCTTGATCAGGACACAGATGAAGAACGCGAACCGGCGCACGCAGTACCGCCGGCGCGACCTGTACGTGGAATACCTCGGTGACGTACGGCGCCAGGCCAGGCAGTCGGCGGCGGCGCAGCGCGCGGCCGGCGCCTTCATGCACCCCAGCCCGCGGCGGCTGTGGGCGATCGCCACGACCGGCCCCCGCCGGGTGTGGGAGCGCCGCCCCGCCGACGCCGACTTCCTCAAGCTCCGGCTGGGCATCGGCCACGGCGCCCCGGCCATGCGCATCACCCTGAGCAAGCACAACGACCCCACCGCGGAACGCGACCCCGAGGCGCACCAGCGCGCCGAGCGGCTCGCCCGCGACTTCGCGACCGTCGGCCTGCAGCCGGCCTGGATCGACGTGGCCAACAGCGGCGTCGTCAGCCTGCTCGGCCCGCGCGAGCGCACCGCCGAGCTCGTCGGGTCGCTGCTGATGCAGCTTGCCGTGCTGCACGCCCCCGACGACGTCCAGGTCGCCGCCCTCACCGAGGCCGAGGACCACCCCTGGGCGTGGGTGAAGTGGCTTCCGCACACCCGCCGCGGCGGCCGGGCCGACTTCGTCCCGATGGTCGCGCGGAGCATGGACGGCCTGGCCGACCTGCTCCAGGCCCACGTGGACCGGATCCGCGAGGAGCGAACCGAGCGCGCCGGCGCGCTCGGCATGCGCCGGGAGACCAGGGCGCCCCGCCACCTGGTGGTGGTGCTCGACGGCTACCGGCCCGGAGCCGACTGGGCGCGGCTGCCGCTGGTGGCCGACCTGCTGGCCGAGGCGGGCCCCGAGAGCGGGCTGCACGTGGTGTGCGTGGTCGACCGGGAGAGCGAGGAGCCCGGCCGGGTCGACGCGCGGGCCCGGGTCGACGCCGCCGGGGGACTCAGCCTGGAGACCCGTTACCCCGCGCTGGTCCAGGCCGTCGAGGACGCGGTCGCCGACGTGTGCCCGCCGCGGCTCGGCGAGCAGGCGGCCAGGGCGCTGGCGCCGCTGCGGCTGTCGGGCGAGCAGGAGCAGGTCCTGGCCCGTACGGTCGCGCTGCCCGAGATGCTCGGCGTGGCCGACCTCGGCTCGTTCGACCCCACCCGGCTGTGGCGCGATCCGGCCGACGAGGCGCTGCTGCGGCTGCCGATCGGCTTCACCGGCGACGGCGCCCCCCTGGTGCTGGACCTGAAGGAGTCGGCGCAAGGCGGCATCGGCCCGCACGGCCTGGTCGTCGGCGCGACCGGCTCGGGCAAGAGCGAGCTGCTGCGGACGCTGGTGACGGGCCTGAGCATGACCCACGCCCCGGAGCACCTCGGCTTCGTCCTGGTCGACTTCAAGGGCGGCGCCACCTTCGCAGGCGTGACCGAACTGCCCCACGTGGCCGGCCTGATCACCAACCTCGCGGACGACCTGGCGATGGTGGACCGGGTCCGCACCGCCCTGCAGGGCGAGCAGCAGCGCCGGCAGCGGATGCTGCGCGCGGCGGGCAACGTCGACTCGGTACGCGAGTACCAGATCCTGCAGGCGGCCGGCGGCACGGACGCGGACGGCCGGCCCCTGGAGCCGATGCCGTACCTGATGGTCGTGGTCGACGAGTTCGGCGAACTCCTCGCCCGGCGCCCCGACTTCATCGAGCTGTTCGTGCAGATCGGACGGGTCGGCCGAAGTCTGGGCATGCACCTGCTGCTGGCCACCCAGCGGCTGGACGAGGGCCGGCTGCGCGGCCTGGAGTCGCACCTGTCGTACCGCATCTGCCTGCGCACCTTCAGCGCCCAGGAGAGCCGGGCCGTGATCGGGACCACCGACGCCTACCGGCTCCCCGCGATCCCCGGCTCGGCCTATCTGAAGGTCGACGAGTCGGTCTACGAACGCTTCCGCGTCGCCCACATCTCCGGCGCCTACCGGGCGGAGGCCGAACAGGAGCCGGTGACCGGACCGCCCGCGGTGCCGGTGCCGTTCGGCCTGCGTACCGCGCAGGACGCCACCCACGAGGAGGCCGGGGAGCCCGAGCCGTCCGTGACGCTCGCCCGGCCGCTGCCCGGCCGGCGCACCGAGATGCAGGTGGCCGTGGAGCAGCTGCGGGCGTACGGCACCCCCGTGCACCAGGTGTGGCTGCCGCCGCTGCCCCCGCTGATCGAGCTCGACTCGCTGCTCGGCCCGGTCGACACCGACGACGAGCGCGGTTACCGTTCCTGGCTGTCGCCGCAGGGCGGCGGCCTGTCCTTCCCCGTCGGCGTGGTCGACCTGCCGAGCCTGCAGGAGCAGCGCGCGCTGGCGCTCGGCCTGGCCGGCCAGCAGGGCCACCTGATCGTGGTGGGCGCGCCGCAGTCCGGCAAGAGCACCCTGCTGCGCACGCTGATGGCGAGCGCGATGCTCACCCACACCCCCGACGAACTGCAGTTCCTCGGAATCGACTTCGGCGGCGGCAGCCTCACCGGCCTGGAACGCGCCCCACACGTGTCCGGCATCACCACCCGGCACGACGAGGCACGTACCCGGCGGGCCCTGTCCGTGGTCCGGCAGATGATCGACGACCGCGAACGGCTCTTCCAGCGGCTGCGTATCGACTCCGCGGCGGACTTCCGCCGGCTCCGCGACGAAAAGGCCCTGCCCGACGGCGTCCACGCCGCCGACGTCGTCCTGGTCATCGACAACTGGGCGGGTCTGCGGTCGGCCATGGAGGAGGCCGAGGCGATCGTGCCCGAGATCGCGGTACGCGGCCTCAACGTGGGCGTCCACCTGGTGCTCACCGCGAACCGCTGGGCAGAGCTGCGGGCCAACCTGCGCGACACCATCGGGGGCCGGCTGGAGCTGCGGCTGGCCGACCCCACCGAGTCGGAGATCTCCCGGCCGATGGCCCGGCAGTTGCGGGCGTTCGTGCCCGGCCGCGGCCTGGTGGCGCCCGGACACGTGTTCCAGGCGGCGCTGCCGCGGCTGGACGGCACGCTGTCCACCGACAACCTCACCAAAGCCCAGGAGGCCGTGGTCGACGAGCTGGCGGCGGGCTGGAAGGGAGCGGCCGCCCCGCCGCTGCGCGTGCTCGCCGAGCTGATCACACCGCGGGAACTGGACCAGGTGTACGCGGCCTTTCCCGAGGAGAAGGACGCGCTGCCCGCGAGCGCGGTACCGATCGGCGTCCGGGAGTTCGACCTGCGCCCCGCGGCCCTCGACCTGGAGGCCGACGGACCGCACTTCCTGGTCCACGGCGACTCCGGGTCGGGCAAGACCTCGTTCCTGCGCTCCTGGATGCGCGCCATGACCCGGCGCCGGTCGGCCTGGGACGTGCGCTTCATCGTGGTCGACTACCGGCGCGGGCTGCTGGGCGCCGTACCCGAGGACTACCTCGGTGCGACGGCCGGGGACCCGGACACCGCCGCCACCTACCTGGAGCAGGTCGTGGACAAGCTCAGGGAACGTATGCCGCCCCCCGGCGTCACCCCGCGCCAGCTCAAGGAGCGCACCTGGTGGACCGGCCCCGAGCTGTACCTGGTCGTGGACGACTACGACCTGGTGGCCACGGGCGGGTCGACCGGACGCGGACCGCTGGGCATCGTCGCCGACTACCTCACCCAGGCAGCCGACATCGGCTTCCACGTGGTGCTCGCCCGGCGTGGCGGCGGCGCGGGCCGTTCCTTCGGCGACTCGGTGGCCGGCCGCATCCGCGATCTGGGCACCGGGGGACTGCTGCTGTCCGGCGACCCCCGCGAGGGGGTCGTGCTGGGCGACCAGCGCGCACGCCCCCTGCCGCCGGGCCGGGGCATCCTCGTCTCCCGCCGCAGCGGCGCCTGTGTCGTCCAGACCGTCCACGACACCGACGACGACACCGGCGATGACACCGACGGCGACACCGACGGCATCGACGAGGACAACGCCGGCTGACCGCCGCCCCGATCCCACCCGTCCGGACCCAGCCGGCGATCGACCGGGGCGGCCCCCACCGGGGCCGCCCCTTGTGAGGACGTCTCCCATGGCCCAGTTCGACACTTCGCAGATTCGCGCCCTCGGCAACGCGTGGCTGAACGACAGTCACAATCTGCGCGGGTACCTGCAGACGATGCACGAGAGCGTGTGGAGCATGTCCGGGGCCTGGACGGGGAAGGCCGGCCAGGCGGCCCAGGTGGTGTGGAACGGGTCGCAGACCGGTGAGTACAACATCTGGAACGAGATCTTCCAGGCCGCGTGGGTGGCGGAGCAGATCGGCAACTCGATCCTCGACTACGCGGACCAGGTCGACAAGACGGTCAAGGAGATCAACAAGTCGCATCTCATCGAGGCGCTGGCCAGCATCTTCGGCCTGATCCTCAATGGCGCGACGCTCGGCCTGGCAGGGGTGATCGAGGAACTCGCGGCGAAGGTCGGCACGTTGGCGTCGCAGCTCGCCGCGGACTCCGCGAAGTTCGCGAGCATCGCCGCCGGGCTGGGGGAGGCGGCCGCTTTCGTCACGTCCGCGGGGATCTGGGGATTCCTCACCCTCAAGAACGACATCTTCTCCCAGATCCTGGCCTCGGAGACAGCCCACGGCCCGATCACCATCGACTGGAAGGGCGAGGTCATGAACCTCGGCCTGGGCCTGGAGGCGGGCTTCGGCGAGCACTTCGGACCGAAAATCGCCAGGGGTGACAAGAACGAGAAGGTGCCGGAGGTCACGCACGGCGGCCTGGGCGCGGACGTGCCGAACGGCGTGCCGCATGTCGATGTCCCGAAGTTCTCGGAAACGGGCCCGGTCAAGAGCGCGTGGTCGTCCACGGACACGCTGGTGAACCCGGGCACGGGCAAGTTCACGGAGACCGGGCCGGCCACGTACGGTTCGGACAAGTTCGGCGCATCGGGGAACTTCGTTCCGGACCCGGCGGTGAAGACCGACGCCGCCCCTGGAGGGAAGGGGGACGCCGGAGCCCCCGCCCCGGGCGATGTGCGCTCCGCCGGCGGCGATCCCGGTGGAGCCGCGCCGCTGCCGGGCGGTGCCCGGCCCGCGCCCGAGCGCCCCGCGCCGACGCCGGGTTCGGCACATGGCTCGACACCCGATTCACCCCGCCCGTCGGACCCGGCACCCGGTCCCGGCGGGCCGCGATCGGAAACCGGCCCGCAGGCCGCCGCAGGTCGCGGTGAGATGCCCGCGACCTCGGGCAGCGCGGACACCGCGCCCGCGTCCGGCACCGGGCCCGGCAAGCCCCGCGCCAACCTGGACCCGGCGCCCCGCGGCACGCGGCCTTACGCCCATTCCGCCTCCCCGGCCGCGACGGCGCCGCCGCAGCGGGGGGACACCGCCGCGGGCGGTGCCGACGCTCACGGGTCCCAGCCGCACGACGACGTATCACTGTCACCCACGGGGCGGCCTACCGGCGCCGACGCCCCGGTCCTGGCTTCCTCGGCCGCCTCCCACGCCGACAGCGGCACGCACACGCCGGCCACGCACGACGAGGGCACCGGCACCGCACGGCCCGCCGACGCCGGCGCAGGTGCGCCTGCGGGTACGTCGCGTGGCGGCCAAGGGGGTGCGGGCGCGGGCGCCGTGCGGGCGTTCCATGAGGGAACGGGCACGGGTCCGGTACGGGCCGCCGGCCCCGACACCGGCGCGGTCGCGGGCGCGGTGCGGGCCGCTGACGCCGGAGCGGGCTCAGGCGCGGGCTTCGGCGGCGCCCGGGGGGCCGGGGAATCCGCACACGGTACGGGTGCGGTGCATGAGACGGCCGGCGGGGCCGGTGCTTCCGCTCCCCGCCCTGCCGGGCGGTTCACCGGGCCGGAGCCTGCCGGCGGTACTCGTCCGGGTCGCGGCGCGTCGCCGGACGGCGCGGGTGAGGTCGCCGCGGGCGGCGGTGCGGGCCGGCGCCCGGAGCCCGCTCCTTCCGCCGGCGCCTCCGGTGCGGAACGGCCCGCCGCCGGCGGGCACGGGGCGCCAAGGGACGCCGCGCGCCTGGAGACATCGGCGTCCGGGACCCATGAAGGTGCCGGCCGCGGGAAGGACGTGGCCACCTCCGCCTTCGAGTCGTCCGCGTCCGCGCCACACGCCGCCGCCGGACACGACGCCGGCACGCCCGGTAGGGGGCACGACCACAGCATGGCCGGCGCCGCCGCCGACTCCCGCCCGGGCACGGGCGCCGAACCCGTACGCCACGACACCGCCTCCAAGAGCGCGGACGCTCCGGATCACGGGCCGGGGCATCACGCCGAGGGAAGCGGGCCGGTCGGGCCCGAGCAGAAGGCCGCGCAATGGCGTGAGTTCAAGGACGAGCGGAGCCGGCACAACGCCCTGCTGCTGCACGCCGAACGTCACCTGGAGACGATTCACTCGCAGGTCGACGCGGCGTGGGCGCGGGGAGCCGACAGGTTCGCCCGGACCAAGCAGGGCAAGGCACACGGGGATCTTGGGCCGTCCGGTGACGGCTCCATGGACGAGTACCGCGAGCGGCTGTTCCGGGAGAACCGCTGGGAGCAGGCGGTGAAGGACGCCCAGCGGAACTGGCGTGCCGATTTCACCCGGCAGTTCCGGGCCGAACTGGAGACGAACGGGCACATATCCACGGAAGTCCACGACCGGATCCTCCATCACGCCGACGAGAACGCGTACCGGCATCTGCAGCGGGCCGACCAGCTCCTCACGTTCGAGGACAAGTTCAAGGAGGTGCTCGCGGCCTACAAGGCGAACCGGTACGGTCACGGCGACGACCTGCCGACGTTCGGCAAGGCTCCGTCGGGGCCCGGCGTGGACCCGAAGTTCCATCAGGCTCCGTCTGACTACGTCTACGACAAGGACCTCAACACCTATGTCAGGGACGACTCCAAGGTCTACGGCCACCGCCACGAGGACGGATCCACCGGCCTCCCCGCCGATCACCCGCTGAACGGGAAGGCGGACGAGCCGGTCGATTTCTTCCGCGACAAGTCACACGATTACAACGCCCTGGAGAAGTACTACATCGACACGAGGGAGCACCTGGGCGACATCCTCGACGCTTCCCTCGACGACGCCGGGGGTGTTCCCCGGAACATGCCCGCCCGCATCAACAAGCTTCTGGGTGACTCCGCCACCGACTTCCATATCGACCGGGTCCTGCGCGATGCCTCCCACGACCTCGATTGGATCGCGAGGCGGGAGCGCGACGTCCGGGCCGTCACGGAGGACGTGACCGAGGACTGGTTCGAGAATCTCGGGTGGGAGCGCTCGCGCTCGCGGGATGTCGTGGACCACGTACGACTGGACCTCGCCCGCGAGCTGCGCGACCTGCACGACGAGGTGTTCATCCATCAGGCCGGGCACGACACCGTGCTGGCCGCCCTGCACGACAAGTTCTCCCGTCGGGTCGTGGACGCCGCGGTGGATGCCGCCCTGCACCACGAGGTGCACGTTCCCGGGCCCGGGGAGCACACCGAGTTCAACAGCCGCGACGGGCAGAGCGCCCGCAGGCAGTGGGTGCTGCGGACCAAGCACCTGGTCGCGCAGTTCCCGGAGCGCATCGCCAAGGCGGAGTTCGTGCACTCCCAGCTTGCGGCGGAGAAGGAACATGTCGAGTTCCTGCTGTGGGAGCACCACGGTGAGGACTCACTCGGCCACCTCGGCGAGGACGGGGAGCAGCGCCTGATCGGCGGCTATCTGAAGCAGGTGCGGACCGAAGCCGAACGCCACGCCGACGCCCAGCAGTACGCCGGGCTGAAGGCCGAGGGGTCCTCGCGAGAGTGGAGCGGCATACGCGACCGGCTGCGCTCGACACTGCCCGACCGCATCAGCCACGAGCGCGACCTGCAGGAAGTGGTCAGCCGGTCCGCGGAAACGTTCGGCAGGCTCCTCGGCCGTCCCACGGACATCACCGACGTCCCGCTGCACGAGGACACCATCAGCCGGCTGGGCGACGACTTCCGTACGGAACACGTGACCCGGTTCGACAAGCTGTTCGCCCCCGAAGGGCACAGGACCGACGACTGGCTCGCGCACGAATCGCACCACGAGGACACCTTCCAGAACCACCTCGACGAGCTGCACCGTCTCGACGAGGCGTCCCGCAAGCCCGGCCACCTCGCGGAGAAGCCGGGCACCGGGCCCGCCGCGTCCGACGGGAAGGACACCCCCGCCGGCCCGGCCGCGCCCGGCGACTCGGCGGACCCCGCCGTCCCGCGGCGCGAGGACCCCGCCGCCCCGGAGCGTCCCGGCGCCCCGGCGGAACCTCACGCCCCGCGGCGCGAGGCGCCCACCGCCACCGACGGCGCCCACGCGGCTCCGCCGCGCGAACACACCGCGGAGCAGCAGCAGCTGACGGAGAACGCGCCTGCCCCGACGCACCAGCGCCCCGGCCGCTCCCCCCTGAGGACCGCGGCCGGGACCGCTGCCGAGACGACCGCCGGGACCACGGCCGACCACGCTCTCCAGGGCCATGAGCAGGAGCACGCACAGGCGCAGGCCACGTACGGTCCTTCGGACCTGCACCGCGAGGTGCACAGCCGGCTCCCGCGGGGCGGGTACACGTTCTCCCACGCACAGGTCCACATGGCCTACGAGGAGTTGCTGCAGCAGCACCCGGCTGTCGCCGGCATGTCGATGCAGGTGAAGAGCTTCCGCGTCGCCGACGCCCTCGTGGCCTCCGCGAAGGAGGTGGTGGCTGTCGCGACGGGGCCGTTGCAGCAGCTCACGGGCCGGTACTTCGACAGCGGCGAGATCCACCAGGTCCATCAGCGGCTGGTTCGGCAGCACGGCGAGGAGTTCCTGCGGCTGCCGCCGCAGAGGCGGGCCGAGCACGTCGTCGTGGAGATCACGGACAGCCGCAGGCTCCTGCAGGACGCCGGCCGGCGGCCGGACCAGTGGGATGCCGCGCCGGCGCACGTGGCCCACGTGCGCGACCAGCTCGTCCGGACGCATGGAACGGCGTTCCCCCAGTGGCGTCCGCAGACGCGCGCCGACGCCGCCGCCGAGACGGTGGAACGCGGGCGGCTGCTGGACGGTGTCCGGGAGCGGCTGGGGCGGGCGGACGTCACGGCGGACCACGTGTCGTACGCGTACGCACTGGTCGTGCGGGAACACGGGCCCGAGTTCACCCGCTTGGACATCGGACATCGTGCCGAGTTCCTCGCCCAGGTCGTGCGGGCGCAACTGGACTTCACCGGCGACGTGCACCCGGCCGCCGACGCGCGGATCCACCAGGAGCCGCGGACCGCCGGCGCCGCGCACGAGCCGGACGCGCCGCGGTCCGCCACGCGGGGCCACGACCAGTCCGAGTCGTCGAAGCCGGCCAAGGGGAAAGCGGTCGCGGTGCCGCCGGAGCCGGTCAGGCGTCCGGTGGACACGGAATCGGGATTCGCCGGCATCGTCGTTCGCTGGGACAGCGAAACGGATCCCCATTTCCTGGCGACGGTCCAGGAACAGCTGCGGCTGCTGGCGAGCAAACCGGCAGGCAAGGCGCTGCTGGAGCGGATCGGCGCCGCCGCGACGACATCGAAGCTGGCCGCTTGGCAGCACGCCAAGGTCAAGATCGAGCGGATCGGCGGCGGGACGGCGGTCGGCCGGAAGCAGGGGCCGGGGTACGAGGCGCACGCGGGCAACGTCACCAAGGCGATCAACTCGGAGTGGGCGACGATGCCCGGCAAGGGCACGCTCAGCCTGGTGAGGTACAACCCGAACGCGTGGGAGACCCCCGACGGGCTGCGTCCTCCGTTCATCGGTCTGGTGCACGAGCTCATCCACGCCTACCGCAATCTCCAGGGCCTGTCGCATCGGACGGCGGCCGTGGACGAGGCCCAGGTGGTCGGCTTCGGGGAGCACGCCGACCTGGAGTTCACCGAGAACAGGATCCGTGCGGAGCACGGCCTGCCGCCGCGCCGGACGTACGCCGGTACGGTCGGCCCCGACCTCGACGACGCCCACCTGCCCCGGACGACGGGCCGGACGGGGCCGCGGCGTGCGGGCCGGGACATCGCCAGGGGCACCGGAGGGCGTGGCGCCGCCGGGCTGTTCTGGAACGCCGGCGCGGACCGGCGCGAGCTGGAGCTCAGCGAGAAGCACGGCATACGTATCGGCCCGTCGAAACGCCTGTCGGGCGGCCACTTCAGCCACTCCGTGCTCGACCGGATCGACGCCGTCCTCAGCGACCTGCCGGCCGAACACATCCGGGACAATCCGGACCTGCGGTACATCGAGCCGGACGTCGGCAGCGGGGACGGCGCCAGCTCCTACCACCGGGAGACCAGGGGCATCGGCATGGTCCGGCCCACGGCCGTCCCGGCCTGGCTCTACTCCCGGCTCGATCGCGGGTCGGGCGCGCAGCGGTTCGTGATGGACAGGGCGGCGCTCTCCGGCTACGACGGTGTGCCCGTGGCGGAGGTCCTCGGCATCGGAGGACGCCGGCGCAATGTCATGGGCGGAGTGTCGAACGTCCTCGCGCACGGCAACCTGCTGGAGTGGACGATCCGGCACGAGATCGGTCATTCCGTCACGGAGCACAGGGCGTGGTTCTGGGCCGTGCAGCAGCAGACCGCCTTCGGCGGATGGCGGGTCCACGCGCCGGTGGGCGGGCGTGTGGAGGACGTGGCCGACGACGTCCTGCGCAAGGCGGAGATCGAGGACAAGGCCGACGTCCTGGACGAGGCGGGCCGGACGCTGTTCGACGTGCTGGCCCAGGAACTGGTCCCCTCGCGGCTGCGCGAGGAGCCGGAGCGGCTGGCCGGCCTGGCGAAGACCTTCCCGGGCGCCGACGAGCGGCTCACGGGCGGGCTGGAACGCGTCGTCGACTTCGTCCGGCTGGCCCTCGCGCAACCGTGGACGCTCGACGACGGCGGCGCGGCCACCCTGGCCATCGGCCTGCGTGTGTACCACATCGACCAGGAGGACAGGTGGGTCAGCTACCTGTGGGCGGAGCGGGAGCGCCACGCTGTGTCCAACTACCAGTTCTCCACGCCCCACGAGTGGTTCGCCGAAGCGTACGCGGCCTACTACGACCCGCTGCCCGGCCCGCGTGAGCGGCTGAACCCCGTCGTGCGCGAATGGTTCGAGACGGGGCTTCCGCAGCTGCTCGCCCAGGAGCGGGCTCCGGATGCCGACGCGGTGCCCACGTCGCCCGTGACGCCCGCACCGCCCTCCGCCGGGCCGGCTTCGGCCGGTGTCGTCGGCGAGCCCTTGCTGTGGGCCCCCATGATCGTCGGGCAGCGGCTGTACTCGGCCCCGGAAGGGCTCTCGATCAGGGTGCGCGGGCCCCGCAAGAGCGGCAGGGACGACCGTACTCCCAACCGGCTGACGGACGCGGCATGGCGGAAACTGCCGGAGAGCACCCGCCAGGGGCTGCGCAAGGAGCGGCTGGACGTCCCGGTGGACCCGCAGACGCTGGCGGAGACCGACCCGGCTCTCCACAAGGGCCTCAGCAACGCCGGACGGAGCCTTGAGGGCGGCTCGATCAGCTCGACGGCCGCACGGAACGCGGTACTGGAGGCTCTCGGCAGGAAGGACCCGCTGACGCGCGACTACTGGAAGGGCCAGAGCGAGCGGGACGAGATCCTGGGCATGGTCGCGCGGGAGGAGCTGAGGGTCTTCGCGAGCAGGCCCCACACACGCGGTACCCGCGACCGGCTGGTGGAACGGGCGGTCGACGGCACGTCCGGAGTGGAGGCGCTGCGAACCCTGCTGGGCGAGTACGAGGGCGTCGTGATCGGCGAGGAGCACGAGGGGACCGCCGTGCGGCGGCTCCTGGCCGACACCATGGCGCGGCTCAAGGCCGCAGGCGTTCGTACGGTGTACCTGGGCGGTGTCCGGGGAGACGCCTACCAGCCGCACCTCGACCGGTTTTTGGCATCGGGCACGATGTCGCCCGAACTCCACGCGCTCGCACGCAACTACGACGAGGGCGCCGAACCCGCGGACAAGGGGCTGCTAGATCTGCTGGAGGCGGCCCGGCGGCACGACGTGCGGGTGGTGGGCGTCGACGGTTATCCGGCCCGCGAGACCGGAGGCGGTGGCGTCGCCGAGGTCCGCTTCCGCAGGGCCGCGGCCCTCAACACCTACGCGGCGGGCCTGGTGCGTCGCGACCGGCGGCGATTGCCGGACGGCACGCCCGGTGGCTACGTGGTCGTGGTCGGCGCGCAGCACACGGGGGCGCATCCCGGTCCGGAACACCAGGTGGTGGTGCACGGGCAGAAGTTCCGGCCGGGCGAGGAGTTCCCCGGCGTCGACGACCTGCTGGACATCCCGCGTGTCCTCCAGGCCCGGGACGGAAGTCTCCACTCGCGTCCGCGGAGCAGCCGGTCCGGCACGCACCCCGGTGTGGCGCGCGGCTCCCACCCGGACACCGGCATGGCGCAGCAGGACATGGCGCCGGCCGCCGAGGTCCCGGACGAGCGCGTCGACTCCGGGCGGGATCCGGTGGACGCAGCCGCCCCGGCCCTCGAACTGCCCGAGAAGTACGTGTGGATCAAGGAGGTCAACCGGCTCCGCGATCAGGGCGGTGGGTTCCGGACCAACTGCGTGCTGGCGGCCATCGCCACCGACATGTCGTTGGCGGACCCCAAGCGCGCGGTGTTCCAGGCGCCTCCTTCGGGCCCGGGCGAGCAAGGGCAGGGGCCGGCGGACGACGGCACCGGGCTGACGATCTACCTGGGCCGCTACCACGGCATGGAGCCGTATCCGGTGGACGGGCCGGCCGAGGTGATCGAGGCGATGTCGCAGGCCCCCGTGGGCGAGCGCGGCATGGTCGTCCTGGAGGGACCCGGCAGCCCGATCGCCCACGTGATCAACGTGGTGCGCGACGACGACGGCGTGGTCTTCCTCGACGGCCAGGCCGGAACCCTCGCCCCACCCCCGGCCGCCGCGGTCTCCTTCCTGCCGACCACGGGCGGCATCCCCGGATTCCCCCTGGACCAGGCAGCCCGGGCCGCCGCTCCCGCGGCGCGATCGATACCGGTCGGGGCGATCGGCACCGAGACCGAGCTCCAGTTCCCCCTCACGCTCGACAGGGCCGGACAGGAACGGCACGGGCCCCTCACCTACAACCGCACCCTCGCCTACTACACGTCCCTGACGCCCGAGCAGATCGACGCCCTCGACGAGAGCCGGAGGATCGGCATCCCGCAGATCAAGGTCGACACCACAACGGTGTTCCAGGGGGTGGGCGGCGTGGCCGCCATGTCGGAACCCCAGATCCGCCACATGACCGGAAAACCGTCCATCGGGCGCATGGACATAAAAATCCCCGAGCTCGTTCTTCCCCCCATGCAAACCCTGCGGGAAGAACGGAACAGATACCCGTCCGAGCACGGCATGGCATTGCACGCGTCCGTGCGCGAAGGGTTCTCCCGCACGCACTCGGCAACCCGTCCGATGCCCCTGAGGGAAGTCCTCGGCCGCGGCTGGGTGCTCACGGACACGGGCAAGAGCGTCCTCGTGGAGAAAGCTCCCACAGGACCGCAGCACCCCGCGTACACGCAGTACACCGTCGGCGTACCGGTGACGGGACTGAACGCGGTGCTCCACCTGGTCGAGGAACGCCTACCGGCCGAGTTCTCCGACTTCGCACCCATCCTTTCCGCCGGGCGCCGCTTCGCCGACTCCGTGACCCTCTCCTACGCCGGCGACGTGCTCGAATCGGTTGACCCCGCTCAGCTCCCGTTCCTGGGAAGCGTGGCGGGTCTGGAGGAACTGCGCGGATACGCCTGGCTGATGTTCAACCATGTCGCCGCGGTACCGGTGGCGGTGGTATACCTCGACACCATCTCCAAGGCCGTGGTTCCCGCGCTCTCCAGGGTGCCCTTCGACGAGATCCGCGATGAACTCCCCGAGGGTGTCAGGACGTTCCTCCGGTCCAGACCCGACTGGATAGAGGACAAGTTCGTCGAACACCTCGACGAGATCCTGAAGGGGTACCGGCCTCGCGCCGATCATCAGGGCGTGGGCATGAGTGCCAGACAACTGCTCATGCCGGAATTCACGCGCGACGGAACGACCTTGCACGACTTCATCCGGTTCGCTCTCACGGGAATGACACCGGACGGCCTGACGGTCAAGCAGTCCGAGATGTTCGGCATCACGGACTTCTCCATGGACGACAATTCCGGACGTCTCCGTACCCCGCTGGTCCTGCTGGAGCTGCGGACCTTCGGCAAGGGCCTCACAACCCAGGCGGAGATGGAGGAGTACGTCCGCGAGATCAGCGCGCTGTCCCAGGTCGCACATGCCCGAGCCGAGCGGCCGTGGGGCGTGTCGCCGTCCGCGGCCGCGGGCCTCGTGATCGAAGACCCGCTGGTCAAGTCGCTGATGGGCGTCTTCGAAACGACCGCCGAGCTGGAGCGGCAAGGGGTGGCGACGTTCTCGCCGATGGCCCGGGAGTTCCTGGCGCGTGAAGCAGGGGCCGCCGCCCGGCCGGGCGGCGCCCTCTCCCCGCAGGTCACGAACATGCTGGCCAGTTGGGAGAAGTTCTTCGCGGACCAGTTCCCGCGATGGCCCGGGTCCACGCGCGTCCCGGCCGGACTGCGCCCGACGTACAAGGCCGTGCACGAGGCCCTGCGCGGTGCCCGGAAGGCCGCGCAGCAAAAGCTCTCCCAGCCGGCCGGCCGGAATCGGCAGCTGGGCGCGCCCCTCGGGAACGTTTCCGTGCACCCGCCGCTCGTCCCGCCGGACGAGTCCGGTACGGCTCCCTTCGACGTGCCGGTCGTCTCCGCCGGGGCCGCTCAGGAGGTGCGGGACCAGTACGCGTGGCTCACCGGGGTCAACCCCCACAGGGACCAGGGCGGTGAGTTCCGGACCAACTGCGTGCTGGCGGCCATCGCCACCGACATGTCGTTGGCGGACCCCAAGCGCGCGGTGTTCCAGGCGCCCCCTTCGGGCCCCGGTGAGGAGGGACAGGGGCCGGCGGACGACGGCACCGGGCTGACGATCTACCTGGGCCGCTACCACGGCATGGAGCCGTATCCGGTGGACGGGCCGGCCGAGGTGATCGAGGCGATGCACCGGGCGCCCGTGGGCGAGCGCGGCATGGTCGTCGTCGAGGACACCGGCGGCGGGATCGACCACGTCATCAACGTCGTACGTGACGGCAACGGCGTGGTCTTCCTCGACGGCCAGGCCGGCGCCCTCGCGCCACTGCCCACCGGCGCGGTCTCGTTCCTGCCGACCACCGACCGCGTCCCCGGATTCCCCCTGCGGCCGGAAGCCGCGGACTCCGCCGCGACGGACGACCTACCGGCCGGGCGGCCGCTCAGGTACCGCGAACGGGTCGCGCTCGCCAAGCGGGTGTGGCGGCGGCCGGTGGCCGAGGAGGTCGCGGAGCTGGAGCGGACACTGCTGGCGGCCGGTCCCGCCTCCCGGTCGCTCGTGATGGGCGTGCGGCCCGGTCAGCACCTGTGGGTGATCAACGTCGAGGGCACGATCCGCTGGCTGGACAGAACGGGGCAGGCCGCCCAGGCGCCGACGTCGGCGGAGGGCGAGGTGGTGTCGATCGACCTCGACGGGTCCGCCACGCTGATCAACGCGGCCCCGCAGCTCCTTCGGGCGGGCGGCGGGGCGGCGCGGTTCTGCGAGATCGGTCTCGGCGCCGACCTGAAGCACATCGTCTGACGTGACCGGTCTCCCGCCGCGGGCGCCCGCGCCGACCGCCGGGTGCCGCGGGCTACCCGCCGGCCGGCGTGCCGGTTCGTACGCGCCGCACGTGTTCCTCGTGGCGGCGGGCGCCGGCGGCCCGCCCCGGAGTGGCGTCGATCGGGCCGGGCCGGCGGCGTTCCCGCGGCGCGTAGGCGAGTGCCGCGGGCCGATTGCCGCGGGGGCTCGCCGAAGGCGAGGGCGAGGCCCGGATCGGGGCCGCGGGGAATCGATCGGGTCCGGGCCCTGCCGGAATTCATCCCTTGCGGCGTGTCGGGCCGTCGTCGGGCCGCGGGCTTGCCGACGATGTCAAAAGGAACGTCTTGGGCAAAAAGTCAGAACTCGCTCCACGGCGGCTGCGTGGCCCGTCCGCCGCGGTTCACCGCGTGCGGAGCGCGGTGACGGATCGCGACGCGGAACCGGACACGGCGGGCGCGGGCGCCGGCGCCCGCCACGCGCCCAACGATCACCGAACCATCACCGCACCGGGAAGGAACCACCGCCGTGACCGACACCCCCGTGACCGGCACGCCCGCTCTCGCGCGCATCGTCGTGGGGGTCGACGGATCCGAACCGTCCAAGCGAGCACTGGCCTGGAGCCGGTTCATGGCCCTCGCCACGGGCGCCGTCATCGAGGCGATCTCCGTCTGGCACGTTCCCGTGGCGCCGGTGATCGTGGGCACCGGCCTGCCCGCCGACCCCGAACTGCGGGCCGCCACAGGACGCCTCCTCCACGACACGGTCACCGGCGTCCTCGGCGACACCCCCGACGTCCCGGTACGGGAACGGGTGGCCCACGGCACTCCCGCCCGGATTCTCATCGATGCCGGCGAGAACGCCCAACTGCTGGTCGTCGGCAGCCGGGGGCACGGCGGCTTCACCGGCCTCCTCCTCGGCTCCGTCAGTTCCGCTTGCGCCGAACACGCCCAGTGCCCCGTCCTCGTCATCCACGGCGACACGCCACCCCCGCCCGCCGCGGCCACCCCACGACCATGAAACGTCCACGACATCTCATCCCGCCGAACGCGTCTTTCCGCGGGGCCCCCGCCGCGGTCCTTACGGCGGCCCGGCCCGTACGGCCGCCCGCCCCGCGCGGGGCCGCGGTCCATCGCCGCCGCGCCCGCCCGGGCGGCCCGGAACGGCCCTCAGCCACCTGTTCCGGTGCGGTCCGGGAGAGCGGGGCCGGGGTGCGTGCGCATCAGGGCGAACGCGGCGTCCCGGGCCTGGCGGGCGGATTCCGGTGTGCCGAGGATCGCCGCGGTGGTCATCGCCCCCTCGGCGAGGAGCGCCAGCTGACCGGCCAGTGCCGCTGGGCGTCCGGACGCGGTCACGAGCCGGGCGAGGTACTCGTGGAAGGCCCGCTTGTGCCGCCGGGCCTGCGCGGCGACATCGGGCGAGACCGCGCCCATCTCGCCGAAGGAGTTGACGAAGGCGCACCCGCGGTAGTCCGGCCGGGAGAACCACCCGTGCAGCCAGTCGAACACCGCGGTGATCCGCTCCTCGGGCGTCGGCCGCGCCTCGACGTACTCGGCCAGAGCCTGCTGCCAGCGTCCGTCCCGCTGCCGCAGGAATGCCAGCACCAGCGCTTCCTTGGAGGGAAAGAGCTGGTAGAGGCGCTTGAGCGGCACCCCGGAGGCGTCGCGTACCGCGTCCATTCCGACGGCCTGGACGCCCCGGCCGTAGAACAGCTCCCCGGCCGCGTCGAGGACCCGTTCGCGTGCCGCTTCCCGGTCCGGCAACTGCGCCCCCTTGCGTGGAGAACCAACGTTCTCTACGGTAGCAGGCAGATAGGAGAACGATCGTTCTCAAGGGATCCGGGGGAACTGCCGGACCCGCACTGCCCGCACCGCAGCCGAAGGAGCCGAGTCGAGTGGACATGGCAGACGCGACCCGCCCACCGGTGCCGCCGTTCACCGGGGAGAGCGCCGTCCGCAAGGTGCGGCTGGCCGAGGACGCGTGGAACACCCGGGACCCGCGGAAGGTGGCGCAGGCGTACACGGTGGACTCCCGCTGGCGCAATCGCGTGGAGTTCGTCACGGGGCGGGACGAGATCGTCGCGTTCCTGACCCGCAAGTGGAACACCGAACTCGACTACCGGCTGATCAAGGAGCTGTGGGCCCACGACGGCAGCCGCATCGCCGTGCGCTTCGCCTACGAGCACCGCGACGACGCCGGGAACTGGTACCGCTCCTACGGCAACGAGAACTGGGAGTTCGACGAGCGCGGGCTGATGCGCACCCGCCACGCCTCGATCAACACCCTCCCGATCGCCGCGTCCGAGCGCGCGTACTTCTGGCCGCTGGGCCGCCGCCCCGACGACCACCCCGGCCTCGGCGACCTCGGCTTCTGAGCACGTCCCCGGGGGCGCCGTCCGGAATCCCCGGGCCGGGCGTGGTGCGGGGCCGCCGGTCAGGAGCCGGCACCACCGCGCGTCCCCTTCGGTTACGCGGACCCCTGCTCCAATCGCAGTTCGCGGCCCTGCCACCGGCGGCGCAGCCAGCGGTCGTGGCTCGCCACGACGATCGCGCCCGGCCCCGGCCCCAGCGCGGCCTCCAGTTCGTCGCACAGCACGGGCGAGAGGTGGTTGGTGGGTTCGTCGAGCAGCAGCAACCGGGGCGGGAGGGCCACGAGGAGGGCCAGCGCGAGCCGCCGGCGCTGGCCCACGGAGAGCTGTCCGACCGGCTTGTCCAGGTCGGCCTCGTGCAGGAGGCCGAGCGAGGTCAGCGGCACCTTCTCGGCCCGCTCCGCGCCCAGCGAGCCCTCATAGGTGTCGCGGGCCGTGCGGTCGGGCCGCCGGAACACGGTGTCCTGGGTGAGCAGCCCCAACGTCAGCCCGTGCCGCCTGCTTATCTCGCCCCCCGCCGGGAGACGCCCGGCGAGCACGGCCAGCAGCGTCGACTTGCCGGCCCCGTTGCCGCCGGTGACCAGCAGCCGGTCCGTCTCCACCACCTCCAGGCCGTCCAGCGCGAGCCGGCCGGGCACCCGTACGCGGCGCGCGGACACCAGCGGCCGCGGGTCCTGCCGCGCGCCCGCGGCGAGTTCGTCCTGCCGCGCGCCCGCGGCGAGTTCCGCGGCCGCGAACCGCAGTGGCCTCGGCGGCTCGGCGACCCGGGCGCGCTCCAGTTCGTCCAGGCGGCGGGCCGCGTTGCGCACGCGGCGGGAGATCTGGCTCTGCACGCGGCCGGCCCGGTGGCCGTAGCCCATCTTCTCGTTGTCGCGCGGCCCGCGGTCCGGCGCGAGGCGGTGCGCCGTCACTCCTGCCGAGTGCCGCAGCTCCTCCAACTCCACCTGCTGCTCGGCGTACCGCCGCTCCCAGCGTTCCCGTTCGGCGCGCTTGTGGCCGAGGTAGGCGCTGTAGGTGCCGCCGTAGCGGACCGGGCCGTCCACCGCCGGGTCGAGGTCGACCAGGTCTGTGCACACGGCGTCCAGGAACGCCCGGTCGTGGGAGGCGACGACGACGGCCCCGGGCAGGGCGCGCAGCTGCTCCTCCAGGAAGGAGGCGGCGCGGTCGTCGAGGTGGTTGGTCGGCTCGTCCAGCAGGAGCGCGGACGGCCGTCGTACGAGCAGCGCGGCCAGTGCCAGCCGGCCGCGCTGCCCACCGGACAGCGAGCCGAGCGGGCGGTCGTGCCCGAGCGCGCCGAGGCCGAGGCCGTCCAGCACCAGTGCCGCACGGCGGTCGGCGTCCCACGCCTCCCGGTCCTGGGCCCGCTCCAGCCGCTCGGCGTAGGCGTCGAGGAGCTGCCGGTGGCCGGGGTGGTCCTCGGGTACGCGGGCGAGTTCCGCGCCGAGCCGGTCCAGCTCGGCGAGGTCCTCGCGGGCCTCGCGCAGCGCCTCGTCGAGCACCGCGGCGACAGTTGTGCCGGAGTCGTACGGCATCTCCTGGTGGAGGAAGCCGAGGTCGCCCGGGCGGGTGACGCTTCCCGCGTCGGGTTCGTCCGCACCGGCCAGCAGCCGCAGCAGGGTGGACTTGCCGGCGCCGTTCTCCCCGATCAGGCCGATGCGGTGGCCGGGGGCGGCGGTCAGGGACACGGCGTCGAGGACGCGCCGGCCGCCCAGGACGCGGACGAGGTCGCGGGCGAGCAGGGCGGGTCGGGGCATGGGAAACCCTCCGGGGTGATCGGGCCGACGTGGGGCGGGGGGCGGGCCCGCGGGGCGTACGGCCTCGGGCGCGGGCCGCGTGGCACGCCGGCGGCTCACACCTCGGGGGCCCCCGCCTCCGTGAGGGTTCCGCCGGCCAGCCGCAGCCGGCGGTTCACGCCGATCCCGGCGAGGAACCGCTCGTCGTGGCTGACCACGACGAAGGCACCCCGGTAGGAGGTGAGGGCGCTCTCCAACTGGGCCGCGCCGACCAGGTCGAGGTTGTTCGTCGGCTCGTCGAGCAGGAGCAGGTGGGGGGCCGGTTCGGCGCACAGGACGCAGGCCAGGGTGGCGCGCAGCCGTTCGCCGCCGGACAGGACGGCGACCGGCAGGTGCGCCCGGGCGCCGCGGAAGAGGAAGCGGGCCAGCAGGTTCAACCGCTCGGCCTCGGGCCGCTCGGGGGCGAACGCGGCGAAGTTCTCCGCGACACTGCGGCTCGGGTCCAGCAGGTCCAGGCGCTGCGAAAGGTAGGCGATACGGCCCTCGTTGCGCTTGACCGTGCCGCTGTCCGGGGCGAGGTCACCGGTGACCAGCCGCAGCAGGGTCGTCTTGCCGGAGCCGTTGGGCCCGGTCAGCGCGATCCGCTCCGGGCCGCGGACGGCCAGGTCGATGCCGCCGTCGGCGAAGACGGGCCGGCCGCCGTGCGCGACCTGCATGCCCTCGCCGGTGAACAGGGTGCGCCCGGCCGGCACCTGCGTACCGGGCAGCTCCAGGACCAGGCGCTGCTCGTCGCGCAGCGCGCGCCCCGCCTCGTCCAGGCGGGCCCTGGCCTCCCCGACCCGGGCCGCGTGCGTCTGCCCGGCCCGGCCGGCGGATTCCTGCGCCGAGCGCTTCATGTTTCCGGCGAAGATACGGGGCAGCCCGGCGTTCTTCAGGTTGCGGGCGGCGTTGCTCGCGCGGCGCTCGGCGCGTTCGCGGGCCTGCTGCATCTCCCGCTTCTCGCGCTTGAGTTCCTGTTCGGCGTTGCGGACGTTCTTCTCGGCGACCTCCTGCTCGGTGCGCACGGCCTCCTCGTACGCGGTGAAGTCGCCGCCGTACAGGCGCAGTTCGTCGCGGCCGAGTTCGGCGATGCGGTCCATGCGGTCCAGCAGGGCGCGGTCGTGGCTGACCAGCAGCAGGCAGCCGGTGAAGTCGCCCAGTACGTCGTACAGCTTGTGCCGGGCATCGAGGTCGAGGTTGTTGGTGGGTTCGTCGAGCAGCAGGACGTCGGGGCGCTTGAGCAACTGAGCGGCCAGGCCCAGCGAGACGACCTGGCCGCCGCTGAGGGTGCCCAGGCTGCGGTCCAGAGCGAGGTCCCCGAGCCCCAGGCGGTCGAGTTGAGCGCGGGTGCGCTCCTCGATGTCCCAGTCGTCGCCGATGGTGGCGAAGTGCTCCTCGGCCACGTCGCCGGACTCGACGGCGTCCAGGGCGCGGATCACCCCGGCGACGCCGAGCACCTCCGCGACCGTCAGGTCGCCGGTGAGGGGCAGGCTCTGCGGGAGGTGGCCGAGCGTGCCGCCGACCGTCACCGAGCCGGAGGCCGGTTTCAGTTCCCCGGCGATCAGCTTGAGCAGGGTGGACTTGCCGGACCCGTTGGGGGCGACCAGACCCGTGCGACCTGTCGTCACGGCGAAGGACAGGTCCTGGAAGACGGGGGTGTCGTCGGGCCAGGCGAAGGACAGGTTGGAGCAGACGACGGCGACGTCGGACATGGAGAAGACCTCGGACGGATCGCGGGCAGCACACGCACCACTGCCCTGGGCAGACGTGGAAGAAAGGGGTACGACGAAACCGGCCACCCCCACAGCGCTCCCGAGCGCCGGCCGGTGGCCGTCAGATCCGGGTCTCACCCGGAGATGTCGTCTTCACCCACCACGTTTGCGGCTCCTCACCGGACGGTCTGCGTGCCTTGCCAGTTTAGCAGGCCCGGGTCCGCCCGGTCGGCGGCACGCGAGCCCGATGGGCGCGGCGAAGAACGCCCGGGGTCATACGTGTGCACCGTGGGGGCGCTTTCACGAGGGTGCTTCCCCGGTGCGTACGGCGACGGGTGCCGGGGGGAAGCCCGTCGTCGCGGGCGCCCGGGCGCGCCGGACCGTCGAATGACCTAACGCGCTCTCCACGCGGTGCGGTGCGGCCCGTGGGCGCGGACCGTCACCTGACGGTTGTTCCGGCGGACGGCCGACGGCCAGAGTGGGACCCGGTCGGGGGACACCGGTCCACCGGCTCGCACGGAGGTGGAACTTCTTCTTTCGTCACTGGCTCAACCGGTGATACGTTCTGACTCGATCTTCCGCGGACCGGGCCGGTCCCGGCTCGTACACCCAGGTCACGGGTCACACGCACGGAGAGCATCCGCCGCGGCCCGCCGAGGTGGCAACTCTCCCTGCTCACGTGCACATGTGCTGCCACAGCCAGGCGCACACCTACTTCTTGGATGGGAAAGCAATGAAACGACTCCTGACTGTCCTCGCGGCCGGCGTGCCGCTGGCCGCGGCGGCGGTGTACCTGCCGAGCGCGTCGGCGGATTCCCACGGCTCCTCGACCGCCGCGCCGTTCACCTGCTCGTCGCCGTCCGTGAAGGCCCCGTCCGGCACCGAGGTCGAATCCGTGGCGGCGGCCCTCCAGGCCGGGGGCACCGTCCACGGGACCGGGCTCCTGGGCGGCACGGTCACCGGCGTCCCGGCCTACTGCGAGGTGACGGTCACCCTCACCCACCCGGGCGACGGCGACCACGCCAAGGTGCAGACCTGGCTGCCCGCCAGCGGCTGGAACGGCCGCTTCCAGGCGCTCGGCGGCAGCGCCTACAGCGCCGGGGACAACGGTGTCGGCATGGCCAACGCGGTCAAGAACGGCTACGCGGTGACCACCACCGACGCCGGCGTCGGCGACGTCCTCGACGTCGGTTGGGCGCTCGACGGCCAGGGGAAGGTCAACACCGCCCCGCTGAAGGACTTCGCCTTCCGCTCCCAGCACGAGGCCGCGGTCGTCGGCAAGGAGGTCGTCGACGGCGTCTACGCCAGGAGTGCCTCGTACTCCTACTTCAACGGCTGCTCCACCGGCGGGCGCCAGGGCTACATGGAGGCCCAGCGCTACCCGAACGACTTCGACGGCATCCTCGCCGACGCGCCCGCGATCAACTGGGACGAGTTCGAGGTCGCCACCCTGTGGCCGCAGGTGGTCATGAACAACGAGAAGACCTACCCGACCGGCTGCGAGTTCGCCGCCTTCACCAACGCCGCCGTCAAGGCCTGCGACCGGCTCGACGGGGCCGTGGACGGCCTCGTCAACGATCCGGCCCGCTGCGACTTCGACCCCCGCCGCCTGATCGGCACCAAGGTCGTGTGCAAGGGCGTCGAGCTGACCATCACGGCGGCCGACGCCGACGTGGTGCGCAAGATCTGGGACGGCCCCCGTACCACCACGGGCGAGAAGCTGTGGCCGGGCGTGCCGGTCGGGGCCGACCTGTCGGCCCTGGCGGGCGTCAACCAGCCGGACGCGAACGGCGTCGTGACGGGAGCGCCGTTCCCGGTGCCCGCGCTGTGGACCAAGCTGTGGGTGGCGAAGGACCCGTCCCTGGACCTGTCGACGATCACCTACAGCCGGTTCACGCAGCTGTTCAAGCAGTCCGAGGCCGAGTACGACAAGGTCATCGGCACCGACGACCCGGACCTGTCCGCGTTCCGCGACTCCGGCGGCAAGCTGCTGACCTGGCACGGCCAGGCCGACCAGTACATCCCCACCCAGGGCACCGTGCGCTACCGCACGCAGGTGGACAAGGCGATGGGCGGCTCCAAGCACGTGGACGACTTCTACCGCCTCTTCCTGGCCCCGGGCACCGTCCACTGCGGTCTGAACAAGGGCGACGGCACGACCGACGACCTCGGCGCCCTCACCGCCTGGGTGGAGCACGGCAAGGCCCCCGCGACCCTGCCCGCCACCCTGATCAACGCCAACGGCGAGCAGGTCAGCCGTGACCTGTGTGCCTATCCCGCGGTGTCCCGCTACGCGGGCCACGGCGACCCCTCCCTCGCCTCCAGCTTCCGCTGCGTCTTCCCGTCCCGGCACTGACCGGACCGATGACGCCCCGATGACGTCCCGATGACGTGAGAAAGGCCGAACCATCATGAGCACGCAGACAGCGGCCCAGCCGCACCGCCGGGCGCCGGACGAGCGTTCCTCCCTGCTGAAGCTGTACCTGACTCGCGGCGTCCTGGCCGTGGCGTGGGCCCTGGCGTTCGCCCGAGCCCACGAGCACCTCGACGCGGCGGCGGTCACGCTGCTGGTCCTCTACCCGCTGATCGACGCGGTGTCCTCGCTGATCGACCACCGCGCGACGCCGGGTCGTTCCGAGCGCCGGGTCATCGCGTTCAACGGGGCGCTCAGCACGCTCGCCGCCGTCGCGGTCGGCATCGCCGGCGCCGCCGGCGGCGTGGCACCGGTGCTCCACGTGTTCGGCACCTGGGCCGTCGTCTCCGGCGCCGCCCAGGTGGCCGTCGGACTGCGCAGGCGCGGCCCCGAACTGGGCGGGCAGTGGCCGACCCTGATCTCGGGCGCCCTGTCCTTCCTCGTCGGCATCACGTACAACATCCAGGCCGCGGGCGACCACCCCTCGCTGGCAGTCCTGTCGGTGTACGCCACGGGCGGCGCCGTGTGGTTCGTCCTCCAGGCCGGCCTGCTTGGCTGGAAGACCCGCCGGCTGCGCGTCAGGACCGCCTGACCGCCGGCCCCCGCGAGGCACCGTCCCGGCCCGCGCCGCATGGCGCGGGCCGGGACGGTGCCGGTGACGGGCGGCGGCGTCTTCATTTGTGGTCACGCAGGAAGGTAGGGATCTCGTCGCGGGTCGGGTAGTTCGGCAGAGGTGCCGGCTTGTCCTGGAGGAACGCGGTGATGACGGCGGCGGCTCGTTCGTTGTTGTCGTCCAGGCCGTTCCACATGTGGTGTCCGACTCCGGGCATGTACTGCGTGCGCCGGATGGCGGGGTCATCGGCGAGGACGGTGGTCTCCCATTGACGGATCTGGGAGGAGCACTCGGCGATCATCAGCATCGCGGGGGTCCGGGACTGCCTCAGTTGCGAGGCGATGGAGGGAGAGTCCTTGACCGTCTGCTGGATGCGGAGGCTGGCGGCGGGGCTGAAGGAGAAGTTCTGTGCGGTGTCCTCGGCGGGGATGCGGTGCGCGTCGCGCGCGCAGTACGCGGATGCGGTGTCGCTGCCGAGGTCTGCGGCGGTGAAGGCGTTGTCGCCTTCGGCCTGTCCGATCAGTCCGGTGTCGGGGCTGAGGAGTCCCAGTCGCATGAGGCCGAATGCCACGGCGTACCGGGGGACGTGTGTCGATCGCGGTCCGGTCGGGGCCGGCGCGAGGCCGCGTGCGGATTTTCGGCCCTTGTGCCCGGTGATGTGTGCGGTGGGGCCATCCATGGGGCCGGGTTCGGCGATGATCGCCCGGTGCAGGCGTGCGGCGACACTCGGGTCGGCCAGGGCTCGGGTGAGCACGGCCCCGCCTGAAGAGAATCCGAGGATGTCGACCGTGCCCTTGTTCAGGCGGTCGATGAAGGCGGCAAGGTCGCTGACCGACCTGGAGATCGTGTACTGGCTTATGGGGAGCAGGTCGCTGCGTCCGCCGCCGGCCTGTTCGTAGGCGTAGACGTCGTAGCCCTGGCGGGCCAGGAGTTGCAGGAACCGGTGGTCGAGTACCGAGATGCCACGGACCGGTCCGCCATTGAGATACACGAGCGGGACGGGGCGTCGGGGGCCGGGGTTCGCAGGCGGGTAGTGGTACACCGCGACCCGGCTGCCGGTGGACAGGCGCCAGTGCTGCGTAGTCACGAACGGCAGGGCGGGCGGGTACCGCCGGGCCGTCGGCACGGTCGGAACGCAGACCGACGCCGTCAGTGCTGCCGCGACGACCACCGGCAGGAACAGCACGAGCCGCGTCGGCCGACTGCGGCGCCGACCCCGCCATATCGCGAGGGCAGCCCCGACTCCAAGGGTCGGCAACCATGAGGCGAGCCCCGAGCCTGCCCCGTCCGTGAGGGCGATCAGCGTGAGAAAGACGACGACCAGCATCACGACGGCGGCCAGGGCCGGCAGCAAGCGTCCGGCGAAGCGGACGAGACGTATGGCGGACGTGGGCACAGCGGACCTCCAACAGTTTCAGAACGTCGTTTCAAAACGATGTTATCAAAGCGAGGTAGGCTACTGGTCGTGGGTAGGCCGAGAACGAACGACGAGGCCGTCAAAGAGCGGCTTGTGGAGTGCGCGACCGAGATGCTCGCCACCCGTCCACGGGAGTCACTCACGGTCCGCGCCGTGGCCGCTGCTGCCGAGGCTTCAACGACGGCGGTGTATTCGTTGTTCGGCGGTAAGGACGGGCTGATCGGCGCGGTGCGCGACAGGGCCGTCGCGGGCCTGTTCCACCACCTGTCGGCGGCGCAGACCTCCGCGGACCCTCTCGCCGACCTCTACGCGCAGGCCGTCGCCTACCGTCGTTGGGGGCGCGGACACAGCCACCTGTACACGGTGCTGTTCGGCGGCGTGCAGTCCTTCGACCCGTCGGGGGAGGTCGGTTCCAGTGACCCGATCCTTCCGCTCCTCACGGCGATCGATCGCGCGTTGGCGGCGTCCGTCCTCGTCGGCGATGCGACGGCGATCGCCCTGTCGATCTGGGCCACCCTGCACGGGCTGGTGACTCTCGAACTGGCTGGGGCCCTCGACGACGCCACGGCCGAGGCCGCATTCCGATCGGCGATTCACGCCACGTTGCGAGGATGGGCGACCCCGGCGGTGTTCCGCAGCCTTCGCCAAGCCGAACTCGCTCATTGACAGGATCAGGGCCTGTTGTCCGGGCCCTCCCGGTCCCTGCCGGAGCGGAGTGCGTCGTCGGTGAAAACCGGCATGCGCTCGCGGAGGTTCTGGATGAATGAGGCGTGGCCTCTGGCGGGGGTCCACCTGGAGAACGGGGCAGCAGATGCGGGCGTGCTCGTAGTCCGGTCGACACCTCGGTGGCACTCGCCGTCGCAGCACCTCGCTCACGGCGGGAAGCCGACCTCCCGTGCGGCAAGGGGAGTTGCGGGACGACGGGGGCTGCCGGCCGCGGCGCCGCAGCGGCTCGCAGGCGCCGCGGCCGTTACCCACGGGGGCGTGCCGCTGCCGTGCGAAGGGCTGCCCGGCTGCCCGCACGCCGCGCCTGCCGCAGTGTGCCCGCCCCGGTCCCGGAGCCCGGAGGGGGCGGACGGCACGCGTCGACGGGGCATGCGCGGTGCGCATGCCCCGTCGGGCCGAAAGGGATCCGAAGATCCGAAACGAAGAGGTCAGTCGTCGCTGTTGAGAATCGTCACCACGCGCAGCACCTCCAGATAGATCCACACCAGCGTCGTGGTCAGGCCGAAGGCCGCCAGCCATGCCTCCTCGCGCGGCGCGCCGTGGGCCACGGCGTTCTCGACCTCCTTGAAGTCCACGGCGAGGAAGGCCGCGCCGAGCAGGATGCCGGCGATGCCGAAGAGGACGCCGAGGCCGCCGCTGTGGAAGCCGAGGCCGCGTCCCGCGCCGAAGGCGGAGAAGAGGGAGTCGGCCACCAGCAGCAGGAGGAACCCGGTGGCGGCGGAGGCGGCGAAGCCGGTGAACCTCCGGGTGACGCGGACCCAGCCCGCCCGGTACGCGACGAGCACACCCGCGGTCACCGCGAGGGTGCCGAGCACGGCCTGGACGACCACGCCCCGCGCGATGTAGGTCGAGGTCGCGCTGGAGATCACACCGAGGAAGACGCCCTCGAACGCCGCGTACCCGAGGATCAGCGCGGGCGCCGGCGTCCGCCTGAACACCTGTACCAGCGACAGGACGAAGGCGACGAGGGCGGCTCCCACGGCGATCGCGTAGGACCGGCCGATGTCCGACTCGCCCGTCGGCAGCAGCAGCCAGGACAGCGTCGCCGTCAGGGCCACGGTGCCGAGGGTCGCCGCGGTGTGGACGACGACGTCGTCCATCGTCATCGCGGCCCGGCCCGCCCGCGCGTCCATGTCCGTGCCGGTGCCGGTGCCGGTGCCGGTGCCGGTGCCCGCGGCCGGGGTGTAGAGGGCGGCCGCGCGGTTGTCCGCCGGTCCGGTGCCGGCCGCGGCGCCCACCGGGCTGCGCACGTACGCGCCGGTCCGGCGGGCGCCGCGGGCGGCATCCCAGCGGGAGAAGACCGGGTTGCTGGTTCTCACGTCGTTCCTCCTCGTTCGCCGCGATCCGCGGCCTGGGGCAAAGGTGTTGTCACCGGGACCCGGGCGGCACACATGCGATATGGCCGGTCCTCAGGGGCGGGTCGGCGTCCGGCCACCACTGTTCCGGCAGAGGAAGAAACGGCGCATCAGTCACATGACGGTCAACAGGCCGGACCGGCACACGTGACGGAACACGTGTGCCGGTCCGGGCCCGCTCGCGAGTCCGCGTCGCGTCAGGAGGCGACCGCAGCGGGTGTGTTCTTCTTGCGGGCGCGGTAGGCGGCGGCTTTGATCTTGTTTCCGCAGGATTCCATGCCGCACCATTGGCGGCGCATGCCGCGGGAGCGGTCGATGTAGACGCGGGTGCATTCGGGGTTGCTGCATTCCTTGAGGAGGGGTACGTCGGGTCCGCTGAGGAGTTCGACGGCCTGGCGGGCGACGGTGGCCAGTGCTTCTTCCGGTGTGGCCGAGGTGCGGCGGCCGTTCGGGGTGAGCTGCGGTACGGCGGCGGGTTTGCGGGCGGCGGTGTTGAGTACGTCCAGGGCCCGCGGCTGGTAGTCCTCGCCGAGTCGGCGGGCGGTGACCAGGCTGTAGATGGCTTCTCGTACGGTCACTGCCTGGTCGACGTCCGCCTGGCGGCTGGGGGCGAGTGCGTCGACGATTCCGGCTTCCAGGTACCAGGCGTCCAGCCGGTCCGGTGCCGCGAACATCTCGAAGCGCGTCGATCGCCTGGCCCGCAGGGTCGCGGCGAAGTCCAGCGCCGGGTGGTCGCAGACGAAGACATGGGTGAGATTCATGTCACCATTTTGACAGGTGACATATGGAGGAGCAAGGGCCTGGGCGCCTTCGGGCGGCGGGGAGTCACCGGTCCCTCGCACAGAGTACGGCTTCCGGACACCCCGCCGCCCGCCCGCACCGGCTCCGCCCGCTCCGGGCCGCCGCGGGGCGGCTCGCGGTCACTGCCGGTCGTACGCGGTGCGGTTCACCCGCCGCAGGTCACCCGCCGCAGGTCGGCCCGCAAGGCGGGGGAGACCAGCTGCGGGCTCGGGCCGGCAGCCCTCCACCGCCCCAACGGGCCGGGATCGCGCACGCGTTCACAGGGCGCCCGCCGTCGTGCGGCCGGCGCCCGTGCCCGACGACCCGCGCTACAGGGCCTCCTCCCGCGGCGTGGGACCGGTTTCGAGGACGAAGCGGCGTACCGCGTCCGCGAAGCGGACGGGTTCCTCGATGTGCCCCATGTGACCGCTGTTCTCCAGCACCACCAGCCGCGAGTCGGGGATCAGTTCGTCGAGTTCGCGTGCCCAGCGCATTCCGCAGATGACGTCGTGCCGGCCCGCGACGACCAGGGCGGGTACGGTCAGCCCCTTCAGTTCGGCCCGGTCGTCGACGACGTCGGCCACGAGGTCCTCGTCCAGACCGGAGACGTACGTGGCCCGGACGGAGTCCCGGAACGGGGCCAGCCGCTCCTCGTCGCCCCAGTAGTCGGCGAAGTACGAGGGCAGGACCCCTCGGGCGACCGCCGTGGTCTGCTCGTCGGTGGACATGCCGGACATGGCGGCGAACGCGGCCATCACCCCGGGCAGCCCCGGGTGCCCGGCGTGCCGGGCGGCGAACGCCTCGACCATGCGGGCCGCCTCGGCGGCGTGCTCGGGGCCCGTGACGGGCGCGCCCGCGTACAGCACGACGCCCGCGAGGCGTTCGGGACGGCGCAGGGCGTGGTACGCGGCCACGAAGGCCCCGTGGGAGTGGCCCAGCAGGTGAACCTCGGGCACGCCGAGCCGGCCGATCAACACGTCCAGGAAGCCGCTGTACCGCTCGCGCGTGTACCCGTGGGGGTGGGAGGGCAGGCGGCTGTCCGCAGCGGTGCCGACGGGCTCGACGTACACCATGGTCAGGTGCTCTTCGAGGGCCGGCATGCGCATGTACTCCCAGTCGATGCCCGGGCCTCCGGAGTGGGCCACGCACACCGGACCGCTGCCGTGGACGTGGTACCGCTGGGTCACTCCGGCCAGCCGGTAGCCGTGGGTGCCGGGGGAGAGGGGGCCGGTGCCGGACGCCTGGGCGTCGGTGTGTGCGGCAGGACGATCGGTCATCGCGTCTCCATGGATGTGTGGGTGTCGGTGACATCCACATGACGGCGCGTGGGGGGAGAAGTTCGATCGCCGCTGTGTGATCCGGGTCACGGTCGCCGTGGCGGGACGCGCCGCGCGGGATCAGGCCGCGGCGGGCGCGGGCACCTCCCGCGGGTGCGCCGCGTGGTACAGGTGGACCCGCTCGACGCGGCCGCCCTCCAGCGTCATGATCCAGGCCACCCCGGGCGGACAGTGGTGCGGGTCGTCCGGCGGGCTGAGGAGTTCCATCTCCCACACGACCAGCGAGCGGCCGGCCGTCACGTGCAGGGGACGCTGGCGTACCCCCGCCGACAGGTCGCTGTCCATGCCCGCCAGCAGCAGTTCGGCGCCGCCGAGCCGGGCTCCGCCGGCCAGCAGGGACACCTCGCGGGAGTAGCGGTCCCTGACCACCGTGCCGAACTCGCCCCGCTCGGCGGCCGCGAGCGTCTCGTGCGCCTCCTGCCAACTGGCCCTGGTGCGGCGCAGCGCGTCCTCGTGCGCGGTCGCAGCGGTGGCCTCCAGTGCCCGGGCCAGGGCGGTGCGCGCCTGGTTCAGCCGGCTGCGCACGGTGCCGACCGGAATCGCGCACGCCTCGGCTATCTGCTGGTACGACGTGATCCCGGTGGAGAAGTAGCGCAGCACCACCGGCAGGCGCAGGGCCGGTGACAGCGTCTCGACGGCCTCCCACACCCAGTCGCGCAGGGCATGGCTGTGCAGGACCTGTTCCGGTGTGCCGCCGTCCGGCGGCAGCGGCACGTCCGCCACCGGCTCGACCCGCCGGGAGGCGCGCAGCAGGGTCCGGCAGCTGTTGCGCACGACCATGCGCAGCCACGCTCCCACGGCCTGCGGATCACGGACGTCCGCGATCCGCCGCAGCGCCACCAGCGCCGCGTCCTGCATGACGTCGTCCACGTCCGCGCCCGGCCCGAGCAGGTTGACCGCGACCGCGCGCATCCCTGGCCGGTGCCGTTCCAGCAGCACGGCCAGCGCCGAGACGTCGCCCGCCTGGGCGGCGCGCGTCAAGGCCGCGTCCTGCGCCGGGCCGGCGCTCTGTGGCGTTGCGTACATACCTCGTCCCTCGGCCGTGACACATGTTTCTGCCCGGACCCTAACGTCTCCCGTACCCGGCCGGGTACGGACGCCCCGGCGCGCGGACGCCCTCCCGGCGGCCACCGGGGCCCTGCCGGGGACCCTCGGCACAGCGGCCGGCCGCGCGTTCCGGCGGCGGACCGGACCGCCGCCGGACCGCCGCCGAAACGCCACCGGTCGCGAACATTAAGTCATTCGACTGTCGTCGCCGCCGTGCGCCCGAACGATGCTGGTGCAATCGCCCGCGTGCCGGTACCGGGTGGTCGTCGTGCTCGGAGGGGCCTGCCGTGAACCGTACTCCCGTCGTCTTCATCCACGGCGCGTGGCTGCACGCGCTGGCCTGGGAGTCATGGGCGGAACGCTTCGCCGGCCGGGGGTTCCGCGCCATCGCGCCCGGATGGCCGGGGGAGGCGGCCGCCGCCCGGGACATGCGTGAGGATCCCCAACCGCTCGGCAGTGTCGGCCTGGACGCGCTGATGGACCACTACGCCCGGATCGTGCGGTCGTTCGACATCTCGCCGGTGATCGTCGGCCACTCGGTGGGCGGGCTCATCGCACAGCATCTCATCGGTGCCAATGTCGGCCGGGCAGCGGTGGCGATCGCGCCCGCTCCGGTCAACGGCGTCCCCCTGCCCGCCGCGCAGACCCGCCTGTGGACCCCCGGCGGGACGGACCCCGCGGACCCCGCGGACCCCGCGGGCCCCGCGGGCCCGCTGGTCTCGCTGTCCCCTCGGTTGTTCCACGAGGTCTTCGCCAACACGGTCCGGGCGGAGGAGTCCGACCGGCTCTTCGAGCGCTACGTGGTGCCCACGTCGCACCGGCTGCTCGCCGACCTCGGATACGTGGACGCGCGAGCGGGCCGCAGCCCGCGCGCCGTGGCCTGCGTCGACAACCCGCGTCGCGGCCCGCTGCTGCTGATCTCCGGGCAGGAGGACCGTCTGGTGCCCGACTCCGTGACCCGCGCGGTCTACAAGCAGTACGGCGACTCCACGGCCGTGACCGACCTGAAGCAGTTCGCGGACCGCGGCCACTCGCTGGTCGTCGACAGCGGATGGAGGTTCGTCGCCGACTACGTGCTCGACTGGCTCGCTGACCGCGGCGTAGACGCCCGTCAGGCGGAGGGCTGAACCCGCCGCGGCCCAGAGGCGGGCCCCGCCCGCGGGCCCCGCACCCGACGTACCGCGGTACCGCGCCGCCGGTCCGCGATGTGTGCCCGCCGAACCTTCTCCCGCGCGGACACGTGCACCGGCGCCCCCTCGCCCGGCGGGACACGTGTTCCCCGGGTGGGAGCCGGCGTCCGCGGGCGTCTAGGGTGTGCGCATGACTGATCGAATCGGCCTCGTCCTCGACTTCGGCGGTGTGCTGACGACGCCCGTACTGCCCGCCGCGCTCGCCTTCGAAAAACGCGCGGGGCTGGCCGAGGGGACCCTGCTCACCGGCCTCTACCTGGACCCCGAGGGGATCCGGCTCACCGAGCAACTGGAGCGCGGCACCCTCACCCAGGCCCAGTGGAACGAGGCGGCCGGGCGAATGCTCGGCATCGCTCCGGACAACCTGATGGGACGCATCTTCGCCGATCTGCGCCCCGAGCCGGTGATGACCGCCGCGGCCGCCGCCGCACGCCGGGCCGGGGTGCGGGTCGGCATCCTCTCGAACTCCCTCGGACTGACCCCCTGGAACGTGTACGAGGGGCACGACCTGGACGGGCGTTACGACGCCGTCGTGCTGTCCGAGCGGCACGGCATGCGCAAACCCGATCCGGAGATCTTCCGGCTCGTACTCCGGGAACTCGGCCTGCGGGCCGAGGAGTGCGTGTTTGTCGACGACACCGAGCACTACCTGCCGGCCGCGGCCGCGCTGGGATTCGCCACCGTTCACGCCGTGGAGCCCGCCCGTACGGTCGCCGCCCTGGAGGAACTGCTCGGCATCCCGCTGACCGGCGGAGATCCGCACCAGGCCACTGCCTGACCCTGCCGGGCGCCCGGCAAGCCCGCCGACCGGCCCGGCGACCTCCTCGGACGCCCACCCCGGCGGCCCGGCGGAAACGGGGGCGCTGCTCGCGATGCCGGCGGCAGCGGCCGCGCTCGACGCACTGGGCATTCCGCTGCTCGCGGCCACCGCCTTCCTGCTCGGCCTCGCCGGCCTCGGCGGATCGTTCATCACCTGTCAAGGCGGTGACGAACGGGAATAGTCGCCCGGTGCGCAACGCTGGAAGAGGTGATCCGTCACGGACAGAAAGGCAGGACGTCGTGAGCGACATCGAACAGAGGGCGCTGCTGGCGGGCGGGTGCTTCTGGGGCATGCAGGAGCTGATCCGCAAACTTCCCGGCGTGGTGGCCACGCGGGTGGGGTACAGCGGCGACGACGGCAAGCCGCGTCCCACCTACCGCGACCACGGACGGCACGCGGAGTCGATCGAGATCACCTTCGATCCCGCGGTCACCGACTACCGCGCGATCCTGGAGTTCTTCTTCCAGATCCACGACCCGACCACGAAGGACCGGCAGGGCAACGACGTGGGCGCCTCCTACCGCTCGGCCATCTTCTACCTGGACGACGAGCAGCTGCGCGTCGCGCGGGACACCATCGCCGACGTCGAGGCGTCCGGGCTGTGGCCGGGGCCGGTGGTGACCGAGGTCGTGCCGGCCGGTCCCTTCTGGGAGGCGGAGCCGGAGCACCAGGACTACCTCCAGCGCTACCCCGACGGCTACACCTGCCACTTCCCCCGCCCCAACTGGCGCCTCCCCCGGCGCGAACAGGCCTGAACGCGGACGCGACCGGTTCCGGACGCGAACGCGACCGGTCCTGAACACGCACGCGGCCGGGACGGTTTCTGCCGTCCCGGCCGCGCGTGCGTCCCGGCCGCCGGACCGGTGTGACGATCCGGCGGCGGTGCCCCGCGTGGGGTTTCAGAGGTGGTCGGCGTCGACGACGGCCTGGGCGAAGACGGTGGGCGCTTCCTGCGGCAGGTTGTGGCCGATGTTCGCGATGGTGCGGTGCTCGTAGGGCCCGGTGAAGTGGCCGCGGTAGCCGGCGCCGTCGCCGGGCGGGGTGAAGGGGTCCAGCGCGGGGTCGAGGGTGATCGTCGGCACGCCGATCGACGGCTGCGCGGCGAGCTGCGTCTCGTACCGTTCGTAGCGGCGTTCGCCGTCGATCAGGCCGATGCGCCAGCGGTAGTTGTACAGCACGATCGCGGCGTAGTCGGGGTTCTTGAAAGCCTGGGCGGTGCGCTGGAAGGTGGCGTCGTCGAAGTCCCAGCCGGGGGAGACGAGCGTCCACACGTAGCGGCACAGGGCGATGCGCTGCTCCTCGTTCTCCATGGCCTGCTTGCCGCGGTCCGTGGCGAAGTACCACTGGTACCACCAGTTGTGCTCCACGGCCGGCGCGGCGGGCGTCAGCTGGGCCCTGAGGTTGGTGATGACGTAGCCCGTGGTGGAGACCAGGGACGTCACGCGCTCGGGCCACAGCGCCGCGATGATGTCGGCGGTGCGCGAGCCCCAGTCGAAGCCGGCGAACAGGGCCTTGTCGATCTTGAGGGCGTCCATCATCGCGATGATGTCGAGGGCGATCGCGGACTGCTCGGCGTTGCGCGGGGTGCGCCGGGACAGGAAGGTGGTGCTGCCGTGGCCGCGCAGGTAGGGGACGATGACGCGGTAGCCCAGGTCGGCGAGCAGCGGGGCGACGTCGACGTAGCTGTGGATGTCGTACGGCCAGCCGTGCAGGAGGACGACCACCGGGCCGTGCGCGGGACCGGCCTCGGCGTAGCCGATGTCCAGGACGCCGGCCTCGACCTGCTTGAGCGTGGTGAAGCCGGTGTGGGTGCCGGGGACGACGTAGGGGACGGTGGGCGCGGGCGTGCCGCCCGTCGGCCGGGAGGCGGTGGCTGAGACGGTGGCTGCGGACGCGCTGCCCGGCAGGCCGGACAGCGAGACCGCCGCCACGCCGGTGCCCAGGCCGACGGCCTTGCCGAAAGTGCGCCTGTTGATCATGTGAAAACCCTCCGTCGTGCGTTCTCCGGTGACCGGCCCGTGCCCGGGCCCGCTCCCTGCTCCGTAGGAGGTCACCGCGGTGTGTGGCGCGACGACCCTCGCACACGGCCCGTCACCTGTCAAACAGGTGATCAATGGGTGCCCTCTCGCGCCGGGTGATGGGGAAGTGCTGGTGGAAGGGTCGGTCGGCGGGCCGCCCGGTCCGCGACACACATATTCGTTCGCCGCGGAGTCGGACGCTTCGGATCGCTCGCGTGTGCACCTTCCCATTGGAAGTGCTACAGTGAAGCGACAGATCGAATTGATAGTGCCAGCTGTACGAGTCAGAAGCGCCCTGTGGGCGGTTCGTGCGCCACTACTGGCACCCGCGTAGAAGGGCACTCGTCCATGTCGAAGGCACAGCAGTCCTCCCATCCCGGAACCGGAGGTGTCCGCGCCGCCATGAGCGCACTGGTCCTGGCGGTCCTCCTGGCGGCCCTCGACCAGACCATCGTGTCGACGGCGCTGCCGCGCATAGCCGAGGACCTGAACGGGTTCGCCGACATCGCGTGGGTCAGCGCCGCGTATCTGCTGGCCTCCACCGCGGTCACACCGCTGTGGGGCAAGCTCGGCGACATGTTCGGCCGCAAGCGCCTGTACCTGGCCTCGACCACCATCTTCCTGATCGCCTCGGTCACCTGCGGCATCGCCCAGAACCTGCCCGAGCTGATCGGTGCCCGTGTGCTGCAGGGCATGGGCGGCGGCGGCATGATCGTGCTGACCTTCGCCCTGGTCGGCGACATCGTCGCCCCCGGCGAACGCGGCCGCTACCAGAGCATGTTCGGCTCGGTCTACGGCGTCGCCAGCATCGTCGGCCCGCTGCTGGGCGGCGTCTTCACCGACCAGCTCTCCTGGCGGTGGGCGTTCCTGGTCAACCTGCCCGTCGGAGCCGTCGCCCTGGTCATCGCCGCCCGGGCACTGCCGGCCGCCACTTCGGGCACCAAGGCACGTATCGACTACGCAGGCGCCGCGGTACTGGCCGCCATCGCCACCGGCCTGGTGCTGGTCACCTCCTTCGGCCAGCGCTGGGGCTGGGCGTCGCCGGCCATCATCGGCCTGATCGCCGCCACCGTCGTGCTGGGCGCCGTGCTGGTGCCCGTCGAGCGCCGCGCCGCCGCCCCGGTCCTGCCGCCCTCCGTGTTCTCCTCCAGGACCGTGGTCTTCTCCTCGCTGATCGGGTTCGTCGCCAACGCGGCGATGTTCGCGGTCCTGGTGTACCTGCCCACCTACCTGCAGATCGTCCACGGCGTCTCGGCCACCCTGTCCGGCATCCACATGCTGCCCCTGGTCGCCGGCCTGGTCGTCAGCCAGTCCCTGGCCGGACGCTGGTCCGCCCACGCCGGCCGGCTGCGTCCGATCCTCCTCGGCGGCCTGCTCGCCAACCTCGCCGGGCTGCTCCTGCTGGGCACCATCGGCGCCGCCACCAACACCCTGGTCCTCGGCGTCTACTTCCTCATCACCGGCATCGGCATCGGCATGGTCCCCACGGTCGTGCTGACCACCGCGCAGAACAGCGTCCCCGCCGCCGACCTCGGCGCCGCGAGCGCCGCGGTGACCTTCGCGCGCTCGATCGGCGCGGCCTTCGGTGTCGCCGTCTTCGGCACCCTGCTGAACACCGGCTTCGCCGACCGCACCCACGGGCTGCCGACCGCCGGAGGGTTCGACCCCGCCCGCCCCGACACCGTCGCCCTTCTCCCGGCCGGCCTGCGCGACGTCGCGCTGGGCGCCTTCGCCCACGCCACCGCCACCGGCTACCTGTGGATCTCGCCCGCCCTCGTCGTCGGCACCCTGCTGGCCCTCTTCCTCAAGCCCGCCCGCAGGACCGGGCAGGGGGCGACCCGCGCCGCCGGCCCCGCCGGCACCAAGGAGACGGTCTCGGCCGCCTGAGACCGGCAGGCCGGGAACCCGGCCCCGTGGCACCTGACCCGCCGCCCCCGTAGCACGCAGACGGCCGGCGCCCTCACCGGGCGCCGGCCGCGGCCGTGTTCGCGGTGTGCGGCTCCCCGCGGCCCGTCCCCCGCCGGGCGCAGGGGCACCGGGTCAGCGCACCGCGGGGAGGGCGTGGTCCCACAGCCGGTCCGCGGCGGCAGGATCGACCGACCACCTCGCCACACCCGCCATCACGTCGGGGCCGCCCTCGACGACCTCCGATTCCTGGTTGTCCTCGAAGTACCGTCCGGTCACGCCGTCGAGCAGCGGCGAAGCGGCGAGCAGCACCGTGGTCGCCGCCCCCTGGGCCGGGGTCTTGTAGTAGTCGGGGGTGACGAGGTTGCCGTCCGCGTCCATGGCACCGAGGGCCTGCATGGTCGCCCGGTCGAGATGGCGCGCCAGATTGGTGTGGATCCACCCCGGCGCGCAGGCGTTGGCGGCGATGCCGTGTTCGGCCCACCGACGGCTGATCCCCACGGCGAGCAGTACGCCGGCGGTCTTGGACTGTGCGTAGGCGACGAACGGGTCGTAGGGGCGCCGCTCGAACTGCGGGTCGTCGAAGTCGAACCCCGCCCGCAGCTGGGCGCCGGAGCTGACCACGACCACGCGCGGCGCCGCGGCCGCCTGCAGCGCGGTGCGCAGACCGACGGCCAGGGCGAAATGGCCCAGGTAGTTGGTGGCGAGCTGCATCTCCCAGCCCTGGGCGTTGACCTGCCGGGTCGGGAGCATCATCACTCCGGCGTTGGCGACGAGGCCGTCGACGGGCCCGCTCCAGGCGTCGCAGAAGGCGCGGACGGACGTCAGGTCGGACAGGTCGAGCTCGACGGCCCGCGTTCCCGGGAACTCCTTGACCAGTGGCTCGGCGGCGGCGGGATTACGTGTGGCGATCGTCACCTGCGCTCCCGCACCGGCGAGCGCGCGAACCGTCTCCACGCCGAGACCGGAGGATCCTCCGGTGACGATCATCCGGCGCCCACTCAGGTCGACCCCGTCGAGTACCTCAGTGGCGGTGGCGCGCATGCCGAACGGAGTCGTCGTCAGTGTCATACGTGTGGCCTGCCTTCGATGTGCAGTGGTCTGTTCGGATCGCTGGTCCCCGCTCCGCTTCCGCGGGGAACGCGAAGAGAAACATACAACGTGTTCTCACGTGTCGATCGTGCGGAGGTGCGGGCCCGGCGGCCGGTGGACCAGGACGGCGGCAGCGCAGCACCCGTTCATGGCCGGCGCGTGCGGCCCGCGTCACCCGCCGTCCCGGTCGGCTTCCCCTCCGCCGGACGCGCCGACGCCACGCAGAAAGGTGTCGACCACCAGGTCGGCCGCCTGCCCGGGGCTGAGGTGTGCCCGCGTGTGTGCCGCCAGGCTCATCAGTTCCGGCAGCAGCGGCCCGGCCCATTCCCGCGGCAGTTCGCGGCGCAGCAGGCCCTCGTCGGTGGCGCGCTGAAGGAACGTCTCGACCTCGGCGACGGCGGCGTCGCGGCGGGCGTGGACGGCGTCGTCGGCCAGCATGCGGGCGAGGTCGACGGGCCAGGCGCGATTGACGGCGATGATGTTCTCGACGTAGCGGTGCAGGGCGACGGCGACGGGCGCGTCGCGCAGCCGGGCGTCCTCGATGGCCCGCTCGATGGCCGTGAGGCGGGACGTGTGGATGGCGGCCAGCAGTTCCTCGCGGGAGGCGAAACGCCGGTAGACCGTGCGCCGGTCCACGCCCGCCTCGGCGGCGATGCTCGCGACGCTCGCGCCGGGGTCGGCGGCGAGCATGCGCGCCCCCGTGCTCAGAACGGCTTCCAGATTGCGTGCGGCGTCGGCTCTCATGGCTCAAGCGTAGCTTCGATGTGGACAATGAGATATGAATCTCGCCCTCGGATGTGCATATATCGAATATAAGCGCTACGCTGAAGTGACAGTTAAGCCAAGTTGGGTCAGCTTCGGTTCGAAGGAGAAGGCACATGATCACCTACGACAAGCTCTTCGTCGCGGGCTCCTGGGCGGCGCCGAGCAGCCCGGACCTGCTGGAGATCCGCTCCCCGCACGACCGGTCGCTGATCGGTCTGGCCGCGCAGGCACAGCCCGCCGACGTGGACCGTGCCGTGGCCGCGGCGCGGGCGGCGTTCGAGGAAGGTGTGTGGCGTCGCACACCGCCGGCGGAGCGCATCGCGGTCCTGCGGCGGTTCAACGCCCTGCGCGAGCAGAACGCGGAGCGGATCGCCGACCTGATCACGGCGGAGAACGGTTCTGCGGGCTGGTTCACCCGGGCCGGCCAGCCCGGTCTGACCCGGCAGGCGAACGCCTACCTGAAGGCGGCCGAGGAGTTCGGCTGGGAGGAGACCCTGGCGCCCTCCGATCCGGCGTCCCCGTTCCGCAGCGTGGTGCGCCGTGAGGCGGTCGGTGTGGTGGCCGCGGTGATCCCCTGGAACTCGCCGTTCTCCTCGGCCACTTCGAAGATCATCCCCGCCCTGCTGGCCGGCAACTGCGTCGTCCTGAAGGTGTCCCCGGAGAACTCGCTGAGCATGGGCCTGCTGGCCGAACTGCTGGAGCGGACCGGCCTGCCCGAGGGCGTCGTCAGCGTCCTGCCCGCCGACCGGGAGACCAGCGAGTACCTCGTCTCGCACCCGGAGGTCGACAAGATCGCCTTCACCGGCTCCACGCGGGCCGGCCGCCGTATCGCCTCGATCGCCGGCGAGCAGCTCAAGCGGGTGAGCCTGGAACTGGGCGGCAAGTCCGCCGCCGTGATCCTGCCCGACGCCGACATCGACAAGGCGGTCGCGGGCCTGAAATTCGGCTCGCTGCTCAACAACGGCGAGTCCTGCATCGCGCAGACCCGGATCCTGGCCCCCCGGGACCGCTACGAAGAGGTCGTCGCCGCGCTGAAGGATCTCGTGGAGTCGCTGAAGGTGGGCGACCCCACCCGGCCTGACACCTTCATCGGCCCGATGATCCGCCCCGACCAGCAGCAGCGGGTCCGCGATTACATCGAGCTGGGCATCAAGGAAGGCGCCCGCCTCGTCACCGGCGGCCCGCAGGTCCCCGAGGGGCTGGAGCAGGGCAACTACGTCACCCCGACCCTCTTCGCCGACGTCGACACCACCATGCGCATCGCCCAGGAGGAGATCTTCGGCCCGGTCCTGGTGGTCATCGCCTACGACGACGAGGACGACGCCGTGCGCATCGCCAACGACTCCGAGTACGGCCTGTCCGGCGGCGTCTGGTCCCGCGACGAGGCCCACGCCCTGGACGTCGCCCGCCGCATCCGCACCGGCACCGTCACGGTCAACGGCGCCCCCATCGGCTTCGACGGACCCTTCGGCGGCTTCAAGGCCAGCGGCATCGGCCGCGAGTACGGCGCGGTCGGCCTCGGCACCTACACCGAGTACAAGACCATCACCGTCTGATCCGAAGACAAGCCCGAACGGAACCGCCGACGGCGGCAGGTGGACCGGACCACCTGCCGCCGTAACGGCTTCTCCGGCCGCCGGACCCGTACGACGGCCGCCCGAGCGCCCGGCCGTCTACGGGTCCGGCGGGCCGCGCCCGGCCCCCCGTACGCCCTCGCCGTCACCGTGCGGCGGCCCCGGCCCGGCTCACGCGGATTCGCTGACGTGCCGCCATCGCGCGTCCTCGGCGGCGAGCCGGTCGGCCATGCGCCGGGCGACGGCGACGGCGTCCTTGCCCAGCAGCAGGCGCAGGGGCGGGTCGTCGGTCTCGGTGATGTCCAGCAGGATGCGCGAGATGCGGTACGGATCGCCGGGCTCCGTGCCGTGTGCGCCGCGGATCCGTTCGACGGCGGCGCCGACGACGCCCCGGTACGGCGCGCCGACCGGCGGGGTGGCCATCGAGGAGCCCGCCCAGTCGGTGCGCATGCCGCCCGGTTCGGCGACGGTGACCTTGATGCCGAGGGGGGCCACCTCCTGGGCCAGGACCTCGGAGAAACCTCCCACCGCCCACTTGGCCGCCTGGTAGGCCGCCAGGCCCGGCACGCCCACGCGTCCGCCGACGGACGAGATCTGGATGATGTGCCCGCCGCCCTGTTCCCGCAGAACGGGCAGGGCGGCCCGGGTGACGTTGACGACGCCGAAGAGATTGGTGTCGACCTGGTCGCGGAAGGACTGCTCGGACATGTCCTCGACGGCGGCCATGTCGGCGTAGCCGGCGTTGTTGACGACCACGTCCAGACGGCCGAAGGCGTCCACCGCGGCCCGCACGGCGCTGCGGGCCGCGGCGGCGTCGGTCACGTCCAGGGCGACCGGCCGGACCCGGCCGCCGTACGCGCCGACGAGGGCGTTCAGCGACTCGGTACTGCGGGCGGTGGCGACCACGTTGTGGCCGGCCGCCAGGACGGACTCGGCGAGGATACGGCCCAGTCCGCGGGAAGTTCCCGTGATCAGCCATGTTCTGCTCATGACGGTGCCTCGGATTCCGTGCTCGGATTGTGTGTGCGGGTTCGGGGGATACGGAGCGCGCGTACGGGGCGGGTGGCCCCGGGCCGGTAACGGGCGTACGGGGACCACCGGCCCCGGGCGCGGGGCGTGCGGCCGGCGGGGCTCAGAGCACCGCGTTGTCGGCGGCGCCGGGAAAGTCCGTGCTGTGTGCCAGCTCCCTGCCCGCCTCGAACTCGGCCCGCAGCAGGTCGAGTTTGACGCCGATGCGCCGCTGGGCGTCACTGCCCAGGACGACCCAGTGCCGCGGCTCGGGCGCGTTGACGGCCTCGTAGACCGCCTCCGCGGCCCGCTCCGGGTCGCCGGGGAACATCTCGGGGGTGAGGCTGCCCATCATGGCGCGGAACGCTCCGGACGTGGCGGCGTAGTCCTCGATGGCCGCTCCGGAGGCCCTGGTCCGGTTCTCGATGCCGGTGCGGAAGGAGCCGGGCTGGATGATCATCGCGCGCAGGCCGAGGGGTTCGATCTCCTGCCACAGCGCCTCGGTGAAGCCCTCCAGCGCGAACTTGCTCGCCGAGTAGTAACCGTTCGCGGGCAGGCTCGCCAGGCCGTCCATGGAGGAGACGTTGACGATGACGCCGCTGCGCCTGGCGCGCATGCCGGGCAGCACCGTACGGGTGAGGGCGACCGCGCCGAAGAAATTGACCTCGAACAGCCGGCGGTAGTCGCACTCCTCCTGCTCCTCCAGGGCGCCGACGAAGTCGATCGCGGCGTTGTTGACCAGGACGTCGATGCCGCCGAAGCGCTCCTCGGCGGCCCGTACGGCGGCCGCGTGGTCGGCGGGCCGGGTCACGTCGAGTTCGAGCGCGAGCGCGGTGCGCGGGTGGCGCGCGGCCAGTTCGGTGGTGGCCTGCGTCGAGCTGGCGGTCGCCACCACTTGGTCGCCGCGCGCCAGCACGTGTTCGGCCAGGGCCTTGCCCAGGCCGCTGGACGCGCCGGTGATCAGCCAGGTCTTGCGGGACATGTGGGTATCTCCTTCGGATCGGAAGAGTGGGGTGGTGCGGTGGAAGGGGGGAGTGGCGGGAGAGGGACGACGGGTGCGGTGCGCCTGCCCCGGGGAGTCCTCGGCTTCGCGGTGAGTCCGTACCTCTGCGGGGAAGTGCGCGACTACGCGGGCAGCCCGTGCCCCGAGGTCCGGAGCCGCGCCAGGGGGTACGGAGCCGCGCCAAGAAGTCCGGAGCATGCCGGGAAGTCCGCGGCGCTGCTGGCCTCGGCCCACTTCCTGGTCTCGGCGGAGCGGGCCTCGCCCGCTTCCAGGGCCATGGCCACGGCCTGGGCGCCGAGCAGGAGCCGGCGCGGCGGGTCGTCGTGGCGGGCGACATCGATCAGGACCCGGGAGGCACGGACGGGGTCCCCGGGCTGCGTGCCGTCGTTCCGCGCCCGGTAGGTGTTCATGGCGCCGACGGTCTGCTCGTAGTCGGGGCCCACGGCGTGCAGTTCCATCGAGGAGCCCTGCCAGTCCGTGCGGAAGGCGCCCGGCTCGACGATGACGACCCGGATCCCGAACGGGGCGACCTCGCCCGCCAGGACCTCGGAGAACCCCTCCACGGCGAACTTCGCGCTCTGGTAGGCACCCATGCCCGGCGTGCCGCCCACCCGGCCGCCGAGCGAGGAGAACTGCAGGAACGTTCCCGAGCGCTGCTCGCGCAGCACCGGCAGGGCGGCCCGGGTGACGTTGACGACCCCGAAGAAGTTCGTCTCGAACTGGGCGCGGAAGTCGTCCTCCGCCATCTCCTCGATGGGCGCGCTGTTGGCGTAGCCGGCGTTGTTGACGACCACGTCCAGACCGCCGAAGGCGTCCACCGCGGCCCGTACCGCATTGCGGGCCGCGGCGGCGTCCGTCACGTCCAGGGCCACCGCGCGCACCCGCTCGCCGTAGCGCGAGACGAGGTCGTCGAGCTGCTCCGGGCGGCGCGCGGTCGCCACCAGCCGGTCACCGCTGTCCAGAACCGCTTCCGCCAGGGCGCGCCCGAAACCCCGGGACGCGCCGGTGATCAACCATGTGCTGGTCATGTGTGTCCTTCGTGTGGAGCGGGGAATGAGCTGAGGTCTCCCACCCTGTCGTCACGCAGGACCGGCGTCGTCCGTCGATTGACTGCCGCTCACACCCGCGCCGGCCGGCACGCGCGCCCATGTACGTAAGTCACCGCAGGACTCCCGGGCGGGCGGTTCACCTTCCGACGGCAACGGCCCCAGGCGCGTTCGAAGGGGCCGGTGGACGCGATCCGGCCCCGCCCATGCTGCACGGGCCGCGCGCGCCCCCACCGCGCCGCCCGGCCGCGTACTACCGCGTGTGCCCCCGCCGCAGGACGGCGTCGACGCGCCCCGCCACCGACAGCAGCGCCCTGTCGGACCCGCGGCGCCCGGTCAGCTGCAGGCCGACCGGGGGCGACGGCGCGGTGACCGGGAGGGGCACGGCCACCGACGGCATGCCCGCGGTGGCCGCGGGGGAGGTGTTGCGGATCAGCGTGAAGAAGGTGGGCACCTCACGGCCGTTCAGCGGCAGCGTCTGCTCGTGCCGGTGCAGCGGCCGCGCGACCACGGGCACCGCGGGGCCGAGGACGGCGTCCAGGCCGTTCCCGTCGAGGAGATCGTCGAAGGCGGCCTGCATCGCGCGGCGCTCCGCGAGCGCCGCGCGCAGGGCGTCCGGCCCCGTGTACGCCGAACCGGTGGGCAGCGCGCCTTCCCTGAGCATGCCCGCGATGCCGGGGTCGGCGGCCGCGTCGAGCACGTCGGACAGGGTGAGACCCGCCCTGTGTTCGTCGAGGTAGCGGGTGAAAGCGGCGGCGAACTCGCCGAACACGAGCGGGACTCCCACGCGGGCGTCGTACTCGACCAGATGGGCGGTGTCCACGGGGACCCACTCGGCGCCGTCCGCGGCGAGCCGCTCGACGGCCTCCTGCCAGGCGGCCGCGACCGGGTCGTCCAGATCCTCGGCGAACACATGTCTCGGCATGCCCAGTCGCAGAGGGCGTCCGGGATCCCGCGCGCTCCCGGTCTCCCCGGTGATCAGGGAGTCGAGCGCCGCGATCCGCTCCAGGGCGCGCGCCAGAAGACCCGGTGTGTCCCTGGTGACCGACAGAGGCGTGATCCCGGCCGACGGGTACCGTCCGGCAGTGGGCCGCAGGCCGTAGATCCCGCCCAGCGCGGCCGGGATCGTCACCGAGCCGCCCGTGTCGGTGCCCAGGCCGGCGTCCACCACCCCGGCGGCCACGGCGGCCGCCGTACCACCGCTGCTGCCGCCGGCGAACAGCCCGGGATCGGCGGCGTTGCCGACCGCGCCGAAGGTGTGGTTGTACGAGGTGGCGCCCAGGGCCAGCTCGTGCATGTTCGTCTTGCCCAGCACGATCGCCCCGGCCGCCCGGAGGGTCCGGACGACGGGCGCGTCCCGGTCCGGGACGAAGCCTTTGAGTGCCGGGGTGCCCGCGCTGTTGGGCAGTCCCGCGACATGGATGTTGTCCTTGACGACCAGGCACCAGCGGTCGCGGCTGCCCCGGGCGTCGTGGCGGGCCGCCTCGTCCAGCGCCCGCCCGCCGTCGAGGGTGATGAACGCGTTGAGGCCCGCCACCGCGGCGGCGCGGTCGAGGGCCGCCGACACCGCCTCCTGGGCGGGGCGCGGACCGTCTCCTCTCGGCTCCACCATGCGGTGCGGTCTCCTTCTCACTTGCGCCGGCATACGGCGGCCCGCGCACACGTGTCGGCACGTGCTGCCGACCGTCCGGGCCGTGCGGCGGACGGGCGGGAACCTGCCGGGGCCGAATCGTCCTGTCATGTTTGCACGCCGGCCGGTCCGGCTCAATCACCCCCCCGGCGGGCACAACCCCGCCGGATATCCGCCGCAGCCTTCGGGGGTCTCGTCTACGGCTGTAGACTCGCCTGTCGCGGCTCGCTAGACTTTCCCGGCATGCGCAGTGAATCGCCCCGGTCGCCGTCCGATCCCCCCGTGGTCAAGCGGCCGCGCAACGCGGAGGCGACCCGTGAGGCGATCCTCAGGTCGGCCGTGGAGGCTTTCACGCGTGTCGGCTACGACGCCGCGGGCGTGCGCGACATCGCCCGCGACGCGGGCGTGACCGCGATGCTGGTCAACCGCTACTTCGGATCCAAGGAACGGCTCTTCGCCGAGTGCGTGGACGTCGCTTTCGCCCCGCGAACCGTCGTCACGGACGATCCGGCGACGCTGAGCCGGGACATCGCCAGGTCGCTGGTGGAGCGCACCGGCCCGGAAGCCGACCATCTCAGCCCGTTCCTGCTGATGCTGCGGTCGGCGCCCAACCCGCGCACCGCCGAGATCGCCCGTGACGGCATCGAGCGGCATGTGCAGCGGGAACTGGCGCAGATGCTCACGGGCGACCAGGCGGGGGAGCGCTCGGCGCTGGCCCTGTCGGTGATCGCCGGCGTATGGCTGATGCGGAAGGTCCTCGGCACCACCGCACTGGTCGAGGCCGACGCGGACGACCTCGCCCGCCGCCTGGAGGAGGTCCTGCGTGTGGTGCTGGAGGATCCCGACCGGCCGTGACCGGTCGCCGCGCGGACTCAGGTGCGGGCTCAGAAGGCGGAGCGGATGAGTCCGCCGTCCACGCGGATGGTGGCTCCGCTGACGTACTGTGCGTAGTCGCTGCACAGGTAGGCGACCGCGGCCGCGATTTCGTCGGGCTCGCCGAAACGCTCCTGGTCGTTGGGGATCAGGGAGTTCACGGCATTGGGCCGGATCTCTTCCCAGGTGTTTCCCCAGCCGCGGGCGGGTCCGATGTTCGTGACGAGTTCCTTGGTCGCCTCGACGAGAATCGCCCCGGGCGAGACCACGTTCGAGGTGACCCCGGTGCCCTTGAGGTCGCGGGCCAGTGACACGGCGAGGTTGTGCCGGGCGGCGAGTGTCGCGTTGTACTGCGGGTGGGTGTTCATGGGCTGGGAGGCGAGGCCGCCGCCGATGGTGACGACCCGGCCCCAGCCGCGTTCACGCATCGCGGGGACGAGGCGCTGGATCATGCGCACGCCGGAGACGACGTTGACGTTGTAGGTGTCCAGCCATTCGTCGGGTCCGGCCTGCGCCCAGGACAGGTGCCGGTAGAAGCCGGCGTTGTTGACGAGGATGTCGACGGGCCCGTCCGCGGTCGCCGCCCGGGCGACGTTCGCGGCCCCTTCGTCGGTGGACAGGTCGCCCAGCACCGTGGTGGCGGTTCCGCCGGCCGTGCGGATGTCGTCGGCCACTTTCTCGGCGCGGTCCTTGTCGCGGCCGTGTACCACGACCGCGGCCCCCTCGGCCGCCAGCAGTTTCACGGTGGCCTCGCCGAGCCCGGCACTGGAACCCGTGACGAGTGCACGCCTGCCCTTCAGCTTCAGGTCCATGTTCCGCTTCCTTTCTCAGGCTCCCCGCGTCGGTACGACCCGGGGAAGTGTGTCCGTCCCGTTAAGTATACACCGGTAGACTTATCGCGGTCCGGGCCGGAACGAAGCAGTCCGCGGACCGATCCGGCGGCCGGCGTCGCGGACGTGAGGAGTCCGGCGACGCGAGGGCGAGGAATGCTCACGGCACGGACGAGGAGGTGGCCGCCGGTGGCGGCGCACGGGCCTGGTGGGCTCGTGCGCGGCGGCCCCGTTCCCGCGGGTGTACGGCCGGCCCGGCGGGGCTGGCCGACAGCCGTCACCGTCACGGAGTTCCTCGCCGCCGCCACCGGCTGACGGGGCGATGACGGCTTGCCGTACCGTGCCGCGGGGGCCGGGGCATGCGGGACGAAGGGGCGGGCACACGCTTTCTGACGGAACGATAAGGAGGCCCGCATGACTGAGCCGGCACCCCGCTTCACGCCGGAGGCGGCGTCGGAGCGTGACAGGGCGGGTGCGGCGGCGGGCGGACGCGCGGGTGTGCCGCCTTATCGCGCCCAGGCCGTGTGGTCGGACGGGCAGTGGCATCTGGCCGTGGAGAGCTTGAACGACCACCCGGACCGGGGCGAGGTGGACTCGGTCGTCGTCACCTTGGCGGCGGGGCGACCGGACGGCGGCCGGCCTCCGGCCGAGGTCGACGACAAGCTGCGTGAGTGCGGATTCGACCGGCAGGGGGAGTGGGCGCGGCACGGCGACGGCTGGTCCGCCCAGTGCGTCCAGTCGGACTCCCGGGCGGCCCCGGCCCCAATCACGCAGCGACGGCGCGGTGCCTCTTGAGGCGGTCGATCCCGCACTCGACCGCGTGGCGCAGCCGGTGATCGACCGGGTCGAAAGGTGGCGGCCGGCCGGATCGCGGCGGCCGCCCTGCTCGGACCGTGGTCGATCCGGTTCCCATGCCTTGGCACGTACCTGGACGGCGCCCGCACGCCGACACGCATCCATGAGGTGGTCACCGCCGACGTCCGCCGTGCGGCCGGGCTCATCGACACCGGCCTGACCTCGTTCGAAGAGGCGCTTCGACCAACTGAGGTGCTCAGCCGCGGACCGCGTGAACGGGGGAGCGCGCGATCCGCCGTACGGCGGCCTGGTGAGTGCCCGGGGCCGGGGCGCCCGCTGGGGCAACGATGCGGAGGCATGCGTCCCATATGTGGGGAAGGCGCAAATGATGGGGCAGGAACGACGGATGAGACCGCAGCATGGGTATCTCCGCCCACAACGGGGTGAAGGGGGAGGAGAAGGGGCCGGTGAACGCTGTCGGTTACGACGTGTCCGACTACCAGTCGGGTATTCCGGGGGACGCGCAGTTCGTCTTCATCAAGGCGACCGAAGGGGGGCACACCGAGCAGTCGGGGTATCGGGCCAAGCTTGCGGAGGCCAGGCGGCGGAAGCTGGTGGTGGGGCACTATCACTTCCTGCACGCGGAGAATCCGGTCGAAGGGGAGATCGAGCACTTCTGCCGGGTCGTGGGGCGGGTTCCGGCCGGCGAGCTGCTGGCGCTGGACTTCGAGCCCTACGGCCAGCACGTGAGCGATGCGCACGCCACCGCGGTGAAGAACCGGTGGCTGACCGCGGTGGCCCAGCGCTACCGCGGCTGCCGGGTGGGTCTGTACACCGACAGGGACTACTGGCTGCGGACCGACGACAGCGCCGGCGACTTCCTGTGGATCGCGGACTACGTCCGGGCCGGAGCGCCGCGGATCAGAGCCGCATGGCGTTTCCACCAGTACACCAGCCGCCCGCTGGACAAGGACGTGTACCACGGTTCACTGGAGGAGCTGCGCGCCTGGGCCGGTCACACCGGCACTCCGGCACCACGGCCCACTCCGCAGCCGCCCGTCCCGAAGCCCGCTCCGAAGCCCGCGCCCGCTCCCGTCCCGAAGCCGGCACCCGGGCCCGCGCCCTGGCCGGGACTTCGCCTGGTCACCCGCGAGCAGTGGGGCGCCCGCGCGTGGCGTGAGCCGAACGGCTCGATCCCCTACCACGGTCCGCGGGCCGGGGTGAAGATCCACTATCTCGGCACCAGGTACTCCTTCGGGGACCACGGCACCTGCGCGGCGTACGTGCGGAAGATCCAGGATTCCCACATGGGCCACGACGGCTGGTCCGACATCGGCTACAGCTTCGTGGTGTGCGAGCACGGGTACGTCTTCGAGGGACGCGGCCTGAGCGGGCGCAACAGCGCCAACGGTGACGTCCCGCTGAACGAGGCCCACTACGCGGTCTGCGCGCTGCTGGGGTCCGAGGGTTCCACGCACCCCACGTCCGACCAGCTCAACGGCCTGCGTGACGCGGTCGAGTACTGCCGTGCCGAGGGCCCGGCCGGAGCGGAGATCAAGGGGCACAGGGACGGCTACGCCACCGACTGCCCCGGCCCGGTGCTCTACGCCTGGGTGCGCGCGGGCGCTCCGCGTCCGGCGGGCCCGCAGAACCCCCGCACCGGTCCCGTACCCTCCCCGGCCCCCACGGGCGGCGGCCACAGCACGATCGGCGGTCTCCGCTACGGGGACGGCGCGCACGGCCCACACGTCACAGCGGTCGGCCAGGCACTGGTGGCCGCCGGGTTCGGGAAGCACTACGCCAAGGGGCCAGGACCGGACTGGGGCCAGGCCGACACTCTCAACTACGCCGATTTCCAGCGCAGCCTGGGGTACAAGGGCACCGACGCCGACGGCGTCCCCGGAGAGACGTCCCTGCGCCGGCTCTTCGGCGGCGCGATCCCGCTGGCGGCCGTCGCCCATGCGGACCTGGTCGCCGCCGCCCGCCACGACCCCGGCGGGCAGGGGAAGCCGAAGAGCCATCCCGACCCCGTGTTCACGGTGGAGCTCGCCCTGGTCGCCGAGGGCCTGCTGGAGCGGCAGCGGGCCGACGGCTCGTTCGGCACGAAGACCATCACGGCCTACGCCGCACTGCAGCGGCGCTACGGCTACACCGGGCAGATGGCCGACGGCATCCCGGGGAACGAGTCGCTGACCCGGCTCGGTCGCGCCCACGGGTTCACCGTCACCTGACGGCCCGTCACCGTTCGGAGACACACCCCCGGGGGGACCCTTGTACACGATCGCACTGTCGTTGTGGCGCACCTGCGTGCCCTACCTGGTGGCCTTCGCAGGAGTGCAGGCTGCACGGCTCGGACTGCACCTGGACAACGCGACGGCCACCTCGGCGCTCACCACCGGCTTCGGCACCGTCTACTACATGGTGTTCCGCTTTCTCGAACACCGCTTCGGCGCGCGGTGGGGGTGGGCGCTCGGCGCCGCCCGGCCGCCTTCGTACCCTTCCGCCCTCCCGCGGTCGGGGACGGAACCGGGGCCCGGGGCGGGCGATCAGCCGACGGAGCCCGCGGTGGATTATTCGTCACTTCCGGAAGGCGGTTGAAGGGTCGGCAAACTGATAGGTGGATCATCATTCCATATTCTCCACGAATTCCCCACGGCGTGCGTATCGGCGTCGGCGGACATGGTGAAACCAGGCCGGAGGGATAGCGGCTGCCATGAATGACCGCTCCACCTGACCGGCTTCCGGAATTGGTGCCTTCCGGCCTCTTGACGCCCAATCAAAATGGTGGTGAAACTTGGACGCAGCCACCGGACCGGCTCATGTGCCGTGTGCCCAGGGGGGGATGTGGAATCGCTGTGCCGGGGGCACGCGATGGCGATTCCGGTAGCCGTCCGTACGGCATTCCCCATGACTGCCGGCGCCCCTCGGCGCTGCAGAGGGATAGGAGGGGGAATTGCCGACGACACCCACGTACCCCGGCGTATACATCGAAGAACTTCCCAGCAGTGTCCGCACGATCACCGGGGTGACCACCTCGGTCACCGCCTTCGTCGGACAGACGCGCCGGGGGCCTGTGAACAGCCCTGTCACCATCACCGGTTACGCCGACTACGAACGGCGGTTCGGCGGGCTCGACCCGCTCAGTGCGGTCAGCTACGCCGTCCAGCAGTTCTTCGTCAACGGCGGCTCGGTCGCCGTCGTGGTACGGGCGGTCGCCGCCGGCACCGGACAGTCCGCGGCCGTCACCTTGAACTCCACCCAGAGCAGCACCGCGACAGCCGCGCTGCGGATCACCGCCCAGGAGCCCGGAGCGTGGGGCGGCGGACTGCGGGTGGTGGTCGACTACAACACCACCACCCCCGACCAGACCTTCAACCTGCAGATCTTCGACACCTCCGGCAGTGCCCGCGAGGTCTTCACCGGGCTGTCCGCCACAGCCGGACAGCCGTCGTTCGCCGAAGCCGTGGTCAACGACGGCTCGGCGCTGATCACCGTCAAGGTCCTCGCCGAGGAGTGTCCCGACCCGGTCGGCACGGTGTCCAAGCCGTTCGCCACCCCGCTGCCCGACCTCACCAAGGACGTCCAGGTCAAGATCGGCCAGGACGAGCGGACCCTCAAGATCTACGAGGCGGACCGCGACGGGACCGCCCCGGCCACCGTCACGGACGTCGCCCTGCTGCTCGAACGAAAGCTGCGCGCCCTGCCCGACGCTCCCGGCAGACGTGTCTTCGCCGGCACCCGAGTGACCGCGTTCGGCAACCGCCTGCAGGTCGTGGCCGGCTCCACCGACCCGGCCGACACCGTCCGCTTCCTCGGCGAGGCCGCCAACAACCTCGGCCTGGAGGCCTCGGTCAACCCGTCGGTGTTCGCACTCGCCGGTGGCGAGGACGGCGGCGCCCCCGGTCCGGCCGACCTGATCGGCAGTGAGGCGGCCAAGACCGGCCTCCAGGCGCTGCGGGACGTTCAGGACGTCAACCTGCTGGTCCTGCCGGAGATCTCCGCGTACCGGAACGTCGACGACCAGCTCACCGTCCTGTCCGCGGCCGAGGTGCTCGCCGAGGACAAGCGGCTCTTCGTCATCGCCGACGCCCCTGCGACATGGACCGGCCTCGACGCCGCACGCGCAGGCCTGCCCGCTTTCGACTCCGTCCGCAGCAGCCACGCCGCCCTGTACTTCCCCGCCATCGAGCTGGTCGACCCGCTCACCGGGCGGCTGCGCAGCTTCCCGCCCTCCGGTGCCGTGGCCGGCATCTACGCCCGCACCGACAGCGAGCGCGGTGTGTGGAAGGCGCCGGCCGGAACCGAATCCGTCCTGGGCGGAGTGCGCGACCTCACCGTGTCGCTGACCGACCGTGAGAACGGACTGCTCAACCCGCTGGGCCTCAACTGCTTCCGCACCTTCCCGGTCGTCGGCAACGTGGTGTGGGGGGCGCGCACGCTCGAAGGCGCCGACGCGCTGTCCTCGCAGTGGAAGTACGTCCCGGTGCGCCGGCTCGCGATGATGATCGAGGAGAGCCTGTACCGCGGTCTGAAATGGGTGGTGTTCGAGCCCAATGACGAACGCCTGTGGTCGCAGATCCGGCTCAACGTCGGGGCGTTCCTGCACATCCTTTTCCAGCAGGGCGCATTCCAGGGGACCACGGCCCGCGAGTCGTATTTCGTTAAATGTGACATGTCGACGACGACGCAGGCCGACATCGACCGCGGCGTGGTGAATGTCCTCGTCGGATTCGCGCCGGTCAAGCCCGCGGAATTCGTGATCGTCAAGATCGAACAGCTGGCCGGACAGTTCGAGGTATAGGAAGCTTCATGGCCGAGTTCACCGTCAACGCACAGCGGTTCGACCCCTACAAGAACTTCAAGTTCCTTGTCGTGTGGGACGGCCGCGTGGTCGCGGGCATCAGCAAGATCAGCCCGCTCAAGCGCACCACGGAAGTGGTCAAGCACCGCAGCGGAGGAGACCCGAGTTCCCCGCGCAAGTCGCCGGGGCGAAGCGAGTTCGAAGCGATCACCCTGGAGCGCGGGGTCACCCACGACCCCGACTTCGACCGCTGGGCCAACAAGGTCTGGCAGGTCGGCGCGGGCCGCGGCTCCGAGGTCTCCCTCGCCGACTTCCGCAAGGACCTGGTCATCCAGGTGCTCAACGAGGCCGGTCAGGTCGCCGTCGCGCACAAGGTCTACCGCGCGTGGCCCAGCGAGTACCAGATCCTCGGCGAGATGGACGCCAACGCCAACGCGGTCGCCATCCAGTCCCTGAAGCTGGAGTGCGAGGGCTGGGAACGCGACGGCGAGGTGCCCGAACCCGAAGAGCCCTCCTTCACCAACCCCGCCTAACCGCACGTGAGTCCGCAAGCGACCCCCGCGGCCGACGCGCTCCTGGCCACCTGGGAGGCGGGGCTGGCGGCCGGGAACGTGTCACGCGCGCTGCTGCTGCACGCCGCCGCCCGCCCGGCGGCTGCCACCGCCGAACTGATGGCCGTGCCGGTCGGGCAGCGCGACGCAGACCTGTACGAACTGCGCGCGGCGCTCTTCGGCGACCGGATGAACGTGCGCGTGACCTGCCGCCAGTGTGCCGAGGAGATGGAGTTCGACCTCGCCGCCCGCCGTATCGCCGCCACCGAGGGCGCGTCCCGCGACGAGTTCACGGTGGAGCACGGCGAATGGAACGTCCGCTTCCGCCTGCCGACCACCGGCGACCTGGCCGTGGCCGAAACGGCGCCCGCCGCACGTGCCGCCACGATGCTGGCCGAGCGGTGCGTACTGGCGGCGGACCGGGCGGGCGAGGCCGTGGAGGCGGGACAACTGCCGGAAGACGTAAGGCAGCGGGTCGCCGCGGCAGCCGCCGAGGCCGACCCGCGCGCCGACGTCACGCTCAAGGTCGCCTGCCCCTCCTGCGGCCACCAGGCGGCCGCCGAACTCGACATCGCCTCGTACCTGTGGGCCGAACTGGACGCCTGGGCGCGCGGCACCCTGCTCGACGTCCATCTGCTGGCCACCGCCTACGGCTGGAGCGAGCCCGAGATCCTGGCGCTCAGCCCGCTGCGGCGCCGCTACTACCTGGAGCTGTGTGCCGATGCCTGACTTCTTCGACCGCCTGGTGGCGCGCCACGCACCGGACGCCGGTGGGGCGCCGCGGGCCCGGCCGCGCCTGCCGGGCCCCTTCGAGCGCCTCGACACGCGCGACCCGCAGGCCGACCCGCCGCTCCTTGACACCGAACGGCCCGCGCCACCGCCCTCGGCCCCCCTGGTACGGGCGGCACCGGCAGCCGGGCCGGCCGTCACCGCGCCGGTCGCGCGGCCCGGGCAACCCGCCGCGGCGCGCGTTCCCCTGGTGGTGCGCGAGACGGCCTCACCGGAGCAGGGCGCGCTCGTGGCCCCAGCCGTGCCGAGGTTCGAGCCCGCCGCCGCGGCGGTTCGTGAGGGGGAACGGGGGGCCCGCCGGGAGACAGCGGCGCCGAGGCAGGAACAGCGGGGCCGGAGCGAACCGCGGGAGGGCCGGGAGCGCGTGGTGATCCGCGAGTCCGCGGCGGCCCTGGCCGCACCGCCCGCCACCACCCCGCCCCGTACGCCCGCCCGGCCCGCGACCGCCGCCGCGCGGCAGCCCGCGAGCCGCCCGAAGCCACCGGAGCGGATCGTCCACGTCAGCATCGGACGCCTGGAGGTCACGGCCGCCGGCCGGCGTCCCGGCGCCGAGCGCCGCCCGGACCGCGCCGGACGCGCGGTCCGTGCCACCCCCGTGCTGAGCCTGGAGAAGTACCTGACCCGGGGGGAGGAGCAGCGGTGAGCAACACCCTCGCCGTGGCCACCGTGACCGAGGGACTGCGGCAGCTGATCGCGCAGTCGCTCGCGCCGGACATCCCCTTCGCCGTCGACGTCGCCGCGCGCAAGCCGCCCACGGACCCGCCGGCCGATCCGACGATCACCATCTTTCTGTACCAGGTCACGCCCAACGCCTCGCTGCGCAACGCTGACGCGCCCACCCGCGCCGCCGACGGCACCGTGCTCACCAGGCCCGCCGCCGCACTCGACCTGCACTTCCTGATCAGCTTCTACGGCGACGAGGCGGAACTGATCCCGCAGCGGCTGCTCGGCTGCGTCGTGCGCACCCTCCACGAAAACCCCGTCCTGCCCAGGACGTTGATCGAGGCGGCGGCGGAGCAGCCGTACCTGCACGGCTCGGACCTGGCCGACTCGCCGCAGCGGGTGCGGTTCACGCCCACCGCGCTCGACATCGACGACACCTCGAAGCTGTGGGGGATGCTCTACCAGAACCAGACGCCCTACGCCCTTTCCCTCGTCTACCAGGGCATCGCCGTCCTGATCGAAGGACGCGGCAAGCCCGTCACCGGCAAGCCGGTCCGGACCCGTACGGTGCGCGCCGTTCCCTCGGTGCCGCCCGTCACGCAACCGGCGACCACGGGCACCACCGAGCAGGGCTGACGGGGGGGATGAGCGGTGACTGGGGAGGAAGCGGCACGGGCAGCGCGTTCCGGAGGGAGCCGGCGTGCCGCCGGCCGGGCCGGCGGACATCGCGACGGCGACCGGGCCGCCACCCGTGGGGCCGCCGGTGACGCGGTCGTCACCGACCGGGGTGATCCGCACCAGCGGGCGCTCGCCGGGGCCGTCCGGTCCGTCCTGACGCACCTCGACGAGCACGCGGCCGGGCGGACCGGTCCGGCGGGCGGTACGCGAGAGGCGGATGAACGGGCCGGTGCGGCCGACCGCGCAGCGGACGCCGCCGGCGCGCGAGGCGCGGCCCGGGCTCCCGTAGCGGGCAGCGCCCTCGACGTGCTCTGTTCCTCCTTCGGACTGACTCCCTTCGAACGCGACGTCCTCGTCCTCACCGCGGCCGCGGAAGTGGACGCCACCACCGGGGGCCGCTGCGCGGCCGCTGCCGCTGACCCGGCCCGCCCGTACCCCACCTTCGCCCTCGCGCTCGCCGCCCTGGCCGAGCCGCACTGGAGCGCGCTCACCCCGGTGGCGCCGCTGCGCCGCTGGCGGCTGGTCGAGCTGGACGATGAAGCGGCCCTGACCGCCTCCCGGCTGCGGATCGACGAACGCGTCCTGCACTTCCTCGTCGGCGTTCCCTACCTCGACGTACGGCTGCACGGCCTGCTGACCCGCGTTCCCGCACCCTCCGCCGCCCTCGCGCCCGCCCACACGGCCTGCGCGCAAGCCGTCGCGGTGGCCTGGGACGAGGCCGCGCCCGACGGGCCGCCGCACGTCGAACTGACCGGAGCCGACCGCCGCAGCCGCTGGGACGTCGCCGCGGCCGCGGCCCGGGAGGTCGGGATCGGCCTGTACGCGGTCGACGCCGACCATCTCCCCGGCGACCCCGCCGAACGCGACCAACTCGCCCGGCTCTGGCAGCGCGAAGCCATCCTGCTGCCCGCTGCGCTCCTCGTCGAGGCCGCCGAGCACGGCGAGCCGTCCGCACGCGGCACGGCAGCCACGACCGACGCCTTCGCCGCCGCACTCGCCGTACCCGTAGTGCTCTCCAGCACCGACCCGCAGGGTCCCGGGGCCCGGGTGCGGGCCGAACGAGTGACCGTACCGCCGCTGACCCCCGACGAGCAGCTGCTGATCTGGAGGCACGCCCTCGACGGCGTGCCGGGGCTCGGCGAACACGACCTGCGCGACCTCGTGGCCCAGTTCTCCCTGCCCGGGCACGTCATCCGCGACGCCGCCGGCGCCGTACGACGCGCCGGGGGCGACGACCCCACCCGTCTGGCCTGGCACGCCGGGCTCGCCGAGGCCCGCATGGCCCTCGACGAGTTGGGGCGGCGTGTCGAACCCCGGGCGACCTGGGACGACCTCGTGCTCGCCGAACGCCAGCGGGCCGTGCTCCACGAGGTCGTCGCCCACGTACGGCAGCGCTCGACCGTGCACCAGGAATGGGGCTTCGAGAACGTCCTGCGGCGCGGGCTCGGAGTCACCGCGCTCTTCGCGGGCGGCTCCGGCACCGGCAAGACGCTGGCCGCCGAGGTCGTGGCCGGCGAACTCGGCGTGGACCTGTTCGTGATCGACCTGTCCCAGGTGGTCAGCAAGTACATCGGAGAGACCGAGAAGAACCTGCGCCGCGTCTTCGACGCCGCCGAACGAGGCGGCGCGCTGCTGTTGTTCGACGAGGCCGACGCGCTGTTCGGCAAGCGCAGCGAGGTCAAGGACAGCCACGACCGCTACGCCAACCTCGAAGTCAGCTACCTGCTGATGCGCATGGAGGCGTACCGGGGACTGGCCGTCCTCACCACGAACATGAAGAAAGCCCTCGACAGCGCCTTCATGCGCCGCATCCGCTTCGTCGTCGACTTCCCCTTCCCGTCCGTGGCCGAACGCGCCCAGATCTGGCGCCGCGTCATCCCGGCCCGCACACCGACCAAGGACATCGACCCCGAACTCCTCGCCCAGCTCACCGTCGCGGGCGGTTCCATCCGCAACATCGCCCTGGCGGGTGCGTTCCTCGCCGCCGAGGAGGGCCGCCCGCTGCAGATGCGGCACATGCTCGCCGCCACCCGCACCGAATACCTCAAGCTCGAACGATCCCTGACTCCGTCGGAGGTCCAGGGATGGGTGTGAACGGGAGTCGGGCGGATTCGCAACCGGTGGACGTGCGACCGCTGGACGTGCGACCGGCGGACCGTAAGGCGCCGGGCGCGACGCCGGCGAGCGGGACGCAGTCGGCGGTTGTGCCGCCCGCAGGACCTGCCTCCGTCCGGGTCGAGATCGGCGAGCTGGTGCTCGAAGGCTTCGGACCGGTCGACTCCGACCGTGTCTCGGAGACGTTCCGGCGCGAGCTGGCCCGACTCGTCACCGAGCGGGGCGTGCCGCTCGCAGCCGACGGGGACCGCGCGGTGAACGTGCTGTCCGGGCTCCCGGCGCTGCCGGCCACCACCTCACCGGACCGGCTCGGCGAAGCGCTGGCGCGGGCGGTCCACGCGGGTCTGGCCGGACGCGCCCGGTCCGGCCGGGTCAGGCGGCGCACATGAGCACGGCGCACGCCCCCGCCCGTCAGCCCGTCCGGCGTGACGGCAAGCAGAAGGCACGAGGCACGCGGCGCCCGGCCCGGATGCCCGAGCCCAAGCAGATCATCAGCGGCGCCGGCCATCCGCTCGACCCGGGCGTGCGGCGGGAGCTGGAGGCGCGGCTCGGCCACGACTTCAGCCGCGTGCGCGTCCACACCGACGCCGACTCCGCCGCCCTGACCGAACTGGTCGGCGCCGACGCCGTCACCGTCGGACAGGACATCTTCTTCCGCGAGGGCGCCTTCCGCCCCGGTACCCAGGACGGCCGTCGGCTGCTCGCCCACGAACTCCTGCACACCGTTCAAGCCCCGCACCCCCTCGGCGCGCTGCGGGCCGGACGTGACCTCGGCGGTGTGAGCCTTCCGCAGGACGCGATCGAACGGCAGGCGGAGACGGGCGCCCGCGGGATCGACCGAGCCGCCGAGACCACGCCCGCGGCCACCCCCGGCTGGCTGCGCTACGCCAGGGTCGACGCCGACCGGTTGCGCACCGAACGCCTCGACCCGGCGACGCTGGTCGACCGCCTCACGGCCGGCATCCTGCGTTCGCTGCGCGGCGACCCGACCGACGTCTCGGGGCGGGTCCGACTGCAACTCGCCCGTTTCACACCGGAGTTGCAGTCGGCTGTGCTCGACCGCATGGAGCGGCGACTTCCCTCCGCGGACTACGAACGGTTGCTGGACCTGGTCCGGGCCGCGGAAGAACAGGGCGGTCCGCTGGGCGCCGACCCCGCGCGGACACCGGAACCGGTCACCGACACGGCCGATCGCACCGAGAGCGACCGTGACCGCGGACGGCAGGACGCGTACGACGAGCGCGAGTCGCGGCGGCAGCGGAAGGAGGACACGAAGGAGGCGCGCCAACGCGGGACGCGGCGCACGGACGGCTCGGACAAGGAGCGGTCCGGGAGCGGGGCCGCGGACCGGGACGGCGACCGTGAGCACGAGCACGAGCACGAGCACGAGCAGGAGCACGAGCACGAGTACGAGTCCGGCCGCGGCCACGAGTCCGGTGCGGCGGCCGGCGACCGTGCGGCGCGGCGCAGGGAACGGGCCGAAAACAAGGGCCGTTCGGGCGGCTCGTCCGGTGCGGCGCGGGCCGGGGAGGCGGACTCCTCGGGTGCGGGTGCGGGTGCGGGTGCGGGTGCGAGTACGGCAACGGGCGCCTCGGCGGACGCGGCGGCCGAGCGGGACGGTCAGGGCGCCCCGGCCACCGACCAGGCAGCCGACCAGGGACCCGACGACCGGGCCGGGACCCAGCAGCCGGACCGGGCTGCGCAGGACCGGCTCCAGGGCCGGGCACAGGACCAGGCACAGGACCAGGCCGGTTCGCGGCAGCAGGGCTCCGACGCGCAGCAGGGCCCCGGCGGACAGTCGGAGACCAAGGAGCCCGAACGCAAGCCCGCAGCCGCCAAAGCGCCCGGCTCGCCCGAGGAGCAGCGCAGGACCGACGCGAAGCAGCCCGTCGCGGGTTCGAAGGCCACGAATCCCGACCACCTGCCGACGCCGCGGCCCGGACCGGTTCGCCCGGAGCTCGTGGACGAGATCGCCGAGGCGGCCGACGGTTCGCTCGCCCGGCACGGCCTGCTCGACCGCGACGAGGAGCACGGCGAACCGCGCGAGGAGGAGCAGCCGGAAGGGCTGGAAGCGGGCGCCGGCAGCGAGATCGAGGCGCCGGGCGGCGAACTGGCCGCCGAGGCGGCGGGGCCGGGCGGGACGGAGCTCACAGCCGAGGACTTCCTGCCCTCCACCGACCTCGACGTGTCATCGGTGCCGACCGCGGACCGGCTCCGGCTGCCGACCGACGGCTCGTCAGGGGAAACCCCCGCCGCGCCGAGCTTTCCGGCACCACCCACCACCAAGGCCGAGCAGGTCCAGGCGCAGCGCGACGCCGCGCGCGCCGACGACGAGCCCGCCGAACCGGAACCGGTCGGGCGGCCGAGCCGGCCCGCACGCTCCACGCCCGAGCCGGGCCCCGTCGCCGAGGGCGAGGCCGAGGGGCGCACGGTCCGTGACCTGCAGACGGAGCAGCCCGTCGAGCAGGAGGTCGGGCCGGCCCCGGACTCCACCGGGTCGGCGGCCGGCGGCACACCCGAGGCCGCGGTCCCCGACCCCGTAACGGAGTCCGAGGGTCCCGGCGGCCCGGCGCAGGCGGACACCACGGGGTCCGCGCAGGAGAGCGCGGCCGAACACAACGAACGCCAGGAGTCCGAGCGCGCCGCCCCAGCGGGGGCCACGGCGTCCGCCGCCCCGCACCGGGACGAGCCCGCGGGAGCCGGACGTGTCACCGGGCCCGGCACCTCGCGCACGCGACAGGCGCCCGCGCCCGGGGCCGGCGCCGCGGTGCCCGCGGGACCTGGCGCGGCCCCCGCGGCAACCGCCCGTACCGCGACCGGTCCGGCGGCTGAGCAGACCGACGCGCCCGGCGCTCTCGGGGCCCCCGGAGCGCAGCCTGCCCCCGGCGCCTCACTCGAACCGGGTGGCGGTGCCTGCGCCGGCCCCCAGCAGCCGAGCACCGAGGCCGACAAGCCGGAAGGCAGCGGCGGCGGTTGCGGTGGCGGTGGTGGCGGCGCGGCCAAGCAGGAGCAGAAGCCCGCCCCGCCCGACGTGTCGAACCAGGACCCGCAGGCCGCCATGGCGACGGCCGGCAGCCTGCCGCCGGACCGGACGGTGACCACCTTGTACGGCGTGGACGGCGCCGTGGACCACTCGATCGGCAAGCAGCAGGCCGAACTCAAGGCCGCCCCGCCGACCGCGCAGCGGCCCTCGGGCGCGCCACGGACCCAGTCCGGCACACCGCAGGAGGCCCCGCCCGCCGAGGCCGTCGCGGGCCGGCTGGAACGGGTCACCCCGCAGGGCGACCGGGGCGGGCCCCAGAAGGCCGCGGACAAGCAGGTCCAGGGCGCCAACCCGGCTGCGCGGGTGCAGCCGCCGAACGTCCCCGACACCGGCTCGGACCAGGTCGGCCCGCAGGACGTACAGAACATGCAGGGCGCGGTCGCCGACGTGCCCACGGACGATCCGGCGCTGAACGTCACCGTGGGGCCGGCCCCCCAGGTCGAGCTGACCGGCGACGCCGACCCCGGACTGACGGACCGGCAGGCCGACAAGTACGACGACAAGACGTCGAAGATCCAGCAGACCGGCCGGCAGGACGCGGCCAAGCCGATGGGCGAGGACCGGATCTACCCCGACGTGCCCAAGGAGACCCTCAAGGGCAACGTCCCCGGCGGCGCGGGCGGTTCCGGCGGTGCCCAGGCCAAGGACGCCGGGGCGATGAAGCCCGGCGTCGCCACCGTCGTCCAGCAGGAGCGCGGGCCGCAGATCAGGCAGGCGGTCGCTCAGGGCCAGGGCCGGATGGGTACCGCCCAGGCCAGGAACAAGCAGGACCAGGCCCAGGAACGCCGCAAGAACCAGGCCGACATCGACAAGGCGACCGCCGACAACGCGCGGCAGCAGACGGACAAGCGGGGCGAAGCCGCCGACCAGGCCAAGCAGGCCCGCGACCAGTGGCGTACCGAGCAGGACAAGCAGATCAAGGACTCCGACGACCGGGCCGGCAAGGAGCACTCGGACAAGAACCGGCAGATCCTGGCGAAGCGCGACGACACCGACAAGCAGGTCAAGGATCGGCAGAGCAGCGACAACAAGCAGATCCAGGACAAGCGCCAGGAGGCGCACGACAAGGCGCAGGAGGAGAAGGAGAAGCACAAGCACCAGCACTCCGGCGGCCTGTGGGGCTGGGTCAAGTCGAAGATCAAGGAGGCCTTCAACGCCCTCCTCGACGCGATCACCAAGGTCTTCGACTTCTTCCGCAAGCTCGTCAACGACATCATCAGCAAGTTCGAGCAGTTCGTCGACGCGGCGATCGACGCGTGCCGCAAACTCGCCGTCGGCCTGATCAAGGCCGTCGCCGACACCCTGATCGGGATCTGCGACGTGCTGCTTGCCGCGTTCCCCGCTCTGCGGGACAAGTTCCGCAAGGCGATCGAGGACCTGCGCGACAGGGCCATCGCCGGGGTCAACGCCCTCGCCGCCACGCTCAAGGCGGCCGTCAACAAACTCCTCGACGCACTCGGCACCGTGCTGAACGCCCTGCTGAAGCTGGCCGAGTCCACACTCAAGGCCATCGTCAACCAGGTACGGGCGGCGGTCGAGGCGGCGATCAGCTTCGTCGAGAAGGCCATCGCCGTATTCGGCCAGTTCGCCGCCCTGATCGCCGACATCGCGCCCGATCCGGGCGGCTGGCTGAGGAAAATGGGCGGCGCCGCGGTGGACGGCATCCAGCACCACCTGTGGGGTGCGGTCAAGACCGCGGTGAAGGCGTGGTTCGACCAGAAGGTCGAATCCGTCGTCGGTCTGACCTCCACCCTCCTCAACATCCTCGTCAAGGGCTGCATCTCGCTCAAGCAGATCGGTCGTATGGCTTGGCAGGCGGTGATCGCGGCGCTGCCGATGATGCTCGCGCAGATCATCATCGAGAAGGTCATCTCGATGATCGTGCCCGCGGCCGGCGCCATCCTGACGATCATCCAGGGCCTGATGGCCGCCTGGAACACGGTCAGCAAGATCATCGCGGCCTTCGGCAAGTTCTTCGCCTTCCTGAAGGCCGTGCGGGTGGGCCCCGCCGCCTGCCTGTTCGCCGAGGCGGTGGCGGCCGGCGTCGTCGCCCTGCTGGAGTTCGTCTCCAACTACCTTCTGTCGAAGCTGAAGTCGGCGGGCAAGGCGGTGGGCACCAGGCTCAAGGCGCTCGCCCAGCGCATCATGAAGGCCCTGGCCAAGGCGGGCAGGGGCGCCCGCAAGGCAGTGGGCAACGCCGTCAACCGCGCCCGTACCAGCCTGCGCGACGCGGCGGCGTCGCTGCGTCAGCGACTGGGCCTCGCGCGCCGCGAGCCCGCACCGGCCGGCCACCCGCACGCCCCCGCGGCCGAGCCGCACCGCCCGGTACGGCACCCCGAGGGGGAGCACCGGCCGGCGCGGCGCCCGGAGGACGGAAACCCCGAGACCAAGCACCCCACGGCCCAGGAACCGCCCGAGCGGGAGCCGAAACACGAACCGGAGCCGGCGAAGCCGAAGGAGCCGGAGCCGCCGAAGAAGCCCACCCGCCCGACCCGCCCCACCTCGCGCGCCGGCCGCGCCCTGAACGGCGCCAAGCACGCGGTCAAGGGCGCCCTGACAAAGGTGCGCAACGCCGCCCGCGCGCTGGGCCGCAAGCTCAGGAACAGCAGGCTGGGCCGCGCCATCGAGAACAGTGCGAAGAAGGTCCGCGACGCGTACCGGCGCCGGCGCGACCGGCTGAAGGACTGGTGGACCAAGCGCAAGGAGCAGCGCAAGCAGCGCCGTGACGAGCGCAGGAAGCGCGAGAGCTCACCGGAGGCGAAGCGGGACCGTTTCGAGAAAATCGTCTCCCGGATCCGGCCGCGCCTTCACACCCTCCTGCACAGAGGCCTCATCCGCCCGGTACTCGCAGCGACGCTCTCCGCGATGCGGCTGTGGTACCGCCTGTCCTCGCTCTCCCTCAAAGGTGAGCAGGCGGGGCGTGTGTGGGCGACCCTCAATCCCGGAGGACCTACCAATGATTTCGTCGAGCAGGATCAGGAGGACGAGCCGAGGAGAGCGCGGCCCGTTCCCGAGGAGTCGTCCGAGCCCGCGCAATCACCACCCAGGAAGAAGCGGAAGACACGGGGAGAGCAGCTTCAACCTTCCGGTGACCTGGCCTCGTCCGCCCTTCGGGCGCTGCCCGGTGGCGTCCGGCTGGAAGGCGGTCACGCCGCAAGTGCCGGGGAGCGGGCGGGCGGTGGACCGAGGGTACCCATGTCCGGCCGAACCCTTCTCGTCGGTGAGGGTAATCTCACCTTCGCCGAAGCGAACGTCGGTCTGCGGCGGGTGGAACCCCGGAACCTGACGGCCACGATTTATGAGACCAAGGCCGACGCGCAGAAGAGAGATGCCGATACCGCTCTCCGGGCAGATCGTCTGGAAAAGCAAGGCGTCTCGGTGCAGTACGGTGTCGACGCCACACGGTTGCATGAACGCGAGCCCGTCGTGACCTACGACAGTATTGTCTGGATGTTCCCGTACCCGGCCGGAGCCGGCCGGGCACGGGCCGGTGTGGCCGGTGCCGCGCTGCTGTCCGCGTACTTCGCCAGCGCCAAGAAAGTCCTCGCGCCCGGCGGTACCGTATCCGTGACTCTCAAAGAGAAGCGATATGTCGCAATGTGGAATCCGGTGGCCCTTGCCGCGGCGGCGGGGCTCAAGCTGCGTGCCCGGGAAGTGTTCTCGGTGAGCGACTATCCTGGCTACACGCATGAAACGACATCGGCCATGGCGCAGAAAGCCGACGTGTCCGGGGCCGCGGTCACTTTCGTCTTCGAGCCGGCATGAGGTGCGCGAATGGACATTGATGAACTCGTGATCGCACTCGGTGCGCTACCTGGAGCCGAGGTCGGGAGGGGGCCGTGGTCCCAGGAGGAACCCGACGAGGAGCAGCGGAAGGAGATCGAGGATTTTCTTTCGCTGTACCCGCGCTTGCGACAGGATGCCGGATACGTCGATTTTCTGAAGCGATACTCGGGGGCTGTGATCGCGGACGAGAAGCGCGGACAGTACGTCGACATCTTCGGTTTCGGTGAGGTGTCGTCGCACATTCTGGAGATCGAGGGGGACGTGGTGGACGAAGAGGGATACCTCGTCTTCGCGCAGTGTATGTACCACGACATCCGCGACGGAGCCCTGCTGGACTCGTTTGAATACGATTTCGCATACAACGTCAAGGAAAGGCAGGAGCCCGGTGTCTACTGCTGTCGGTCAACCCTGGGCGACCGGAGTCAGCCGTTCGTGCGTTACGCCGATGACTTCTCCTCCTGGCTGGGAGAACTCGTGGCGGCGAGGGGATGGTTCAGAGCACCCGTACCCGAGTGATCTCACTGCGCGGATGGACTCTCGATCACCGAGCGGAACGTCAAGGACAGGCGCCGGCCGCGTGGCAGGGAGATGCCGTCGACGCGATCGGTCTTGCGGGGCGCGATCCCGTGCTTCCACTCGTACCGTGCCGCGCCGGACAGAACGAGGAGAGCCCCTGGTTCGAGAAGGATGTCGGCCTCGTGCCCGTCGCTGAGGCGCGTCATCGTGAGGACGCAGGTGGAACCCAGACTGAGGGAGAGCACGGTGTCGGTGAAACAAGGGACGCAATCGACGTGCGGCGAGATGCCCTGGCCCGGCAGATACTCGTTCACGATGAGCTGGTCCAGTTCGCGGGGGGCGTATCCGTCCCCTCGCAGTTGATCGGCCAGCGCGCGTGACCAGTCGGGCAGCGGACCGAGCCGCATGGCGGCGTCGACCGTCCTGCGTTTGTAGTCGTAACGGTAGCCGTAGTGCTGGACGCGTCGCTTCAGATCCTTTCGCCACGGAAGTCGGTCGACGGTCGCACAGAGGCCGGCCTGCTCGTCCTCTCCCAGATACGCAGGAACAAGAAGAAGGCCGGGAACCGATGAATCCCCGAGGTGCATCAGCCGTGTTCGCTTTCGTCGACCGCCGTGTTCGATCCCGTGCGTTCTGGGTGAGGGGAGTGAACGGATGACCCGCTACCCGGACATTCCCAAGCCTACCCGTTCCGGCATCGTCGTCGTCGATCCGCGGCGCGGCACCCCGAGCCAGGTGATCGTCATGCAGTTCAACCCCGACAGCCTGGAGCGCAGCATCGCGCCCCAGGCCGCCGGGGCGGACAACTCCTCGGGGGACCGGACGGAGGCCCTTCGCCTCAAGGGGCCCGCCGTCGAGACGTGGAAGTTCACCGCCGAGGTCGACGCGACCGATCAGTTCGACGTCGCCGCGCCCGACGGGATCCACCCGCAACTGGCCGCGCTGGAGATGCTGGTGAACCCGGCCGGCGCGCGGCTGCGGGAACTGGAGGCGCTCGCGGCGCTCGGGACGCTGGAGGTCACCCCGATCGAGAGCCCGCTGACCCTGTTCACCTGGGGGAACAAGCGGGTGCTGCCGGTGCGGCTGACCGAACTGTCCGTCACGGAGGAGGCATTCGACGTCAACCTCAATCCGCTCAGGGCCGCCGTGGCCATCGGGATGCGGGTCCTGACCACCAGCGACCTGCCGGTCGGACACCGCGGCTACGACCTGTACCTTGCGCACCTCGCGCAGAAGGAACGCCTCGCCGGCGCCGCCGCCACCGGGCGGCTCAGCGCCCTCGGGCTGACCGGCATCAGCACCGGCACGGGAGGGATCTGACATGGCGGCCTCGATGGACAACCCGCTGGACGCGCCGGCGCTCACCCGGTCCGGCACCGCGTACCCACGGTCCAGCCGCTACTACGGCATCGCGACCGCCGTGTACACCCAGGCAGACGGGGAGCAGGTGACGTACCTGCGGCGCAGGCTGCTGCCGCGGCCCGACAGCCTCGCCGAGATCGGTACGCACACCGTCACCGCGGGCGAACGGCCCGATCTGCTCGCCGCCCGCTACCTCGGCAACGCCGAGCAGTGGTGGCAGATCGCCGACGCCAATCCCGTCCTCGACCCGCGCGAGCTGACGGACACGCCCGGCCGAACCCTGCGCATCACGCTGCCCTCGGGGGTGCCCGGCAATGGCTGACCGGCCGATCACCACCGGGCCGGTGCGTCTGACACTGATGATGGGCCCGCAGATCGCCGTGCCGGTGCCGCGGGAGGTGTCGGACGCGCTGCTGTCCGCGCAGGTGACCGTGGCCTCCGGCCAGCGCAGCGGCTTCCAGCTCGCCTTCGACCTGGCCAAGCACGGGCTGATCAACACCGTGCTGCTGCCCGGCGGTTACTTCGACCCCAGGACCCGGGTGATCCTCACCGTCACCGTCGAGGGCACGCCGACCGTCCTCATGGACGGCGTGATCATCCGCCAGGAGGTCGGCATCAGCAACCAGCCCGGCCAGTCCACCCTCACCGTCACCGGCGAGGACCTGACCGTACTGATGGACCTCGAGGAGCGGGCCGGCGTGCCCTTCCCCGCGATGCCGCCCGCCGCGCGGGTGCAGGCGATCATCGCGCAGTACGCGCAGTACGGCATCACCCCGCTCGTGATCCCCGAACTGATCCCGCAGACCCCGATGCCGACCCGGCGCATCGACTTCCAGAAGGGCACCGACCTCGCCTACGTCAACGACCTGGCGAAGGCCAACGGCTACGTCTTCTACCTCGACCCGGGCCCTGTGCCCGGGTTCAGCAGGGCCTTCTGGGGACCCGAGGTCCGCCTCGGCGAGCCGCAGCACGCCCTCAGCGTCAACATGGACGGCCTGTCCAACGTCGACCAGCTCACGTTCGCCTTCGACGGCACCGCGCGTGAGCAGCCCGAGGTCCGCGTCCAGTTCCCGACCACCCGGGTCTCGGCGATCCTGCCGGTGCCCGAACTGAGCATCCTGCGCCCGCAGCTCGCACAGCGCCCCGCGCCCGCGCTGAAGAAGAAGGTCGTTGCCGACACCGCCAAGAAGGACGCCGCCCAGGCGCTCGCCGAGGCGCTCGCGAAGGTCGAGGAGTCCGCCGACGCGGTCACCGGCTCCGGCCGGCTCGACGTGGTGCGGTACGGGTACCTGCTGCGCCCGCGCGAACTCGTCGGCGTGCGCGGCGCCGGGATCACCTACGACGGGCGCTACTTCGTCAAGTCCGTGACCCACGACATCGGGCGCGGCTCCTTCACCCAGAACTTCACGCTCGCCCGGGAAGGGCTGATCGCCCTGGAGCCCACCGTTGTCCCGTGACCGCAGGAGACGACCGCATGGCCGCAGAATCCAGCCGGTACCTCGGCAAGTACCGGGGGACCGTGGTGAACAACATCGACCCCATGGGCATCGGGCGCATCCAGGTTCAGGTGCCCGACGTACTCGGGGACGCCCCCTCGTCGTGGGCGATGCCGTGCTTTCCCCTGGCCGGGCCGGGCATGGGGCAGTACCACCTGCCGCCGAAGGACGCCGGGGTGTGGGTGGAGTTCGAGCAGGGGGACCCCAGCTACCCCATCTGGTCGGGCTGCTGGTACGGGGCGGCGCACGAGGTGCCGCCGGACGCGGGGACCAATCCGCTCTCGCCGAACGTGGTGCTGCAGACGCCGGGGCAGCGCGCGCTCGTGCTCTCCGACGAGCCCGGCGGTCCGGGGCTCACGCTCAAGCACCCCTCGGGAGCGTCGATCGTGATCGACGACTCCGGGGTGCACATCAGCAACGGCCAGGGCGCGTCGATCTCGCTCGTCGGCTCGACCGTGACCATCAACCAGGGCGCGCTGAGCGTGACCTGACGGGGGAAAGGTTCTTTGTCTTGTCCGGAAACCTGTTGAACACGGCGGCCACCGTCACCTGCCCGCACGGCGGGAAGGCCACCGCGCTGCCCACGCAGGGGCGGGTCGTGGCGGCCGGCGGTCCGGTCACCACCGAGGCCGACGTATGGACCGTGGCCGGGTGCACGCTCACCGACAGCCCGTGCACCACGGTCCGCTGCACCAGCCCGTCGGGCCGGATCGCCGTGAACGGCTCGCCCGCCCTGCTGCAGTCCTCCACCGCTTTGTGCCTGAACGCGGGGGGCGCCGCCCAGGGGCCGCCGAACACCGTGGTCGTCCAGCAGCGGGTGGTGGGACGGTGACCCCCCGCACCAGGCGTACGACCGCCCCTGCGCGCGTCGTGGACCTGCCCGCGCAGCCGGCCGGTCCGCGCCGCAGCGACATCGCGTTCCCGTTCCGCGTCGACCGGCGCGGACGCACCGCGGAGGCCGGATACGACGACCACGTCCGGGACATGATCGAGCAGTTGCTCTTCACCGGGCCGGGGGAGCGTGTCATGCGGCCGGACTTCGGGTGCGGGCTTTTGGACCTGGTGTTCGCGCCCGCGGGCCCGGAGGTCGCCTCGGCGCTGCAGTTGTCCGTCCAGGCCGCGCTGCAACGCTGGCTGGGCGACGTCATCGAGGTCGAGTCGCTCGACGTGACGGGCGAGGAGAGCGTGGTGCGGGTGGAGCTGGCGTACACGGTGCTGCGCACGGGGACGCGACGCACCGACGTGTTCGAGGGGGGCGCAGGCGCATGAGTACGGACTGCCGCGACGAGCGGCGGCGCAGGGACGTCCGGGCCGCCCGGCTGAACGGCGTGGACGGGGTCGAGGTGAGCGACGACGGGCTCACCCTCACGGTCACGTTCCTGGGCAAGGCGCCTCACCACGTGCACCCGGGCAACATCCTCATCACCGGCGGCCGCCGGATCACCGGCCTGCGCGCGGTCGAGGTCACCGTCGAGCGCGCGCAGGACCCCGAACTCGACGACCGGATGCACGTGCGGCTCGACCGCTGCGGGGACACCTCCCCGTACCGGCTGTGCGTCGTCGAGTCCGACGCGTACGGGCGGCCGGGCACGCGGCCGTACCGCGGGTTCGATCCGCGCTATCACTGCGCCGGCTTCTCCTTCCAGGCGGGCGGCCCGACCCCGTACGACTGCCGGGACGACGAGGAGAGTCCGCCGCAGTACCCGCGGCGGCCGGTCATCGACTACACCGCGCGCGACTACGACAGCCTGCGACGCCTGGTGCTGGAGCGGCTCAGCCTGACCGCGCCCGCCTGGGTCGAACGGCACGCTCCCGACCTCGGGCTGACCCTCGTCGAACTGCTCGCCCACACCGCCGACCAGCTCTCCTACCAGCAGGACGCGGTGGCGACCGAGGCGTATCTGGACACCGCGCGGCGCCGGGTCTCGGTGCGCCGGCACGTCCGGCTGATCGACTACGCGATGCACGACGGGTGCAACGCCCGCACGTTCGTCGCGCTGGAGGCCGAGCAGCAGCTCACGCTCGGCCGGGGCGAGTTCCGGTTCGCGGCCCTCGACCTGAGCGGGCTCGACGTGCGGGAGCGGCCCGACCTCGGCACCGTGATCGCCGACGAGGACCTGGACGCCCTGTCCGGGCGGGTCCGCCTGGAGGTCTTCGAACCGCTGCCCGGCGGCGACTTCACCGTGCGGCCCGAGCACAACGCCATCAGGCTGTGGACCTGGGGCGACGAGGAGTGCGTCCTGCCCGCGGGGGCCACCTCGGCCTCCCTGCGGGACGGCGAGGGACCCGGCCGGCCCCGCCGGCTGAAGCTGCGGCCGGGTGACCTGCTGCTGCTGGAAGAGGTGCTCGACCCGCGCACCGGCACGGCCGCGGGCGCCGATCCGGCCCACCGTCAGGTGGTCCGGCTCACCGAGGTCACCCCGCTCACCGACACGCTCTACGACCAGCACGTGCTGGAGGTCTCCTGGGCCACCGAGGACGCCCTCGCCTTCCCGCTGTGCGTCTCGGCGCGCGGCGGCGCCGACTGCGCACCGATGCACGACGTCGGCGTCGCGCGCGGCAACGTCGTCCTCGTCGACCACGGCCGCTCCCTCACCTTCTGCGGCGCCGCGCCCGAGTCCTTCGACGTACCGCGGGGCGCGGTGACCCCCGCCTCCTGTGAGCCGCCCGCCTTCGGCTGCGCGGACGAGCGCACCGATACCGACGACGCGACCGCCACCCTGCACGCCCTGCTCGACCGGACCCGCGCCGGCCGCCGGCTCGGCCCCGACCAGGTCCGTGAGGCCGCCGCGGTAGTGGGCGAGGCCGCCGTCACCCGCGCCGGGATCACCCTTCGGCTCGGCCCCGGCGGAGCCGAGAGCGTCGAACCGGCCACCGCCGACGCGCAGGCGACCGCGCTGGTGACGCTCATCGCCCAGGTCACCTACCCGGCGATCGCCCCGCGCCCCCGCCCCGTACTGCGCTTCGCCCAGGTGACCCAGGCGGCGCCCTACCCCGAGCCGGCCCAGGTCGCCGCCGCCCAGGCCCACCTGCTGGCCGCGATCCCGCAGCGGGTACGGACACGGCTGCAGGACCTGTGGCACGCGGCCGAGAACGGCGCGGAACCGACCGAGGCGGAGACGGCCGAGCTGACCGTGCTGTTCGGGGCGTCCACGCTGCGGCGGTACGGCTTCCCCGAACGGCCGGCGCACGCACTGCGCGAGCTGATCGCCCGCTTCGAGCGGCTCCTGGACGGCAAGCTGCGGCGACTGGAGGTGCTCACCGCCCGCGCCCGCGCCGGCACCGTGCTGCACGCCTACGTCGTATGGGAGGCCGCGCAGAGCTGGGGCGAGCGGTACACCGCCGGACTCGACCCGGCCGACCCGGTACTGGCCGGGCCGGCCCGCGCGGTGAACGGGCAGAACCCCCGCGCCGCGCTGCCCGCCGTACGGGCCGGCGCGGGCGACGGCGTGTGGACGCCCCGGCGCGACCTGCTGCGCAGCGGGCCGCGCGACCGCCACCTGGTGGGCGAGGTGGAGAACGACGGACGGCTGGCCCTGCGGTTCGGCGACGGCAGGCACGGCGCCCCGCCACCGCCCGGCGCCCGGCTGGAGGTGGCCTACCGCGTCGGAAACGGCATCGCGGGCAACGTCGGCGCCGACGCCATCAGCCACCTCGTGGTCTGCCGCGACGCGCCCGCCCGCAAGTCGCGCAAGGGCGGCCCCCTCGCCGTCACCCGGGTCCGCAACCCGCTGCCCGCGACGGGCGGCACCGAGCCCGAGGCGCTCGACGACGTACGGCAACTCGCGCCGCCGGCCCTGAAGCGGACCCGGCTGCGGGCCGTCACCGGCGAGGACTACGCCGAACTGGCCGGCCGGGTGCCCGGTGTGCAGCGCGCCGCCGCCGACATCCGCTGGACCGGCAGCGTCCAGGAGGTCCACGTCGCCGTGGACCCCGTGGGCACCGACGCCCCTTCCCGGACCTTGCTCGACGCCGTGGCGCACTCGCTGACCCCGTACCGGCGCATCGGGCACGACCTCGTGGTGCGCCCGGCGACGCTGGTCCCACTGGACGTCCAGGTGACCGTGCTCCTGGCGCCCGGCCACCAGCGCGGCCACGTCCTGGCCGAACTGCGCCGGGTGCTGGGCAACGGCCGTGTGCCCGGCGGGCGGCTCGGGTTCTTCCACCCGGACGCGCTCGTCTTCGGCGAACCGGTGCGGGTCAGCGGCCTCGTCGCGGTCGCCGCCGCCGTACCCGGAGTGCTCAGCGCCCAGGTGACCCGGCTGCGCCGGCTGTTCCGGCCCGACGACGGCGAACTCGCCGCCGGGCTGCTCCGCGTCGGCCCGCTGGAGGTCGCGGCGTGCGACAACGACCCCGACCGGCCCGAGAACGGCCGGCTCTCGCTCGTGATCGGAGGTGGCCGATGACCGGCACCGACTGCCGTTGCGGCTGCGGCGGCGCCGGCGCGCCCACGCCCGCGTCGCTGTTCAACCCGCCCGGCCGCAGCGAACTGCGGTACCGGATCGGCGAGTACGGCACATTCCTGGCCACCATGCTCGACCGGCTGTCGGGCCCCGCCTACCCGGCCCTGCGCGACCTGACGGTGCGCACCCTCGACGACCCGGCGATCGCGCTGATCGACGCCTGGGCGGTCCTGGGCGACCTGCTCACCTTCTACTCCGAGCGCACCGCCGACGAAGGCTACCTGCGCACCGCCACGGAAGACGCCTCGCTCGCCCTGCTCGGCCGGCTGGTCGGGCACCGGCCGCGCCCCGGGGTGGCCGCCGACAGCTTCGTGGCGTACACCCTCGACCGCGACCCGCGCACCGGCCAGGAGGCCGCCGTCACCATCCCGCGCGGCGCCCGCTCCCAGAGCGTTCCGGGACCCGGCGAGGAGCCGCAGTCCTTCGAGACCGACGAGGACCTGCCCGCCCGCTGGTCGTGGAACGAACTCCCCGTACTGCTGCGGCGCCCCTACCAGCTGACGGCCGATCATCTGCGGCGGCGGGCACGGATCTTCGCCGCGGGGACGGCCAACAACATCAAGCCCGGCGATCAGCTGCTGTTCGTCTTCAGCGCCGAGAAGACGGCCGACCGCAGCCGGCGGGTGCTGCTGCCGGTGCCGGACGTCAGCGTCGACCGGGACAGCGGTACCACCGCCATCGGTCTGCCGCGGCCCGCGCTCCCCACCCTCGAAGGGCTCGTCACCGAACTGGGCGACTGGATCACCCCCGGCAGCGAGGGCCGGCCCAACCCCGGTCCGTACCCCTGGCCGAGCGGAAGCCGGATCGTCACCGCGTTCGACACCGACGTGCTCGCCCCGCTCCGCGAGGGCGGCCTGCAACTGATCACCACGGTCGCGAAGTTCGCCGACGTGCTGGACCGCACGATCGAACGGCTGCGGGAGGCCGAGGAGTTCGCCCGCGACTACCCGGACGTCGCCGACTGGTTCGAGGCGCTGGACACCGAACTGGTCACGCTGCGGACCACCGCCCTGCAACTCGAGCCCCCGCAGCCGCCGGAGGACGACCACAAGGCCGCGGTGGCGCCGCCCGGTTCCGGCGAGGACGGGCCCGCCACGGTCGCCGACCCGGCCGTCAGCGGCCTCGGCCCCCTGCTCGCCGCGCTGCGCAAGACCGCGGCGCGCCCACCCGCGAACGCCCGTCACCTCGCCCGCGACCCCGAGCACATCTACGCCCCCGGCTCCGATTCCGCCGCCCAGTTGCTCCCCGCGCTCGACCCGCGCCTCGCCGACGGCCTCTACGCCGCCTGGCGCGCCGTCGACCTGACCGTGCCGCTCGCACTGCGCGAGGTCCAGGCGATGCGGGTCACCGCCACCCCGTTCGGCGCGACCGCACCGCTCAAACCCGTCTACGACGCCGCCAACCACGTCATCCGCAACGACGAGTGGCCGCTGACCGGCACCAAGCTCGTCAGCATGCGCGTGGGGTACGACGACCCCGGGGTCGTACCGCGGCAGGCCGAATTCGGCTACACCGAGGGGGGCGGCTCGGTCAGCACCTCGTTCTCACTGCCCCGCGACGACGGCCCCCACGAGTTCGGCCCCGGCCGCATCGAACTGACCACCACTGAACCGGCCCAGCCGCAGCGCCGCCAGGCCGACGCCAGGGAGCCGGGCGTCACGGCCGAGCTCCTGCCCGACCTGCCCGAGCGGACCGTCTTCGTCTCCCGGACCGGTGACGACGGCCGGGTCCACGTCACGATCACGGGGGCGGGCGCGGGCGCGGACTTCGACCGGCGCCTCGCACCCGGAGACGAGGAGACCGCGACGCAAGGGGAGTGGAAGGTGCTCGTGCGGCGCGCCGCCGCCTCGGACCCGCCCTCGGTCGAGCTGACCTTCACCTCCCAGCTCGCCCCGACCTCCCGTAACGTCATCGCTCTCGACGCGGTCTACGACGGCATCGCCGCGGGCAGTTGGGTCGTGGTGGACAGGCCGCGCAAGGGCGTGCCGGGCCAGGTCCCCGGTGACCCGAAGCTGTCCCGGGTCGTCACCCGCGTCAGCGGCGCGCGCGTCCTGTCCCGCGCGGACTTCGGCGTCACCGGCAAGGTCACCGAACTCACCCTTGAGGACCCCTGGCTGGACGAACAGGACACGCTGCTCTCGCAGATCCGCGACACCACCGTCTACGCCCGCGGTGAGGGCCTGCGACTCGCCCCGGAACCGGTCACCGACGACGTCGCCGGGGACACGATCGAACTGGCCGGCCTCTACGACGGCCTGGCCCCCGGCCGCTGGATCATCGTCACCGGCGAACGCACCGACATCCCCGCGACGCCCGGCGTCACCGGCACCGAACTCGCCATGGTGGCGGGCGTCGAGCAGGACGTGGACCCGGCACTGCCCGGCGACACCGTCCACACCACCCTGCATCTGACCGCCGCCCTCGCGTACCGCTACAAGCGGCAGACGGTGAGGATCCACGGCAACGTGGCCCACGCCACCCACGGCGCCACCCGGGACGAGCCGATCGGCAGCGGCGACGCGAGCAGGCCCGGCCAGACCTTCGCGCTCTGGCAGTCCCCGCTGACCTGGCTCGCCGCCGACACCCCGGAGGGCGCGCGAAGCACCCTGCAGATCCGCGTCGACGGCGTCCTGTGGCACGAGGTCGACAGCCTCGCCGGCCGCGGGCCCAAGGAGCGTGTCTACGTCACCGGCACCGCCGACGACGGACGGATCACCGTGACCTTCGGCGACGGCGTGCACGGCGCACGGCTGCCCACCGGGCAGGAGAACGTCCGCGCACGCTACCGGGTGGGCATCGGCAAAGCCGCCAACGTCGCCGCCGGCCGGATCACCCAGCCCACCACCAGGCCGCTCGGCGTCTCGGCGGTGACCAACCCGCTGCCCGCCACGGGCGGCGCCGACCCCGACGGCCCGGGCCTGGCCCGCCGCAACATCCCCCTGGCGGTCTCGGCTCTCGACCGGCTCGTGTCCGTACCGGACTACGAGGACTTCAGCCGCTCCCGCGCCGGAATCGGCCGGGCGAGCGCGACCCGCCTGTACGACGGGGTCCGGCAGGTCGTGCACGTCACCGTCGCAGGAGTCGACGACATCCCGATCGCCGAGGACGCCGACCTGCTGGTCGCGCTGCGCTCCTCCCTCGCCGAGTACGGGGACCTGCACCTGCCCGTCGAGGTCGCCGTCCGCGAACGGGTACTGCTGGTCCTGGCGGCCGAGGTCAAGGTCGCCGCCGACCACTCGTGGGACCTGGTCGAGCCGCAGGTGCGCGCCGCACTGCTGGCCCGGCTCGGCTACCCGGGGCGTGAACTCGGCCGGCCCGCCCACCTGTCGGAGGTGCTCGCCACCGCGCAGGCCGTCCCCGGCGTCGACCGGATCGACGTGACCGCCTTCACCGGCGTGCCGGGCAGCCTCACCCCCGACGGCCTGGAGCACCTCGCCGAGCAACTCACCACCCCGCAGAGCGTGGTGCGGGCACGGCTCGCCCGCTACGACGAGCAGCGGTACCGCGTCCGAGGCGAAGCCGAGAGCCTGACCGCGATCGCCGCCCGCTTCGGCATCACCGTCGCCGACCTGCTGCGCCTCAACCCGGGCATCACCGGCACCCGGCCGATCGAGCCCGGCCGCGCTGTCGTCGTCTTCCGCGGCATCCGCCCCGCCCAACTCGCGGTGCTCGCCCCCGAACTGCCGGACACGCTGATCCTGAAGGAGGCGACCCGATGAGCCCGACGAGCGGCCGGGACCCCGACGGCCGGTACGGCAGCCGCGACCCCGACGGGCTGTACGCCCGGCTCCCGCAGTGGCACCGGATGCGGGACGCCGAGGCCGGCGAGCCGTTGCGGGCACTGCTGGCCGTCATCGCCGAACAGGCCGACCTGGTACGCAGCGCCATCGAGCAGAACTACGATGACTGGTTCGTCGAGACCGCCGCCGACTGGGCACTGCCCTACCTCGGCGACCTCGTCGGCTACCGCCTCCTGCCCGGCTACGAGGACACGCCCGGCACCGACCGCGGTCTGGCCGAGTGGCTCGCCCCGCGCCGCGACGTCGCCGACACGGTGGCCAACCGCCGCCGCAAAGGCACCCTGGCGCTGCTGGAGGAGCTGAGCGCGAGCGTCGCGGGGTGGCCCGCGCGGGCAGTCGAGTTCTCCCGCCTGCTCGCCGCGACGCAGCCGGTGCGGCTGTTCCGGGCCGACGAGGGGGTGGCCGACCGGCACAGGCTGCGCCGCGGACACCTGGCCGACCTGCGCGACGGCGACGGCCTCGACCTGCTCGGCAGCCCCTTCGACGGGCAGGCGCACACCGCGGACGTCCGGCGGGCAGCCTCACCGCGCAGGCAGGGCGGCTACACACCGGCCGGTGTCGGCCTGTTCGTGTGGCGGCTGGGGCCGTACGCCATCTCGCGCGGTCCCGCCTACTGCCTCGACCGGGCCCGCAACCTCTACACCTTCTCCATTCTGGGCAATGACAGCCCGCTGGTGACCAAGCCGGAGCCCGAGCCGTCGGCCACGCACATCGCGGCCGTCGACAACGTGCCCGCGTACATCAGCCGCCGGCTGCTGGCCGACCGCCTCGCCGACTACTACGGGCCCGGGAAGTCCTTCGCGATCTGGCGGGACGGCGAGTTCCAGCCGGTCCCCCTCGCCGACATCGTCGTCGCCGACCTCACCGACTGGACCTACCGGCCCCGCCGCGGACAGGTCTGCGTCGACCCCGAACTGGGCCGGATCGCCTTCGGTACCCGCTCGGCACCGCGGCGCGGCGTGTGGGTCACGCACCACTACGCCTTCGGCGACGACATGGGCGGCGGCCAGTACCCGCGCGACCGCGTCACCCCGCGCGAGGCCGCCGTCTACCGCGTCGGCCCCGGGCGCACCCACGAGCGCATCAACGACGCCTACGAGCAGTGGCGGACCGACAGGTCCTCCGGTGCGGCCGGGGCCTCGGCGATCATCGAGATCACGCACAGCGGCGCCTACCAGGAGCAGCTCGACTTCGCACTCGACCCCGGCGAGCGGCTGGAGTTGCGGGCCGCGGAGGGCACCAGGCCGGTGATCCGCCTGCTCGACTGGTACAGCAACCGCCCCGACGCGCTCAACGTCCGCGGCAACCCGGGGGAAGGCCCGGGCGGGCGGCTCGTGCTCGACGGGCTGCTCGTCACCGGCCGCGGCCTCAGCGTCACCGGCCCGCTCGGCAGCCTGATGATCCGGCACTGCACCCTCGTACCGGGCTGGTCCCTGGAGCACCACTGCGCACCCCGGTCGCCCCAGGAGCCCAGCCTCGTCCTGGACTGCACCACCGCCTGCGTGCAGATCGAGCGCAGCATCCTCGGCACGATCCGGGTGATCGGCGACGAGGTGGGCACCGAGCCCCTGCCGATCCACATCGCCGACAGCATCCTCGACGCAACCGCGGACGATCTGGAGGCGCTGTCCGCACCCGACTGCCGCCACGCACACGCCGTCCTGCACGCCCAGCGCACCACCGTCATCGGCGAGGTCCACACCGACACCGTCGAGATCGCCGAGGACTGCCTGTTCACCGGCCCGCTGCACGTGGCCCGCCGCTCGGTCGGCTGCATGCGCTTCAGCTACGTTCCGCCCGCCTCGCGCACCCCGCGCCGCTACCAGTGCCAGCCCGACCTGGTGCGCGCCGCCGTCGACGAGCGCGTCGAACGCGGCGAGCTGGGCGCCGCCGAGGCCGCGGCCGAACGCGAGGCCGAAGCCCGGCGCGTACGGCCCCGATTCACCTCCGTGCGCTACGGCACACCCGCTTACGGGCAGCTCGCCAGGGGCTGCGCCACCGAGATCACCCGCGGCGCCGGGGACCGTTCGGAACCCGGCGCCTTCCACGACCTGTTCCAGCCCCAGCGCGAGGACAACCTGCGGGCCCGGCTCGCCGAGTACTCCCCGGCCGGCACGGACGCCGGACTCTTCTTCGTCTCCTGACGCACCACCCGTGAAGCCCGAAAAAGGGGGAACCATGCACGCCGACTTCTCGCGCGTGACCTTCCGGCCCACCGAGCACTACGCCGCGGTCCTCGCCCAGCAGGGCCGCGTCCAGCTGGACGCCGACGCCAACGAGCAGGCGGCCATCGAACTCCACCGCGTCCGCACCCTTGCCGCAGACGTCATCGGGCGCAACGGCGGCCCGCTCGGCGCGGCCGGTTTCGCCATCGACCACGTGGCCGGCGACCACGAGGCGGACGACCTGACCATCGGCAGCGGCCGCTACTACGTCGACGGGATCCTCCTCGACGCGACGCGGCCCGAACCCGGCCAGGCGGTCCCGGAGGACGGCGTGTGGCCGCCCGGGCAGGACGAGTCCGGTGCCTCGGGCTCCTCGTGGACGTACTGGGACCAGCCCGACGCCTACCGCGACCCGGAACACGACCAGGACCGGCTGCCCAGCCGGTTCCCGTACCTGGTCTACCTCAAGGTGTGGGAGCGCGCCGTCACCGCCGCGGAGGACCCGGCGATCCGCGAGGTCGCCCTCGGTACGGCGATGCCCGACACCGCGGCCCGCCTCAAGACGGTCTGGCAGGTGCTGCCGCTGCCCGCGCAGGAGCTGGACGTCCCCGACGGCCCGGCGGAGACCGTCCGCAACGCCTTCGAGACCTGGGCCGACGCCCAGCAGACCTCCACCGCCCGGCTGGCCGTGCGCACCCGGCGCCCCGAGCACGCCGACGAGGACCCCTGTATGGTCCGTCCCGGAGCCCGCTACCGGGGCGCCGAGAACCAGCTCTACCGCATCGAGATCCACCACGGGGGAACGGCCGCCGAGGGCGCCACCTTCAAGTGGTCGCGCGAGAACGGCAGCGTCGTCTTCCCCGTCTCCGGGATCGACGGCACCTGGGTGGCGCTGGCCACCCTGGGCAACGACGACAAACTCGTGCTCGACGCCGGCGACTGGATCGAGATCGCCGACACCGCCTACACCAGCAGGGGCGAGCCCGCTCCACTGCTGCGGGTCGAGGAGGTCGACCTGCCCGGCCGCCGGGTGCGCCTGTCCGGCGAGCCGGTGCCGGGGGTCGGCCGGCGCGCCGACCGCCATCCGTTCCTGCGGCGCTGGGACCACGGCGCGGCCGGCGGCCCCGGCTCGCCCCGGCAGGCCGGCGGCGCCCTGCAGATCCCCGAGGGATCCTGGACCGACCTGGAGGACGGCCTTCAGGTGTGGTTCCGGCCGGGCGGCGCGTACCGCCCCGGCGACTACTGGACCGTTGCCGCCCGCACGGTCACCGGCACTGTGGAGTGGCCGCAGAACGCGGCCGGCGAGCCGCTGCTGCTGCAGCCGGCCGGCATTCGCGTCCACTACGCCCCGCTCGCCTGGGTGACCAGCGCGAGCTCGGTGGTGGACCTGCGGCGCACCTACCGCCGGCTGACCGACCCGGCCCCGGCCGCACAGGAGAACTGACGTGGCCTTCTGCCCGTTCGCCACCACCAGGCTGCTCGCCCCGCCCGGCACCCCTCGCCCGACCATCAACCCGACGCAGATCGTCGTCCACACCATGGGATCCACGCCGGCCGCCGCGGACCGCCGCTTCCGGCGCGCCGACGCCCACGGCCACGCGATCGGGCAGAGCCACTTCGGAATCGGCCGCGACGGCACCATCGTGCAGTGGATCGACACCACCGCACGAGCCGACGCGACCTACCGGGCCAACCGCCGCGCCGACACCACCGGAGCCGTCGCCGTCACCACCGAGGGCCACGCGTGGCAGCCGTGGACCGACGCCCAGACCGACGCGCTCGTCCGGCTGCACGTGTGGCTGCTGCGTACACACCCCACGATCGGCCGCCGGGTGTGCCGTTCCGCCGCCGACCCGGGCCTCGGCCACCACACCCTGTTCGGTGCCTGGACCGCGCGGACCCATTCCTGCCCGGGACGGCTGAGGGCGCCCCAGTGGAACGAGACCGTGATCCCTCGCGTCCTGGCCGCTTTCGGAACGCGGTACGGCGACCCGACACCCGACCAGCTCGCCGCGGCCTTCGTCACGCAGATGACCGGCGAAGGCGAGGACGCACCGCCGGAAAAGCCCCCGTTGCCCGCACTGCCCCGGGCCGACGAACCCGCCGCCCTCCCGGCAGCCGGCCCGCCCCCGGCCCCGCCGGCCCCCGGCGGCCCGGCCGTACGGGGGCCGGACCCCGAGCCGCCGCACACCCCCTCCGTTCAGGTCGTGGTGCACGCGGTCCGCGACTTCTTCCTGCCCGACTCGGCGCCGAAGCGGGACCACCCGTAGGGCACGGGCACCCGCCGGGCGTTCGACGGGATGCCGTTGAAGACGCTCGCAGCGGCCCGCCGCGCGAGGCGTTCTGCCGCTGAGCCCGGCTCAAGGCGCGGCACGCGTACGCCCGTCCGGCCGGCGGCCGGACGGGCGTACGACGGTGTCGGGCGGGGGTCAGCCGCAGGTCAGCACGGGCGTCCCCCAGTCGCCGTGGTCCTGCCCGTTGCCGTCTCCCGCGTCGCCGACCCGCAGGTCCAGGACCTGGGCGCCGGTGACGTCCACGTTGATCGGGACGGCCGCCTGGCGGCCGCGGATCGTCTGGGTGGTGGTGAGGACCTTGCCGTCGGCGAGCACCGAGAAGGTGACGGTGCCGCCGCCGCCCGTCTCGTCGTCGACGCCCACCGCGGCGGTCAGCCGGGTGCAGGTGCCGGCGAGGTAGAGCTGGACGTCGCTGATCGAGTTGGTGCCCAGCCCCTTGGCGTACTTCGTGCCGGCGATGGTGATCGGCCTGCCGTCGCCGGCCGCCTGCTCGCCGACGCTGGTGTCGCGCTCCACCGGCCCCCAGCCGTTGGAGGCGGACAGGAAGGGCAGGTCGCTCACCGCGTTCTGCCCGGCCGGCGGCACCGGCGGTATCGCCTTCATGACGCGCTCGTCGGCGGCGGTGGCCGCCTTCCCGCGCTGGGTGAAGTGCGCGGTCGCTGTCAGCGCCGAGGCGTCGGGCAGCGTCCCGCCGGGCGGGGTGACCGTCCAGCGGATGGCCGCCGACGTGCCGGGCGTGACCCGGGTGACCGCCGGGGGCTGCGGGGCGCTCGCTGTCCAGCCGTCGGGCAGCGTGAGGGCCGCCGTCAGGGCGGAGACCGTCGGCTGGTCCGCCGGGACGCTCACCGTCGCGGTCGCGGTGAAGGGGGTGCCCGCCTGGGCGGTGCCCGGCACGTCGAGCGCGACGTGGGCGCCGGGTGCCTTCGGCATGGCGTACGCCCTGGGGTCGTAGCGCGGGCCGGCGTTCTGCGCTACGCGCAGCGACGAGGCGTAGCTGCCGTAGTTCGTCAGCTCCACCTTGCCGAGCCCGCCGGTGGTGCCGTCCAGGTTCCATACCGCGATGGCGATGGTGTTGTGGCCGTTGGGGTCGAGGATGCCGTTCGGCACCGGGAAGGAGTGCTGTGGGCCAAGGTAGTTGACGTAGTTGCCGACCTGCCAGCCGTTGACGAAGATCGTCGCGCGGTACCGGCGCGCCGGGTCGTCGGTGAACGTCAGGCCGACCGAGGTGTCCTGGTGGTGCGGCAGGTCGAGGTCGGCGTCCGTGCGGTACCAGGAGACGCCCGGGGTGGTGTCGGTGGCGGGAAGGGTGACGTCCTGCCAGGACTCGTCGGGGTAGCCGGGCAGGTCCCAGCCGGCCCGCTCGCCGTACAGGCCGCCGTTGTTGAGCGGGCCGCGCACGGTGTCGACCGGGTCCTCACCGCCCCGCACGCCCTGGATGCGCCAGGTGACCGGGGTGAGCGGCGCACCGGTCAGGGAGGCGGTGGTCAGGCCGCGGGCGGTCTTGTTGCCGTTGGAGGAGCCGTAGTCCTCCTCGTGGCCCATGTTGACGGTCAGCACGGACAGTACGTTGTCGCCGGTGGGCTTCACCGCGCCGGCGGGGAAGGTGAAGTCGGCGCTGCCCGTGGTGGAGCTGCCCAGGAAAGTGCCGTTGAGCCAGGCGGAGAAGGCCTGGGCCCGGCCGCCGGAGTCGGACACCAGGTGGATTCCGGTCTCGGAGCCGGAGGCCCGGAAGCGGCCGCGGTACCAGGTGTTGCCGGTGTGGAAGCCGTAGTCGTCGGCGTAGAGCACCGGCAGCGAGTTGACGCCCGAGGAGCTGTTGGTGGTGGTCTTGTCGGCCACCTGCCAGCCGGAGTCGTCGAAGCCGGGTGCGGCCTCGGGGGACTCCTCGGCGTGCTTCCAGTCGGTCAGCGCGGGCAGCGTGACGGGCGCGGCGACCGGGATCTGTGCGGTGCGGCTGCCGGTGGCGGTGGCGGTGGTGGACAGGGTGCGGCCGTTCCATGTGACGGTGTCCGCCGAGGTGAAGACCTCGATGTCCTTGTCGTCGGCGTTGTCGCCGGTCAGCGCGACGATGTGGCCGCCGTCGAGGCTGGTGGCGGTGCGCAGCAGGTGGGTGCCGCGGACCAGGACCGGGCCGGTGGCGGTGTCCTGGCGCCAGAAGGTCGCCGCGGTGGCCTTGTCGCCGACGAGCAGCAGCTGCGGGCGGGAGCCGCCGCCGCTGATGGCGATGCGCAGCAGGCCGTCGTGGGTGTAGTTCAGCCGCAGGTCGCCGGTGGCCGGGTCCCAGGTGGTGGCGACGTCGCCGCCGGTGGCGGTGACGGTGGGCCGGGAGGTGTAGCGCAGCACCGTCTCGCCGTCGCTGCCCTTGTCGCCGTAGAGCACCGAGACGTCCCGGCCGCCGATCGCGGCGGTGGTCATGATCTCGGACGTGGAGTACTGCAGCTGGGTGTCGCCGAGCTTGTCGTCGGCGACGATGATGTGCGAGTCGCGGCCGTCGAGGGTGATCGCGGTGCCGGGCTGCTGTGGGACGACGGGGTAGGTCGGCTGGAGCGTCTCGCCGTCCTTGGGCACGTCGATGGCGTCGATCGCCACGAAGTTGTCGGTGGACGCGGAGCTGTGGCTGCCGGTCACGACGATCTTCAGGGTGTGGGAGCCCGCGGCCAGTCCGCTCTTCTGGAAGACCACCGCCTGGCTCTCGCCGCCGGAGTCGTCGACCGTGGCGACCTTGGCGCCGTCGAGGTAGACGTCGGCGTAGCCGTGATTGTCGGTCTTTGAGCCGATCCAGCGCACGGCGGTGCCGTCGAAGGGGACGGTGACCGAGTCGCCCTTGGTGTTGGAGAAGGACTCGGTGTGCTTGTAGTCGCCGCCGGTGTAGCTCTGGTCGGCCACGTGCGACCACGCGCCGGCGTAGGCCAGCGCCGGATCGGGGTCGTCCCAGGTGTAGGAGGTGTCGGCGGCGGGCTTGGCGTTGAAGTCCAGGGAAATGTGGGTCCTGTCCACCGCGGTGGACGTGGAGTTGCCGTGCCGCAGCACGTGGAACTGCGTCCCGGTGTCCGGGTTCCTGCGGGCGGTGTCGATGACCGCGGGGTCGTCCGGCGGGATGGTCCTGATCTGGTCGGTCTTGGTCAGCGGCGCCTCGGACTGGGTGAAGTAGCCGATGAGTTTGTCCTCGTCGTACTTCGGGTCGAGCTGCCGGGTCTCCCGGATCGCGGCGCCGTAGTCGTAGGAGGTGTAGTTCTCCGGCATGCCCAGCCAGCCCCAGTTGGTGCCGCCGTAGGTCATGTAGAAGCTCTGGGCGGTGGCGCCGACCGCGATGTTCTGCTTGTAGAAGACGTTCGCGAACTGGTCGTTGATCAGCTGGGCGCACTTGTCGTAACCCGGGCCGCCCCACGGGTCGAAGGCGCCGCCCTGGAACTCCGGGGTGTAGAGGGGCCTTCCCGCCGGGTGGTCGTAGCTGATGTCGGGCACGCCGGCCCACTGCGTGGGGCTGGAGCAGTTGAAGCCCTGCGGGTAGGAGTCCGGGCCGTCGACGTCGAGGGCGCCGTCACCGGAGTTGAACGTGCCGTTGTTGTTGCCGGTGAGGGGAACGGTGATGCCGTCGGCGCGGGCCTTGTCCTCCAGGTGCTTCATGTACGCGCGGGCGGAGGCGGAGCCGTTGTAGTACTCGTTCTCCACCTGGTAGGCGATGACCGTGCCGGTGCCGTTCGTCAGCTGGTGGCGGGCGAGGATGCGGTCGATCTGCGTGAGCCACTCGTCGGCGTACTTCAGGAACTGCGGGTCGTCGGTGCGGTTCTGCTCCTTTTTGGTGGTGAGCCAGCCGGGGAGCCCGCCGCTGTCGACTTCCGCGTTGATGTACGGGGCCGGGCGCGCGATGACGTACAGGCCGGCCTGCTGCGCCATGTCGAGCAGCTTGTCGACGTCGCGCACGCCGGTGAAGTCGTACACGCCCGGCGCGGGCGAGTGGTAGTCCCAGTCGAAGTACAGGGACGTGGCGTTGAAGCCGGCGGCCTTCATCTTCTGGAAGATGTCCAGCCACAGGTCCGGGCTGGGCAGCCGGAAGTAGTGGAACTCGCCGGACCACAGGTAGGTGCGGTCGCCGTCGACGAGGAACGAGTAGCCGTCGAAGGTCACCTTGTGCGGCGTGCCCGCGGCGGCGGGAGCCCCGGCGGGCGCCTTCGCGGTGTGCCCGGCGGCGTCGGCGGCCATCGCGGGGACCGCCTGACCGGCGGACAGGGCGAGGGCCACGGCCGCCGCGGCCGTGGCCCACCACCTTCTGCGGCGGCCGGATCTCCCGGCCGCGGAGTCGTACGGATGACGTCGCACTGCGCCTCCACGTTCGCTGATGAGTAGTCAACTCCAAACATATTCAATCGAAGTCGAACAATAGGAGGGTGAGCCCGCCGGAGCAATAGGCAGGACGAAGGTCATCACCGCCGAAGGGCGGAAACTCACTTGTCCTGGTTTGGTGGCCACAGGACGCGGATGACGGGGCAAGGTTGCGGGAGGTGCGGACCGATGAGTTCCTGTCACATCTCTTGACAGTGCACAGGTACCGGGACTGTCATGTGGCCAACTGTTGAGTTGCGTCGGATTCTGTTCCGACGATCCGGCTGGAACCTACGATGGGACCTCGTATGCCGATCACCCGCAGGATCCTGTCCTGCGTCACCGCGGGAGCCATGTGGGCCGGCGGCCTCTCAGTGGCCGCGGTCACGGCCGCCGTCGCCACGGCGCCCGGGGCGGCCGCCGTGGACAACGGCCTCGCCCTCACCCCGCCGATGGGCTTCAACGACTGGAATGCCTTCGGCTGCAACGTCAGCGAGCAACTGATCAAGGACACTGCCGACTACTTCGTCAGCTCCGGGCTGAAGGACGCCGGCTACACCTACGTCAACATCGACGACTGCTGGATGACCCACACCCGCGACGCCTCCGGGCGGCTGGTCCCCGACCCCGTCAAGTTCCCCGACGGCATCAAGGGCACCGCCGACTACGTGCACGCCAAGGGCCTCAAGCTCGGCATCTACGAGGACGCCGGCACCGCGACCTGCGCCGGCTACCCCGGCAGCCTCGGCCACGAGGCCGTCGACGCGCAGACCTTCGCCGACTGGGGCGTGGACTACCTCAAGTACGACAACTGCAACAACAAGAGCGACGGGACCAGGGCCGACTTCGTCAACCGCTACACCGCCATGGGCGACGCGCTCAAGGCGACCGGGCGGCCGATCGTCTACTCCATCTGCGAGTGGGGCCAGGTCCAGCCCTGGGAGTGGGCCGGCGACATCGGCAACCTGTGGCGCACCACCGGCGACATCAGCGACAACTGGGGCAGCCTGAAGTCCATCACGGACGCCAACCTGCCGCTTGCCGCCTACGCCGAGCCCGGCGCCTGGAACGACCCCGACATGCTGGAGGTCGGCAACGGCGGCATGACCGACACCGAGTACCGCACGCACTTCTCGCTGTGGTCGATGATGAACGCGCCGCTGCTCATCGGCACCGACCTGCGCAAGGCCACCCCGGCGACGCTGCAGATCCTGCTCAACAAGGACGTCATCGCGCTCGACCAGGACCCGCTGGGCAAGCAGGCGACCGTGCTGTCCTCCAGCGGCGGCGCCCAGGTGATCGTCAAGCAGCTCGCCGGCGGCGACCGCGCGGTCGCGCTGTTCAACGAGTCCGACCGGCCGCAGCACATCTCCACCACCGCGGCCGCGGCCGGCCTGCCGGCCTCCGACAACGGCTACCTGGTGCGGGACCTGTGGCAGCACCGCGACTTCCAGTCCGCCGGCACGCTCGCCGCGACCGTCCCGGCACACGGCACCGTGCTGCTGCGGGTCGGCACCGACGCGCACGCGATGCAGAACCCGGCCCTCCTCGACGCCGGCGTCACCGGCACCGCTTTCGTCCAGCCCGGCAAGGGCGCCGACATCACCACCTCCGTCACCGACCTCGGCACCGCCCCGGCGCACCAGGTCCAGGTCCGGCTCACCGCACCCGGCGGCTGGTCGGTCCGCCCGGCGGGCGCCACCGGCACCCCGGCGCTGCCCGGCGGCCACACCCTGGCCACCACCTGGCACGTGGACGTGCCCGCCGGCACCGCGACGGGCACCTACGACCTGTCCGGCACCGTCACGTACACCCGCGGCGGCGGCAAGGGCGCCGTCACCGTGCCGCTGGCCGGCCGGATCACCGTCGCCGTCCCGCCACCGGCCGGCACCTCGTACCTGAGCGACCTGCCGTGGCTGTCGGCGAGCAACGGCTGGGGTCCGGTCGAGCGCGACACCAGCAACGGTGAGACGGCCGCGGGCGACGGCCGGCCGATCACCCTGGGCGGCACCGTCTACGCCAAGGGCCTCGGCGTCCACGCCCCCAGCGACGTCGCCTACTACACCGCCGGCACCTGCACCTCGCTGACGGCCACGGTCGGCATCGACGACGAGAAGATGAACAGCAAGGGCTCGGTGGAGTTCGAGGTCCTCGCCGACGGCAAGAAGGTCGCCGACAGCGGGATCGTCACCAGCACCACCGGCGGCCACCCGCTGACCGCCGACATCACCGGCGCCCAGACGGTGGACCTCGTCGTCACCGACGGCGGCGACGGCAACGACAGCGACCACGCCGACTGGGCCGGCGCGCAGATCACCTGCTCCTGACCCCGTCCCCCCGGCCGGTGCCCCCGCTCCCACGCGGGGGCACCGGCCGCCCCGCGCTCAGAACGGCATGGCGGCCAGCCGGTCCCATACGCCCTCGCGGCCCGTGGCCCGGGCGGGGACGAGATGCTCCGGGCGGAGCGGGTCTCAGCCGCGACCCACGAGGGATCGTGATCGCGGTCCTGGTGACCCTCCGTAGCCCCGACGTCGTGGCCTGGACGCGGCAACCGGGCGGCGGTGGCGGGCTCAGCGCGCGAGCTGGGGGTAGAGAGCCGCGACACCGGCGGACAGGCCCGACTTCACCTGCTTGGCCGTGTCGTCCGCGAGGACCTCGAAGTCGCCGGCGGCCAGACCGGCGAGGGCGGTGCGGACGATGTCCGCGGGTGCGGACTTCGGCGCCTGGACCGCCGCCGTCATGTCCGTGTCGACATAGCCCATGTGCAGGGCGGTCACCTGGGTTCCCTGGGCGGCGAGTTCGACCCGCAGGGCGTTGGTGAGCGACCATTCCGCGGCCTTGGCCGCGCTGTAGGCGGCGCTGCCGGGCAGGGCGAGCCAGGACAGCGCGGACAGCACGTTGAGGAAGGCGCCGCCCCCGTTGCGCGCGAGGACCGGCGCGAAGGCCCGGCTGACCGACAGGGTGCCGAGAACGTGCGTCTCGTACTCCCGTCGCCAGTCGGCCAGCTCGCCGTCCAGCAGGGCGGCCCCGGTGGACGTGCCGGCGTTGTTGACCACCAGCGTGACGTCGGGAGCCTGTTCGGCGGCGGCGCGTACGGCCTCGGGGTCGGTGATGTCCAGCCGCAGCGGCACGGCGCCGGGCACGGTGACCTGCCGCGGGTCGCGTGCGGCGGCGTACACCTGCGCGGCGCCCGCGTCGAGCAGCGCCCTGACGAAGTGCTCGCCGATGCCGCGGTTGCCCCCGGTGACGAGTGCGACGGAGCCCTGGATGTCCATGGGAAGCCCTTCGTGATCAAGCTCGTGGTTGTGGGCCGGTTCCGGCCGGGGCTTGCGGGGCCCACTGGAAACCGATCGGTTTCCCCGACTGTAAACCGATCGGTTTCCGATGTCGAGCCGGGGCGCTAACCTGGGCGCATGACCACCACGCCGAAGCTCTCCCCCCGCGACCGGCTGCTCGACACCGCGGCCGCGCTCTTCTACCGGGAGGGCGTGGGTACGGGCATCGACGCGCTGTGCCGGGCCGCGGGTGTCTCGAAGCGCTCGATGTACCAGCTCTTCGACAGCAAGGACGAGGTGTTGGCCGCCGCCTTGGAGCGCCGGGCCCCGGCCCTCAGCGCACTGCTGCTGCCGCCGCCCGGCGAGCCCGAGGCGCCGCGCGACCGTGTCCTGTACGTCTTCCGGCGGCTGGAGGAGGCCGCGGCCTCGCCCGACTACCGCGGCTGTCCCTTCCTGGCCACGCAGGTGGAGTTGAAGGACCCGGGGCATCCGGCCAGCGTGGTGGCCGCACGCGCCAAGCGGGACCTGACCGACTTCTTCCGGGCCGAGGCCGAACGCGCCGGCGTCGCCGATCCCGTCCTGCTCGCCCGGCGCCTCACCGTCGTGTACGACGGGGCCGGCGCCCGCGCCGGCATCGGTTCCGAGGTGCTGGACGGGCTGGCGGTCGGAACCGCGGCGGCGCTGCTGGACGCGGCGGGCATGGGGGACACCGCGGCGGCCACCGGGGCGGACGCCACGCCGGCCACCGCAGCGGGCACGGCGGGCGGCGCGTCCGGCCCGCCGGCCGGCTGACCCTGCCGCCGGAAGCCGGGGGCAGAGCCCCCGGACAGTCCTGGCCCGCCGCCTCAGCCGGCTGGACGGGATTCCGTGGGAGGTTCAGGCCCTGGCCCGGGCGACCAGGCGGGCGGCTTGGACCAGACCGGACGCGCCTGCCTCACCACGTGCCAGGACGTCGTCGGGACATGCGCCGCGCTCGCGTACGGCATGCGCGAAGGGGTGCATGTCCTCGCGCATCAGCGGTTGGAGGTGTTCGGCGAGGTCGGGGGTGATGTCGGTGCCGAGAGCGCGCAGTGCCGCGCTGCCACCGCTGCCGGCGCCGATGGCCTCGATCAGCGTGGGCACGTCGAGACCGATCCGTTCGGCCAGGGCAAGGACGTCTTCGGCGTTCTTCATGTTGGTGATGGTCAGCGCGTCGTTGAACAGCTCGGTGAGCTGTCCGCCTCCCACCGGGCCCATCAGCCGCACGGTGTCGCTGAAAGCCTCGAACACCGGGCGGGCGGCGCGGAAGGTGTCCGAGTGCCCGCCGACGCATGTGGTCAAGGTGCGGGCCCGGGCGCCGGGACCGCCGCCGCTGACCGGTGCGTCAAGACAGACCGCGCCCGCTTCGGCGACGTGCGCGCCGATCCGCTCGGCCTCGGCGGGGTCGCACACATGGCTGGCGATGCCCGGTCGAGTCCGAGTTCGGCGAGCCGCACTCGACGCCGGGGCCTGCCGGAGCCGCGCCGGGTCCTCGCCGACCCGCCGGAGGGGGCTGAAGCGCGGGTCCCCCCGGCCCGCGCCGGGCCGTGAGCCGAGCGTGCCCGTCCGGCCGGCTTGAGGGTGCCGCGCGCGGGCATGCGCTCCCGCAAGGGTGCACGTGAGGTGCCGCCCGGGCGTGGTGCGGACGGCGGGGACGTCGGAAAGAGGGGCGGGATGGCCGGGCGAGGGGTGCGGGTGACGGAACAGGGAGACGGGCCGCGCGGGGGCGCCCGCACGCCGCCGCTGCGTCCCGGCGGTTACGATCCGGCCGACCACGCCGCGGCCTGCGTGCGCAGCGCCGCGCGGGCCGGGGTCCCGCCCCTCCTCGTGCTGACCGTGCTGCACAACGAGGCGTACAAGCCCCACAACCCGCTGCTGGAACGGCTGTGGCAGTGGTGGAAGCCGGGGGCGTCGTACGGCGTGGCCAACATGCACCGGGCGACGTTCGAACAGGTACGGCGCGACCACGGCCTGTCCGGGCGGTGGGAGGACCTGCGCGACGACCCCGCCTTCGCCGTCCACGCGGCCGCCCTGCACCTGGGGGACCTCGACCGCCGCCTGCCGCGGCGGCACGTGCGCCGCTACACCCGGGACGAACTCCTCGCCCTGGGCTACAACGCGGGCGCACACAACATGCGCGCCTTCGCCCGCGGAGTACCCCCGGGCCCCATGGCACGCTCCTACCTGCGGCGTTACCGTGCGCACCGCAGCCGGGCCGCCGACATTCTGGCGGCCCTGGGCACCTGCGGGCCGGATACGGCCGCCGCGTCCGGGTAGCCCGGGCCGCCGTTCGGTGCGCTTCCTCGCGGCGGGGCCCGCGGGGCTGGGGAGGACCGGCTGGGCCCGACGACGGGCAGGCCCGCCGGGCGAAGTGATGGAGTCGACCGCGGCGACCCCGACCGTGACTCAGGACGGGATGAGTACGCGCACCCATGCCGACGGAGCAACAGGGGAGTTGAGTAGGGGCATGGACGCATACCCGAACGCCGGTGCCGACGAGGACACCGACTTCGACGAGGACGACGCGAAGTGGGAGTCGTACCGGGGGCCGCGTACGGCGGGTCCCGACGAGCGCGCCCGCCTGGGGGCCGGCCCGCTGCTCTCGATGATCGCCACGCTGCCCCTGGCAGGACTCGCGTTGGTGTTCGCCTCAGCCTCGGCGATGGCGTGCGACGCGTGCGACGGGGCGAAGGCAGACGCCTTCGACAGCAGCTTCACCGGCGGCTTCCACGTCCTTCAAGCCGTGCTCGGGGTGGCGCTGTCCGTGCTGTTCGCGAGCTGGGTGCTGCCGCTGCGGGAGCGGTACCGCACCGTCCGGACGCTGCTGGCGCTCAGCGCGCCCGTGCTCGTTGTGGTCGGCTTCCTGGCGTTCGCCGAACTGGTGGACTGGCCCAGCCGCTGGGGGTGAGTGGCAGAGCAAGCGGGGGCGGCGGCGATGTCCGCGATGCCGTCGCCGGTCAGGTCGCCGGCGCCGACGATCCGGTTGTAGATTTTCCAGCCGCCGCCGATCAGGACCGGCTTGCCGGTGAAGGCGCCGCTCGCGCCGCGTGCCTTGAACCACAGGTCGCCGTGGGTGTCGCGGGCGACCACGTCACCGTGGCCGTCGCCGTTCAAGTCGCCGTTCAAGTCGCCGGGGCCGGCCGCCGCGGTGTAGTGGCCGCCCGGGATCGTCTCGGACGCGGACGCCCCGATGTTCGTCAGCTCGTTGTAGCTGTTACTGGCGAGCATTCCGCTCTGGCCGTCGTCGGTCGCGGCCACGGCGTACGTCAGCAGGGGGTAGTACCTCGGCGTGAAGCCGGACCCGGAATCCCCGCCCGGGAAGAGCGTGCCGTCCTCCCGCCCCGTGTACACGTAGAGCTCGCCGCTGGCGGTCCGGCCGACGATCTGGCCCTTGCCGAAGTCCGGCTGGTGGCCATCGTTCGCGATCACGTTGTAGCTCGCCAGGCCCGTGGCGACCCGGACGCGGCCCGCGTAGCCGCCGGCCCCGTCGGAGTCGTAGGCGTACAGCGTGCCCGACTCGGTGCGGCCGATGATGTCGCCGCGGCCGTCGCCGTTCCAGTCGAGGCCGAGGAACTGGTCGTACATCTTCCTGCCAGTGCCGATCCGGCGGCGGCCGCAGAGCGTGCCGTCGCTTTCCCGTCGTACAGCCACAGCCGGCCCTGGAGGTCGCGCGCGAGGAGGCAAGCGCGGGGCGGAACCGTGGAAGCCGGCCGCTGACGGCCCCCGGCGCGTCGGCCGGCCACGGCCGTACGACAGATCCTGGCCGCGCCGGTCAGGGCTTGGCGGGTGTGGGCGCCGGGGTGCCCAGCAGCGCGGAAAGGTCACGGGTGTTGGCGGCGTCGAACAGGACCCCGGGCTCGTGGTCGTGGGCTGCGTGTGCGCGCAGCTGCACGATGTGTGCCGCACCGCCTACTACCTTCGCCTGGGGAGCGGTCAGCAGGTCCGACCATGGCTGCGCGGTGCGCTGCGACGTGCCTTGCGCCACCCGGTCCGGCCACGCCGCGGCCAGCGCCTTGGCCGAGGCGTCGTCCTTCGTCGCGACACAGAGGACTTCCTCCTCGTCGGTGGCCGAAGTGGCGGTGACGCCGACACCGAACGGCAACGGCCAGGTCTGCGGATCGGTCTGGATCACCGCGGCACGCGCGTCGCCCAGGCAGCCGGCCAGTCCGGCGTACGCCGGGTCGTCGGCCAGCGTCGGCTTGCCGCTGAGCGCCTGGTCGATGTCGGAGCCGGCGCCGCCGTAGACGATGCGCGTGTCCGACACGTGCACGACGTTGAGCTGCGCCACGATTCCGAGGTCGGCCAGCGGACCGTTCGGGTCGAGCCGGTGGTCGTCGTGCAGGGTCCACACCGTGTCCCCGCCGTCGGCGCGCTTGTGGTAGCCGAGCGCCTGCAGCTTGGTGCCTATCGCGGCGGCGTCGAAGGAGCCGTACAGGACCCCGACCTGGTTCGGCGGCCGGCCGATGGTGATTGCCGAGGTTGCCCGGGTCAGGTCGATGCCGGTCTTGTCCGGCAGGAGTTGGTACTGCGCGGCGATGCCGGACGCGCCGTAGTCGAACAGTTTTGAGAACGGCGCGCTGCCGGTGGTCCGCCCGCCGTCGAGACGGAGCAATCCGGCGGTATCACCGAACTCGAAAGCCGTCTTGGTGAGGTCCGTCGCATGGACCCTGCCCAGCGCGTCGGCCACCGGCCCCCTGCCGCCGCCGGCAGCGCTCTTCGAGCCGCTGCCGGAACAGCCGGCCAGCAGGATCACCGCGACGGCGACCGCCGCAAGTCGTGGACCGGTTCGCATGCGCCGACTCCCCCTGTCGGAACCAAGGCTGACGGCCCGAGAGTTTACCGGCTCGGCCGGCGAGGTCTGCTGGCACCCGAACACCTGGTTGCTGCGCTCCGCGGACCGCCTTGGCCCGGTCTGTCCGGCGCGCGCCCTGACCACGGCCGAACTGCGCCGACGCGGCGTCACAACCGACGTGATCGGCCCGATTACCCTGGTCATCGATCCGCACGGCCCGGCCGGGCGAGCCCGGCACGCCCAGAGCGCGCTGACCGCCCTCGCCGTCCGCCTCGCCCCGCCCGGCATGCCGTTCATCCAGGTCCTGTCCCTGCTCCATGACCAGCTGAATCCCCCCAGGGGCGGACCCTACGTCTGGGGGTGGCGCGGCCATCTTCCTCTGGTCCGCCCGCTGATCCAAACGAAACTGCCTAGCGACCTGAGTCGGAGATTCGTCGGCCGCGTCCCGGCCGACGCCACACCGGCCGTCCTCGGCTTCACCATGGCCGGTCACACCCTCGGACGCGCGGTGTTGATCGCCACTGCCGAAACACCCGCGTGACAGCGCCACCCGCCTCCGGGAGACACCACCGCCATGCACCTCGACGCCCTTCCCGGCTCCGCCCGTACCGGCGGCGGCCCGATGGACCTGAACGCCGTCCGTGACGTCAGCCGCGCCGTCAGCGCCGCCCACCTGTTCATCTATCTCGCCCCCGAGAGCGCCGAGGAGGCGGCCGGGCTCGGCGTGACCGACCGCGGGCCGGCGTATCTGGCCTTCCGGTCGGCCGCGATGGGCGCGGTTCCGTGGCAGGTCACGCTCGCGGCCTTTTACAACTGCAGCCCGCGGGCAGTGCGGGCCATGGCGGGCGTATGGGAGGCGGCGCCGCCGGAGCAGTGGCAGGCCGCCCGTTACCTGGCCGCCGGACGGGCGATGCGGCGCGTCAACGTACATCTCAGGGATGACCACCTTGCCGAGGCGCGCTTGCTGATCGACGCGGTCGTCGCCGGCGCCGACTACGCCGGAAAGGTGCTGGCGGCCGCGAACGCAGCGGTCCCGCTTCCATCCGATCCCCTTGTCGCACTGTGGCAGCAGATCACGGTGGCGCGCGAGTGGCGGCGACGCGTATCTCGTCGTACTCGCCGACAACGGCCTCCGACCGTGCGACTGCCTCGTCCTGCACACCGCAACCGGCCGCCTCCCCACCGCTCTCGCGCGAGCGACCCGCCAGTGGGACGACGAGGAGTGCAGCGCGGCGACAGCACGCCTCGTCGCGCGCGGCTGGCTCGACTCCCACGGCGTTGTCACCGACACCGGCAGCGCGGCACGCGAGCGCATCGAAGTGGAGACAGACGAGCACTGCGCCGCGCTGTGGGCACCGATCGGCAACGCAGGCGCCCGCCGCTTCGCCTCGCTCATCGCGCCGATCACCAACGCGTTCACCGCAGCAGGAACGTTCCAGGCCGTTCCCGGACAGTCTGATCTCGCATGAACAGTCCTTTGCGCGAGCAAAATCAATCACCAATCCGCCGGGCCCCGCCGATCCCGGATTCGCTCTTGAAGAACCAAACACCCACTTAGCTGATCACGCCTGGTAGTCGTAGATGGTGACGGGTATCCCTTGTTCGGTCAGTCTGCGGACGACGAGGGGTTCCACCCGGCTCCATTTCCCGCCGGCCAGGCCGCAGCCGATGCGGGGCATGTGGACCGATGCGTGGAGCTGAAGGGCGCGGTCGGCAAGCGTGGCCAGAGCGGTGTCGATCGCCTCGTACCGCACCGGTGGGCCGTTGCTGCCGGTACGGATGCCGTGCTGGCCGATCATGTTGGCCACCCACAGCAGCCGGTCCACCTGGACGAGCTGGACGGCTCCGAGGCCGAAGCCGTTCGATGCCCGTTCCCGGTGCCAGCGGCGGTAGGCCGCCTCCGGCTCGGGCCAGCGCCTGGAGACCGCGAGCACGAATCCCTTGCCCCAGCCGCCCCGGTCATTGCACAAGTGCCCGATGATCTTCGGTCCCCCGCTGTGCGGCTGGGTCGCGTCCCCCCGCACGTAGGTGATCTCCTCCATACCCGGACCCTACGGCTGAGCACCGACAGACGTTGGCGTCCGCGCCGCCCACCGGCCGTTGCCGGTCAGCGCCTGCGCCCGCCCGGGCCGGTCAGCGCCGGGCCGCAGCCAGCGGTGCACCTGCTGGACGACGGGCGCGGGTTCGTCCGAGAGCCTGCCGTACCTGTGGGTGGCGGCCGGGAGGTGGATCTGCAGGTCGTACCACCATGTCGTGTCGGCCTCGCAACGCCGGCGCTTGACGACGGCGTACAGGTGCTGGCCGTCGTGGAGTTCCACGCGCACCAGCGGCCCGTCGGCCAGGGCAGGTCTTCCGGGCTGCCCGCGTCCTCGCTCACGGCTCCAGGCTAGTTCGATTCTCCGTTCGATTCCATGGTGGAACAGCCTCCACTACCGCACCCGGCGGGAGTTGTTCTGTGCCACCGAACCTTGATCGTGTGCCATCGAACTTTGACAAGCGCGAGTTCGTGTCATCGAAGTTTGATCAGTCCCACCCGGGTCCGGGCCCGCGGCATCAACCGAACCCAGTAGCCGCTGGGCCCGGCTCCGCCCACGGTCGGCGGCATGGCTGACGAGCGCTTCGGATATCCACGGCTTGCCGCCATCTATGACCCCTCGACCCCGACAACGGCGGCCGCCACCCGAACGGGCGACGGCAACCGTCCCCGAAGCAGGTTGTAGCGGCTCGTAGACGCCGCTACGCTCGACGCCATGGGACTGAAGCAGATCAACATCAGGGTCGACGAGGAGAAGGACCTGCCCGGCATCGAGGCCCGTGCGAAGGCGGCCGGCATGAGCGTGACGGAGTACGTGACGACGCTGGCGACCGACGCGGGAAACGACCTGCGGCACCGCTTCCTGCAGGCCGGCGCCCACTTCGCGGACGCCTGGGCCGAGGACTTCGCCGAGCAGTTCGGCCGCCCCCCGGCCAAGGACACCGGCCGGGATGACGTGAACGCCGCGTGATCGTCACCATCGACCGGGCCTGGCTCCTCGACCTCGCGCAGAAGTCGATCCCCGGCGACCCCGACACCGTCGACTTCGGGACGATGGCGGCAGCCGTCGCTCGCCATACCGACAAGGTCATGGACACCTACGTCTACACCGACGTGCACCACCGCGCGGCCGCCCTGATGCACCAGCTCGTGCGCGTACCCGGCCTGGAATACGGCAACGAGCTGTTCGGCGCGGTGGTCGCCGCCTCCTACCTGACCGCCTCCGGCGTGGCCGTCACCGCCACCGGCAAGCAGGCCGCCGAGCTGGCCGCGCGCATCCGCGACGGCCTTGACGTGCGCAGCGTCGCCGAGGAGATCCGGGGCTGGATCGGCGCGTAGCCGGGTCAGCGGGCCGCCCGGCAGATGTCGGACGGGGCCGCCGGGAAGACCGTGCGCTGGGCCCGGTCGTCCTGCCGGTCCTCGCCCCCGATCGCCTGGCAGGCGCGGGCGATGTTCAGCGCGTCGATGCGGTCGGGGTCGCCGTCCAGCGCGGTACGCAGCACCGCCGACGCTGACTCCGCGGACCGGGCAGGGCCTGCAGCCACGGCAGGTGCGTGGTCATCTCCAGCCGGCAATGCCGCTCAACTCGTCGGTCGCCGCGCGCAGCGTGCGGGCCCGCTCATTGGTGCTCAGCTTCTCGTCGTGGACGGGCCGTGCCAGGGCCGCGACCCGTGGGACCAGTGCGGCCGCGTCGGGGGACGGGTCCGCGTCGGTGAAGGTGCCTGGTCATCCGCCGTGGCGCAATGGCCGGCCGGCGCGCAGCGCAAGAGCGGAGGACCGCTGGCGTCCGCTGCCAGGCTCGATCAGGCCAGGACGTCACCGTGGCCTGGCCGGACCTGGCAGCGGCAGGCCGGCCTTCGCCGGGGCTGATCGGTGTTGCGTAAGGCTCCGGGGTGAATCGGCGCAGCTCAGCAGCGATACGGAGGTAGCTGTCGGGCGCAACAGGTGCTGCGCTACCCCTCGCCGGGGTGATGCGTCGCCCGGGACAGACGTCTTTCGTCGGACCAGGCCAGGGGTGAGGAGGCGTCGCCCAGGAGCAGGGGCGCCAGCGTCTGGTGAGACGTGGCAGGAGGCTCGGTGTCGGTAAGGAGGGGCCGCCGGCCGCCTGCTGCGGCGAGGAGCCGGGCCGTCGCCGGTGCGGCTCCGTCCGGGTCCATCATGCCCGCCCGCTGGGCGAAGGCGAGGGCCACGGCCGTCGACAGCCCGCGGGCGGTCGAAGTCTTGCCCGCACCGACGCGGCGGTATCGCCCGGTGGTGAAGTTCGCTTCGGTGATGCGCCGTACGGCCGCGAGGTCGGGGCGCGCGGGCCGCGGCGCGGTCAGGGCGCGGGCCTGGGCGCCAGTCATGCCAGTGGCTGCGACGAGGGCCTTCACGGCGGTCTCGGGCAGGGGGGCCGGCGGCGACTTCGTCGAGGTGGTCGCCGGCCGAGGCGCCGGGCTGGAGGCCGAGGAGTTCCATGGTGCGGTGCCGGGACGCGGCGGCCGGCTGTCCTGTCCCAGATAACTGTGGGCAGGGTGGGGCTCTGACCCTGGGTGCCTACGGTTGAGGGGGACAAGCCGGGACGGTTGTGTCCCGCCCAACCGTAGGCAGCGTGATGTTCATCCGCGGAGCCGGGCCGGCAGGCGCCGTTGAGTCGGTCGCGACGTGTCGGCTGTCGTGGCCTTGGGAGCCGGCTTGGCTTTCCTGACTTGTTGGAAGAGCCGGTATTCGTCGGCTTCACGGATGAGTTCGTGGGAGCGGATCCGGTGCAACTCGAAGTGCATGCCGCTCGCTCCTACTGCTGGAGCTCCATGACGTCTGCGACCACGCAGCTGACGTTGTCGGGGCCGCCGGAGCTGATGGCGAGGGTGATGAGTTCGCGGACGGCCTGCTGGGGTGTGCTGATCTCGCAGAGCACTCGGCGAATGTGTTCGGTCGGCACGACGGTCGACAGACCGTCGGAGCAGAGCAGATATCGATCTCCCCGCTGGGCGTCGTGCAGCCGCATGTCAGCAGTGGTATCGGCTCCTTGGCCCAGGGCTCGGACCAGCAGTGACCGCTGGGGGTGGGAGGCGGCTTCTTCCGGGGTGAGCCGTCCTTCGTCGACCATCGACTGGACCATGGTGTGGTCGTGGGTGATCTGGCACAGGTCTTTGTCGCGCAGGAGGTAGACGCGGGAGTCGCCGATGTGGACGAGGCCCAGCTGTGTTCCGGTCCAGAGCATCGCGGTGAGTGTCGTGCCGGTTTCTTCGGGCGAAGCGCCGCTCCCGGCGGCGTCGTGCACGGCCTGTCTGGCCTGTTCGATGACGTCTTCGAGGACGTTGAGGAGACTGCCGGCCGGGATGCTGTCGGTTTCGAGGTGCTTGAGTGCGTTGACGGCGGCTGTGCTGGCAGGGGCTCCTTGGCTGCCGCAGCCGTCGGCGACGGCGAGCAGGCGGGGACCGGCGTAGGCGGTGTCCTGGTTGGTCTCGCGGACCAGGCCCGTGTCGGACAGAGCGGCGTAGCGGATTCCCAGGGGCTTGGCGGTGGGGGACATGGCAGGGTCCTTCCAGGACAGATGGTCGATGAGGAAGGTGGCCAGGTCCCGCCGTGCGGCAGTGGCGGCCTCGAGCTGGACCCAGAACGCGCGGACCTCCTGGGCTGCCGCGGCTGCATCCAGCGTGCAGACGCGGCGGATGCGGGCCAGAGGCATTCCCAGGCGGCGGAGCCAGGCGACCAGCCTGGCCTGCTCCAGTTGTTCGGGTGCGTAGAGGCGGTAGCCGGTGACCGGGTCGACACGAGCGGGGGTCAGCAGACCGAGTTCGTCGTAAAGACGCAGTGCCTTCGGCGACAGCCGGGACGCCTTCGCGAACGCCCCGATGGTCAGCAGCCCCATGCCCGCTCCTCCTCACGTCGGGCACATCGCCCGGCTCCCTCATGCTGTGGCTTCCCCCAAGGTGAAGGTCAACCAAGGCACTGCTCGGCTGCGTCCGGATTGGCGATGAGTGTGGCCGCGCCCTCGGGGTTGCCGACGAATCGGGCTAAGCCCAGGCTCCGCTGCCGGCCAGGTTGCTTGACCTCGCGAGCAAGCAGCCCACCACTGGACGGCCGGCCCCCCGACCAGCAGCGGATCACCACCAAGTCCCGCGAGAAGGTGGTGCGAGCGCTGCGGAACGCCGACCGGAAACTGAACGAGGAGAACGAACGGCTCCGCAACGAACTCGCCGTGGCCCTCGGACAGCTCCGCGACCTTCGCCGAAGCATCCCCGCCTCACGTGGCTAGGGTCCAGCCTTGGGGGGCGGCCCGACATCGGCGAACCGGCGGATCCGGTCCTTGTCGGCGGTCTCGTCGGAGGCGTCGAAGTGCCGTACCTGGTTCCACCAGCGATCATGGTCATAGCCCTCGCAGTGATTGAACTCGTGGGCCGTACTGCGTAGCCGCTGCCACTCGCGCACGATCGCGGCCCGCTGCCACCTCTCGGGCCGCTCCACCGCGAGCAGGGTGGAGAGGAACCCGGCCGAGTCGCAGACCAGGCGGAGCAGAGACCGCATTGCGAAGGACTTCTCACCCGTCTCGCCGACCTCCTCGTACCCCCGCCCCAGCCGGACATTGAGCAACGTCTCCAGAGCGCCGACGTCCAAAGGCTCGGACGCCCTGAGTAATTGTCAAATCCTGTGGACGAGCTGGTGTGACCGCATGACCGGGTCGGGGACGTCTGCCCGGTTCTGGCCTGGACGGCGGTCGGGGGTGCGGGGGTGTCGTCATGTTGATCGTGATGGCGGGGCTGCCCGGTTCGGGGAAGAGTTCGCTGGCTGAGGCGTTGGGGCGGAGGCTGGCTGCTCCGGTTGTCTCTGTCGATCCGATCGAGGCGGCGATGTGGCGTGCGGGAGTGGCTCGTGGCCAGCCCACCGGCCTGGCGGCGTATGTCGTGGCCGAAGCCGTGGCCGGTGGCGTGCTCGCCCTTGGCCAGACGGTGATCGTCGACGCGGTCAACGCCGTGGAAGCGGCGAGGGATCAGTGGCGGTCGCTGGCGGGTCGATCTGGCGTGCCGATGGCGTTCATCGAGGTGGTGTGCTCGGACCCGCTGGTGCACCGCCGGCGGCTGGAAGGCCGCTCCCGCGGGATCGACGGCTTCCCGGAACCGACGTGGGAGGCAGTGGAACGGCTGCGGGAGGAGGTCGCCCCCTGAACCGATCACCGCCTGGTACTGGATGCGGTGACCGACGTGTCGTCGAACGTGACGGCGGCTGTCGAGTTCCTGGCGGCGGTTTCCTGAGCGGCGTGGGGCTCACGGCAGGAGCGTTGGGCCATCAGGCAGCGGCGCCCTGCTCCTCGCGCTCGACCAGGACGCCGTTGTCGAACCGGGCGCGGGAACGAACCCAGGGGGACGAGGTGGGCTCCGGTGATCGCGCGCCGGCGGTCCTGGGCGGACTCGACGAGCTTGAACACCATCGCGAGGGCCGCGGCCGGGCTTCCGGCGCCGCGGGTGACCTTGGTGCGGAGCTTGGCCGTGGAGAAGGTCGACTCGATGGGGTTGGTGGTCCGCAGGTGGATCCAGTGCTCGGCCGGGAAGTCGTAGAACGCCAGCAGCTCCTCGCGGTCGTCGGTGATCTTCGCGACGGCCTTGGGCCATTTCGTGCCGTGGGTCTTCGCGACCGCCGCGATCGCCTTCTCGGCGTGGGCGCGTCCTGGGCGTTGTAGATCTCCTGCACGGCCCTCGTTGCGCCTGGTTGGGCGGACTTCGGCAAGGCGTCCGTGACATTCCGGGCTCTATGGACCCAGCGCCTCTGGTGCCGTGCAGTGGGGAAAACCTCGGCCAGGGCCTTCCACAGGCTCATCACGCCGGCGCCGATGACCAGCTCCGGGTCGCGCATGCCGCGCCGCCGGCAGTCGCGCAGCAGGCCGCCCACGACTCGGTCGACTCCCGCAGTCCCTCAGCGAGCGCGATCAGCTACTTGGTGCTGTCCAATCGCACGCCGAGCAGGACCAGGACGCACGAGTGTGCCTGGCCGAGCCGGACCTTGGGGTGCACTCCGTCGACCCAAAAACGTAGACGAAGTCGCGGTCGGACAGGTCGCGGTCCTGGATAGCCCGTGCCCGAGCTCAGGAGACCCCCTTGGTGATGACGGCGTTCTTCTGCACCGGCGCAGCCCTCACCTTTGGCCGCCACCGGCCGGCTGCTTGCCACCTTCGTCGCCCTCCTCGCCCGGGACCCCGCCCGCCGTGCCCAGGCCCGCGAAGTACTGCGTCTCCTCCTCAACCGCCGGCCGCGATCGCAGCCAGCGGTGATCGTCACCAGTAATGGCGGGTACGCGCCCGGGCCCGCGGGCAGGCGGCCACCTCGGGGGACCCTCGCCGGGATCGACACGATCGACATCTGATCCGCGGGGTGCGCCCAGGCCCTAGGGTGGGCGGGTGGCCCGATACTTCGACGTACACCCGGACAACCCCCAGCCCCGGATCATCAGCGCCGTGGCCGACACCATCCGGTCGGGCGGGCTCGTCGCCTACCCGACCGATTCCTGCTACGCGCTCGGCTGCGGGCTGGGCAACCGCGACGGCATCGACCGCATTCGTTCCGTCCGTCACCTTGACGACCGGCACCACTTCACCCTGGTCTGCCATAATTTCGCGCAGCTCGGCCAATTCGTGCAGATCGATAATGATGTGTTCCGCGCGGTCAAGGCGGCGACTCCCGGCAGTTACACCTTCATCCTGCCCGCGACGAAGGAAGTGCCGCGCCAACTGCTGCATCCCAAGAAGCGAACCGTCGGCGTCCGTATCCCCGATCACGTCGTGACGCAGGCGCTGCTTACCGAGCTCGGTGAGCCGCTGGTCTCCAGCACTCTGCTGCTGCCCGACGAGGCCGAGCCGATGACGCAGGGCTGGGAGATCAAGGAGCGGCTCGACCATGCGCTGGACGCCGTGGTGGACTCGGGCGACTGCGGCACCGAGCCCACCAGCGTCATCGATTTCTCCGGCGATGAACCCGAAGTCCTGCGCCGCGGCTCCGGGGACCTGACGCGGTTCGAGTAACTGTCCCCTCGGCGGGCAGCGGTGGTCGCTTCGCGGCAGCGCGCACTCATCCGATGGGTCATGGTCGGCGACTTCGCCCAGGCCATCTACCACTGGCGCGGCGCCCGCGACATCATGACCGGATTCCGCGGCACCCGCCTGTCCCTGTCACGCTCTTTCCGCTTCGGCCCCGCCCTGGCCGAAGAAGCCAACCGCTGGTTCGCCATCGCCGTACCGGTCAGGACACGCCGGGCGTCCTGGGTCATGGACGGTGCGCCGGATGCCCGGCGCCTCGCGGTGGCGCCGTGCCATTGGCAAGGGCGTTACACCGGAGACAGGACCTGGGTCAGGCCTACGCGGCCCTGCCGAGTGGCCGGTCGGGGCGGCAGAGCTGACAGGTTGCGGTGTCGGGGCGCTCGAGGGCGGTGCGGGCCTGGCCGGTGGTGGCGGGCTGGGCGAGGACGCGGTAGGTGCTGCGATGCACGATCCGGGCCGACCCGGACTCGGTGCCGAAGGAGACGGCCTGTTCGATCTTCCAGTCCGGGGTGACGCCGTGTCGCTCGGTGGGCACCTGGTCGTACGCCTGGCCCTGGACCGGGTCGCAGCGCGAGGCGGGGGCCTGGAAGTCGACGGGTGCGGGTTCGTCGGTCAGGCGGCCGTACCGCTGGGTGGCGGCGGGGAGGTGGATCTGCAGGTCGTGCCACCAGGTCGTGTCGGCCTCCTTGCGTCGGCGCTTGACCACGGCATGGATGCGCCGGCCCGTCGTGGACTTCCTCGTGCAGAGACGCTCTTACCGACAACTCGAATTTTCTTGACAGGAATTCTTGTCGGTCGCATCCTGGAACGGTGCTGGATGTCGCTGTGATCGAAGAGCCCGCCGCGGCGGAGGCGTCCCTGGACCCGATACGGTCCCGGATCCTCGCCGCCCTGGCCGAGCCCGGCTCGGCCGCCATGGTGGCCGGCCGCCTTGACCTGCCCCGGCAGAAGGTCAACTACCACCTGAAGGAACTGGAGCGTCACGGGCTGGTCGAGCTCGCCGAGGAGCGGCGCAAGGGCAACGTCACCGAACGGATCTACCGCGCCACCGCCGCCTCGTACGTGATCTCCCCCAGCGCGCTGGCCGCCGTCAGTCCCGACCCCTCCCGCTCACCGGACCAGCTGTCCGCGCGGTGGCTGCTGGCGCTGGGGGCCCGGCTGGTGCAGGAGGTCGGGGCCCTGCTGACCGGTGCCTCCCGAGCCCGCATGCGGGTGAGCACTTTCGGCATCGACGCGCAGGTGCGGTTCGCCTCCGCGGCCGACCGCACGGCCTTCGCCGACGAGCTGACGCAGGCGGTCGCGGCCCTGGTCGGCCGCTACCACGACGAGTCCGCTCCGCGGGGCCGCACCCACCGGGTGGTCGTCGCACTCCACCAGATCCCCGCAGCCCAGCCCCGGGACGCGGCTGAACACACCGAACCGCGGCGGCCCGCGGCGACGGACACGACGGAACGTGAAGCAGGACAGGACGAGGAACGATGACGCATCCGTTCGAGATCGAACTGGAGACGACCCTGCCGGCCAGCCCGGAACAGGTGTGGGAGGCGATCGCCACAGGACCGGGGATCGACTCCTGGTTCATGGGGCGCAACGACGTGGAGCCGCGCGAGGGCGGAATCGCCGGCATGGACACCGGTGGCCACCGCGAGGAGGCGGTGATCACCGCGTACGAACCTGGCAGGCGCCTGGCCACGCGTACCGCCACCGCCGACGACGGCCGCTTCATGGCGTTCGAGTACCTGATCGAGGGCCGAGACCAGGGCAGCACCGTGCTGCGCGTCGTCCACAGCGGTCTGCTCGGTGACGACTGGGAGGACGAGTTCGACGCCCTGCGCCGCGGCTGGCCCTTCCATCTCCACACGCTGGGCGAGTACTTGGCGCACTTCCCCGGCCGCACCGGTGTTCCCGTGTTCGCCGTGGCGATGCCGGGCGGGCGGCCGGCGCACGAGGTGAGGGCGGCGCTCGCCCGCGCCTTGTCGCTGCCGGCGCCGGTGGCCGCGGGCACGCGGGTGCGCGCCGAGCCGGCGGGCCTTGCGCCGGTGGACGGCGAGGTGGTCTGGGCGGACGACGAGCGCTTCGCGGTCCGTACCGGCGACGCGATCCTCACCTTCCACCACGGCGCCGCCGGCCCCGTGCTGATGTTCCACCACCTGTTCGGCCCGGACACGCGCGGAGCCGAGGCCGCCTGGCAGCAGTGGCTGAACCGGCTCCTGGCCTGACCCCGGAAACCGACCGGACACCGCTCACGACAACCCGAGGAATCACCATGCGTACCCTGATCAGCACCGCGTTCATCTCCCTCGACGGCGTCGTGGAGGCCCCCGGCGGCGAACCCGGCTACCGCAACTCCGGCTGGACGTTCAAGGACGTCGAGTTCGTCCCCGAGGCCTTCGAGATCAAGGGGAGGGAGCAGGAGGAGGCCGGCGCGATGCTGATGGGCCGGGTCAGCTACGAGGCGTTCAGCCCGGTGTGGCCGGATATGGAGGAGTTCGCCCGCTACAAGGCGATGCCGAAGTACGTCGTCTCCACCACCCTCATCGAGGGCGACCTGGTCTCCGGCTGGGGACCGACCACGATCCTGCGCTCGCTCGACGAGGTCGCCGACCTGAAGGACACCGAGGGAGGCCCGATCATCGTCCACGGCAGCGCGTCCCTGAACCATGGCCTGTCCGACGCCGGCCTGATCGACCGCTACCACCTGCTCGTCCACCCGCTGCTGCTGGGCGCGGGCAAGCGCCTGTTCAGTGCCACGGACAAGGACACCCAGAAGCTGAGGCTGGTCGAGCACGACACCTACTCCAACGGCGTGCAGAAGCAGGTCTTCGACGTCGTCCGCTGACCGGGGACCCCGGGTGATCGGGGCGGGCGGCACCGGGCCGCCCGCCCCCGCGTGGACATGACGCCGCCTGCCGGCGCGGCGCCCTGTCAGGCCGTGACGGGTGTGTTCCAGGGGATGCGGTGGTCGTACTGCCGGGCCGTCTTCTCGGGGGTGGCCGGGCGGGCGACCGGCGGCAGGACGGCGTCGCGTACGACGCGGCCCACGGGCCCGCCGCCTTGTTGCTGTTGATACGGGCGCCCTGGGCGATGACCTTCTCCACCCTGGCCCGGCGGGCGCGCTCGTAGGTGGCGAAGGCCTGGTCGTACGGGAGGTCGCGCAGCGCGCGGGCGAGTTCGACGGCGCTCTCCGCGGCGAGCGAGGCGCCCTGGCCGGAGTTGGGCGACGTGGCGTGCGCGCAGTCGCCGACCAGCACGATCCGGCCGCGGTGCCAGTGCGGCACGTGCGGCAGGTCCTGCCCTCGCCGAGGGCAGGCACCTCGCCTTCGGCAACGTAGTGATCAGCCGGCAGGGGGTGCGCGGGCAGGTCGGCGTGCTGCCCTGGTCGCAGGTGGAACCGCTGCAAACGACCGCGGCGAGGCAATCGTCAAACGCTTCGGACAGCTCCGCCCGCTGGCCCGTACGCACCTCGGCTCGATCCCGAACCTGCCCATGTTCCGCACCCTTTACGAGGACCTGCGCCGGGCGCGGCCGGCCCGACGGAAGGGCTGTGTCACAGCCCCGTCACAGCGGGCGTCCGGCGGGCGGCGATCCGGCAGGCTCAACGCATGCGTACCCGACACTGCGCCGCGGCTCTGGCCTCCGCCGCGCTTTTGGGCCTCACCATGGCTGCCTGCTCGTCCTCCGGCAGCAGCGGCGACGACGCCAAGGCCACCACCACGCCGCCGACAACCACGACCGCGCCGGCCACCGCTTCCGTGACCCCCTCCGCGACCGCCGGTGCGTCCGGGCCGGCGTCGAACTACACGGTGTACCGGAACTCCGGCGGCGGCGCGGAGATGGGCATCGCCGACCTCTTCCTGCCGGACGCCACCGAGGCGACCGCACGGGCCGCGATCCAGGACTTCGTGCGGAAGAACAGCGCCAGCGTCGGCTACAGCGTCCAAGTGGTCCGCACCAAGGTCGCCGGCCAAGGGTTCGTCTGCCAGGGCCAATGGCGCAAGGACTCCGCCACCGCCAAGACCTACGGCGGGACGGTGGGGCTGACGATCACCTGCCCGAACCCGTAACCAGGGCTTCGGCGTAGTTGGCGGCCGTCCGTTTTGTGATCACGTGAGGTCGAGGAGTTCGAGGGGTCGGCGGGCGTCGCGCGCGTTGCGGCGGAGTCCGGCGGCGATGTTCTTCACGCCGCTGAGCCGTGGAGCGCCGGCCGCGAGGTTGCGCCAGGTCGCCATCGCTCGGGGAGCATTGCCGGTCCGCAGCTGGGAGGCGTCCTCGGCGAAGGTGGTGTCGCGGACGTGGTGCAGCGCCTTGATCTTCCAGTGGCCCCGGATCAGCCGTGCGGGCTGGGCGGGGTTGGCTTGCTCGGCGGTCGGGCTCGTGAGTGCGTACACGGTCGTGATCGTGGTCCTGCCGGTCTTGCGGTCGGTGCGGCGGCGTTTGATCTGGATGGCCTGGAAGGTTCCGGGGAAGAGCAGGTTGCTCATGGTGGCGGTCTTGATCCGGCGGATCTCGGGGCGGCCGTGGCCTGTGCCCCGGGTACGGCCCTGGAGCGGAATGTCCTTCCAGGGCAGGGACTTCATCTGCTTGCGCGGCTTCTTCTGGTTGCCCTTGACGATCGCGATGTAGTGGGCTCGGCGGCCGAGGAGGTGGCCGGCGTGCTCGCGGTGGGTGTGCAGCGCGTCGCTGGTAACGACCGTCCCGGCGAGGTCGGCGACGGTCTCCAGCAGCGGCTGGAAGCGGGTGGGCTCTGCGGTCTTCTCGCCGACGTCGAGCTGGGCCGGGACCGGCCCGGTGGTGTGCTCCACCGCGGCGAGCAGGTGTATCTTCCGTCCTCGGGCTTTCGCCGTGCCGCGTAGAGACTTGCCGTCCACGGACAGGCCGTGCAGTCCAGAGCCCGCAGGCCGGCGGTCGGTGAGCCAGCCGCCCACCGCCGGGTCCAGGGTATCGCCGTCGATGCGGGCGGGCAGCCGGCGGACCGTCGCTTCGGCCGGCACCAGCCGCCTGGGCAGTACCGGATCGGGTCGAACCCCGAGACGCTCCAGCACGTGCGGTGGTGCGTCCGCGATCCGCTCGCCGACCGCCAGTAGCGAGGTCGCCCCGGCCAGTACCGCGCATGCGGTCAGGGCGAGTACGACGGCCGGCGCGTGCCGCACGCCACGCGGATCGCGCGGGTCCGGGACCCGGGTCAGCCGCTCCAGCAGGCCGGGCACTTCGCCGGGCCCGACGTCGGGCTGCTCGCGGAGTTGGTCAAGGGCAGGCGGAATCGGAGATGATGCGTCGGCAGGCACGGTCTTCCAGGCAGGTCACGGGGCGTCGAGAACTCCATGATCTTGGAAACCGTGCCTGCCCTGCATCCGCCCCTGACCCCCAACGAACCATCACCAACCAGCCGACAGCCCACTACGGCGCAGCCCTGGGGGCGGGACGGGAAGGTGCTTCACACGGTCATTTCGGCCGGCACGGAGCGCCGGAGGGTCTGGCCGCCGAGGACGGTGATCAGCATGGCGAGAGTGGCGGCCAGGCCGGCGACGAGTGACACGAGGCCGAAGGAGCTTCGCTCGACCAGGAAGCCGCCGATGGCCTTTCCGGCCGAATCGCCGATGGCGTCGGCCGTGGTGATCCACATGAATGCCTCGTTGGCGAAGCGGTTCGGCACGGTGCCGTCCAGCAGGAGGTAACGGCACGTGATCATGGGGGCGGCCGGCAGGCCGACCAACAGCGTCAGTAGCACCACGGCGGGCATCGAACGCGCGAGGGAGAGCGCGGTCATCAGCAGGGCGAGGAGCAACAGGATGGCCGCGTAACGGCGGTCGACCGCGGACCTCCAGGTGCGGTGGCCGTATGCGAGCCCGCCCACGAGGCTGCCGATGGCGACCAGGGCGATCAGCAGCCCGGCGATGCCAGGGACGGCGTGCCGGGTGGCGTAGGCGGGGAGGTCGACTTCCACGACGGCGAAGGCGAAAGCGGTGGGCGCCGTCGTCGCGATCAGGACGGCCAGCGGTCCGCTGGCCATCACGGCCGGCCTGCTCCACATCTGCACTGCGGCCCGGGGTTGGCTGCGAACCGCGGACAGCCGGCTGAAGACCAGGGTCGCCGACCAGGTGAGGCAGGAGGTGGCGAGCAGGGCGAAGGTGGTCCCGGCCTGCGCGATTGCGGCACCGGCGCCGGCCGGGCCGCCGATGTATCCGATCTCCTGGAGGACCGCCTGAACCGCGTAGGCGCTCTCGCGGTCCTGCTCGCCGGTCAGCCGCGACCAGGCCGACCGCATGGCTGCGTACACCGCGGAGTAGCCGGTGCCGACGGCTGCCGAAGTCAACACCAGGACCACCAGCGGTGCGTGGGCTTCGCCGGCGGCGACCAGCGCCAGGGTGAGCACCAGGTGCGCCGTGGCGATGACGGCGAGCACGGCGGCGCCGTACCGGTCGGCCAGCCGGCCGCGCACCGGAGCGGTGGCGGCCGAGCTCAATCCGTAGCAGCCGATCACGATCCCCGCGGATCCGAACGACCCCGTGGCGTGGACCAGGAACAGCAGCATCGCGAGCGGTTCGGCGCCGACGCCTACGAACACCAGCGTGCCCACGACCGTCAGATTCCGGGTTTCGCTGCTCAGGAGGAGACGGCCGACGCGCTGACGGTCGGTCTTGGTGCTCATCGCGGGTTCTCGGCCAGGCGAGGAAGGACCGCTTCGTAGACCGCTGTGATCTGCCGCAGTGCTGCCGGTGCGCCGTAGGTCTGCTCGACCGCCGGCCCGGCCGATCGGGCGAGCGCCGCATAGCGATCGGGCTCCGCGATGATCCGCCGGACCTTCGTCGCCAGCGCGTCGAGGTCGCCCGCCGGCACCAGCATGTCCGGGCAGAGCCGGCCAACGGTCGTGCGCAGACCGCCAACGGCGAAGGCGGCCATGGGAGTTCCGACGGCCAGCGCCTCCAGTGCGACGCCGCCGAGTTCCTCGTAGGAGGAGGGCATGACGAGCGTGGTCATGACTGCGAGGGCCTCCGGGACCCGGTTGTTGGGGACGAATCCGGTGATCAGGAACTCGTCCGCCAGTCCCTCGGCGCGGATCTGCTCCTCCAGGCGCTCGCGCTGCGACCCGTCGCCGACGATCAGGAACAAGGGGTGGAGGTCGCGCAACCGCAGTGCCAGCGGCACCAGGTACTGCCAGCCCTTCTCGCTGGCAAGGCGACCGACGAAGCCGATGATCGGGCGGTGGCCGGCGGCGGACGCCCAGGCGCCGAAGTCGCCCGCGCCCGCTCGGGACACCCGGGGCGGGGCGGGCCCGGTGTCCACGATGTCCGGCACCACGGCGAAATGCTGCTCGCTCACGCCAAGGGCCTTGGCCGCAACGCGCGCTGTGCTCTCCGTCAGCGTGACGACCCGTGCCGCGCGGCGGATCGCGTGCTTCTCCGCGATGGCCCCGAAGCGCTGCTGCAGCCGGGCCATGGCGGACCGCGGGACGTAGCCCGCGAGGCGCGAGCAGTGCAGGGTGAGGACGTACGGTGCACGGACCAGCCGGGCGGCAACCGGGGCGAGCAGCAAGGTCCAGAGCGCCCCATCGGCATGGACGTGGACGAGGTCCGGCTTCCACCGCCGCAATCCGAAGCAGGCGCCGAGCGTGGCGAAGAACCACGCCGGGGTCAGCCCCACCAGACCGGTCGATTCGGAGCGGATCTCGGGAATCGGCATCCGGGCGATGCGTACGGTCAGCCCTTCCCGGTCCTCGCGGACCGGCGGGAGCCCGGGGAAGCCGACGGTCACCACCACCTGCTGCACGCCGTCCTCGGCTAGCATCCGGGACAGTCGGGTGGTCTGGATCTGCATTCCCCCGATGGAGTCGTACTCAGCGGGCCAGGCATCGACCTGGTCGTGGTAGTACCACGGTGTGAGCCGCAGGATGCGCAACGGTTCCCCCCGGTCCCTGTCGTTGCTCGGCAGATCAGGAAGGCGGCGCGGTTCCTCGGGCCCTGGGCGCGATCGATCGAACCGGATCAATTCGCACTGTCCCACGGGAACGATCCCGTCATCCCGACGAGCGTGGCCGCCAGGGCCGCCGCGGCGACGCCCAGGGATGCGGTCCGCCTCCTGGTCATTCCGCTCATGCGCAGCTTCATGTGATTCCCTTCCGAATTCGTTGCCGGCGGCGATGCGGGGCTGCGAGGGGCTTCCCGCGTGGCGCACCGGGCCGGCACTCGGACCGCGGTGAGCCCTGGGGGACGTCCGTCAGCGATCAGTTGGGGGGACCGTAGGCGTCGGCGCTGGCGACTCCCTCGTCGAGCACCCTCACCCTGAGGCTCACGCCGGGGCCGTCGTAGATGCCGTCAGGCTGCGGCTGGTTCCCCGCGGCGGACCTCGTGAGGAAGACCTCCGCGAGGCTGTTCCCATCGACGATCTCGTATACGCAGTCGGGGCTGTTGTCGACCGTCGGGTCCAGGAACATGTGGTCGTGGCCGTTGATGATCTTGGTCAACTCTAGGGCCTGGCACGCCGAGTCGGCCACCACCGGGGTGGGGGCCACGCTGGCACTGGCGATGCCCGACGTGGAGAGCACCACCGCGGTGGCGGCGACCGCCGGCACAGCGAGCCGGAGGAAGCCCTTGCGCGACCTTTTCACCGCCGCCGCCTTGACCGAGGGATTCATCACTGTCCTTTCGCCACACCGGAACCTTCCGAATGCTGACGGTGACCTTATGGACACCGGTCCGTTGACCGTCCTAGGTTCGTCCTAACGCGAGGTCGGCGAGGGGCTCGGCGCTGAGATCGTGAGGTTCCGGGGGGAACACGGGATTCGGCTTCCCGGACCACGTCCTGTGCGGTGAGGCGGGGATCCTCGTAGCGGCAGATGACGGCGGCGAGTTCGGGAACGACGACCTGCCCGCGGCGGCCCGATCACCGGCTGGATCGAAGCATTCCGGCGCGATGCGTACGCCGATGTGCCGGCTCCGGCGCCATTCACGCACGTGAGGTACATCGTGGGCTTTTGGGCGAGCGGGTGCGGGACTCGAAATATCGGCCCCCGGGGGATCGTGCCTCGTTCGGTGGCCGGCGCGGGGTCGTATCCCGTTCGGTGGCCGGCGGCCACCGGCTTCGACACCTCACTCTCGCCCATCGAGGCCGCCCGCCACGCCGGCCAGATCAAACGCCGCCGCACCGACCGCAAGACCGGCAGGACCACTGTCACGACCGTCTACGCGGTCACGAGACTGACCATCGGCCAAGCCAATCCCGCCCAGCTCGCACAGCTGATCCGAGACCACTGGAAGATCGAGGCGCTGCACCACGTCCGCGACACCACCTTCGCCGAGGACGCCTCCCGACCCCGGACCGGCAACGCTCCCCGCGCGATGACGGCCTCCTGGCGCAACCTCGCCATCGGCGCCCTCCGGCTGAACGGCGTAACGAACATCGCAGCCGGACTCCGCCGCAACACGCGCGACGCCCGCCGCCCTCTCGAACTCCTCGGCCTCGCATGATCACAAACCGGACGCTCGCCGACTACGCCGAAGCCCTGCAGAACGAGCTGCGCACGCTACGCGCCCAGAACCTGGGCGCCCGCCTCCGCAACGGCCTGGACGCCCACTCGCCGCGTGACACGGAAATGGAGGAATTGCGCAAACAACGAGACGCCGCACTTACAGCCGGCCGCCAAGCAGAGACCGCCATGCAGGCACTCCGCAACGTCAACCAGCGGCTGATGGTCGAGAACAGCCGGCTGATCGCCGCAGATGCTCCGAAACCAACCGGATAGCCCAAGCCCGCAAGCCGCCCCACCTCTGAGAACCTGCGAAGCGCCGCGATGTTCAGCGAGCCAATCTCGCTGATGCGCGGCCAAACGAGGGCAATTCAAAGCAAAGGCAGGGCGTCCCCGTGCCATGGGTCACAGCCCACTGCCGCCGCGACCTCACGGGGAGGAGTATCCGCTGGGGGCGACCCATTGTCGGGTGAGGTGGGTGAAAGCGCGGGCGGCAGCGCTTTGGTAGGAGCCCGAGCGGCAGAGCAGGGTGACAGTCCGCTCGGGCAGGGGCGGGTCGAGGCGGATGGCACGCAGATGCGGGTGATCTCGGGTGATGGCCTCGGGCAGCACAGATGCCAGAGGGGTGCGCTGGATCATTTCGGTGACGGCATTGACCGAGTTGGCTTCCATCGCGATGCGCGGTGTGGTGCGGTACTGATCGAAGTAGGTGTCGATGTGCCTGCGTGTGGCGAAGTCGCTGCTGAGCAGGGCCAGGGGGCGTTCTTCCAGTTCTCGCACGGGTAGGGGGTCTGTCCGGTCGGCGTGGGGGTGGTGGGTGCCGACGACGAGGCTGAGGGCTTCGGTGAACAAGTCGTCCGTGGTGATGCCGGGCAGGTGGGCACGGCGAAAGGCGATCCCGAGGTCGAGGTCATCGGCAAGCAGGGCGGACTCGATGCGGTCCTGTGTCATCTCCCTGATGCTCAGGGTGATGCCGGGATGCCGGACGTGAAACTGTCCGGTGAGAGGGCCGATGAGGTAGGCGGTGAAGGTGGGGGTGACCGCCAGGCGCAGGCTGCCGCGGGAGAGGTCGGCCACGTCGTGGACGGCGCGTTCGGCAGCGGCGAGTTCCTGCAGGGCGCGACGGGCGTAGTGGACGTAGGTCTCACCGGCGTCGGTGAGGCGCACGGCACGGCCCGTACGGTCCAGCAATTGCGTGCCCACCACGCGTTCCATCTGTTTGACCTGCTGGGACAGGGTCGGCTGGGAGATGTGCAGGACTTCGGCGGCGCGGGTGAAGCTGCCTTGTTCGGCGACGGCGAGCAGATAGCGCAGATGACGCAGTTCGAAGCTCATGACCTCACTATAGATGTGACCAATAGATCTTATATTCAGGGCGTCTTGGACTCTATAGGTACAGCTCATGCATGGTGGAGCTCGTCAACCCGCACCAGTCGGGCACTGGCCGAAAGGAGTGATCATGCACGAGCTCGTAGAGGGAGTCGCGCATTTCCAGCGGGGCGTCTTCCCTGCCAAGGCGGCACGCTTTCAGCACCTGGCCACCACGCACCGGCCCAGCACCCTGTTCATCAGCTGCTCCGACGCCCGCGTCATACCGGAGCTGATCACACAGAGCGAGCCGGGCGAGCTGTTCGTCATCCGGACGGCCGGGAACCTGGTGCCCGCCTACACCCCGCACGCTGACGGGGTCGCGGCGAGTGTCGAGTACGCCGTCGCCGTCCTGGGCGTGTCCGACATCGTCGTCTGCGGCCATTCCGCCTGCGGGGCGATGACCGCCCTGGCGGACGGCCACGACCTCGCCGACCTGCCGGCCGTCGCCCACTGGCTGCGACACGCGGACGCCTCCCTGGCCCGTGCGCCGCACGCGGCCAGTGCCGAGCCCGGCGAGAACAAGGTGAGCGTCCTGGTACGGAACAACGTGATCGCCCAGCTGGCGAACCTGGCAACACACCCCAGCGTCGCCCGGGCACTGGCGGCGAAGACCCTCACGCTGCGCGGCTGGGTCTACGACATCCCCACCGGCGCGGTCGACCAACTCGACCCTGGCACGGGCTCATCCGCCGCCCTCGCGGCCTGAGCCGCCCTGCCTCTCTTCCCCAGGCCGCCGTCCGGCGCTCTGGTCCCCCGACCGTTCGAGTTTGCTGTGCCCGCCGTGGAGCGGGCCGGCACATAGAAAGGAACACCTCATGGTGCACGCCCAGTTCGACCCCACTGCCCGCCAGGCTCTGGCTGCCGAAGTCGTCGAGGCGAAGACGCGCAAGGACCTGACCTGGCAGCAGCTCGCCGACGCCGGCGGCCTGTCGGTCGCCTTCACCACCGCCGCGCTGCTGGGTCAGCATCCCCTGCCGGAGGCCGCCGCCAGGGCGGTCGCCGAACTGCTGGAACTGGATGAGGCGGCGGCCGTGCTGCTTCAGGCCATCCCGGTCCGCGGCTCCATTCCCGGCGGCGTCCCGACCGACCCGACGATCTACCGCTTCTACGAGATCGTCCAGATCTACGGCACCACGCTCAAGGCCCTGGTCCACGAGCAGTTCGGCGACGGCATCATCAGCGCGATCAACTTCAAGCTCGACGTGAAGAAGGTCGCCGACCCCGAGGGCGGCGAGCGCGCGGTGATCACCCTGGACGGCAAGTACCTGCCCACCAAGCCCTTCTGACCCAGCCGTCCGCCGTGCCGGGGGCCGCTGCCGATAAGGCGCCCGGGCCGGCTCGCCGATTCGCTTCGGGCGACCAAGGCCACCATTACAGGGCTCCCCCGCCGCTTCCCGCGCCCCCAGCACGACAGGGGGTCGCGGTGAGGCGGCGGTGCCTTGCGCTCACTTGGGCCACGGGACAGTCACAACGACATCACAGTGCGGCGTCCAGTTGACCGAGGCGGGCGGTGAGCCTGAGGTTTTCGCTGTAGTCGACGGGGCAGGCGATGATGGAGACTCCGGGGTCGTCCAGTGCTGTTCGCAGCGTGGGCAGCAGTTCCTCCGCGGCGGCAATCCGATATCCCGTGGCTCCGAAGCTCTCCGCGTAGCGGACGATGTCGGGATTGCCGAAGGCGGTGGCGTCGTGTTCGCCGAGCGTCAGGTCCATCTTCCACTCGATGAGCCCGTAGCCGTTGTCCTCCCAGATCAGCACAGTGAGCGGGATAGCTTCGCGGACGGCAGTTTCGATCTCCTGGGAGTGCATGAGGAACGAACCGTCGCCGACCGCGGCCAGCACCTTGACGTCCGGTTCGGCCAGAGCCACGGCGAGCGCCCCGGGCAGTGCGAAACCCATTGCGGACAGGCCGTTGGAGATCAGGCAGGTGTTGGGCGCGTACGTGGGGTACAGCCGCGCCATCCACATCTTCAGGGCGCCGGTGTCGACGAGTACGACATCGTCGCGCCCCAGAGCGGCGCGGGTGTCGGCAACGATGCGCTGCGGTGCGAGCGGGTACCGGCCGTCGGCACGTCCGCGATCCAGCTCGGCTTGCACCATTTCGCGGCACCTGGCCGGGACCGGGCCGCGGAAGCGGTCGGAGACGGCGGCCGACAGCGCGTCCAGGGACTGCGAGATGTCGCCGATGATGCCAAGGTCGATCGAGTAGCGCGCGTCGACCTCGGCGGGGATGCGGTGCACGTGGATGATTTTCTTGTCGCGTTGGGGGTTGATCCGGGCGGGGTCGAACTCCTGCAGTTCATAGCCGACGGCGATGATCAGGTCGGCCGCGTCGAAACCGAAGTTGGTGTAGTCGCGGCGCATGAAGCCGATCGAGCCCATGGAGTTGATGAGGTCGTCGGCAATGACTCCCTTGCCATGGAAGGTGGTTGCCACTGGTAGTCCGAGGGAGCCGGCGAAAGCGGTGAGCGATGTGGCCGCGGCGTTGCGGGCGGCGCCGTGGCCGGCCAGCACGATGGGGTGGCGAGCGTTGTGCAGGAGTGCTGCGGCGCGGGCGATCTGGCCCGGCGACGGTGCCTCGGCGCGCACCACGTAGCGAGGCAGCGGTTGCAGCCCGGCGGCGGCGGGCGCGGCGTCGACGTCCTCGGGTACCGCCAGGTACACCGCGCCGGGCCGCTCGGTTTCGGCGGTCTTGAACGCGCGGCGCAGCATTTCGGGGATCGCGCTGGCGCTGGGGACGCTGGCCGACCACTTGGTGATGGGAGCAAACATGTTGACCAGGTCGACGAACTGGTGGGTTTCCTTGTAGTTGCGGTTGTGGCCGACCTGCGCCGACAGGGCAACCAAGGGGGTGCTGTTGGTCATGGCGTCGGCGACACCGAGCTGAAGGTTGATGGCTCCCGGGCCGAGCGTGGCCGAGACGACCCCGGCCGTACCAGTGACCCGGCCGTACATCTCGGCCATGAACGAGGCGGCCTGTTCATGGCGGGTCAGGATGTACCGGATGCCGGAGCGCGCCAGGGCGAAGGTCAGGTGAAGGTTCTCCTCGCCGGGAAGGCCGAAGACGACGCGGACACCTTCGTTCTCCAGGCAGCGGACCAGCAGTTCCGCTGCGCTGTGCTGATCCCGGTCTGAGAATCCGCTGGGCCCGGTCATGACACGCCTTCCTTGCCGGGGTCCATATCCAAGCTACGCCTCCTTCTGGGTCCGGACCCACCGCAGTCGCGTGGGGGGCCGCGTGGGCTGGCCCGGGGGCACTCCGAGTCCGTCACACCGTGATCACCGGCGCCTAGAGCATGGCGCGCTGGGTGGCCGATGCGAGGTCGGCGCTGCCGCGCGTTCTGGTGGCTGTGGACATGCTCGTCAAACCGGCTCGGCGGCTTCGTAGTGGTCCTCTGTTTCGCCGGTTTCGTCACCGCGCTGTACGGCGTCGGCGGCGCCGTGGCGCGGTCGCCGGTGGCGTGCTCGCGGACCGCCTGGACAGGCGGAGTGTGCGTGTTGGCATGGCCGATGGGGTCGCCGAACCCGTCGCCGAGGTGAGTACGTTGTGGCACAAGCGGCACCACGCCAGGCTTCCCGCCGCCGTACGGATCTGGACTGGGAGTTCAGCGAGCGCTGCCTGCCGATCGGCAGGTTCGCCCCCGTACCTCGCGGGTTCGGTGGTTCGCAGGGTTGCTCTGGCGGTGAAGAACGGGCGGCAGTGGCGGGAGATGCCGGGCGAGTTCGGTGCCTGGCCGACCGTCCACAACCGATTCCGGCAAGGGAGAGACGCCGACGTCCTCAAAGCCGGTTGGTGGGGCTGATGGCTGAAGCGAAGCAGGGTGAGGTGAGCCTGTCCCTGGTCACTGGTGCGACGAGGACGGGAAACCGCCCAGAAGGGCCCGCTTCGGTGCGCCAGGCTCACCGGTTTCCCGGTAGAACACCCGGTATCCAGTTACGTCGATGGTGCGGAAGCTGAGGGTCATGGCCATTCGCTCATTGCTGTGCCCAGGCGCCGTCATGGGCATCTTGGGGCGTGCGGTGGTTTCAGGCGAGGGGGAGGTCGTGCCCGGGGCCGCGCTCGCTGTCGGGGCGGGGGCCGAAGTAGCGGCGGTCTTCCTCGTTGATGGGCAGGTCGTTGATGCTGGCCTCCCGGCGGCGCATCGGACCGTTGTCGGCGAACTCCCACAGTTCGTTGCCGTAGGAGCGGAACCACTGACCTTCGGCGTTGTGCCATTCGTACTGGAAGCGGACAGCCATCCGGTTGCCACGGAAGCCCCACAGGCTCTTGAGCAGGACGTAGTCGAGTTCGTGTTCCCACTTGGCGGTCAGGAACTCGGTGATCTCTTCGCGGCCGGTGACGAGGGCATCGCGGTCACGCCAGACGGAGCCCTCGGTGCAGGCGAGGGCGACCTGACGCGGGTCGCGGGTGTTCCAGGCGTCTTCGGCGGCTTGGACCTGGGCGAGGGCGCTGTCGATGTCGAACGGAGGAAAGGGCAGGCGGCTGTCGGTCATGGCGGGGCGGTCTTTCATTGTGCGGTGGGCTGGTCGGTCAGCGGCGGGTTGCCGGGGGCTGCGGTAACTGCGTCTGCCTGGAGTGGCAGGAGGCGGCCGGCCACGAGATGGCGGGGGGTGAAGTGGACGCGGCGGCCGGTGCGGTCGTCGTCGCCGGGGATGCCCGTGCGGGTCCATTCCAGGGCGGCCAGACCGGACAGGTGCAGGGTGTGGCCGGTGGTGAAGTCGCAGAAGAGCAGGGCTGCGGCGGGGTCGGCCTGAAGATTGCCGAGGGTGTTGAACATGTTGTTGCCCCAATAGTCGGGCCACCACAGTTGTCCGTCCTCGACGCGGACGAATCCGGGAGGACCGCCGCGGTGTGAGGCGTCGTTGCCGCGGGTGGGGTGGGTGGTGCCGATCAGGAAGGTGTCGGACCGGCGGATCAGGGCGATGTCGCTGGCGGCGAGGGTGTCGGCGATCCGGACCGGCTCCCCGTGAGGGATACCTGCGGGCGTGGCGTGGAGTTGCCGGCTCTGGATGTACTGGGGACAGTTGCCGTATGCCTGCTCCACGTCGATGAGCAGGCCGTCGCTCCCGGTGTCTGAGAGGGTGCCGTTGATCCGCAGGCGTCTGCGGGTGGCGTACTCGACCACGATCAGCCCGGCCGGCTGGGCCGCCGGTAGGTGATGCAGTGGGTCGCCTTCGGCGGGCAGTGCCCGCACGGTGAGGGCTGCCGGCGAGGCGACGTGGAGGAACCCGGGCGGTCCGGTGAGCGGGGAGACCCACAGCGTGCCGTCCTTGGCGCGGGCGGTGATCGCGGCGAAGGTCCGCTCGGCCAGGAATCGGGCCACGCCGCCGCGCAGCTGGGCGGGGGCCGGCATGCCGGAGAGCCGTGCCGCGTCCATGGCTACGCCTGCCTGAAGCTGGACGTCCAGCTCGCCGTCGTGGAAGCCCACCGGAGTGCTGCGCGCCGGGTCTGTCATCGTTTTTCCTTCCACGGGCGGTCGGGGGTGTCGCCGACCGGCGGGCGAGGGGGCCGCCGGCCTGGCCCCGGTCGGGGGGTGGGGCCGGGCCGGCGGGGCGGGTGCGGGTCAGACCGCGGAGCGCGGCGTGACCACGGGCCAGTCGTTGTCGACCTTGGGCCGGATGTAGAAGTGGTTCGTCAGGTTCAGGGCCAGGTGGGCGACGGCCTCGCCGATCTCGGCGCCCGAGGCGCCCGCGTCGCGCGCGGCCTGCAGGGCGCGGTCGTCGACACGGACGCGTCCGCACGCGGTCAGCCCGCCCGTTCGGCGCGGAAGAGGGGGACGGCGAGGCCGGCGGCGAGCAATGCGGTGGCGCCGAAGGCAGTGAGCGCGACGGTGAACCCGGCCGTGAGCAGGGACTGGAAGGCGAGGCTTCCCAGGCCAAAGCCGGTGAAGAGGGCGAAGACGTTCAGGCCCATGGCCTGGCCGCGGGGGCCGGGCAGGTCGGTGACAATGCCGCCCAGGGGCGGCTGGGTCATGTCGTAGCCGAGCGACAGCGCGGTGATGATCACGACTACGGCGGGGAGGGGCGAGTCGGTGGCCAGCAGCAGCGCGCATGCGGCGGCCAGGGCCACGCCGGCGGGGATGATGCGGGCGCGGCCGTAGCGGTCGGCCAGGTGGCCGATGACTGGGCCGAGCAGAAGGCCGGGGATGCCGTAACCGAGCAGCGCGAGCCCGACGCCGACCGGGCCGAGCGCGAACCGCTGGATCAGATACAGCCCGAGCCAGGTGTAGATGCCGGAGTGCAGCATCGCGTTGAGCAGCACGTAGGCGTAGGTGCGCCGGCCGCGAGCGGTGTGCAGCAGGCGCCGGTAGCCGACGGCGACCGCGGCCAGCGGCGGGAACGTGGCGGGTCGAGGCGTGCTGGGCAGGACGCGGGCGGCCAAGGCCACGGCCAGCAGGAGGGCGCCGCCGGCGGCGGCCAGGAACAGGCCGGGCCAGCCGATGGCGGGCTCGGCCAGGGCGCCGGCGCTGGAGCCGACCGCGGTGCCGCCGGCCATGCCGCCGAACAGCCAGCCCAGCGCCTTCCCGCGCCGGGCGTAGGGAAAGACGTCCCCGATCAGGGCCAGGGAGATGGGCACCACGCCGCTGGCGCCGAGCGCGGTGGCCAGCCGCAGGCCGAGGAACGCTGCGGTGCTGTCGGCGAGGGCGGTGGCCGCGGTCAGGACGGTGAAGGCGGCCAATGAGGTGAGGATGATCGCGCGGCGGCCGATGCGGTCGGACAGCGGCCCCCATACCAGGGTCATCGCCCCGTAGGGCACCAGGTACGCGGGGACGGCCAGGCCGACGGTCTCGGGCGTGGTGTGGAAGGCCCGGGCGAGCTGCGGCAGGATCGGCGCGATCATGAACGCCTGCGCGAAAATCAGAAACGCGGCGGCGGTCAGAAGGGCCAGCAGGCCGCGGTGCTGGCTCGAACCGACGGACGCTTCGGGCTCGGACACGTGGGCGGGAGTCATGCAGGACACGCGGGTTCCTTCGTATCGATCGGCCCTGCCCGGCCGGGGCGGACGGACGCGCCCGGACCTGGTGGCGCTGGAGGTTTCAGTGGCAGGCGAGACCCGGCGCGCTGGCCGGCTCACGGTTCAGTGGCTCGCCGGCCAACGCTGCTGATGGCGGCGAACAGCAGGGTGTGGGCCGGGCGCCGATGGAGTTGGCGAAGACGGTGGTGACCGACAGGCCACGGCGGTCATTGCCCAGGCCGGGTGGAACCGGCCGGCGGCGGCCGGGACGAGCAGGTCGTTGAAGGTGAAGGCCTGCGGCGGGTGCGGGCGGGCCGAACACGATGCCGCCACCGCTGCGGTGTCTCCGGGCCTGCCGGGGTGTCGCTCATCAGGCCGGGATATCGGTCTGCGTGCAAGCGGCCCGCAGCAGCATGCGTGGCAAAAAGGGAGGCGGAAGTCGATGGCGCTCACCGCGCCGTCGCCGTTCGAGCCCCACGGCGAGTACTGAGCCCGCGCCGGCCCCCGAAGCGCCCCGCGGGGCAGGCTAGTCACAGCTGCGCGGCAGATGCTCCCGGCGCTGCACGCAGACAGCAGCTCTCGCTGTTTGAGGGCCGGCTTCTGGGGCCCCGAAGCTTGATCGTGAGTTCGGTTCCCGCGGCCTGCTCGTGCAGCCCTGCAACAACGCGCTCAGTGGCCGCGCGGTTCAGGCGCTTCGACCGACCGGCACGCTCGGGCTGTCGTGCCTCGACGGCCCGCTGTTGGCCGAGGCCACAGGCTCCGCCGCGAGAGCCAGGGCTGGCATGAAGTGACGGGGACGGTCTCACCCCACTCCCTCAGGCCTGTCCTCTGTCGGGCGCACGCACCACGTCGCGTCCGCCCCTCCGATCGACGGCCACCCGGCTGGCTCTCAACCGGGTGGCCGGCCTAGGACCTGTCGC